>CAWBON010000023.1:0-293718 GCA_963790445.1 uncultured Alphaproteobacteria bacterium | reverse complement strand
AGGCCACGATGCCGTCCGTAATGCGCCCTAGCACCGCCCATCATGCCCTGGCACCACCAGTTCTCGATGTCCCGATGCCGCCATTCCGATAACTGCCAGGCCTCTCGGGTTGCGCGTGACGCGCCTTGTTGTCCTCCCGGTCAATAGTGGCCGGAAGAGGAGAAGGTAATGGGACACTCAGAGTTTAATCCGGCGACCAAAGTGCGGCGTCCGTGGAACGCGGGCCGGATGGTTGGTGCGAAGCGCGCATTGAAGCCGCAGCAAGTGTGGGCCATCCGATTCTGGCTTGACCGCGAACGCCGGCGACGACCGCGCGATGTTTGATCTCGCCATCGATAGGAAATTGCGCGGATGTGACGTCGTAGAGGTCAAGATCGGCGACTTGGTCAGCGGCTGTCGGGTTCGATCACGCGCAATCGTCGTTCAGCAGAAGACCGGGCTGCCCTATCAATTTGAACTCCTTGAGGCATCCCGCAGTAGCATTCTGGCCTGGCTCGACGCCGAGTTGGCACGCTTGACGAATTCGTCTTTCCGAGCCGGATCGATCACGCCGATCATATCAGCACTCGGCAGTATGCTCGACTTGTTGATGAGCGGGTGACCGCCATCGAATTACGCCGGGAGGATTATGGCACCCATTCGCTGCGCCGAACCAAAACGTCCATCATCTACAAACAGACCGGCAATCCGCGCGCTGAGCAGATCCTGCTCAGCCACACGAAAATCAAAAGCACCGTTCGCTATCTCGGCGTCGACGTAGACGACGCGCTCGCCCTCGCCGAGGCACGAAGGTGCAGCGAGGCTGACGAGCTCCTCGACCTTAGCGTCGAGGAGCTCCGCCACGGTAAGTCGTTACACACGCCCGGCCGTGCCGTTGCGGGCTATCCGAGCGTGACTTCGGCCTCGATCACTTCCAGTTCGGCGGTCATGACCATGCCCTTGGTTTCCGGCCCCAGATAGACCGCGATGATATACACGACCAGCGAACCGATCGCGCCGTACATCATCGGTTTGGCGAAACCCATGCCCTGGTTCACCGCGAAGTAAGTCAGGATCGGCGCGACGGCCGCGCCCCAGACCGCGCCCTGGTGATAGATGAAACCGGCGGCGGTGGCTCGTACCTCGGTCGGGAAGCGTTCCGACAGCCAGCCGGGGTTCAGGGCATCCTTGCCGCTGAAGAAACAGATGAACAGCAGGAAGAACCCGAGGAACAAGGTCTGATCGATCTGCGTGATATACAGCGGAATGAGGAACAAGGCGATGATCGTGGGGATCATCAGCGCCCAGCGCCGTCCGACGCGTTCCGACACCGCGCCCCAGAAGCTGCAGGCGAGGAACGTGAGGATGTTGCCCCAGAACACCGGGACCGCCACCTGGGCCGGCGTCCAGCCCAGTTCTTTTGTCAGATAGGTGCCGAGCATGGCCCAGACCGCGTAGTAGGTGCAGAAGTTCGCGGCCATCCACAGGACACCCGTGAGGGTGTTGTACAGATATTTGGGCTTGAAGATGGCGAACAGCGGCAGGGTGACCTGCTTTTGCGTCGCGTTCTGGATCTTCTTGTTTTCCGCCCAGACCTCGGGCTCTTTCACGTACATGCGGATCCAGACGCAGGCCAGCGCCGGCAGCACGCCCAGGATCAGCATCCCGCGCCACCCGTAGCCCTTATGCCACGCTTCCAACGGTCCATACAGAAAGCCGTAGGCCAGGCCGGACAGTGCGAAGCCCAACCCCCAGGACCCCTGCAAGACGCCGGACATCAGCCCGCGAGACCGCGCCGGCCAGGATTCCATCGCCAGCGCCGCGCCGGCCGGCCATTCCGCCCCCATGCCGATGCCCAACAGCGCCCGGATCACGAACAGGAAGGTAAAGCTGGGCGAGAAGCCCGCGAGGAAATTGCAGATGGAATACCAAAGAATGGAGATCATCAGAGGCGCCCGGCGCCCCAGCCGATCGGCCAGCCAGCCGGATGCCGTCGCTCCGCCCAGGCGCATGACCAGCGTGACCGAGAAGATCGCGGTCACGTCGATCAGCGGAACCCCGAACTCCTGCGCGATCGGCGCCATGATCAGAAGGAAGACGGTGAAGTCGAAGGCGTCGAGCGTCCAACCCATCCAGGCGGCGCAATAGGCGTACCATTGGTCCTTGGTGGGTTCTTTCCACCACGGAACGTTTGCCGCGTTTCCGGCGTATCCAGACATTGATTTGAACTCCCTGCTTGTGGCCTGCCTGTGTCGGATGGGCTTATGTTTGCCCATTCCGAGTGCAGCCTATCAGTGAGTTCAAGTCTGATGCAACCAGTCCCAGTGCGAGGCCGATGTGGGTCTTACCGGTGCCGGATGGCCCAGGCGCGATGCAGTTCTGGCGCTTCTCAATCCATTCGCAATGCGCCAGTTCGAGAATCACCGCATAATAGAAAGAAGGCTTGATGTTGAAGTCGAACGTGTCGAGGCTTCGGTCTGTGGTGGCTTTGGTCCGTGGAAACCACGCCGCCCGGATGCGGAGATTGCCTGACGTGGGAGCTTTGCGCGGGCGTTCACGCCCCCGCCATCACTCGAACCGGGTCCAATCTGATTTCCCAGCACCCGGCAAATCCGTGAACGCACGTCCGCTTCCCAGCACCTGAAAGCCGCCAATCCGCCCTCAGCCGGCACTTGCCATGCGGCGCGTCAGGAAACAACGACCGCTTGCGGTCAACCGTGGTCGTAAGCGTAGCTTCCAATCGTCAGATTTCATCCCCTAATGGAACACCCCGAGATGCGACAGGTCGTTCCACGTCGCCAGGATGAACAGCCCCGCCAGGAACGCCAGGCCCGCGCGGAAGCCGTATTCCTGCGCCCGCGCCGGAATCGGACGGCCGCGGATCGCCTCGGCCAGATAGAACAGCAGATGGCCGCCATCCAGCACCGGGATCGGGAACAGATTGATCAGGCCGAGGTTCACCGACAGCACGGCGATGAATGATACCAGGCTCGCCAGACCCAGCTCCGCCACCTGCCCGGAAAGCTGAGCGATCCGCAGCGGCCCACCGAGATCCTCGGTGCCGCGGCGGCCGCTGATCATCTGCCCCACGCCGACGATGGTTTCCGATGTCACCTGCCAGGTCTGCGTCACGCCGCCCACCAGCGCCTCGGGCAGGCTCAGCTGCTGGTATTCCACCTTGCCGCCGCGGATCCCCAGCATGCCGACCTTCTGCGCCGCCGCACGATCGCGCGAATCGGTCAGCACCGGCAGGTCCATCGTGTCGTGGCCGCGCCGGACCGTGACGGTCAGCTTCTCGGCGGGATGCGCGGAAATGATGCGCTGGATATCCTCGAACGTGGCGGTCGGCGTGCCGTCGATCGCCAGGATCCTGTCATCGGTCTTCAGGCCCGCATGCGCGGCGGCGCTGTCCGGCAGCACGTCGCCGGCCACCGGCATAATGATCGGACGCCCGGCGGTCGCGAACAGCAGGGCGAACAGCACCATCGCCAGCAGGAAGTTGGCGATCGGGCCGGCCGCGACGACGATTGCGCGCGCGCCGACCGACTTCTCGTGGAAGATGCGGCCGCGGATCCAGACCTTGGATTCATCATCCATCACGTCCGACATCACCGCGCCAGATGCCGAGGCCACGGGTGCCGGGGCGACAGATGCCGGAGCGACGAGTGCCGGACCACGGGGGCCTCGGCGACGGCCTCCGGCCTAGGCCGGCACGCTCGCGCCAGGCGGCGATCGCAGACCGGTGCGGCTGGGACCGCTTGGTTCAGTCGGCAATTCCTGCGGCCGTTCCTGGCCATGCAGCTTGACGTAGCCGCCGAACGGCAGCCAGGCCAGCTTCCAGACCGTGCCGACGCGATCGGTCCAGGTGACGATCGCCGGGCCGAAGCCGATCGAGAACACCTCGACATGCACGCCGACCCACCGCGCGGCGAGGTAGTGGCCAAATTCGTGCACAAAGACCAGCACACCGAGCACGACGAGGAAAGCGAGGGCGGTGTGGATCACGTCGGGCATTGTCTGAAAACTCTCAGTTCGTAGCTGTCACAAAAAATCATGCGGCTCGCGCGGTCGGCGAGGCGCTCCGCGGTCCGCCGGGCAGCCGCGTCGAGCGCGACCACCTCGTCAAGCGTGTCGGCTGGCTGGTTTCCCATCGCGTCCAGCACCTCCGCCACGGTGCCGGCGATGTCCAGGAAGCCTATTCTGCGTTGCAGGAAGGCTTCGACGGCGATCTCGTTGGCGGCATTCAAGATCGCCGGGGCGCCGCCGCCGGCGCGCAGCGCATCGCGCGCCAGGCGCAGCGCGGGAAACCGCTCGGTGTCCGGTTCCGTGAAGTCCAGCCTGGCCAGCGCTGGCGAGATCGAGCCGCGGCGATGGTGTGGCCATGCGTTCCGGCCAGGCCAGCGTATGCGCGATCGGGATGCGCATGTCGGGCGAGCCGAGCTGCGCCAGCACGCTGCCGTCGCGGTAGAACACCAGGCCGTGGATCACCGATTGCGGATGCACCAGCACGCCGATCTGCGGTTCGCTCAGACCGAACAGCCGCGCCGCCTCGATCAGTTCCAGGCCCTTGTTCATCAGCGTGGCGGAATCGATGCTGATCTTGGCGCCCATCGACCAGACCGGATGCTTGCGCGCCACGTCCGGCGTGGCGACCGCCATTTCATCGAGGCTGGCCGTGCGGAACGGGCCGCCCGACGCGGTCAGCACGATCTTCTCGACCGCGCCGCGGTTGGCGTCCTCCAGCGCCTGGAAGATGGCGTTGTGCTCGCTGTCCACCGGCAGCAGCGTGGCGCCGGCGTCGCGCACCGCGCGCAGCATCACCTCGCCGGCGCAGACCAGCGCCTCCTTGTTGGCCAGCGCCACGCAGGCGCCGCGGCTGATCGCGGCCAGGGTCGCGGCAAGGCCGGCGGCGCCGGTGATCGCCGCCATGGTCCAGTCGGCCGGCAGCGCGGCGGCCTGCGACCACGGCCTCGGGTCCGGCGGCCGATGTCGATGCCGGTGCCGGCCAGCGCCTGGCGCAGCGCGGCGTAGCCGGCGGGATCGGCGATCACCGCGCAGCCCGGCCTTCAGCGCGATGGCCTGCTCGGCCAGCAGCGTCGGCGTTGCGGCCGGCGACCAGGGCGCGCACCTGGAAGCGATCGGGCGCGCCGGCCAGCAGATCGACCGTCTGGGTGCCGACGCTGCCGGTGCTGCCCAGGACGGTGACGGTGCGCGGTGCCTGTGTCATTGCCACAGCACTACTCCACGACCGAGGGCGAGCGCCAGCAGGGCCGCCACCGGCGCCGCCGCCAGCACGCCATCGAGGCGATCGAACAGGCCGCCGTGGCCGGGGATGAGATGGCCGGAATCCTTTACCTCCAGGCGCCGCTTGACGAAGCTTTCCAACAGATCGCCGGCTTGCGCAACGATGCCCAGAATTGCGGCGACCAGCGCCGCGCGCCAGGCATCGGCGCCGTCCGACAGCAGATGGGCAACGAGCAGCCCGGCTGCAATCGCGGCGAGCAGGCCGCCCAGCGCGCCCGACCAAGTCTTGCCGGGGGAGATACGCGGCGCCAGGCGGGGTCCGCCGAGCCATCGGCCGACCAGATAGGCGCCGATGTCGCCGGCCCAGACGATGAGCAGCAGGAACAGCACATCGGCCCGACCGGCGACGCGGATCGTCGCGCAGCCACAGCAGCGCGGCACCGGCCAGGGCGACGTAGGCCAGGCCGGCCGGACCCAGCAGCGCGATGTGCTCCTGCGCGGCCGGGCAGCCGGCACAGGGTCAGCCACTCGACGGCGAGCCCGACCATGATCGCGGCGGCCAGCAGCGTGAAGGCGATGCCGCCCAACCAGACGCACGCGACGGCAAGCGGCGCCAGCACGATCGCGGACAGCACGCGGACGCCGAGGTCGGCCCAGCGGCTGGAAGGCCGATCGGCCTTCAGACTCGCTGTCACCGCAGCTCATTCCGGTGCTCTTGCGGTGCTGCCTCAACCGGGCCGTGCACCGAAGCGCCGCTCCCGCCGCGCGTATTCGCTGAGGGCCGCAGCGAAGTGCTCCGGCCCGAAATCCGGCCACAGCACGTCCAGGAACACCAGCTCGGCGTAGGCCGCCTGCCACAGCAGGAAGTTGGACAGCCGCTGCTCGCCGGAGGTGCGGATGATCAGGTCGGGATCCGGTATGCCGGCGGTGGCGAGCGCGCCGGCAACGGCCGCTTCGTCGATGCGCGCCGCGTCGAGCTGCCCGTCGCGCACCGCCTCGGCCACCGCACGCACGGCGGCAACGATCTCCGCCCGCGCGCCGTAAGACAGCGCGACAGTCAGGTTCAGCGTGGCGTTCGCCGCGGTGTCGCGTTCCGCGCCGGCGAGATCGCCCTGGATGTCCGCATCGAACCGCGTCCGATCGCCGATGAAGCGCAACCGCACGCCGTTCGACTTCAACTCGGCTATCTCGCTCTTCAGGTACTGGCGCAGCAGACCGGTCAGATCGCAGCACCTCGCCCTGCGGGCGGCGCCAGTTCTCGCTGCTGAACGCATAGATCGTCAGCCAGGAGACGCCGCTTTCGATCGCGGCCCGGATGGCCCGCCGCACCGCGCGCGCGCCTTCCCGGTGACCGGCGATCTTCGGCAGGTGACGCGAGGCAGCCCAGCGGCCGTTGCCGTCCATGATGATCGCGACATGGGCGGGGCCAACGGCGGCGCTGCCCGCGGCTTCGCCGGCCCGCATCTCCTGTCTGACGGCAGCGCTGGACATCGGCGCGGTTCAGACCTGGCGGATGTCCTTTTCCTTGGCCGCCAGATCGTCATCGACGCGCTTGATGTACTGGTCGGTCAGCTTCTGCACCTCGGTTTGCCAATCCTTCGCCATGTCCTCGCCGATCTCGTGCTTCTTCTCGTGGGTCTTGATCTGCTCCATGCCGTCGCGCCGCACCGCACGCACCGCGACGCGCGCACCCTCGGCATATTTGTGCGCGGTCTTCGCCAGTTCGGCGCGACGCTCGGTGGTGAGCTGCGGGATCGGCACGCGCACCACCTGCCCATCGGCGGCCGGGTTCAGCCCGAGGCCGGCGTCGCGGATCGCCTTCTCAACCGCGCCGACCAGGCTGCGGTCCCACACCTGCACGGTGAGCATGCGCGGCTCCGGCGCACCCACGGTGCCGACCTGATTGAGCGGCGTGTCCGACCCGTAGGCCGCCACCTTCACCGGTTCGAGCAGGCCGGGATGCGCGCGCCCGGTGCGCAGTCCGGCGAACTCGCGCTTGAGCGTATCCAGCGCGCCATCCATGCGGCGTGTCAGGTCCTGCTTCAGCTTGTTGAGATCGGCTTGTGCCATGGCGGTCTCCCAGACGTATCCCGGACGTATGCCCGTGGGGATCTTATTGCTGTTCGATGATCCTGGTGAACCTGCCCTCGCCGCGGACCACGGCGGCGAAGGCGCCTGGCGCGTGGATGTTGAACACCACGATCGGCAGCGCGTTCTCCCGCGCCAGGCTGATCGCGGCGGCATCCATCACGCCCAGGTCGTTGGCCAGCACCTCGAGGTAGGTGAGCTGATCGTAGCGCCTGGCGTCGGGCACCTTGCGCGGATCGGCTGAATAGACGCCATCCACCTGGGTGCCCTTGAACAGCGCGTCGCAGTGCATTTCCGCGGCGCGCAGGGCGGCGGCGGTGTCGGTGGTGAAGAACGGATTGCCGGTGCCGGCGGCGAAGATCACCACCCTGCCCTTCTCCATGTGCCGCTCGGCGCGGCGGCGGATGTAGGGCTCGCAGACGGTGGACATCGGGATGGCCGACTGCACGCGGGTGGGCACGCCGACTTTCTCCAGGGCGGACTGCATGCCCAGCGCGTTCATCACGGTGGCCAGCATGCCCATGTAGTCCGCCTGCGCGCGTTCCATGCCGGCGGCGGCGCCAGAGATGCCACGGAAGATGTTGCCGCCGCCGATCACGATGCAGACCTGCACGCCCATCGCAACCACGTCGCCGACGTCGGTCGCGATGGCGCGGACGGTGTCGTTGTCCAGGCCGTAGTCGCGCCGGCCCATCAGGGCCTCGCCTGACAGCTTCAGCAGGACGCGCTGGTAAACTGGGCGGACCGGCATGCGGAGCGAGTCCCTGACGTTCGCGGCGGCACCCTAATGGGCGGGGCGGGAGGGAACAAGATGAGCGTGGGTCACAGCCCGGGCGGTTGCATCTGAAGTCGTCGTGCCGCGTGCAGCGGACACCGACGAGTCTCCTGTCGTTCGATGACATCAGCTCGGCGTGTCCCAGCCAGCCCCCAGCCACACCATCCGTGCGCTCGAACAACGCCTCGGCCTGCGCCTGCTGACCCGCACCACCCGCAGCGTCGCGCCGACCGAGGCGGGTGACCGCCTCCTGCGCACCGCCGGCCCGCGCCTGGACGAGATCGATGCGGAACTGCCCGCGCTGAGCGAACGCCGCGACAAACTTTCCGGCACCATCCGCATCGCGGCGCACGACCATGCCGTGCAGTCCGTCCTGTGGCCGGCGCTGGCGAAGCTGCTGTCGGACTACCGGGAGATCGCGGTCGAAATCGTCATCGACTACGGCCTGACCGACATCGTCGCCGAGCGTTACGACGCCGGCGTCCGCTCCGACGAGATGGTGGCGAAGGACATGGTCGCCGTGCGCATCGGGCCGGACATGCGCTCCGCGGTCGTCGGCGCGCCGTCCTACCTCGCCGGCCGACCACGCCCGAAGACGCCGCAGGACCTGACCAATCACACCTGCATCAACCTGCGCCTGTCGACCCATGGCGGCCTCTACGCCTGGGAGTTCGCGAAAGGCGGGCGCGACCTGCGGGTAAGGGTCAGGGCCAACTCGTGTTCAACGGCACCGCCCCGATGCTCGACGCGGCACTGGCGGGGTTCGGCCTGGCGTATCTGCCGGAGGACAGCGTGCGCACGCACCTCGCCGACGGCCGGCTTGTCCGCGTGCTGGCCGATTGGTGTCCGCCCTACCCCGGCTATCACCTCTACTACCCCAGCCGCCGCCAACCCACGCCGGCGTTCACATGCTGGTCAATGCACTGCGCTACCGGCGGTGAGGAGGGATGTTGGGGGGTGACGGGGTGGCGGCGGTGCAGACCGGAGGGCCTCAATCTCACGAATGATACAGGACGTTATCAGGCGTGACCTGAGATACAGTTGCACTGGCGAATTGGCTAGCAACACGGGATGCGAAGTCCCATCGTCTCTCAAGTTTGAATCGTGCGCTCGGCAGCGGTCTCGGCTGTGATCGAATGCAAGCGACTGACTGGTGATAACTCACACAATAGGGCTCCAGAATGACCATAACAAAAGCCATGGCCGCGATATGCAAATGGGGCATAATCTCAACTATGGTCGTACCATTATTTAGTTCAAAAGCAACCGCGATGAACTTCGAAGTGAGGAATTGGTGCCGTCTCCGAATGTTACATCCGCACAACTCGCTACCCGACTAATATTCACAATGATCTCCTATGCAACTCACGGATACTGATCGCAGATCGAGACACGAGCATCGTATATATTTGTAGCATACAAATTTTAGAGGGATGGACGTTGACCGGACCAAATTTTGGTAATATCACTCAAAGTAACGGTCCATCGGGAACAATTGGGTGCGCAAAAAACAGCGTGCCAGTAACTTTGCATCAATCAGACGGCCGCGTTTGGCCCATTTTATCGCTTCCACAAGCGCCTGGAGGCTACTCTTCCCTTGCCGTCACGACCTTTGTCTGGGACGTTAGGACAACATCTCCTACCGTTGAATTATGTGTCAATAATATTGGTCCGCCGCAGCTAAACCCCCGCGTACCCAATATTTGCTTCGACACAACCTTTGCGCCGTAATATTTGAGCGCCGTTGCCAGCACTCTGGTGCGCCAACCGGCGAAAAAATCCGGCTGGTGTCGCCGGAGGCGCCTCTCGGTGCAAGATAGAAATGTCACTCCCGTGCAAGGGTGATCGAGAAAGACAGGCTGACAGGCTCCGTCCTGCTTCAGCCGGGGCAGCAGGCGGAACGCCTACCATCGCCGCAGACCGATTAGCGCACTGGCATCATCGGCGCGCAGCCGCCTGGATCGCACACGCAGCAGCACCTCAAGCCGGCTGAACTCCTGCTTGCTCATCGATACCACCGCCATGGCGCATCTCCCGCGACCCAGAACCGGCGGAAGTGCCACCTCTACTTCCAGAGGGTGTCATCTGTATATTGCGGCCACAAGCGCTGTCGCATAAAGTGCTTTATGGCAAGTCAATCTCGTTTCCCGATGATGGCTCTCGCCTTTAATGCGGACTGCAATGCTGTGAAGTCCGCTATTTGTTTTAACAGAGCGATCATGCCCTGTGGTATTTCGTCAATTCTCATTGCTTCAATAATAGCTGCTGGAGTAATCGAAATCCCGTATTCGGCTTGTAGATTTTGGTTGATGCGAGCTACCGCTTCTTTCCCGGGAATTATTTGGAGTCTTCATCGTTTCTCAAGCCAGTTTCGATCGAGGTCTTCGCTCGCGTTTTGCGTTATCGTCGCCGCAGTTGCACCCGACCCCTTTTGACCGGGCATATCGCTGCATAGCCTCAACATATTGCCCGAGCACGTAACTCTTTTTCTCCACGGCGAAATCATCAAGCACCTTCGATGCGCATCCCAGATAATCCCTAAGTTTGCCTGACCGCTTTGACACCTCGGAAAGCCTACGAGCGGCGGCGCGATCGATTGCCTCCGGCACAAGAAGGAAATTTTCCACCTCCTTGCAGCGGTGGACTGTCACGAATTTACAAAAACCCTCGCACTGAGCCGCGATGAACGCTCGCTCGTCGTCACTCCTGTAATCCCTATCCAATATAGCCGTTGCTAGAACTGGTCCTCCGAGAGTGATCTCCATGCCCGACTTTAGGCTTCTGATGCGTTCTGGATTGAAACCTTTGACCGGCACGAGAGCAAAATCTTTCCGATTTGCCACGTGAGGCAGAGAGAGCCGACGCGCAAACCGGCCGACGATCTGAAAATCATCTCCTTCAACAAATATCGCCCTTCGGGTCTTCGCTAATTGAGTAAGGATCGGATTAAGGTTCGAGCCAAGGAGTGAAAAAACGTCTCCCAACTCTGACGGGTTCTTGATCCTCCTTGCAGAGCTGGCCGACTTATTGATAATCATGATCTCATCTGCTTCAGCCTCGCTAATAATTTCCGTCGAGTGAGTTGCTATCAAAATGTCTGGCCCCAAGCCTCTAAGTATCAAGCAGCTGCCTTTGAAGGTCCAGATCCGAGATGGATCTCCGGCTCATCGATTAAGAATAATACCGCATCGCTAGATTGTATTAGGTGCGTTAGAATTTGACACCAAACCTGAAAGCCAAACCCGGCCCAAAATATCTCTCGTGGAATCCGCTCTTCCGGACAAAACATGTGAAGAAGGGGCTTCTCTCCTAATCCACTGATGCTCGGAGGTTGTATGTCCATACCGGGCCAAGTCTGGGCCAGCATCACGCGGAAATCGCCGAATTTCTCGGGGTAGTGATACCAGATATTCCGGAAATTTCGTGATGCTGTGTAGTTGAAAAGAGCAAGGCGCGCCGCTTCCTTACCGAACAATCGCTCATTATGTTCTACCGGGCCTAGAATTGGTACAAACCTTATGGGGCAATTGAAATTCAATCTAAAAGTCGTCGGAGACAACACCGGCCTGCCCTTGTTATTCGGTATTAGGTAGCGAGACTCCTTGTTCTGGAAAATACAACAATAGATTATTTCCATTAGACAAACTAAAATCAATTCTAGCAGGTTCACTGTCATCGTAGTTGTAGAAGATATTTTCTGCTGCAACGGAAATTTCGGTCAAATCCACCTTGTAACCAGCCACCTGTCCATCCGGGCCTCGGACAATCTCTGGCTTGCCGAACTCGTCGCCTTTCGCATGGCGGAGGCCAAAATGCGGAACGCCGCCAAAATCGTGGACTTTCCCGCATTGTTCGGGCCGACCAAAACATTAAATACCCGAAGGCTCGCAGAGAAGCTTCGGAAGACCTTAAACCGATAAAATTCTACTCGGGTAAACTGATGGCGAACATCATCCATAGCTAAACCTAAAGAACGAGCCTCGAAATCGTCGCCGCGCTGACGTTGTAGCTCCGCGCGATCTCAGTCAGTAGCTCTCCGTCGTCGCGCCGCGCAAGAGCTCCCACTTCGGTGATCAGTCCGTTCGACAGGCGGCCGAGATGCTTCCCCGTGCCTTGGCATGGGCGCGGACTCGCTCGTCCGCGCGTGGATAATATCACGTTCGAACTCCGCCAGCCGCCCAGCACGATGACCCTCAGCCGCCAGTGCGCGGTCGTGGTGTCCGCCCATGCGTCGCCCAGGGATCTGAAGCCAGCCTTGCGGTCGGTGATCGAGGCGAGAGTGTTGCGCAATTCGCGGGTTGATCAGCAAGGCGGTCGGCGGCGTCCTGCGTTTACACCTCCGCCCCCAATTCAGCAGTCTGCACGTGCGCTGCGAGCAGCGCCGGAAAACGCGCGGGATCGCCGCGCGCCATGCCACATTCGGTAGCCACGCCGTCGACCCGGACATGCCGCCGCGCGGCGGCGAGGCGAGCAGCATTACCAGCCATATCGTCGCGGTGAACCAGCCCGAGATACAGCTCGGTTTCCGGGTGCAACGTCAGTCCGCCAAGTGGTGCGAAAAACCCATCGTCGGTGCGCGGCTTGGGCACCGGCAGATGGAAGAACTCGATCGACCGCCGCACACCGGCACAGACCGCATTGGTCATCTCGACCATGACCCCGGCGTCCTTAGGCTGGATAACATGCTCGTCTGCCGGGCTGCCGTAGCACAGGTGAAAGCCGAGCTCGATCGCTGCCGGCACACCGTCACCGATCGCGATCAGCTCGGCGATCGTTTCCTTCCGGAAATCGACCGGCCCCGGCTCGTAATAGCCCTCCCAGGCAATGACCTCCTGGCACACGTCCCATTGCAGCGCGATGCGGTCGTTGGGCAATGCCTGCGCGATCGCCGCGACCTCGCCGAGCAAATGCGTCGTCAACATCGGGATCAGCGCCGGCCGGTCGGACGGCACCATGTTGTTGTAGGTCGGCGCGATCGGCGTCGGCAGCGAGATCTGGAACTTGACGCCGGCCGGTATCACGCCTTCCTGCTGCAGACGATCGAACACCCGCCACAGACTCGATCGCCATGTCGGCATAGCCGGTCTTAACGGTCCCCGCGTCAAGCCGCGCCCCTGGCTTCACGCGCAGCCGCGGAATTTCGCGCAACACCGTCCCGTCCCACTGGGTAAACTTGAACGACGGCAAGTCGCTCGCCACCTCGATCGCCGGGTTATCGGCCAGCACCTGCTGCAGAAAGCGGATCCAGGTCTTGCGCACGCCGGTCTCGCCGTCCGGCAGGCGCTTCAGGTGCGATGCGGTTGCTGCCGACAGGGTACGAAACACCGTCTCGGCGTCCGGCAACGGGATGCTGCCGACGAAATGGACGATCGGCTTGTGTGCTGTTGCTGCGCTCATCGCGACCGCCTCCCCTCAACTCAATCAGGCCCATCATGATAGTCGGTCGAGGCTGACCCGGCGATGGCTCGGTTTGGCGAGTTTCTAGGCGGCGCTTTCCTCTGCGGTGCTGGAGATCGACGCCGGCGATCGGGTTGAACGGCGGCAGTTCAGCAGAGCGAGTCTCGGCCGCCGTCAGGCTGCGCCAGCAGAATGCCTCCCTGCTACCGATTCACGCCACCTGTTCCAGCGTGGACGCGGTGTCCAGCGTCGTTGCGCGGCGCAGGTCGCGCGGCTGCGCTTCATCGTGCGGCCGGCCGCGATGCATCGTGCAGCGATTGTCCCAGATCACCAGGTCGCCGACGCGCCAGCGGTGGCTGTACACGAACTCGCGCTGCGTCGCGTGCGCGGTCAGGTCCCACAGCAGCAGCCGGCCATCGGCAACCGGCCAGCCGACGATGTGCGACGCGTGGGCGGACAGGTACAGCGTCTTGCGCTTCGAGCCCGGATGCAGCCGCACCAGGCGTTGCGGCGAGGGTGGGTACTGTTCGCGCTCACCTTGCGCGAACTCGGTGAAGCCGATCTGGCCGCGCGACCAGAAGATGTCGTGCTCCACGACCAGCTCGTCGATCGCGGCCTTCGTCGCGTCCGGCAGCGCATCGTAGGCGGCGCGCATGTCGGCGAATTCGGTTTCGCCGTTGCCGAACGGCGATGGCGGCGGCAGGGCGACGGCGTGCAGCATGCCGAGTACCACCGGCACCGGCATGTACGATGCGTCGGTGTGCCACAGCCGGTTGCCGAGGCTGTCCAGCCGGCGGCGATCGTCCAGCCGGCGGACGTCGCTTGTCCTCGTCGAGATTGGAAATGTCGCCGATCTGCGGGATCGCCAGACGACGGCGGCCGGGACGCGCGGCGGCACGACCGATCTCCAGCGGGCCGAACCGTGCCGAGAAGTCGCGCAATTGCGCGTCGGTCAGGCGCTGGTCGCGGAACACCACCACGGAGTAGCGGTCGATGGCGGTCCAGATCGTGTCGATAGTGGCGGCGTCGATCGGTTGAGCGAGGTCGATGCCGGCGAGCTCGGCGGCGAAGTTCGGTGTGAGTGGGCGGGTGTCGATGGCCATTTGTTGCCTCCCGTGCCGTTGTGGGTCGGCCGTTTCCGCTAGTGCTGTAACACGATTGTCGCGGTCATTGCGAGACGCGCGGCGACGCGGCAATCTCGAAGTTGCCAGGCGCAATCAACAGGATTTCTGTCGTGCGGTCCGAAGACGGCGGTACTGGCACGAGATTGTCGCGTCGCTGCGCTTCTCGCAATGACCGTCGTGATGGTGGCGCCTGATCACGATGGGCGTCGGCTTGGCCGTGCTACACGCCCGCGGTCGCCGCCACCTCGGACGCGAAATCCGGGCCCTGCGGCTTGTCGATGCCCTCGCCGAGCTTGAAGCGCGCGAACCCCACCAGCTTCACGCCCGCCTTGGCGAGCACCGCCTTCACCCGGCTCTCGCCGTCATGCACCCAGACCTGCTCCAGCAGGACGACCTCCTCGTAGAACTTGCGGATGCGGCCTTCGACCATCTTCTCGATGATGTTGTCCGGCCGACCCGACGCGCGCGCCTGCTCGGTCAGCACCGACTTCTCGCGCTCCAGTGCGGCGGGATCGACGCCGTCGATGTCGATCGCTTCCGGGCGTGCTCGCCGCGATGTGCATGCCGACCTGACGGCCGAGTGTTTCCAGCACCGCCATCTCGCCGGTGCCCTCCACGCCGACCAGCACGCCGATCTTGCCCAGGCCGGGCTTCAGCGTGTTGTGCACGTAGGTTGCCACCACGCCGCTGCCGACGCGTCAGCACGCGCGCGCGGCGCAGGTTCATGTTCTCGCCGATCGTCGCGACAAGCTGCGTCAGTTCCTCGGCAACCGTGCGACCGGTGCCGGGGAACGGCGCGGCCTTGATCGCATCGAGGTCCTCGCCGACGTCGAGCGCGATCTTCGCCACCGCCTCGACGAAGCCTTGGAACGTTTCGTTGCGGGCGACGAAGTCGGTTTCGGCATTCACCTCCACCATTGCGGCGCGGCCAGGCGCGGACACCACGCCCACCAGTCCCTCGGCGGCGACGCGGCCGGATTTCTTCGCCGCGGCGGCGAGGCCCTTCTTGCGCAGCCAATCCACCGCCGCTTCCGTGTCGCCGCCGGTTTCGGTCAGCGCGCGCTTGCAGTCCATCATGCCCGCGCCGGTCTTCTCGCGCAGGTCCTTCACCAGGGCGGCTGTGATCTCAGGCATCTGGCGTCTCCGCGTCAGGCGTTGGCGTGTTCGGTGGGCAGTTCGACGTCCGGCATGGCTTCCGGCGGCAGGTTCTCGACCGCGCCGAGGTCCTGACCGGAGGCTGCCATCTCGGCGCTGATGCCATCGAGCACGGAACCGGCGACCAGGTCGCAATACAGCGTGATGGCGCGGATCGCATCGTCGTTGCCGGGCACCGGATAGGTCACGCCGGCAGGGTCGGAGTTGCTGTCCAGGATCGCGACGACCGGAATGTGCAGCTTGTTGGCTTCCTCGACCGCGAGCTTCTCCTTGTTCGTGTCGATGATGAACAGGATGTCCGGCAGGCCGCCCATTTCCTTGATGCCGCCAAGCGCGCGTTCCAGCTTCTCCTGGTCGCGGGTGATCTCGAGGATTTCCTTCTTCGTCAGGCCCTCGATATTGCCGCCGAGCATCTCCTCGATCTGGCGCAGGCGCTTGATCGAGCCGGTGATGGTCTTCCAGTTGGTCAGCGTGCCGCCCAACCAGCGGTGGTTGACGTAGTACTGGCCGCAGCGCTTGGCGGCATCGGCGACATATTCGGCGGCGGCGCGCTTGGTGCCGACCAGCAGCACGCGGCCGCCGGCGGCGGTGACGTCGCGGATGGCGCGCAGCGCGCGGTCCAGCAGCGGCACGGTCTGCTGCAGGTCGATGATGTGCACCTGGTTGCGCACGCCATACAGGTACGGCCCCATGCTGGGGTTCCAGCGGCGGGTGTGGTGGCCGAAGTGGACGCCGGCTTCGAGAAGCTGGCGCAGGGTGAATTCGGGCATCGCCATGGGGGCGGGTCCTTTCAAGCGTCCGGTTGTGCCTCCGCGGGGGTTTGTCTTGCGACACCGGACCTGCCAGGGGAAGTGTCTGGCCAGGAAAGGCGCCCCGCGTGTGAATTACCGGGGGCGGTGACCCGCCGGCGCGCGGGATATGGCGGAAGTGGGGGGTTTTCGCAAGGGCGGCGCGGGGATGGCGTGGGGGGGGCCGGACCATGGGCAATGGGAGGCGGGTGCGAGCTTGCCCAGGTTGGTCGTGATGACCATGATGACTATCTTGACCATCGGAGGCCAGCATATGACCAACACCGCAGCCTGGACCGTCGCGGAGGCCAAGGCGAAGTTCAGTCGGGTCATCGAACAGGCGCACACCGCTCCGCAGACCATCACCCGCAACGGGCGGCCTGCCGCCGTCGTGGTCTCGCCCGAGGAATGGGAGCGGCGGACCAGCCGGGTGGGCAGCCTGGTGGATTTCCTGGCGGCGTCGCCGTTGCGGGGGACCGGCCTGGATGTCGAGCGCGACAAGGACCCGCCGCGCGATAGCGAACTGTGAGATTCCTGCTGGACACCAACGTGGTCTCGGAATGGACGAAACCGCGGCCAGATGCCGGCGTGGTCGCCTTCCTGGCGCGTGAGGATGAGGACGCGTTGTTCCTGAGCGTCGTCACGTTGGCCGAGTTGCGCCGCGGCGTTGAGCGGTTGGCGGAGGGACGGCGGCGCGGTCGGCTGGAGGGGTGGTTGAGGAACGATCTGCCGGGGCGGTTCGCCGGTCGGCTGCTGGGGATCGATGCCGCCACGGCGGATGCGTGGGGACGGCTGATTGCGCGACGCGAGCGGGATGGTCGGCCGATGGGCGCAATGGACGGCTGGATTGCCGCCTCGGCCAAGGCGCATGGGCTGACGCTGGTGACTTCGCGACGTCGGGGATTTTGCCGGAACCGTGGAGCGGGTGGTTTGTCCGTGGGTGGGGACGTGAGACGGCGTGGGGCGCCCCGGCGTCTCGGCGGCGTCTCGTTGTGCGGTTAATGGCGCTTGTGCGGCGTGGCATGAGACTCGGGGCCCCGGGCGGTTGCGATCAGCGGCGCGCTTTCGGTGCCTGGGTTTTCACGTTGCATGGGGTTTCGGCTCCAGGTGGCGCCGAGGTTCGGAAAGGGCGGCGAAACGGGAGCGGGTGCGGGAGGGGGCGACCAGCATGCGGGCGTCGTCGATCGTCGTGTCGATCGCGTGGGGGACGGCCGGGTCGCGGAGCGGGCGGCGGAATAGGCACCGTGTGTGGTGTTGGCGGCGCGCAGACGGTTGAGGCCCTCGATGGTTCGCGGGCCGGTGCTGCGGCCGCCGTGCATGCGGCAGCGGCCGTTGGGCATGGCGGGGGAACGGCAGGGGTTGCCGGTGCGGGTGCGGGCGCCGCAGCGGGGTGCGGCGTTGGGGTTGCCCCTGGGGTTGTTGTTGCGCAGGCCAGTGGCGGGTGTTGCGAAGCCCGGTGGTGGCACGGGGCCGAATAGGTGCATGGGGTTTTGGCGGGGTGGCGCGTGCTCGCGGGCTTGCGGGCGGGGCGTCGACGATGTGGGGCCGGGGCTTCCGGTCGGTCGTGATTTGGCGACGGGCGTGCGGAGGGTTTCGTAGAGCAGGACGGTGGCGCGGAGGTAGGTGTTCGCCAGGCGGTGCCAGGGAGCGGGTTTGGCGGCGGGATTCGGGCGGTCTTCACGTTGCATGGGGTTTCGTTGGGGGGCCTCGCTCAGGTGGTTGCCTCGGGCGGCAGGTGGTTCTTCACGTTGCGTGGGGTTTCGTTGGGTGGGCGCGGGTGTGGGTTGGGCTGAGCGGATGGGTGGGGTCGGGGGGTTTTTACCCTCGGGGCGCGCGTAGAGGGCAGGCTGTTGCATGGGGTCTTGCCCGCGAGATGTTGACGGCGGGATTCGCGCTGGGTGATCGGGCGGCTGTGGTGGGTTTCCATCCTCGGGGCGTGGCACGAGGGCGCGCTGTTGCATGGAGTCTTGCCTGGAGGGTGTTGGCGGCGGCGGCTGGGGTGTTGGCGGGCTGGCTGGGGGAACGGCGGTTTGGCGGTGTCGCGGGCGCGATGAGGGCGTGGGCGTGCCAACGGTGCCATAGGTCAGGGCAGAGGTGCGCAGCAGGCTGGCTTTCAAGGTGCGCCAGGGGCCCCACGGCGTGGGTAATTTCAACGCATTCTCACGTTGCATGGGGTGTCGCGGGTCGAGTGGCGGCGGGCAGACCTGGCCTGGCTGGTTGCGGACCAGGGCCGTGATCGCGGTGGCGAGGGCACGTTGGGTGTTGGGCATTTGCGGGGCTCACGAAGTTCTTGGTTTGTTCTAATACAACTTGGGCGTGTGAGCCAGGGGCATCCTTCGTGCGGATGTATTCGCTTGCGCGGCACGGCATGCTGGCGCGAATTAGCACCACCTGGGGTGGAATCGAGCAGACGCATGGCGAGGGCGAGCCGGACACAGACGAAAGGCCGTGGCGCCGCTGGGCCTCGGCGGTACGAGCATAGCCAGTAGGCGGTCGCCCGGCCGGAGATCGGGGCGGCGCCTCGGTTCCGCGCGAAGGCGCAGCCGGCGACGTATCGCTACGATTCAAGCATGGCACCCGCGCTGGACTGGGACAGCAACCCGGCGCGCGAGACTGCCGCGTTCCTGCTCACCTGCATCGAGGACGCCGCCACGCTGCCGGCGCCACACGATTTTCCGGAGCCTCGGGAGTTGAAGGGTGCCGATGGGGCGGCGCTGCTGCGCGTGGGCGGGCTGGCCGACGCGGTGGCGATGCTGAAGCGGATGCAGGCGCCGTTCCTGAACTGGACCGGCAAAGCCGAGAGGCAGAGCTTCGAGGTGCCGACGCTGCCGCTGTTCGTGCATGAGCGGCTGTCCACCGCGGCGATCATCAAGACACTGGAGGACCATCGGAAGCGGCCGGACCAGGGCGAGATGGACGACCTGTTCGGCGATCCTCGGATGCCGCTGTCGCGCCAGGTGGATGCGTATCAGCACCGCAACAAGTGGGTGAATCGGCTGATCCTGGGCGACTCGCTGGTGGTGATGAACTCGCTGCTGCGGTTCGAGGGATTGGGTGGGCAGGTGCAGATGATCTACATCGACCCGCCCTATGGGGTGAAGTTCGGCTCGAATTTCCAGCCGTTCGTGCGCAAGCGCGACGTGTCGAACAATGACGATGCGGACATGACGCGGGAGCCGGAGATGGTGCAGGCGTATCGCGATACGTGGCAGTTGGGGCTGCACTCGTATCTGACGTATCTGCGCGATCGGCTGCTGGTGGCAAGGGATTTGCTGACGCCGAGCGGTAGTGTGTTCGTGCAGATTTCAGGATGAGAATTTGCATCATGTCAGGGAACTTATGGATGAGGTTCTGTCGCCTGACAATTTTTCTGGATTGATCGCTTTCAAGACCACAGGAGGTCAGAGCAGCGCACTTTTGTCGTCTTCGATTATCTATTGTGGTATTGTCGCGATAAGAAGTCTCGACCACGTTTCTTCCCGCCCGTCATTCCTAAATTGGGCGGACTAGACGATGGCTCCGGTCAGTATGCGTTGGTGGAACCGTTCGACGGTTCAGCCCCTCCTCGAGCAATGACCGTGGCCGAACATAAGGCAGGAACCATTCCTGAGGGAATGCGGCTGCTAGCGCACGATACCCTCTACTCTCAAGGCGCACCCTCCGACCCGAATGAGACTGTTTTCGTGTGGAAAGGGCGGCGATTCGAGTGCCCCCCGAACACACACTGGAAGCCAGGTGTGAAAGCCGGTGGCATGGATCGTCTCGCCGCAGCCGGTCGGCTTATGACGATTGGCAACACCCTTCGATATAAACGATACGTAGACGACTACCCAGTTTACGAACTCGATAACGTCTGGACAGACACCGTGATTAGCGGATTTGCGAGAAAGAAGCAATACGTTGTCGAGACGAGTTCCAAGGTGATCGAGCGCTGCATTTTGATGGTAACGGAACCGGGAGATGTTGTGCTGGACCCGACTGTCGGGTCTGGAACCACACCATACGCCCCAGAAAAGTGGGGACGACGGTGGATTGGCGTTGACACGTCAAGGGTGCCGCTGGCGCTAAGTCGCGAACGCGTTTTGGCAGCGACCTTCCCGTGGTTCGTACTTCGGGACGAAAAACTCGGCCCAGGCGAAGGCTTTCGGTACTCACGGCGAAAGGATAGAGCTGGCCGCGAAGTTGGTGGCATTGTTCCGCATATACAACTCGGTGATATCGCAAATGGCGAAACGGGTAGAGAACGCGTAGTTGTGGACCGGCCGGACGAAGATAGCTCCATCACGCGTATCTCCGGTCCCTTTGTCGTCGAAGCTACACTCCCTACCCCGCAACAACTCACCGACGAACATACCTCCGCAGTCCCGCAAGACGAGCCCAGCGACCACGTTGCGCGCATGATCGAGGTCCTCCGCCGCTCCCCTACCATCGCGCTGCCCGGCAACCGCAAGGTCACGCTGAAATCCATCCGCCGTCCCGGCCGCTCGCTGTCGCTGTCGGCCGAAGCACAGGTCGATCTCGATGCATCCGGCGGTGCCGTGCCGCTCACCGCGGCGATCGATGCCGCACACGAAACCAACACCGGCGGCCTGCCGTTCTCCTCGCTGTCCGTCGCGATCCTGTTCGGCCCGGCGGACGGCCCGGTCACCGCCAAGGCGGTGCTCGACGCCGCCAAGGAAGCCAACGTGAAGGGCTACCGACACCTGTATGTCATCGGCTTCGCCATCACCGCCGACGCGCGCGCCGACATCGACGCCGGCGAGGACGTACTCGGCCTGCCCGCCACCTTCGTCGCCGCGACGATGGATTTGCAAATGGGCGATCTGCTGAAGAACCAGCGCTCCAGCCAGATCTTCTCGGTGTGCGGGGCGCCGGACATCGCGGTGACGCGGCTGGATGAACCGGCCGAGGACGGCACGTCGCGCTGGCAGGTGAAGCTGCTCGGGCTGGACGTGTTCGACCCGATCACCATGGAGCCGCATCACGCCGCGGGCGACGACGTGCCGTGCTGGATGCTGGACACCGCGTATAACGGCATGGTGTTCCACGCCGATCAGGTGTTCTTCCCGAAGACCGCGGCGTGGGACAGTTTGCGCCGCGCGCTGCGGGCGACGCATGACGAGGCGGTGTGGGCGCATCTGGCAGGCGATATGTCGGCGCCGTTTGCGGCGGCGGTGGGTAGCGATATCGCAGTGAAGGTGATCGACGAGCGAGGGAATGAGTTGCCGGTGATCCGACGGCTGGTAGCGTCTTCCGTGTAGGGTAAGAAAGGTTTTTCAACGCACAGATGCACGCAGATGCACGCAGATAAGTCAGCAAGCCAGAATCCTGGACCCGCGCGTGCTGGCGCGCAGGCGGTTCAGAAGCTTAATTTTATCTGCTGCCTGCATCTCGCGTGCATCTGTGGTTGAAATACTTCCTTTGCTTGCTATGCAGGCCGCCGCGACAAGACCCGACAATGAGTGGTGCGCTGGAAGCCAGTGGCGGGTTTGAGGTCCCGACCCCGATCCTCAATTCACCATTCGTCGAACCGACGGAATACTGGGACCTGCGCGAAGGCGAACCGCCGCAACGACTGAACGGTCGCCGGTCGGCTGGGTATTGGTACCGCGATCCGCGCGCCGGCGTGCAGGGACCTGGCGGCAGTCGCGGTGTGTGGCGCGAGATGCCGTTGGTCAACGCGATCCGCGCGCGCCTGGAAGAATGGCGCACGGCTGAAAGGCCGGGCATTTCGCGTGTGACCGCCGAATTGTTGGCGTGGTGGGAGCGCGATGGCCGCGACCCGCGGCTGTTCTATGCGCAGAAGGAAGCGGTGGAGGCCATAGTCTTCCTGACGGAGGCGCGGGCGGATTTCCTCGTACCGGTTTGACCATCCCGCGCGACGATCCCGGCGAGGAACGGAGTGCCGCCGGCTATCCGGGATTCGAACGGCGTTGCTGCAAGATGGCGACAGGTACTGGCAAGAGCACGGTGGCGGCGATGCTGGCCGCATGGTCGATCCTGAACAAGCAGGCGGATCGCGGCGATGCACGGTTTTCCGATACGGTGTTGATCGTGTGCCCCAACGTGACGATCCGGCGGCGGTTGGGAGAGCTTGATCCACGCACCGGCGATGCGAGCCTGTATCGCACGCGCGATCTTGTGCCGCCGCCGATGATGGCGGACCTGGCACGGGGGCGGGTTCTGATCAAGAACTGGCACGAATTCGAGCCTGGCACGCCGGAAGGCGGCGGCGGGGCGCGCGTCGTGAAGGCGGGGAAGCTGGAGGTCCGCGAGGAAAAGATCGTCATCGCCGACAGAATGACGTCTGCGCGTGGCAGTCGATACTACACCCCGCAAGCCTACGCCGCCGCCAAGGCGGCTGGGACAATTCGCGTCCGCAGCGAAGAGACCGATGCCAATGGCATCGTGCTCACAGCAAAAGTGAACGTCACACGTTACATCGAGAGCGACGGCGCCCTGGTGGACCGTGTGCTGAAAGAAGCCGGTGGCCGGCAGAACATCCTGGTCATCAACGACGAGGCACATCACGCCTATCGCATTCCGCCGGCACTTGACGACGAGGACGACCATCAAACTTCGGAAGACGCAGAGGATTACGAGGACGAAGTCGTTCAGATTCGGTTCCGGCTCGCTGTCGAACATCCAGTTGACCTTGGGGTTGACGAACGTCTTCGCATAGCCAAGCGGGATGTGGATCCAAGGGTTGCTGTCCTTGCCGCCGGCCTCCAGCAGCAGCACGCGGTGGCGCCCGGATTCCGACAACCGCGCCGCCAACACGCAGCCGGCCGAACCGGCGCCGGTAACGATGTAGTCGTAGCTGTCGCCTTCGACCGCCATCTTTCAATTCCCCCCAATCACGCTGCCGCACGCGCAGGCATTGCCTCGGCATCCGCCAGAATCATGGCAGCAGCCTTCTCGCCGATCATGATGGTGGGCGCATTGGTGTTGCCGCCAACCGCCACCGGCATGATCGAAGCGTCAGCCACGCGCAGTGCATCGATCCCATGCACGCGCAGCCGCGGATCGACCACCGAATTCGTGCCGTGTCCCATCGCGCATGAACTTGTCGGATGCTGATTGGACACGCCACTCTGGCGGATATATTCGGACAACTCCGCATCGCCGGTGATCGCCGCACCAGGCGCAAGCTCGTGCAGGATGTACGGCTTCAGCGCCGGTTGCCCGGCGATCGTACGAGCAAGCCTGATGCCGAACAGTACCGCCTGCATGTCGTAATCCGTGCGCAGAAAATCGAACAGCACCGCAGGCGGCGCAAGCGGATCGGAACTGCCAAGACGCACGGTGCCGCGACCATCGGGACGCAGATGCACCGGGCTGAACGTAAAGCCGGGAAACGGATGCGGGATCACGCCGTTCCTGTTCCGCTCCAGCGTGCTCCATTCAAACACATTGATTTGCACATCGGGACGCTCCAGCCGCTGATCGCTCCGGGTGAAAAGCCCACAGTGGATACCGTTGCTCGCCATCGGGCCGGAGCGGAACAGCGCATAACGCACGCCGGCCGACAGTTTGCGCATCGGGCTGCGCTCCAGATCGTTCAGCGTGATCGGCTTGCTGCATCGCCAACTGACATAGGAGTTGAAGTGGTCGTGCAGATTGGCTCCAACCGCTGGCATGTCGCGCACCACGGGAACACCGACATCCTGCAGATGTTGTGCCGGCCCCAGCCCCGACAGCAGCAGAAGCTGCGGCGAACCATAGGCGCCGCCGGACACGATGACCTCGCCGCGCGCAAAAGCCGTGCGGCGACCGGCGGCCGTCTGGTATTCGACGCCGACCGCACGGTGGTTTTCGATCAGCACGCGCGTGGCGTGCGCCCCGGTCTGCACCACCAGATTGCGCCGCTGCCGCGCCGGCTGCAGATACGCCTTTGCCGTGCTCCAACGCCGCCTGTTGCTGCTGGTCGTCTGGTAATAGCCGCAACCTTCCTGCTGCGCGCCGTTGAAGTCGCGATTGCGCGGAATGCCGGCTTGCACACAAGCCTCCATCACAGCGTCCGCCAGTTCGAACCGGCCAGGCTGATCCGAAACGTGCAGCGGCCCGCCGACACCATGAAATTCATCGGCGCCGCGAGTTTGGTTCTCGGCCTTCTTGAAGTACGGCAGCACCGAATCCCAATCCCAGCCCTCGCAACCACGTTGCCGCCATTCGTCGTAATCGCCGTGATGGCCGCGCATGTAGACCATGCCGTTGATCGAGCTGCTGCCACCCAGCGTCTTGCCGCGCGGCAAATACAGCGTCCGCCCGGCAAGCTGCGGCTGCGGTGCGCTTTCGAATCGCCAGTTCAACGTCGGATGCACGTAGGTCTTGGCGAAGCCGAGTGGAATGTGGATCCAGGGGTTGCTGTCCCGCGGACCGGCTTCCAGCAGCAGCACGCGGTAACGGCCGGACTCGGACAGCCGCGCGGCGACCACGCAGCCGGCCGATCCGGCGCCGGTGACGATGTAGTCATACGTGTCCGCTTCGGGGGCAGCCATGGCTTCTCCAGTCAATGACACATCTTTGGCGATGTGATACCCCAACTCAGTGATGTTGATAATGGACGAGGCGCTGACGGTTGGGTTCGGTGGCGGGGGCTGATAAGCCTGTCATCCACGTGATGTTCGGCATGCCTTCTGCCGGAAGCCTGGGCCAGAATTCTCGCCGAACCGCCGGCGATAGCGTAGCGACTTACAAAGCTATTTCGGGATGGAACACGACACGCCATGGGCGACCCATGGGACAGAACGCATATGACTCCAAGATCATATTCTGGGGAAATTACAGATCCGCCAGCCTGATCCACGCCGCAATCCCAGCCGCCACCAGCACGCCCACACCAACCACCACCGCACTATCTGCTGCAAGCTCGTGCGCCACCGCCGTCCACAGCACCAACACAGCCACACCCACCGCAATGCCGCCGATCAGACTCGCCTTGCCCTGCTTGATCCGCTGCGTCGTCATTCCGCCGCGACCTGCACATGGCCCACGCGCGGATCGTCGCTGGTGTTCCGCACCCGCTTCAAATCGCGCCGCACGAAGCGCGCGTCATACCCGTTGAACACATGCCGCAGCAGACCGCATGCCAGGTCGGACGTACCAAAGAACCAGTCGGCGATCGGATAAGTCAAATTGAAATTCCGCTCCATCATCAGCGCGGTGTTGTGGTGCGCGATATGATGGCGCCGGATCGAGTTGACCAGCGGGATACGTCGGACAATCCGATCGTCCTTCACGTGGCAGCAGAAGTGGAAAAGCTCGTAATTCAGGTACAACGCGACATTGGTGATCAGCAGCAGCCACCCCGCATTCGGCAACCCCACCAGCCCCAACACCACCGCCGGCGGCACCGACAGCGCCATGAAGGCAACCAACGCATACGGCGGGAAGAACACGATGCGGAAGTCGCGCGTGTTGTCGATGGTCGGCTCGAGATGGGTGAAGAACTGGTGGTGCGCCAACGTGTGGCGCTTGTAGATGCCCATGAAGCCCTTGACCGGGCGATGCATGACGTAGCGGTGGATCCACCACTCGAACGCGTTGGAGATGCAGAACGCAACCGGGATCACCAGGAACTCGTACCACGCCGGCGACGCGACCTGCCGCGCACAGTACCAGATCGCGGCCAGACCCAGCGCATAGATCAGCGCGACATGCGCCCAGCCCGAATACGCGCGTGCGATGCGCGTCCGAAATCGGCACGGAACGCAGCCTGGCGCTGCGACATCCGTTGAGCATCCATCAGCGCATTCCTCCAGTTCCATCCAGTGATAGGACGGAAATCCAGGCCGCGACAAGCCCCGCCAACCCAAGCATAATCAGCGCCACAAGAACGGGAGGAACGGTGATGGAAGTGGACAAGCCGGCCGACATGAAGGCCCACATCGGCAAGCAGATCGGCACCAGCGACTGGGTGCTGGTGGACCAGGCGATGATCGACAAGTTTGCGGAGGCGACCGGCGACCATCAGTGGATCCACGTGGATGTCGCGCGCGCGAAGCAGGAAATGCCCGGCGGCAAGACCATCGCGCACGGCTATCTCACGTTGTCCCTGTTGCCTCGGCTGTCGCACGACATCCTGCAAATCCGCCACCGCTCGCGCGGCATCAACTACGGGTCGAACAAGGTGCGCTTCACCGCGCCGGTGCCGGCGGGATCACGTGTGCGGCTGCATCAGACGCTGAAAAACGTCGAGGACATCGAAGGTGGTGTCCGGCTGACCTTCGATAGTCGGATCGAGGTGGAAGGATCCTCGCGTCCGGCATTGGTGGCAGAGAACATCGGACTGGCCTTCGACTGATCCGCTGCCCCCTACACACTCCCACTCCCCTTGTGGGTGGGGGTAGCGGGAAGGGTCGCTTCCCGCAACTGAAAGATGCCCCTTCACAACGCCGCGTCGATATCGTCGCTGGTCAGCAGCCACGCATTGTCCAGCTCGGCCACAACCTTGCGCATGAAACCGTCGGTCAGAGCCAGCGCGCGCTGCGGGTCACCCAGATGATCGCAAAGCAGCGCCAGCGCCAGCTGCCGCGGGCCATCGCCTTCATAGGTCCATTCGAACCCCATCCGACTGAACCGGTGCACATCGAAGCGCGGATCCAGCGGCGCGCCGTCCACAGTTACCACTGCGCCATCCAGACTTCGGCCACCCTCATAAACCTTCATGCCGAGGCGCCGAACATGACCACGCTGCGCACCGTCTCACCGCGTTTCAAGGCGGCAAATCCTTCGTTGATTTCCTCCAACGAAATCCGCGCGGAAATCATCTCGTCCAGCTTCAACGCACCATCCAGGTACGCGCGCGCCAGCATCGGAAAATCCTGCGCCGGCTTCGCCCCGCCATAGGAACTGCGGGTAATCCGCTTCTCCTGCATCAAGCTGCCCCAGCGGAATTCCACGTTCTCATTCACGCCGGTCTTGCCAAGCCACACCACCTGCCCACCCGGCCGCACCGCCTCCACCGACAGCCGGAAACTCTCCGGCCTGCCCGCAGCCTCGATCACCGCATCCGCGCCGCGCCCATCGGTCAACGAACGCGCAACATCGACAGCTTCGGCTAATTCTGCACCGCACGTGTGCGTCGCGCCCAGCGCCTGCGCCAATTGTCGCCGCGCGGGATTCGGATCAACCGCGATGATCGTGGCCGCACCTGCCAGTCGACAGCCCTGAATGGCCGACAGCCCGACAGCGCCGCAGCCGATCACCATGGCAACTGAGCCCCACCGCAGCGCCGCAACACGTGTCGCCGCGCCAACGCCTGTCATGACACCGCAGCCCAGCAGCGCCGCACGATCGAACGGCATCGTTCTCGGCACGCGCACCGCGCTCTGCGCCGGCACCACGCAATATTCGGCGAAGCCTCCGAGATACATGAGCTGATGCATCGCCACGCCCTCGCACGCCAGCCGAGGACGACCGTCGAAATGGAACGCCTTGGGACCGTTGGCAAGAAACTGCGAACACAGGATCGGCTGCGCGCGCTCGCAATAGAAGCAGCGCCCGCAATGCGGGTTCCACGACAGCACAACGCGATCCCCGACGGCCAGGTCGCTCACATCCGTGCCAATTTCGGCAACTTCGCCCGCGGCCTCATGTCCCAGGACGGCGGGAAGCTGCACCACCAGAGCGCCTTCGATCGCCTCCAGATCGGTATGGCACAGGCTTGCCGCGCGGATGCGCACCAGCACGTCGCCTGGCGCAACCGGGCCCACGTCCACGGTTTCGATCGCCATCGCTGTCCCGGTCTGTCGCAACACAGCGGCACGCGCTTGCAGCATGGCAGTCCTCCCCCGTTCGCCCCATAGCACGGGCACCGAGGGCAGCGAAACGAACATCACCTGTCGTCTAAACGCAACGCCCTCGCGACAACGTCATCCGGCGCGAGCAAAGGACCAAAAAACCCCCGGATGATCCGCGCGATGCACGATCCGGTGAGTCCGATCATCCCGTCACGTTCTTGCCAGCGACATTGCGCTAAGGGGCCGCAGCCCCCGAAACGGAAGAGAGCACCGCCGCCGAAGCGTTTCTCCCCTCCCGTTGCGGAAGCAGGAAAATTGCGCGGCTTCCACCGCTGATCCTGTCTCGCATGTGGGGCAGCCTCGCCTTCCCGGATGTCCGCTTCGCATGCTCATCTGACACCTGCGTTACGGATGAAACTTCGTCCAGATTGGCGACGTTCAGCCCCGAGACCAACGATCAGCAACGGAGGCTAATATGCGCAGCACTTATGCAATCGCGTTCGCCGCAATTCTGGCGGCCGCACCGGCCATGGGCCAGGTGATCGTCCAGACACCGAACCCCGACGCCGCCGTGCAGGAACAACGGGCACGCCAGGATCGCGCCGACGCGCACATGGCGCGCGACGAAGCGCAGCGCCGCGCCGACGTCGGCGATTATCGCGGCGCGGCGGAAGCGGATCGCGACGCACATCGCGACTGGCATGACGCCAAACGGTCGGAACACCATGCGGAGGATGCTCCGGCCGTGGGCGGCGTCATCATCAGCCGCTGAAGATCGTCAATCACTCGCCACCGCGCGCTCCTTCTTCAGGAGGCAGTTACATGGTGATATCAATCAGATACGGGACATACTAGAGGCACTTCAGCCCCTAGTCGATTGGGTTTGACCTGTATTCTGGCTGGCAGCAATTAGCAGTGGGCAGGGTGAGTTACGCACCCTGTCCACTGGCCTGACCGGCATCGCAGAGGCAGCATGATCGAAGTCATCGGCCGCATCGGCTACCATCCGTCGCGACCAGAACGCCTTTCGCTCATCAAGCCGGACGGCGTGGTATCAAGCTAGTTTGCGCGCGACACAACGCGCGATGAAGTCGCGGCAATACTGGCAGCCAATGGGATGACGCTGCGGGACGATGATGCCCCCGCTCCTGATAACCCTTATTGCTGACCGGGCGCCTTATAGGCGCCGCGAATTTTCCCCGCCTTTTCCCGAATGCCCTTGATTTCGTCCATTGTAAACAGGCGGGTCATCTGGACATTTTGGACGGCGCCGGCGGATACGACGACACCACTGATGGCAGGTGCCATAGCAGGGTCAGCCACGTCGAAAATCACCATCGCGCCAGGACCATTGGAAGCCGTGCCGTAAATCGCAACAAGTTTTCCCCCGGCGGCTGAAAGCAGTTGTTCCAACGCCGCCTGACGGTTTGTATTGGGATTCTCCCGCATCGCGTTCAGCGCTGCCGATGTGTAATCCGCCGTTATACAGAACAGCATGGTTATCGTCTCCCTGTTTATCGTTGGTAGCGCGGGCAGGCTATACCATAATTTAGCAATGATCAAATCCGCGACGGACGGGGCGGCACGGGCCGGGCGGCGGGGAGCGGATCGGCATCGACCCCCGTCGCGCCGTGCGGCTCTCTGGGGCAACCCCATATCCCGCCACCATTTTGCGACTCCTGTCATACCGTCTGTATATACAGTTGCATTACGCAATCACGAAAACCGAATTGCAAAATTTCCCGCCCAAATTCCGGGCGCACAATCAAGGACAATCACATTGCAAGAATTTAGCCTACTCGGCTTCATTGAGCATCTTGGCAAACTCGGCGTCGAGGTTGTCGAGGCGGAGCATGAAGCTATGGAACGTGCCGCCAAGGTCGTTGAACGCGAAGCCAAGTCAGAGATTGGCGAATATCAGGATTCGAATACCGGCCCATTTCCGGCATGGGCAGAGTTGGCCGACGCCACCAAGGATGATTGCGTGCGGCTCGGCTTCACTGAAAACGATCCAGGCGAGCGCACTGGCGAGATGCGCGACAGCATCGGCCACGTCGTGCGGACGCCGCTTTTCGGCGAAGCCGAAGCGGTTGTCGGGTCGGATGATGATGATCTGGTCTATTTCGAGGCAGGCACAGAGTAGCAGCTGCCGCGGTCTGTGCTTGGCGTTGCAGCGTCTCGCAAGGCCGAAGAGATTGCAGAAATCCTTGGCGAAGGTGTCGCTATGGCGCTGGTCGGGAAGGGCGTTCATGGCGGGAAGATGCCTATTCCGTAACTGGAACAAGGATCGCGCCGACTTCCCGTGGCGCGGGTGCCGTAGAACTGAGCTACAGCGCGCCCCGTAGGGTGGCCTCAAAGCGGCGCTGCGCTTCTGCCTCATCGTACAGGTTCGATTGTTTAGCTTGCATGCACAGCGCCTCTGTTTGGAGTGGCGGGTTTCGAACCCGCGTCTCTGGATCGAGAATTCAGCGTCCTACCGCTAGACGACACAGGTATGACTTGGAACCACATAGCTGATTACGTCAAGCGCCCCAGAGGGCCGCGCAAGGGCCAGAATGGGAATACGATGGTTTTGGAAGCTGCATTTATTGCGGCTGCCCCTCAGCGTACGGACTGCACCGCGAACACATTGTCCCGCGTGGCCTTGGGAGCGTCGTGGAGATACGAGACGCAAGCTGCACCGACTGCGAAGGGATAACTCATGCTTTCGAGGGCAAGGCCATGCATCAAGTTTTGCTCACGCCCCGACTTCAATCCGGCTTCAAGACAACGGACCCGCAACATATCATCGTGCATAAAGCCGACGGTGATAAATGGGGACCTGCGGAGCAGATAGTTCCGCAAGATTATCCAATATTCGGCCATTTTCCTCTGATGCTACCGCCCAAAATGCTCTGGGGATCACCTCCGCCCCTAGCTTGGGGGGATATGATATCGATAGCAACCTTGCAAAAGGAAGACACGAGAACAGAATTCGTAATGGATGTGCTTAATAGCACTCCTACCGGCCAATCTATTATGGAGCCATTCAATTATGACTTGACCCTCTTTTCAAGAATGATCGCAAAAATAGCCTATTGTCATGCGGCGGTTTCTATTGGTCTGGACAGTTTCTTAGGGTGGATGATTTCGGATTACATATTGGGACACCTCAGCTTCCCACCAAACTTCTTTGTAGGTAGCGATCCTCTCACAATGGTGCGCCCAACACCAGATTCCACGCACAGCATTAAAACCTATTACGTCCCAATCCGGGGACTGCTTACTGTGGTCGCGACCGTCCAACTATTTTCTTTTTCGGGAGCGCCTGAGTATCAGGTATATTTAGGGCACGCTACGTCAGCGGGCTGGATAAATTCGCTGTAACTCATCCAGAAGGTCGCGAACCCGATAGCGCACGTTTTCCTTCCGATGTTCAGACACATCCTCCCATGGCCCGGACACTGCTCCAGGGTCGCTCCACCCATAACGGTGTAGAGCCTCCGGGCGAGCCGGTCCACTCGCCCGTCATCGTTGGCCCGGTCGTTGATGCGATCCATTGACCACCCAATCTGTCAGCCGCGACTGACAGTTCGAGCATCGCCACCTGATGTGTATCAACGGCACATCGCCGCGACCGTCCGCGATCAGTGCGGCGAGATCGGTATCCCGCGTGTGGTGGCGTGCGGTGATAGCCGCAACTGTCCTGGTAGCGATGGTTATGAACGCATCGCTTGCTTATTCTTACCCATCAATCAGCGGAAAAGTCGTCCTCGAACGGGAACGGCTCCACGTGGATTTGATCAGGTGGAACGCCGCTTGGGTCTGCAGGAAGTCGGGGGTAGTCGTTAACCTTTGCCTCCTGTCCAACAGTGTAAGCGAACCTTGTGAAGCGAGGAGTTGTGCTTCCAGGTATTCGATACTGGAAGCATCCAATAATCCAGACAGGCAGACTGTGTACTTCCTGGCCGCTCGGTCCGCATCGAACGGCCAAATACCGATCGTAACTCCATCCTTTACGACTTGACCGGGGAAAACAGTGTAACCTGTCGCGATCGTATTTTCACCTTCTTGAGTAGTACATTTCTCGTGTTGATATTTAACAATTGTGTCGGGAGTTGCCATGACGGGGATTGGAGAGTCCAGCACGTAAGTGACATTGAAGGCTGGAAGATGGCCGGTGTTATGAAGTGTAAATTGAATATTGATCTCCCAAACTCCGTTTCTGTTTTGCGTGATAGATCGAAGGAATACTGGAACATCGGAATAAACCCAAGGTCGCTGCTCGTCTCGCATCTCGTCCAATTGCCCTTTCATAATGTGCTGCTGGCCGAAGAGAAAATAGGCGGCGCCGACAGCAGCCATCACAGCGGCTAGGTCGAGCCAGAACCGACCACGCTCCCACCGATGGGCGCGCTCCCGTTGTTCTTCGATAACACGTGCCCGCCGTTCTTCGTCCGCCTTTATCCGACGCTGCCGATATGCCGCTATGAATTCCCCTACCAGCCTGCGGCGGCGCACAGTTTCGCCCTATAGTTCTGCTAATTGGACTCCTTCCATTCCCAGAACAGCAAGGCAAGCCAGAAAGAACGAAACTGCAAATGTCCCGCGTGCCAGCTTGGGCAACCGAGCCTTCTGTCTCCTCCATCACCACGCCACCATCACCCCCGAACCTCCGCCCCTAGCAACGCCACGCGACGCGGCCGCACACGTTGATTGAGCACCGGCCCGGTAACAAACCATGCGGCCCCTACACGGCCCGCACAGTCGTCACTGCATCGCATGCGGCGTAGCACGTCACCCACCGACATATCCCGCCCGTAGAAGCTCGCCGGCGACGCCACGGCATAGGTCCGCTCCCCGTCGCAACCGGACGCCAAGCAATCCACCGCCAGGCAGAAGCCCGTCAACTCATGCAACGGGCTTGCGAGGATAGCGGCCCGCTGTCCGCGGGCAGATGCGCTGGCAGCCATAGGAGGAACATAGAGCGAACTATATGCCAGCGCTATGTTTCACTTCCCATACCAAGCCACAATTACGAGGAATTGACGCAGATCAAATCTATCTTTTGATTCGATTTAAGCCGAGTGCTCCTGAGCGGATAAAAGGGGCTGTGCTATGCCGATCGTCGGAGATTTGTCGGCGTCAAGAGTGGAGACGCCTGCCGAACTGCGCGACTTGGCGCTTCTAGCCCGGCGTCTAGCAATGGGTATCATAGGGGACGAGGACGCCAGACGCCTTCTAGAGATTGCGAAAGAACTAGAGGGGCGCGCGGAGGCACTGGAGATTATGGGTGTCAGGTCTCCGGGTGCTTCTTCTTCGGCTGATCCGCTGCCTTCTTAGGCTTCCCCAACCGCTCAAACGCCCGGCCCATCGCGCCGCGAGGCCTTTCATTCCGGCTTGGCGGCCCAAAGAAAAGGCGCGCCGACGGATGGCGCGCCTAGTGATGGGAAGAATTGCCTTTGGCATGCTGCCGATTCGCAGCAACTCATCGGACCACGGAATTTACGGAAGGGCAAATCACATCATTCTTGTGTAACCGGCGCTTCGCGTCACTGACGGCGCGGTCTGTAGCCGTGCCACACCGGGCAGCGGCGACGCGATCTGGTGGCGATACGCTGGTCGCAATACGACGGGCAAGCCATCCGGCTGACGCAGCAGAAGACAGGCAAGGCGCCTGTCATACCTGCGACGCCGCAACTCCAGGCGGAGCTTGCCGAGTGGCCTAGGTCTGACGCGGCCCAAATCCTTATCACGGCCGGAGGGCAACCGTTCTCCGCGCAACGCCTGACCACGCGCATCCGCAAGACAGTTGCCGCCATTGACCCGGCATTCGCCGGCCTCAACGCACATGGCTTACGCAAGCTGGCCGCGACCACGCTCGCAGAGGCTGGGTGTAGCGAGCATGAGATCGCGGCCATTACCGGGCATGCCACGTTTAGCATGGTCCAACTTTACACGCGGTCAGCCAGGCAAGAGACGCTGGCCAATGCAGCCATTTTCAGGCTCGGGAGCAAGCAGGGGAAAACCGGGGCAAACCGCTAGCCTAACACATTGAAAACACTAGGTAATTATAGAAGGTTTCTCCTTCTCCAGCAGCGCGCGTTTGCGAGCCACGCCCCAGCGGTAACCGGTCAGGCTCCCGTCACTGCCGATGACGCGATGGCACGGCACGGCCAGCGAGACCGGATTGCGTGCGCAACCGCGGGCAACCGCCCGTACCGCGCGCGGATTGCCGACCATGCCCGCCAGCTCGCTGTAAGTCCGCGTCTCGCCGGGTGGAATGCGGCACAGCGTGCGCCAGACGCGCTGCTGGAAGGCAGTGCCGCGCAAGTCGAGCGGCAGGTCCAACGACTGCTTGGGTTCCCGCAGAAACGCCAGTACCGCGCGGACCGCATCCGCCAGACTGGTATCATCCGCAACGATCCGCGCCCGGGGAAAACGCTGGCGCAGATCGCCCAGCAGCGCATCATCCGGTTCGGCGAATCCGATGAAGCAGACTCCCTTGTCCGTGGCGCCGACCAGCAACCGCCCAAACGGGCAGTCGGCGAAAGCGGTACGGATCAGCTCGCCCTCACCGCCCCGACGTGCGGCCCCAGGCGTCATGCCCAGCAGTTCACCGGTTTTTTCGTAGACCCGGCTCTCTGACCCGAAGCCGGCATCAGCAACCGCATCCGCAACACGGGCACCGCCCGCCAGCGCCGCATGCAGCCGCTTCGCCCGCACGCCTTCGGCATAGCTGCGCGGCGTCAGCCCGGTATGGTCGCGGAACATCCGCAGGAAGTGAAAGCGGGAATATCCCGAACGAGCCGCCAACGCATCGAGTGACGGAATATCCTCCGCCGCCTCGATGCTGGCGCACGCATCCCGCACCACGGCCTGCGCAAGCCGGGCCCGATCACCTTTCGGATCGCAGCGTCGGCAGGCCCGAAAGCCCTCGGCTTCCGCCTCGCCGCAGTTGCGGAAGAAGCGGACGTTCTTGCGCAGCGGCCGAGGCGACGGACAACCGGGTCGGCAATAGATGCCCATGGTGGTAACGGCATACAGGAAGTCTCCGGGCTCCCGGCGGATGACCTGGTCCCAGAGTTGATCGTGCGACAGACGATCGATCATGTGTGTGTCTTTCATGGGCAGTATAGTGGGCGCGCGCGCCGCGGCCCGCCATCCGCGCATTGCGATCACTCGCGCAATAACCGCTTGCAACCGACCTCCACAACCGACCCCAGGGCCAACGGTGGACAGTCTCATTCGCCTGGCATTGCGAGTTCCGTACCGGCCGCCGGCCGACCGGCCCTGGACGAAGCATCGAGGACTTCCACGGTTTTCCGGTCATGTCGGTGGCAACTCATTCTTGTTAGCAGCGCAGCGACGCGGCAATCTCGGTCCCGCTGTGCGCGCCCGACTCGCCCAGGATTGCCTCACCCCGCTCGCAAAAACCTCGAGCGCGTCCACCCGACTGGCCTGTGCCGATCCCTCTGGAGACTGGAAGCCCATCGCATGCGCATCATGTTTTCCGGCCTGCTCGCCTCCGGCCTGCTGTGTGCCGGCATCGCCACCGCGCAGCCATGTGCGAGGCCCCCGGACGTGTTTGCGTTCGCCGTCGCCAGCCTGAAATCCAAACTGATGGTAACCGCGCTCACCTGCAATCAGCAGGACCGCTACAACGATTTCGTTCAGCGCTTCCGTGGCGACCTGATGACGCAGGAACGCGCCCTGCACGCCTACTTTGCCCGCGCATTCGGTGGCGGCCGCGCGCAGCAGGAGCACGACGATTACATCACCAGCCTGGCGAACACCCATTCGGAAACCGGCATCCAGCAGGGCACGTCGTTCTGCCAGATGAACGTCGGCATCTTCGATGAGGTTCTGGCATTGCGGAAGGGTGCCGACCTCGTCAACTACGCCGCCGCCAAGGCGCTGCCGCAACCGGTCGAGATCGTGGCCTGCCCGCTTCCAACCCGCACCGCACAGGCCGGCGCGACCCGTCGCTAAGGCCAGCCCGCAGGGATCGGCTCTTTTAGTTGTCCTTGCGGGCGGAGCGAAGCCATCGGGCGAGTTGGCGCCTCAGCCGAGAGTCCACCGCCTCGCTGCGCGATCAGGCGTCTCACAGCCGCTCGTAGCTGATCTCCGAGCCATCGGCGACGGCAAACCGCATCCCCGCCCAGGTGTCGCTCGCATCGTACCACAGCTCAAGCTTCAGATCGCCGCTCAGCACGTAATGCTTCGCCGAGGTTTCCTGGCCCGACGCCAGCCGGATCGGCTCCGCCCGCTGCTGCGAAATGAGGGGATGCACCAGCATGCCATCCTGGGTGCCGATCAGCGGCCCGAACAGCGATGCCTGTCGCCAATAGGTCGTGGCGAACGCATTGTTAGGCGCGATGTACGGCTGCGTGCCGCTGCCTTCCACCCGCAGGCCCCTGTCGGTCCAGGACGCTGCCATTTGCAGTTCCGTGCCGTTGCGGTCGGTGCGCGCGCTCAATCCCACCAGTCGGTCGCCCAGCCAGGATTTCGTGATTGCGATGGGTATAGCGGACGAACGGAATTGGACCGAACTTGACCAGCACGTCGACCAGGATCTCGACCTCCAGCGCATCACCGTCGCGGTGGAAAGTGAGCGTATGCGTGCCGATCGCCGAACCGTAGCGCATCAGGCGAAATGCCAGGTTGTGGCTCGGTGGCACGGGCAGTTCTGCGCGCGCATCGCCCGCTGCCACAGTGGCGGCGCCGGCAACCAGAAGGTCACGCCGTGTCAGCATCCTGATACGAATTGCCCCGCTCGTTTACAGGATTATGATTCTGGCCCTGGATACGAGACACGACAAGTCCCCGGCGGCGTGCCAGACTCGGTCCTTGCCAGCGCCGGATCATTCGCAGCATGCACCAGCTTCTGCTCCTGCGGCACGCCAAGTCCTCCTGGGACGACGCGACGCTGCCGGATCGCGATCGGACCCTCAACAAGCGCGGACGCCGATCGGCCGCCGCAATGCGCGGTGCAATGCGCGAACTCGGCCTCGCCCCCGATGTCGTGCTGCTCTCGCCCGCCCGCCGCACCCAGGAAACCCTGGCGGCCCTGGAACCATGGGATGACACGCCTCTGGTGGAAACCGTGGAGACGCTCTACCTCGCCAACGCTCAACAATTGCTCGCGATCCTGCGCGGCGTCAGCGAGACGGTTCGCAGTGTGTTGTTGATCGGCCACAATCCGGGCATGCACGAACTCGCCGTCAGGCTGGCAGGACACCAGCCCCAAACCACCCCAAATCCCTCCCAAAACCAGGCGGCTAGCCGCCTCGCCGCCGGCTTCCCCACCGCGGGCCTCGCCGAATTCGCCATCGCCGGACCATGGTGGCAGCTCGATGCCGGCGGCGGCCGACTGCTGCGCTTTCTGACGCCGCGCGACCTGCACGACGGCGATACGTCGGAGACGGCGATCTGAACGCATGGAACTGGACCTCGGCCTCGATCCGGACGATGCCGATCGCCTGCCTCGGCTTGCGCTTCTGGCAGCGCTGAAAACCGCCAGGGCACGCAGCCGCGCCATCCGCATCGTCTGGCACGACAGTCCCGACCGCGCACTCGCCCGACACGGGTTGGCACTCGCCGAACAGCGTCCCGGATGGCGGTTGGAACAACTGCATCCCGATACCCAAAGCTGGCCGCCCGGTCTGCCGCCCCCGGTGCTGGCAACCGCGCGCGATCCGGCCACGCTCGGACATACCCTGCCCGACCCGCTGGTGCCCATGGCCGCATTCGACGGACGGTCTCTGAACCTCGCGCTGGCCGATCCGCAGGGGCCAATGACGCTGACCCTGTTGACCGGCACCGTGCATACCGTCGCCGGCGGCCACCGTATCAGTCGCCTGGCACTCGCTGGCGCCGAAAACTCGGTGCAGACACTGGCCGTGGCGCTGTCCGGCGAGCTTCGCCTGGCGGTGCCGCGCGCCAGCCTGGCCGCCGAAGCGCTCGCGATCGCCTCTGGCGTCCCGCCGCCGCCCCGGCGCCAGGGTGCCGCGGAATTGCCCACCGGGCTTTCGGTGGCCGCGGCATTTTCCCATGTGGTCGGCCATCTGACCGACGTGATCCTGCACTTTGCCCCAATTGTCGCCGCCGATCGCGCCAGTGCCGATCGCGACAGTCCGGAGCCCGTGCACCAGATGCGCGTCGCGGTTCGCCGGCTGCGCTCGGCGATCAAGGTGTTCCGGCCGGCCGTGCGCTGCCCCGCGGTCGATGCGGTGGATGCCGGCCTGAAGGCACTGGCCGCCAGACTTGCACCCACGCGCGATTGGGATGTCTTCGTGACCGAAACCCTCGCCGCGGTCATCGATGCGTTTCCAGCCGAGACGCGATTGCAGCGCTTGTCGGCAGTGGCCGAAAGGCGGCGACAGCACTGTCACAACGGGTTGCGCGCATTCCTGCACGCCGCAGAATTCCGTCGGCTGGGCATCGAACTGGCCTGCCTCGCCGGCGGCCAGGCATGGCAGGCGAACCTCGGCGAGACCGAGCATTTCGAACTCGGCATGCCGCTCGAAGAGTTCGCCGCCGGGGTCCTGAACCGACGCCTGAAACGCCTGTCGCCGACGGATGACGACCTCGCCGGTTTGGCGCCAGCCGAGTTGCACGCGCTACGCCTGCGCGCCAAGCGGCTGCGCTATGCGGCGGAGATATTCGCCCCGCTCCATGCCGGCAAACCGGCCAGCCGCTTCATCCGCCGGCTGGCCACATTGCAAACGCGGCTGGGCGTACTGAACGACGGTGCGGTGGCCAGAACACTGTTGCACGAGTTGGCCGGCACCAGCGGCACCCTGGCATTTGCCAGCGGCCTTGTCGTGGGTTTCGTCGGAGCGCATGGCAGTCGCGGGCGCGCACGATCAGCGCGAGCCTGGCAGAAGTTCCACCGCGCGGCGCCATTCTGGCAATGACGCGGCAGGCCGCTAACGCCCCGCCGCACGGTCACGCGCCGCATGGTCACGTGACGGACGGACCGCCGGGCCTCGCGCTGTTTCGCGTCGAAGATTTGGTCCTTCGCCAAACCAGTCATCGCCGGCGAGTGGCGTGCAACACCACGCCTACGCCGTCGCCCGATGCCCTCACCCTGCCCCGTTACCCCCTTACCCTACACCGTCATGCCCACGCAGGTCGGCATCCGAGTCTTTGCTGCCCGACGCAACGCACGTCGTGTCGGCATGACAGGCGTGCGGCAACCAGCGAGCCACTCCAATAGGCGCCGGCTATAACGCTAGAAACCCTGACAACCCAAGGACGTCCATGTCAGCAACAACAACTCCGACCGCCGCGATGATCACCGCGCGGCTCGATCGGCTGCCCGCCTCGCGCGAGATCTGGAAACTCGTCATCCTGCTTTCGCTGGGCGGCATGTTCGAGTTGTACGACCTGCTGATGACCGGCTACGTCGCGCCGGGCCTGGTGCGCAGCGGCATCTTCAGCCCCGGCCATACCGGCCTGTTCGGACTGCCCGATCAGGCCGCCTTCGCCTCGATCACCTTCGCTGGCCTGTTCGTCGGAACCATCGGCTTCGGCTACGTCGCCGACCGGTTCGGCCGGCGCAACGTGTTCACCTGGGCGCTGCTCTGGTACTCGATCTGCACCGTCGTCATGGCGAGCCAGAGCTCGGTACTCGGCATCGACCTCTGGCGCTTCATCGCCGGCGTCGGCGTCGGCGTGGAACTGGTCACCATCGACACCTACATCGCCGAACTGGTGCCGAAACAAATGCGCGGCCGCGCCTTCACGGTCAACCAGGTGATCCAGTTCTGCTCGGTGCCGACAGTGGCGCTGCTGAGCTGGCTGCTGGTGCCGATCGATCCGTTCGGCATCGCCGGCTGGCGCTTCGTCGCCGCATTCCCCGCCATTGCGGCGGTGCTGGTGTTCTTCATCATCCGCATCGTGCCGGAAAGCCCGCGCTGGCTGGCACAGCACGGCCGACTGGCCGAAGCCGACCGCATCACCAGCGCGATCGAGGCACGGGTCGCAGCGGAAAAAGGCCCGCTGCCGGCGCCCCTGCCGACGGTTGCCGAGGAGCAAGGCAGCGCCGGCTTCAGCGAGATCTGGCGACCACCGTATCGCCGCCGCACCATCATGTTCGTGGTGTTCAACATCTTCCAGACCATCGGCTTCTACGGCTTCGGCAACTGGGTCCCGCAACTGCTCGCCGCGCAAGGTGCCGGTTTCACCAAGAGCCTGCAGTATTCCTTCATCATCGCGCTCGCCAGCCCGACCATGCCGCTGCTGTTCCTGTTGTTCGCCGACAAGATCGAACGCAAATGGCAGATCTGCGCCGCGGCGATCGGCGTCGCGGCGTTCGGCGTGCTGTTCTCGCGGCAGAGCAGCGCGCTGCCGCTGATCCTGTGCGGCATCATGATCACCAGTTCCAACAATCTGCTGTCGTACGCCTATCACGCTTATCAGGCGGAGTTGTTCCCGACCCGCATTCGCGCCCGCGCGATAGGGTTCGTCTATTCGTTCAGCCGACTGTCAACCGTGTTCACCAGCTTCATCATCGCGTTCTTCCTGCAGAACTTCGGCTCGGGCGGCGTGTTCGGTTTCATCTGTGCGGCGATGCTGGTCGTGGTGATCGCGATCGGCGGCTTCGGCCCACGCACCCGCGGCCTGGCGCTGGAAGAAATCTCGCACTGACGCAGCGACGCCCAGAACTGTCGCCTGGTGGCTGACGTCACAACTGCCGCCTAGCGGCTGATGTCAGCCAACGCGCTTCGCATGGGTTCGCTGGAAATCATGATGAATCCGTTGAACGGCATATCCATGTCCAGAATGACGAAAACCGCAGACGCTATCGATACTGCGCACAGCACGATCATCGCAATGACCAGGCCATTGCGCGGACCGGTGAGCCCGAAGCAGGCGAAAATAACGATCAGCCAAACGGTCATGACAATGTAGAACGGGCGGGAGATGATTGGTCGAGCCTGCTCGATCACCGTCCACCGCGCCTTCATGAGCGCTTCGAAGTGGCTACGACAGTCCGCTGCCAGATGACGATGATACCCGTCCGGAGGGTCCAGTCGAAGCAGGGCGTTCCCGATACCCTCAAGAGCATCCCCGAGACTCTTGCTCTCCATTCCGCCCACGACGTTCGGTGGGGCGTTCCTGAGATAAAAGTCGCCGGCTGGCGGCGTCTCGTGTGGCCAGGTGGTCGCAATGACAGACGCGGTGTAGCTGCGCAGCATGCCGCGAACCGGATCGGTTTCCGGGCCATACTCGCGCAGCAATTGGTCAATCTGTACCATTTGCGCCGCCAGGTTCGCCATATCGTTGTTGGCTGTATCGAATGAATTCTTGACCGAGACGGTCAGCAGTCCCATCACCAGGGCCGCGAAGGTCAGCAGCATCGTGATGACAAGCTGCACGATTTCGAATGATTCGCGGCTTCTGTGCGTTTCCGGCAGAAGCCGCCTGACCAGCATGCCGACCGCGGCGCTTGCCAACAGGACAATCATAAGAATCGCGGCGTTGTAAGCGTCGGTCATGCTAAGCAATCTGCATCGCTACAGCGCCATGGTGCAACCTGCCGGTCGGCAAAGTGGCGCGGCGGTCCCGCTTGGCCGCCGCGCGGAGGCGATCGTCACATCAGGCGATTTCAGCGCGCGCGTAAATGTCATCTCGACCGTTGTCACGACTCAAGCGGCCGGCATGAACATCGCGTTCGCCCAGTCCGGTTGCCCGCGCGCTGCACGCACTTCGCGTCGGCAGGGCCCTCACCCCTCCGGTTCGCCCTACTGCCGCGCCATCGCTACGCGGATCGCATCCTCCGGCGAAACCAGATGGTCCGAGCTCTCGGCCGCCTCGGCGATCGCAAGCTGCACGCCCTTGACCCGCCCGTTGAACGCGTTCCCGCGCGAGCCGTAATCCGGCGACACCGGCGCACCGCTGTCCTCGCCGACGTCGCAGCCATCGTCCGCGGAGAAGACCATGGCCTGCGTCATCGGGATGTTGCCCTCGCCGACCTTCGTGCCGTCAACATACAGCGTCACCTGACCGCCCTTGCCGAGACCGCCGCCGGCGTAGGCGAACTCCATGCGCACCTGGTGATCGCCTGCCGGCAGCGGGCTGGCGGATTCCACGTAGTAGTGATTCACCCCGGCCACGTTGTAACAGTACTTAAGCTTGCCGCCGTGCACGTACAGGCTCCAGCCGCCGATGTTCGCGCCCTGCGCAATGATCACGCCTTCGGCGCCGGAAGCCGGCACTTCGATCTCGGCTGTTACCGCGTGCGACTTGTTCTTGATGCTCAACACGCAGTTCTCCGACAGGCGTCCCATGCCACCGAACAGCAACTGAGTGGTTCCCTTGATCAGCACTGGCCGTCCAGCCGTGTCCGGGTTCATCTTTTCGATAACCCGGTCGTCGATCGGCAGCACGTTGTAGCGCGTCGCCTCGATCAGCCACAGACGCTGCAGTTCATGCAGCTTCTCCGGCATCTGCTTGGACAGGTCGTTCGCCTGGCTCCAGTCCTTGGTCGTGTCGTAGAGTTCCCAGACGTCATCGTCGAGCGGCACTGTCTTGCGACCCATGAGTTCCCAGGGCGTCCCGTGCTTGGTCACCGCGGTCCAGCCCTTGTGATAGATGCCGCGGTTGCCGAACATCTCGAAGTACTGCGTCTCGTGCCGCTCCGCCGCGGTCGCGTCGTTGAATGAGTACAGCATGCTGACGCCTTCGATCGGGCGCTGCTGCACGCCGTTGACTGAAACCGGCTCAGGCAGCCCCGCCGCCTCCAGTATCGTCGGCGCCACGTCGATGACGTGGTGGAACTGCGAGCGGATTTCGCCCTTCGCCTTGATGCCGTTCGGCCAGTGCACGATGGTGCCGTTACGCGTCCCGCCCCAGTGCGAAGCAACTTGCTTGGTCCACTGGTACGGCGTGTTCATGGCGTGGGCCCAGCCCACGGCATAGTGGTTGTATGACTCCGGCCCGCCCAGCTTTTCAATTCGCGCCATCAGGAATTCCGGCGTTTCCAGCGCCGCCAGGCCATTGAAGTTGGCCATTTCGTTGTACGCGCCATTCAGCGTGCCCTCAGCCGATGCACCGTTATCGCCGATGATGTAATAGACCAGCGTATCGTCGAGGATGTCGAGCTTCTTCAGGCCGTCCAGCAGGCGTCCGACATGGTGGTCGGTGTACTCCATGAAGCCGGCATACACTTCCATCTGCCGGCGCAGCACGGGCTTGAGAGCCTCCGGCATGTCGTCCCACGCCGGGATTTCCTTGTGCCGCGCGGTAAGTTGCGTGTCTTCCGGGATGACGCCGAGTTTCTTCTGTCGCGCGAAGGTTTCCTCGCGCAGCTTGTCCCAGCCCTGGTCGAATTTGCCCTTGTACTTGTCGGCCCACTCCTTGGGCACATGATGCGGCGCATGGGTCGCACCAGGCGCGAAATAAACGAAGAATGGCTTGTCCGGCGCCAGCGCCTTCTGCTGCGACACCCAGGCCATCGCCTTGTCGGTCATGTCCTCCATGAAGTGATAGCCCTGTTCGGGCGTCTTCTTGGGTTCCACCGCATTGGTGCCTTCGTACAGCGTCGGGTACCACTGGTTCGCCTCGCCGCCGATGAAGCCGTAGAAATATTCGAAGCCGCCGCCGCCTGTGGGCCACGCGTCGAACGGACCGACCGGGCTGGTTTCCCACACCGGGACTTCGTGACACTTGCCGAATTGCGCCGTCGAATATCCGTTGAGCTTCAGCGTCCGCGCCAGCGGCGAAATGGTATTGGGCAGCACGGAGTTGTACCCCGGCGCGCCGGTGGCGATTTCGGTGATGCCGCCCATGCCCGCAGAATGATGGTTGCGTCCGGTCAGCAGCGCCTGGCGCGTCGGCGAGCACAGCGCCGTGGTGTGGAAGCGGTTGAACTCCAGACCGCCCGCCGCCAGCTTTTCCGCGTTGGGCGTTTGGCACGGGCCGCCGAACGCGCTCGCTGAACCGAACCCGGCGTCATCGATCAGGATGATCAGCACGTTCGGTGCGCCCTTCGGCGGTCGCAACTGCTCGATGGGCGGAAATTTGCTGTCCGGATCCTTTGCATCGTAGGTTACCAGGCCGGTTCGCTCCGGCGTAGCCATGGGCAGATGCGACCGGTGCTTTTTGTCGTCGGTGCTCATGACCTTGTCTCCATCGTGTTGGTGGAACGAGAATAGTTGTCGAAGCGCGACACCGGTGCAAGAGCCGGCGTCACGCCGATTGCTTCACGCGGCGCGCAACATGCGAAGCTTGAACCATACGGGATCGACAGCAGCGATAATGTGCTTGCCGATATCGCATAGGCAAGCTATCGGCAATCTGCGATAGGCAATCGCGGAATCAGCGGAGAAGGATCATGAAGCGCAGGACAGTGGCCCTTCTCGCAAGTCTCTACGCGGGCGCTCTCGTCGGCCTGGCGCCACCCGGTGGTTCGACCGCTGTCGCCGCCAGCCCACCGAAAGCGGCGATCAGCCAGGACGCGCGTACCGCTCTGGCGCAGATGGGCACCGCGCTGCTCGCAAAGGAATTCTCGTTCCGTGCCAGGACGATCCGGGTGTACTCGAACAAAGCCGATGTGCTGCTGCATATCGAGCATGAATTTACCGTGACTGTCCGCCGGCCGGACCGCTTGCTGATTGACGCCACAGGCGATGACGGATCGAGAAAGCTGATCTATGACGGCAAGACTGTCGTGCTCGCTCTGGGCGACGGCAAAACCTACGCAAGCCTCCCGGTGCCAGATACGATCGAGCGAATGATGCAGGTGGTCATGGGCCGCTTTGGCGTTGACTTTCCGCTGGCGGATTTCCTGACCGATGCACCTGACAAGGCCTTCCTGACAGACGTAACGTCCGGCCGCGAAATCAACACCGTGATGATCGACGGCGTGCCATGCCGCCATCTGGTCTTTTCACAGCCGCCAGGCATCGAGCTGGAGCTGTGGTTGGAGAAGAATGACCGTGCGGTGCCGCGGCGATTGATCGTGACCTACAACTCACTTCCCGGCAAACCGAATTTCGTTGCCGACATGTCCGACTGGAATTTTGCAGTCCATCCGTCCGACGCGGACTTCGCATTCAAGCCACCGGATGGAGCAAAGCAGGTGGAATTCGGCGCAGCCACTGACGCCGCACATGCAGGAGCGCCGCAATGACCCGCACGGCAATGCTCTGTCTCACCGTTTCAATTGGATTGGCAGCGACATCGCAGGCTTTCGGCTGGGGAGCCGTGAGTGGCCGGTACGGTGGCGCGGCGTACCGCGGCCCCATGGGCGGGGCGGCCGTTCGCGGCCCGAACGGTGGTGTAGCCGTTCGCGGTCCGTACGGTGCCGGAGCCGCCCGCGGGCCATATGGCGCTGCGGCGGTCCGAGGCCCCTACGGAGGCGCTGCCTATCGAGGGCCCTACGGAGGCGCCGCCTATGTTCGCGGCGTCAGGCCATGGGCACCACTGCCCTATTACGGCGCCGTCGTCGCAGGCGTCACGATCGGCACGGTTATCGTCGCCTCGACCGTGCCGCCCGCGCCGGCGCCTCAATTGTGTTGGTTCTGGTCCAGTCCCGCCCAGACCCAGGGATACTGGGACTACTGTCCTCAATAAGCGCCGGAAAGCAGAGCAGCGACGGCGTGATCGCGCAAGCAACATCCAGCCACGGGACCGAATAGCTGCCAAGGATTCAATCTCACCAATAGTCGAGCCATGTTCAGTGTAATGTCATAGGCAACATGCTTATGGTCCTCATTGCTCATGCCGATGGACGATACACCCAGACAAAAAAAGCAAGCATTGTATCCAATCAACTGCTCGTCCATCGCTGTCAGGTCGAAGAAATCAGCATGAATGAGCTCACGCAGTTTCAAGTGTGCCACACCTCAAGGCTTTCGATTGATAACCAGTACCTCCGCTACATTGGGATGGGACAGGCACTGAAGCAGGGCACCGTCGCCGACCATTCCCGCCGCCCCGGTTATGATTGGCCTGATCGCCATGCGCTTCCCCGCGCTCCGACAACAGGTCACCCATCTCTGAACCACGATGCGGCATAGCCGCCCCACAACCCGCCAAGTCCCCCGGCCAACATCGCGAACGCACACTGTTTGGCGACACCGCCCCCTTATGGCACCCTCCCAACCCTCAGCGGCCACAGGAATCGCGCCATGCCAGAAAACACCGTCGAACTGGACTTTCTGTCCGACGTTCGCATCGTCGACTTCACCCAGTTCGAAGCCGGCCCATCCTGCACAGAAGCCCTCGCCTGGCTCGGCGCCGAAGTAGTAAAAATCGAAAACCCCAAGATGGGTGATCCCGGCCGCCGCTTGCGACCCAACCAACCCGACACCGACCCGTATTACTTCCACGTCTTCAACGCCAACAAGAAATCCATCACCGTCAACCTGAAATCCCCGCGCGGCCTCGCCCTGGTAAAAGACCTGCTGCGCAAAGCCGATGTCTGCGTCGAGAACTTCGCCCCCGGCACCATCGAACGCCTCGGCCTCGGCTACGACGTCGTGCGCGAACTCAATCCGGGAATCATCTACGCGCAGGTGAAAGGCTTCGGCGAAGGCAGCCCGTTCGAACACAACCTCGCCTTCGACATGATCGCCCAGGCCTGCGGCGGCACCTTCAGCGTAACCGGCGCACCCGACGGCCCGCCGACGCGACCGGGCATCTCACTCGGCGACACCGGTACCGGCATGCTGATGGCGATCACCATCCTGGGCGCGCTGCGCAAACGCGACGCGACCGGTCAGGGACGCCGCCTGCAGGTCGCCATGCAGGACGCGATCCTGCACTACATGCGCATCAACTTCGCCACCCAGGGGCTCACCGGCAAGCCCGCGCAGCGCGGCGGCAGCAAGGTCCCCGGCGTGAACAACGCGCCCATGGGCCTGTATCCGTGCAAGCCCGGCGGCCCCAACGACTACGTCTACCTGATGACCAGCCGCGCCAACCCCGATCACTGGGACCGCCTGCTGAAACTCATCGGCCGCGAGGACCTGATCGGCAATCCCCGATATGCCACGCCGATGGACCGGCTGGAGCACGAACCCGAGGTGGATGCCGTCATCGCCGAATGGACGCGGCATCACACCAAGCACGAAGCCATGCAATTGATAGGCGCCGCCGGCATCCCCGCCGGCGCCGTGCTCGACACCATGGAACTGCACAACGATCCCAGCTTCGAGCAACGCGGCATCATGCAGGTGATGCACCACCCGATTCACGGCGACTTCAAGATGCCGGCGTGGCCCGTGCGGGTGGACGGCAAGCCGTCGAAGATCGCAGCCTCCCCGGTGCTGGGCGAGCACACGGCCGACGTGCTGCGCGCGTGGCTGGGCATGAACGACGCGGAGGTGGCAGGCCTGCAACGCGAAGGCACGGTGTAATTACCAGGCGCCCGATGCAATGACCGCTTCGTGCAGAAACCTCATCAGATCGAACCGTTTTCGTGCAGCCTCGGTGGCATGTGAACGGTTGCTGGCGAGACAGGCATGTCTCACCAGAGGCCGGGAACCAGCCTGAACCTGACGTGGCGGGTGTATTCCTCGTAACCTGCCAGCCCGCTGCGCAGCATCCGTTCCTCACCCACCGCCCGAATACCGATGCCAACGCCGCCGAGTGGAACGAACAACAAGCCCCACCAGGAGCCCAGCAGCAGGGGCGTACCCACGAACATCAACAGCGCGCCGGCGTACATGGGATGGCGCACGATGCGGTAGGGCCCATCGGTGATCGCGCGTTGCTGCCGCTCGATCTGCAAGCGCACCTGCGGCGCGGCGAAACTGTTGAAGCGAAACACCTGCCAAACAACGATCATGCAAAGCGCGATCAGGACAGCCCCGATTGCCTGCACCCAAAGGGGTACGCGCGACCACCCGAAGCGGCGAGAGTCCAAGGCGCACAGAACCAGCCAACCGACGAAACCGAGCAGGCCCACGAGCATGAAGATGCGGTCCCAGGGCCGTTGATCAGGCTGCACCGGCGAAGAGAGGCGTGACGCGAGAAGCGCCGGATCGTGTCGCGCCAGCCAGAGATTCACGGCGAGCGTGGATACCGCAACCTCGCCCAGGAACACCCAACCTTGCGGCCAGCCCCAGTCGCCGGCCGCAAGGAAGAGGATGGCCGCCATCGCCGCGAGCCAGATTGCCGTCTGAACCACCATTCGTGTCATCATCGGTTCGCGGTCCGTCAATCGCCGGCTTGCACTGAACGTCATGGCAAACCGGCGCTCGCAGTCAAGGGGTGGGCTTTACCATGCACGTGGCTTTCATTCCGCGGCGATGCGTCCCAGCACCGAACCACTCGAAGTTTCCCGCGACGATGCTGGCCTGAAGGTGAGCATGACCGCGACGGCACCGAGCCCGAGCAGGACGGAGCCAACATACAGCCATCCATACGTCCCATACCGATCAAAAATCACACCGCCGGCCAGCGGCCCCAAAGCCATGCCCAGGCTCGACGCCATGGACGCCGCGCCGACGACCGTACCGATGATCGGCAGCGGAAAATTCTCACGCACGAGCACCGCGTATAGCGGCATCACGCCCGCATAGGCGAACCCAAAGACGACCGCTACCGAATAGAATGCCAACTGCTCACGCGCGAAGTAATAGCAGCCGACCGCTGCCGCTTGCAGCAGCAGTCCGGAGACGAACGTTCGCTTTGCCCCGAACCTGTCACCGAGCAACCCGAACGCGAGCCGCCCGGCCAGGCCGGAAAGCCCCTCCACACTGTAGATCGAAACCGCCGCCGTGACCGACAGACCGCAGGAGATCGCATAACTCACGGTGTGGAACAGAGGGCCGGAATGGGTCGCACAGCACAGGAAATAGGTAAGGGCAAGCACGGCGAATTGCGGCGACGTCAGCGCTGCCCGCACGGTCATTTGTGGTTCGGCCGCACGGCGCGCCGCCCCCTCGCCCTCCAGGACAGGGGCGCGGCGCACCAGGAAGGCCGCCGGCAGCAACAGCACCCAGACCGAGAGGCCGATCAATAGTTGGGCAAAACGCCAATCGTACGTCGAAACAAGCACCGCCGCGATGGGCGCCACGGTCATCGGCGCCACACCCATGCCGGCCGACACCAGCGATACCGCCAGGCTGCGATGACGATCGAACCAGCCAGTGACTGTCGCCATCAATGGCGCGAAAATCGCGCCCCCACCTGCCCCAACCAGAACGCCATAAGAGACTTGAAACTCCTCGACGGTGGACGCTCGGCTTGCCAGCACCAGCCCGAGGCCCAATACGGAGCTGCCAGCCAGCAGAACGATACGGGGACCGATCCGGTCCATCAGCATCCCCCAGCCGAAACTGGCGATGCCCATCGTGACGAAGTCGAGTGTCATCGCCAACGAAATCGAGGTGCGCGACCAGCCAGTCGCGACCGACATCGGTTCCAGGAATACCGGCAGTGAAAAGATCGAGCCGATCGCGACACAACCCATGAACGCGCCCGCGGCAACGATAACCCAACGATAGTTTTTCGGAATTGATTTTACCGGAGAGATTGTCATGGCTGTTTCTTTCGTTTCGCTATGCATGGATGTGTGGGCGATCGCGCGGCTTTACGCGTTCACGATCATTTCAAAACCGCCAAAAATCAGCCGCCCGCCGTCAAACGGCATCGGGTTCGCGCGTGGGTCGACGCGCGGATCCTGCATCACCTTTTTCATGCCCTCGTCACGCGCCTGACGTGAAGGCCAAACGACCCAGGAGAAGACAACGGTTTCGTCTGGCTGACATTTCACCGCCATCGGGAAGGAAGTCAGCTTGCCATCAGGCACGTCGTCGCCCCAGCATTCCACGAAACTTAACGCGCCGTGTTCCTTGAAGGCCAGAGCGGCACGGGTGGCATGCTCGCGGTATTTCTCCCGATTGGCCGTCGGTACAGCACAGACAAATCCGTCAACATAGCTCATGTCGTTTCCTTTCGTTTCATGTTGCGTGGTTTACCGAAGAGCATCTCAAGATAGCGCCGCAAATGCACCAGGTTGTCGCGGGCGACCGTTGCGTTTTGCGTTGCCTTCGCAAAGATGAACGAGCCCTGCAGGACAGACTGCATAAAGTAGCCGACGCTGTCGGCGGTCCATTTGGCAGTCGGGCAATAACGCTGCTTGGCGAGTGCCACGTCGCGTGTCAGCTCGGCGATATGTGCCGACATGCCGCGATCGCACGCGTCGCGAATGTCCGGATGCGTATCGTAGGTTTCCTGCACCAACGTACCGAGCAGGCAGGTGTATTCCGGAAGTTCTCCTGACAGGATGGAGGCGCGGAAATCGACGTATCCCAGCAAGCGTTCAAGCGGGTCCGTGGCCTTGTGATAAGGCGCCGACGAGAACAGCCCGATGGCCATCGTTGAGAATTGCTCGACCGCCGCCAACGCGAGACCATCCTTGCTCTTGAAGTGATGAAAGAAGCTGCCCTTGGAGACGCCGGCCGACGCGCAGAGATCGTCCACCGTTGTGGCTGCGTAACCCTTGGCCCGGATAATGTGCAGAGCCGCGTCCAGGAGTTTTGTCCTTGTGTCGTGTGCCGTCTGAAGAGCCATGAGATCACCATACCAACTGGTCGGTATTAGACCGACCGGTCGGTCTAATATCAAGCGATAAAACGGCCGCCTCCCCGGCCTCTCTTCTCGATTTCGGCAGGGGGGGGATTCCGGCGCGGCCCCAGCGCGTACCAGATTGAACGCCCGGCTGACGAGGCACCATCAGACCCGATTCGGAATGATTGGCCAGTTGCTTGTCGACGCGCCCTCAGTGGGCTTCGGTGCAGCAAGACTGACCAGACTCAGCGTTTCACAGAGGATGATCCATCATCTCAATTCGTGCATCCGCTGCTTATCGGTATTCAAATCTGGGACGTACTTGTTACTTATAAGTAACGTAATGGTCCGCAGGTCACCCCCGAAGTAGCTCGAAAGAGGACTTCGTCATCCCTCCTGCGCGGGCGCGCTAGACCAACTGAACAGATATAGCAATACCTAAAACAGTCAATTTTCTGTGTAAACGCTCGCCCTGGCGACGCATCGGTTATGTTCCCGGTTGAGGCTTCACAAAAAAACAGGGAGATGTCCATGTCGGCAACCGCGTCAACAACGGTTCCGTGGTGGAAGGAGCCTACCATGGAACAATGGCACGCCTGGGTCGCAGCGTGGCTCGGGTGGACGCTCGATGCGTTCGACTTCACCGCGTTCTTGCTGATCATGGTGCCGATCGCCAAAGAGTTTAACGTTCCCCTGGTGGACGTGACGGCGATCTTCACCTTGACGCTCTGGTTGCGACTGGTCGGCGCCACGGCTGCCGGCTGGCTGGCCGACCGTATCGGCCGCAAGAAGCCACTGATGATCTCGATCCTGTGGTTTTCCGTGTGCAACCTGATCGCGGGCTTGTCGCCGACGTTCTGGTTCTTGTTCCTGTTCCGCGCGCTGCTCGGTATCGGCATGGGCGCTGAATGGCCGGTCGGCGCAGCGCTGGCGATGGAGACGTGGCCCCAACGCTCGCGTGGCTTCATGGCCGGTGTCCTGCAATCGTCCTGGGGCCTCGGCGCGCTGTTGTCGAGCGCCGCTTACGCCTTGCTGTATAGTTCAATCGGCTGGCGTGGCCTGTTGATCATGGGCGTGCTGCCGGCATTGGTGGTGGTCTATATCCGCCGCTACGTTAAGGAGCCCGAAGTTTGGGCGCAGAACCGTGCAATCCAGCGCCAGCAAAGGCGCGAGGTTCGGACACCGCTGTTCAGCATCTTCAGGCGGAACCTTCTCGGTAACACGCTGAATGCCTGCTGGTGGATGGCTAGTGGGTTCATCATCGGCTACTCGATCGGAGGACTGTTCCCCAGCTATCTGCAAAAGGACCTGGGGCTGAGCCCGGCACTGGTCGCGTTGCCGGTCATGGTGCAGAGCTTGTTGTTCTTCGTCTCCGGCTTCTTCTGGGGCTGGGTGTCCGATCGCGTCGGCAGGCGGTGGGCGATGATCCTGCCGGCGATCGTCGGTTTCGCGCTGACGCCGCTGTATCTGTTCACGCAGGACTATACGATGATCGTCGTGTTCTTCGGACTCCAGGGATTGTTCGCCGCCGGTGGCATTTTCGGCCAGAATCCAAGCTACCTCGCCGAACGCTTCCCGACCGAGGTTCGTGCAACGGCAAGCGGCTTCTGCTATCATCAGGGTGCGATCTTTGGCGGCCTGACCGCGCCAATCATCACCTACTTCGCGGTCAATTGGCACCTTGGCTTCGCCATTCCGATGGCAATCGGCACCTTGGCCGGCTTGATCAGCTTTATTGCGGCTTTGGCGCTCGGGCCCGAAACACGCGGCAAGCAATTGACCGCCGATCTGGAAATCGGGGTCATCGCCGGCTGACAACGGCATCCAGAGCTACGTTGGCTCGCAACGTAGCTCTGGATGCCGACGCTGCCGTTCCACACCCGGCCACCACTTGTCGTTCGGCGGTTCGGCAATCAACGACCGCTCAGGATCGACAGCGGTCCGGACAGGACCATCGGCACGACGCGAACCAGCCCGCGCCCTGTCCGGTCGTGCCGCCCGCCGGCGCTCACCCCCGGCCAGTTACCCACTGATATTTCGACCTAAGCCGCCACTTCGGGCTTGACCCGGCGGCATCGGACCGGCATCCGCGTTGGACAAATCCTGCGCTGGGGAACCTGCCTTGTCGATCAGCCGTCCGCGCCGCATCTTTCGACCAGCCGGTGTCCCGATCGGTTCCCGAGGTCTCGGCCTGGTCCTGCTCGCCGCGGCCATCTCCGCCGGCACCATGGCCCTGGTCACGCTGCCTCGGCACACGCAAAGCGCGGCCACGCCCCGCATCGCCATCGCACCCGATATGCTGGCAGCCCAGCCCGCGCAGGTCGCCGTCGTCGATGCCGGGACGTTGCGGTTGAAGGATCGTGTGGTGCGGCTGCTCGGTGTTGACCCACCGGTCCGCGGAGCCACCTGTCAGGACAGCGACGGCAAGGGCTTCGATTGCGGCGCGGCGGCAACCAACGTGCTGGCCGCTCTGGTGCGCGAAACGCCAGTCGCCTGCCGGCTGAATGGCCATGACGAACTCGGCCGACCGTTCGGTGTCTGTGAGGCAAGTGGCACGGAACTGAACCGCGCCGTCGTCGCAGCGGGCTACGCGCGAGCCGATCGCAGCCTGCCGGCGCTCAAGCACGAAGAGGAAGCCGCCCGCAACCAGCGGCGCGGCCTGTGGGCGACGGCACGCGGCCCAAGCTGGTGAAGCGGATTTCCGAAGGCGAATCGCTGGAAATCTCGCTGCAAAATCCAAGGCTGGGCGGCAATAAGCTGTCGCGGTTTCCCCTGATCGCGCAAGGTACCGCTATGCCCGCAACGCGGTATTGCGGCTGGATCAGCTAGTTAACCGAAAACCGGTTAACTCCGGCTATTGCATTGCACAATCTCGCTTTTATACCGCCTGCGCTTGCAGAGAGTACGCCCGCGAGACTACCTGTGCATCGACAGCGACCACAACCAGGGGGCGAGCCATGGCACAGGCAGCTGAAGCCAAGAAGCGCGGCAAGACCCGCGAGCCGTCCGCGGACAAGGATGCGCTGCTCCAGGCCTACCACGACATGCTGCTGATCCGCCGCTTCGAGGAGAAGGCCGGCCAGCTCTACGGCATGGGCCTGATCGGCGGCTTCTGCCACCTGTATATCGGCCAGGAAGCCGTCGTCGTCGGCATGCAGATGGCGCTGTCGGACGGCGACGAGGTCATCACCTCCTACCGCGATCATGGGCACATGCTGGCGACCGGCATGGACCCGCGCGGCGTGATGGCGGAACTCACCGGCCGCGCCGGCGGATATTCGCATGGCAAGGGCGGCTCCATGCACATGTTCAGCAAGGAGAAGAACTTCTTCGGCGGCCACGGCATCGTCGGCGCGCAGGTCAGCATCGGCACCGGCCTCGGCTTCAGCAACTGGTATCGCGGCAACGACCGCGTGTCGGTGACCTATTTCGGCGAAGGCGCCTCGAACCAGGGCCAGGTGTTCGAAAGTTTCAACCTCGCCGCGCTGATGAAACTGCCTGTCGTCTATGTGATCGAGAACAACAAATACGGCATGGGCACCAGCGTCGAACGCGCCTCCGCGTCGCGCGACCTGTCGAAGAACGGCGCGCCGTGGGGCATCCCGGGCATGCAGGTTGACGGCATGGATGTGCTGGCGGTGAAGGAGGCCGGCGAACAGGCCGTCGCGCATTGCCGCGCGGGCAAGGGGCCATATCTGCTGGAGGTGAAGACCTACCGGTATCGCGGCCATTCGATGTCCGACCCGGCGCGCTACCGCACGCGCGAGGAAGTGCAGACGATGCGCACGCAGCACGACTGCATCGAGAATGCGCGCCACAGGCTGGAAGCGCTGGGCATCGAGGACGCCGAGTTCAAGCAGATGGATGACGCGGTGAAGGCGGTGATCCAGGAAGCGACGGATTTCGCGCAGAGCAGTCCAGAGCCGAATGAGGCGGAGCTGTGGACCGACGTTCTGCTGGAGGGCTGAGCCGATGTCCACGCAGATCCTGATGCCCGCGCTGTCGCCGACGATGACGGAAGGCAAGCTGTCGCGCTGGCTGAAGAATGTCGGCGATGACGTGCGCGCCGGCGACGTGATCGCCGAGATCGAGACCGACAAGGCCACCATGGAGGTGGAAGCGGTTGACGAAGGCAAGCTGGCGCAGATCCTGGTCGATGAAGGCACCGAGGGCATTGCCGTGAACACGCCAATCGCGGTTCTGGCCGCGAATGGCGAGGATGTGTCGGCGGAAAAGCCCGCGCCTGCCCCGAAGCGTGAAGCGCCAGCGCAGCCCAAAGCCACCGAGCCGAAAGCCGCCGAGCCTGAGGCAGCGAAGCCCGCCGCGCAGGAACCGCGCAAGCCGTCGGTGGACGTAACGCCCGCGCCGGAAAAAGACTGGGGCCCGACCAAGCCGATCACCGTGCGCGAAGCGTTGCGCGATGCGATGGCCGCGGAACTGCGCCGCGATGAAACCGTATTCCTGATCGGCGAGGAAGTCGCGCAGTACCAGGGCGCCTACAAAATCAGCCAGGGCCTGCTGGATGAATTCGGCCCGAAGCGGGTGATCGACACGCCGATCACCGAACACGGCTTTACCGGCATGTCGGTCGGTGCCGCACTCAACGGCCTGCGACCCATCGTCGAGTTCATGACGTTCAACTTCGCCATGCAGGCGATGGATCAGATCATCAACTCGGCTGCGAAGACGCTGTACATGTCCGGCGGACAGATGGGCTGCCCGATCGTGTTCCGTGGTCCGAACGGTGCCGCCTCGCGCGTCGCCGCCCAGCATTCGCAATGCTACGCGAGCTGGTACGCGCATGTGCCAGGCCTGAAGGTCGTCGCGCCCTGGTCATCGGCCGATGCGAAGGGCCTGCTGCGCGCGGCGATCCGCGATCCCAATCCGGTCATCGTGCTGGAAAACGAAATCCTCTACGGCCACACCTTCGAATGCCCGACAGACGAGGATTTCATCCTGCCGCTCGGCCGCGCAAAGATCGAACGCGTCGGCCGGCATGTCACCATCGTCGCGTTCTCGATCATGGTCGGCGTCGCGCTGAAGGCAGCCGAGACGCTGGCGGAACAGGGCATCGAAGCCGAGGTGATCAACCTGCGCATCGCTGCGGCCGTTCGATACCGCGACCGTCATTGAAAGCGTGAAGAAGACCAACCGCATCGTCATGGTGGAAGAAGGCTGGCCGTTCGCCGGCATCGGCGCGGAGATCGCGATGCAGGTGATCGAACACGCATTCGATTGGCTGGACGCGCCGCCGGTGCGCGTGCAGGGCCGGATGTGCCGCTGCCCTATGCGGCCAATCTGGAAAAGCTCGCGTTGCCGCAGCCGGAATGGGTGGTCGATGCCGTCAAGAAGATCGTCTGAGGGGAACGGCACATGGCAACCAACATCCTGATGCCCGCGCTGTCGCCGACGATGACCGAGGGCACGCTGTCGCGCTGGCTGAAGAAGGAAGGCGAAGCGGTCCGCGCCGGCGACGTCATCGCCGAGATCGAAACCGACAAGGCGACGATGGAAGTCGAAGCCGTCGACGAAGGCGTGCTCGGCAAGATCCTGGTCGCGGACGGCACGCAGGGCGTCAAGGTCAACGAACCGATCGCGATCCTGGTGGATGAGGGCGAGGCGGTGCCGACCGCTGCGCCGGCCGCGAAGCCCGCCGCTGCACCCGCGCCCGCTGCCACGCCAAAGGCAGAACCGGCGAAAGCCGAACCCGCCAGGCAGGAAACGAAGCAGCCGGAGGCGCCGAGACCGACTCCGCAAGCCACCGCGCCAGCCGGCAACGGCCACGACACCGGCGACGACCGCATCTTTGTCTCGCCGCTCGCGCGACGCATGGCGAAGCAGTCCGGTATCGATCTGGCGACGCTGAAGGGCAGCGGACCGAACGGCCGTATCGTCAAGGCCGACATCGAGTCTGCGCTGCAAAAGGCGCCCCGCCGCCCCTGCTGCCACTCGCCACTGCGACACCCGCGCCGACCGCCGCACGCGCGCCGACACCGGCGATCACCGCGCCGCACAAGCTGGTGCCGCACAGTTCGATCCGGAAGGTGATCGCGCGCCGGCTGACCGAGGCGAAATCCACCATCCCGCATTTCTACGTCTCGATGGACGTGGAAATCGACGCGATGATCAAGCTGCTGCAACGAGCTGAATGCGAAGTCGCCGAAGGACGGCGACAACGCGTACCTGATCACCATCAACGACCTGATCATCAAGGCGTCCGCGGCGACGCTGCGTCGCGTGCCGACGGTGAACGCCGCGTGGACCGACGATGCGATGGTGCTGTTCGACGATGTCGACATCAGCGTCGCGGTGGCGATCCCCGACGGGCTGATTACGCCGATCGTGCGCCGCGCGGACCAGAAGGGCCTGTCCACGATCAGCCGCGAGATGAAGGACCTGGCCGGCCGCGCGCGCACCGGCAAGCTGAAGCCGGAGGAATTCCAGGGCGGCGGTTTCTCGATCTCCAACATGGGCATGTTCGGCGTGACCGAATTCTCCGCGATCATCAATCCGCCGCAGGCCGCGATCCTGGCGGTCGCCGCGGGGCAGAAGCGGCCAGTGGTGAAGCACGACTCACTGGCGATAGCGACGGTGATGACCTGCACGCTGAGTGTGGACCACCGCGTAGTGGATGGCGCGCTGGGTGCGACCTGGCTGCGCGAGTTCAAGCGGATCGTCGAGGACCCGCTGAGTCTGCTGCTGTGATGCGCGATCCTCCCCGCCCCTCTGCCACAATGGCAGCGGGAGTAGCTGCATCCGTAACTATAATTCTCCCGTTCCACTTGCAGACTTGGACCGCGAAGCGGACCAAGGTTGGGGAAGCGGACCCCATCCACATGACGTTCACCCTCCGCCCCACCACCCGCACCGACATCCCCGTCCTCCATCGCCTCATGCGCGACTTCGCGACGTACGAAAAGCTCGAGCACCGCTTCAACATCACCGAACCCGAACTCCACGCCGCACTGTTCGACCCAGCGCCCCCGCTCGAATCCATCCTGGCCGAAACCAGCGGCGCCCCGGTCGGCTTCGCACTGTGGTATCTCACCTTCGGCACCTTCTCCGGCCGCTACAGCCTGTTCGTTGAAGACATCTTCGTCGAACGCCCGTTCCGCGGCCGCGGCATCGGGCTCGCGCTGTTCCGCCACATGGCTCGCGTCGCGCTGCGAACGCCAGTGCATCGACATGACCTGGAACGTGCTGGACTGGAACGCACCGGCGATCGAGTTCTACCGCCGCATCGGCGCCAGGCCAGTGCACGGGCTGGATACCTCAACACCTCAGCGGCGACGCATTGGCCGCGCTGGCCGCAGGAGCAGCGAATGGCTGACCAGAATTTCGACATCGTCATTCTCGGCGGCGGCCCCGGCGGCTATGTCGCGGCAATCCGCGCCGCCCAACTCGGCATGAAGACCGCCATCGTGGAGCGCGATCAGCTCGGCGGCATCTGCCTCAACTGGGGCTGCATCCCGACCAAGGCCCTGCTGCGCACCTCCGAGATCAACCACCTGCTGCATCGCCTGCCCGACTTCGGTTTCGCCGCGGTCGAATCGCGTTTCGAGATCGACAAAGTCGTGAAGCGATCGCGCGCCGTGGCAAAGCAGCTATCGTCCGGCGTCGCGCACCTGATGCGCAAGAACAAGGTCACCGTGTTCGACGGCACCGGAAAACTCGCCGGCAAACAGACGCTGGCGGTGGAGAAAGACGGCAAACCCGTCGCCACGCTGAAGTCACCGCACATCGTGCTGGCGACCGGCGCACGCGCGCGCCAACTGCCGGGGATCGAGGCGGACGGCAAGCTGATCTGGACCTACCGGGAGGCGATGATCCCGCCGTCGATGCCGAAGTCGCTGCTGGTGATCGGTTCCGGCGCGATCGGCATCGAGTTCGCCAGTTTCTATCGCGACATGGGCGCCGAAGTCACCGTTGTGGAAGTGCTGCCCCGCATCCTTCCTGTCGAGGACGAAGAGATTTCGGCGTTCGCACACCGGGCGTTCGAGAAGCAAGGCATGAAGATACTGGTCGGCGCCGCGGTGAAGGGAGCCAAGAAGGGCCGCGACAACGTCGTCGTCACGGTAGAGGTCGGTGGCAAGAGCCAGGACATCACGGTGGATCGCGTGATCTCCGCCGTCGGCATCGTCGGCAACGTGGAGGGACAGGGGCTGGAAGGCACCGGCGTGAAGGTCGATCGCACGCACGTCGTGATCGACGAATACTGCCGCACCGGCGAGCCCGGCGTGTACGCGATCGGCGATCTCGCGGGACCGCCGTGGCTGGCGCACAAGGCGATGCATGAAGGCGTGATGTGCGTCGAAAAGATCGCCGGGCTGAACGACGTGCATCCGATGGACGTGACGAACATTCCCGGCTGCACCTATTGCCGGCCGCAGGTTGCCTCCGTGGGATTGACCGAGGCGCGTGCGAAGGAGGCAGGGCACGAGGTGAAGGTGGGAAAATTCCCGTTCATCGGCAACGGCAAGGCGATCGCGATGGGCGAACAGGAAGGCCTGGTGAAGACCGTGTTCGACGCGAAAACCGGCGAACTTCTCGGCGCGCACATGATCGGCGCCGAGGTAACGGAGCTGATCCAGGGCTACACCATCGCGCGCACGCTGGAGAGCACGGAAACCGAACTGATGAACACGGTGTTCCCCCACCCGACGATCAGCGAGACGATGCACGAGGCGGTGCTGGCGGCGTACGGACGCGCGCTGCATATCTGACATCGGGTGGCCGGCACTCATTCAGCCGCGCGCTGTCAAATCGCCGTAAAGCCCGCGCAGTCGTTCGGTGATCGGTCCCGGCACCGGCGCATTCAACGCGCGGCCATCGATTGAGCGAACCGGCGTGACACCACCGAACGTGCCGGTCACAAACGCTTCGTCGGCCGCATAGACGTCCAGCAGGGTGAAGGCGCCAAGCTGGATCGGTATTCCGGCCGCTTCGCACAGCTCGATCACCTTGCCGCGGGTAATCCCCCTGAAGCAGCCCTGCCCGGTCGATGTCAGCACCACCCCGTTGCGCACGCAGAAGAAATTCGTCGCATTGCAGCTTTCGACATAGCCCGCATCGTTCAGCATCAGCGCCTCATCCGCGCCCGCCTTGTAGGCCTGGATCAGCGCCAGGATCAGGTTCAGCCGGCTGTGCGAATTCAGCGCCATGTCGAACTGGTCCGGTCTCGTGCAGCGGATCGTCGAGGTGAACAGCGACAGTCCCGTCATCGCCAGTTCAGCCGGTGGCGATTTGTGTTCCGCCACGATCACCACCGTTGCCGGCCCGACCGCCTGGCGCGGGTCCTGGCTTGGCGTGCGCTTGATGCCCCGCGTGACCATCAGCCTGATATGCACGCCGTCGTGCATGTCATTGGCCCGACACGTCGCGCTCAACGCCTCCATCAGCGCCGTGCGTGTCATGCCGACGTCGAGGTCGATCATGCGCGCCCCGCCGAACAGCCGGTCCAGATGCTCGTCCGCGAACAGCAGCCGGCCGGCGATCAGACGCAACCCCTCCCACACGCCATCACCGGCGATGAAGCCGCCGTCGAACACCGACACCATGGCTTCGGCACGCGGCACCAGCTGCCCATTCACCCAGACCTTTACCGTGGCGTTGCGCGGGTCCTCGACGATGTCCTGGCTGCCGGCCATGCTGGCATCTTTCCCTTCCAACCATTCATCAGCCGATCGTCACGGCTGGACTGACCGTTCCGTCCACATCGTCCGATGGTGCGAAAACGCCATCGTCGATCCCCAGGCCCGGCCGCTCATCGACGTCCATGCAGCCATCGCGCGGCAACTGCATCCCCGGAGGCAGCGCCGCGTGAAGATGCGTGTGGAACATGTGAAACTCGACCAGCGACACGGCACCGCGCGCCGCGCCAAGATGCAGGCTGGCGGCCTGTAACACCGCGGTGCCATGACACTGCGGGGTAACGGCGATCCCGGCCGTCTCCGCGCAGGCGATCAGCTTCAGCGCACCCGTGATGCCGCCGCACAGGCCAGCGTTGATCTGCAACATGCCGACGGCGCTCTGTCGCACGAGACGGTGCAGCACGTCATGGCGGAATTCGCCCTCGCCGGCGATTACGGTCAGTCCGCCGGACCGTTGCAGCGACGCCAGGCCATCGATGTCGTCGATCGGCAACGGCGCCTGAATCGCGCGCACGCGCTGCGCGGCAAGCTGTTCAAGCCACGCGGGCGCAGTGCCGCGCGTCAGCAAGCCGAGTGCGTCGACGATGATTGCGACGTTGCTGCCGACCGCCTCGCGCACCGCGGCAACACGGGCGATGTCGTCCGCCATCGGCAGCGCGCCGATCTTCAGTTTCACCGCCGGAAATCCCAGTGCGACATAGCGGCGCATTTCAGTCGCCAGTTCATCCGGACCTTCGTCATCGGCATACAGCCCGCCGCTGGCATAAACCGGTGCCACATGGCGGCTCGCACCGGGCAGGACATAAAGCGCGACGTCGAGCGATTTCGCGTGCAGGTCCCACAACGCGATGTCGATCGCGCTTGCCACGGCGGCATCGGACCAGTGCGCATCGGACCAGAGCCTCGCGTGGTTCGCCTCGATCAGGCTGGCATCCGCGCCCAGCAGCAATGGCGCGACGAGTGCGAAGCGTGCGTGAAACGGCGCCGTATCATTGTCGTCCGACCAACCTTCACCGACGCCGATCCGCCCGTCCTCGGTCACCACGTGCACCAACGGCACGCGGCGCTCGCGCCAGCGCCACAAAGGGTTCCAGGATCGGCCATCCAGCACGCGGTGAAAATCGAAGCTGCTGAGACCGGCGATCCGTGAGCGGAGTGGCGGAGCGATCATGCCAAAGGAATGCGGCACCGGCACCCGTCGGTCAACCGGCATCATGGCAGCATTGTCGCCTGACGCCCCATTCGTGGCATGCATCCTCAACCTGGCGGGGGTTCCGTCGACACGGCCTCGCCTCGTCCAGCGTCGTCGCCGACGACGATGATGGAGACTTGTCGCGATCGAGTGTTGTCCGTGCGCGCGAATCGCCACCCAGCGAACCAGTTAATGCCGGTTGCCGCCCAGCTAGTGCAATTAGCGGATCGATTCAGCCGCCCGACCAACAAATGCCCGGCCGGGGTGATTGCCGGCCGGGGTAATTGCCAACCGGGGCCATTTCCGCCTGGTGCAACTGCCGAATGGGGCGATTAATTGACGCCGCCGCACGCGCATTCCTATCGTCAGCCGCTTCCAGCAACTACCACCGCGAAGGATGCATGAATGACCGACACCACCTGGCAACGGCGTGCCGCACTCGGCCTCGGCGTCGCCGGCGCCGCGGCGACGCTCGCGGCCTCGCGTGCCGCGGCGCAGACCGGCAGCACATGGGATCGCATCCGCGGCAAGAAGGAACTGCGCATCGGCGTCACCTCCGGCGAGCCATGGTTCTACAAGGACCCGGCCAGCGGTGCGTGGAGCGGTATCGGTTACGCGGCCGGCGCGGCGATCGCCAAGGACCTGGACGTCACGCTGACACCGGTGGAAACCACCTGGGCCAACGCGGTCGCCGGGTTGCAGGCGGACCAGTTCGACGTGATGTTCGTGCTGGACGCGACGCCGCAGCGCGCACTGTCGCTCGATTTCCCGGTGCAGCCGTTCTTCTACTACGCGCAGGGTGTGCTGGTGCGCGACGGGCTGGCGGCGAAGCACTGGGCCGATCTGGACAAGCCCGACGTGCGCATCGGCGTCACGCTGGGTACCGCGCCGGATCGCGATGTCACCGCGCGCCTGCCCCACGCGCGGATCGAGCGCTTTCCGGGGAATGACCAGACGATCATGGCGTTCCAGTCGGGGCACGTCGATGCGGTAAGCCTGTATCACCCAGCGCTGGTAATGCAGCAGCATCGCGTGCACATGGGCAAGGTGGTGCTGCCGGAGCCGATCCGCGCCTCCACCACCTCGGCCGGCGTGCGGCGCGAGGCCGACAAGACGTGGCGTGACTGGCTGGGTCTGGCGCTGGATTTCTATTACGTCACGGGGCAGACGCAGGGGTTTTACGAGGCGTTCCTGCGGTCCAGGGGGATCGATCCGAACGAAGCGCCGGCGGTGATGCGCGAGATGTGGGGGACGTCGCAGGGGTGAGCATGATGGCAGAATTCACGCGTGGAATCGCGACACAAACTACATGGATTTGAATTTCGAGTCAGTGCGCGCCGACGCGTACGTCAGTGGATTGCAACGCGCGAGGGTGCTGACTGAACATTGGGTCGCCGGCCAGATATACTGGCCGAACTGCGGAAATATTCAAATTACCCGATAGCATAACAATAACCCGGTTGGCGATTTCCATTGCTCGGTTTGCAAGGAAGAATATGAACTGAAAAGCCAACGGGCTCAGTTCGGCGCCAAGGTGGTTGATGGCGCGTATCGGGCGATGATCCAGCAACTCAGCGGGAGCACCAATCCAAATCTCTTCCTGCTGAACTACGACGTCAAAAGCCTACGCGTAACAAACCTGCTCATTATCCCGAAGCACTTTTTCACCGCAGAAATCATTGAGGAGAGAAAGCCACTGCCGTCAACGGCTCGCCGTGCTGGTTGGGTGGGTTGCAGAATTTTGCTGCATGGTATCCCGCAGGCAGGACGGATAGCCATTGTACGAAACGGCTTAATTGAGCCGAAATCCGAAGTGCTGGCCAAATGGCAGCGCACTCTGTTCCTGCGTGCGCAGCAAAGCTTGGAGGCCAAAGGCTGGCTGCTGCACGTGATGTGTTGCATCGAACGGCTGAGAAAGCGCCAGTTCTCACTCGATGAAGTTTACGGCTTCGAAAGTGAACTGAGCAATGCGTACCCGGACAATCGACACATCAGACCCAAGATTCGACAGAAACTACAAGTGTTACGTGATCACGGATATCTTGAGTTCGTCGGCAGAGGAATCTACAGATTGAGTGCCACATCGGATTGATTGTATCGCTGATTGTTGGGGTCGCAATATGGCATGGTTCCGGAACCGATACTTCTGCGCAGAGTGTGGAAACACATGGGAGGATGAATGGTCATGCATGTGCGACGACGACTGCCCGCACTGCAACGCACGGCATATGGAGCCATATGACAGCATCGATTTGACAGAAGTGATCGAGCATCGTGTCGATGCCTTCTTGGTCCTCAGATCGCCGGTTTCTGCGAAAGACAGACCGGGCTATCGGGTGGTAGTGGATTTGCCGACGCACCAAGAGGCAGAAGCATTTTTGCAGCGGGGTATCGTCTGAGTTGGCACGCGATTGGGGACCCTGAGCCAATCAAAATACTCTCGGCGCCAAACCAGTGCCCGAACCGCAAAGTCGGTCGTGGGTGACGCTGGCTTGCCTGCGATAATCGTGCTGATGCAGTGACATCGGTCCGCCGCGCAAATGCAACGGCCGTGATGCCCAGGTCGTCCGTTGCGTCCTGCAGAACGCCGCCAAGGTGCACAGCGCGCTTGAACGCGGCCGATCGACCCCCACTGCCGGTCGCTATGCCCGCTTGCGTCGCCGTTAACGATCCGTCCAATTCGCCCCGTCGCTCTTTCGTACCACGGGCATTGAGACAACGCCGAGACAGCTACAGGCAATTTCCGACCGATGATCCCGCGGACACCAAAGGATGTCTGCTATTCTAACGATCCCCCGAACCCCACGCAGCTCCAAACTCGTTCGATATCGAAGTATGTTTCACGTGAAACATACCAGGAACATCCGCCACCCCCCATCCCAGACCCCATCCCCCACAAACCCAGCTTGACGCCCCCTCCCCCGCCCGCCACTTCTACCCTGCCATGCCAACCCGCCTGATCATCGACCACCGCACCGCGCCGCCGCGCCACCCCGAAAAGGCGCATCGGCCCGACAACCCCATCCAGCGCAAACCCCCCTGGATCCGCGTCAAGGCGCCCAACCACCCGATCTACCTCGAAACCCGCGACCTGATGCGCGCCAACAACCTCGTCACCGTCTGCGAGGAAGCCGCCTGCCCCAACATCGGCGAGTGCTGGTCACAGCGCCACGCCACCATGATGATCATGGGCGACACCTGCACCCGCGCCTGCGCCTTCTGCAACGTGCGCACCGGCCAGCCCGACGCGCTGGCCGCCGACGAACCTGCCCGCGTCGCCGACGCCATCGCCAAGCTCGGGCTGAAGCACGTCGTCATCACCTCGGTGGACCGCGACGACCTGCCCGACGGCGGCGCCGCGCACTTCGCCGCCACCATCCGCGCCATCCGCGCCGCCACCCCGGCAACCACGATCGAGGTCCTGACCCCCGACTTCCTGCGCAAGCCCGGCGCCGTCGAAACCGTCGCGGCCGCCCGCCCCGACGTCTACAACCACAACCTGGAAACCGTGCCGCGGCTCTATCCCACCATCCGCCCCGGCGCGCGCTACTTCACCTCGCTGCACCTGCTGCACCAGGTAAAGCAGCGCGACCCCGGCATCTTCACCAAGTCCGGCCTGATGGTCGGCCTGGGCGAATCGCGCATCGAGATCATGCAGGTGATGGACGACCTGCGCGCCGCGGAGGTGGATTTCCTCACCATCGGCCAATACCTCCAGCCAACGGTAAAGCACGCCGCGATCGACCGCTTCGTCACGCCGGATGAATTCGCCGACTACGCCGCCCTGGCGCGCGGCAAGGGCTTCCTGCTGGTATCAGCCACGCCGCTCACCCGCAGTTCCTACCACGCGGACGCCGACTTCGCCGCGCTCCGAGCGGCGCGACAGGCGAAGTTGCCCGCTCGGTGACCACTCGTCCTCGTCCCCGCCACCTGTCATCGCCAGCAGCAAAGCGACGCGGCAATCCTGGTGGCGGCCGCGCCGCCGTTCCGACCGCAATTGCTCCATCGCCGCATGCCCCCACTGCGACCGGCCCTGGGTCGCCCCGGCACGCCCCGCCGTGACAGAGCATCGGACCACCGCCCACGCAACACCGGCAACGACGCAAGCCTGATGCCCACCCACGCCGAACGCCAGATCGTCCCGTATCGGCCGGACCAGGTGTTCGACCTCGTCGCCGATGTCGGCAAATATCCGCAATTCCTGCCCTGGTGCGTCGCCGCGCGCGTGCGCAGCCACAGCGGCGACGAACTGACGGCCGATCTCACCATCGGCTTCGGCCCGTTCCGCAAATCCTTTTCCAGCCGGGTCACCCTGGAACACCCCCGGCGCATCAAGGTGCGCTACGAAAACGGCCCGTTCCGCTACCTCAACAACCAGTGGGAATTCCTGCCCCACCCGCACGGCTGCGAGGTGGCCTTCTTCGTCGATTTCGAATTCCGCAGCCGCATCCTCCAGGCGACGATCGGCATGGTGTTCAATGAAGCGGTCCGCCGCATGGTCGGCGCGTTCCACAAGCGCGCGCGTCAGGTCTACGGGCCGCCTATCGCCACCGACACGCCGCCCGACACCGTCAAGAGCTGACCTTCCCCGCGCCCGCAGCGCCGACGGGCAAACCACCGGCGCGGCGGATTAGCGATCTGTTAGCCTCGGGCTGCCACGCTGGTGGGACATCAGCACTCAGGAAGGTCCATCATGCGTATCCTGCTCGCATTGCTCGCGTTGCCGCTGTTCGTTGTGTCCGCGCATGCCCAGCCAGCCGCAACCAGCACGACCACCAAACCGACGCACGCCCATCATACGATGGATCAGCGCTTCCAGCAGGCCAACGTCACGCACGACGGCCATCTGACAGCGGACCAGGCGAAAACCGGCTACAAGTCGATCGCCCGCCATTTCGCTGCGATCGACCAGGACAAGAAGGGCTACATCACGGAGGCAGACATTCGCGCCTTCGACAAGACGCAACGCACCCTGCATCAGCAGGCCGCGGCAACCAAGCACACCAGCACCAACTGACACGCCGCACGGCAGGATAGCGCATTCCGCCTGCATTGTGCGGCGGAATGCCCTGCCCAGTTCAAACCTACGCTGTCGCGTGCGGTCCGCTCGGCGCATAGGCTTTCAGGAAGACATCCACCGTCGCAGCCACCGTGGCGTCGATCTCCGCCTCCGTCGGCGGCGGTGTAAGACCCAGCGTCGCGCGCAGATACAGGCCGCTGCGCAACAGGCCGATGAACTGGTCGGCGGCGATGGCGGTGTCCGGCACGGCAAGCCGTCCGGCCACGGTCTCCGCCGTCAGCCACTCGCCGAACATGCGACGGAACACGCCCGGGCCGTTGTCATGGAACGCGCGGCCGAGTTCCGGGAATCGCACGCTCTCGCTGATCACCACACGGTGGATCGCCAGCGGCCGTTCCTCCAGCAGGAAGCGCAGCGTCTGCCCGGCCAGCGCAGTCAACGACGCCCGCACGTCGGCTTCGTCACCCGGCAGGAAGTTCGACACCACGATGTTCTGCCGGCACGCCTCGCCGATGATGGTGGCGAACAACTGGTCCTTGGAACTGAAATAGGCATACAGCGTCGCCTTGGAGACGCCGGCGGCGCGAGCGATCGCGTCCATGCTGACCGCGCCATAACCCTGTGCCATGAACAGCGCCGTGGCCGCATCCAGCACCAGCTGACGCTTCGGCAACTCGCTGTCCTGGCGTAACTCTGCCAATTCGCTCATGGCTGCTAATTGGGCCAGCCGGCCACTCGGTTTGCAAGGGCCACGGCAAATTAAACTGGACTGTTCAGTTCACCCTTGACGGCGCCTACCAAATCACCCATGCTCGCCGATGAACTGGACCGTTCAGTTCACAGGAGCCGAGAATGAACGCCATCACCGAAAAGCCGCTGCCACTATCAGCGGACACCCAGACCCGTGCCGCGCCGCCCCGACCCGCGCGCCGACTGCGGTGGCTGTGGCGGCCCGTCGCCGCCCTGGCGGCGGTCGTCGCGATCGGCGTTACCGGCTCCTGGTGGTTCACCGAGGGCCGCTACATAGAAAGCACCGACAATGCCTACATCCAGGGCGACATCGCTGTGCTGGGCCCGCGGATAGAGGGCGACGTCGTCGGCATCAAGGTGGCCGACAACCAGCGCGTCCATGCCGGCGACCCGCTGATCGAGCTGGACCCCGCCGACTGGCAGGCCCGGCTCGACCAGGCCACCGCGACCGCCGCCGAAGCCACCGCCGCCATCGAAACAGCCCAACGCCAGGTCGACCAGCAGCAGGCGACCATAAACGCCACGCAGGCTGCCATCGACCAGGCGCAGGCCGGACAGACGCTGGCCAGCGCGGATGCGACCCGTTCCGGGACGCTGGTGTCCGGCGGCTGGGCCTCACGCCAATCCAATGACCAGGCGATCGCCGATGCGCGCAAGGCCAATGCCGCGGTGATCTCGGCGCAAGCCCAGAAAGCCGCCGCGCAACAGCAGCTTGCGGTGTTCCAGGCGCAGGTCATCCAGGCAACGGCGCGCCGGCAGCATGCCGCCGCCGCGGTTCAGCTAGCCCAGAACAACCTGACCTACACCGTGATCCGCGCGCCGTTCGACGGCATCGTCGGCAATCGCGCCGCGGAGCTCGGTCAGCACGTCCAGCCGGGCGCGCAGCTCATCGCCGTCGCCCCCTTGCCTGACAAGCTCTACGTCGTTGCCAACTTCAAGGAAACGCAGCTTCGCCACATGCACGCCGGCATGAAGGTCGAGTTGATCCCCGACATCGACAGCGACGCGGTGGTCGATGGTCGCGTCGACAGCCTGGCGCCGGCCACCGGAGCGCTGTTCAGCCTGCTGCCGCCGGAAAACGCCACCGGCAACTTCACCAAGGTGGTGCAGCGCGTGCCGGTGAAGATCACGCTGGATCCCGCGCAGGCCGCGCAGGCCGGCTGGCTGCGCGCAGGGCTGTCGGTGACGGCAGAGGTGGATACGCGCGGGCCCGACGCCCAGCGACTTGGGTTCTTCGGCGCCGCCGCTGCCACATTAGGTCACGTGCTGCGATGAATCCCGCCACGGATCGCCTGGGTTGGCGACAGTGGGTCGGATTCATGGCGATGGTCGTGGGCATGTTCATGGCGATCCTGGACATCCAGATCGTCAGCGCCTCGATCTCCGACATCCAGGCCGGGCTGGCCGCCAGTCCGGATGAGGCATCCTGGGTCCAGACCAGCTACCTGATCGCCGAGATCGTGATGATCCCGCTGTCCGGCTGGCTGTCGCGGCTGTTATCCACGCGCGTGCTGTTCGTCGTCAGCGCACTCGGCTTCACGCTGTTCTCGATGGCCTGCGCCAGCGCCTCCGGCCTCGGCGAGATGGTGGTGTACCGCGCCGCGCAAGGTTTCATCGGCGGGGCGATGATCCCGACCGTGTTCGCCACGACCTTCCTGTTGTTCCCCGGCGAGAAGCGCACCCAGATGTCGGTGCTGATCGGCCTCACCGCGACTCTGGCGCCCACCATCGGTCCGACGCTGGGCGGCTGGCTGACCGACCAGTTCTCCTGGCATTGGCTGTTCCTGATCAACGTTCCCGTCGGCCTCGCGCTCGCGGCCGCCGTTTGGGCCTGGCTCGACATCGACAAGCCGGACTATACGCTGCGTCACAACTTTGACCTGACCGGCCTGCTGCTGATGGCGGTGTTTCTCGGCGGCGTGGAATACGTGCTGGAGGAAGGCGACCGCTGGGACTGGTTTTCCGATCCGACCATCGCTTGGACGGCCGTCGCATCTACTGTTGCCGCCGCGCTGTTCTTCTATCGCATGCTGACACGGCGCGATCCGCTGGTGGAACTGCGGGCATTCGCCAACGCCAACTTCGCATTCGGCTCGATCTTCAGTTTCGTACTCGGCCTCGGCTTGTATGGCTCTGTGTATCTACTGCCGCTGTTTCTGGGCCGCGTGCGCGGCTACGACAGCCTGCAGATCGGCGAGACGATGTTCGTGACGGGTGCTGCGATGTTCCTGTCCGCGCCGATCGCCGGACTGCTGATGCGCGTGATGGACCTGCGCCTGATGCTGGCGATCGGGCTGGGGATGTTCGGCGCTGGACTGTGGTGGATGGCGCATCTCACGGTCGAACTCCGCGTTCTGGGAGTTGTGCTGGCCGCAGGCACTGCGCGGTGCGTCAATGATGTTCGTCATGCTGCCGGTCAACCAGATAGCACTCGGCCGCCTGCCGCCGGCGTCGGTGAAGAATGCATCGGGGCTGTACAACCTGATGCGCAATCTGGGAGGCGCCGTCGGCCTGGCGCTGATCAATACGCTCGCGACGTCGCGCCTCGCAGTGCACACGCAGCACCTGGCCGAGCAGGTGACATGGTCGCGGCCCGCGGTGACGCAGGCTCTCGGCAACATGACGCAGTTGCTGACGGCGGCGAAATCCGGCGACGCGCATCTCGCGGCGCTCAAGCAGATCGCGATGTTGGTGCAGCAGCAGGCTCTGACGCTGACCTACAACGACGTGCTGCTGATGATGGCCGGCTGCTTCTTCGCGGCCCTGCCGCTGACATTGCTGCTGGCCAAGCCGGCGTCGGGCGCGGCGGCCGAGGTGCATTGACCGCTCTGTAGGCAAAGAAGCCGCCGGCCGCCCAGGCTAGAGTGCCCAACACGAAAGGCGAGCGGCGCGGCGGCTGACCGGACCACGGAGACGCCCGGGTCATCCCGCCCTGCCTGGCACAATCACTCGGGGAAATGATGCGGCAGCAGGAATTGATGACGGAGTGCTGCATAGCGCAGATGTAGTTGCAAACGTGTTACGGTCTGCCGCGCACGTCATTCCAACGATCATCTGTCCGGCGCGAAACGCCAATAATATTCTACTCCGCGAAACTCCGTGTGCACTTCGTGAAACCCTGTGTCCGCCTTGCTTGCTTCGCTTGCCGACTGATCCGGTCGTCACTGCAGAAACGGATTGCCCGCGCGCTCCGCGCCGATCGTCGAACCGGGACCGTGGCCGCACAGGAATGAAAAATCATCGCCGAGGGGAAGCAGCTTTTCGGTGATGGCGCGGATCAGCGCGGCGTGGTCGCCATACGGGAAGTCGGTTCGGCCGACCGATCCCTGGAACAGCACGTCGCCCACCACAGCAAAGCGCGCGGCATGATTGACGAACACCACGTGGCCCGGTGTGTGGCCAGGACAATGCAGCACATCGAAGCGATGCGGCCCGAGTGTGACGCTGTCGCCCTCGCGCAGCCAGCGATCCGGTGCGACATCGCGCATCGCGAAGCCATAGTTTCGCCCTTGCGCTGCCAGGCCTTGCAGTAGGAATTCGTCGCGCTGATCCGGTCCTTCTATCGGTATGGCCAGCGGATCGCCGCCACGCTGGCGGAGCGTCTCCTGTAGTTCCGCCGCACCGCCGGCGTGGTCGAGATGGCCATGCGTCAGCCAGATGCGCTCGACCGAAGCGCCGGATTGATCGATTGCGGCGAGGACGCGGTCCACATCGCCGCCCGGGTCCACCACCACCGCCTGCTTGCTGGCGTCATCCCACAAGATCGCGCAGTTCTGCTGGAATGGTGTGACAGGAACGATCATTCCGGTCAGATTGCCCATCTTTCATAATCCTTACAATCTGTTATGGACACGCGACGCTTGCCTTGCCACTTCGGCTGGGATACACAGATGGGATACAAATGACGGGCAACGTCGATCATGGCGGCAAATTACCTTCAACAGCGTGGCAATGCCTGGTTCTTCTACCGCCGTGTTCCGCTGGACCTTGTTCCCTACCTTGGTCGTTTTTGGCGTCGCAGCCTGCACACACCAGACCGGATGCTTGCGGCGACCAAAGCACGCGAATTGGCTGTCGAGACCGATCGCCAGATCGCGGATAGCCGCAAGCGCCTGAGACCCCTGACGGTGGAGGATCAGGCCGTCATTCGTGACTACGGTGGATTGGCGACATTGCGTGTCAAGACGCTGGGCAAGGACAACGCCCGCTATGCAGATGACTATGGCATCAAGGGGGAAATAGCCCTTGCCGCCGCCGCCGCCGAGATGCTGACTGACACGGCCAGCCTCCCGCGCGACGTAGCCGCGCAGGAAGGTATCAACCTGACTGAGGCCCATGACGAAGCCACAGACGCCCGGACGCATTTGGGAGGCGTCCAGGCGCGATACCAGCGCAACATTGCCATACTGTCGAAGGACACTCGTATCCGGCTTGCAGGCCCGTCCAAAACGTCGCCGTTCGACCAGTTCGCTACGTCCCCTGCGCGGCAGTATGCGGCGCGGCGGTTCACTGAGTTGTTCCCCGACTTGAGCCTGCCAGAGATCACACGGCAGCACGGGGTGATCTTCGTCAAAGAACTGGCCCGCCTCCCCTCCACCACATCGCCACGCGTCCGAAAGCTTCCTCTGCGAGAGGCAATCGCGCTTGCGGATCGTGAAGACCTCCGCCGCCTTGACCGTGCGACGGTGCGCCAGAACTTCTTCCGTCTCTCCGCCATGATGAATGACGCGGCGAATGATGGGGTGATCAAGGTCAATCCACTGCAAGGATACAAGTTCCCAAAGGCAAACGGCACGAAGCATGCAATCGCGAAGGCCGCTCGTCGGAAGGGCTTCACCCCAGCCGAGCTACGCCAACTTGACGCGGCGAGCGACAAAATGCGCAAGGATGATCGCTGGATATTCCTACTCGGTGCCTATCAGGGCGCCAGACGTGAGGAATGCGCCCAACTGCGGACGTCCGATATCCGCCGACACAACGGTTTGTGGTGCATGGAAGTGACTGACGCGGCAGACGGACAACGAGTGAAGAATTAGCAATCCGTGCGGCTGATTCCGTTGCATGCCGATCTTGTTGCCCGTGGTTTCGTCGAATACGTCCAGGCGATCGATGGTGACCGTCTGTTCCCCGAGATGACAGCACGCAGGACAGACCCGCGCGTGAGTTCATACATGGGCAAGCGGTTCTCGTATTTCTGCACCAAACTCAGCATCAACAAGAGCTATCACTCCGCCCGCCATGCGTGGAAGACGGCAGCAAGGAATGCGGGGTTACCGGACCCAGTGGCAGAAGCAATCTGCGGTCGCAAGGAAAGCAGTGGCGTAGGTGCTGGCTATGGCGATCTGGCGGACCCCGTCGTGCTTGCCGCGTGGCTCGACAAGGTGAAGCCGTTCGACGATCCGATGGATTTGCGCGTAAGCCAAAGCGACGCGCGCAACACTGCCTGACAACAACGTAAAAAAAAGATCGCAACACGTCCTTGTGTGCGAACCCTTTCTTACATCGGCCCGCCAGCGGATCGATTCTGATTGCGTTCACGACGGCACGCGAGCATTCCGATCGTGTCGCTATGACGAAAGGAGCCGACATGAACGACGAACCACTGACACCAATCGAGCAACGCCACGCCGACCTGATCGCCCTCGCGCATCGCTTGGTTACCGAAGCCGAGTTAGCGTTGACCAGCGCGAGCCTCCGCACCATCGAAGGTTTGTGCAGCGACGTGCGCGACATTGCACGGTCACTGCGGCCTGCAATGCCAGCCTAACAAAATAAGATGCGCCCGCGCCGGGGAGGACGGCGCGGGCGCAGTTTTGGCGCGCGGCAGATCGTGCGCGCCGTTTGTCGATCGTGTTCGGCTTCCACCAGCGGTCGTGGTCAACATCAACGCGCTCCTCCACCGACGCGAAAGATTTGATTGCCCGCCCGCGACGGCTTGACCGACGCCAAGCGTGGCGGCTTCACGCTCCCACGATGCGCGGCATCGGCGACGACGATGCGCTGGTCCTGACTGCGCGCTATCGCAGACGAATTTCGTTTGAGTTTACTCATTTGTCTCATCCATCTCGATAAGTTTTGCGTTGGTTTGGACTTCGGCCGTCATGAATGGGGTCACCCGCGCCAGTGCATAGACATATAGTTCAGCAGTCCGCGCACGGCGTTTCGTCAGATCGCAGGAGAAATCAATCAGCGCTTGCCCGGCCAACTCCACCAGCTCCTCACGCGGCAAGTCGCGTATTCTCTTCGGAATGCGGACGCGCCAAAGCGGTTTGATGTTCGCCTCCGCCAACACTGAGTTACACCGGCTACGGAGCCGGTGACCATCCATCGGCACACCAAAAAATATGCTCGCGCCCAGGTGTTGTGCCCTCTCGGGAGCGCGCAGATCATCGAACGTCGCGCGGCGCGCTCGCATTGTTTCATCATCAAACACATAAGACCCGTGCACGGATTGGGTCACTGTGCTGACTCCGGAGTGCGACGCCGTGTGCCAGCGATCTTGTCCAAACGTGATCGAATAGCGGCAGCCTGATTGTCACGCCATGTGCGCATGTTCATTGTGTCGCCTGGGTGGATGCGCTCGTGGTCTGCGAGTTGCGCTTCGAGGCGTAGGACTTCGCCAGCCGCTTGCTTGACTAGATCACTTGTTGAGGTTGGCGCTACGGGCTTCGGTGGTCCTGACATCGCGGGCAAGAGCCGTGCGCGTTCCTGGACCGGCCATTTCGATTTGTCAGCGCCATAGCGCAGCGCAAGGATTTGCCGTTGGCGGGTGTCGCTGCTGACTGGCGTGCCAGTTCCCCATTGGCGATACAACTGTAGCTTCAGGATGGGGCGCATCGCATTGTAGCGGTCGATACCGCCGACGAATTCGACGAAATTTGGATCAATACTCACGGCTAATACTCCTCAGTGCCACGACGCGAACATCAAAGCGATCGCGTCGCGCAGGATTGTCGCCTGCGAAACGTCCTTGGCTCGGGCTAGTGTCTGCAACCGCTCTGCCAAATCAGGCTCCACGAGAGCGCGAACGAGGACGCGTCGCCCGGTGCCATTGCTGCGGCGGGGTTGACGTTGCGGACTCCGGCGGACGTAGTCCGACATTGTCAGGCCCTCGCCAGGAATTCGGCCAGGGCGCGAACCAGAACCTTGTTCTGCGACTGTCGCGTCGCCGCTGCATAGGCGCGCAGCCTTTCCATGAGACTCGCATCCGCATAGATCATCTGGCGCGCAGCGGGCACGACCCGGTGAAGGTTGGGCATGGTGTCACCTGTAGGTTTGGGAATGGGCGGACGCCCCGCGTCCTGCTTAACCGATTGGTTAAATTAAAGGTTCGATGTTGAAGAAGTTTCAGTCGAATGGCTCGTCCCGAAGGCGCATGAACCTATCGGTTTCTCGCGAGCCACCAACAAATTTTGTTGCAAACAACGGGAGTTCCGCGTATGGTGTTTTGCAGATGGGCGATATTCTCCCGTCTCTTGGGGGCTTCCTTCCGAGCGCCGACGGCCCTGCTTTGGCGAACGTATTCAGGGTTCGAGCCTAGCCTTCGTTCCAGCAATCACCGGGCGCACAGCGCACCGGGGTCGCTGCAAGCCTTGCAGCCTACCCCCGGACCGCCGCGCCCCTGCAAATCCCTGCACGTGTGTTGCGGTCCTCCAACCGGAGGAGCGCCAACCGTGACTGTATCTCAAACTATCACAATCAGCGTCGAAATCGATTCTCGCGCCGACTACGTCGGGGCAATCGCGACCTTCGAACCACTGCCAGGAGAAGAGCACCAGCGAAGTAAAGACCTCACGGATGGTCCACTAACGGTGGAAACGGTCGAACAGATCGTGGCGGACATTCGTGCGTTGCTCATCAAGGCGCAGGCAAAGGCCGACCCGTTCGCCCCCGACTTGGAGGCAACGCCATGAGCGAAACTACCAACCGCGCCACTAAGCCTCTCACACCACAAGAGCGGCGCGAATTCGCGCGCAGTCGGTTCGCCCCCTAACTGCGGAGCCAAGCAAGTGGCAACGAACGATCACTGAGCATAATCGAAGGACACTTGAGACAGCATTGCAGTGCGCCGATCGCGGGCTGCCCATAGTCGAAGTCCACTCGTTTGATGAACGCGGCCCGCGCTCGCCTGATGCGGAAGGTGGCGACGGTGGCACCGGTTGCGGTTGCGAATGGTCCAAGTGGAAGGACAAGGAGAAGAAGGGAAAGGCGTTCACTGCATGTGTCAGTCCTGGGAAACACCCCATCGGCGCTGCATGGCAGACCAATGCAACGACGGATGAGATCAGATCATGGCTCGCTGGCGCGACGCGAAGTTCCGCCGCTTCAACGTGGGCCTGGTGTTCGGGTCTGCATCTTGCGTCGTTCTCGTGGAGGCTGACGGGGCCGATGGGCGCAACAGCTTTAACGCGATGGCACAAGCGGCCGAATTGCCGGACACCGTGACCGTCGTCTCTGGCTCTGGTGGCTATCATTGCCTTTTTCGTGTTCCTCCCGGCTGGAACATTCGCAATAGTCAAAAGACGATCGCCTTGGGCGTTGACGTTCGCGGCGAGAACGGCTTCTCAGTGGCACCTGGTTCTCCCACAAGTCTGGCAACCTGTATCGCTGGTATGACGGCTTCTCGCCTGACGACGTGCCGATAGCGGACATGCCCATCCCGTTGCTTCGCAAGTGCTTCTTTGCGACCAAGGGAAACCGCACTTTGACCGCGCCAGATGGCAGCACATTCGCGCAAGCCGGCTTGGATGCCGCGTTGCTGGCAAACGCTGATGCACTTGCGGGAGCAGATGCAGCACCGGACACAAAGGGCAAGGAAGCCCACGCGGAACTGGATGCATCGGATCCGATCGAGGCTGGGCTTGCGGCAGCAATCAAGGACATGGGAGGCGAATTGTCCCTTGAGAAATGCGGATCAGTGTTCGGTCATGGCGAAGGCCGCGAAGGGTTCCATGGTCCGATCTATCGCGTCCCATGCATCTATTTCGTGCAGCGTGGCTACGACGCTCCTCTGAGCCACTCAAGGCGCAGATTATCGAATGGATCAATGTCGGACCGTTGGCACCTGACGACCCGGCCAACTATCGCGATGGTTATCTGACTGACGATGTGCTTGATGGTGAAATCGAGCGTGCCGCCAATGGGCGAAGGCACGTCCCGATGCCGAACCGGATCGCAGCTATCGTGCGCGCACAGATACGTCGTCTGCTCCGACGCCAGACGGCTACGCGTCGATTGACGATATGAATGCAGCGATCGATGCCCTGACGCCGGAGACGGACGACATGACCTGAAGGCTATCATGCGGGCAATGTGCGCCAGTCATGCGCTGGGCGACGCTGCCGAGCGCATGGGGGTGAGGCGATTCGCGCACCGTGTCTCGACCCGTGAGGAATTCGAGTTGCGAGACATGGCATACGTGAAGGCAATGTGGGCTGCGATGTCCTGGCATACGCGCAATCCGATGCCGCCTGCCGTGTCGGAAGCCGCCACCGTCGCGGCCTATATGTCGAGACGTTATGCCGGCATTCGGTGGGGGAGGGATTTCGCATATGTGGACGTGTTGCAGCCCCAGATCACGCCGTATGCGGCTGGATCGCTGAAAGAAGAATACAGGCGGACCGCCGTTCTCGTCCAAACCCCAGATGGCCCGAAGAAAGTGTCTAACTGGTTCACTTGGTGGGCAAGCGTCGCCAATATCCAGCAATACGAGAAGCCGGTGTTCGCGCCGAAGGGTTATGTCGATGACTCCGAGTCAACCTCTACCGGGGCGATGCCTTGAAGGCAATCAGGGGCGACTGGTCATTGTTCAGGCAGCATCTGTTCCACAACGTCTGCGATGGCAACCCATACAAGTTCATGTTCCTAATTTGCACGCTCGCCGCATGGGTGCAGGCCCCTCAGAAGAAGATGGGCGTGGCGATAGTGCTGCGTGGTGTGAAGGGGTGTGGCGAAGACGAAGGTGGGCGAATGGGTATGTGAGCTGTTCCCTTACAACCAACGCCGTTGTGTCGAACCCCCAGGAGATGTTCTCGGACTTCAACGTCCTGCTGGCTTACGCGATCGTAGTCGTAGGTAATGAGGCGTTCTGGGCAGGCAGCAAGTCGGACGAAGGTTCACACTCAAAGCGATGATCACGGATGGGACCCAAGAACGCGCACCCCAAGGGCATGGATCGCGTCAAGATCGCTGACTGCCGCCACTTCATCTTCACCTCGAACGAGGATTGGGTTGTTCCTGCGACCGAAGGCGAGCGGCGCTTCTCGTCCTACCGTAAACCCGCGTTGCGCGAGGAATCGCGACTATTTCGCAGCAATCGACGAGCAGATGGAGGCGGGTGGCCTAGAGGCGATGCGATACGATTTGCTGAACGTCGTCATCCCGGATTGGATTGACCTTCGCAACCCGCCGGAGACAACGGCGCTGCGAGAACAGATCACGCATAGCCAGACCGGTTAATGACGCAGTGTGGCAAGAGATACTGGCGTCGGGTCAGATTGAGTTACCGACTCGGATGACGCCTTCGCCAAGGCTGGTTCGGTGACCCTCACGAGACCTTCGAATGGCCCGCTAGACAAAGGCGTGTCTGTCAACCGGAAGCGGTTGCGGGAGGCACTGGAGCGTCGGGCGAAGCGGTTGCACGCTCGGGTCCAAGAGCGACGGAGAGTTCGGCATCTGGTTGAAGAAGCTTGCCGGGGGCAAGGTCAACAGCCGCAGCAACGCGGAAACTCGCAAGGAGTAATGATCTACCGCCGCGCGCGGATGCTATGCAGCTTGCTGGCATCGATCCGGACGATGGTTAATGACAAGATGCTTGGGGAACACCGCTTGAACGCGGCTGAAGGTGCAGACGCTGGTCAGGTGGAGCGCCTTCAGCGTGTGCATCGTGCGCTCGGCTACGATGGCACCGTGACAATACCGGACAAGTTGCCGCTCCACGTCCTTTTTGCAGCCGGGGACTTTCTCTGGGGACGTGGCATTGATGTGCAGCGGGGGCGCGAGAAGCCACCAGCCTCCCTAGTCGCCGGGGGGAGTTGCAGTCGAACCCCTGCTTCCGGTGGGCTCGTCAGTTTGGGCACCGGATTTTCCCGCACCAGCTAAACCCGCTGACAGAACGGCCAAAAAGGCACGTGTGCGAACATCTTGGTTTTGCATCGCAGCGATTTTCACAAAATCTGGCTGGTATTGGGTGGCGGGGTGTCGCTAAGCTGACACCGGTTTGGGGGGTGGGATGGGGAGCCGTTGTTATGGAGTTGCGAGCCCTTCAGGCGGGGGGAGAGCGCAATTAGGTTGTGGGGGGTGGTTGGGCTGGGGGGGGCGAGGGCGAGAGTGGGACGCGGTAAGGGGGGGGCGAGAGGAGGGAAGAGAGAGGATGGGGTAGAGGGGGATGATGATCGGGGAAGGCAGAGCGCTGACGGTGTCACCTCTCTGTCGGAGATTGAGCGCACACACCCGATCCTCGGGCGCCAGCTTCTCAAACGTTTGTCGAGACCATAAACCGATGCTGCCGTGACGCATATTTTCGGTTCGCACAATGCCTAGATGCCGCGTCGACCCTACCTTCCCGCCCCGACGTAAGGCGGAGAAGGAAGCTGTTCTCGACAAATTACGCGCTGCTTCAGACAGCGAATGGTTTCGGGGCGTTGCTAAGATATGTGATGATCTTGCCGCGCCCGCAAATAGATACGATAAAGATATCAACGCTCCCAGATTGACTATTTGCAGAATGTCGACTTTGCCCGGCGAACTTTCTCATTGCGAATGCTTCTGTTGATTTTTCATAAACACGAGGGCGACTTAAAAAGCGACATCAGGCGAGCTGTTGACGGTCTCAAGGTCGAAATAGTTGATTTGCGGTTTAATGACGCGCGTCAGCATGTCTTTTCTATAAAAAATGAAATCGATACCAATCTTACCGACATCAATGTGGTCTGTCGGCAGATTACCGGATCAACCGGCAGTGGCGCGGAGGATCTACTTTCACCGAACAAATAGCCGACAAGCACTAAAAAGCCCAGAGCGCGTGCTACTACTCAACGGTGCCTTCATATTATTGTTGCTTGCCTTTGGAGCGACAGCGTTTCAATTCCTGTCGATAGCAGCATTCAGTCTTCTTACCGGGTTCATTCTTGCGGCAGTTGTTGTGTTAAATGCCTTTATTTACGAACCATTGATAAGCTGGATCAAGAACCGTTCCAAGAACTTATCAAACTCGCGCTCCTGAAGTTTTTCGACCCCTCGCCCGACGGCGTGGGCAGTCGGCCCGCCAAACCGGAGAAGCAAGACTGCTCGGATCATCGGGACGTGAGGAACCGGCCATGCGAACTGCCGATCATCCCCCGGCACGTGAGCCGGAACCCGAACCTGAGCTATCCCAAGGTGAGGTTTTTGAGCACAGCGGAGTAACTTGCGCGTGAAGCGCTTTTTCCATAGGGGAGTGAAAAAAGCCGGGAATATGGATCAGGCTGAGCTACGACCCCAATGATGGAAAGGAACCCAAGGTTGCCGAAGTGCTTTCGAGCATTCGGACTTATCATAACGAGTTTCGGATCATTGTTGCTCGGTATGGGAGCCCGGCAGAACGTAGAAATCTGGACTTCAGCGACGGCGCATATGAGGAGGTGGAGCAGCTCGACGACATGTCTTCTACGTCACAGAAATCTTGATTTTTCGCACGTGAACGGGAGGGTCTGAGAGGGTTCGATTGCAACCCTCCCACCACGATGGCAGGACCAAGGCATTGTAATAACTGACGATTTTCGTTTTGATGGGAGGTTGGGAGGGTTGTCAGGGAATCAGCAGAAAAGGGCATAAGCACATGGCTGCGGCGAACGACATTGCATCGACCGCTCTTCTACGCGCAAACCGCGCCGCGACAGCCTCCCAACCCTCCCGGATCTGCTCAGGGCATTGAAAACCCTGGAGATTTCTTGGGCATAAAAACCCTCCCAGACCCTCCCGGAGCTGGACTGACAGGCGCGCCGCTTTTTGCCGCCCGACCCCCTCTGGATTCTTGTTCAGTTTTAACCCGAGCTTCCTGACGGTGAACCGCGTAAGGTCTTGAATTAACGACAGAATGCTCTCGCGGAGATCTGTGCTACTGGCTACAGCGTGATACCGAGGAGGTCGAATGCCTTGTGCTGGATCGGTGTCGGTCTGGTCAGTACAGTGAGCGGATAGTTCGGTGTGATCGCGGTTATCACAGTGTTGCGCACCAATGTCGCGAGATCGGCCAGCAGCGAGTGGAAGCTATGCACCGGTAACCCATCCGCAGTCAGGCCTGTGGTCTGCTTGGCGACAGCAGCCGTTGAGCGCTGCGCCGTCGCCACCACGCTCGATCGCGCTGCTTCGGCGGCTGCCTTGTCGGTGTCGTCGAACAGCATCGGCGCCAGGCGCTGACGCATGTGCCATTCAAGGTAGTAGGCCAGCATGCAGAGGAAGACATGCGCCCGGACCCGATCGGCCAATCGGTGATACACCGGGCGGACGTGCAGATCGACGGTCTTGATGCAGCGGAAGGCCCGTTCCACCAGGGCGAGTGACTTATAGCTACGCACTGTTTCTGCGTCGTTGAAGGTCTCCGCTGTCAGGCTGGTGCGGATGACGTAGACGCCGTCGGTCGCCGCCTCGGCGGCAATTTCGACGGTCTTACGTGCAAAGCTGAAGGTGGCACCAGTGATGTCGAGTTCGAAATGCTTGGCCATCTTATGCTTGTTGATCACCTTGCCGACTGCGAGCGCGATCTCTGCGGTGCCGCGCAGCGGATCGCGCTTGCGTGCCACGGCGGTCTGGATGCGGAGCAGGTCGCGCTCAGTGGCGGCAAGGAGTTCTTCGCGCTTGCGGGTACGCTCGGCGGCGAGATCGGGGTTGCGGCAGACCACGAGGCGCTCATCGGGGAATTCGGGCGCGGTGATGGAGGCCATGTCGCGCTGATCGAACAGCGAAAGCTGCAAGGCACCGCTTTCCACCAGCGCCTTGATCGCTGGCGCGCGCAACGAGGAGATCCAGTCCAGGCCTGCCGATTTGATGTCCTCGGTGATGCGCGCCTGGGTGATCATGCCGCGGTCGCCGACCAGCACGACATGGTCGAGTTGGAAGCGTCGCTTGAGCTTCTCGACCTGTGTTGCCAGCGTCATCGGATCGGCGGTGTTGCCGTCGAACACCTCGATGGCAACGGGACAGCCGTCGGGGGCACAGAGCAGGCCATAGACGATCTGCAGCGTGCCTTTCTTGCCGTCACGGCTGTAGCCCCGCTTGGCGAGCGGGCAGCACGCCCTTCCATGTAGCTCGACGAGACATCGTACAACACCAGCGTGCCGTTGGTGAGATGGCGTTTGGCCAACGTGGCCTCGATTGCGGGCTGACGCTCCAGGAGCCAGTCCAGCGCGGCGTAGAGTTCGTCCTCATCGACCTCGCCGAGGCCGAGCAGTTCACCGAGGCTCGATGCGGCGGTGGCGGGCGACAGCGCACGGGCGGCGGCGAGCTTGGATGCTGGGTCGACGATACGACTGACGAGGAGGGCGAGGATAAGGTCACGGCGGCGATCGCTGCTGGAGCCGAGGATACGGTCGAGGCCGATGTTGCGCGCGGTGCCGAGCGCAGCGGCGACATGGCCGTGTGGCAGGCTGCGGATCACGGTGAACGCATCACGCTCGGCGGGAATCACCGTGCCCCCTTTGAGGACGCCGCGAAGACCCTCGATGTGGGCGGTGGGCCAGTCGGAAAGATTGCATAGAGTGCGCTTCCGCACCTTGCCGCCTTCGCGGTAGCTCTCGCGCAGCAGGATCGCGGGTGGCGAGTTCCGATTCGGAACGGCTTCGATGTACATGACGAAGCATGAGCACATCCGGCGACAGGGTACAAGTCTCAAATATGATATTACATGGCTACGATTTGGATGGGATCAGGCGATATCGCGAATCCTTTCAAGAACTTCATCGCAAAGGCAGCGGGAAGCTCGGTTTAAGGCCACTTGCGGGAACGAACCCCGGGGTCCCGCGAAGCTAAGAAGCTGCCACCAGTGGAATTCAATGCGTCCATCGGTGGACGCGGGACCACAACGCCAATCAGCGCACTCGGACCTTTGCCAGCCTGGACGCTGCCAGCTTCGTATACCGCACGGTGTTCGCGATCGACGCGTGCCCCAAGAAGTCCTGGATCAGCCGCGTGTCCGTCCCTTCGTTCGCCAGCATATACCCCGCCGCGTGCCGTAGCATGTGGGGATGAACGTGGAAGCCCAGCCCGCAACTTCTGCCGCCCGCTCCACGATCCGCGCGATCATGTCCGGGGACACGCGCCACCCCGTTCGGATACGAAGACGTATGGCGACGTGCTATCCGCCTCCAAGCGCCGCAGTGCCGAGACTTCGTCCCGATCAAGGGTATGCACGCTGTCAACAGACCCCTTCAGCCGGCGCACATGGAACGTCTTGGGTCCTGATCCTGGAGTTAGGTCGAAGTCTGTCCACTTAGTGTGCTTCGCTTCCGACGCGCGCAGACCATGGCGATACATCAACCGCAGGAGCACTTGATCGCGCAGACCATTGCGACCAACTTTGCTGGCAGCAGCGATCACTGCCGCAGCTTCATCCGGGCGCAGGTAATCGCGATCGGCGGAAACATGCGGAACTTCGTTCACCAACTCGACCTTGCGCATAACCGGAAACCCTTGATCTACCGTGCTTGGGCTTTTCATATCGACCCTAATATGCGGAATAGTGTATAAGAGTCCGGATGTCAGTCAAGCTAGAAGAGGCTGAAATGGGCATCTTCCTTCGCGTCGCTCTGGCGCTGGTCGAATTGGGCAGACCGCTGATCCGCCTATTTCTGACGGATCACGTCGCCAGCGTCGGTCGCGCCAGGACGCCAAGGCCGACCGTCAGCGTATCATCATCCTCGGGGCGCGTGCGCTTGAAGCGGTGTCCAATGGCCGACGCGAGGCCGGAATGGTCGCAAGGACCCTCCGGGCTGTTGCGAGTGCCGCCCGGTTCGACCTCCTATTGCTGTCAGCCGCGCGGTTCATAAGTGCAACACTTTGACGAATGCCCCGGTGGCGCGAGCCCGCCCCACCATGACTATGTGTGAGTATCTATACTGGAGAGGTCGCGCGCATGGTTGAGCTGAAAAGGCCGAACAGGGCAACGAATCACGCCTGTCCGAGCCGCAGATTGCAAAGCGGTATCGAGATCTACGGGAGGAAATGGAGGCAACCACCAACCGGGCAATGCTCATCTCAATCGGAGCCTCGGGGCGCATATCAGCGACGGGGCGAGAATCTGGGCATCCGTCCTATTCACCCGCCTCGTCGTAACGGGGAAAAGCGTGTTACGCTTGTCTCCCAGGACGGCGCCTTTACCTGAACGTCGCTCTCATTGGGATTTCAGTGCTGTGGCATCGTTGGTTCGCAATTTAACCGAATGCTACTTCGTCTTTTTTTACCTCTGTGCTGAACCCGTGGAGGACGAGGACGAATGGCAGATGCGTCAGAATTTAACGCAGCTACGTGACAACAAAGCCCGGTGGCGAAGTCAACGCGCTTGCGTTGTCCACATATCCACAGGCCGGGGCGGCCTCGAACATTTCGCGCGGCGTTCGATAATTGAGGGCCTGGTGCAGACGCACATCGTTGAAAAAGGCCAGCCACCTACTGATACCTCCACGTGCCTCGCCAACCGAGGCGTAGGCCTTGATGAACACCTCCTCATATTTCAGGCTGCGCCACAGGCGTTCGATGAAGATGTTGTCGATAAACTGCCCTTTGCCGTCCATGCTGATCCGCACACCGCGGGCCGCCAGTTCGTCAATGAAATCTCCGCTGGTGAACTGCACACCTTGATCGGTGTTGAATATGTCCGGCTGCCCGTATCGATCCATCGCATCCTGCAAAGCTTCGAACAGAACGCCATGTCCATCCCGATCGATAATCGCCATGCCAGAACCCGGCGGCTGAACCAGTCCATCACCGCAACCAGATATACAAAGCCCTTCGCCAGCGGAATGTACGTGATGTCCGCGCACCACACCTGGTTCGGGCGGTCGATGACGAGGGCTCGCAAAAGGTAAGGATACACCTTGTGTTGCGGGTGACGCCGGCTGGTGTTCGGCCTCTGGTAGATCGCATCGATCCCCATCAGCCGCATCAGTCGGCGCACACGTTTGCGGTTCACCACTTCGCCGTCCCGTCGCAGTACCGCCACCATGCCACGCGACCCGTAAAACGGCGTCGTCAGATACTGCTCGTCCAGCCACCGCATCAGTCGCAGATCATCGGCACTCACCGGCGCAGCTCGGTAATACAGCGTCGAGCGCGCAACCTTCAGCAGCCGGCACTGCGCCACGATCGTCAGATCAGCGTCGGACCTGTCGACCAGCGACAGCCGCATTATCTGGTTCATGGACCAGACCTTTTGCGAAAAAAATCGCGCTCGACCGTCAGCTCGCCAATCTTCTCATACAGCTTGGCCAGTTCGGCTCGTCCGCCGCCGCGCCCTCGGACGCTCCTGCCTTCCCTCGGGCGAACAGCGAACCAACCCCCCCGATCAGCGTCTTCTTCCAAGCATGGATCTGGCTCGAATGCACCCCATATCGGCCCGATAGCTCCGCCACAGTGCCGTCCTCGCGCACCGCCGCCAATGCCACCTTCGCCTTGAATTCAACGCTGTGCTTCTTGCGAACATTCGCCATCTGTCACCCCTGGCCACAGCCGTTTTAGGGGCGAGATACTCTCTTAGCTACCTGTCCAGTTTTCGGGGGCCAGCTCATTCAGTGATTGGAACCCAGAAGACCCTCAACTCGAAGGATTTGCCACTCACCATACCGATCTGACCGAGCGTCTCTTATCGCGCACGCATTTTATCGCGTTGCCTCCCAGCAAGCAGAAGGAGCTTCTTAAGGGAGATAAGGACCCATTCACTCAGGATGAAATCCTAGAGCGCATGGGCGAAGATCGAGCCGCCTTTCGTGGTTATTACCGGTTTCTAAGCGCGCATACCCACACCGGACCTATATCATTCTATAGGATGGCTGAACATGGGCGAGGAACCGGAATCGAAAACCGCATTGATAAAGCATGGACCGCGAGCGCCCTCTCCATAGCTGGCAAGTTTTTGAAACGCGCGAGTGAGGACATGCTGCGCATCTACCCCGATGCAGAGCATGCTGGCGACACCAAGGCAGTTCCAAAAGCCGCTCGAAGGCGTCACCAGAGGTGACAGATTTTTTTTAGATGCCGCTGGGCAGCCGTCTCGCCGCACGGTGGTGGGACCCTTCGCCGAAGCTTTGTGGCTGGGTCCCATCCCGAATCCTCATTGCGTAGCCGTTGCGTCCCAGCCTGGAGTTTGCCACTGTAGTCCCATGCCTGATCACGCGTCTGGTTACCGGTGGGCGTGTCGCCGTCCTATGAAGATGGGGCGCAATCCATGACGGATGCCCACCGGCAGAGGAAAGTGAGTATGCCCGACCTCTCTTCCCTGCTAAGCGCCAAAGCATTCAAGGGCAAGCTATTCCCGCAGCAGGCATCGCAAGCCATAGACGCAGCTCGACGCACCGCTAACGACCTTCTAGAAACGGCTGAAATCCTATTTGAGCGCGAACGCTTTGCCCACTGAGTTTCGATGAGTATTCTAGCGATGGAGGAAGCAGGAAAGCCGCTCATTATTATGAGCTTGTTGTTAGGATTTACCGACCCCGCCTTGGGATGGAAGAACTACATCCGACATCCTGCGAAGATTAATTCGTCAATGACGCGATCGCAATGCAAGTGCGCAATCACCTTCCTAAGATGCCTCGGCAGATTGCATGTGATATTGGAGAGGCAGGCCCAAGCCCAGACACACTTGAGAAAACCAAGCAGCGAGCGCTTTACTCGGACTGTCTGGAAAAGAAAGGAAAGCTCGAAACGCATGTGCCTTCCGTGGTCGATTGGGAGGGTATAGCGCATTACGTGCTGAGCGATGCTCGGGTTGTCGTTATGCCATTACGCCACTACTCGGCAGCCGAACTCGCTATCTGGCTAAAGCATGCAAAGCTATGCCAGAAAGAAGGCCGAGGGTTCGAGACGGGACTTACCTCGCTTGAAAGGGAGCTTCGAGAAGCGGGCTTCGTCGAGCTTGGGTGGTGGAAAAATATTCTTGAATTGAACGCGGCACCAGAATAGCTATGTCGTCCGCGTCACCCTACCCAATCCACTGCACCACCGCCCCGCCATGATGCGGGGCCGTCGTCTCGCCGCTCTACCTACTGACCAAATAAGTGCAAGACGTGCTCTATCGTGGCGACGATGGTCTGAGCATGTTGCATCGCTTGCTCCGGATCAGTTAAAGCCTCATAGGATAAGTTTCCGTCGATCGTCAGCACGACGCTCGCTATGACTTTCATCGCAGCCAGCAGAAGCATCTTCCCCACCCGCAAGCACTGCTCAACAACGTGCATCCTCGGTTTGTCGGAGCGCGCCTCTTCGTCGAGAGTTGTAGCTGTCAATTCCGCAATTCGTGGCGCATCGGAAGGAAGCTGGACAACTGATGCAGCAGCGTTCCCGCCCTGCTTCGACTGAGCTTCAACCAACTGAAGCAGCAGTGGAACGATAGAGCGGAGGTCTGCGGCAATGCCTTGTAGATTGGCGGATGGAAACCGGTTGACAGTCAGGTCAAGATTGACGGTCTCTGCTGGAGGGACGTTGGAAATGACTTCTGCCGGCCTATTCGAGTTAGCGAAGATAGGACGCCCGGCCTCCGTGCTCACGGACAAGCCCACCGGGGTAGCAGAAGCAAGTCCTCTCGCGTCCTCCGATCCTGCCAGAGCGGTTAACGCGGCAGGGGTAGGCACCTTCGTAATGCCGGTGCTCCCGATTGCCTGCTTCTTGGCAGGCGAATTCGCTACACTACGCCGCCGCTTGCCTGCCTCTTGACCCTGACGCGGTTGCTTCTGCTTAGGTGGCGGACGACGCTTAGGTGGCTTGCCCATTACGATATGATGCCACCCGCGACAGTCGAGACCTATTGGACCTCTGCACAGAGGTTTTGACGGTTTGTCCGGAAGGTCGTCCCTGCGCCACGGCGCCGACCATCTGGTTCGGCGCGCATCAGTATGCTACGGGCAGGAAGGCGGTGTGAGGTGGACCCCGAATACTGGACAGGTAGCTAAGAGAGAGTCCCGCCCCTAAAACGGCCTGATGGCCAGGGGTTACAGATGGCGAATGTTCGCAAAAAGCACGGTGTTGATTTCAAGGCGAAGGTGGCATTGGCGGCGGTGCGCGAGGACAGCACGGTGGCGGAACTGTCGAGCCGCTATGGCGTGCATGCCAGCCAGATTCATGCGTGGAAGAAGACGGTGATCGACGGGGTTGGCTCGCTGTTCGCCAGAGGCAAAGGCGGCGCCGCCGAAGCCGCCGCGGCGGACGAGGCGCAGCTGGCCAAACTGTATGAGAAGATTGGCGAACTGACGGTCGAGCGGGATTTTTTTCGCAAAAGGTCTGGTCCATGACCCCGGTCGACGCGGCTGTCGCTGGTCGACCGCGCGGACGCCGATCTGTCGATCGTGGCGCAGTGCCGGCTGCTGAAGGTCGCTCGCTCCACGCTGTATTAGCGTCCGGCGGCGGTGAGTGAGGACGATCTGCGCCTGATGCGCCGGATCGACGAACTGTATCTGGCGACGCCGTTCTACGGCTCGCGGCGGATGGTGGCGATGTTGCGGCGGGATGGTTGGTCGGTGAACCGCAAACGCGTGCGGCGGCTGATGCGCGCTGATGGGGATCGAGGCGATCTACCAGAAGCCGAACACCAGCCGGCCGTCACCCGGACCATATTGTTTATCCTTACCTTTTGCGAGGTCTGGTGATCGATCGGCCGAACCAGGTATGGTGCGCGGACATTACCTACATTCCGATGGCCAAGGGCTTTGTCTATCTGGTTGCGGTTATGGACTGGTTCAGCCGTCGGGTCCTGGCCTGGCGTTTGTCGATCGGCATGGACACGGCGTTTTGCGTCGAGGCGTTGCAAGAGGCGCTGGATCGATACGGTTCAGCCGGAGATTTTCAACACCGATCAGGGGGTCCAGTTCACCAGCGCGCGATTTCATCGGCGAGCTGGCGGCCAGCGATGTCCGCATCAGCATGGATGGCAAAGGCCGTTACCTGGACAACATCTTTATCGAGCGGCTGTGGCGCAGCCTGAAATATGAGGAGGTGTACATCAAGGCCTATGCCTCGGTGCAGGAGGCGCGTCGCGGGATCGCGGCTGGCTGACTTTCTATAACGACGGGCGTCCGCATCAAGCCTTGGGTTACCGCACGCCGCGCGAAGTATTCCAGATGCCGGCGACCTGTGGATATGTGGACAACGCAAGCGCGTTGACCACATCCCCACAGGCCCATCAACAGCAAGAAAAGGATTCTATTGAATTAGAAAAGGCGCTATAACTTCGTTGCCCCTTCGCACGGGTAGGGGGAATTGGAACTGGCGGGAGTCTCTCTTAACTCACCCGGAATCCTGTCCAACGGATGGGGTCCACCTCAGTGGCCCGACGGTGCTACCATCTTGGATGCCGATTTCGCATCGGAGACTACATGGAACGATTTGGGGGCGGGTCGATCGTAATCTCAGATTACGATCCGGTTTGGTCGGCGACCTTCGAGCAGGAGCGCACGAGCCTGCATACCGCTCTCGGTCCCCTTGTGCTGACTGTCGAGCATATTGGGAGGACGGCGGTGCCAGGCTTGGCTGCCAAGCCGATCATCGATCTCCAGTTAAGCGTCCGCAGCCTCGCGGAAGCACGATCAAGCTGCGTCGGGCCGCTTCAGGCTCTGGGTTATGCCTACATGCCGGAGGACGAAGCCCGGTTGCCAGGTGAGCTTTTCTTCCGGAAGGGACAACCATGGACACATCATCTCCATGTTTTGCAAGGAGACCATCCCCGGTGGCGACGCCGCCTTCTGTTTCGTGACTATTTGCGCAACTATCCCGAGGTAGTTCGCGCCTACGCGAAGCTGAAGAGAGATCTGGCCGCAGCGTTCGACGACGATATGTCCGGTTATATGAATGCGAAGACCGCGTTCGTCGCGGCAACGTTGGCCGAGGCGCTCGGTCCAGGCGAGCAAGTGGTGCTCGATAGACCCCTCCCGCCCGAGACGTCGCGATCCTGATCGGAGGCGCCGTTATCCAGGCAAGCAGGCGGAAGGCACTCCTTGGATCGAAAGCGGCGGTGAAGCGCGAGCCCCCGTTGTGGCTGACAGGTGCAACGCGGCTCGCCCGGCAAACCGTCAGAACCTCTGTGCAGAGGGACGAGAGGGAACCGCGCCGCCGCCGATCTAGACGACTGTAACCGCGCGCGCCTCGGATCAGCGCGTCCTGGCATCGTCCTACCCATGCGACACCGTCTCAAAATCCGCAGCGTCTCGAGACATTGCCGCGACGTTGTGGTAGCGTGACGACACGACGAAGCCGGAAGGGCGGTGGCGGGAAGCACAATGCGCAAGGCATTCTTGAAACTGCTCGCACTCGGTATGCTCAGCGGTTGCGCGAACATCCGGCAGCAACAAGCCCAAACCGAGATACGAGCGGTCACTGATAACTGCAAGTCAACGTTTCTCTCGCAAGATGCTGCGAGGGTGATCAGCGGTCGCACTGCGCAGGATGCCAGAGACATAACGCCTTCGATGCTGGCCGATCGTTCCGTCCCAAGCGAAACTGAGATCGAAGCAGTCAAGGCGCTAGAACCTGTCGTCAGCGTCTGCCAGAAGCAGATCATGAGCGTTGTGCAAAAGTATGAGCCGGTCGCCATCCCCGTATTTGAGGCATCTCGGGTGACGGCCTTAGAGATCACTAGTAACTAACTGCCTGAGTTGATAGTCGAACCGCCCGCACCCGAGAGACGTCGCTCCGGCGCAATCCAACGTGGTGGTCCGCCGTCACCCTGAGACGCCGACGCGACGCTGTGGTAGCATGAAAACCATGGTGCGAGCTTTGACCGCACCGCTATCGCACGACGGGACGTTCACAAGTGGCCAAGAAACCTCCGCCAAAACGCCCACCGCCTAAGTCACCCGCTTCGAGCATTCGGGGTTATGGCGTCTATGCGAAGAAAGCCGGCCGCAAGAAGGCCAGTGCAAAGAAGGTTGGCCGCAAAAAATGACGCCTAATCTGCGAAGGCTTCACTAGGGTCATCAGATGTCAGAAGCCAACGGTGGCCCAGACGGCGGTTCAGTTGAAGTTGGTGCAACCGACGCCGACCTCCGCTGGTGGCTTGCAAAGGAAGCAGTTCGCCATGGGGAGCTGTTGCTTCCGTCACAACTGAGTAATCTGACAGCAATGGAGACGCGCGCAACCGCGCTCTTCGGATGGAGCGTGCCTACGATCCTAGCACTCGGTGCAGCCGCGCTAAATACCCGATACACCGGACCGGCGATTGCCGCTGCCTCGTGGCTCGCGGGTGCGGCTGCAGCTTGCGTCTATGGGCTATGGCCTCAGGATTGGAGTTACGCTGGATATCATCCTAGGGAAATTTTGAACGAGAAGCTCACCAGTGAACTGGAAGTCCTGGAAGCAATTGCTGGAGGCTATGCAGAGGGAGCGGACCTAAACAAGGCGCGGCTAGCTCATTTGGCGGATTGTCTGCGGTTTGCGTGGGCGTTCTTCATAGCCTCGCTTGTAGCGGGCGGTATCGCACTTCTGGTTTCGATCTGCTGACCGATCCGTTAAGCGAAGCACACGCCGCCGTCAGTCTGATTGACCCGGATCAATGCGCCACCCTGCACGATGCGGTATGGCATTCCATGCCGCCCGATGACGATCACCACCCCGGACACCTAGCGCCCCAGACAGGGCACTAGCCTGTCGCGGTTGTCGCGGGGGCGATTTTCTGTCGTCCACATGCGGCACCTCGAAAACGAATTGCTGCCACACAGGCATCACAAGCGAAGGCGACGGCCTGCCCACTGGCGTCCACGACCTTCCAGCCGCCCGTCGTGCGTTCGGTGGTCCAGGGGCGCAGGGAAGCGACGGGCGGGGAGCGACATGCAGAGCGGCGGCTACAGCCAAAGCGCCGGCAGTCGGCTAATGGGATACAACACTGGGATACAGAGTGCCCCAAGCTTACAAAAGATGCAGCAGTTATCTACATCTTTTCGGACGGATCATTCTGCTGGAACGGGGTCACAGGCACAATCATTCCGGTCAACTTGCTCATCTATCGTGTCCTATCCGTGATATGCAGCACTGTTCTGTTCGGCGTGCCGAACACGTTGTGTCGTTCATAATGGCCAGACCTCCGCACGATGTCTTCAGGCGAATGCTCCATCGCCGCACGCTGCTGACAAGCCAATGCAGTGGGGTCGATCCAGATCAATCGAGCGACGGGCGTCAGGCTTGCCGACCGAAGTCCGTCTGTAACCTTCTGTGTGGCACCGTCAGATCGAATAGGGGATCGGACATGGGCGCAGTAGGATTGCTCCACGAAAAGCTGGTGTTCTCTCGTCGAGCGAAGGTGCTGGCGACGGAATTCGCCACCGTGCTTCCCGACGCTCTGACCGTGCTCGATGTCGGATGTGGCGACGGCCTGATCGATCGCCTGATCTGCCAACAGCGCCCGGAGTTATCGATCACCGGCGTGGACGTCCTTGTTCGACCACACACCCATATCGCGGTTCAGCAGTTCGACGGCGTCCACCTCCCGTTCGAAGACAAATCTTTCGATGTTGTGCTGTTCACCGATGTCCTGCATCACACAGAAGATCCAGAGGTTCTTCTCCGCGAAGCCAAGCGCGTGGCCCGTCTTGCGCTGGTTCTGAAGGATCACACGAAGGAAGGTTTTCTGGCTTATCTGACCCTTCGGTTCATGGACTGGGTCGGCAATGCGCGCCACGGCGTCGCGCTGCCCTACAACTACTGGACCCATTCTCGATGGATGAGCGCCCTTCGGTCCCTCGGCCTTACGGTCCAATTCTGGAAAGGAGCGCTCGGACTGTATCCGCGCCCGGCCCGATGGCTGTTTGATCGTCGGCTGCATTTCGTCGCGAGGATCGCGGTCTAAGCAACCATAGCCGAAGAACGCGTCAGCCAGTGGTCTCGCCACTGGCGGCACAACCAATCCGATCACACAATCCCGCCGGCGCGACAGGCGACCAAGACCCTCGGCGCCTACCCCTTATCCACCGGCTTCCCGCCCGAAGTGCTGTGCCCCGGCTGCGGTGGCTTCCGCATCACGACGTAGTTTCGTGCTTCCAGATACTGCACCAGGTGGTCCGCCACGATCTTCGCCATCAGTTCATCGCCGTGGCGGAACCGTCGCCGCCCGTCGCGTTGCAATGCAAGGCTCAACGTCAGGCGAAGCTCATCGGGATCGGCGGGGCTCAGCTTCGAAGGTTCATCCGTCATGCCGCTACGCTAGTCCGCACTAACGAACAAATCAAGAACGACCAAACTCAAATCCGCTTGCCTCCCCGCCGCTCAACCCGGCATGCTGTCCCCCATGCCAGATCGTCCCTTCCCCGCCGTCGAGGCGCTGATCCGTCGCGTCCAGCGCGTCGCCAAGGACAGGCCTGACCCGACACACATCCTCGCCGAGGTGATCAGCATGATCGGCGCGAGCGAGGCCGACCCCTATGTGGTTCTGGGCGTCCTGCTGGAAGGTGCAGCCCACATGGTCGCCCAGCACATCCCGCCAGAGCGACAGGCCGACACGGCCGCGGAGGTCGTTCAGCTTCTGCAGCTTCGCCTGAAGGCGCACGGATTGTAGCGAATGTCCCGCACGATCGAAGTCAGGAAGGCATGGCCGAAGTCAGGAAGGCATAACCGAAGTCACGAAAGAATAGCTGTCCGGTGACTACCAGCCCGCGATGCGCAACCAAGGAGCACGAGAATGGTCCTCCAGCCGACGCCACCGATCAAGGCTCCAATTCGCCAGAAACCACTGCCCAAGGAGGTCGGCCCTTAGCCATTACTGGTACCTGATCGCATACGCGATCACACCCGCCAGCACTGCAACAATCGGCGCCCAGCGCAGGAGGCTCAGCGAGGCTTCGATAGCGGCCGCACTCTCATGAAGCCGCGCGTTGTTGTTGTTGATCTGCCTCTGATAAATGCGAACCTGTTCGAGCAAAAGCGCCTTGGGATCGCCGTAAAGATCGGCGGCGGTGAAGCAATCAGGATAATTGCCCGCCACATCGAAGGGCTGAGGCTTGGCGGCGCTCACCGCCTTAAGCAAGGCAACGGCGAAGCAGATGCTTGCTGCAAGTGCCGCCACAGCAACCACGAACGTGAATTGCGTATGGTTTTCCTTCGGCAGCGCGATGACGGCAGCCCCCACGGCAGCGGTCCCAGTCATCAATGTTGCCGTCATCGTTGAAAGGTTCGTCGCCCGTGCATCGGCAGCCACTGCGAAGGCGGCAGTCCCGTTCAGGTAGGCCTCCGTAAGCCGGAGAACCTCGCGCAAATTGCACTCTTGAACCCTGGCGAGGTCGACTGGCGTCAGACTATCGGGCATGCGCTCACCCAGGCATCAAACGATCAGCCCACCTCAATGCAGTTTCGGCCCCTTCAGGAACGTGGTCCGGTCGCCCGAACGCACGGTCAGCGCCACCGGCGTTTTGTCGCGCATCAGCCGCAGCCGCACTTCGGCGCCCGCGCTGCCGGACGCCCACACCCGCCGCCACAGCCCCGCCAGATCGGTGATCTCGTCGCCACCCACTGCCAGGATCCGGTCGCCCGCACGCACGCCCGCCTGCTCGGCCGGACCGTTGTCGGTCACACTGCCGACCACGATCGAATCATCCGCCTCGGTGGCCAACATCCCCAGCCACGGCCGCGCCGGACGGTTCACCCGCCCATAGCTCAGCAAATCCTTCATGATCGGCGTCAGCAGCCCGATCGGCACGACCATGTTCATGTCGAGCCGGCTTCCCTTGCCGTCGCCCTGCTGCAGGATCAGGGAACCGATCCCCATCAACTTCCCATCGGGCCCGATAAGCCCGCCGCCGCCCCAGAACGGATGCGCCGGCGCGGTGAAGATCGCGTCGTCCAGCACATACTCCCAGTACCCGGCGAACTCCTGCCGCCCGACCACGCGCGTCTCCACCGAATGGTGCCGCCCGCCGCCGGCAGCAAACACCACCTGGTCGTTCACTTTCAGCCGGTCGGAATCGCCCATCTCCAGCGCCGGCAGTTCCAGTCGGCCCAGCGCCTGCACCAGACCAAAACCGCTCTCCTGGTCGTACGCCAGAGCATGCCCGGGGATCGCCCGCCCATCGGCGGAGGTGATCCAGATCGTCTCGGCTTCGGTGATCAGGTAGCCGATTGTCGCCACCAATCCGCTCTCGCGGATCACCACGCCGCTGCCGGCCCGCTCCGTCCCCAGCGTGCCGGCAGTGAAGGCATCCGCGGGCACGTAGGTCTTCAGACTAACCACCGCCCTCAGCGAACGTTCGAGGTCGAAGGAATAGTCATCCGGATCCGGTTGCAGGTTCGGCGGGATTTCCCAATCCTGGTTTTTCATCCCTCGGCGTCTTCCCTGGTTCGAAGGCGGAGTGGTCATCCGATGAATATCGGAGCTTTGGCCGCCCGTGGCCAGTGATCAGTGCCCTGTGCCCGCCAGAAACTACCAGCCAGTTGCGCAAAACGGATCAGAACAGCCGATCCTGCGGCGCATACGGCACGATAATATCCGAGGGATCAGCCAGGTTCAGCATGGCCCGGGCGCGTTCGTCCAATGTGTCGGCGTCGATGTGCCGCGACCGCAGACCGGACACCCTCTGCTCCCACGCATCCCGCTCAGCCTGCGCCTTGGCCTGATCGGCCTGCGCCTTGATCAGCAGTTCCTGGCGCTGCGCATATGCCACCAGGCCGTGGTTTCCCTTTACCACGTTCCAGCCGAAATAGCCGACCAGGGACAGGAAGATCAGCGGCGCCACCGCGGCCTTCAACCTGCGCTTGGCCTCACGTCCGAATGCCATCTGTCGCTCCCGACTCCCGGTATCGCGATGCTACATGATCCTCGCCGAAGCGTGAACGCATTTGCCGCGAAGCTGCCAGAGATATGCCATGGTGCCGGTGTGCAATGCCATCACGGCAGCGCGGGCAAAGCCTGTCGGAACGGAGGCATTCAATGCGTGCACGCTCATCAGCCCAGCCATTAACCCTGGCCGCACTCGGCGCAATAATCCTGCTGGGCGCGACGCTGCCCGCATTTGCCGACCGGCCCAATGACCATCATGGCCGGCGCGACGAACACCACGACTGGCACCGGGGCTATGCGCCACCGCCGGTTTTCATCACACCGCCGAACTCCGGTTATTACGCGCCACCGCCGGTCTACAACTACGGCCCCCCCGGCGTGAGCATCGGCATCAACATTCCCTGATCCACCGGTATTCAGGCCCGATTTCAACAGCCCCTCCCGTGCCGCGGGAGGGGTCACTTATTGCTGTATGCGAAGCGCCGGCTCAACTGTAGCGCTCCTCCAGCCAGGGATCGCCGTTGTTGTGATAGCCGCGCTGCTCCCAAAAACCCGGGTGATCGCCCAGCGTGAACTGGATGTGCCGCAGCCACTTCGCGGATTTCCAAAAATACAGCCGTGGCATCAGCATCCGCACCGGTCCGCCATGTGCGCGCGATAGCGGCTTGCCCTCCCACTCATGCACCAGGAACACGTCCGGTTGATCGAACTGCTCCAGGCGAACATTCGCAGTGTAGCCGTCGAAACTGTGGAAAATCACGTGCCGCGCATCCGGCTTCGGCTGCACGAGCCGCAACAGGGCCTGCGCCGCCACCCCTTTCCAGTGGTTGTCGTAGCGCGACCACTGCGTGACACAGTGGATGTCGGACACGCTGTCCGACTGCGGCAACGCCATGAACCCGTCGAGCGTCAGGCTGAGCCGGTTCTCCACAGCCCCATCGACATCCAGCCGGAATTTCTGCGGCGTGACGTCAGGTTCCGCGCCCAGATCGAGCACCGGCCAGTCGCGCACCAGACGTTGCCCCGGCGGCAGTCGATCGCGCGCGGGATCGGCGGTGATGCCGGTCAGCAACCGCCCCTCACGCGCCCATTGCTGTTTGGCCCGGATCAGTTTGTCGTTGCGGCCATCGGGAGGCCCCTCGGCGTCGTCCACCACGGTGCTCAGCCCCTCGCCCGCATCAGCCGCGCCTTGTCGCGCTGCCAGTCGCGCGCGGCGACCGCGGCGCGCTTGTCCTGTTTCTTGCGGCCTTCACCCAGCCCCAGCAGCACCTTCGCCCGGCCGCGCTCGTTGAAATGGATCTGCAGCGGCACCAGCGACACCCCTTCACGTGCCACCGCGCCGGCCAGCGAGCGGATCTGCTTGCGCTTCAGCAGCAGTTTGCGCGGCGCGCGCGGCTCGAAACGCGACAGCACGCCGCCCTGGTATTCCGGGATATAGGCGTTGAACAGCCAAAGCTCGCCCTCGCGCTCGCCGGCCCATGCCTCGGTCAGCGTGGCGCGGCCGTGGCGCAGCGACTTCACTTCCGGACCTTTCAGCACCAGCCCGGCCTCGACGGTATCCTTGATGGTATAGTCGAACCGCGCCTTGCGGTTCTGCGCCGCGACGCCGTGCGAGATCAGGCCTTTCTTGGGTTTTGCTTCTGCCATGCTTCCGCTGCTTGCTCGGACATGCCAGATAGCATCGAAGGCGGTCCGCGGCGAGGTGTGCTACTCCCGGCGCAACCAGATGAACATACCGATGGCGCCGCGATCGGCAGACCGGTGTCCGGCTGTCCCGGTGCAGTTCCGGGCCGGTACTCCAGCAGTCAGCCAGCAGTCCTTGCGATAGCGGTTGCAGCAATCACGGATCGACGCAGCCCTCGCCGGCCTGCGGGTAGGCAGTCCAATCATGGTTCGCGGCAAACGCGACCCACCGCCGCTGATCGGCCACCGAGAGTATCGCCTTGGGGCAGGCGACGCCGAATACCTTCAGCCCGACGACGCCGAGTAGATTCCGATTCGGATTGAAGCATCCCGGTCCGGCCTGGGGATATTGCGGCCAGCCCTGCTGGGCGGCATTGGCAGCCCAGCGCTCCCGTTCCGCCGCTGGCGTATCCGTTGCGGGACAGGCGACCTGGAAGATGCGGACCCGCGTGAGCATCGAGTTCGGGCGCTTGCTTCTCGGCGATCTGATCGGCGGTCATGAACAGCCGTTTCACGCCGTACCCGATGTCATCAGCGAGGAAGGTGGGGCTGATCATGATGGCGATCATCAGAAGAGCCCGGGCTCGCGGTGACAAACGCAGCCATCGCAAGTTCGGCATCGCCACGGACGGCATCGCAACAGACGGCATGCGGATGTCCGGGCTTGCCGTAATCGCACTTGCGTACGCCATAGCGACCTCCTCGCTGCTGTAGCGGTTCCCTACTGCCTCTGCCGTGCCATCATCGTCGTGCCGGCCGTCCTTCTATCGTGCTGCGTCGCCGAATGCCTCAGTTCAACAGCCCAACCTCGGTCATCGCCGCGCGCACCTTGGCCCGCGTCGCTTCCATGATCGGCGCCAGCGGCAGGCGGCAATGCTCCGATGTCTTTCCCAGCAACGACGCGCCGAACTTCACCGGCGCCGGGCTGGTCTCGGAGAACAGCGCATCATGCAGCGGCACCAGCCGGTTCTGGATCTCCATCGCGTCCTTCACGCGCCCTTCCTGCCACGCATCCTGCATCGCCGCGCACAGCCGAGGTGCGATATTCGCAGTGACGCTGATGCAGCCGTCACCGCCCGCCGCAAGGAAAGAAATCGCCGTGTGATCCTCGCCCGAAAGCTGGCAGAAATCGTCGCCGCACGCGCGTCGGTGTGCAACGGACGCACCAGATTCGCCGTCGCATCCTTCACGCCGATGATGTTCTTGTGTTTCGCCAGTCGCGCCATCGTCTCGACGCTCATGTCCACCACGGAGCGCGGCGGAATGTTGTAGATGATCAGCGGCAGATCGACCGCATCGGCGATCGCCTTGAAGTGCAGGTACATGCCTTCCTGCGTCGGCTTGTTGTAATACGGCGTCACCACCAGCGTTGCATCGGCGCCCGCCTTCTTGGCATGGCGCGCAAGATCGATCGCCTCGGCGGTGCTGTTCGAACCGGCGCCGGCGATCACCGGCACGCGCCCATTGGCGACCTCGATCGCGATCTCCACCACCCGCCGGTGTTCGTCGTGCGACAGCGTGGGCGACTTCCCCGGTGGTGCCAACCGGCACGACCGCGTCGGTGCCCTCCTTGATCTGCCAGTCCACGAATTCGGCGTAGGCCTTCTCGTCGACCGACCCGTCCGCACGCATCGGGGTGATCAGAGCAACGAGCGATCCCTTGAACATGACCCTCTCCCTTGGGTTTGGCCGCTTGCCGCGGCAGCGTGAAAGGCTAGGCGCGCGGGAGATGCATCGCAAGGCCGGCCTGGGCTAGAAAGGGGCATGCGCGCCCCGATTTGCCCTCGCTTCGCTTGCTCGGCCTGTTCGCCGCGACACCCGCACTGGCGCAGCCGCCGGATCCGATGGCCGCGATCCGCGCCGATCGCTGGTCCGACGCGCAGCTCGCCGCCGCTTCCTATGCCGACCCGGTCGCCACCAAGCTGGTCACCTATTTCCGCCTGCTGACACCCGGCGGCGCGACGGCGGACGAGATCACCGACTTCATGGCGCAGAACCCCGATTGGCCGAACCAGGCGCTGCTGGAGCGCCGGCGCCAGGAGGCGATCGCCGCCGAACCGGATCAGGCATCGGCACTGGCACAATGCGAGCGCAACAAGCCGACCTTGCCGCAGGCGATGCTGCGCTGCGCCGAAGCAGACGCGAATGCCGGGACACAACACCGAGGCAGCCGAGGAGGCTCGGCGCGCCTGGCTTACCGGCATCACCGATCCGGCAGCCGAGGCGGCCTTCCTGCACCGCTGGTCCGGCGCGGTGCGGCCGGACGATCAGTGGGCTCGGTTCCAGCATCTCGCCTGGCATGACACCAGCGGCGGCCGCACGCCAGATCCCGCGGCTCGATCCGGCGCATCGCGCGGCGGCGGAGGTGCTGCATCGCCTTGCAGGACGATGCGCCCAATGCCGAAGCGCTGCTCGCCGCCCTGCCGGCCGCCGCGCGTGCCGATCCGGTCATGATGCTGGATCATGCGCGCTGGCTGCGTCATGCGGACCGCACGGCCGATGCTCTGGCGCTGTGGCAGCGCGACGGCGACACGGCGCAGCGCAATGCGCCGCCGGATGAGCTCGCCGCGTTCTGGACCGAACGCAACCTGCTCGCCCGCCGCCTGCTGCAAGATGGCAACGCCGCCGGCGCCTACGCGCTGGCTTCGGACCACGGCGCGATCACGTCGGAGCAGATGCTGGACGCGGAATTCCTGGCGGGCTTCATCGCTCTGCGCCGGCTGAACGACCCCACGGCCGCGGCGCAGCATTTTACCACGCTAGCCGGTCTGTCCAAGGCGGCGATCACGCAGGGCCGCGCGTATTACTGGCTAGGTCGCGCCGCGGCAGCCGAGGGCAAGGATCCTCGGCCGGAATATCGAACGCGCCGCCGCATGGCCGACGACATTCTACGGTCAGCTTGCGGCGCTGGCGCTGGGCGATGATGCTGCCGCGCTGGCGCGCCGGATAACGGCGCTGCACGACCCGGCCTACACGCGCGACCAGGTGCTGGAATTCACCGACCGCGAGGTGGTGCGTGCAGCTGCGATGCTGGTGGCGTGGAACGATCCGCAACGCGCGCGCGCCTTCCTGCTGCGGATGGATGAGCTCGCTCCGGACCCGGCCGACCGCGCGCTGACGGCGCGCTTCGCGCTGCGTCTTGGCCTGCCCGACACGGCGGTGTTCGTCGCCCGCCGCATGGGCCGCGACGGGCTGACGCTGCCGGAAGCCGGCTGGCCGATCGCCGCCGAACCGCCCGCTGAACCGGTCGATCCGGCGGTGGCGCTGGGACTGATCCGCCAGGAGAGCAGTTTCGATATCGGTGCGGTCAGCCCGTCAGGCGCGCGCGGCCTGATGCAGCTCATGCCGTTCACCGCGCAGGCGGTGGCCAAGCAGATCGGCACCGCGACATCGCTGGTGTCACTGACCGCCGATCCGGCGCACAACATGCGCCTTGGCACCGCTTACCTTCGCGAGATGCTGGACCGCTACGACAATTCATTGCCGCTGGCGGTCGCGGCGTACAACGCCGGGCCGCACCGCGTCGATCAGTGGCTGCCGGAAAATGGCGACCCACGCGTCGGGCCGATCGACATGATCGACTGGATCGAGCTCATTCCGTTGAACGAAACCCGCAACTACGTGCAGCGCGTGCTGGAGAACGTCGTGATCTATCGGGCGCGGCGGGACGAGAATACGCCGACCCTGCTCGCGCAATGGACGCGATAGTCCATCGGCTTTCCGCCTGGGACGGACTACCGCTGGTCGTCCGCGAATGGCGCGACGGCAATGCCCGCTCGCCGCTGCTGTGCCTGCCCGGCATCGTGCGCACATCCGGCGACTTTGAAGCACTGGCGCACGCGATCGGCGCGGGCCGGCGCGTCGTGGCGCCGGATTATCCCGGCCGCGGCCAATCCGGCCGGTCGCGCGACATTTCCCGCTATGCGCCCGAGGCCTGCCTGCGCGACGTGCTCGACATCTGCGCCGCATTGCACCTGCATCAGGTGATTGCGATCGGCACCAGCTTCGGCGGACTGCTCAGCATGGGTCTGGCGTCCGGTGCGTCCGTCGCTGCTGCGCGGCGTTGGTGCTGAACGATGTCGGCCCGGACATCGGCAGCGACGGCGCCGAATTCGTCCGCCGTTCATCGGCAACGACATCGCATTCTCCGACATCGACGCCGCGGTCGCGCATCTGCGCGCGCTGCTGCCGCCGTTGTCGCTTGACGGCGATGCGGCGTGGCGCGCCATGACCGCGCTCACCTATGCGCCTGACAGCGACGGCATGCTACGGCCGGTCTGGGACACCCGCATCGCCGGTCTGCTGAACGGCGGGACGCCCGATCTGTGGGCGCTGTTCGGCGGGCTGGCGCATCTGCCGCTGCTGCTGTTGCGCGGCGAGGTCAGCGACATTCTGCTGCCGCCCACCGTCGCGCGCATGCAGGCGATGCGACCCGACATGGCGGTGGTATCGCTGCCCGGCATCGGCCATGCACCGACGCTGGCCGAGCCGGAGATTCTTGCGGCGCTACAGGCGTTTCTGGGCGACCTGATGTGATTCCGGGCGCCGTTGAAAGTCGCCTCACGGGTTGCGACAGTCCCGTCACGCCGACCGGTATCGGCAAGACTTTCCGGTGCCTGCCGTGACATCAAGAACCTCGGCCTCGTCAACTCGGCAATGACACCATCGCGCTTTATCGCCAGTGGATGCGGCTGCGGCTTCGTCCCGATCGCGCCTGGCACCGCGGCGTCCGCCATCGCGCTACTCGCTGGTGCATTGTTGATGCATATCTCGCCGATCCTGCTGCCGACTGCCGCGTTGCTTGCCGCGCTTGGTGGTCTTTGGGCAATCGGCGCCGCACGCGTAGAAGGCGATCCGGGCTGGGTGGTGATCGATGAGTTCGCTGGACAATGGCTTGCGATGTGCGGTCTGTCTCACGCATCGCTGCCAGGCCTGCTGGCCGCATTCGTGCATTTTTCGCCTGCTCGATGTCGCCAAGCCTGGTCCGATCGGCTGGGCTGATCGACAAGGCGGCGCGGCCGGCATCATGGCCGACGATCTGATCGCCGGCGCGTATCACCGCGTGCATTCTTTGGGCGATCGTGCGCGCTGGCCCGAACTGCTCGGCTGATCCCGAACTGCTCGGCTGATCCGTTGAAGTTTCGCGATTATCACGCGCGGCCCGTTGTCACAACATTCAGCTTGCGCCACGGCATCGCGCTGCGGTGTGATCCCCACATAAGTCGGGGACACAACAACATGCCGCTGGAATATGTCCAACCCGACGACCTGTTGCCGATAGAGGAGCGGCGGCAGGCCGGCCACGATCTGCGCAGACTGGTGCCGCGCGGGCAGCACGCCACGTGGCAGCCGCCGGCTGACCGCCGCGATCCGCTGCAGATCCTGCTCGAGACCAGCCGCCACCGGATTTCGTCGCTGCTGCCGATCCGCTATGGGCGCATGCAACAGTCGCCATTCGCGTTCATGCGCGGCTCCGCCGCCGTGATGGCGGCCGACCTTGCCACGACGCTCAACCAGCGGCATCTGGGTGCAGTCCTGCGGCGATTGCCATCTGGCGAATTTCGGCTGCCTACGCCGCACCTGACGGCACGCCGATATTCGACATCAACGATTTCGACGAGACGCTGCCGGCGCCGTTCGAATGGGACCTGAAACGTCTCGCGACGAGTTTCGTGGTGGACGCGCGTGGCCGCGGCATGCCGGAGCAGTGCCTGCCGCAACCTCGCGCGCGGCGTCGTTACGGCGTACCGCCGGCACATGGCGATGCTGATGCGGCTCGATCCGTTGCGTGCGTGGCGATCGCGTATTGCCGTGGCGGGCGTGCTGCAGGGCATTGCCGATGCCAGGCTGCGCCAGCGTGAATTGAAAAGGCTGCGCACGGCCGCCGAGGCGCACCGCAGAGGGTATCCGAAGCTGCTGGAGCGCAGAAAATCCGGCTGGCGGATCCGTCGCAGGCCGCCGCTGATCACGCCACTCTCCGATCAGCATGACAACACGCACGAACTGGTCGCGCGCACCGCGTTCGAAGCGTACAAGCTCAGCCTGCCGGAAGAGCGCGGCGTGTTGCTCGATCGCTATCGCCTGACCGACGTTGCGTTCAAGGTGGTGGGGATCGGCAGCGTCGGTACGTTCTGTGCCATCGGCCTGTTCACCACCCGCGACGATGCGACGCTGCTGCTGCAGCTCAAGGAGGCGCAGCAGTCTGTCCTGGCGCCGTTCACCGCGCCAAGCCTCTACGCCAATCAGGGCCAGCGCGTGGTCACCGGCCAGCGCATCATGCAAGGCCAGCGCGATATCTTCCTGGGCTGGACGCAGGAGCACGGCAGCGACCAGCACTGCTATGTCCGCCAACTGAAGGACTCGCGGCTGGCGATCGATCGGTGCGGAACTCGCCGACGGCGCGCTGCCGCTACTATGCCACGTTGTGCGGCAGCACGCTGGCACGCGCGCATGCGCGCTCCGGCGATGCCGCGAGGATCGCCGGCTACATGGGTGCGGGGGGTGCGTTCGATGCGGCGATCGCCGACTTCGCCATGGCCTATGCCAAGCAGGTGGACCGCGACTGGCGGCTGTTCGTCGAAGCCATCAAGTCCGGCGCGATCGAAGCGCGCGCCGAATGATCCCACAGGCTGTTGGATGCGGTTGGGGCACTGCTCGACGCGTGCCGTGCGAAGAGCATCTTCGTGACCTATCGCGAAATACATCGTAGCCGTCGCCGACCACATCGCCACACTCGTGCGCCGGCCTGGGGGGGACCAAACCAGCCTCGCGACAGGCGCAGCCAGCCGTCGGGCCATCGGTCAGCGCGCACCACGTGATGATCGATCCATTCGGCGACCAGCCGGCGGGCCTCGTTGAGCGAGGCTTCCGGGTGATGGATGCGGTACAGCGCGGTGCACGCCTGGAACGCCGCCATGTCGTCCGAACCCAACTGCCGCAGGTCGCGATAGGCGGTGATCACCGCACGCTCGCAGCGCCGGGCGATCTGGCTTGTGTCGTGACCCATGGGAAGGCGCGCTCCTAATTGCGAATGATTCGCATTTCGTACGGAGACGATACGTGCGAGCCCGCGGTACGGCAATAGGCGATTGCCAGGGCGTCCGTAACCGAAGCAACACCGTCCGTGCAACGCCCTGCTTGATCCACGAAATCCGTGTCAGAACTGGTTGCGTGGCTCAATATTCCCGCCGCCACCGCCGTCGCGATTTCATCCTCGCTTACACCCCAATCCGCCAACACTACCCGCGGATCGGCCGCGCCCGCCACTTGCGGCGGTATCGGCTGCACTGATGCCGTTCGACTGAAGCGCGGTGCCGGCGCAGGCTGCTCCACACCATCCAATGTCAACGAATGCGCCGCGCGCGCGGTTGTGCGGATGGTTCGGCGCCTCGTCCATCGACAGCACCGGTGCGAAGCAGGCGTCGCTACCCTCGAGCAGCTTGCACCATTCATCGCGCGTGCGGGTGCGGAAGCGTTCAGCCAGTCGCGCCTTCGCCTGCGGCCATCGTTCGCGATCCATCTGCGGCGGCATCGTTTCCGGATCGATTTCCAGCAGGCGCAGAAGTTCGGCGTGGAACTTCGCCTCGATCGCCGCCACGGAAACGTAGCGACCATCGGCGCATTCGTACACCTCGTAGAAATACGCACCGAAGTCGGTGATGTTGCCGCCGCGCCCGCCGTCCATGCCGGCCGGCCGCCTTGGCGCCATAGACCGACGTCATCAGCGATGACGCGCCATCGACCATGGCAGCGTCCACCACCTGGCCCTTGCCGGACTGTCGCGCCTCGATGATCGCGGCGAGCACGCCGACGACGAGGTACAATGCGCCGCCGCCGAAGTCGCCGACCAGATTGAGCGGTGGAGTCGGCGGGACCCCTTGCGGCCGATCGCGTCCAGCGCGCCGGTCAGCGCGATGTAATTGAGGTCGTGGCCCGCCGCGTGCGCCAGCGGTCCCTCCTGACCCCAGCCGGTGACCCTGCCGAACACCAGTCGCGGGTTGCGGGCCAGGCAGACTTCCGGCCCGAGCCCGAGCCGTTCCATGACGCTGCGGACGGAAGCCTTCGATCAGCGCGTCCGCCTGCCCGATCAGCCGCAGCGTCAGCTCGATCGCTTCCGGCTCGCTTGAGATCGAGCTGGATGACGTGCCGGCTGCGCTTCAGCAGTTCGAATCTGGTGGCGAGCGGAATGCCCAGGCCGCTGTCGGCCATGCGGTCGATGCGCAGCACGGTGGCACCCATCTCGGCGAGCATCATCGCCGCCATCGGCGCCGGCCCGATGCCGGCGAATTCGATTACCTTGATGCCTGAAAGCGGCCCCATCACGCAGCCCCGCCATGATCGCGGTCATGGTGATGATCGTGGTGATGGTGATGAGTGCGTGATGGTGGTGTGTGGTGATGAGCGTGATGCGTGGTGCGTGCCCCGTCGCCAGCATGCGAATGGGTGTGCTGGGCGTAGTGCTGGCGCAGCAGGTCCTTGCCATAGTCGTTGCCGTTGGGCGTGCGCACCACCGTGTGGATGTGGTCGCGCGAGGGCGTGTCATTGTCGTAGACGATGCCGGATTGGTGGTCGAACTCGACGAGAATGACCGGGCTCAGGATGCGATAGTAGAATGGGCTCGCATCGTCGAACGGACCGATCCAGGCAAATCGCGTCTCGCCAAGATGACGCTTCGCCTCGGCATACCGCACGTCGGCGTGTCCCGGCCGCAAGCGACCCGTATAGAGTCCGAGCAGTGATTCGAGACGCTCGCGTCCCTCCGCCGAAAGGTCGCCATAGCGGATCCCGACCGCATCGATCCGCTGGTTGTCGCGGAACGCCGCCGTGAACAGCTCCGACGGAAGGTCCTTGCCCACCGTCGCGCGCTGGCGTTCATCGGCCGACAACGCACTCATCAGCGCATGCCCCTGCTCCTCTTCCGCGGCGAACACACGCGTGCCGGCATATTTGCCGAAGCGCGCGAGCACCGGTTCGGACCCCATGAACGCGGGCGTCAGCACAAGCTGATCGCCGAGTACGAAGCAGTTGAGGTTGAGGTGGTGGCCGTCGATCTGCCAGCCCCAAGGCTCATCCGGCGACGGATTGCCGAACATGCTGACCCAGTAGAACCACTCGCTGTATTCCTCGGGCTTGCCGGTGATTTCCAGCGCGTGCTCGTTGAGCCGCATGACGTCGCGCGCGCTGCGGTATCCCGCCTCGCTCATGCTTTCGCGCAGCAGGGCGAGCGCGGCCTCGCGCTGATCGTGCCCGAGATCGGCGAGACAGACGCCGTGACGCATCACCCACGGATGGATGTTGCACCACATCCGCCACGCTTCGTCGCCGATGGCGAACGACGCCGCATTGCGTTGCGCCGCGGTCAGCGTCGCGAGGAAGGCGCGCGCAGCTTCCATCACGGGCGCAAGCGAGATGCCGGTCTTCTCGATCGAGAACACGCCAGATGCGAGCTTACCGTCGGGCGCGATGCCACGGAATGGTTCGGCGAATGCCGCTTTCGCCCGTTCGCCCATCGCTTGCAGTCGCGGCGGAAATTCGAATGGCCGGATCGCGGGTGTCGGCGCCCTGTGCCGCAAGCCGAAATGCGCTGACTCACCTGCCATCGTTGGGTCCTCCAGTTGAATCGCTCGCTGAGCCATCAGCGGCGTGATCATCGTCAAGCGGAAGTCATTGCTGTCGGCGCTTATCCGTGCAGTGCCGTGGTGTGCGGACGCTAGGACATGGTCCTTTGGGCAACAAGCGGGGTCGCGCCGGCCGACGATGTCGATCATGGCCGCCGAACGACGCAACGGATGCCAGCACCTATCGCCGCGGACCGAAAGAAACAATCAATACGGAGGACGGGCGAGGACCACCGACACCACGGCAAGTCGTCGTGCGCGCTTCCCGTGCGGCCACGGTCTCGCTTCTCCGTGTTCAGCGCAGCCTCGCACTGCTTTCCCTTCGATACCTCCTGCCGACACCATTCGTGCGACCCCGAATGCAGAGCCGAACACGAACGGTCCGTTCGCCATCACCGGCTTCGGCGCCATTTGTCTGGTGCGAAAGCCCGCAGCGAGCCCGACCCACCACATCATAGGATTCTAACTCAGCGTCGCGATGCGCCGCTCACATTGATCCCGGCAAGCGGGACACACGCGAAAGGACCGCCGGGACGGCGGTCCTTTCAAATCTTTACCCGAGGCAGTTCAGGCAGCCGGCATGCGACGAACCGCGCACAGTTTGTTGCCGTCAGGATCACGCACGTAAGCCAGATACATTGGACCAGCACCGCCCTGGCGAACGCCGGGCGGGTCCTCGATCGTCGTCCCGCCGTTCGCCACTCCGGCCTTGTGCCAGGCCGCGGCTTTTTCCGGGCTCGCCATGGTGAAGCCGATCGTGCCGCCATTGGCGTGGCTGGCGGCTTTGCCATCGATGGGCTTGCTCACCATGAACACCCCGCCGTTATGCGCGTAAATCAGCCGCCCCTTGGCGTCCTCCACCCCGGGCTTACCGCCGACCGCGCCAAACAGAGCGTCGTAGAATTTTTTCGATCGGGCGATATCGTTGCTGCCGACCATGACATGGCTGAACATTCCGCTTCCTCCCCCACAAAGTCACACGAGACCGCTGTCTCCGCGCCACGACCAGAACACGGTTTGCAGGCCGCGAAAAGTGCCCCCCATTCTTCCTTACAATCGCCGGCCAATGACCACGAGGCAGTACCGCCATCGTGATCCGCACCGTACCGTCGTGTACGGACGCTCAGGCATGGTGATCCGACCAACAAGCGGGCACTTGCCGACCAACGACAAAGCTCGCCGCGACGTGATGATGAACCACGAGCCACAAAAAAAGTCTGGACCGATTGCTCGTATTATTCGCTTGGTCGGTCAGTGGATTCGGTTGATCTGATTCTCGCTCAACGCGCGGATGAAATCTGGCAACTGAATGAAATGCACCATATCGAGGTACTTCGGCCCATTGCCACCCTCGAGCGAGATCGACCAGAGCAGAAAGTGCCGGATTGCAGCTGCGGTGGTGGGGTCCGGTTGCTGCGTCGAGACCACGGCATACTCGTAGTTGATCAGCGGATACGAATTATCGCCTGGTGCAAACGCCAGGCTCAGTCGCTCGTCGGTCGGCGTGCGTGGATCGAGCACGACGCGGCGGCGCTCACCGTCTCCGCCGTGGGCAGCAGGAACTGTCCCGCCTGGTTCCTGATCATCGCGGTGCCCAGTCCGGCCTTGGCGATGTCGCCATGGAAGCTGATGCCGATATAGCCGATCGTGTACGGTGCTGCGGCAACCGCCTTTACCATGCCGTCGTTGCCGGTCGCCGTGCGCTCGCCGGGAACAGCCGGCCAGGGGACAGTGGTGCCGTAGCCCACCCTGTCCTCCCAGTTCTGCGTCGAGAAATCAAGGAACTGGGTAAAGACAAACGTATCGCCTGATGCATCCTCGCGGCGGATCGGGATGATTGTCTCGTGTGGCAATTGCACACCCGGGTTCAGCGCGACGACCTGCGGCGCGTCCCACGTGCGGATCGTGCCGGAATAGATGCCGGCCAACGTGGGACCATCCAGCTTGAGCCCGGCTCCGTTCAGCTTCGGCAGGTTGTAGTTCACCGTCTGCGCCGATATCGCCAGCGGAATATCACGATCTGCGGATTGCGCGCCGCCTGCTCGTCGGACATGTAGGCGTCCGACGCTCCGATCTGCACCTGTCCGGCGCTGGCCTGCTCGATCCCGGCACCCGAACCGGTGGCGCTCGTCGTGATGGTGACTCCCGGGATGGGCTGCCACGTAGTCGGGGACCCAGCAGTTGAAACAGCGGGTAGAGCAAGGTCGATCCGCTCTCGCGCAGTGTCAGATCGGCCCCAGGCTGGCAGCGCGGTTGGGCCGATAGCGCCAGGGCAAACGATAGCGTCACGGCAAAAGGCAATGCAGCACGCACCTAGGCGCATGCACCGCCGAACCGTGCAGCGTAGCCTCGCGCTGCGGCGATGCGAAGGGAGGATCATGTCAGCCTCGTTTGCCGTGCGCCGCGCATGTGCTGCGCCGTCCGCGGCCTCATCGGCCGATCCGGTCGAGATTTACGCCAGTCGTCTCGATCCGATACATCCAGGTGACGATCGCTCCCAGGATCGAGGTGACCACAAGGCCATACAGCAGCAGCCGCGTGCCGATACCGGCGAGCAGGATGGGGAACAGGAACGCTGTCGCCACCGCGCCGATCTTGGCAAAGGCGGCGGCAAATCCGGCGCCCATGCCGCGCACCTCGGTGGGGAAGACCTCGCCGGCAAGCAGATAGGTCTGCGCGTTCGGGCCGAGGTTGGTCATGAAGCTGAACAACATGAAGCCCGACGAAGATGATGTCGATCCTGGCCGCGCCGCTAAAGTCGATCGAGAACGAGGCGATCAGCAGGCCGACTGCGCAGCCGATGAAGCCAAGGATCTGCAACTTGATCCGGCCCAGCTATGTCCGCCAGCACCACGGCGCAGAAGATGCCGACGATCAGCAGCACGTTGATCATCGCGGCGCCCTTGGCGGCCAGGATGTCGTCCGAGATCATGTCACTCAGGCTGCGGATATGATCCGCGCCGCCGCCCAACGCCGCTGCCAGGATGGTCGGCGTGAAGATGCCGATGCCATAGGTGCCCAGATCCTGGATGAACCACGGCACCGAGGCAAAGATCGTGGCGCGGCGATTGCGGCTGTTGAACAGCGCCATGAAGGACGGTGGCTCGCCCCTCGCCGGCGCTGTCCGGCCGCGCTGCAGCGCGATGTTCTGTGGATAGCTGCGGCTCGCGGTGCAACAATCGCCGGACAGCACGCTCTCCGCCTCGTCGTGGTCGCCGCGCACAGCCAGCCAATTGGCGCTTTCCGGGATGAAGAAGCGCCCGATGGTGACAATAAGCGCCGGCACCAGTGCGGTGGCAAACATCCAGCGCCAGGCATCGAGGCTTGGGACCAGCACAAGCAGAGACACCCGACACCAGTGCCGCCAAGTGCGCCCAACGCCTGGAAGCCGAACGCGCCGAGCACCAGCTTGCCGCGACTGGTGCTCGGAATGCTCTCCGAGATGATCATGTGCGCGGTCGGGTAGTCGCAGCCGAGCGCCATCCCGAGACCGAACAGGCAAATCACCAGCGAGAGGAAATTGGTGCAGACGATCAGCAGCGCGAGAAAGGCGCAGAACATGATCATCTCGGCGATGAACATCCGCTTGCGTCCGAAATAATCCGACAGGCCACCGAGCAGAATGGCGCCGAGCAGAATCCCGAACAGGCTGGCGGCGCTGACGACACCTTTTTCAGTCGCACCGATCTGGAACTCGCGCACGATAAGGGGCAGGGCGACGCCGGTCATGAAGACGACGTAACCCTCGAAGAACTTGCCGGCCGCGGCAAGGCCCCAGATGCGCCATTGCATCGCGGTCATCGGTGCCGATTTCAGGCCGGTGCCATCCGGCCAGACCGGCAGTTCGTCGATATACTCCTGCACCGATTTGGCGTTCGGCTGCGCGGGCTGCGTGGCCTCCGCAACATCGCTCATCCCGTTATTCCCTCCGACTGGCGACGAGGCATGACATGCCGCATCCCGATTGCCGGCGGGAAGCCATATGCCGGGGACAGATTGTCCACATTGAGCGCAGCCTGGCATGTGAAAGTTTGATAACAGACCGTTGCGGTCCGGAAGCCTGCCCCGACTGGACTGGCGGAGAGGTCACTGGGCGACTGCTTACTTGCCTCCTAATCCCCCGCCGCAGCCACCACCCGCTCGTGCTTCCTCATCAGCAACAGCAGCAACAACGGCGGAATAACCGTCAGCATCATCAACCGAAAATCGTTGTTGTAGGCGATGATCTGCGCCTGGTGATTGACCATCTGGTCCAGCAGCATCGCTCCGTGCCGTGTCGCCGGGTCCAGCATGTGCGAGACCGTGTCGTTGCCCTGCAGCACGCGGTCGAATGGCGTGATCCCGGCGGCGATGTCGGCATGCGTCATCTGGATGCCGCGCGTCAGGCTGAACGAGGTGACCGAGATGCCGATCGCGGAGCCGATGTTGCGCGCCAGCGACTGCATCGAGGTCGCCTCGCCGCGCAGCGACGGCGGCAGCGTGGTGTAGGCCATCACCGTCATCGGGTTGAACACCAGGCCGACGGTAAAGCCTTGCAGGATCATGGTGAACATCATGTCGCCCGCGGTCACGTCGGGCGTCCAGTTGCTCATGGTATACAGCACCCAGCCAAGACCCAGCAGGCCGACCGCCATGATCTTGCGTTGATCCACCCGCATGCCCATCCGCGCGGCGAGGAACATTGAGGCGATAATGCCGATGCCGCGCGGCGCCATCACCCAGCCGGCGGTATAAACCGGATAGCCCGCCAGATTCTGCAGATAGGGCGCCAGCAGGGCCGACGTCGACAGCATCAGCGACGATACGCAGAATATCATGATGATGGCGGAGGCGAAGTTGCGATCCCTGAACAGGCCGGGCGGCAGGAACGGCTTCTCGGCGGTGAACATGTGCACGACGAACAGATAGAACGCGAGGCCCGCGATCACCGCCTCCACGATGATCTCGCGCGAGCCGAACCAGTCGAGTTCCTGGCCGCGGTCCAGCAGCATCTGGCAGCTACCGGCGGCGATCCCCAGCATCGCGAAGCCATACCAGGAGAACGAAAGCTGCGGCCGCGCCGGCGTCTCGCGCATGAACAGCATGATGCCGATCAACGCCAGGATGCCGAACGGCAGGTTGACGTAGAACACCCAGCGCCAGGAGTAGAGATCGGTCAGGTAGCCGCCGAGCGTCGGGCCGATCATCGGTCCCATGGTGACGCCCATGGAGAAGATCGCCATCGCCTGCGCGCGGCGCGAGAACGGGTAGATGTCGAGCATCGTGGCCTGCGACAGCGGCGCCAATGCCGCGCCGAACATGCCTTGCAGCAGGCGGAAGCCCACCAGTTGCTCCAGCGTCTGCGCTGCGCCGCACAGCATGGAGGCGGCAGTGAAGCCGATGATGCAGATGATGAACAGCCGCTTGCGGCCGAAGCGGACGGCCAGCCAGCCGACCGGCGCGGTCATGATGGCGGCGGCGATCACGTAGGACGTGAGCACCCAGGTGATCTCGTCGTAGGAGGCCGACATGCTGCCCTGCATGTACGGCAGCGCGACGTTGGCGATGGTGGAGTCCAGCGTCTGCATGAACATCGCCAGCATGGCCGAGGCCGTGAGCAGGCCGCGGTGAGGGACTTGTGTGGTGTCGGACATTTCCTGGGCGGTCAGCAAGCCGGCCCATTGTGCCCCCGGTTTGCGGATTACGCTACCTGTGCCGGCGGCGCCAGCCGGGCGGCCCAAAACGCTGCGATCCGCGCCGATTCGTTACGCTGCGTCCTTCAGCAGATCGCTGACCACGCGCTCCAGATGGCGCAGCGTGTTGCACACCGTCACGACGTTGCAGTACGGCCTGTAGCGGAACATATCCGAATCGCCGGTGCCCCAGGCGGAGCGGTATTCCGGGTTCAGCCAGATGATGCGCTTCGCCCGCTGCGACAGGCGCTGCATGATCTCGGTGCGCGGATCGGTGCGATTGCCGCGCGCGTCGCCCAGGATGATCATCGTCGTCTTGTTGGATACGTAGCGCATCCAGCCATCCTCGAAATCGGCGAGCGAGTTGCCGTAGTTCGATGAACCGAAGCCGATCATCTGCATGATCTTGGCGATCGCGGTCTCCATCGGTTCGGCTTCCAGGATGTCGCTGACCTCGATCAGGCTGCCGGCGAAGGCGAACGAACGGATGTCCGCCAGCGCCTCGTTCAGCGCGTAGAGGAACATCAGCAGGAACTGCGCCATCGCGGCGACCGAGCCGGACACGTCGCACAGCACCATCACGCGCGGCTTCTCGATGCGCTTCTGCTTCCAGACGGTGATGAACGGAATGCCGCCCCAGCCCATGTTGCGCCGGATCGTGCGGCGCGCGTCGAGCTGGCCGCGCAGCCGGCGCCGCCGCGTCTTGGCGTAGCGGGCGGCGAGGCGCTTCGCCATCGCGCGCACCAGGATGCGCATGCGGTCCAGGTCGCGCCGTTCCAGGTTGGACAGGCGCGCGGATTTCAGCAGTTCCTCGCGGAACTTTTCGGTCTCGCCGCGGGCGAACAGCAGCAGGTTGCGTTCCACCAGGTCGCGCGCCTGGTCGCGCAGCGCCTCGATGCGGTTTTCCAGCCGATCGGCGGCTGGCGTGCTGGTCGTCCTTGCGCAGCGCATCGATGTCGCGTTCGACCTGGCGCAGGCCCATGCGGTCCAGGATGCGGCGGGCGTAGAGGTTCCTCTGGGTGAAGAAGCGGATGTTCTGCATGCCGGCTTCGCGCGCGGCCTGTTCCATGGCGGTGGCCAGCGCCGCGCGGTCGTCGTTCAGCAGCATCTGCGACGAGCGATGCGCCGCCGCCGCCGCCCATCCCTTCGCCGCCGACGCCGCCCTGGGTGGCGCGTTCGTCGGATCGCCGGTGGCGTCGTCGTCTTCCTGCGCAAAACCATCGCGCCTGAAGTACAGATCGAAGCATTCGTCGAACAGGTCCTTCTCGTCCGGCGTCTTCGCCAGCACCAGGGACAGCGTGTCCTTCAGCACGGTGCGGTCGGCGAATCCGACCACCTGCACCGCGCGCGCGGCGTCGATCCCCTCGGCGGCGGAGACGCGCATGCCGGCGCTGCGCGCGGCCTGCAGGAATTGGCGCAGCGGTTCGCTGGGGGATGCCTGCATGCGCTCAGCACCGGCCAGCCCCGCCTCCTGCCGCGCCTTCTGCGTCAGGCTGGCGATCTGCTTGTTGGCGACCTCGATATCCGCCTCGAACTTCAGCAGCACGTTCAGCGTGTCGTGCACCATGTCGGCATCCAGCGCCGCCGCGTGCAGCAGCACCAGCACGCGCGCCCAGTCGATCGTCTCGCTGACCGACGGCACCTTCTTCAGGTCCAGCGCGCGCAATTGCTGCACGAATGCCACCAGTTCGCGCGCGCAGGCTGGCCTCGATCCCGGGCACGCGCGATTCGATGATGCGGCCTTCCAGCTTCGCATCCGGAAAGCCGATATGCAGATGCAGACAGCGCCGCTTCAGCGCATCGCCCAGATCGCGCGTGCTGTTCGAGGTCAGCAGCACGATCGGCGGCACCAGCGCGCCGACCGTGCCGATCTCCGGGATGGTCACCTGGTAGTCCGACAGGATCTCCAGCAGGAACGCCTCGAACTCCTGGTCCGACTTGTCGATCTCGTCGATCAGCAGCACCGCGCCGCCGGGCTCCTGCAACGCGCGCAGCAACGGCCGCGGCTCCAGGAATTGGCGCGAAAAGAAGATGTCGCCGAACGCGTGCAGCTTGTCGAGCGCCGCGGGCAGCGTGTCGGTCGGGCCCATCACCTCGCCGATCTTGTCCTTCAGGATCTGGGTGTAGAGCAGCTGCTTGCCGTATTTCCATTCATACAGCGCCTTCGATTCATCCAGCCCCTCGTAGCACTGCATGCGGATCAGCGTCAGGTCGAGAAACGCCGCCACCGACTTGGCCAGCTCGGTCTTGCCGACGCCGGCCGGCCCTTCCACCAGGATCGGCTTCTGCAGATGCTGCGCGAGATAGACCGCGGTGGCGATCTGCCGGCTGGGGATATAGCCGACCGACGCCAACCCCTGTTCCACCGCCTCGATCGAGGCGAGTTTGCGCGCAGCCGGCTGAGCCGACGGCACTCCTGCGTCTGGCATTGAGGCTCCAATCGATAATGCTACCCATGGGTAGCATTTGGCGCCGATTGCCAAAGGGGGCTGGGGCCAGGCAGGGCAACCGGGTAAACGCGCTAACGATGCTGACGGGCCCGGATTCTGTTGTCATTGGGAGCGGGGCGAGGCAATTCTGTTGTCATTACGAACCGAAGGCGACGTTTATGCGGATCGACACCGCTACCTAAGCCGGGCCGCCCCGCGGCAACCCGCCTGCAAGGCGCGTCCGGCGATAGATCGCGGCAAGTGGCGCGCGGAACTCGATGCTCTCCAGTTCCACCATCCCATTCTCGATCACCTGCGCGCGTTCGGGCCAGTTTCCCTGCGCGTCGCGCCGCAACAACTCGGCATGTACCCTGACGCTGTCGATGATGAGTATCTCCTTCACGCTCGGTATGGTGGCGTAGGCCCAGATGTTGGTCCAGGTTTCCGACCGGTTGCTGGGAGACAGGATATCGACCACCAGCACCGGCTCTCAACACCACCGCACCCCATGTGGTGCCCCCGCCGCCCCCGCCTAGACTGCGCAGCAACACGACGGCAGAGGGACGCCCGCCCCATGGATTTCCACATCAGCCCGCAACAGCGCGAGATGGTCGCATCGGTCCGCGCGCTTGGCGCAGTCCGAATTCAAGACCACGGCCGGCAAGTGGATGGACGGCACGTTCCCCTGGGAAAACATGAAGAAGCTCGCCGCACTCGGCGTGCTGGGCATGTCGGTGCCCGAAGAATACGGCGGCCTTGGCCTGCCAATCCTGGACACCGCGCTGATCCTGGAGGAGATCGCGAAAGTCTGTTACGTCACCGCGATGGCGGTGCTGGGCGAAGCCGGCGTGCAGACCCGCGTGATCGCCCGCTACGCTCCTGCTGCAATCCGTGATCGCATCCTGCCCCGTGTCGTCAGCGGCGACTGCATGCTGGCAATCTGCATGACGGAACCGCACGCCGGCACCGACGTCGCCAACTACCGCACCAACGCGCGCATCGTCGGCGACCGCGTGATCCTGAAGGGCACCAAGACGCTGATCAGCCGCGCACCCGAGGCCGGCATGTTCGTGGTGTTCTCCCGCATCGACGGCAGGCCCGGCCGCGAAGGCATCGGCTGCATTCTGCTGGAAGCCGGCACCAAGGGCTTCGAGGTCACCGGCACCTATCACACAATGGGCGGCGAGAATCTGCACGAAATCCAGTTCAACGACTGCGAACTGCCGCTGGAGAACCTGGTCATCCGAGAGGACGGCTTCCGCCAGCTGCTCACCGCGTTCAACACGCAGCGCTGCCTCAATCCCAGCATTTCACTGGGCCTGGCGGAAGGCGCGTTCGACGAAGCGGTGAATTATGTCCGCGAACGCACCGTGTTCGGCAAGCCGATCGCCGACCATCAGGGCATCCGCTGGAAACTCGCTGACATGTTCAAGGATATCGAGGCGGGGCGCGGCCTGCTGTATCGCGCCTGCCTGACCGCCAATCCGTTCCCCGATCCGTTCATGGCCGCCGCGGCCAAAGTGTTCTGCAACGAGATGTCGCTGCGCGTCACGTCGGAGGCGGTGCAGTTGCACGGCGGGTTCGGCTTCACCGACGAATACCCGGTTTCGCGGTTGTATCGCGGCGCGCGCTACGGCTCGATCGGCGGCGGCACCTCCGAAACATTGCGCGACCTGATGGGCCGCAAGATCGTCGGCGACGTCGATTTCGACCAGGGCATCCTCGGCTTGGGAACCTACTGACGTGCTGCTGATCGAGGCCGACGGCAAGACGCTGCTGGCGGAACACGGCGTGGCGGTGCCGGCCGGCACGCTGGTTACCGATGCAACCATTGGCGATCTCCCAGGCGACGGCCCGTGGATGGTGAAGGCGCAGGTGCCGGTCGGCGGCCGCGGCAAGGCCGGCGGTGTCGTGCGCTGCGCCACACCGCACGGATGTTGCGGCGGCGGTGGCGCGCTTGCTCGGCGCCAGGCTGAAGGGCCATCAGGTCAACGCCTGCCTGGTGGAACAGGTCGCCAACGGCGAGGAACGTTACCTCGCGCTCATGGTCGATGCGGCGAGCTACGGATTGCGCGTGATCTACTCGGCAGCGGGCGGCGTCGATATCGAACAATCCGGCGCCGCTCAGGGCCGGCTGTGCGCGCCACATCCCGGCGCGGTAGCCGAAGCTCTGGCAGAACTGATCGCGGACGAACCCGAACCGTTGCGTGACCAGATCGCAACCGTCGGGCGCAAACTGGCGGACATGCTGCTTGCGCGCGAACTGGCGCTGGCGGAGATCAATCCGCTGTTCGTCTGTTCCGCCGGATGCGTCGCGGGTGACGCGAAGCTGGTGGTCGATCTGGGCGCGGTGGAACGCCAGCCGCGCATCGCCGCGCTGATCGAAGCGCGGCCGGATACCTACGCCGATGCCGTTCGCAAGTTGCGCGAGGGTTTCGACTATGTGGAGCTGGATCCGGACGGCGAGATCGGTCTGCTGACCACCGGCGCCGGACTGTCGATGATGCTGATCGACGAACTCGCCGCGCGTGGCATGAAGCCGCTGAATTTCTGCGACATCCGCACCGGACAGATGCGCGGCAGTCCGGCACGGCTGATGCGCGTGCTGGAATGGATCACGTCGCGTCCGTCATTGCGTGCGGTGCTGGTGAACATCTTCGCCGGCATCACCGACCTTGCCGAATTCGGCGGCCTGCTTGCCACCGGCGATGGAGCAGACGCCGACTCTGCGCGTGCCCGTCGTGGCGCGCCTGGTGGGACGCGGCGCCGCCGATGCACGGCGCATCCTGGCGGAGCGGCAGCCCGAAATGTTCGTTACCGAGGACCTGGAAGAAGCAATGCGGCGGATCGAGACGATCGTCCGAAGTCAATTCTTGATGCTGCCCACTTCGAAAAGCAGAGATTCCGGACCATGACCGCCGCCATGCTCAACACCCTGTCGCACGAAACGCCGGTCATCGTGCAGGGCATCACCGGCCGCATGGGGCGCACGCATGCGGCCCTGATGCGCGCCTACGGCACCAACATCGTCGGCGGCACGTCTACACGAACCGATATACAGGAAGCCGCCGGCGTGCCGGTGTTTGCCAGTTGCCGCGACGCCGTGCTGGCAACCGGCGCCGTGGCATCGGTCGCGATGGCACCGCCGATGGAAACGCTGGCCGCCGTGGAAGAAGCGCTGGCCGCCGGCATCCAGCTTATCGTTACGGTAGCCGAAGGCATCCCGCTGCACGACGCGATGAGGATCGGCCGCGCGGTGCGACGCGCCGGCGCGACATGGATCGGCGGGTCCACGCCGGGCATGGCGATCCCCGGCGAAATCAAACTCGGCTTTCTGCCCGATGTCTGCCTTCGCCCCGGCCCATTCGCCATCATGTCGAAGAGCGGCACGCTGTCCTACGAGGTCGGCTACCGCCTGGCGCATGAACACCTGGGCCAGAGCATCTGGGTTGGCGTCGGCGGCGATTCGGTGAAGGGCGTGCGCTTCGCCGATCTGCTGCCAGTGTTCTTCGCCGATCCGCGCACGCACGCCATCATCCTGGTCGGCGAAGTCGGCGGCAGCGAGGAAGAGGAATGCGCCGATGCGCTGAAACGTCTCGGCATGCGCAAACCGCTCTACGCGCTGATCGCCGGACGCGAGGCGAAAGAAGGCGTCTCGATGGGCCACGCCGGCGCGCTGGTGATGGGCGATGCCGGCACTCTCGCCTCGAAGACGCAGCGCCTGACCGCGGCCGGCGCGCGCGTATTCGCCTCGATCGAAGCACTGACCCAGGCCTGCATGCACGACTTCGCGGCGCTGCGCACGTGATGTTCTCCGCCACGTGGCGCAACGTGGCTGCGCTTCTGATCCTTGCATGTTGCCAGGCCGCAAACGCGGCGATCACGCAACTGCCCGGACTGATCCGCGAGCCGTTCCGCCTGGCCGTTACTCTGCCGGACGGAACACATGCGGACCTGGAAGCACTGCTGACCCGTCCCGATCGGCCGGGGCGCTTTCCGCTCGCGCTGATCAATCATGGCCTGCCCCGCGATCCAACAGCAATATCGGCTGGCAACACCTGAGAATTATTCAGGTACGTCCATTGTCTTTGCACAGCACGGCTACGCGGCTGTCGTGGTGAACCGTCGCGGCTTCGGCCAGTCGTCGGGACCGCTGGATGTGTCACTCGGCTCACTCGGCCCATGCAATGACCGGAACTATCCCAAAGTGGCGCGTATCTGGGCCGCCGACATCCTGGCGTCCGTGACCAGCCTTCGACAGGAACCCTGGGCCGATCCGGACCGCGTCCTGCTTGTCGGACACTCCGCCGGCGGCTTCGCATCATTGGCCGCCGCCACGCATAATCCGCCCGGCGTTGTCGGCATTGTCGATTTCGCAGGCGGCGTCGGGTCGATCATGCCCGATTTCGTTTGTCAGCCGGAGCGTTTGATTGGAACGATGCACGGCTTCGGCGAGACGGTGCGCACGCCCAGCCTTTGGATCTTCGCCGAGAACGATCATTTTTTCGGGCCGGCTCTGGCGCGGCGGATGTTCGATGCCTACACGGCGGCTGGCGCGCCAGCGGAATTCGATGCCGCACCGGCGTTCGGGAGGGACGGGCACTTGCTGGTATACGCGGCGGCGCCCGCACCCTGGTGGCCACGCGTCGCCAGCTTCCTGGACCAACTGCACCTGCCGACGTCGCTGGTCGTTGACCTGCCGCCACCTGCCGATCTGCCGGTCCCGCCGGGGCTCGACGCCAGAGGCACGGATGATTTCGCGAGCTACGTGACGTCGCGCAGCTACGAGAAGGCATTCGCAATCGACCCGCACGGCCATTACGGCCGCGTATTCGGTCTGCGCACTACGGAAGACGCCGAAGCGGCGGCGCTGGCCCACTGCAAGCAGCACGCATGGACCTGCTCGATGTACGCGATCGACAATACACTGGTGACTGGTGGCGCAGCTAAACCTTGATGTCCCGCACGAACTTCGCCTTCTCCGCCGACGCTGCCATCAGGAACGAAAAATCCGTGCCGGTGGACACATACCGCGCGCCCTGCCGCACATACTCCGCCATCAGGTCCGGCCGCGACGCCAATCCGCCGACCCCGACATGTTTTCCAACCTTCCGGCATGCGGCAATCGTGCGCAGGAACGCGTCGCGGACGTTGGGATGATCGAACTGCCCGGTGATCCCCATCTCGTTGCACAGATCGTTGGTGCCGATCAGCATCATGTCGACGCCGTCCACCGCGGCGATTTCCTCGACATGCTCAAGTGCCGCGACAGTCTCCATCATCACCACGACCATGGTCGCGTCGTTCATCGCCTGGTTGACCACAGCGGACGGAAAGCTGCGATACTGGTAATGCGGCAGCGCGCCCCCTGCACCACGCTCGCCGAACGGCGGAAACTTCGCGTAGCTCACCACCTCGCGCGCCTCCTCTGCGGACCGCACATGCGGCGCGATCACGCCCATCGCGCCGCCGTCCAGCAGGCGACAGATGAACTCGGGACTGTTGGCAGGAACCCTCACCAACGGCGTCAGGCCGCACTGCATTGCCGCGATGCAAATCTGGCAGACGCTGTCGATCGAGAAGGTATTGTGCTCGACATCGACATAGATCGTGTCGAAGCCGGCGGTGGCGGCGATCTGCGCGATCTCGATCGTGCGGGTCAGCCGGACCGTCATCGACGCGACCACCTCGTCTCGCGCCAGTTTCTCCTTCACGCGGTTGCGCAGGATGTCGCTCAGTTCGTCGGCCATGGCTTCCTCCCCAGTTATGGGTGAATGTTGCCTGCTGCGCGCCTGCGCCTCAAGATGAGGCCGACACGGAGCAGCCCATGACCCTCAATGTAGCTAATGTAGCCTTCCTCGACGTGATGGACGCCAAGGTGCAGGCCGAAATCCGCTCGGCTCTTCCACCCGGGTTCTCGATCCGGTTCGCCGAAAGCAGCGACCGCAGCGAGCACATGGCCATGATTGCCGATGCCGACTTCATCCTGACCGCCGTCGCCGTCGACGCCGAAATGATCCGCGCCGCCCCGAAGCTGAAGCTGCTGCACAAGTGGGGCATCGGCGTGGACAAGTTCGATCTGGATGCGGCGCGCGCCGCGCGTGTGCCGGTCGCGATTACCGCTGGCGCCAATGCCGGCGCGGTGTCCGAGCACACGGTGATGCTGATGCTCGCCACCTACCGCCGGCTGGCGCTCTCGGATCGCAAGCTGCGCGAAGGCGCCTGGATCCGTCCGCAGATCCGTGCGGTGGCGTACCAGCTTTCCGGCAAGACCGTCGGATTGCTGGGCTTCGGCAATGTGGGTCGCATGGTGGCCCACCGGCTCGCCGGCTTCGACGTGAGCATCATCTACCACGATATCCGCCGCGCCGACATGGCGACCCAGAGATCGCTGCACGCCACGCCGGTGACACTCGATGAACTGCTCGATCGCAGCGACGTGCTGTCGCTTCATGTGCCGCTGACGGGGGTCACGCGGGGAATCATCGGCGCCGATGCAATCGCCCGGATGAAGACCGGCGCCATCCTGATCAACGCTGCGCGCGGCGAAGTCGTCGATGAAGCCGCGCTGTATGACGCGCTGGTCAGCGGCAAGCTGCATGGTGCCGGGCTCGACGTGTTCGCGAAGGAGCCGGCAGACCCGAATAACAAGCTGTTCCGTCTCGACCAGGTCGTCGTCACCCCACACACCGCAGGCAGCGCCATCGACCTGGTGGCCGACATCGCGCGCCACGCTTTCACCAACATGCAATCCGTGCTGAACGGCGAACCGCTGCCGCCGAATGACGTGATCGTTTCGGCTGGGGAGAACAAGTGATGGCAAATTTGCAGAGCAGGTCGGTTCGCCGGCGCGAGGATGTTCGGTTGCTGACCGGCAAGGGCAACTACAGCGCCGATCCGCATCCGCCGGGGATGCTGGAAGCCGTCCTGGTCCGTTCGCCGCATGCGCACGCGACGATCGGCGGCATCGATGTGGCAGCGGCGCGCGCGATGCCTGGCGTGGTTGCGGTATTCACCGCCGCTGATCTGACCGATGTGTCGCCGATCCCGGGCGGCATTGGTTTCCCGCGGCCGGATGGCGGCCCGGCGCCGAAGACGGATCGCTCGCTGCTGGCAGTGGACCGCGTGCGTTTTGTCGGCGAGCCGGTAGCGGTGGTGGTGGCGGAAACCAGCGGCGCCGCAAAGGATGCGGCCGAGGCTGTGGATGTGAGATACAGCGCGTTGCCGCTGGTGACCGATCCGATCGCGGCAATGGAAAGCGGCGCCCCGGCGGTGTGGGACGATGTGCCGGACAATATCGGCTTCCTGTGGAAGCGCGGCGATGCCGCTGCGACCGATGAGGCACTGCGCTCGGCGGCTCATGTCACGCGGCTGCAGTTTACCGTCTCGCGCGTCACCGCCGCGTCGATGGAGCCGCGCGGCGCGTGGGCGGAACTTGGCGCGGATGGGCGCATGGAAATACACGCCGCGCATCAGTCGCCGTACAATCTGCGCAACGGCATGGCCAGCGGCAATTTCAAGGTTGCAAACACCGATATCCGCGTGCTGGCGGCCGATGTCGGCGGCTCATTCGGCATGAAGTCCGGCGTGCAGGCAGAGTATGCGCTGGTCTGCTGGGCCACGCGCAGGCTGCGTCGTCCGGTACGCTGGATCGAGGACCGCACCGAAGCCTTCCTGACAGACGAGCAGGCGCGCGAGATGCGCATCACGGTGGAACTCGGCCTCGATGCGGACCACAGATTCACCGCGCTGAAGCTGCGCTGGGACGTCAATCTCGGTGCGTACGTTTCGGGCCGTTCCGGCTGGCCGGTCGGCAACATCGGCGGCACGGCGGGCGTGTATCATATCCCGGCGATGTACGCGGAATCCTGCGGCATCATCACCAACACCGTGCCCACCGCGGCGTATCGCGGCGCGGGGCGTCCGGAAGCCACCTACACGATCGAGCGCATCATCGATATCGCCGCGCGCGAATTGGGCGTCACGCCGTACGAACTGCGCCGCCGCAACCTGATTGCGCCCGACGCGATGCCATACAAAACCCAACTGACCTTCACCTATGATTGCGGCGAGTTCGAAGGCAACATGCTGAAGGCCGCCGAGATGTCGGAGCTCGACAGTTTCCCGGCCCGACGTGCAGATGCCGAATCGCGTGGCAAGCTCCGCGGCATCGGCCTGTGCAACTGCATCGAGGTCGCCGGCGGCCCGTTCCTGCGGCCGGCGAAGGATCAGTCCACGCTACGCCTGGCAGAGGATGGCACGCTGATCCTGCGCACCGGTTCGATGTCGGTGGGACAGGGGCTGGAGACGGCGTTCTGCCAGATCGTCGCGGAGCGTTTCGGCGTGCCGCTGGATCACGTGCGCTACGAGCAGGGCGACACCGACCTGTTGTCGGGCGGCAAAGGCAATGGCGGATCGGGCGCGCTGTGCATCGGCGGCTCCGCGGTGACAGTCGCGGTGGACAAGGTGATCGAGACGGCGAAGCGTCTTGCCGCGGAACTGCTTGAAGCGGCGGAGGTCGATGTCACGTTCGACGCCGGCCGCTTCACCATCGCGGGGACGGATCGTTCGGTCGATCTCGCCGCGGTGGCGCGCGCCGCGCACGATCCCGCACACATCGCGCCGGGCGAGGAAGGCGGTCTGGTGGAGAGCGGCGAATTCTCCCCAACCGCGGTGACGTTCCCGAACGGCACGCATATCTGCGAAGTGGAGATCGACCCCGACACCGGCATGACCGAAGTCGTGCGCTACAGCGCGGTCGAGGAACTCGGCTACGTGCTCAACCCGATGCTGGTGGCCGGCCAGACGCATGGCGGCGTGGCGCAGGGCGTCGGCCAGGCAATGGGTGAGCAGATCGTGCACGATCCCCAATCCGGCCAGATGCTGACTGCATCGTTCATGGATTACCAGATGCCGCGCGCGGACGACCTGCCCGACATCCGCATGGCGACGCGTGAGGTACCGACCAAGGTGAACCCACTCGGCGCGAAGGGCGTCGGCGAGGCTGGTACCGTCGGCGCGATGGCGGCGGCGATGAATGCGGTGAACGATGCACTGGCCCCGCTGGGCATCCGCCATTTCGACATGCCCGCGACGCCAAATCGCGTATGGGCGGCGATCGCGGCGGCGCGCGCGCATGGCTGAACCGCTGTTCCATATGGTCAGCGGCGCACCGACTCCAGTGGCGCCGTTTTCGCATGCGGTGGAAGCGGATGGTTGGGTGTTCCTCACCGGGCAGATGCCGACGGTGCCCGACGATGATGCGGCGCCATTGCCGGAGGGAATTGAAGCGCAGACGCGGCGGGTGATGGACAATCTGCTTCTCGTGCTGGGCGGGCTGCGGCTTGGTCTGCCGCACGTGGTCAGCGTGCGCGTGTACCTGACGCGCTTCGACCCGGACTATGCGCCGATGAACGCGGTGTACCGCAGCTATTTCCCGGCAGACCGGTTGCCGGCGCGCACCTGTGTCGGGGTCACCGCACTGGCACGCGGCGCGCTGGTGGAGATCGACATGGTCGCGCGACGGCCGTAGCCGGCCTCGCCGGCTGCCGTTGCGATGATCAGTTACCCGATCAGCCGCTCGGTCGCGGGATCGAACAAACAGATCTTGCGCGTATCCACCGAGAAGCGCGCCGCTTCACCAGCACGCAACCGAATATCCGGTGCGATGCGGGCAAGCACCTCGTGGCCCGCAAGGCGCAGCAGCACGATCGTCTCGGCGCCGGTCGGTTCGGTCATCTCGACCATCGCTTCAAGCGTCACTGCGCCATTTTCGAAATGACGAGTATGTTCGGCAATACATTCAGGTCGTATGCCGAGTACCACCTCGCGATCGACATAGTTCCGCACAGCATCCGTCGCGACCGGCAAAGCCAGCCGGATATCCCCACCACCCAGCACCGCGAACAAGCCACCACCCTCGGCCATCACGCGCGCCGGCAGCGTATTCATCGGCGGCGCACCCATGAAGCGCGCGACAAACAGATTTGCCGGCCTGTTGTACACCGTGTCGGGTTCGGCGAATTGCTGCACTTCGCCCTGGTGCATAACCGCGATACGCGTGGCCAAGGTCATCGCCTCGATCTGATCGTGCGTCACGTAGACGATGGTCGAAGCGATGCGCTGGTGCAGTCGCTTGATCTCCATACGCATTTCCACGCGCAGCTTGGCATCCAGATTCGACAGCGGTTCGTCGAACAGGAACAGCAGTGGATCGCGCACCAGCGCTCGGCCCATGGCGACACGCTGGCGTTGTCCGCCGGACAGTTGCGACGGTTTGCGGTCCAGCAGCGCCTCAAGCTGCAACAGCTTCGCCACCCGGTTGAGTGTTTCGATCTGCTGACGTTTGGGCACCCGCCTGCATTCCATGCCGAACGTCATGTTCTGCCGCACGGTCATCGACGGGTAAAGCGCGTAGGACTGGAAGACCATGGCGATGTTGCGGTCCTTCGCCGCCACACCGTTCATCGGGCGATCGCCGATTTCGACGCTGCCCTGGCTCGCGGTGTCCAGACCGGCAATGATGTTGAGCAGCGTGGACTTGCCGCAGCCGGACGGGCCGACCAGGATCGCGAACTCGCCACTGTCGATCGCGAGGTCGATCCCCTTCAGCACCGGCACTGTGCCGTAGTGCTTCCAGACATCCTTGATGCGAAGCGCCGCCATGCTATTTCACAGCTCCCGCTGTCAGCCCGCGCACGAAATACCGGCCGCCGAACAAATACACCAGCAGCGTCGGCGCGGCGGCCAGCAATACCGCGGCGCTCTGCTGACCATATTGCGGTGCGTCGCTCAGGTGCGCGCTGAACGCGATCAGCGCGGCCGTGATAGGCTGGTGTTCTCCGGTGGAGAACGTCACGCCATACAGATATTCGTTCCAGATTCCGGTGAATTGCCAGATCACCGTCACGATCAGGATCGGCGGTGACAGTGGCAGGACGATCCGCCAGAAGATCCGGAAGAAACCGGCGCCATCGATCCGCGCGGCCTTCAGCAGGTCCTGCGGGATGGACACATAGTAGTTGCGGCAGAACAGCGTGGTGAAGCTCAATCCCTGCACGGTATGGATCATCACCAGGCCGCTGATCGTGTTGAACAGCCCAAGGTCGCGCAGCACGATCACCCATGGCACCAGGCGCATCTGTTCCGGCAGGAACACGCCCAGCGTCATGATCCCGAACACGAATTTGTCGCCGCGGAAGCGCCAGAGCGATAGCGAATAGCCGTTGAGCGCGCCCAGCATGGTGGAAATGATCGTGGCGGGAATCACCATTCGCATCGAATTCCAGAAATACGGCTGGATGCCGGTACAGTGTTCGGAAATGCAATAGCTGCTCCAGGTCTGACTGAAATTGCTCCACACCAGATGCCGCGGCAGGTTGATGACTCCGCCATGCGCGATATCTTCTGTACTGCGCAGGGAATTCAGCATCACCACGACCAGCGGCACGAGATAGAAGGCGGCGAACACGATCAGCGTGGCATGGATCGCGCAGCGGGACAGCAGACGGCCTCTAGGCATGCGCACCGGCCTTTCGCCGCTTCCACCGCTGATACAGCCCGTACGGCACCAGCACGAACGCCAGCGAGCCAAGCAGCATGACCGCGGCGGCCGAACCCTTTCCCAGTTCACCGCGTTGGAACATGAAATCGTAGACCACGACGGTCGGCAGCGTGGAAGCAAGCCCCGGACCGCCACCGGTCAACGCGACCACAAGGTCATATGTCTTGATCGCGAACTGCAGCAGCATCACCATGACGGCGACGAAGATCGGCCCGATGGTCGGGAACACGACGCGCAGATAGGTACGCGTGGCGCCGGCACCGTCGATCTGCGCCGCTTTCAACAGATCGCCGTCAACCGAGCGCAAGCCGGCCAGCAGCAGCGCCATCGCGAAACCCGACGCCTGCCAAACCCCCGCAATGACAATTGTATAGATCGCCTTGTCTCGGTCGATCAGCCACTCGAACCGGAAGCTACTCCAGCCCAGATCGTGCATCATCTTCTGCAGACCGATGCTCGGGTTGAGCAGCCAGCCCCATACCGTGCCGGTCACCACGAAGGATACCGCCAGCGGATACAGGAAAATCGCGCGATAGATGTTTTCGCCGCGAATTCGCTGATCGATAAGCACCGCCAGCAGCAGCCCCATGGCCATGGTGAAAACCACGAAGCAGCCGCCGTAGATGAACAGGTTGGTATAGGCGATCTGCCAGTTGCGCGTCGCCAGCATGGTCGAATAGTTACGCCACCCGGCCCAACTGTTCTCCGGCATCAGCGTGGAACGGGTGAATGAAATCCACACGGTCCAGGCGCTGAACAGCAGCACGTAGGCGCAGCTCACCACGATCGGCGGCCAGATCACCAGATGTGGCGCAATGCGGTCCCAGCGTTCCCGCCCGGTCATTCGCGCCCTGTCATTCGCGCCCAATCATTCGCACCCAATCATCGGTCAGCGAACATTGTCCACCGCGTCAACCAGCTCGTGCATCCGCTGCTTCTCCTGCCCCGCACCGAACGCCACCCGCGTCAGCGGACGTCGTCGACCGCCGCCGCGAGGCGCTTCTGTCCCTGTTCCGGGCTGACGCGGTTGTCATGCACATACTCGGTCAGCACATCGATCATCGCCGCTGTGACCTGATTGGACTGCGCCATGTTGTGCGCCAGGCTCAGCAGGACGCGATTGGCTGTCACGGCATCCGCCATGGCATGCGCCGCCTCGCGCTGACCGTCACTGAAACCGGCCGCGGACATGTCGGTATCGGTGCGCACCGGGATGGATCCCGTGATCTGCGAATACATCGGTCCGAAATCCTTGCTCATGACGATCTTCGCCAGAAGCTTTTGACCCGCCTGGAACTCCGGCGCCTTCTTCTGCCAGAAGATGAATTCGTCCGAATTGAGGTCGAATGCCACCTTGCCGTCGTTCTGCGGTGCCGGGCCGATCAGGTAATCGCTGAATTGGTAGCCCGCGTGCTTGAATACGCCCTGCGCCCAGCCGCCCATCAGCAGCATGCCCATGTCGCCGCTCATGTAGCGTGTGACGAATGTGCTGTAGTGCTGGCCGGCGGCACCTGGGTCAGACCATTCGCCAAGCTTGCGCAACTGGCGGAACGCAGCCAGCACCTCCGGGCCCTTCAGCGCCGTGTCATCCAATTGCATCACCGCCTTGCGGTAGGCATCCGGACTGATCCCGCACAGCGCGATCTCCCACTTCATGCCGTCATCCCACTTCAGCCCGCCATTCGCGACGGGCGTGATGCCGGCGGCCTTCATCTTCTCGGCGATGGCATTGAACTCCGTCCAGGTGGTCGGCAATTTGGTCACGCCGACGCGGTCCGCCGCCTTCTTCGAGATGAACAGCGTGTTGATGCGGTAGGCCTGGACCGGCAGTGCGATCCAATGGCCGTATGGCTTGCTGAGCCGTGCCAGCTCGGCTGGCACCACGGCCTCGTAGCCGGCCTGCTTCACCTGGTCGTCCAGATCGACCACCGGCGCGATCTTCGACCACGCGGCAATTTCCGGTCCTTTGAGCTGCGATGCGGCTGGCGGATCGCCGGCGATGATCTGCGCGCGCAACTTGTTCATCATGTCGGTGGTGAAGCCGGGAACCGGATCGTGCTCCCAGACGCCGCCCTCCTTTTCGAACTCCTTGCCGAGAGTCGAGATGGCCAGTCCGTCGCTGCCCGCGCTCCATTGCGAGATGACGGTCACCTTGGGCTTGGCGTTTTGGGCCCGTAGCGCTGCCGGTGCACCCAGCACGGCGACGGATCCCGCGAGTACGCTGCGACGGCTGATCTTTGGCATTGCTTACCTCCCACTCCTGCGGACCATGCGTCAGGTCTCGTGCTTATCCCGGCGTTGAAGCAGACGCTCCGGTCGGTGACAAGCCCGGCCAGTGACCAGCCCTGGGCTCAGGCGTGTGGGGTCGCAGCCAGGGGGTCAGAAGGCCGGGGGGATGGCAAGCCGGGTGGCGCGCTGGCCGGCTGGAAGGCAGACGCCCGCGATCAGGGGCGTCGTTTCAGGACCGACCGCCGCTGAACGCGTTGAATGTAATCATGGTGTAAGTGTCCTTGACGCCCGGCAGCGTCTGGATCTTCTCGGTGACGAACAAGCCGATGTCCTGCTCGGGCTCAAGGTAGAATTTCCCCAGCAGGTCATACTGCCCGGATGTGGAATACAGCTCCGACATCTGCTCGATGGTATCGGCCGCCTCGCGGGCGACCTTGTAGGCCTGCCCCATCTCGCACTTCAGCTGCACGAATATCGCCCGCATGGAATCTCCTGGGTTCACCGCATGCGGGACAACATAACAGCTTCGCGGCTACGACTGCATCCCCTGCCTCTCGGCCATCACGGCCAGGCGATGGCTGGCGCTGCCCAGGCGTTGCAGCATCACCGGCAGTTTCGGCTGCGCCGGCAGCGGACCGTCCTGGCGGAAATCCGCCCAGTCGGCCCATTCCTGCTCCGACAGCAGCAGCACGCGACGCTGCTCGTCTTCACTGAGCCGCATCTCCGTGCCGATCTCGTTGAACACCTGGAACTGGCTGCGGGCCAGATTGTCGGTGGCACACCAGGTCATGCTTTGAAGCATCGGGGGAACCTCTTCTTCTCGTGGCGATCAGCAAGAGGCTGAAACGTCGATCGATGCAAGGGCGGAAATGGGCGGAGTTTTTGTTCGACTTGTGGCAGACAAACACCGTTCGGTGACAACCGGCAATTCGGAACTTTACGGATCGGGATTCTACGTAGTGGCGGATCGCCGCAAACCAGCGGCGAACAACCGGCGGCGAACAACGTGACGGAAGCCGCCCGATCCGACTATCCTGCGCGCAAGCCCCACTGGGTATCCACGGGCGGGCACCACGGGAGGCTTGAATGGAACTGGCACAGGCGCGCAAGGCACGCATCGTCCCACGCACGGGGGGACGCGCATTGGCCGACGCACTGGTCGCGCAGGGCATCGACCATGTATTCGCCGTGCCGGGCGAAAGTTTTCTCGACGTGCTGGATGGACTGTACGACGTGCGGCAGAAGCTGAAGCTGGTGACCTGCCGGTTCGAAGCTGGTGCGGTCAACATGGCGGAGGCGTACGGCAAACTGGAAGGCAGGCCGGCCGCCGCGATGGTCACGCGCGGCCCAGGCGCGTGTCATGGCGCCATCGGCGTACATATCGCGATGCAGGACAGCACGCCGCTGCTGCTGTTCATTGGCCAGATCCCGCACGAGGATGCCGGCCGTGACGCGTTTCAGGAAGTCGATTACCGACGGATGTTCAGCCCGCTGGCAAAGTGGGTGACGCAGATCGACCAGGCGAAACGCATTCCGGAAATCGTCGCCCATGCGGTGGATGTCGCGGTGTCGGGCCGGCCGGGCCCGGTGGTGATCGCGCTCTCCGAAGAGATGCAGCGGGACATGATCGAGATGCCCGACCTGCCGCGCGCGCAGATCGCGCCGGCGCATCCCGACCCCGCCGCGTTGACGCAATTGCGAGCGATGCTGGGCCGATCGCGCAAGCCGCTGGCCGTACTCGGCGGTTCGTCGTGGACCGACGCCGGCCGATCGGCGATCCGCGACTACCTGCTCGGCAATGACGTGCCGGTGGCCGTCGGGTTCCGCCGCCAGGCGCTGTATGACGGATCGGCGGATAATTTCGTCGGTGACCTCGGTGTCGGTTCCGACCCGGGCCTGGTCCGCAAAGCCAAGGAAGCCGACCTGATCCTCGCTATCGGCTCACGCCTCGGCGACACGGTAACGCAAGGCTACACGCTGCTCGACATGGCAGGCAGCGTGCCGATCATCCAGGTGCATCCCGACGGCAGCGAGATCGGCCGCGTGTTCCGTCCTGCCCTCGGCATCGTCGCCGACCTGAACGCATTCGCCCATGCCGTCGTGGCGCTGGAACCGGTACACCCCAACTGGGCGAAATGGACCGAGGAACTGCGGTCACTGCGCGAAGCTCAGCGCGCGGTGCCGAACTACGACGGCACGCTCAACCTCGGCACGACAATGCATGACCTGGCAAAGCTGCTGACGCGCGATGCGATCGTCACCACCGATGCGGGCAACTTCGCTGGCTGGGCCACGCGATTCATCAACTTCAGCGACGGCCAGCGTTACATCGGCCCGACCAACGGCGCGATGGGCTACAGCGTGCCGGCCGCGGTCGGTGCGAAGATCGTGTATCCCGATCGCATGGTGGTAAGCCTGGTCGGCGACGGCGGCTTCCTGATGACCGGTCAGGAGATCGCCACCGCGTTCCATCATGGTGTCGCGCCGATCGTGCTGGTGTTCAACAACCAGATGTACGGCACGATCCGCATGCACCAGGAACGCACGTATCCCGGGCGCGTGTCGGGCACGGGCTTGACCAACCCGGATTTCGCGAAATTCATCGAGGCGTTCGGCGGGCATGGCGAAGTGGTCAGCGAGACAGCGGAGTTTGCGCCGGCATTCCGTCGCGCCGTGGCAAGCGGCAGGCCGGCGGTGATCGAACTGCGGATGAATCCGGAGCAGATCACCACGCGTGCCACGATCGCCGAGTTGCGCGGCGGGAAGCCGGCAAAGCCCGCACCGAAAGCAAAACGTGTGGCCGGGCCGGCACGTCCGAAGCCGGCACGCAGTGCGCAGACGAGTAAGAAGCGAGGCTAAAGCATGCGCGGTGTGACGGAGGCAGCGAACCTTCCCGCTGTCATCGCGTGTCGTTTCATACCGGCCCTGAATGAAAGCAGCAGAGCGCACCCGCTGCCCTCGTGGAAGGGGGTTGGGGCAGGCAGCGTCGCGTTATGGGACAGCGCGGATTGCCTGCCGTTTAATCCCGCCCCCCGACTCCTTCCCACAAGCGGCGGTGACGCCAACATATGAGTTACCGACTGAGTCACCGGTTCAGCATCGCCGCCTCCGGCGAACCGATCGCGCCGACGCCGCACGGGATGCAGGCGGCGGCGCGCTACTACCGTGCGCGCGACTACGACCAGACCGAACGCTGCTGTCTTGAACTGATCGAGCATGACGAACGGCATTTCGACGCGCTGCATCTTCTGGGCGTGGTGTGCCTCGACCGATCGCAGTTGGCGGATGCGATCGGCTACCTGAGGCGCGCAGCACGCGAACGCGACGATGACGCGGCAGTGCATTATCATCTCGGCACTGCGTTGCTCGGCCTGAAGCTTTACGACGAGGCGGAGCCGCCACTGCGCCGTTCGCTTGCCTTGCGCCCGGGCGATCTCGGTGCGCTCAACAACCTGGGCAATGTGCTCGCGGGCAGTAACAAGAACGCCGCCGCGATCGAATGTTATCGGCAGGTGCTGGGCATCCGGCCGGACCATGTTCCGGCGCGCTACAACATGGCGCGGTCATTAGCGGCGCTCGACCGGCTGGAGGAGGCTGTCGCCGATTTTCGCACGGCGTTGGCTGATGTACCCACCGGCACGGACGCCGGCAGAGTGGCGGATATCTATGCCAGCCTGGGCGAAGCACTGGTCGCGCTGGGGCGCTACGATGAGGCGCAAGCCACGTGCCAACAGATGTCCGGCCTGAGGCCCGAGATGGCGGAGTGGAACGAAAGCCTGGTGTTGCTGCTGCGCGGTCGGTTTGCCGAGGGCTGGCGAAAATACGAAGGCCGCTGGCACGTCGCCGATCATGATCCGCCGCACAAGGATGCGCGCGTTCCGGACCTGACAGAGGTCGCCGGCAAGCGCCTGCTGATCGTTTCCGAGCAGGGTCATGGCGATATGATCCAGTTCGCCCGCTATGCTCCTTTGCTGGCCCGCCAGGGGGCCCACATCTGCCTGCAGACCTATGTCGAGTTGAAGGCGCTGATGCAGACGTTGGAAGCCGTCGAGACGGTGATCGCCGCTGAAGAACAAGCGCCGCCTGTCGACATCGTCACGCCGCTGCTGAGCTTGCCTTTGGTATTCGGCACCGAACTCGACAACATTCCATCCGACGTGCCGTATCTCCACGCGCCTCCGGCCAGGCTGGCTGCGTGGCAGCAGCGATTGGGCCCGCGCAAGACGCCGCGTATCGGCCTCGCCTGGTGGGGATCGCAGCATATTCCGAAACGCTCGCTGCCGATCGAAGCGCTGCTGCCCGTGCTGTCGCTCGACGGTATCGAGGTGCATTCGCTACAGAAGGACCTCCCGCCCGCGCAGCGCGACTGGCTGACGGCGCGGCCGATGCCGATCGACCACAGTGCTGACCTGCATGATTTCGCCGACACGGCGGCGCTGATGTCGCTGCTGGATCTGGTGGTGACGATCGACACGTCGGTCGCACATCTGGCGGGAGCGTTGGGCAAGCCGGTGTGGATCATGCTGCAGTACAGCGCGGATTGGCGCTGGCTGTTGGATCGCAACGACAGTCCCTGGTATCCCACCGCACGCTTGTTCCGACAGCAGCAGCGGGGCGATTGGGACGGCGTAGTGGCCGACGTTGCGCAGGCGTTGTCCGCCACCGCTGACATGAGGCGATGACTCGCTTGCCGTGATTCGCGCAAAGAACGATCGTCCCGCAGGACGATGCCCGTGGTCATCGGCACCATCACATCACGCCATCACGCCGCTTCCAGCACCAGTTCGAAGGTGATGCACACCGGGTTGTCGCCGCGGATCAGGCGGCCCTCGTGCACCTGTCCCGCCATGTCCACGACCAGCATATCCAGCACCGCCGAACCGTCGTGCACGTGGCCAGAGCGGACCAGCACTTCGGTGGCGTGATCTTCAACGCCACTGCCGTCTTCGAAGCGAGCTCCGATCAGGCTGCCCAGACTGCCGCGCACGATGGCGGCGGACATATGATGGCGATGAGCGATTGCCTCGATCGCCGTGGTGATGTCCTCGTTGGGACGAATGCGTGCGACGACGGTGCGATCGCCGTCCGATGTTGCAGTGGTTGCCGCTACCGGATGAAACAGCGAAAAATTGGTTTCCGGATCCGGATCAGCCTCGATCGCGATGTCGGGCAGCGCCCAGGCATGCACGGTCGTCTGCCCTGCAACGATCGTTTCGTGCGGCAGCACGTGACCGCCGCGCCGATGCGTTCCCTGCTCGATCCAGGCACCATGGCAATGCACGAACGGTGCGGCGTCGCGCCAGCCGTAGGTGGCATTGGCGATCTCCACCACCGTCTCACCGGGGGGTGAACGCGGCGCGCTGAAATACGCGACATGCCTGTCGTCGGTGGGCGGTCCCGGCATCACGTAGCTGAACGGGCCGAGAGCACCGCCCTGGAACACCAGCGCCGCGCTCCGCATGCCGGCGTGGACCAGCGGGCGCGTCAGTGCATCGTTCAGTGTCAGCCCCGGCTGCAAGGAAAACTCCAGCCGGCGACTACGTCGTTCGCAGCTTTCGATCCGCTCGGGATACACCGGGCCCGGTTGGACCAGATGTCGCATCAGCGGCCGACCGCGTAACCCTGCATGCCGCGCGGGTTGGCACCGGCGCGCATTTGCCTGCCCTCGACGCGCGCGCCGGACAGCCGGCCTTCCGACCAGTCGTCACCCTTTTCCGCCTTGTGGTCACGCGCCTTCAGTTCGTACATCACCGAATCCGGAAAGCGTCCTTCCAACACGACCTTGCCGGGACGAGCGACGCGCGGCCAGAAGCTCGATGGCCAGTGTTCGGTGTGAAACGACGGTGCATCGATCGCTTCCTGGATGCCCATGTTATGATGCACCATGCGCAGGAAGTAGATCAGCGACCACTGGTCCTGCTGCTCGCCGCCGGGTGTCCCAAACGCCATCCATGGCTTGCCGTCGCGCAGCGCGAAACTCGGCGACAACGTGGTGCGCGGACGCTTGCCTGGTTCCAGGCTGTTGGGCAGGTCCGGCTTCAGCCAGAACATCTGTCCGCGCGTTCCCATGCAGAAGCCGAGTTCCGGAATCACCGGCGACGATTGCAGCCAGCCGCCGGACGGCGTGGCGCTGACCATGTTGCCGTCGCGGTCGATGACGTCGAGATGGCAGGTGTCGGCGCCGATCACGCCAAGCCGCGCCACAGTAGGTTCGCCGACGCCCGGTTCGCGTGTCAGCAGATGTGCGCGGCTGGCGCCGTCGCGATCGACTATCGGTGTGTGGCCCGGCACGGTGCCGGGGCGCAGTTCCAGCGACGCATCGCGCGCGACCAGCTTGCGTCTGTCGGCGTTATAGTCGTCCGACAGCAGCGCGCCAAGCGGCACAGTAACGAAATTGGGATCGCCGTAATAAGCCTCGCGATCGGCGAAGGCGAGCTTGGCGCATTCCACCACGGTGTGGACGAACTCGGTGCCGAACGGATCCATTGCACCGATGTCGAAGCCGCGCAGCAACGCAAGCTGTTGCAGCAGCACCGGGCCTTGGCTCCACGGACCGCATTTCAGCACGGTATGGCCGTGGTAGTCGTAGGCGACAGGATCTTCCACCGTCGCCGACCAACGCGCGAAATCGTCGGCCGCCAGCAGACCGCGATGATGGCGGCCGGTCACATCCAGCACATCCGTGCCGCTGAAGAAACGATCCACCGCCTCGGCAACGAATCCGCGATACCACGACCCGCGCGCCGCATCGATGCGGGCTTCGCGCGTTTCGCCGACCGCTTCGCGACAGATGCGTTCGTAGGTCGCGGCCAGCGCGGGCCGCGCGAACAGCGATTCGGGCGCGGGCACCTTGCCGCCCGGCAGGAACACCGCGGCGGATGATTTCCATTCCGCCTCGAACAACATGCGCACGCCTTCGATGGTGGCGCTGATGCGCGGCACGATGTGGATGCCGCTTTTCGCGTAGCCGATCGCGAAGGATAGTACGTCCGACAGCTCCCACGTGCCCCAGTCGCGCAGCAACAGGCACCAGGCGTCGAATGCGCCGGGCACCACCGCCGGCAGCACGCCGGTGGCCGGTATCAGGTCGATGTCCAATTCGGAAAATTTGGCCAGCGTGGCGGCCTGCGGCGCAACGCCCTGGCCGCAGATCACGTGCTGGGTCTGTGTCCGCGCCGTATGGATGATGATCGGTGCGTCGCCGCCAGGTCCGTTGAGATGCGGCTCCGCCACTTGCAGCGTGAACGCCGTGGCAGCCGCCGCGTCGAATGCATTGCCGCCGCGCTCCAGCACAGCCATGCCGACCTGGCTGGCGATCCAGTGCGTACTGGCAACGACGCCGAACGTGCCGGCAATCTCGGGGCGGGTGGTGAACATGCGGAGTACTCCGTTGCGTGGCGCGCAGGGCAACACGGTATCTGCCTGTCCCCACTGTCATCGCGAGCAGTGAAGTCGACGCGGCAAACTCCAACCTGTTGCCGCCCTGCCGTACCGAGATTGCCGCGTCGCCGCGGGTCTAACAAGCAAGCGATGCAGTTTTTCGTCGTCATGGCCGCCTGCAACTCACTCCCGCTCCCTTTGCGGGTAGCCAGGCGGCCGCGCACGACGTTTCATGCAGCACCCGAAGCGCTTCCACAGCGCGCTTGCACCCTCACCCGTCCCATCTCCCAACCAGGTGGTTCAGCGGCCCATGTCCGGCGCCAAATCCTGGCGCGGCGGCGATCGCTGCCCGCACATAGGCCCGTGCGCGCTGACCACCGCGTCGCGCAGGCCGAGCCCTTGCGCCAGCCCCGCCGCCACCGCGCTGGCCAGCGTGCAGCCGGTGCCGTGCGTATGGCGCGAGGCGATGCGCGGCGCGGCGAATTCCTCGACGCCGTCAACGGTCGCCAGCAAATCCACCACCTGCTCGCCCGGCAGGTGGCCGCCCTTCAGCAGCACCGCCGGCACGCCCAGCGCCAGCATCGCCGCGCGCCGCATGATGCATCGCCGCGACATCGGCAATCGCCATCCCGGCAAGCGCCTCGGCCTCGGGCAGGTTCGGCGTGATCAGGCACGCCAGCGGCAACAGCCGGCGCCGCAGCATCGCCAGCGCATCCGGCGCGAGCAGGCGCGCGCCGCGTCGTCGCCACCATCACCGGATCGACCACCAGCGGCACGTCGCGCGGCATGCCGCACCAGCGTGTCGCACACCACCTCGATCGTCGCGGCATCGCCCAGCATGCCGGTCTTGACCACGTCGGCGCCGATATCGTCCAGCACCACCGCGATCTGCTGCGCCACGAATTCCGGCGGCACCATGTGCACCGCATGCACGCCCAGCGTGTTCTGCGCGGTCAGCGCGGTGATCGCGGTCGCGGCGTAGCGCACCGAATGCCGTGATCGTCTTGATGTCCGCCTGGATGCCGGCGCCGCCGCCGGAATCCGAACCGGCGATCACCAGCACGCGGCCGTGCATCAGTCGGCATGCCTCGCGCACCCGCGTCGCCGCGGCGATCGTCTCGCACAGCTCGTCGACCACGCGGCCGACCAGGGCCTCGTCCTCGCCTTCCGCCATGACGCGGATCAGCGGCTCGGTGCCGCTCTCGCGGATCAGCAGGCGGCCGCTGCCGTCCAGCTGCCGCCTCCGCCGCCGCGATCGCCTGCTGGATGCGCTTGTCGCGCAGCGGCGACGCGCCGGCGAAGCGCACGTTCTTCAGCAGCTGCGGCAACGGCGTGAACACGCGGCACACCTCGCGCGCCGAGCGTCCCTGCTCGACGATCACCGCCAGCACCTGCAGCGCCGCCAGCAGCCCGTCGCCGGTGGTGGCGAAGTCCGACAGGATCAGGTGGCCGGACTGCTCGCCGCCGAGGTTCATGCCGATCTCGCGCATCCGCTCGGCCACGTAGCGGTCGCCGACCTTGGTGCGATGCATGCGCCAGGCCGCGTGCTGGCAAGGAAACCGCTCCAGCCCGAGGTTGGACATCACGGTGGCGACGATGCCGCTCGCCGCGCAGCCGGCCGTTGCCGGCCCAGGACTGCGCGATCAGCGCCAGGATCTGGTCGCCGTCGATCAGTTCGCCCTTCTCGTCGGCCATCACCAGCCGGTCGGCGTCGCCATCCAGCGCGATGCCGAGATGCGCGCCATGCTCCACCACCTGGGCGCACAGGATACGCCGGGCACGGTGGAGCCGCAGCCGCGGTTGATGTTGAAGCCGTCGGGCGCGACGCCGACCGGGATCGACGGTGGCGCCCAGCTCCCACAGCACGGTCGGCGCGACGCGGTATGCGGCGCCGTGGGCGCAATCGACCACGATCTTCAGGCCGTCCAGCCGCAGGCCGCGCGGGAAGCTGGCCTTCGCCGCCTCGATGTAGCGGCCGGCGGCATCCTCCAGGCGGGAGGCGCGCCCGAGCAATGCCGGGCGCGGCCAGGCGATCGCGCGATGTCGCTCGCCATCAGCGCCTCGATCTCGAGCTCGGTCTCGTCGGACAGCTTGAAGCCGTCGGGGCCGAACAGCTTGATGCCGTTGTCCTCGAACGGGTTGTGCGAGGCGGAGATCATCACGCCGAGGTCGGCGCGCAGGCTGCGGGTCAGCATGGCGATCGCCGGCGTCGGCAGCGGGCCGACCAGCGTCACGTCCATGCCGGCGCCGATGAAGCCGGCGGTCAGCGCCGGCTCGATCATGTAGCCGGACAGCCGGGTGTCCTTGCCGATCACCACGCGGTGGCGATGGCTGCCGCGGGTGAACAGCAGGCCGGCGGCCTGGCCCAGGCGCAGCGCGATCTCCGCGGTCATCGGGTCGGTGTTGGCCGTGCCGCGAATGCCGTCGGTGCCGAACAGACGTCTCGCACGCGTCATCGAATCTCCGTCGGTATTTGGGCAGTATCCGGTGTCGCGCATGTTGCGCCTGCGCTGCCTTGGCAATGGAAGCATTTTGCGGAAGTCGCGCATTCAGCACGATAAAGCCTGCCAGACTCGTACGCCTGCACCGTTTCCGCCACGTCGTGCACGCGCAGGATCGCGGCCCCGCGCGACAGCGCGAACAGGCCGGCGGCCAGCGAGCCGGGCAAGCCGCCGGCGCGGATCGGCCTCGCCGGTGACCGCGCCATGAAGGACTTGCGGGACACGCCGACCAGGATCGGGAAGCCGAGACGAAGCAAGTTCCGGCAGTCGGCGCAGCAATTCGCATCGATTGCCCGGCGGTCTTGGCGAAGCCGATGCCGGGATCGATCGCGATCCGGTCCTGCGGCGATGCCGGCCCGCTCGGCTGCGGCGATCCGCTCGGCAAGCTCGCGCGTCACCTCGGCACGCGACATCGTCGTAATGCGCCTGGGCGTACATGTCGGCCGGGCGTGCCGCGCATATGCATCAGCACGACCGGGCAGCCGCGCGCGGCAACCAGCGGTCGCCGCCGCCGGATCGATGGCTCAGCGCCGACACGTCGTTGACGATGGTCGCCCCGGCGTCCAGCGCCGCCGCCATGGTCGCGGCATGGCGCGTATCGACCGAGACGCGTACGCCCGCCGGCGGCAAGGCCGCGGATCACCGGCAGGATGCGCGCCTGCTCGTCCTCGGGCGATGTCGGCTGCGACCGGGGCCGCGTGCTCTCGCCGCCGACATCGACGATGTCGGCGCCGGCGCAGCCATCGCGAGGCCGGCCGCGATTGCTGCGTCCGGGTCCAGGAAATCGCCGCCGTCACTGAAACTGTCGGGCGTGACGTTCAGCACGCCCATGATGCGGGGGCGGTCGAGTGCCAGACCGGCCCAGCAAGCGGCGCCGGCTATCGGTTGGCGCTCGGCGGCGGGAGCCTGGCTGGAGTCTGCTGGATGACCACGCATTTGGGCGCCTCGCCCGCCGTACAGCTGCACAATCCCACCGCGGCGTCCCGCCGGCGCTTGCCACGGATCAACCAGGGGTACAAGCCGAAAGCGAAGCAATCTGGGGCCAGTCAGGCACCCCGAGCGAAATTCCCGCGTCGCCAGGCTCCTCGCGAGACCAGCAGAAAGCCCGGGCGACGCCAGCGAAGCCCGGCCGTGCGCCGGCTAACCTGGCTGCGGTTGCGGTGCCGGACCGCCGGCCGGCGGGGTCGGCGACGCCGGCCGTCCCGCCGTCGGCACCGAGGCGCGGCGGTTCTCCGGCGCCGGCTCGTCCACCACCTTGCGGATCACCGGCTCGCCGCGCAGCACCGTGCGGATCTCGTCGCCGGACAGCGTCTCATGCTCCAGCAGGCCGCGCGCCAGGCGGTGCAGTTCCTCGACGTTCTCGGTCAGGATGCGCCGCGCCTTGGCATAGGCGCGATCGATGATGTCCTTGATCTCGCCGTCGATTTCCCGCGCCGTCGCCTCGGACACGTTCTTGTTCTGCGTCACCGAGTGCCCCAGGAACACTTCCTGGCTGTTGTCGCCATAGGCGATCATGCCGAGCTTGTCGCTCATGCCCCATTCGGTGATCATCCGCCGCGCCTGGTCGGTCGCCATCTTGATGTCGCCGGCCGCGCCGTTGGACACCTTGTCCGGCCCGAAGATGATCTCCTCGGCCGCGCGCCCGCCCATCGCCATGGTCAGTTCGGCCAGCAGCTTTGACTTGCTCTTCGAGTAGCGGTCGCCCTCCGGCAGGCTCATCACCAAGCCCAGCGCGCGCCCGCGCGGGATGATCGTCGCCTTGTGCACCGGATCGCATTCCGGCTCGTGCATGGCGCACAGCGCGTGGCCGCCCTCGTGGTAGGCGGTCATCCGCTTCTCGGCCTCGGACATCACCAGCGAGCGCCGCTCGGTGCCCATCATCACCTTGTCCTTGGCGTGCTCGAATTCGGCCATCGCCACCACGCGCTTGCCCATGCGCGCCGCCAGCAGCGCCGCCTCGTTCACCAGGTTCGCCAGATCGGCGCCGGAGAACCCCGGCGTGCCGCGCGCGATCACCTTCGGATCGACGTCGGAGGCCAGCGGCACCTTGCGCATGTGCACGCGCAGGATCTTCTCGCGCCCGTTCACGTCCGGGTTCGGCACCACCACCTGGCGGTCGAACCGGCCGGGCCGCAGCAACGCCGGGTCCAGCACGTCCGGCCGGTTGGTCGCGGCGATCAGGATGACGCCCTCGTTGCTCTCGAAGCCGTCCATCTCGACCAGCATCTGGTTCAGCGTCTGCTCGCGTTCGTCGTTGCCGCCGCCCAGGCCCGCGCCACGATGCCGCCCGACTGCGTCGATTTCGTCGATGAAGATGATGCAGGGCGCGTTCTTCTTGCCCTGCTCGAACATGTCGCGCACACGCGACGCGCCGACACCCACGAACATCTCGACGAAGTCGGAACCCGAGATGGTGAAGAACGGCACGTTCGCCTCGCCGGCGATGGCGCGCGCCAGCAGCGTCTTGCCGGTGCCGGGCGGGCCGACCAGCAGCACGCCCTTGGGGATCTTGCCGCCCAGCCGCTGGAACTTCTGCGGGTCCTTCAGGAACTCGACGATCTCCTGCAGCTCGCCCTTCGCCTCGTCGATGCCGGCAACGTCATCGAATGTCACGCGCCCTTGCTTCTCGGTCAGCATGCGCGCTCGCGATTTGCCGAAGCCCATGGCGCGGCCGCCGCCCGCCTGCATCTGGCGCATGAAGAACACCCAGACGCCGATCAGCAGCAGCATCGGGAACCAGGACAGCAGGTAATGCAGCAGCGGATTGACGTCGGAATCCTCGGGCTTCGCGATCACCCGGACGCCCTTGTCGGTCAGGCGCTGCACCAGCGTGGAATCTTCCGGCGTGTAGGTCTGGAAGGTGCGGCCGTCGGTAAGCTGGCCGGACACGGTGCGGCCCTGGATCACCACGTCGCGGACCCGGCCGCCGTTCACTTCGTTGATGAAGTCGGAATAGGCGACCTGCGTCGCGGCCGTGTGGCTGGGCCAGGCTGGAACAGGTTGAACAACACCACCAACAGCAGGGCGATGATGACCCAGAGCGCCAGGTTGCGGCCGAAATTGCTCATGTCTCTTCGCTCACGTCCACGCGGTGCGGCCCCAGGCGATCGGATGCCATCGCATTGCAATGCCATGCCGGCACTATGATAACATGAACCGCCAGCATGACGTTCTGCCAACATAGGGTGTCTTCACCCTTCATGCATCCCCAAACGCTCGACATCGGAACGAAGCGGCGGCGGCCGGCCGCGGCGGACTGAATATCAGCGAAAGCCCTCGCACGCCTTAGGATCCGGATAGTCAAGATGGGGCACGGCGAGCAGCTTTGTGCCCTGCCGGATGGCGGGCAGTGTCCGCAGCACGGCGGCCGGCAGCGCCGAGGCTCCGGCGCAACCGGGACGCATCTGCACCCAAGGCGCCGAGCATCGCGCTCGGCGGGCAGCGCCCCGAGGCGTGCCAGGCGAAACCGGCCATCCCACACCGCACCGGCCACTGCCGGAACTGGCGGCGCCATGGCGGCAGGCTCGCGCAGACCAACAATCCAGCGTCCCAGCCGCCCCGCCGGCAGCAGGCGGACGCCGGCGAGCGTCGCCGGCTTCGGCGCATCGGCCAGCGAGGCAACAGAGCGCGTCGGCGGCGGAAACGGCGCGCCGGCGATCGCCTGCATCACTGCCGCCAGCGCCTGCGGCGTAGCCCCGCCGAGGGCAGCAGGGCGAACCCTTCAGGCCGCAGCACACGCGCGCCGCCAGACCTGCCGCGATCTCGCATCATCGCCGGCCCGCTCCGGCCCGACGCCGCAGCCGCGGCAACCAGCGCGCCGGTCGCGGCACCGGCACCATCGCGGTCCAGGCGCAACATGCGCAGCCGCGGCCGCAAGCGCGACCGGATCGGCATTGGAGGGATCCTCGACCCACGCCAGCCCCGCCGGAACCACCGTCGCGCGCAGTCGTGCCGGCGAAACCGCCAGCAGCGGACGCAGAATGCGCGATCCACGCTGTCTCGACCAAGGGCAACATGCCGGCCATGCCGGCCGGACCACTGCCCCCGAGCGCGCGCATCAGCACGGTCTCCGCCTGGTCGCCGGCGTGGTGCCCCAGCAGCAGATGCAGAATACCCTCTCGACGCACAGGCCCCGGTCAGCACGCGGAACCGGGCATCGCGCGCGCGCTCGGCCAGCGCAGTCCCATGGCCGAGCCCCTCCAGCCGCAGCAACCGCGCGGCAATGCCGCGCGCACCCAGCCGCGCGGACCGTCGCCGCGGCCTCGCGCCCGGACTCTGCACGCAACCCGTGGTCGACGATGAGCGCCAGCAGTGCGCCTCCGCGCGCCCGCGCCCACCCGTCCGCAAGCAGTGCCAGTGCCATGCTGTCGGCACCGCCCGATACTGCCGCGGCGACGCGCGGCGCGGCTCGAACGGACCAAGCCCTGCCATCGCGGCAGCGAACCGCCGATGATCAGCGGCGGTCAAGCTCAGCGGTCAGCAGCGAAACGCTTCTCTTCGCGCGGCAGGACGGGATGCTTCGTTTGCCGCACCCCTCCGCCTACTGCCCGCTTCGCGGGACCACTGCCTCACCTGCATCCCGAGCGCTGGCTCGCCGCGGCGATCTCATCGCGCAAGTCGGGACGTGGGGTGGGATACTCCATGCGCAACTTTGTCAGCGTATCGCAGGCGGCCTTCCTCTCGTTGATCGCGATCAGCGAATTGGCGAGGCCAAGCAAGGCTTCCGGCGCGTGGGCTCCCTTCCTGGCGCGATTGTAGGTATCGTCGTAGGCGATCGCGGCCTGGGAATACTGGCGCTCGCCGATCAACGCCTGCGCCAGCAGGAACTGCGCGTCATAGGCCCGCGGGGACGTGCGGTTGTTGTTGAGCACCTCGCGCGCCGCTTGTTCGGCTGTCGCATAGTCGCGACGGGCCAGAGCAGCGTTGCCTTCCTGCATCGCAAGTTCCGGCGTGCGTTTGACCGGTCCGGCGGGTGCCGGCGGGCTGACCGGGGCGGCTCGCGCCGGAGGAGCTGCCTGGCGACGGCGCCCCGGGCTGAAGCTGCAACGGTGCCGGCTGTAGGCCGGGGGGCTGAGGCGACAGTGGCCTTGGCGGGACTGCCCCGGTTGCTGGTGGCAATCCGCCCTGCGGAGTTCTGCGCCTGGAAGCTCAGATCGTCGATGCGCTTGCCGAGATCCGCACCCTGTCGCTGCACCTGGTTCTGCGTCTGATCGACCTGGCCGCGCAGCTGCCGCACCTGGTCCTCCAGCGTGCCGACCCGCGACAGCAGTTGCGCGACGAGATCATTGGCGCCCGCATCGTCGGTGGAGGTGGATACGCCACCACCGTAGCTCGAACCGCCGCCGCGACCGATCTGGTTCTGCAGTGCCTGGATCTGCGCGCGCAGCTCCAGGATCTGGTTCTGCAGCGCGATGCCTCCCGACTCTCCACCTGTGCCCACGCCGGCTGGCGCAACGATACCAGGGCAACAGGGCAAGGCAAGTGCCACGATCGAGGCGCTTTGCCGACAGGATGCTCATACTCGGTCTCATCCCCGCGTCGCACACCGTCACATGCACAATCTCCGGACGTCGCCCTATGATGACAAACACGGGCGGTGATATGGCGAACGCCGCTCAAACAAAACCGGCGGCCATGCAGGCCGCCGGTTCGGTCGAATCGACGTTCAACCGAACCAGCTCTCAGCGCACCGACGTGATGGTATTGCGATTTTGCGCCCAGGCCTGCTCATCGTCGCCCATCGCGGTCGGACGATCCTTGCCATAGCTGATGGTGGTGATCCGCTGCGCGGCAACGCCCCTCGCAACGAGATAGTCACGCGCTGGCATTGGCGCGGCGCTGGCCAAGTGCCAGGTTGTATTCCTCGGTCCCGCGATCGTCACAATTGCCTGCCAACTGCACGCTGACCTGCGGATACTTGCCGAGCCACCCCGACTGCTTGTCCAGCGTCGCCTGCGCATCGGGCTGCAGGCTGGACTTGTCGAAACCGAAGAACACGCGATCGCCGACATTCGCGACGAGATCCTCCTCGCTGCCCGGGACCGGGCCGGAGGTCGCGTCGCTCCCGCGCCGGTCGAGGCCGTGGTGTCCTGGTGCGCACACGCCGCCAACAGGGCGACGAGCGGCCGACGGTGCCGAGAATCTTGATGTTCATTTCAACTTCGTCCCTGACTGGAGGTGTGACAGTGCTGCAGGGAGCAGACACGGCTAGGCAAACAACGGTATCCCGTTCCGCCGGCCAAGGCGATTAGCCGGTTGCCGGCAATCCGGTCAAGTTCGCGCGAACCTCCCGTCACCCATGGCAACCATGCGTTACCGCGCTGCCGTCGTCCATCCCCTACACGCGCAATTTATCTATCCCGCGCGTCGCTCGCCGCCCGCCAACAGAACTCTACCACTATCCCCTCCCCTTGAGGGAGGCGGTGCGGAGAGGGGCAAGGCACAGGCGCAGCAGGGGACGGGGCTTAGCAGGCAACAGGTGCAGCATCCCGCGGATCGCGTCGTCCCTCGCTTCCTCTATCCCCACGACCGGGGCCGAACAGCGCGCAACGCCCGATCCGCACCAGGCTTTCCGCCCCTGCTTACGACCTCATGCTCCTGGCCGGTATGCCGCAGAGCGCCGCGGTACGTTCCCGGGAGGTCAGTGTGTCGGTGCAGGGACCGGTGATCAGGTCCACCGTCACACCCATCCCTGCCAGCGCGTGCTGCGCGCCGAGCGCGCCCGATGGGTCCCATGCTACCAGGATCGTGGTCAGCTTGGACCGCCGCCCGCGCAGACACTGGATGAACTCGGGAACACAGGTTCCCAGCAGATCGCCGCCGCACTCGACCAGCAGTGCATCGGCGGGCAGCGACAGGCACCAGTCGAGCGCGCGGCCGAAAACCTCGCGCGCGTCGGCGCGGCTGGCCGGACATGTCGTCGGGATGCCGAAGTCGACGAAGTCGAACACGCCGGATGCGCCGAAATCCTGGTAGGCGGCCAGTTCCGTGGCGGAGCTAGTGCCGGTTGCCTTAAAGACGAGACCTCGTCCTGGCCCCGGGATAGCAGGGTTCGCAGCAGTGTCAGGCCGGCTGTCGTCTTCCCCACCTCGGACGAGGTGCCGAGAAACAGATAGATCGGCGCGCCGGCGTCGGTCGCGTCAGGTGCAGCGCGGAGCGTGAAGTCGCGAAGACCAAGCAAGTGCCCGTCGGCTCCGAGCACCGCGCCGAGATACGTGGCCTTCCCGAGATGTCGTTTCGGCAACGGCGAGTCGCCTACCAGCGTGCCCATGACGCCGCTTTCGGAGAGCACCCAATAGTCCTCGCCCGGCACCAGGCCGCCCTCAGGCATGCCGCCGACCACCCAGCGAACCGATTCTCGGTGCCCGGGCGTCGCGAGAAAAATGTCGCCGGGCGTGATTGCCATGCTGCGGCCGGAGACGGCTTCCACGGCGATGGGCGTGGCATCGTCGGGGAACCGAAACACAGCCACGCTGCCTTCGGTGCCGGTTTCGGCAATCCAGCGCGCACGACCGAGTTCGCCGACGCGCCGGATACCGACAGTATTTTGTAATTGGCGGGTAATATTCCCCCGGTCATCAAGTCACCGCGCCGCCCCCAGCGCGTGTTTTACCTAATCCTGCTTCATTTCATCATCGTCCGCTTCGCGAACAATGTGAATAGTGCGGCCGGCGCGCAGCCTGTTTTTAGCCTTCGCTGGCAGCTCGAGCGCCGGGCGATGTGGTCGAGGTTGTCTTTCGTGACACGAACTTGTGGATGACCCGTGTTGCTTGTCTGGCGGCAGCGGTCTCATGATCTCTCCTGTGTGGGGCGTTACTGATCGGACAATCCTGGATGAGCCCTCGATTTTCGCCGAACAGCAGAATGCTCACCGATCTCATGCAACAACTTTCTCAGCTATGGGTCAAGCGCGCGACGGTCGGTTCGCGCATGCGTCGCGAACTGGGAGCGGCATGTCACCGCGGCAACACACAGGCCGGCGGTTGCATTTTCCCCTTGCGCCTATTCAATGGATATGCAGCGGTGGTACCAACTCTCCTGTCGGGAGGTAGAGGATGAATTGCCCGTTGTGCCGGGAGCGGGTCGCGCGCAGCATGGCATTCTGTGGCCAGTGCGGCACGCCGCTTCCCTGGTTCTGCCAAACATGTGGCCGGGAGAACGCGCCGAACAACCGGTTCTGCGGCCATTGCGGCGTGGCGCGCGCGGCGAAGCAGGTTGGCGCCGCAGCCGCCGGCGCCGATGCCAATCCAACATCCACCGATGCGGAACGGCGTCACCTGACCGTCATGTTCGCCGACATGGTCGGCTCGACCCCACTGAGCGCGCGACTCGACCCGGAAGACCTGCGCGACACCATGGATGCGTGGCGGACCTGCGTCACCGGCCTGATATCCCGCTATGGCGGGCTGGTCACCCGCCACATGGGCGACGGGAACCTGGCGCTGTTCGGTTATCCACGCGCGCATGAGGCCGATGCGGAACGGGCGGTGCGCGCAGGCCTGGCGGTCATCGAGGCGGTGGGACAGCTTCGCACGTCCGCGGGACCGCCGGGGACCCTCACCATGCGCGTGGGTCTGGCGACCGGGCTGGTGATCGTCGGCGACCTGATCGGCGCAGGATCCTCGCTGGAATATTCCGTCGTGGGCGAGACACCGAACCTCGCGGCGCGACTGCAGACGCTCGCGCAGCCCGGCACGGTGGTGATAGACGAGCTCACCCGTCAGCTCACCGGTGGGATGTTCGAATGACGCCAGCCTCGGCCCCACGCAGTTGAAGGGCATTGCCACGGTCGTGGAGCCTTGGCTGGTGCTGCGGGAAAGTGCCATCGAGAGCCGGTTCGAGGCATTGCGCACCGGCCGGCTGCCGCTGGTCGGCCGCATCGAGGAGACCGAGCTGCTGCAACGCCGCTGGGCGAGGGCGCAGACCGGGGCCGGACACGCTGTGGTGCTGGTCGGCGAGCCTGGCGTTGGCAAGTCGCGCCTGATCGCAGCATTCGAGGAGCAGCTTGGCAGTACGCGGCGAACCGTGTTGCGCCTGCCGTGTTCGCCAAGCTACCAGGAAACGCCGCTGTATCCGCTGATCCGATACTTCGAGAGCGCGGCAGGCTTCCAGCGCAGCGATTCGCCGACGAAAAGTTCAGCAAGCTGCAGCGCCTGCTTGAGGATACGTCAGGACTTGGCGAGGAGGAGATCGCCTGGCTGGCCGATCTCCTGTCGATAGCGATGCCTGGCGAGATGCTGACGCCGCGCACCGCGCAATCCACCAAGGACCTGACATTCAAGGCGGTGTTCCGCCATGTCGAGGCGCTGGCCGCGAAGGCGCCCTTGCTGGCGATCGTCGAAGACCTGCACTGGGCCGATCCAACGACGATCGAATTGCTTGATGCGCTGGTGCAGCAGTTGGACCATGTTCCGACGCTGCTGGTGATCTCGACGCGGCCGGAGCGCGCTTTGCTGTTGTCGCTGTATCCACAGGTGACGACGCAACTGCTGAACCGGCTCGACCGCAACCAGTCAGCCGTGCTGGTAAGACAGGTCGCCGGCGAAAACGCGCTGGCGGACGAGATCATCCGGCGCATCGTCCAGCGTTCCGAAGGCGTTCCGCTGTTCCTGGAGGAACTCACCCGCAGCCTACTGAATTCCGGTGCGACGAACGGCGACGGCGACAGGCTTGCGGAAGTCCTGCCAGCTTCGGACGATGCGGTGCCGACGACACTGAACGCACTGCTGATGGCGAGGCTGGATCTGCTTGGCGCCGGAAAAGAGGTGGCACAGGCAAGTTCGGTGATCGGCCGCGAGTTTTCCTTCGAGATTTTGCAGGCGGTTTCCGCCCTGCCGTCCGAACGCCTGGAGCTGGCGTTGGACGAACTCGAGGAAGCAGGACTGATCGCAACGCAGGGGCAGCCTCCGCAGGCTACCTATGTGTTTCATCATGCGCTGATCCAGGAGGCAGCTTACGCGTCGATGCTGCGCGAGCGGCGCCGCGCTATGCATCTGCGATACGCGGAAACACTGGAACGGGATCCTTCGGGTCCTGCCGGCACTGCCCCCGAATTGTTGGCCGCACAATTCGCGATGGCAGGCACCGCGGAGAAATCGATCGACTACTATCTGAAGGCCGCCGCGCGTGCGACCGGCCGCTTCGCGCTGACGGAGATCATCGGATATCTGCGGAAAGGTCTGGGTCAGCTTGGCGGTCTGGCGTCCACGCCGACGACGCTGCAAAAAGAACTGGCACTGCACGTGGCGCTCGGACAGGCAGTGTGGGAACAGCGCGGCGGGGGCGACGCGGAGGTTCGCACAGCGTTCGAACGGGCGGACGAACTGTGCCAGATGCTGGGGGGAACCGATGAACTGCTGCGCGTGCATGACGGCCTGGCGAACTATCACCTGGCGCATTCCGAATTCGACAAGGTGGTTGAGTATGCCGAACGCGCGTTGGCGGTTGGGCAACGAACCGGCAACGTCGATGCGGTGGTGCTGGCACGTCGATCCAGCGGTCACGCGAAGCTGTATCTTGGCCGACTGCGCGAGGCGCGCGACGACCTGGAGCAGGCGCTGTCGCAATATACCGGAAGAAATACCGCCACACGCGATCCCAAGGTATCCGTCTGCTCGGCTCTCGGCATCTGCCTGACCGGTACTCGGCCTGCCGGACTCGGGCCTGGCCATCAGTCGCGCGGGGCTCCGCCATGCCGAAACGCTGGCGCATCCGATCAGCCTCAATCTAGGTATCAGACGAGCATGCGTACAAGGGATGATGCGGCGCGACGCTTCGCAGGTGCTGGAACTGTCCAACCGACTGCTGGAAAATCATGCCCGGTACGAAACATTCCACAGCAGCCGCGAGGGCGCATTCTTCGTCACCTGGGCGCAGTTGCAGACCGACCGTGACGCTGCATTGCTCAAGCGCCTGCGCACCGCTCTCGACAGTCTGGAGAGCGCAAGGCACTGGAACCTGCTGACGTTCTTCGTGGTTGCCGCTGCCGACGTGCTGGAAGCGCATGGCGATCGCGAGGGTACCTTGGCGTTGCTGGCACGCGCAGCCGAGTTGGTTGAAAAGACCAACGAGCGTTGGTGCGAGCCGGAGATCTTCCGACTGCGCGCGCGCCTGACGGGTGACCCGGTCGCCGCAGCCGATCTGCTCGAAACCAGTCTGTCGGTGGCGCGGGAGCAAGGCGCTGTGTTGTGGGAAGTGCGGTCCGCGACGGATCTGGCAAAACTGCTGCATGGGCAAGGCCGACGCAAGACCGCTGATAGCTTATTGGTGGACGTTCTTGCGCGAATGACCGAAGGCATGGCGATGCCGGACTTCATTGCGGCGCGGGAACTGGGCTCGCATCTGCCGCAGCCTGCTTGATACTGTCCATGCAGTCGGGAGTTTCAGCATGCTGAGTCGCTACGTCGCGCTGGTGAGTGACACGCCTAAGGTCAAGCTGGCCGAGCTTTCTGCCGTGGCCGCGGCGGTGCAAAAACAGGTGACGCGCGACTTCGGACCGATCTGGGGCGTCCAGGGGAATGTCGCGGCCTTTGCCAGGCTGGAAGACGTGCCTCTGGACTACTGGCCAGTCATCATCAAGGAAACGCTGGAACGTCCCGGCGCCGCCGGATATCACGAGGACAGTTCGGGCGAACCAACTGCGCTGGTGCTGGCGACCGACGACTGGAGCATCACCGCGAGCCACGAGACGCTGGAGTTGCTGGCTGACCCGTGGGGGCGGCACCTGGTGGCCGGTGAATCGCCGAGCCATTCGGGTAATCGGGTGAAGTTCCTGGTTGAGGTGTGCGATCCGTGTTCGAATGCCAGCTACACTGTGAATGGCATCGCGGTTTCCGACTTCTATACCCCGCACTTCTTCGATCCCGTCGCGACGTCCGGCGTGCGCTACAGTTATGCGGGATCGCTCGGCAAACCGCGCCATGTGCTGAAGGGGGGGTATCTTAGCTGGTACGATCCGGCGTTACGCGCATGGTGGCATCGCGCGTGGTTCGGCGGTCGGAGGCACAAGGACGCAGCGATACCGATGCCGCCACTGGTACAAGGCAACATCCGCTCCGCTATCGACCGCCATCTCCGTCATAAGCACGGGATTATCAAGCGGACTGGAGGCGGTGGTCCAGCATCACAGCATGGCAACACGTCAGGTGCAGCGTTTGCCAATCGGGCGAAGGATTTGCGTATGGCTATCAACGCACGACGGTGACGTGGGGGATTGAGTGCACGCCCAGCGGCAATGGCCGTGTAGACCCCTATCCCTCCCCCCTCCCACAAGGGGAGAGGGAGGAGGATTTGGCTACGCCGGCGCGAACATTGGCATCGGCGGGCCGCCTTCGGTCGGCACGAATTTCAGCTTCACCGCCTGGCCGATCTTCAGCGCATTGAAGTCGCAATCGACGATGTTGGTCATCATCGACGGGCCTTCATCCAGCGTGACGTAGGCGATCGCATACGGCACCTCGGCCCGCGCCATGACACTGAGCGTGTAGATCTTGCCCTTGCCGGATACCTCGACCCATTCCACCGGACCGAAGGTGAACGGCGAGATCGCGCGCGGATACCAGATGAACTTCCCGGTGTCCTTGCAGCGAGGCAGCACCAGCTTGCCAGCCGCGCAGCCATCCCAGAACGGCTTGGTCTCCGGATTGGTCTCGGGCGTGCCGACGAATGAGATCTTGCGTTGAACGTAAGCCATGTCGATCACTCCCGCTCCAGAATCACAGTGCTGCCGCAGTGCCGCGTGCCAAGCGAACCGCCCGTGCCATGCGCGATCGCCAGGTTGCAGTTCTTCACCTGCACCGCCGGATGTGCCTCGCCGCGCAACTGACGCACCGCCTCGATGATCTTGGTGATGCCGCCGCGGTTCGCCGGATGGTTGCTGCACAATCCGCCGCCATCGGTGTTGAACGGCAGCTTGCCGACGCCGGAGATCAGATTGCCATCCGAAACGAACTTTCCGCCCTGCCCCTTTTCGCAGAACCCCAGGTCCTCCAACTGCATCAGCACGGTGATGGTGAAGCTGTCGTAGATCGACGCATACTTGATGTCGGACGGCTTGATCCCTGCCATCTCCCACGCCGGCGGTCCTGACCAACGCGCGGCCGAGAATGTCAGATCGATTTCGCCGCCCGCCTGATGCTTCGGTGATTCGCCGACCCCGATCACCTTCACCAACGGCCGCTTCAGGCTTTTCGCGATCTCCGGCCTGGTGACGATCAGCGCACCGCCGCCGTCGCTGATCACGCAGCAATCCAGCCGATGCAGCGGCGTCGCGACCATCGGCGACTTCACCACGTCTTCCACCGTCACGACATCACGCAGCATGGCGTTCGGATTGTACTGCGCGTGGTGTGACGCGGCGACCTTGATCCAGGCGAGCTGTTCGCTGGTGGTGCCGTATTCATGCATGTGGCGGGCGGCGCACATCGCGTACATGTTCGCGGTGGCCGGGCCGTAAGGGAACTCGAACTGCACCTCCGGCTGCGCAGGGCTGCCGGCGCGCGGTGCGGTGCCGGTCGCCATGCCTTCGCTGCGCGGCCGGCCGGCGAGCGTGATCAGCGCAATGCTGCAACGTCCGGCGGCAATCGATTCCAGCGCGTGCCCGACCGCCACCTGATACGACGAACCGCCGACGTCCGTGCTGTCCACGTGGCGGCATTTCAGGTTCATGTAATCGACCATCGACAGCGGGCCGAGGCCAGGGGCGTCGCCGGCGCAGAAGTAGCCGTCGACATCGTCCTTGGTCAGGCCAGCGTCCTCCAGCGCGCCCTTCGCGCATTCGGCGTGCAGCAATGTCACCGACTTGTCGGGTGCCTTGCGCGTCGGATGCTCGAACGCCCCGACGATATAGCCCGCGCCTTTTAAGCTCATGCGTTTCTCCCCTCGCGCCTGTCGCGCTCTTCCGGTCCAGGGGCGGAGTATACCGATCGGTAGATTCTCCGCCAGACCGGCAAATACGCTACGCTGTCGCCCTGGAGATCAGCACGTGATTGCAGCGACCTTGTACGTCCCGCCGTATCCGCCGAAACCAGCGCAGGAGCTGTCGTTTCCCGCTTACCTGCGCGCAATCCGCTGCAACGCTCTGACCATGTGGACCCAGGCTGCCTACCAGCAGGATGCCGTGATCCGTCGGGACCTTGGTCACAGCACAATGCTGCTCAATGCACCGGATGCGATCCATCGTGTGCTGGTGGACAACCCCGGCAACTATCGGCGTTCGCCCGCTTCGATCCGTATCCTGCGCCCGATCACCGGCAAGGGTCTGCTGCTCAGCGATGGCGACGACTGGCGCCATCAGCGCCGCACCATCGCGCCGTCGCTCGCGCCGCGGAATCTGCCAATGCTCTCTCGGCACATCGTGACCAGCACGCAGCAGGCTGTCGCCACCCTCGCGGCACAGGCAAACGAACCGGTCGATCTGCTCGCCGCCATGCAGAACCTGGCGCTGGACATCGCGGGCCGTTCGATGTTCTCGCTGGAAGTGCGGCAGTACGGCGCCGCGATGCGCCGGATGCTCCAGAGTACGCCACGCACTACGCGCAGCCGCATCTGTTCGACATCGTGCTGCCGGCATGGCTCCCGACGCTGCGCGATCTGGGCCGCCGGCGGTTCCAGCGTGCGTGGATGGGCCTGATGGAGCAGATCATGCACCAGCGTCAGGCCGCGCCACCTGCGGATGCGCCACGCGACCTGTTCGATCTGCTGCTCGCCGCGCGCGATCCGGAATCCGGCGAGGGATTTTCGCAGGCGCAGTTGCGCGACCAGGTGGCGACGATGATTCTTGCCGGGCACGAAACCACCGCGGTCACGCTGTTCTGGTCTCTCGTGTTGCTGAGCGGTGCGCCGAACGAACAGCAGATCGTTGCCGACGAAGTTCGCGACGTCGACATCACGCCGGATACGGCTATGGATGTGCTGCCGAGTCTGGTTCACACCCGCGCGGTGATCAGCGAGGCGCTGCGGCTTTATCCGCCGGCGTTCACCATCGTGCGCCAGGCGATCGCCGCCGACCGCGCCGGCACGATCGACATTCCACGCGGCACGGTGTTGATGATCGCACCATGGGTGCTGGGTCGGCATCGCCGGCTGTGGCGCGAGCCGGACGCCTTCGATCCGTCGCGCTTCCTGCCAGGAGCACCGCCGATCCCGCGCTTCGCCTATCTGCCATTCGGTGCCGGACCACGCATCTGCGTCGGCGCCCAGTTTGCGCTGACCGAGGCAACGTTGATGCTGGCAGCAATGATCCGCGCGTTCGACGTGTCGTTGGCTGAAGCCCCGCCGATGCCGGTCGCGATCGTGACGACACAACCCGATCACGCGCCAAGGTTTCGGCTGCAAACGCGATAGAGCCGCCTCCCCACGATCCGGCCGCGGCGCGAGCTCGCCGCATCGCTCCACGCCTCGCACAACGGAGACGCAGCGCAATCAAGTCCCTAGATAGAACTGCCGGATCAGCTCATTGTCATTCAGATCCGCCGCGGAGCCGCCGGCGAACTCAATCCTGCCCATGCACGATTACATAACCCCGATCCGCAATCCTGATCGCCTGCGTAAAATTCTGCTCCGCCATCAGCACCGTAAGCTGGAACCCATCCTTCAGCTCCTTGATCTTGTCGATAGTCCGGGCAACCAGCAGCGGTGCCAGCCCAACCGATGGCTCGTCGATCAGCAAAATGCGCGGCGCCGACATCAACGCACGCGCCAGCGCCAGCATCTGCTGTTCGCCGCCGCTCATGCTGCCGGCCAACTGCCGACTGCGTTCCTTCAGTCGCGGAAACGTCTCGAAGCAAAACTCCAGATTCCGCGCGATCCCGGCACGCGCCGACTTGCGGAATGCACCCAGCAGCAGATTCTCGGTGACCGACAGCTTGGGAAAAAGCCTGCGCCCCTCTGGCACGAACGCAATGCCGAGATCGACGATCGCCTCGGTCGCAAGACCGATCAGTTCGTGTCGCGTGCCGTCGATCTCCGCCATTATGCTGCCGGCAGACGGCCGCACGATGCCCATCACGCATTTCAGCAGCGTGCTCTTGCCGTTGCCGTTGGTCCCCAGCAGCACCACCGTTTCGCCGGCATCCACCGACAGCGACACATCGTGCAGGATCCGCACCGCCCCATATCCGGCATCGATCCCGGAGATCGCAATGCTACTCGCCAAGATACGCCCGCACGACATCGGGATCGCGCACCACATCGGCCGGATCGCCATCGGCAATCTTGCGCCCCGCCACCAGCACCACCAGCCGCTGCGAAAAATGCATCACCGCCCGCATGATGTGCTCGATCAGGATCACCGTAACGCCCTGTTCGTTCAAGCGGATCAGCAACGCCAGGATGTCGTCCACTTCCGTGTGCGACAGACCGGCCATCGAACTCGTCAGCGACCAGCAGGCGCGGCGCGGCCGCCATGGCGCGTGCCAGCTCCAGCTTGCGCATCTCGATCTGCGTCAGATCGCGCGGCAGGTGCGTGGCCTTGTCGGCGAGCCCGACCATGTGCAGCAACTCGGCGCAACGCTCCTCGATCGCGTGCGCGCCGAGCGTCTGGCCGTGCCGCGCGTTGACCGTGTAAAGCAGTGGGATACGCAGATTCTCGGCCAGCGACAGCGTGTTGAACGGCCGCGGCAACTGGAAGCTGCGCGACAGGCCCAGCCGCGTGCGCTCGTGCGCGGACAGTCCATCGAGTGGACGACCGGCGAAGCGAACGCTGCCCGCCTCGTTGCGCAGCGTGCCGCACATGCAGTTGACCAGCGTGCTCTTGCCGGAGCCATTGGGACCGATCAGGCCGACGCGTTCGCCCTGGTTCACCGCAAGCTCGATCGCCTCCAATGCGATGAAGCCGCCAAAGCGCTTGCCCAGACCGGCAATCTCCAGCAGCGCGCCATCGGTCATTTGCACCCCCGGCTGGAGCGGAATCGGATCAACCCCAGAATGCCGTTCGGCGCGACAATGACGAAACCCACCAGCATCAGCCCGACGATCAGCAGATTGAGCGCCGATGAAATGGTGACCGTGGCGACCTGTTGCAGCGTCCCCAGCAGGACCGCGCCAATCAACGGACCAAGCCAGCTCGATGTCCCGCCGACCAGCGGCATCGCCACGCCATTCACCGCGTAGGCCAGGCTGAAACCCGACGTAGGATCCAGATACGTCACATAATACGGCAACGGTGCACCAGCCATGCCCATGAACGCGCCGGACAACGTCGTCGCCAACAGCTTCAGCCGCAGCGTCGGCACGCCCGATGCCTCCGCCGCCACCTCATCATCGCGAATCGTCGCAAACCCGTAACCCAGCCGCGAACGTTCGATCGTGCGAGCCGTGGCCACCACGACAACCACCAACCCCAGCATGATCAGGAACAGATAGTCGATGTAATCGATGCCGAGCAGCGCCGATTTCATCGGCCGCACGATGTAGGCGCCGCGCGAGCCGCCGACAAAGTCCCAGTTGGTGATCAGCGTCTGCGCCACGACCGCCATGGCCAGCGTCGCGATGGAGAAGAACGCGCCGCGCAGGCGCAAGGTCAAATAGCCGGTGCCAAGCCCGATGATGCCCGAAACGATCCCGCCGATCGGCATCATCAGTGGCAGCGGCAGCGACGTGAGTTTGTGCAGCACCACGGTCGTGTAGGCACCCAGCGCAAAGAACGCCGCGGTGCCGAAATTCACGTAGCCGGTGTAGCCGCCCAGAATATTCCAGGCCGTGGCCAGTGCGATATATTGCAGCACGACATAGCCGGCGAAGAACACGTAGGCGATTGCCAATCAGCAATGCCGCACCGAACACGATCGCGGCGGCAACCAGTAACAGCAGAACGAACTTGGTGCCGTTCACGCGCTAGCGCCCGAATATTCCGGCCGGCCGCACCGCCAGCGTGACCAGCAGGAAGCCGAAGGCCACTGCCGGCGCCCAGGACGGCCCGTAGAACGTCGCGGTCAGGCTCTCGACGATGCCAAGCGCCATCGCGGCGACCACGGTGCCGGCAAAGCTGCCCATCCCGCCCAGCACGCAGATCGCAAACACGCGCCCGATATAGTCGCGCCCGATCGACGGCTCGACCGGCTGGATCACGATCAGCACCGCGCCGGCGATGGACGCGGTGGCGATCGACAGGCCGAACGCGATGCGCTTGATCCGCGTCGGGTTCGCCGCCATCAGCCGCAGCGCAAGCTGGTCCTGCGCGACGGCCAGTATCGCCCGCCCCAGAAACGTGCGCGACATGAAAAGCTGCAAGCCGCCGACCATGACCAGCGCGACCACGCAAGGCACCAGCAGCCGCAGCGGCAGTTCGACAATCCCCAAGATGCAGACTGGGTCCGATATACGGTGCATCGACCAGCCGATAGTCCACGCCGAACACCAGCACCAGCAGAACCTCGGTGATGAACAGCAGCCCGAAGAAGAACGCGAGCCCGCGCAGCGCTTCCTCCCCTCGCCGCTCGAACGCGAGGTAGTAGACCTGATAGATCGCCGCACCCAGCAGATAGAATGCCGGCAGCGCGATCACGCTCGCCAGGATCGGGTCCATCCCGAAATTCGCGTTGGCGATGTAGGCGATATACGAGCCAAGGATGATGAATGCGGGATGCGCGATGTTGACGATATCCAGCATCCCGAACGAGATCGACACGCCGATCGTCACGGCCGCGTAGAAGCCGCCAAGCAACAGCCCGGACACGATAGCGTTGCCCAGGAGATCCAGGGACATTTCCATTATGCCCGGCACTGTGACCGAGCCACCAATTCTTGGCTAGCCCGTTTCGCGTGAAACGGCGGCGACGCTCAGGCGCGGCGGGCGGTATCCAGTGAAATGACCTCCGCCGTAATCTCGGTAACCACCTTGGCGATCTGCGATGCCAGCTCCGACTGCACGTACGGTTTACCCAGCCGCGGCAGCCCCGGATCTTCGCCATTCGGCAATTCGGCATAACCGGTCGCCAGAATGATCGGCAGTCTCGGCCATACCTGCCTGATCTGCCGCGCCAGTTCGGTTCCGGTCATGCCCGGCATGGCGTGATCGGTGACCACGACATCGACGTTGGCGCCCAGCCGCAGCATGTCCAACGCACGTGGGCCCGACAGCGCCTCGATCACCGAATGGCCAAGGTCCTCCAGCATCGCCGCGGTGCTGGCGGTGACCAGCGGATCGTCGTCCACCACCAGGACACGGCAAGGCCGCATCGTACCGCCGAACTGCGCGTGCAGTGTCGATGCTTCCGCCGCCGCCACATCGCGCGACACCGGCAGCCACAGCTCGACGGTGGTGCCTTCACCTGGCTGGCTGTTCATCCGCATCGCGCCGCCCGATTGCGCCGCCAGGCCATGCACCATCGACAGGCCAAGCCCGGTGCCCTTGCCGGCGCCCTTCGTGGTGAAGAACGGTTCGGCCGCGCGCTTCAGTGTATCCTCGTCCATGCCGGACCCGGTGTCCGACACCGCGATGCACACGTACTGGCCCGGTTCCAGTTCCGGTGGACCATCCGGCGCGGTCGCCGACATAGCGCCCGCCAATCTGCAGGCGCCCGCCGTACGGCATCGCGTCGCGCGCATTCAGCGCGAGGTTCAGCAACGCCAGTTCAAGCTGGTTCGGATCGACGCGGATCGGCGGCAGGTCCGGGCGATAATCGGTGGCGATCTGGATGCCGGGTCCCAGCGTGCGGCGCAGCATCTCTTCCATGCCATCGACCAGCCGCGGCACATCCACCGCCTCGGGCCGCAGTTCCTGGCGGCGCGCAAACGCCAGCATGCGCTTGGTCAACGTCGCGCCGCGATCGGCACCCTGCATCGCGCCGTCGACCAGACGCAGCAGCCGCGGATCGTCCGGCACGCGCTTGCGCAACAGTTGCAGATTGCCCAGGATCACCATCAGCAGGTTGTTGAAGTCGTGCGCGACGCCGCCGGTAAGCTGGCCCAGGCTCTCCAGCTTCTGCATCTCGTGCACCTGCGCCAGCGCCGCCTCGCGCTCGCGCGTGCGCTGCTCGACCCGACGTTCCAATTCGGCGTTGGCCTGCGCGAGTTCCGCCGTGCGCTCCTCCACCCGCCGCTCCAGTTCGATGTTCAGCTGTTCGAGCTGGCGCGTCTTGCGATACAGGTCGGCGAACACCCGCACCTTCGCGCGCAGCAGTTCCGGCACCACGGGCACCGGAACATAGTCCACCGCGCCCGCCTCGTAGCCGCGCAGCAGATCAAGTTCGCCGATCTGGATGGCGGAGACGAAGATGATCGCGGTCCGCTGGAAGCGCGGATGCTCGCGGATCATCGCCGCCAGTTCGAAGCCGTCCAGGTCCGGCATCACGACATCGATCAGGATGACAGCGATCTCGTTCCTCAGCAGTGTGCTGCAACGCCTCGTTCGCCGAATTGGCCTTGATCAGATTCTCCCCCAGCTCGGAGAGCATCACCTCGTAGCTCAGCAGCTTGGCCGGCTGGTCGTCGACCAGCAGGATGTTGACCTTCTCGCCAGGGCTCACGGCCATGTCTCCACCCTCAGCGATGCAGCCAGATGCGCAACGCCGACAGCAACTGCTCGGTGTTCACCGGCTTGGCGAGATAGTCCGACGCGCCGGCCTCCAGGCACTTCTCCCGATCGCCCTTCATCGCCTTGGCGGTCAGCGCGATGATCGGCAGGCGGCGGAACGCCGGATTGGCGCGGATCACCTCCATCGTCTGATAGCCGTCCATCTCCGGCATCATGATGTCCATCAGCAGATCGCGACGCCGGCGGTGCGACTCCAGCAGCTCGATCGCCTCGCTGCCGGTCGTGGCGGTCAGCACCTCCATGCCGCGCCGCTCCAGCACGCTGCTCAGCGCGAAGATATTGCGCGCGTCGTCATCCACCAGCAGCACCTTCTGGCCCACCAGGTTCTCGTCGGAGCTGTGCAGCCGCTCCAGCATGCTGCTGCTTCTCCGCGCGGCAGGTCGGCCACCACGCGGTGCAGGAACAACGCCGTCTCGTCCAGCAGACGCTCGGGCGATTCGACGCCCTTCACCACGACGCTGCGGGCCATGGTGTGAAGCTGCGCATCCTCCTCGGGCGACAGCTCGCGGCCGGTGAACACCACGACCGGCACGTTGGCCAGCGTCTCGTCATCGCGGATCCGCTCCAGCACCTCGAAGCCGGACATGTCGGGCAGCCGCAGATCCAGCACGACGCAATCCGCCGGCTCCTCGCGCAGCGCCTCGATCGCTTCGCGTGCCGGTCTCGACGCGTGTCGATGTCGATGTCGTCGTGGCCCAGCAGTTCGGTGATGGACAGCCGCTCGGCGGCATTGTCCTCCACCACCAGCAGGCGCTTGCGGCGCGGCTTCACGTAGTCGGTGATGTTGCACAGCGCCTCCTCCAGCCCTTCGGTCGTCGTCGGCTTGGTCATGAAGGAGAACGCGCCGCGCGCCAGGCCGTGCTGGCGGTCCTCGTCCAGCGTGACGATCTGCACCGGGATGTGCCGCGTGGTCGGGTTCTGCTTGAGCTGGCTCAGCACCGTCCAGCCCAGCATGTCGGGCAGGAACACATCGAGCGACACCGCCGTGGGCTGATACTCGCGCGCCAGCGCCAGCGCATCGGCGCCGCGCATGCGCGACCAGCACCTTCATCCCATGGTCGTGCGCCAGATCGACCAGGACGCGCGCATAATGCGGATCGTCCTCCACGATCAGCAGCACGGTATCGCCAGGCTCGATGATCTGCCGGTCGTCGGGCACCGGCTCGATCGGACGTTCGGCCAGCCGCACCGCGCTGGGCAGCGCGACGTCGGCCTGACGGCGTCATCTCGGCCGCCCATCGACCGATTGGCGGACGACGGACCGATATAGGCAAGCGGCAGATACAGCGTGAACGTGCTGCCCGACGCCCGGCGTGCTGCGCAACTGGATCTCGCCACCCAGCAGGTTCGACAGCTCGCGGCTGATCGCCAGGCCGAGGCCGGTGCCGCCGTATTTGCGGCTGGTGGTGGCATCCGCCTGTTGGAACGCCTCGAAGATGATGCGCTGCTTTTCCGGCGGGATGCCGATGCCGGTATCGGTCACCTCGAACGCCACCACGGTCGGCGCGTGGTTCAGCACCGGATGCTCCGGCGACCAGCCGCCGGTCACCGCGGAAATGCTCAGCCGCACGCCGCCCTGTTCGGTGAACTTGAAGGCGTTGGACAGCAGGTTCTTCAGCACCTGCTGCAGGCGCTTGCAGTCGGTGGTGATGCTGCGCAGCGCCGGATCGACCTGCACATCGAACGACAGGCCGCGGCTTTCCGCCTCGTGGCGGAACGGCCGCGTGACGGTGTCCTGCAGGTTCGGCAGGAAGATTTCCTCCGCCTCCACCGACACCGTGCCGGATTCGATCTTCGACAGATCGAGAATGTCGCTGATCAGGTTCAGCAGATCGGTGCCCGCGCCGTGGATGGTGCGCGCGAATTCGACCTGACGCGCCGTCAGGTTGCCATCCGGGTTGTCGCCAAGCTGCTGGCCGAGGATCAGGATCGAGTTCAGCGGCGTGCGCAGCTCGTGCGACATGTTCGCCAGGAATTCGGATTTGTACTTCGAGGTCAGCGCCAGCTCCGCCGCCTTTTCTTCCACCGCGCGGCGCGCCTGCTCGATTTCCTGGTTCTTGCGCTCCACCTCGACGTTCTGTTCGGCCAGCTGCTGCGCCTTCTGCTCCAGCTGGTCGTTGGTCTGCTGCAACTCGCGCTGCTGGGTCTGCAGTTCGGTCGCCAGCTGCTGCGACTGCTTCAGCAGACCCTCCGTCTGCATCGTCGCTTCGATCGAGTTCAGCACGATGCCGATGCCGGCGGTGAGCTGCTCCAGGAACGACATCTGCAGATCGGTGAACGCGCCGACCGAGGCCAGTTCGATCACCGCCTTCACCTGGCCTTCGTACAGCACCGGCAGCACGACGACGTTGGTCGGCGTGGCCTTGAACAGGCCGGAGCGGATCGGCACCACGCTCGCCGGCATGTCGGTGATCAGCATGCGCCTGCCGTCGGCGGCGCACTGGCCGATCAGCCCCTGCCCCATATGCAGATGCTCGGGATGGCCCTGCGTTGCCGTCGTCGGCATAGGCCGCCAGCAGCTTCAGGTTCGGCGCTGACCTCCTGGTCGACCAGGTAGATCACGCCGTTCTGCGCACCGACCAGCGGCGCCAGTTCCGACAGCAGCATGCGCCCGACGGTTGCCAGATCGCGCTGGCCCTGCAGCATGTTGGTGAACCGCGCGAGGTTGGTCTTCAGCCAGTCCTGCTCGGTGTTGCGGTCCGTGGTGAGCCGCAGATTGTCGATCATCGTGTTGAGGTTGTCTTTCAGCTCCGCCACCTCGCCGCGCGCCTCCACCTGGATCGATCGCGTCAGGTCGCCCTTGGTCACCGCGGTCGCCACCTCGGCGATGGCGCGCACCTGCGTCGTCAGGTTGGCGGCCAGCAGGTTCACGTTGCCGGTCAGATCCTTCCAGGTGCCGGCGGCGCCCGGCACGTTCGCCTGGCCGCCCAGCCGCCCTTCCACCCCCACTTCGCGCGCCACGGTCGTTACCTCATCGGCGAAGGTCGCCAGCGTGTTGGTCATGTTGTTGATGGTTTCGGCGAGCGCCGCGACCTCGCCCTTCGACGCCATCGTCAGGTTCTGCTTCAGGTCGCCGTTGGCCACCGCGGTCACCACCTTGACGATGCCGCGCACCTGCTCGGTCAGGTTGGCCGCCATCACGTTCACCGTGTCGGTCAGGTCCTTCCACGTGCCGGCAACGCCCGGCACCTGCGCCTGGCCGCCCAGCTTGCCGTCGGTGCCGACTTCGCGCGCCACGCGCGTCACTTCGGAGGCGAAGCGCATTGAGCTGATCGACCATCGTGTTGATGGTGTTCTTCAGCTCCAGGATTTCGCCCTTCACGTCCACCGTGATCTTGCGCGACAGGTCGCCGCGCGCCACCGCCGTGGTCACCTCGGCGATGTTGCGCACCTGCGTGGTCAGGTTCGCCGCCAGCAGGTTCACGTTGTCGGTCAGATCCTTCCAGGTGCCGCCCACGCCGGGCACCACCGCCTGACCGCCCAGCCGCCCTTCGGTGCCGACCTCGCGCGCCACGCGCGTCACTTCGGCGGCGAAGGAACGAAGCTGATCCACCATCGTGTTCAGCGTTTCCTTCAGCAGCAGGATCTCGCCGCGCACGTCCACGGTGATCTTCTTCGACAGGTCGCCGTTGGCGATGGCGGTCGCCACTTCGGCGATGTTGCGCACCTGGCCCGTCAGGTTGGACGCCATGAAGTTGACGTTGTCGGTCAGGTCCTTCCACGTGCCGGCGACGCCCGGCACCGCCGCCTGGCCGCCCAGCTTGCCTTCGGTGCCGACCTCGCGCGCCACGCGCGTCACTTCCGAAGCGAACGCATTGAGCTGATCCACCATCGTGTTGATGGTGTTCTTCAGCTCCAGGATTTCGCCCTTCACGTCCACGGTGATCTTGCGCCCAAGATCGCCGCGCGCCACCGCGGTGGTGACCTCGGCGATGTTGCGCACCTGCGCCGTCAGGTTCGACGCCATCGAGTTCACGTTGTCGGTCAGGTCCTTCCATGTGCCGGCAACGCCAGGCACCTGCGCCTGGCCGCCCAGTCGCCCTTCGGTGCCGACTTCGCGCGCCACGCGCGTCACCTCGCCGGCGAAGCGGTTGAGCTGATCCACCATCGTGTTCAGCGTTTCCTTCAGCTGAAGGATCTCGCCGCGCACGTCGACGGTGATCTTGCGCGACAGGTCGCCGTTGGCGATGGCGGTCGCCACTTCGGCGATGTTGCGCACCTGGCCGGTCAGGTTCGACGCCATCGAGTTCACGTTGTCGGTCAGGTCCTTCCACGTGCCGGCCACGCCCGGCACGTTGCGCCTGTCCGCCCAGCCGCCCTTCGGTGCCCACCTCGCGCGCCACGCGCGTCACCTCGCCGGCGAACGCGTTGAGCTGATCGACCATCGTGTTGATGGTCTCCTTCAACTGCAGGATCTCGCCCGACACGTTCACCGTGATCTTCTTCGACAGGTCGCCCTGCGCCACCGCGGTCGCCACCTCGGCGATGTTGCGCACCTGCCCCGTCAGGTTCGATGCCATCGAGTTCACGCTGTCGGTCAGGTCCTTCCAGGTCCCCGCAACGCCGGACACCTGCGCCTGGCCGCCCAGCCGCCCTTCGGTGCCCACTTCGCGCGCCACGCGCGTCACCTCGCCGGCGAAACGGTTGAGCTGATCGACCATCGTGTTGATGGTCTCCTTCAACTGCAGGATCTCGCCCGACACGTTCACCGTGATCTTCTTCGACAAGTCGCCGTTGGCGATCGCCGTCGACACCTCGGCGATGTTGCGCACCTGCGCCGTCAGGTTCGATGCCATCGAGTTCACCAACTCCGTCAGGTCCTTCCACGTGCCCGCCACGCCAAGCACGTTGGCCTGACCGCCCAGTCGCCCGTCGGTGCCAACCTCGCGCGCCACGCGCGTCACTTCGCCGGCGAATGCGTTGAGCTGATCGACCATCGTGTTGATGGTCTCCTTCAACTGCAGAATCTCGCCCGACACGTTCACCGTGATCTTCTTCGACAGATCGCCGCCGGCGATCGCCGTCGCCACCTCGGCGATGTTGCGCACCTGCGCCGTCAGGTTCGACGCCATCGAGTTGACGTTGTCGGTCAGGTCCTTCCACGTGCCGCCGACGCCGGGCACCATCGCCTGGCCGCCCAGCTTGCCGTCGGTGCCGACCTCGCGCGCCACGCGCGTCACTTCCGATGCGAAGGCATTGAGCTGATCCACCATCGTGTTGATGGTCTCCTTCAGCTCCAGGATTTCGCCGCGCACGTCCACCGTGATTTTCCGCGACAGGTCGCCGCGCGCCACCGCCGTCGTCACCTGCGCGATGTTGCGCACCTGGTCGGTCAGGTTGCCGCACATCGCGTTCACCGAGTCAGTCAGGTCCTTCCACGTGCCCGCCACGCCAGGCACCACCGCCTGGCCGCCCAGCTTGCCTTCGGTGCCCACCTCGCGCGCCACGCGCGTCACTTCCGAGGCGAACGAGCGCAACTGATCCACCATCGTGTTGATGGCTTCCTTGAGCTGCAGGATCTCGCCGCGCACATCCACGGTGATCTTCTTCGACAAGTCGCCGTTCGCCACCGCGATCGTCACATCGGCGATGTTGCGCACCTGCGCCGTCAGGTTCGACGCCATGGAGTTCACCGACTCCGTCAGGTCCTTCCACACGCCGGTCACCTCGCGCACCTGCGCCTGGCCGCCCAGCTTGCCGTCGGTGCCGACCTCGCGCGCGACGCGCGTCACTTCCGAGGTGAACACCGAAAGCTGCTTGATCATCGTGTTGACGATGGTCGCCAGTCGCAGGAATTCGCCCTGCAGCGGACGCCCGTCCACATCCAGCCGCACGGTCTGCAGCAGGTCGCCCTGCGCCACCGCGGTGATGGCGTGCGTCACCGCCGTGGTCGGCCACAGCAGATCGTCGATCAGGTCGTTGACCGAGGTCTCCATCGCCGCCCACGAACCGCTCTGCAGACCGAACTTCACGCGGGTGCGGGTCTTGCCCTCGCGGCCCACCACCTGCCCGACATGCGCCAGTTCCGAGGCCATCCGCTCATTGGCCGCGACGATCTCGTTGAACGTATCGGCGATCTTGCCTTCCAGCCCGGTCTGGTCGCTCGGCAGACGCACCGAGAAGTCGCCGATGCGCATCGCCTGCAAGGCGTGCAGCAATTCGTGCATGCCAAAGGCGTGGCCGTTCAGCTGGCCGTTGGTTCCCCCGTTGAGGTGTTCCGCGCCCCCACCGTTGAGCCCCGCCTCCGCATGGATGGCGTCCGCAGCCGTTGCCTCGGTCCGGTCCGTTGGCTGGCCGCTAACGGCGGTATGATCGTTCATGGGGAAGCTCCTGGAAGGGCTACGCGCTCGTTACACTAAGTTCTATTTTCCGGAATGGTGCGGCGTCTACCTGTTTGACGTTCGCGCAGTGGGCCAGCCATGGTCGGTGGCTCCTCACGAAACCGATGCGGAGAAAACTGCATTCCGTTCCAGCACACCCGGCGCTTATGATGAATCTCTAGATCAGACCTACAACCGTTGCGGAATCCCATATTGTTCTGATATACTAATGTCGTTCTCTTTACGGAATTACTGGCGCAGCGATGCGTGGTCGAATCATGGCTACTCACTAATTGTTGTATCGCCTCAATTGGGTGGCCGTCACAACCCAGGGTGGACAGCCACGTCCGCATCTTCGAGTGGAAGATGATCCGACCCGATAAGCCTCGTTCAGTCAAACGATACCAGGAACGCCTTTGCGCTTCCCGCCAGTCCCCATCAGGAAGCGAGGATACCGCCCCCTAGGCAGAGCAAGATTTTCCGAAGCTGGCGTTGATCCAGTCAGAAGTGCGTTGCGCGTTTTCCCGTCATTGCGAACCGCGCGGCGACGCGGCGATCTCGCGGTGCACAACGCCCCCGCGTTTGCCCTGCGAAAGACCGGCAAGCGGGCGATACGATCGGAACGGTCCACGCAACACGGATGGCAACACCGGCAACAGATAAGCGACGGCAATCAGCGCGGCGCGTTTGGCGGTGGGGCACGCCCGGACCGAACGGCGCAGCCAGGCGCGACCATCGGCCGCATCGTCATGGCGGATCAACTCGCGACCAATGATCCACGCGTTCTCGGCGTCCGTGCGACGGCGGATGGCCGCAAGCCGATCAGCGCCGAAGCGCGACAGCAATGCGGGATTGGCGAAGATCGCGGCCATGCAGGGGACGAATGCGGATGGATCGGACGCCAGGCGGTGATACGCGCCGCCAGGATGCTGCCGCACGAACAGCACCGGTCTCGCCGTTGGCGTCGCGACAAATGCACCCTGCTGCGCGATACGGATCCAGTACTCCCAGTCCTCGCCGTAGGAAAGGCCGGTCAGGAACCCGCCCGCGGCCCTCACGGCAGTGGTGCGCAGCAGCAGATGCCCGCCATTGGCAAACAGGTTGCGCACCAGCAGCCGTTCCAGCACGTCGCCCGCGGGCGGCCGACGCCGCCGGACGGTATCGACGAATGTGTAGGCACCCACGGCCGCCACCGCACCAGGCGAGGCCGCCAGCGAATTGGCCAGACGCGACAGCGCGTCGGGTGCCAGCCAGTCGTCGGCGTCCAGGAACAGCAGCGCATCATTTCTGCCGGACAACACCGCGATACCGCGATTGCGCGCCGCCGACACACCGGCGTTCGCCTGACGGATCACCCGTATCCGTGGATCGTCGAACCGCGCGACCACATTGACGGTCGTGTCGACAGACCCATCATCCACCACGACCAGCGTCCAGTCGCGATGGGTCTGCGCGATCACCGAAGCAATCGCGTCACCGATCCACGGTGCTGCGTTGAATGCCGGAACCACGATCCCGATGCGCATGGCACAGCCTCGCGCATCGGATACCAACAATGGGTTAACAGCCGGCGCGGTGCCGGCGCCGGCTTACGCCTCGGTCTTGTGCTCGACGCCCTTCTCGGCCAACAGCGTCTCCAGTTCGCCCGACTGGAACATCTCGGTCACGATGTCGCAGCCGCCGACGAACTCGCCCTTCACATAAAGCTGCGGCACCGTCGGCCACTGCGAGAACTGCTTGATCCCCTCGCGCAGCTCCATCGTCCTCCAGCACGTTCGCCGTCTTGAACGGCACGCCCATGTGCGTAAGGATCTGCACCACGCGCGCCGAGAACCCGCATTGCGGGAACATCGCGTTGCCCTTCATGTAGAGCATCACCGGCGCTTCGGTGATCTCGCTCTGGATGCGGTCGAACACTTCGTTGGCCATCGTCGGAACTCCTGGCAGGATTACGAATCTGGGGCGGAGGTCTGCAGCGCGAGGGCGTGCAGTTCGCCCCCCATTCGGCCGCGCAATGCGGCGTAGACGATCTGGTGCTGCTTCACCCGCGGGATGCCGCGGAACTGCTCGGACACCACGGTTGCGGCGTAGTGGTCGCCGTCGCCGGCGAGGTCTTCCACGGTGATGCGCGCGTCCGGGATCGCCGCCTTGATCAGCGCCTCGATCTCGCTCGCCGCCATCGCCATGCAAATCCCCCGCGGTTCAGGCGCCGTCCATCCAGGACGGGAAGAAGCGTTCATGCGCCGCGCGCAACGCTCGCACCGATATTGTGCCACCGTCGGGCAGTGTCAAATCCTGTCCGCCGGATGTGCCGATGCGCACCGCCGGCAGCCCCGCCGACTTCGGCCAGCGCGGATCAGCGAGCCGGAATCCGGCACCGCCAGCACGTAGCGGCCCTGGTCCTCGCCGAACCAGAAGGCATGGCTGGGGATTTCCCGCGGGCTGGTGGACAGCCGCACGCCGGTCAGGCCGGCCATCGCCATCTCCGCCACCGCCACCAGCACCCCGCCATCGGACACGTCGTGGCAGGCGCGAACATGGCCGGCGAGGATCTGCGCCGCGCACGAAATCGCCCGTCGCACGTTCGGCGGCAAGGTCCACCGGCGGCGGCGCCCCCTCCTCCCGCCCGGCGATCTCGCGCAGCCACAGCGACTGGCCGAGCCAGCCCTTGGTGGTGCCGACCAGCACGATGTCGAGCCACGGCCCGAGCGCGATCCCGACCGCCTGCGCCGCGTCGTCCAGCACGCCCAAGGCCGCCGATCGCCGGCGTCGGCAGAATGGCGCGCACCGCGCCCGTCACGCGTCTCGTTGTACAGGCTGACATTGCCGGACACGACCGGGAAATCCAGCGCCTCGCAGGCCGCCGCCATGCCGCGGATCGCCGCGGCGAACTGGCCCATGATCTCCGGCCGCTCCGGGATTGCCGAAATTCATGTTGTCGGTCAGCGCCAGCGGCCGGGCGCCGACCGCGGTCAGGTTCCGCCAGGCCTCGGCCACCGCCTGGGCGCCGCCGGCTTCCGGATCGGCGGCGCAGTAGCGCGGCGTGCAGTCGGTGGTCAGCGCCAGCGCGCGCGTCAGCCCTTCCAGCTTCACCACCGCGGCATCGGCGGCGCCCGGCCGCTTGACCGTCTGGCCGCCCACCGTGCTGTCGTACTGGTCCCAGACCCAGGCGCGCGACGCCAGATCGGGGCAGGCGATCAGCTTCCACAGCGCCGCGGTCAGCCCGACGCGGTCCTCCACCTTCGCCGGATTGATCTGCGGCAGCTTCTGCGTCTCGGCGGTGGGCCGGGTGATACAGCGGCGCCTGCTCGTTCAGCGGCGCCAGCGGGATGTCGGCCTCGACCTGTCCCGTGATGGCGCACGATGATGCGGCCGGTGTCGGTCAGGTGGCCGATGACCGCGAAATCCAGTTCCCATTTGTCGAAGATCGCCCGCGCCTCGGCCTCGCGCTCGGGGCGCAGCACCATCAGCATGCGCTCCTGGCTTTCCGACAGCATCATCTCGTAGGCGGTCATGCCGGTCTCGCGCTGCGGCACCTGGTCCAGATCGAGCTCGATGCCGACGCCGCCCTTGCCCGCCATCTCGACCGACGAACTGGTCAGGCCGGCGGCGCCCATGTCCTGGATCGCGACGATCGCATCGGTCGCCATCAGTTCCAGGCACGCCTCGATCAGCAGCTTCTCGGTGAACGGATCGCCGACCTGCACGGTGGGCCGTTTCTCCTCCGCATCCGCGGCGAATTCGGCCGACGCCATGGTGGCGCCGTGGATGCCGTCGCGCCCGGTCTTCGAGCCGACATAGACCACCGGATTGCCGACGCCGGCGGCGGCGGACAGGAAGATGCGGTCGCGCGGGGCGATGCCGACGGTCATCGCGTTGACCAGCGGATTGCCGTCATAGGCGGCGTGAAAATTGATCTCGCCGCCGACGGTGGGCACGCCGACGCAATTGCCGTAGCCGCCGATGCCGCGCACCACGCCATCGACGATGCGCTTCGTCATCGGATTGTCCGGCCGGCCGAAGCGCAGCGCGTTCAGATTGGCGATCGGCCGCGCGCCCATGGTGAACACGTCGCGCAGAATGCCGCCGACGCCGGTCGCCGCGCCCTGGTACGGCTCGATGAAGCTCGGGTGGTTGTGCGACTCCATCTTGAAGACGGCGGCCAGCCCGTCGCCGATATCGACCACGCCGGCGTTCTCGCCGGGGCCGTGGATCACCCAGGGCGCCTTGGTCGGCAACTGGCGCAGCCAGACGCGGGACGATTTGTAGGTGCAATGCTCCGACCACATCACGCTGAACACGCCAAGTTCGGTCAGCGTCGGCGTGCGGCCCATGATCTCCAGAACGCGGGCGTATTCGTCGGCGCTCAGGCCGAATTCGCGGGCGCCAGCTGCCTGGTTGACTGTCACGCGGCATCACGCAGCGGCTAACGCGTCGAACAGCGGCTTGCCGTCGGTGCCGCCCATCAGCGGATCGACCAGGTCCTCCGGATGCGGCATCAGGCCGAGCACGCGCAGATCCGGGCCGAGGATGCCGGCGATGTTGCGGGCGCTGCCGTTGCGGTTGGCCTCCGCGGTGATCTCGCCGCCCGGCGTGGCGTAGCGGAACGCCACCAGCCCCTCGCCTTCCAGCCGATCCAGCGTCGCGTCATCGGCGAAGTAGTTGCCGTCGCCATGCGCCATCACCGCGCGGAACACCTGGCCGCGCTGGTAGTGGCTGGTGAACGCGGTGTCGGTGCGCTCGACGCGCAGATGGCAGTCCATCGACAGGAACCGCAGCGAGGCGTTGCGCAGCAGCGCGCCGGGCAGCATGCCGGCCTCGGTCAGGATCTGGAAGCCGTTGCAGACGCCCAGCACATAGCCGCCGCGCGCCACGTGCTCGCGCACCGCGGCCATCACCGGCGAATGCGCCGCCATCGCGCCGCAGCGCAGATAGTCGCCGTGGGAGAAGCCGCCGGGGATCACCACCAGATCCAGCCCGCGAGGTCGGTCTCCTTGTGCCAGATCATGCGCGGCGGCGCGCCCGAGCGCGTCAGCGCGATCGCCATGTCGCGCTCGCGGTTGATGCCGGGAAAGACGACGATGCCGGCTTTCATGGCCTGACGCTGCACGCAAGCGAAGCGCACGACGCTCGCCGATCGCTCGGCGCGGGCCGTCCTCGTGCGTGTCGAGATAGGCGGTCACCACCTCGGCAGGAGCTGGCATCCAGGTCGCGGCGGCATACCCCGACAGGAAGCTTGGGCGACTGCAGGTCGTAGATGCCGCTGACATAGCCCAGCATTGCGCATGCTTCGTGGCGTCGGTGGCGTGGCAAGACGGCCAGGGCTTGACGCCGAGGGCATCCAATCCGCGCGTGCCGGACGGCGTCAGCAAAAGGTCGGACGGACCAGGCTACGCATCGACTGACACCCGATAAGCTCTCGATCACCGTATTGGCCAGCAGCTTGCGCGCCATCTCCTCGGCCTGCGCGCGCGCGCGCGATCGGGGTCGGTCTCGGCCAGCTCGAACTCGATCACCTTGCCGGCGCGCACCTCGCCGACCCCGGCGAAGCCCAGCGTATGCAGCGCATGGCCGATCGCCTTGCCCTGCGGGTCGAGCACCCCCGCCTTCAGCATGACGGTCACCGTGGCCTTCACTGCATCATCTCCGGCCCCTTCATGTCGCGCACCCCGGCCTCCGGCAGGATGCCGAGCCGCTTGGCAACCTCCTGATAGGCTTCCTCGACCTTGCCGAGATCGCGGCGGAAGCGGTCCTTGTCCATCTTCTCGTTGGTCTTGGCAGTCCCACAGGCGGCAATTGTCCGGGCTGATCTCGTCGGCCAGGACGATGCGCATCTCCTCGTTCTCCCACAGCCGGCCGAATTCCAGCTTGAAGTCCACCAGCGTGATGCCGACGCCGAGGAACAGGCCGGTCAGGAAGTCGTTGATGCGCAGCGTCAGAGCCACGATGTCGTCCAGGTCGGCGGTGTTGGCCCAGCCGAAGCACGGTGATGTGCTCCTCCGACACCATCGGATCCTCGAGCGCGTCGTTCTTGTAGTAGTACTCGATGATCGAGCGCGGCAGCCGCGTGCCCTCCGGAATGCCCAGCCGCTTCGACAGGCTGCCGGCGGCGACGTTGCGGACCACGACCTCCAGCGGGATGATCTCCACCTCGCGGATCAGCTGCTCGCGCATGTTCAGCCGGCGGACGAAATGCGTCGGCACGCCGATCTCCGCCAGCCGCAGCATCAGATACTCGCTGATGCGGTTGTTCAGCACGCCCTTGCCGGTGATCACGCCCTTCTTCTGGGCGTTGAACGCGGTGGCGTCGTCCTTGAAATACTGCACGAGGGTGCCGGGCTCCGGTCCCTCGAACAGGATCTTGGCTTTGCCCTCATAGAGCTGGCGGCGGCGTGCCATCACGATCCCCTTTGGGCGGTTCACCGTCCCGGCCGGCCGGGCGGGGATGGCGCGTCGGGTATAGCAGCGCATGGCCCGCACCGCCACGCCCCGCCCAGGGGTCAGTTGCCCAGTATCACGGGCTGAAACGGTGCCTCGTGCGGCGGTCCGGCGGCGAACAGCCAAACCGGCGGCCCGGCCTGCGGCAGGGCCAGCAACGAGGAACAGATCGTGCCAAAGCCACCGCGCGGCACGACATTGATCTGCTCGCCGGCCGGCCCGGTGCGATCGGCCAGGATGTCCTGCCAGGCGCGCCAGTCGCCCGGCGCCGGGGGCGGCGCAGCCTGAAAGCGCGCCAGATGGCGGGCGACGCGCGGACTGTCCGGATCGTCCGGGTCGTGCGCCGTGACCATATGGCAACCGGGCGCCAGCGGCTGCGTGTCCGGATGGCCATAGCCGAGACCGCGGACGAACTACGCGCCGTCCCGATCCGCCACCACCAGGTTGAAACTGCGCCAACCGGCGGCATCCTGGGCCACGAGCGCCGCGGCGGCTTCACTGGCCGACCGATGTGCCAGGGCGAGCAGCGGCAGTTCCCCTCGGCTGCGCTTGCCGGCAGCCGGTCCCAGGCTGCCCTGCCGGTTCAGCACCGCCGCCACCACCCCATGGCGATTGACCCCCATCCAGGTGCCGCCGCCCGAGCGGTCCCGGCCGGCGATCACGCCGGGCTGGTCCTGCCAGTAGGCGGCGGGCGGGTCCCAGGCGCGGGCCAGCATCTCGTCGCGGTTGGCCGCAAGGATCAGTGGCCAGGCATGGCCGGGGCGAATCAGCAGGACGACGGTGCACATATGATCTCTGGCGGCTCGGCTCGGGCGAACGACAATGCATGGCTTACGCTCGGCCCGCAGGACGGCCAAGGTTCGAACACTTGACTGCGGCAAAGCACGGCCTGGCTAGGCGTTCGCCCCAAACACCCGCCCAAAAATCCGATCCACCTGCTTCAAATGCATCGAAGCATCCATCGCCGCATCCAGCTCCGCCGCCGAAACCCGCCGCGCCACCTCCGGATCATCCAGCAGATTGTCGCGGAAACTCCGCCCCTCCGCCGTCCCCAACCTCTCCCACGTCGCCATCGCGTACCGCTGCACGATCGCGTACGCATCCTCCCGGGAAATCCCCGCCCGCGTCAGCGCCAGCAGCACCTCGCCCGAGTGCACCACCCCGCCCAGGCTCTCCAGGTTCGCCGCCATCCGCTCCGGATAGACCACCAGCCGCTGCATCATCCCCGCCAGCCGCATCAGCGCGAAATCCAGCGCCAGCGTCGCATCCGGCGCGATCACCCGTTCCACGCTCGAATGCGAGATATCGCGCTCGTGCCATAGCGCCACGTTCTCCAACGCCGGCACCACCGCCGCCGCGCACCACCCGCGCCAACCCGATCAAGTTCTCGCTCAGCACCGGATTCCGCTTGTGCGGCATCGCCGAGGAACCCTTCTGGCCCGGGATGGAAGAACTCCTCCGCCTCGCGCACCTCGCTGCGTTGCAGGTGCCGCACCTCCGTCGCCAGCCGCTCGATGCCCGACGCGATCACCCCCAGCGTGGCAAAGAACATCGCATGCCGATCGCGCGGGATCACCTGCGTCGAAACCGGCTCCGACCGCCAACCCCAGCTTCGCCGCAACGAACTCCTCCACCCGAGGATCGATATGCGCGAACGTCCCCACCGCCCCCGATATCGCCGCCACCGCCACCTCGGCCCGCGCCGCCACCAACCGAGCGCGATCGCGCGCGAACTCGGCGTAATGCCCTGCCAGCTTCAGGCCGAACGTCGTCGGCTCCGCATGGATCCCATGGCTGCGCCCGATCGTCAGGGTGTACTTGTGCTCGAACGCCCGCGCCTTCAGCGCCGCCAGCACCGCATCCAGATCGGCCAGCAGCAGATCCGCCGCCTCGGTTAGCTGCACCGAGAAGCACGTATCCAGCACATCCGAGCTGGTCATCCCCTGATGCACGAACCGGCTGTCCTCGCCCATCGCCTCGGCGAGCCAGGTCAGGAACGCGATCACGTCGTGGCGGGTCTCCCGCTCGATCGCGTCGATCCGCTCGATATCCGCCTGGCTGATCGCCTTGATCTTCGCGCCGCCGCGTCTCGCGGATCGCCGCGCGCCGCGCTGACGGGGATCGTCCCCGACCTCCGCCATCGCCTCGGCAGCCAGCGCCTCGATCTCGAACCAGATGCGAAAGCGGTTGGCCGGCGCCCAGATGGCATCCATCTCGGGTCTGGTGTAACGGGGAACCATCGCTGTCCTGTCCCGTCCTGGTGGGATGTCAGCTAGAACGCCGCACCGGTGCCTGACAAGTGCCGGATGCGCAACCCACCGAGACCGCGCCATCGCATGGATCACATCGCGCCTGACCCATGATCTCGCCGCCCTGGCGCAGGTGGTGCTGATCGACATCACGCTGGCCGGCGACAACGCGGTCGTCGTCGGCATGGCGGTCGCCGGCCTGCCCGCCGCACAGAAGCGCCCCGCCATCCTGCTGGGCATCGCCGGCGCCACGGTAATCCGCATCGCACTGGGCGCCATCGCGCTGCAATTGCTGGCGATCATCGGCCTGCTGCTCGCCGGCGGACTGCTGCTGCTGTGGGTCTGCTGGAAGATGTTCCGCGAACTCCGTGGCGCGCGCGCGCACGGCCGGCCCGACCGAGGCCACAAGACTCTGGCCCAGGCGATGACCCAGATCGTGCTGGCCGATGTATCGATGAGCCTCGACAATGTGCTGGCGGTAGCCGGCGCGGCCAACGGCAGCACCTGGGTGCTGATGCTGGGCCTGCTGCTGTCCGTGGTGCTGATGGGTGTGGCGGCGAACCTGCTGGCCAACGTGCTGGAACGCCAGCGCTGGATCGCCTGGGCCGGCCTGCTGATCGTGCTCTATGTAGCGGGGTCAATGATCTGGGACGGGTTCGACCGACGTCGCGGTCGCGCTGCACCGCTGACCGCGCGTCACGATCCCAGCACCGCCTTGCGCAGCATATCGTTCGCCCGGCTCTGCCAGCCGCGACCGGATGCGCGCAGCCGCTCCACCACATCGCGCTCCAGCCGCAGTGACACCAGGACCTTGGTCGCCTTCTTCTGCGCGCCACGTTTCCGGCGCAGCCAGTCCTCGACGATGTCGGGGTGCGCTTCCCGCGCCGGACGCATCCGCGCGAAGTCCTCCTCGGTCAGTTCCGGATTGTCCGGATCCAGTGCGATGCCCCGTTGGATCGCGGCTTCCTCCTCAGGCGTCGTTCCGACTCAGGCTTGTTCTTCATAATCGGCCATCTCCATGTCACTCGCTTTTCGAAGGCTGATCACGCGTATCCGGCCATTGCGCCTGGTGTAGATCAGCATGTGCAACCGCTCGCCGATCATGCCGAGCGCCTGCCATCTCGTCTCGCCATATGGCCTCCGCTGATCCTGGACTTCGACAATGGTGTCCCACTCAAACGCCACCACCCGCGCGAAATCCACGCCATGCTTGCGCAGATTGCCAAACCGCTTCGCCTCGTCCCATTCGAATTCCACACCATCACCAGCTGAATGTAGCTACAATCAGAGGCCATCTGCAACCCGCCACCCTGACACTCTGCCCCTACCGTCCTATCTTCCGGTTAAACCCAGGCAAGGAGGACCCCGCCATGCTGAACCCCACATCTCCGCTGCCCCTGAAGGACCCCACGCTGTTCCGCCAGGCCAACTGCATCGGCGGCAAATGGGTGCAGGCCGATAGCGGCCGCACGCTGATCGTGAAGAACCCCGCCACCGGCGAGGCGATTGGCGAGGTCCCCGCCCTCGGCGCCGCCGAAACCCGCCGCGCCATCGAGGCGGCACACCGCGCGCAGGGCCCCTGGCGCGCCATGTTGGCAAAGGACCGCGCCGCGATCCTGCGCAAGCTCAACGACCTGATGCTGGAGAACACCGAAGACCTGGCGGTGATCATGACCGCCGAGCAGGGCAAGCCGCTGTCCGAAAGCAAGGGCGAGATCGCCTACGCCGCCAGCTTCATCGAGTGGTTCGCCGAAGAAGGCAAGCGGATCTATGGCGACACCATCCCGCAGAACGCCAAGGGCCGCCGTATCCTGGTGCTGAAGGAGCCGATCGGTGTGTTCGCCGCGATCACGCCATGGAACTTCCCGGCCGCGATGATCACCCGCAAGGCGGGCCCCGGCTGGGCCGCCGGCTGCACCGGCGTGATCCGTCCCGCCAGCCAGACCCCGTTCTCCGCGCTCGCGCTGGCCGTGCTGGCCGAACGAGCCGGCATGCCGCCAGGCGTGTGCAACGTCATCACCGGACCATCGGGCGAAACCGGCGCCGAACTCACTTCGAACCCGCTGGTGCGCAAGCTGACCTTCACCGGTTCTACCGAGGTCGGCGCGAAGCTGCTGGCGCAATGCGCGCCGACCATCAAGAAGACCAGCATGGAACTCGGCGGCAATGCACCGTTCATCGTGTTCGACGATGCGGACCTCGATGCCGCGGTCGCTGGCGCGATGGCCAGCAAGTACCGCAACACCGGGCAAACCTGCGTCTGCGCCAACCGCCTGCTGGTGCAGGACGGCGTGTACGACGCGTTCTCCGCCAAGTTGAAAACCGCGGTCGAGGCGATGAAGGTCGGCAACGGCATGGAGCCCGGCGTGTCGCAAGGCCCGCTGATCAACGCCGACGCGGTGAAGAAGGTCGAAGAACACATCGCCGACGCGGTGAAGCGCGGCGCCACGGTGGTGACGGGCGGACACCGGCACAAGCTGGGCGGCACGTTCTTCGAACCGACGATCCTCGCCAACGTGCCGAACGATGCGATGATCTTCCGTGAGGAAACCTTCGGCCCGGTCGCGCCGCTGTTCCGCTTCAAGACCGAGGAAGAAGCGATCAAGCTCGCCAACGACACCGAATTCGGACTGGCGTCGTATTTCTATTCGCGCGACGTGGGACGCATCTTCCGCGTGGCCGAGGCGTTGGAATACGGCATCATCGGCATCAACGAGGGGATCATCTCGACCGAGGTGGCGCCGTTCGGCGGCATGAAGTCGTCCGGGCTGGGGCGCGAGGGATCGAAGTACGGGATCGACGATTATCTGGAGATCAAGTACCTCGCGTTGGGTGGGATTGGAACCTGATCGGACAGCAGATCAACCGCGGATGAACGCAGATGTTTTCCGCATCCATCCGCGATTCCTTTGATGCGCTACGCTGGCAGTGCCGCCCCGGCTGTCATGCTGCGACCTCGACCTCGGCCTCGATCCTCGCCCCCCGTTCCTTTCGCACCAGCGCGAGGTCGTAGTTCGTTTGCAGTGTCAGCCAGAACTCGGCTGAAGTGCCAAAGAACCGGCTGAGCCGGAGCGCCGTGTCCGGCGTGATGGCGCGCTCGCCCCGGACGATTTCATGCAAACGCTGTGGCGGTACGCGAAGTTTAAGAGCGGCAGCGGCCGGGGAGATGCCACGCGCCTCCAACTCCTCCTTCAACGTCACGCCTGGATGGATTTCATGGAACTGCATTCTGCCGTCTCTCAGTGGTAGTCGACGATTTCAACGTCATGCGCGTCGCCGGCGCGGAAGCGAAAGACCAGGCGCCACGGACCGTTGATGGCTATGGCCCAATGACCCGACCGACCACCGCTCAGCTTATGGAGCCCGACGCTGCGCAAATGGCCCAGGTCGTCGAGTGTTTTCGCAGCATCCAATTGACCCAGGCGCAGCCGAGCTCTTTGCTGATCCATGCCCGACCACTTCCCTTTGCCGCTTTCGGCAAAGCGCCGTGTGGCGGTGTCTCTCCACGATCGGATCACATGCGCCACATGACACGTCTAGCGTGTCATGTCAAGACAGCCGGGCAGTAGCACGTGTCCGACAAATCACAGATGCGCGCGGATTGACGACGAAAGCGCCACATGGATCGGCATTCTTCCGTGACTGTCATCTCCATGCTGGAGTAGCGCCGACCGCGTCCAGGAAGGACTCGACCGGCTCATGCTCATGCATGGGTAGGAACGTGCCCGGCACCGTTCATCGTGATCGTGGCGACCGGTGCGACGCCGATCGAGATTCTATGGATCAGTGCTACGTCCCCGGCCGTGCCTACAATCCCAGTTCACTCAGCCCAGGATGATCGGCTGGCCGCGGGCCCTGCGGCCAGCGGAACAGCCGATCGCCCTCGCGGATCGGCACGTCGTTGATGCTGGCCTCGCGCCGGCGCATCAGGCCGTCCGCGTCGAACTCCCACTGCTCATTGCCGTGCGCACGGTACCAATTGCCGGAATCGTCGCACCATTGGTACTGGAAGCGCACCGCGATGCGGTGCTCATGGAACGCCCAGAGTTCCTTGATCAGCCGGTATTCCAGTTCGCGCGCCCATTTACGTTCCAGGAACGTGATGATGGCAGCACGCCCCTGAAAGAACTCCGCGCGATTCCGCCAGTGGCTATCTTCGGTGTAGGCCCCGGCGACGCGTTCTGGATCGCGCGTGTTCCATGCGTCCTCTGCCATGCGGACCTTATGCGTTGCGGTCTCCAGTGTGAACGGCGGCAAGGGTGGACGTGCCATGGCTGGCTCCTATGAAGCGGAACGCGACGCGACCTCGCGCACCAGCGAAGCACCGTGCCGCAGCGTCGACACTGCCTGTGCGATGACCCGCTCGATGATCTCCGATGCCGCAAGAATCTCGTTGACCAGATCGACCCCCTCGCCGGCCCAGACGACGCGCGTGGCGAAGTCGTTGTCCGCAGCGGCCAGATACACCTTCTCCTGCTCCGGCTGGTCGGCGGCGAGCGCGTCCTCCCTGCCATGCCACTGGGCAGAGAACGAGTTGCGCAGCGCGCGGCCCGGGTAGATCGCCGGCCATGGGGCACCACGCACCACGTCGAACACGCGCGTTTGCTGGGTATCGTCGCCGCCGGCCGCCAGTGAGGCGTCCTTCATCGCCTGGTCCCACAGCAACTCGCGTGACGCGGTAAAGCGCGTGCCCATCGAGACGCCGGCCGCGCCCAATGCGAGCGCCGCGGCCAGGCCGCGCCCATCGGCGATGCCGCCGGCGGCGACCACCGGGATCGGCGCAACCGCATCGACCACCGCCGGCACCAGTCCCATGGTGCCGCGTGTGACGCCCGAATGGCCACCCGCGTCGCGTCCCTGGGCGATGATGACATCGGCGCCGGCCGCAGCGGCCTGCTTCGCCTGCGCCAGGGTCTGCACCTGGCAGATGATCTTGCAGCCGGCATCCTTGATGCCGCACGGTGAACGGCGTGGGATCGCCGAACGACAGCATCACCGCGGCAGGGCGCGCATCGAGCGCCACGTCGAGCGCCGCAGGGTTCTTCTCCAGCGCCCACAGTATGAAGCCGACGCCGACACGCGTGTTGCCGGCCTCGGTCAACTCCTTGCGGATGGCGCCGGCATTCGCATAGCCCGAGCCGACCAGTCCGAGCCCACCTGCGTTGGTCACGGCAGCGGCAAGCCTGCCGCCGGCAGCCGACCCCATCGGCGCGAGCAGGATCGGATGCTCGATCCCGAGCAGCCGCGTGAGCGCGGTTTCGATGACGGGCATGCGACGGTCCTCTCGTATGGTTGGCCATGTGGCATGGCGATTCTGCGCAGCCTACAGCAGGACGGCTCGTGGTTCGATTGGCACGGCGGTCGAGACGTGGGGTGCATGACCTTGTCGTCAGCGCGTGCAACCAGCACACTGAGGTTCAAGGACCATTCATCGGGAGAAACCGGGATGCGATTCCTGGCATTCATCGGCGCCCTTGCCATCATTGTAGGCGTCGCTGCAGCGGTGTTCTTCCTCGGTGGCTTCTACAGCATCGCCGCGACCGACCCGGACCCCGCCCCCGTGGCCTGGGTTCTCGTCCATGTACGGACCGCCTCGATCGAGCACCATGCCACCGACACGCCACCGGCATCGCTGAACGACCAGGCCACAGTGCAGGCAGGCGCCCGCGCCTTCGCCCAGCGCGGCTGCGTGAATTGCCACGGCGGCCCAGGCGCCACATGGGCGAAGTTCTCCGAGGGTCTCAATCCCGGCCCGCCCGACCTCAAGGACGTCGTAGGCGAACTGCAACCAGCCGAATTGTTCTGGGTCGTCAAGAACGGCATCCGGATGACCGGCATGCCAAGCTTCGGCGCGGCCGGTGTGCCCGATCCGGAAATCTGGTCGATCGTCGCATTCCTGAAGAAACTGCCGACCGTGTCGGACGACGGACTTCAAGACGTGGAGCACGGCGGGGCCATGAGGGCAGCGTTCAGTGTGAGTGGGACTTTGCACAAGCACTCCAACCGCGCCAGACCGCACACAGCGTAGCACTGGCGCGCGCCCCTCGTTTCAACCTGCGACGTCAACCTCCGCTGCAATCCGCGTACCGCGCTTCTTACGTGCCCGCGCTTCTTAGGTACCATCGTGAGGTTGCAGCTCGTTTGCAGCGTCCATTCGCTGACCCGATTCATGCCCCGAGCAGACCCCAAACACGCCTTCCCGACGCGCGCACGTTGTCACCCACACTCCCTTAGCCCTACCTTCCTCACCGAACGCTGAAGGCAGACACACACATGGACTTCGACCTGTTCGTGATCGGCGGCGGCTCCGCGGGCGTGCGTTGCGCGCGCATCGCCGCGGGACATGGCGCGCGCGTCGGCGTCGCCGAGGAACGCTTCTGGGGCGGCACCTGCGTCAACGTCGGCTGCGTGCCGAAGAAGCTGCTGGTGCAGGCCGGCGAATACGGCGCCTGGGCGGACGATGCCGCCGGCTTCGGCTGGACCATCAAGAAGGGCCCGCACGACTGGGCCAAGCTGATCGCGGCGAAGGACCAGGAGATCGGCCGGCTCAACGGCATCTACAAACGCCTGCTCGACAACGCCGGCGCCAAGATGTTCGAAGCGCGTGCCACGTTCATCGATCCGCACACGCTCGACGTCGGCGGCAAACGCGTCACCGCGCAGCATATCGTCATCGGCACCGGCGGCCATCCGGTGCGCCTGCCGATCCCCGGCGCTGAACTCGGCATCATCTCGGACGATGCGTTCTATCTGCCGCACATGCCGAAGCGCGTCGCGGTCTTGGGCTCCGGCTACATCGCCGTGGAATTCGCCGGCATCTTCGCCGCCCTCGGCGCGCACGTCGATCTGGTCTACCGCCAACCGCTGCCGTTGCGCGGTTTCGACCACGACATGCGCGAGGCACTGGCCGAGGCGCTCACCCAGCAGGGCATCACTCTGCATCCCAGCTGCACGCCGCGCGAGATCACCGCCGACGGCGATGCGCGCGCGCTGCATCTCAACAACGGCACAACGATCTCACACCGACCTGGTGTTTTTCGCCACCGGCCGCAAACCCGCCACGCAGAACCTCGGCCTCGACAAGGCGGGCGTAACGACCAACGAAGCAGGCGCGGTGATGGTGGATCAGCACCTGCGCACCAGCCAGCACAACATCTACGCGATGGGCGACGTCACCGACCGGCTGAACCTGACACCGGTGGCGATCGCCGAGGGCCACGCGCTCGCCGACTCCCTGTTCGGCAAGAACCCACGCAGGATTTCATTGCGGAATGTGCCGACCGCGGTGTTCTCCACGCCGCCGATCGCCACCGTCGGTCTAACCGAGGAACAGGCAGCCGAGGCATGGCCCGGTCGATGTCTACGTCAGCAAGTTTACGCCGATGCGCCACACCCTGTCGGGCCGCGCGCGCAGGAGCACGATGAAACTGCTGGTCGATCAGGCGACGCAGAAGGTGGTTGGCGCACACATGCTCGGCGAGGACGCACCCGAGATCATGCAGGGGTTGGCGATCGCCATCGTGATGGGCGCCACCAAGGCGGACTTCGATCGCACAATCGGCATCCATCCGACAGCAGCGGAGGAACTCGTCACGATGCGCACCCGCACGCGCGTCGCGGGGGCTGCCAAAGCGGCGGAATAGCGCGGCGACCGTCATTCCCGCGCAAGCGGGAACCCAGCGATACAAACGCCGGTGCTGGCCGTCATGGATTCCCGCCTGCGCCGGAATGACAGCTACGTCGTTACGACAACCCATTCACCCCGCCAGGATTTCCGCCGCCGCGTCGGCCATCACCTGGCACCCAAGTACGATATCCGCGTCGTCCGTGTTCTCCGCGTAGTGATGGCTGATGCCACCGATCGACGGCACGAACAGCATCGCCGACTTCATCCGTCTCCGCCAGTATCTGCGCGTCATGCCCCGCACCACTCGGCATGCGCACATGCAGTCCCGGCGCATGACGTTCGGCCGCATGTTCCAGTGCATCCTGAAACCCTGCGTCCATCACCCGCGGCACCGATCGCCCCCGCTCGGCAATCACGACATCGCACGGTCCACGCGTTGCCTCGGCCACCAGCGTTTCCAGCTCCCGCTCCAGCAACGCCAGCAATGCGGGATCGGTGTCGCGGAACTGGAACAGCATCTCCGCGCGGCCCGGCACGATACTCGGCGCGCCCGGATCGAGCGTGATGCGCCCCGTCGTCCACACCGTGCGCGGCCCCGCCACTTCGGGAAACCGCTGGTAGATCGCATCGGCTAAACGCACCAGCGCAACACCTGCATCCTTTCGGACAGCCATGCGCGTGGTGCCGGCATGATTCTGCACGCCCTCGAACACGATGCGGAAGCGATGACTCCCGACGATGGCGGTGACGATGCCGATGCGTCGGCCAGTGTCCTCCAACTCGGCGCCCTGCTCGATATGCGCCTCCAGGTACCCAAGGTAGCGCGCGGGATCGACCACAGCGCGCGGACGCCCGGCGAACCCGGCCTGTTGCAGCGCGTCCCGCAGCGCAATGCCTTCGCGATCGGCGCACGTGTCGATCTCGGCGTCGGGCAACAATCCGCAAAACGAACGGCTGCCGATGAACGAACCGAAATGACCCTCCTCATCGGCCCACGCCGCAACGTCGATGCCGCGGCCAAGTGTGCGGGCGACCTCCAGCCCGTAGATCACACCCAGCGCGCCATCCAGCCAGCCGGCATGCGGCTGCGTCTCGACATGACTGCCGAGTAGCAGATGCGGACCATCGCCGCGCGCGCGTCCAATGACGTTGCCGATGCCGTCGATCTCCGGCGCCAGCCCGGCCTCGGTCAAGCGCGCTGCCAGCCAGTGCCGCGATGCCACATCCTCCGGCGAATAGGTCGGCCGATGCACACCGGTCTTGTACGCGCCGATCTTCGCCAGCGCACGCAAATCGCCAAGCAGCCTGTCCCCGTCAATGGATTTTGTCATGGCGCGATCACCATACCCTGCGGCCGGATCAGCCCGTCCGGAGTTGGCGTGAAGCCGGACACCTTGTCCGACAGCGCCCACAACCACTTCGCATGATACAGCACGATCTGCGGCCGGTCGGCAAGATACACATCGACGACCTGCCGATACAGCGCCTGGCGTTGTGCAACATCCGTCACGCCGCGCGCACGCGCCAGCAGATCATCGAACTTCGGATTGCAGTATTTCCCCCAATTCAGGAAACCATCGCAGGCGAGCCATATCGCAACATTGCCGTCCGGATCAGGCCTGCCGCTCCAGATCACGATCGTCGCCTGATAATTGCCGGCACGTCCGGCCGCCACCAGCGCATTGGCCTCGGCCGATTGCAGCTTGATGTCGAATCCCGCCTCGTTGGCCATCGACTGGATCACCTGGCCGACCTGCTGCTCCACCGGGCTGTTGCCGATCAGCAATGTAAAACTCGGGTGCTGCTGACCCGCCTGCTGAAGCAGCGACTTCGCCTTCGCAAGGTCGCGAGCCGGCACCGGATGATCCGGATCCCAATACCGGCTGCCCGGCGCCTCGAACTGATTCGATGGGATGAACTGGCCATCGAACACCACCTGGTTCAGTGCATTACGATCGATCGCTGCCTCCAGCGCCGCGCGTACTCGTGCATCCTTCAGCGGACTGTCCGGCGCAGCCAGATTGATGCTCATGGAATAGTAGGCCAGCGCTGCCTGGCTGATCAGCTTCAGCTTCGGATCACGCCGCACCGTCGCCACATCGGTCGGCGCCAGCCGCTCCACCATGTCGAGCTGACCCGCCTCCAGATTGACCAGCCGCACTGTGGTATCGGGAATTGGCCGATACTCGATACGATCCAGCTTGATCGCCTGCGCATTCCAATAGCCGGGGAATCGATCAACCACGATGCGATCCTGCGCCACCCGCTCGGTAAGCTTGAACGGTCCCGCGCATGGCAGGTCGGGCGTCACGTCGCGCGCGAGTGCCTTGGGCGAGATCATCATCCCCGCACGATCGGCCAGCACAGCCACCAGCGGCGCATAGGGCTGCGCCAGGTGCAGCCGCACGGTGTGCGGATCGATGATTTCAACGGAGGACACCGGCTTCAGTTCACCCTTGCGCAAACTTTCCGGCGCATTCCGGTAACGTTCCAGATTGGCCTTCACCGCATCCGCGGTCATCGCCTCGCCGTCGTGGAATTTCACGCCGTCGCGCAGCGTCACGGTCAGAGCAAGATTGTCCGGCGACCAGGTCCAGGCCGTGGCGAGCTGCGGCACGAAGTTGTTCTGCGCATCGGTGTCGATCAGCTTGTCGCACACTGCGGCGAACACCACGCGACCGACGAAACTGCCGCTGCGAGCGGGGTCCAGCGCATCGGGGTCCTCATTCAGGCCGATGCGTAGCGTGCCGGACGCATGCACCGCGCCGGTAAGCAGAAACAGCCCGAGACAAGCCGCACCGACACGCCGCATAAAGCCCTCCACATCTGGCGTCGCAATGCTGCCGCAACAATGCCTGCACTGCCAGGGGCAGAATGGCTAAGCGCCTCGCCCGGTCGTTTTATGGCCGTGCACGGCGGTTCCGGTCATCACGCACAGCGAAGCGACGCGGCAATCGCGCCGCGCGACAGGCCCCCGATGTTTTCCCAAGCCGAGCCTTCCTCCGCCGCTCGCAATGACCCCAAAAGCCACGGCAACAAAAAAGGCCTCTGATCGCTGACCCACTGTCATCGAAGCTTCACGGAACTGCAATGCCAGAGTCTCCACCTGACCCTACGGTCCGCGCCATCGCGCACAGGAACTCGGAGAAGAATCAAATGAAAATCGCCATCACGGCACTGGCCATCGGCCTGACCAGCGCGGGCTTCGCGCACGCACAAACCCAGATTACCGGCGCCGGCTCGACATTCGCCGCACCGATCTATGCCAAATGGGGCGATGCCTCCAGCAGCGCGACCGGCATCAAGCTGAACTACCAGGCGATCGGCTCCGGCGCCGGCATCAATCAGATCAATAACCGCACGGTCGACTTCGGCGCGTCCGACATGCCGGTCGCGGCGGACCAGCTCGAGTCGCACAAACTGATGCAGTTCCCCACCGTGATCGGCGGCGTGGACATCATCGTCAACCTCCCCGGCGTCAAGCCGAACGATTTGAAACTTACCGGCGCACTTCTGGCCGACATCTACCTCGGCAAGATAACCAAGTGGAACGATCCGCAAATCGCCAAGCTCAATCCCGCCGTGAAACTGCCCAGCCTGGCGATCGCCCCGGTGTATCGCGCCGATGGCTCCGGCACCACGTTCGTCTTCACCGACTACCTCTCGATGCTGAGCACGGATTGGAAAGCCCAGGTGGGCTCTTCCACCAGCGTGAAATGGGCCGCTGGCACTGGCGCCAAAGGCAGCGACGGCGTTTCCGGCACCGTGCACAACATCAAGGGCGGCATCGGCTACGTCGAAAGCGCGTATGCCGAAATGAACCATCTCACCACAACGCAGTTGCAGAACAACGCCGGAAAGTTCGTCTCGCCGACCATGGACAGCTACAAGGCCGCCGCCGCCAGCGCCGACTGGTCCAAGGTGCAGAACTTCGCCATCGACCTGAACAATCAGCCCGGCGACACCAGTTGGCCAATCGAGAGCGCCACCTTCGTGCTGCTGCCGATGGACCCGAAAGACCCAAAGCAGAGCGCCGCGGTGAAGAAGTTCTTCGACTGGGGTTTCGCGCACGGCAACGACATCGCCATCCAGCTGCTCTACATCCCGCTGCCGGCAACCGTGCAGAACGCAGTACGAGCGGCCTGGCAGAAGGAAGTCCCCGGCACCATGTAGTCGGCCAATCGTGCAACAAGCCGTCGCCGCTCGTCCAGCCGCTCAGCCACGTCGCAGGCGTTATGACGTTGGGGATGCGATCTTCGCATTCCTGGCACGCAGCTCCGGTGCCTTTGTCCTCGTGCTGCTGGGCAGTCTGATCCTGTCATTGTTTCTGGGCGGCTTGCCCGCGTTCCGTCACTTCGGATTGGGCTTCGTTTTCTCCACCGACTGGGATCCGGTGAAGCAGATATTCGGCGCCGCGGTATCCATCTACGGCACGCTGATCACATCCGTTCTCGCACTGATGCTCGCCGTGCCGCTGGCGTTCGGCATCGCATTCTACCTGACCGAACTCGCACCGGAATGGTTGCGCCGGCCCGTCGGCACCTCGATCGAGTTGCTTGCCGCAGTGCCATCGATCATCTACGGCATGTGGGGCTTCTTCGTCATCGTGCCGATCATGTCACAGTATATCCAGCCGTTCGTGATTGACCGCCTGGATGGCATTCCAGTGCTGCAAGACCTGTTCGCCGGCCCGCCGTTCGGCACCGGCATCCTCACCGCATCGATCATCCTCGCAATCATGGTGGTTCCCTTCATTGCCGCCACCATGCGCGACGTGTTCGACACGGTGCCGGCGGTGTTCAAGGAATCCGCTTACGGTCTCGGCTGCACAACATGGGAGGTGATGCGGTCAATCGTCACTCCCCTACACCCGTGCCTCGGTCGTCGGCGGCATCATGCTCGGCCTCGGGCGCGCACTCGGCGAAACCATGGCCGTCACCTTCGTTATCGGCAACACCGACCGCATTTCCTCCAGCCTGTTCGGACCGGGCAACACCATCGCTTCGATCGTCGCACTGGAATTTCCCGAAAGCCCGGCGGGCAGCCTCAAGCTTTCCTCCTTGCTCGCACTCGGCTTCATCCTCTTCGTGATCTCGTTCATCGTGTTGGCGATCTCGCGAATACTGCTCAAACCGCGACTGAAGGTCGGATAATGAGCGCTGCGACAACCACGACCGCTCTTCCAGGTCCGGCGAAGAACCCCGTGGTATCGCGCGCACTCGGCCGGCGCAGACATCGGCTGAACCGGCTGATCGAAGCGCTCTGCGTGATAGCCACCGTCATCGGCATACTCCTGTTGGCGTCGATCCTGCTTACGCTGATCTGGCGCGGCGCAGGCGGACTGTCGATCTCGGTGTTCACGCAGACCACGCGACCACCCGGCTCCAACGGCGGCCTGCTCAACGCAATCGTCGGTACGCTGATCCAGACCGGCATCGGCACCCTGATCGGCACGCCGATCGGGCTGATGGTCGGCACCTATCTTGCCGAGTACGGCCGAAACTCTCCCATGGCCAACGCCGTCCGCTTCGTCTCGGACGTGTTGCTGTCGGCACCCTCGATCCTGATCGGCCTCTTCATCTACCAGATTTGCGTCGAACCGTTTGGCGGCTTCTCCGGAATCGCCGGCTGCCTGGCTCTCGCCGTGATCGTCATTCCCATCGTGGTTCGCACAACCGAGGACATGCTGCGGCTTATCGCTCCTAGCCTGCGCGAAGCAGCGATTGCGCTCGGTGCGCCGAAGTGGAAGGTCATCGTGCTGATCTGCTACCGCGCGGCAAAGGACGGCATCGTCACCGGCATTCTGCTCGCCGTTGCGCGCATCGCCGGCGAAACCGCGCCGTTGCTGTTCACCAGCCTGGGCAACCTCAATTGGTCGATCAGCCTTGCCAGACCAATGGCCAGTCTGCCAGTCACCATCTATCAATACGCCGGCTCAGCCTTCGACGACTGGGTACAGCTTGCCTGGGTAGGCGCCTTGTTGATCACGGTAGGCGTCCTGGCTACCAACATTCTGGCACGGGTTGCATTGCGCGGCAGGAGAACATCGTGAGCGACACAGTGAGCCAGGCGCGTGACCAGCAGGGGAATTTCGGCGGCATCCAGGCCCGCGCGCGCGCGAACCTGAACGAGCCGCGCATCGCCATCCGCGACCTGAATTTTTTCTATGGCGGCAACCAGGCGCTGAAACAGATCAATCTCGATTTCCCGGATCGCCAGGTGACCGGCATGATCGGCCCATCAGGCTGCGGCAAGTCCACCCTGCTGCGCGTGCTGAACCGGATGTACGACCTGTATCCCGGCCAGCGCGCCACCGGCGAGGTGTTGATGGACGGCGATAACATCATCGCGCCGGACGTCGACCTCAATGCGTTGCGCGCACGCATCGGCATGGTGTTCCAGCGACCGACGCCGTTTCCCATGACGGTCTACGAAAACATCGCATTCGGCGTGAAGCTGCATGAGAAGCTGCCGAAGGCTGAAATGGACGACCGGGTCGAATGGTCGCTGACGCGCGGCGCGCTGTGGGCGGAAGTCAAGGACCGGCTGCACACCTCGGCGATGGGCCTGTCGGGCGGCCAGCAGCAGCGGCTCTGCATCGCGCGCACCATCGCAGTTCGGCCGGAGGTGATTCTGCTCGATGAACCAACCAGCGCGCTCGATCCGATCAGCACCCTGAAGATCGAGGAATTGATCGACGAACTGAAGAACGATTTCACCATCGCAATCGTCACCCACAATATGCAGCAGGCGGCGCGATGCGCAGACCAGGTGGCGTTCTTCTACCTTGGTGAAATGGTGGAAGTGGCGCCGGCGGCGCAGATGTTCACCGCGCCCAGGGAACGCCGCACCCAGGAATACATCACCGGCCGGTTTGGCTGATCAAGGAGAGCAGCATGTCCGATTCGCCGGAACACGTCGTCAAGAGCTACGACCAGGAGTTGAAGCGGCTCCGCAACATGATGACGCAGATGGGCGGCATCGTCGAAAGCCAGGTGGCGCTTGCAGCCGAAGCGATCATGCATCGCGACCCGGCCGCCGCGACACGCGCGGTGGAGGAAGATCCAAAAGTCGACGCGCTGGAACGCGAGGTTGAGAAGTTTGTCATCCGTCTGCTCGCCCTGCGCCAACCTGTTGCCAGTGACCTGCGGCAGATCGTCGCGTCGCTGAAGATCACCGGCGACCTGGAACGAATTGGCGACTATGCGGCAAATGTCGCCAAACGCTCGATCGTGCTGGCAGAATTTTCCATGCCTTACTCGCTCGCCGGCCTGGCGCATATGGCCCATCTGGTGCAGGCGCAGTTGAAGTCGATCATCGACGCTCTGGGTGACAACGACACCGACAAGGCGATAGAGGTCTGGCGTTCCGACCAGGTGGTCGACGACATCTACAACGCGATCTTCCGCGAGCTGATCACCTACATGATGGAAGATCCGCGCAACATCACGCCCTGCACCCACCTGTTGTTCATCGCGAAGAATTTGGAGCGTATCGGCGATCACGCCACCAACGTGGCGGAAAACCTGTATTACGCAGTCACCGGCGAATCGCTGCCGGAGGCGCGGCCGAAAGGCGACACCTCCGTCTTCGCCGTGGTACGCCCGCGCGAATGATCCAGGCCAGGCGCGAACCCAGGAGAAGCAAGATGCCTGACGGTATGTCCAGTATGTCCAAGCCACTGGTCCTGGTGGTGGAAGACGAAGCGGCACTGGTCACGATGCTGCGGTACAATTTGGAGAAGCAGGGCTTTCGCGTCGAAGAGGCTGCCGATGGCCAGGAAGCACTGACCCGCATTGCGGAAACGCAACCTGATCTGGTGCTGCTCGACTGGATGCTGCCGGTGCTGTCCGGGCTGGAAGTCTGCCGCCAGATCAGGCGTCGTTCCGCGACCCGGGATCTGCCGGTCATCATGGTGACAGCGCGCACGGAAGAACAGGACGCGGTGCGTGGCTTGAACACCGGTGCGGACGACTACATCACCAAGCCATTCACGATGGATGCACTGCTGGCGCGCATGCGGGCCTTGCTGCGGCGTTCGAACGGCGTGCCGGCGAAGGGCCAGCTGGTGTACCACGACATCACCATGGACCTCGCCGCGCATCGCGTGCAGCGCAATGGCAGGCCGGTCCATTTGGGTCCAACCGAGTACCGGCTGCTGGAATACTTCATGCAGCATCCACGCCGAGTGTTCTCCCGTGAGGAACTGTTGGACGCGGTGTGGGGTCCGGACATCCACGTCGAGCCGCGCACCGTCGATGTCCATATCCGCCGATTGCGCAAATCGATCAACGGCAAAGAAGAGCTGGACATTGTGCGCACGGTACGCGCGGCGGGCTACGCGCTGGATACCGAACCGGTGTAAGTTCAGGCTGGATTATGCTTTGGCGTCCAGCACGCGTTCACCGATCTTGAACCAGGCTTTCGCGATCTTGCCGTTGTCCACTTGATAGATCGCGATGACATCCACGTTGCCCGTCCCGTCGGGAAAATCGCGCGTCACGCTCTCCTGGTCGATCACCAGATTGCCGACCACCATGCGCTTGATGAGTTGCCCAAACAGTTTCGATTCCTTGAACCTCGTCACATGACGCTCGCGGATCTCCGCCGCACCGCGAGGGAAACTGGAAGTATTGTGCGTCGTCAGACCACACCGCCATGAACGCATCGATATCACGCGCGTTGTAGGCATCAAGTTGCGCTTGCACGATCGATTCAACGTCGGTGCACTGCTGGTTCAAAACCATTTTTCGTCGTCCTTCAGAAGAACAAAAAACCCCGCAAAGCGCATTGCGGGGTTAGGGACAATTCTATCGCAGTTGGTTTGACTATGTCATGATCACTCTGTCGCCAAACACACCCTGGACCTCGATAGACGCCCCGACGCCGCCACCAGAACATGGCGTCGGCGTCGGTCGGCAGCATCTCGAATGATCCACATGGCGAAGGAACCGTTACCCGATACGACTGTTCGGTCAAGCGGGCATGTTGCTATACTCAATCCGGCGCATCACCGGTAAGCTCATGCTGCACAGTTTGCCCTGGACAACGCGATCAGGCATCGACATCCACCACCGGCCGAAGCACTTCGCCGTCTGCTCTTTTTCCGCCAATATCGGAATTCCGTAGAGGGGCTGGCGCAACTCGCGCAGCCCGTCTAAAACCATTGCAACGACGCGGCGATTCGCCCTGCGCCGTTAGCAGTCCTGAACGTTGCGGCACGCGTGGTTTCGTTGTCGGCGTCCGCGTAATTAACTTGATCGAGCGAGGAGACAGCATGTCTAAGGCCTTCATTGCCCAGGTGCTTCAGGAGTCAGCCGAGCTGACCGGTGCCGCGTCGAATCGTGCCGCCGGCGACCTGATGGACGCCATCGTCAAGGAGCTGAAGAAGGAAGGAAAATTTACCTTGCCGAGCTTCGGGACCTTCACTGTGCGCAAGACCAAGGCACGCAAGGGACTCAATCCACGCACCGGCGAGTTGATCAAGGTGAAAGCCGGCAAGACCGTTCGCTTCAAGGCCTCACCGACACTGAAGAAAACCGTCTGAGCCGCAACTCAGCGCCGATCAGGGCCAGGAGCGCATGATGCGCCCTGGCTCTTTCCTTGTTTCGCGCCTTGGCCTTGCCGCGCGACCCGGCTTCGGCGTACTGGTGGTTGCACTCGGTACGCTGGTGGTGCCGTTCGACTCGTCAGTCAACTTCGCTTTCCCGTACATCACGCGGGCCTTTGGCTTGCCGATACCGGCGATCCAATGGGTCATCATCGCCTACACGCTGACCTACGCCGCATTGATGCTGGTGTTCGGTCGTGTCGGCGACATGCTCGGCTATCGGCGCATCTTCCTGGCCGGCAGCGGCTGGAGCGCTGCGGCCTTCGTGCTGTGCGCCATGGCACCAGGCTATGGCGCGTTGCTCGCCGCACGTGTGATGCAGGGCATCGGCGCCGCACTGATACTTAGCTGCGGACCAGCCCTCGCGACCAGCCTGTATCCCGAAGCATCGCGCATTCGCATCCTCGGCATCTACACCATGGTCATCGGTCTCGGCGGCGCGCTGGGTCCGCCAATTGCCGGCCTGCTGGTACCGATCATCGGCTGGCCGGCGGTGTTCTGGTTCCGCGTCCCATTTGCCTTCTGCGCATTCGTTTTCGCCTGGCTGCTGCCGGCCGACACACGCCCCCCGGTGCGGGAAAAATTCGATGCGCCGGGCGGCATCCTGCTGGTGCTGGCGATCAGCGGAATGCTGCTTGCGCTCAACCAGTTGCAGCATTTCAGCGAACGGCGCCTGTGGTTCGCGGCATCGGCGTTCGCGTGTCTGTTGGCGGTAGCCGCATTCATCGTGCAGGAACGGCGCACTCAGCAGCCGATCATCAATCTGCGGCTGTTTCGCGACTTCGATTTCTCGCTACTGAACGCCGGACACGCGGCGCTGAACCTTGCGGGCTTCTCGGTGCTGTTGCTGGTGCCGTTCTATCTCAGTCGGTTCGGCGGGCTGACCGCGTCCACCACCGGATTGTTGCTGTCCTGCTCGCCCGCGGGAACCGCTTTGGCGGCGCCGCTCGCCGCGCGACTGGCTGCACGCATACCACCCAGGCTGCTGGCAGTGATCGGCGCGGCGAGCATGGCGGTCGGTCAGGTGCTGATCGGATCAGCCGATGTGACGCCGGCCATTCCCCTACTCGCCGGAGCGATGGCCTTGCAGGGATTTGGTGTCGGGTTGTTCCAGGTGGCGTATTTCGACATCGTCACCGCGTCCATTCCACGTGCAGATCGTGGCGTTGCCGGCAGCCTGGTGATGATGACGCGCACGGTCGGTGTGGTCACCGGCGCGACTGTATTGATGCTGATGTTTCAGACCTGGCGCGGGATGGCGCTGGCAAACGGCGTGGAAGAAGTCCCGGCATTCCTCGCAGGGTTTGATGGCACGTTTCGTGTGGCGGCGGCGCTGCCGGCATTGGTCGTGCTGTTGGGCCTGGCACGCGGTTGGGGACGCGCAACGCGCTGACGCGCGCGCCGACAGCTCTTGTCTGCCAAGACATGCCCGGCGGCTCTTGTCCGCCAAGACATGATAGCGCAAGACGACGCACATGACGGCACCGCGCTTTCACAACCTGACAATCAAGGATCTGCGTCGCGAAACCGCCGATGCGATATCACTCGCCTTCGCCGTGCCCGACCGGCTACGCGCAGGCGTATCGCTACACGCCCGGCCAGTACCTCACCCTGCGTGCCACGATCGATGGCGAGGACGTCCGGCGCTCCTACTCGATCTGCTCCGGGCTCGATGACGGCGAACTTCGGGTCGTCGTCAAGCGTGTCGAGGCAGGCGCGTTCTCCGGCTGGGCCAACCATCATCTGCGGCCGGGCGACAAGCTGGCTGTGATGACACCGGGCGGACGTTTCGGCGTACCGATCGAGCCCGGATCGGCACGCACCCTGGTCGCCTTCGCCGCCGGTTCCGGCATCACGCCGGTGATGGCGATTTTGCAGACCGTGCTGCGGCACGAGGCTGGACGTTTTTTCCTGTTCTATGGCAACCGCACCACAGACAGCATCATCTTCCGTGAACAGTTGGAAGACCTGAAGGATCGCTACATGGCGCGGCTCTCCGTGTTCCATGTGCTGTCGCGTGAGCAGCAGGATGTCGCAGTGCTGAATGGCCACCTCGATGCGGAGAAGCTGCAACTGCTGATGCGCACGACCGTGCCGATCGGTGAAGTTGCTCAGGCTTTCGTCTGCGGGCCGCAACCGATGATCGAGGGACTTGAAAAGGCACTGGCCGATCTCGGCATGCAGCGCGACCGCATCCATGTCGAGCGTTTCACGCCCGGCGTCGGTGGCCGACCCCGCGCGGTCGTGGTGGCACCGGCTGCCAGGCCGAAGGCGATCGCGACGGTGATCAGCGACGGCGTGCGCTCCGACATTCCGGTGGCAGAGGGCGAGGCAATCATCGATGCGGCGATACGCGCGGGGCGCAGCCTGCCGTACTCCTGCAAGGGCGGCATGTGCTGCACTTGCCGCGCGAAGCTGTTGGAGGGCAGGGTGGAAATGACGGTGAACTATTCGCTGGAGCCGTGGGAGACCGATGCCGGCTACGTCCTTACCTGCCAGTCGCACCCGGTGACCGATCGGGTGGTGATCGATTACGATCAAGTTGTGACCTGCCAAGTGTGACCTGCCGGAGATTGTCGCATGCGCCGCCGCAGCTTCCTCGCCTCCGCCGCCGCTGCCGCCTCACTCGGCATGCCGGCCATCGCGCGCGGCGCAGCCTCCAACGTACTGAAGTTCGTGCCACAGGCCGACCTTGCCGTGCTGGATCCAGTCTGGACCACGACCTATCAGTCGCGCGATCACGGCTTCCTGGTATTCGACACGCTGTTCGGCCTGGACAGCAACTTCAAGTCGTCGCCGCAGATGGCCGACGGTTCGGTCAGCGACAACGACGGCAAGACCTGGCGCATCACCCTGCGGCCCGATCTGATGTTCCACGACGGCAGCAAGGTGCTGGCGCGCGACTGTGCGGCAAGCATTCGTCGCTGGGGTGCGCGCGACGGCTTCGGACAGGCACTGATGGCCGCCACCGACGAGATCGGTGCGCCCGACGACAAGACCATCGTGTTTCGCCTGAAATACCCGTTCCCGCTGCTGCCTGACGCGCTGGCCAAGACGCCGCCCAGCATGTGCCCGATGATGCCGGAGCGGCTGGCAAAGACCGATCCTTACAAGCAGATCACCGAAATGGTCGGCAGCGGACCGTATCGCTACAAGGTCGACGAACGCGTTGCCGGTTCGCTGGTCGTGTATGAGCGTAACGCGAAATACGTGCCGCGCCCGGATGGCACGCCGGACGGAACCGCCGGCCCGAAGATCGCCCATATCGACCGCATCGAATGGCACATCATCCCCGATCCGGGCACGGTCGCCGCCGCTGTGCAGAACGGCGAGATCGATTGGTGGCTGGTTCCGCACGCCGATCTGCTGCCGCTGTTGCGCAAGCAGCGCAACGTGAAGGTGGAGAACATCGTTCCCACCGGCTTCATCGCGACGATGCGGTTCAATCAGCTCAATCCGCCATTCGACAATCCGGCGATCCGGCGCGCTCTGCTGGGCGCGGTGCAGCAGTCCGACTACATGATCGGCATGGTCGGCACCGACCAGGATCTGTGGCATGTGCCGTGCGGCATCTTCACGCCCAACACGCCGCTCGCCACCGATGCGGGCATGGAGGTGCTCACCAGCAAGCGCGATCTGGCGAAGGTGAAGCGTGATCTGGAAGCCGCAGGCTACAAAGGCGAGAAGGTGGTGGTGCTCACGCCGACCGACATCGCCTCCGCCAAGGCGCTGGCCGACATCACTGCCGACACGCTGAAGCACGTCGGCATGAACGTTGACGCGCAAGCGATGGATTGGGCGACGCTGGTGGGACGCCGCGCGAAGATGGATCCGGTGGAGCAGGGCGGCTGGAGCATCTTCCACACGAGTTGGAGCGGGCTCGATCAGATCAATCCGGCCGGCCACATCTTTCTGCGCGCCAACGGCAAGTCTGCCGCGCCTGGCTGGCCGACCAGTGCGAAGATCGAGGAATTGCGCGACGCGTGGTTCAAGGCGCCGGACCTCGCCGCGCAGCAGGCACTGGCGCGCGAAACTGCAGCTTCAGGCGTTCCAGGACGTGCCGTACGTCCCGCTCGGGCAGTATTTCCAGCCGACCGCGTATCAGTCGAATCTGACCGGTGTGTTGCCGGGCAATCCGGTGTTCTGGAATATCCGACGGACGTGACGGCAGTGGATCATGCCTTCGGTTACCCCCACCCGACCGAGGGCGACGAAACACGACAGGCGACGCAGCCATGAGCGAATTCGAACTCGTCTGGGATTCCCGCTGCGGCGTGGCCGAATCGCCGGTGTGGGACGCGTCGACCCGCCGCCTGCTGTTCTGCGACATTCCCGGCAAGCGTATCAACGCCCTGTCGGTGGATGACGGGCGGCGAACCTCGTGGGATTTGCCGGAAGTCGTTGGCAGCTTCGGGCTGTGTCTCTCTGGCCGTCTGGTCGTCGCGTTGCGACATCGTGTGGTGCTTTTCGATCCGCGCACCGGCGAACTCAACAACCTGACAGACCCGGTTGACGAACCGCCGACCAACCGCATCAACGATGGCAAGGTTGGGCCGGATGGCTGCTTCTGGGTTGGCAGCATGGACGAACGGCCGCAGCGTGAGAAACGCGGCGGGTTGTATCGCGTCACGCCGACTGGCGGTATCGAGCGCAAGGCCCTGGGATATGCCGTCTCGAATGGCCTCGCGTGGTCGCCGGATGGCCGCACGATGTACCACTCCGAATTCGACCGCCGGCACGATCGAGGCCTGGAACTTCGACGCCAACACAGGCGCCATGAGCAATCACCGGATCATCGCCACGCTTACCAGCCAGGACGGAAGACCGGACGGCGCCGCTGTCGAGATCGACGGCGACTATTGGTCGGCCGGTCCCTCTGCTGGCTGCATCAACCGCTTTTCGCCGCAGGGCAGGCTGATGGAAAAAATTGCTTTCCCCATGCCCGGTCCAACCATGCCCTGCTTCGCGGAGCGACACCTGTACGTTACGTCGCTGCGCGAAGGTAGATCGCCCGAGATTATGCAACAGTACCCAACTCTCGGCGGATTATACCGCACGGAGGCACCTGTGTTGGGTGCTCCGGTTGCACTGTTCGGCGATCGTTAGCCCGAGCTTCCCGCCGCTTTTGTGGTGAAGTTGTTGAAAGGATTCGCGATGTTGGCTGATCCCATTCAGGTTGTAGCCATGTAATTCCATATTTGAGACTTGTACGCTTTTGGCTGGATGTGCGCATGGTGCGGCATGTACATCGAAGCTGTTCGGAATCGGAACTCGCCGCCCGCGATCCTGCTGCGCGAGAGCTACCGCGAAGGCGGCAAGGTGCGTAAGCGCACACTGTGCAATCTTTCCGACTGGCCCACAGCCCACATCGAGGGTCTGCGTGGTGTGTTGAAAGGTGGCACGGTCATTGCCGCCGAGCGTGATGCCTTCACCGTCATCCGCAGCCTGCCACACGGTCATGTCGCCGCCGCGCTCGGCATCGCCCGCAACATCGGGCTCGAGCCTATTCTCGGCTCCAGCAGCGATCGCCGCCGAGACCTTGTCCTCGCCCTCATCGTCAGTCGCATCCTCGAGCCTGCGTCCAAACTCGCTGCCGCACGTGCGCTGTCGCCTGCCACCGCCGCATCGAGCCTCGGCGAAGTGCTCGGGCTCGGTGAGGTCGATGAAGATGAACTTTACGCTGCGCTGGACTGGCTCCTGGAGCGCCAGCCCGCGATCGAGGCCACGCTGGCCAGGCGCCACCTCACCCACGGCACGCTGGTGTTGTATGACGTCTCATCGAGCTACATGGAGGGACGCTGCTGCCCGCTCGCCAAGCGGGGCTACAGCCGTGACGGCAAGAAGGGCACGCTGCAGATCGTCTACGGCCTGCTCTGTGCTCCCGACGGCTGCCCGGTTGCCATCGAGGTGTTTGATGGCAACACCGCCGATCCGATGACGCTGGCAACCCAGATCGAGAAGCTCAAGCGGCGCTGCCAACTCAACCATGTCGTGCTGGTCGGCGACCGCGGCATGATCACCCAGGCGCGCATCACCGAGGACATCAAATCGGCAGGCCTGGACTGGATCTCCTCGCTGCGCGCACCAGCGATCAAGACGCTGGTGGAAAGCGGTACCTTGCAGCTCTCGCTGTTCGACCAGCGCGATATGGCCTCTATCACCGTGCCCGAATTCCCCGATGAGCGCCTCGTGGTCTGCCGCAACCCCGATCTCGCCGCCGAGCGTACCCGCAAGCGCGAGGAGCTCCTCGCTGCCACAGAGCGCGACCTCGTCCGCATCCGGACTGCCGTGGCTCGCAAGCGCGATCCGCTGCGTGGCACCGCAGAGATCGCGCTCGCAGTCGGTAAGGTGATCAACAAACATAAGATGGCCAAGCATTTCGATCTCGACATCACCGATGCCACCTTCAGCTTCGCACGCAAGGCCGCCGAGATCGCCGCCGAGGCGGCGACCGACGGCGTCTATGTCATCCGCACCAGCCTGCCGGCAGAGACCTGCGACGATGCGACGACGGTGCGCAGCTATAAGTCCCTCGCCCTGGTGGAACGGGCCTTTCGCTGCATCAAGACCGTCGATCTGCACGTCCGCCCGGTGTATCACCGATTGGCCGATCGGGTCCGCGCGCATGTCTTCCTCTGCATGCTGGCCTATTACCTGGAATGGCACATGCGCCAGCGCCTTGCACCGATGCTGTTCGACGACACCGACAAGGCGGCCGCCGAAGCAATGCGTTCGAGCGTGGTGGCGACCGCGCAGCGCTCACCGGCCGCTGTCGCCAAGCAGACCACCCGCCTGACCGCAGACCGATTGCCGGTGCACAGCTTCCACTCGCTGCTCGCCGATCTCGCGACCTTGGCGCGCAACACTGTCATCACCGCCATCACACCAAACCATCCGCTCACCATACTGACCAGGCCAACTCCGATCCAGCACAAGGCGTTCACCCTCCTTGGCGTCCCAGTGTAGCCAGTAATACAACCCGGCAATGACGCATCTCGTCGGTAATTCAAGCCCTTGCGCGGTTCGCCTCCAGGAAGCTCGGGTTAGCGCGGGCAACGCGCATCGCTGGGTCGCCGGTCGCGGCAATTCCAGCCGCCACCGGCGTCATCCCGGGGGCCAGCAGGCCGCCAACGCCGGCGAAGCAGGCTCTTGCGAAGGCCGGGCGCTGTCTACGACTTTGCTGATCACACGCCGAAAGGCCATGGCCAGCGACCTTCGTCAATCTGACGGCAACCTGTCGATCGCAGTCAGGGGTGGTTGGTATCAGTAGCCGGGCGGCGGCGGCGGCGGCGGTGAATAGTAGCCCGGCGGCGGCGGCCGCTGCGGTGTTGTCGCCGCGCCACCGACCGCGCCCACCGCACCGCCAATCAGTGCACCTGCCGCGGCACCTCGTCCGCCACCGGCAAGGCCACCGATGGCTGCGCCGGCGCCCGCGCCAATCAGCCCGCCACCAAGCGCGCGCTGGCCCGGGTCATACGGGTCGGTGCACGCCGACAATGCCAAGGCAATGCCGAGTGCGGCGGCAGCCGGTGCAATCAGACGCTGCATGATACCGTGATCTCCTTTTGGTGTTGTTGGCTTTTGCCATGTTGCGGTTTATCGGATCGTTACACCGTATGACACGCCCGGCGAGTAATACATCGGCGGCGGTGCTGGTGCATATACAACCGGCGGCGGCACATGGTACGCCGGCGGGCAATACTAATAGGCTGGCGCGCGCCAGCCCCACCATGGGCGATGCCAGCCATGATGCCAGCGGCGGCCCCAGTCTGCCATTGCCGGCGTAGCGAACGACGTGATCGCGACCGCACCGGCGACGGCCATTGCCACGGATGGGAACGGGTCATCGGAATTCTCCGCTGCATCGCCGAACTCGATTGGTGCAGCCGATCATGGCGCGCGATTGGCACGATGACGGATGCGTGATCACGAGTTCGCGATTATCAGCGAGCCGACACCGGCTATAAGGCAGCGTGCAGCAGTACACGTGGCGCAGATACGTGATCCGCCGCCAGATGGGCCAGGAACGTTGCGCAGAACTTGCTCGCGGTGGTTTCCCACACGCGTTCGCGCAATGCGCGGTATCGGCTCACCCGCTCCTCGAGAGGCATGCACAAGCCTTCATGCATTGCATCGGCGATCTCGTCCGCGTCAAACGGGTTGACGATGAGCGCCGCGGTCAGCTCGTCCGCCGCGCCGGCGAAGCGCGACAGGATCAACACGCCGGGGTCGCTCGGATCTTGCGCGGCGACATATTCCTTCGCCACAAGATTCATGCCGTCGCGCAGCGGCGTTACCAGGCCCAGACGTGCTATCCGGAAGAACCCCGACAACGACTGTCGCTTGACCGCGCGTGTCATGTAGCGCAGCGGAGTCCAATCGAATTCGGAGAACCGGCCGTTGGTGTCGCCGACGATGCGATCGAGCTCCCGATGCAGCCGCTGATAGTCATGGGCATCTTCGCGTGACCGCGCGGCGATCTGCAGGAAGCTTACGTGCTGCCGATGCTCGGGGTATCTGGCCAGCAGCCGGCCGACGGCCTCAAAGCGATTGACCAGGCCTTTCGAGTAGTCGAGCCGATCTACCCCGATGGCAAGCTGCGCGATCCGCCAGACTATCGCGCAGCCGGACAGCTTCCGCGCCGAGTGCCGCGTTGGCGGCTGTCTCGGCGAAGCCTGCCGCGTCGATGCCGATCGGATCGATGATCGCCTGCACATGCCTGCCGCGATATGTGCAATTGCCGTCGTCGCTGGCGACCGCACCGAGAATTTCGCGGATGCAGTCCAAAAAAGCCTGCCAGTAAATTCGTGTGTGAAAGCCCACCACATCGTAAGCGCAGAGAGCGCTCAGCAATTCAGCGGCGCGCGGCATGACCTGGATCACGGCGGGTGGCACGAACGGTGTGTGCAGGAAGAAGCCGATGCGGTTGCGCACGCCAAGTCGGCGCAACTCCTCCGCCAGCGGCATCAGGTGATAATCGTGAATCCAGATCAAGTCATCACTGCGCAACAGCGGCACGAGCAATTCGGCGAACTGCCGATTGACCTTGCGGTAGCCTTCGTAGTCTTCGCGCTTGAAGTTCACCAAGCCGAGTCGAAAGTGCAGCAGCGGCCACAAGGCACCGTTGGCAAATCCGACATAGAACGCGCGGTAGTCAGCCTCGGCGAAGTCGATCGTCGCATAGGTGATGCCGTCGGCCCGCTGCTGGCGAGGTATAGGGTTCGGTACGGCTGAGCGCCTGCCGCTCCAACCGAACCACAGCGTGCCCGGACGCAGCGCATCGGCCAGCGCAACCGCCAAGCCACCAGCCAGGGGTCCCCGCTCCGACGGCAAGGGCACTCGGTTGGATACCATCACAAGCCGCGCCAAGTTCCCTCCTTACGCACGGGCAAATGCACGGCTGAACGCAAGCGGCCGCCGCCTGTCCCGCGCACGATGTCGGGCACGGCTAACCACCGCTTATGGTCAACGCGCAATAATACCGCGTAGATTGCATCCGCGGCATAACTTCGTTGTGAAGTGGTCGCGTTAATCCTTTAATCAAGGGAATTATGGCGTACACCGCCGTAAAAAAACCCAATCTCGCCTCTGTAATCGGCTAAGCGAACACGCGAAAATCGAAGGCTGGAGGTTTTCACGACCATGCGCATTGCCCAAATCGCGCCCCTGACCGAATCGGTGCCGCCGCGCCTGTACGGCGGTACCGAACGGGTGGTCTCGTTCCTGACGGAGGAACTGGTTGCCATGGGTCATGACGTGACCCTGTTCGCCAGCGGTGATTCGCGAACCCGCGCCGATCTGGTGGCGGGATGGCCGTGCGCCTTGCGCTTCGATCCGACGATCCGCGACGCAAATGCGCCTCATATGCTGATGATGGAGCAGGTCCGTCGCCAGGCTGCGGAATTCGATGTGCTGCATTTTCATGTGGACTACTGGTCGTTCTCGCTATTTGGGCGGCAGTCGACGCCATTCATGACAACGCTGCATGGCCGGCTTGATCTGCCGGAGCTGGCGCCGCTGTTCGACTATTTTCCCAATGTGCCGCTGATCTCCATCTCCGATGCGCAACGCCTTCCACTGCCGGAAGCCAATTTCATCGAGACAGTTTATCACGGTCTACCGGAGGATTTGCTCACGCCGCGGCGCATCGCGCCGCACTACCTGGCGTTTCTCGGCAGGATCTGCCCGGAGAAGCGGCCCGACATCGCCATCCGGATCGCCCGCCGTGTTGGTATCCCGCTGAAGATGGCGGCAAAGATCGATCGGGTCGACGAAGACTATTTTCGTGACACGATCCAGCCGATGATCGATGGCACGAGCGTCGAGCTGATCGGCGAGATCAATGATGCCGAGAAGCCGGATTTCCTCAGCGGAGCGGTCGGGCTGCTGTTGCCGATAGACTGGCCGGAGCCGTTCGGCCTGGTAATGATCGAGGCAATGGCCTGCGGCACGCCGGTCATTGCATTCAACCGGGGTTCAGTGCCCGAGATCATCGAGCATGGCGTGACCGGCTTCATCGTCGAGAACGAGGAACAGGCGATCGCCGCTGTCAGCAAGCTGGAGCGTCTGTCGAGGTCGACCATCAGGCAACGCTTCGAGCGCCGGTTCACCGCGCGGCGGATGGCGGAGGAGTATGTCTCGCTGTATCACCGGCTGGCCGTGAAGGCGCGCCCTACTCTGCGCGTGGTGACCTGACAAGACCGACGCCTGGATCGCATTTTCCCCGTTATGCCGATGGAAATTCAACGGCACGACCGACGTTGCCGTCGACAGCAAAACCGTCAGCCGGCGGATTCCCATAAACCAGCGCGAGATTGACGCCGCCAACAAAACCGATGCGACCATCCACCACCAACATCTTACGGTGGTCACGGTCATTCAGTGAATGCCCGGTCAGAGTGGGCAGCGGGTTGCGCAGATTGAACTCGACGACGCAAGCGCCTGCCTTGCGCAATGCCGCGAACGGTGACTCGGAAGTGTCCCGTGAAATCATAGGCATCATAGACGATGTTCACCGCGACGCGGGAGCCCATCTTCTCAATCAGCAATTCGGACAGATGCCAATCACCAAGCCGCACATCTGCGAAGGTGAAGTATTGCAGATCAATGTGGTCGCGCGCCTCGTCAATTGCATCGAACATCGCCTGCTGCGCGTCGCGGCCACTCGGCAATTCGCGTGCCTGATTCCCTGCTATCGGTGCACTAACGGATAGCGCCTGCTGCATAACACGATGACGTTGCAAATATCAGCACCGGTTGCGTCCACGGGCTCGGCTGCGCCTTCGCGCCTGAGGTAATCCCCCAAATCGGGTACGGCGGCGCAAGCCGTCAGCGACGCGACGCCGGCCGGCGTTAAAAACCTCCGCCGGCCAGAGCGCCATTCACGCACCCAGGCCAGGCCGCCGGATGGCCAGCTAGGCAACGGCCTCCTCTGGTGTCGATGGCTCGTTGAACGGTGGTGAGGTGATCAGGTCGGTGAGAACCGCGACGACGGTCTGCCGCTCGAATCCTGCCTGTTGGGCCTGCTGGACCAATTCATCCAGCCGCGGCCGCAGCCAGTCATGGGCTGGTGTGTCGTTCATGCCATCCGTCGATCAGGAATGCGGAGGGAAGCCCCGAAACAGCGAACTGAAGTCGCGACGCAGGGCGACAAAGAACTGCGGAACGACCACGCGCCGAACGGGAGCACTCACATAGTAGCGCACGGGTCGCCCATTGGGCCATGGCGCCGAGTAACTCGCAGGCGGCGCGTGATAGACCGGTGGGACGATTGCGCCCGCCATCGGTAGCGCCGCCGCCGACGGTATCAGCAGGTCGGCAACGCCCGCGCCTTGGGGTGACGGCGACGGCGGCGGCGTTTCGATCAGGCGGCCGGTAGTCACGTCATTGGCAGGCTGTGGTCGGTGGGAAAGCGGGGATGAAGCTGTCGCGCCCGAATCCAGCTGCGCTGGCTCGCCAGGGCCAGCCGCCAGGCTGGCAACATCCGGCGACGACGCGGTCGCGCCGAACGCGACGCGGATTTGATGGTTCCCGCCCGTCGGTGTCGGCTCGGCCGGGGCAGCCGCCAGACTGGCAATTTCCGGCGGCGATGCAGTCGCGCCGGCGCTGAAGTGCAGTTGGTTGTCGGCGATTGCCGCGATCGCCACTAGGAACCCGACAACGCCAAGCCCAGCACAAAAAGTCACGCCACGCCGCACCATACCGGCCACCTGGCGCGCCTGCTGAACGGCGTCCTGGGCCTGATGCGCCAATTCAACCGCGATCAACACCAGGTCCTCAACCTCCACATCGTTATGACGAGTACCTGTAGGGCTTGTTGCCCAGCAACTGGATCGGTTGCTCGAAATCACGGCCCACCGGCAGGCGGAATCCGCCACCACCCGGGCCCTGTTGGTTCGCAGGATGCGAGCGGCCCAGCAGCGCCGGATCCTGTCTGGCGCTTTCCAGTAACAAGCGAGCTATCATTTCGCTGGACGGTCGAGAAAAACCACCATGCGGCGTGTCGACCATGTGCGTCTTCCCACCACTCTACGCCGCTGGCCCGATTGGACCATCTGCGCCGCTTGGGACATCTGTCCCGACCGGCGCGCCAGTTTCGATCTCAGCTGCCGCTAAGAGAGCCACAGACAGCGGCAGCACGTCCAGTCACGTCTGGTCGCGCTCGTTTTTGGCACGCCAGTTCCATTTCCGGTTCCCGCACAGAAACCGCCCTCCGCGCGATCCGTTCCCAATTGGCGACCGAATTCCGAGGAGACTGGTCAGTGCGCCACACCACCTGGCGCGACGCAGACCACGAACGCCCCATTTGTGGTTATTTCCGCGAGTCCACTCCGGCCCGGGATGAAGCGGCCGATGCGTCAACTCCTGACAAACCAAGCTTGTATCGGCGGTAAGTTGCACCGCCGTATCACGACGGATAGCCGGGACTGATCCCCGGATCGGCTGCGGGGACGGTCATGACAAACAGCGCGCCATCGTCTTCTTGCGAGCGGTCTGGAGGTCCGGGCCGGAATCGAACCGGCATACGCGGATTTGCAGTCCGCTGCATCACCACTCTGCCACCGGACCCGGGTGAAGTGGGGTTATATCGGGTCCACCGCCTCACTCGGTCAAGCCCGCATCAAGTAGGCGGGGGCGGTTCAGTCGGCATCCGCTTGGCGTCGTGCCCGGCACACCGCTATAAGCGAGATTGTTCCCATCACGACGAGCGCGAAATGGACCGTGCCTCCCAGGCATTCGCCGATGCCCGCAACCGCATGGTCGACAGCCAGGTGCGCCCCAACAAGGTGACGGATCCGCGAATTCTCGCGGCAATGCGGCATCTGCCGCGAGAACGCTTTATACCACCCGACCTGGCCGCGCTGGCCTATGCGGACGCAGATGTTCCACTGGGCGCCGGCCGGGTGCTGATCGAGCCGATGGTCATCGCCCGGCTGCTGCAACTTGCCGCCGTCGCCGTCGGTGAGCGAACCCTGGTGGTTGGCGCCGGCACCGGCTACGGCGCCGCGGTGCTGGCCGCCTGTGGTGCCCGGGTGACCGCTCTGGAGGAGTCCGCGCCGTTGCTGGCGATCGCGCGGTCCATCCTGGCCGAGTTGGCGCCTGGCGTGAGCCTGGTCTCCGGACCGCTCGCGGCGGGCTGGCCGCCAGGCGCCCCGTACGACGTGATCCTCATCGAGGGCGCCGTACGCGACGGTTCCGCCAGCGATCGCCGAGCAGTTGCACAAGGAAACCGGCCGGCTGGTCACGGTGTGCAGCAATCCCGAGACCCGCGGGCAGGCGGTTTTGGCCGAGGCTACCGTGGCTGGCTTGCGCACGCAGCCGATGTTCGATTGCGCCACGCCGCTAATCCCGAGCCTGGTGCCGCCCGCTGGCTTCGTGTTCTGAATGGCCGCACTGCGTCGCGATCCTCGCGCCCTCGCAACGTCGCGATCCTCGCGCCCTCGCAACGTCGCGATCCTCGCGTTTCTCACAGCGCCGCGATGCATCCGCGCGGCGCGCAGCAAAGTCTTGGCGTCAGGTCGCCCACTGTGGCAAATGACGCGGTGATCAGGCGGCTCCGGCCACGGTTGCAATGAGTTGCGCCGTGTTTCGAAGACAGGGAGCAGACATGGTTGTACGGCACGGTTTGGTCATCGGTCTCGGTATGGTCCTGGCAGCCGCGCCCGCGCTGGGACAGAACTCCCCCGGTCCGGCGCCGTCTCGTGCCAGGCGCGCGACGGTGGCCCAGCCGACACCGCTAGTCGACAAACGCCTGTCGCCAGGCGCCATTGATGGTCACACTCGCAGGCCGGCGTGCCGCACACGCTGGCCGAGGCGCTGGCGGCGACCTATGCCAACCAGCCCGCGCTGCAGGCCGAACGGGCCAAGTTGCGGGCGACCGACGAGAATGTGCCGCAGGCTCTGGCCGGTTGGCGGCCGACCGTGGTGATGGCGGGAACCGCCGGCTATGGCGACGGCATGAGCCGTGCAGTTTTCAGGCGCTTCCGGCGGCTTCCTGAATGCGCAGACCGACCGGCTGATCGGCACCGCGCAGGCGACGCTGACGCAGCCGCTGTATACCGGCGGCAAGATTCAGGCCAACGTCAACCGCGCCAAGAACCAGGTGATGGCGGAACGCGCCAACCTGATCGCGCAGGAGCAGACCAGCTTCACCAACGTGGTCAATGCCTATGTCGGCGTCATCCAGGCGCAGCAGCTTCTGGGACTGAACATCAACAACGAGCAGGTGCTGGCCAAGCAGCTCCAGGCGACCAACGACCGCTTCCGGGTCGGCGAGATCACGCGCACCGACGTGGCGCAGGCCGAAGCGGCGCTGGCCGGTGCGACCGCGCAACGCCAGACTGCCGAAGGCAATCTGCAGACCGCGCGCGGCACGTACCAGCAGGTGGTCGGCTTATCTGCCGCCCGGCGACCTGGTCGAGCCGCAGCCGCTCGCCCTGCCGGTGAAGAACGAGCAGGCTGCGACAGCGCTGGCGGCGAACAACAACCCGACGGTGGTCAACGCCCTGTTCAACTGATGCCGCCGCGAAGGACGCGGTGGACGTCGCATTCTCGCAGCTCTTGCCGCAGGTCAGCTTCCAGGGCCAGGTGTTCCAGTCGAACAACGCCGCGTCGCGCAGCGAACAGCTCAATGGCTACCAGGCCGTGGTGCAGCTTTCGGTGCCGATCTACCAGGGCGGCGCGGAGTATTCCGCGGTACGCCAGGCGAAGCAGACGAGCAGCAGACCAGGAAGCTGGTGGATGATGCGCGCCGCACCGCGGTGCAGAACGCGGTGCAGGCGTGGGAGACGCTGGTGGCTGCCAAGGCCGCCGCCGCCAGCACGCGTGAGCAGATCCGTGCCAACCAGATCGCCCTGGAAGGCGTGGAGCGCGAGGCCATCGTCGGCAGCCGCACCACGCTCGACGTGCTGAACGCGCAGCAGGCCCTGCTGAACTCGCGCGTCACGCTGGTGCAGAATCTGGCGCAGCTTGTCACCGCATCCTACGGGTGGCCGCGGCGCTCGGCCGGCTGACCGCGCATGATCTGCACTTGCCGGTGCCATTGTATGACGAGACCGCGTATTACAACGCGGTGAAGGACAAGTGGGTTGGCCTGGGCGACTACGCCACCGACCAACCCGGACGCTGAAGGCTGGCGGCAACAGAACGCGGCGGCGAACATCATGAGCGCATCGCAGACACCACCGGGATCAACCGCCGGCACTGGCAATATACCAACGCCGGACGCGGCTGGTGGGGATCCGTCGATGGAGGACATCCTCGCCTCGATCCGGCGCATCCTGAGCGAGGATGAAGCACCCGCGAGTGGCGTCAATCCGCCGGCGCCGCCGACCGGCGAGCCGGCCCACGTGCCCAACGAGACGCATGTGCCCAACGAGACGGGGAGCGATGGCGTACTGGTGCTGGATGCCGCGATGATGGTGCCCGAGCCGACGCGTGCCGTCGCTGATCTCCCGCCAATAGAAAAGGCGCCAACCGTCGCCGCCGACCACCGCCAATCGCGCGCGACGGTCGATGGACATGGCGACGTCGGACCTGGTGGCGCCGGAGGCTGCGGCCGCCGCGGCATCCTCGGTTGGCAGCCTGGTGCGCACGCTGGCGGCGGAACGCACCATGCAGGTGCACAGCGGTGGACCGACCATCGAGGATATCGTGCGCGAGGAACTGCGGCCGCTGCTGAAGGCCTGGCTGGATACCAACCTGCCGCCGATGGTCGAGCGTCTGGTCCGCGCCGAGATCGAGCGCGTGGTAGGCCGCGCCGTACCCTGAGCCTATTTGCCATAGCCGGCCTCCTGCGGCATCCGCGTGGGGCCGCCAACCAAGGCCGTGTGATGCTGGACAAGACCTATACGCCGTCGGAGATCGAGCCCCGCCTGTACGAAGGCTGGGAGCGGGCAGGGGCGTTCGCCGCGGACCCGACTTCCAACGCGCAGCCGTTCACCATCATGATCCCGCCGCCGAACGTCACCGGCAGCCTGCACATGGGCCATGCGCTGACCTTCACCGTGCAGGACACGCTGATCCGCTGGCGGCGCATGCAGGGACGCGACGTGTTGTGGCAGCCGGGCACCGACCATGCCGGCATCGCCACGCAGATGGTGGTGGAACGGCTGCTGGCGGAGCAGGGCGTCGATCGGCGCGACACTGGGGCGCGACAGGTTCATCGAACGCGTGTGGCAATGGAAGGCGGAATCCGGCGGCACCATCACCCGCCAGTTGCGTCGGCTCGGCGCGTCGCTGGATTGGCCGCGCGAGCGCTTCACCATGGACGACGGGCTGTCCGCGGCGGTGCGCGAGGTGTTCGTCACGCTGTATCGCCAGGGGCTGATCTATCGCGACCGTCGGCTGGTGAACTGGGACCCGAAGTTGCAGACGGCGATCTCCGACCTCGAGGTCGAGAACCTCGAGGTGAAGGGATCGCTGTGGCACATCCGTTATCCGATCGAAGGCGAGGCTGGCCGGTTCATCACGGTGGCGACGACGCGGCCGGAGACCATGCTGGGCGACACGGCGGTCGCGGTGCATCCGGACGACGCGCGGTATGCCGACCTGGTCGGCAGGTTTGCCATCCTGCCGCTGGTGGGCCGGCGATTGCCGATCGTGGCGGATGAATATTCGGATCCCGGAGAAGGGCACCGGCGCGGTGAAGATCACACCGGCGCACGACTTCAACGATTTCGCCGTGGGCCAGCGGCATTCGCTTGCCGATGCCGTCGATCCTCGATCGCCAGGCGCGCGTCACGCTGGCCGAGATCGCCGATGTGCTGGCGCCGGTCGACGGCGTCGCGGATCCCGGCGTTCGTTCGCTCGCTGGACGGGATGGATCGGAATGCGGCGCGCAAGGCGATCGTGGCGGAACTGGAGCGGCTGGGACTGCTGGAGAAGACCGAGCCCTACACGCATCAGGTGCCGCACGGCGATCGCGGCGGCGTGCCGATCGAACCGCTGCTGACGACGCAGTGGTACTGCAACGCCGAGGTGCTGGCGAAGCCGGCGATCGAGGCGGTGGAAACCGGCAAGACGGTGTTCGTGCCGAAGCAGTGGGAGAACACGTTCTTCGCGTGGATGCGCGACATCCAGCCGTGGTGCATCTCGCGCCAGCTCTGGTGGGGGCATCGCATCCCGGCTTGGTACGGCCCCGATGGCGCGGTGTTCGTGGCGTATACTGAGGCCGAGGCGCAGGCGCAGGCGCGAGCGCACTACGGCCGCGGCGGCGAAACACTGACGCAGGATGAGGACGTGCTGGATACTTGGTTCAGCTCGGGGCTGTGGCCGTTCTCCACATTGGGCTGGCCGGAAAAGACCCAGGAGCTGGCTCGGTATTATCCGGGCGATGTGCTGGTCACCGGCTTCGACATCATCTTCTTCTGGGTCGCGCGGATGATGATGCAGGGCATCCACTTCATGGGCGAGGTGCCGTTCCGCACGGTCTATATCCACGGCCTGGTGCGCGACGAACGCGGCCAGAAGATGTCGAAGTCGAAGGGCAACATCATCGATCCGCTGGAGCTGATCGACCGCTATGGCGCCGATGCGCTGCGCTTCACCATCTGTGCGCTGACCGGTCCGGGCCGCGACGTGAAGCTCGGAGCCGCGCGCGTCGAGAGTTATCGGCGGTTCGTCACCAAGCTGTGGAATGCCGCGCGGTTCTGCGAGATGAACGGGATCCGGCCGGATGCATCGTTCGATCCGGCGCATGCGACGCCTGCCGCTGACGCGCTGGATATTGGATGCGATGAACCACGCGATCGAGGACGCCGGCGCGGCACTCGAGGCGTATCGCTTCGATGACTATGCCGCGGCCTGCTATCGCTTCACCTGGGACACTTTCTGCGACTGGTTCGTCGAATTTGCCAAGCCGGTGCTGATGGAAGGCGACAGTGCGGCGGCCCATGAGGTGCGTGGTACCGCGGCTTATGTACTCGGCAGCATTCTGCGCCTGCTGCATCCGGCGATGCCGTTCGTCACCGAGGAACTGTGGGATCGCTTCGGCTACGGCGAACCCTACAGCCTGATCCGCGCGGCGTGGCCAGAGGCCGGTCGCAGTGCCGGATGCGGCGGCGGCGCGCGATGAACTGGATTGGGTGGTGCGGCTGATCTCCGTGGTGCGTTCGGTGCGCACCGAGATGAATGTCCCGCCCAGCACGCCTACGCCGATCCTGCTGCGTGACGCCACTGCGGAAACCCTGGCGCGAGGGCGGCGCTGGATCGACGCCATCCGCATGCTGGCTCGCGCTTCGGAGTTGCGGCAGCTGGACGGCGAGATGCCGAAGGGTTCGGCGCAGGCGGTGGTGGATGAGGCGACTGTCGTGCTGCCGCTGGCTGGTGCGATCGACATCGGCGCGGAACGTACTCGTCTGGTGAAGGAGCGTGACAAGACGATCGGCGAGACGCGCAAGATCGCGCAGAAGCTGGACAACGCCGACTTCGTGCAGCGTGCGCCGGAGGAAGTGGTGGAGGAGAACCGCGAACGTCTGGCTGCCGCGCAAGCGGAAAGTGCGCGGCTGGAGGCGGCGCTGCAGACGGATCGGATAAATGCGCGGTATCGTTACGACGAACGGCGCTGTATAGGCGAACAGCGCTGTATCTACGATGTCATGGCGAAGAACGTTCCAATGTGCGTCAGGTCAATCAGCGGTGGTGCGATATTTCCTGCCTCCCTTTGCGGGTGGGGTTGCGCGCACACTCCGACTGCAGGCGTGTAGCCCCTATCCCTCCCCTTCCGCAGTGCTTCTGCGCCACTGCGTTTCCTGGACGCGCATGGGGCGTGACCGCGCACGCCATGACGACTGCGAGAAATCATGCCATAACGCCATGCACGATATCCCCGCAAACACGGAGCAAATGCCATGATGATTGATATGGTGACAATTCAACCACTTGTCGCGCTCATCGCCGGAATTCTGATCCTTCTCATTCCACGATTGCTGAACTTCATCGTGGCGATCTATCTGATCATTATCGGCGTCACCGGCCTGTGGCCGCATCTCCTGCACCTGCACTGAGGCATCGCGCGCGAAACGCAAGGAAGCACCGACCCCCATGGCCACCACACCACTCCGCGGCGCCGACATCGTCATGCGCACGCTGGAACGCGCCGGACACACCACGATTTTTACGCTGTCCGGCAACCACATCATGTCGCTGTTCGATGCCGCGATCGACACCCGTCACACGCTTGGTGCACACGCGGCATGAAGCAGCCGCGGTGCACATGGCCGATGCGTGGGGACGACTGACCGGCGAGCCGGGGATAGCCATGGTGACCGGCGGGCCCGGCCACGCCAACGCCGCCGCCGCATTGATGACCGCGCTTGGGCAGGAATCACCGCTGGTCCTGCTGTCGGGTCACACCGAAACCACGCAACTCGGTCGCGGCGGCTTTCAGGAACTGCGCCAGGCCGAGGTGGCAGCGCCGATGTCGAAGGCATCGTGGACCGCGACGGCCACCGAGACGCTTGGCGCGGACGTCGCCAAGGCGATCAGGATCGCGCGTTCCGGCCGGCCCGGTCCGGTGCATCTCAGCCTGCCGTCCGATCTGCTGGATGCGACTGTCGCGGGCGACGCTTTCGCGTGGCCGGAGCCATGCGCATTCGCTGCGTCGCCTGTCGCGCTTGGCGAACCGGCGGCCGATGCCATCCTGGATATCGTCGCGACCGCGCAGCGACCTTTCCTGCTCGCCGGTCCCGCGCTGGCCAATCGTTCCGGTCGCGATTTGCTGGCGCGCATCGAAGCCGCGACGCAGCATCCCGACCGCCATCATGGAAAGCCCGCGCGGCTTCAATGACGCGACACTCGGCGCATTCGCCGACGCGATCCGGCGCGCCGATCTGATCATCCTGCTCGGCAAGGCGCTCGACTTCACGCTGAAGTTCGGCGAGCCGCCGGCGATCGATGCCGCCTGCCGCTGGATCGTCATCGACCCCGAGGCCGCACTGGTTGACCGCGCGATCCGCGAACGCGGCGAGCGCGTCGCGTTCGGCTGCGTCGCGGATACGCGTCCGGCAGGGGAGACGTTGATCCGTCGTGCCGCCGGGAAGACGCTGTCGAGTGCCGCATGGCTCGACGAGGTGCGCGCGCACTTCACCGAACGGCCGGCGGGCTGGGCGACACTCGCGTCACGCACCCCAGGCAAGCTGCATCCGATCGAGGTGTTCCGCGCGCTGAAACCCTACGTCGAGCAGCACGCCGACACCGTGCTGATCTGCGATGGCGGCGAGTTCGCGCAATGGGGCCAAAGTGTGCTGCCGGTGGTGCCTCGGCGCATCATCAACGGCGTCTGCGGTTCGATTGGCTCGTCACTGCCGATGGCGGGCGCCGCGCGCGTGGTCGAACGCGACGCGCCGGTGTTCGTCGTGCTGGGCGACGGTACCTTCGGGTTCCACATGGCGGAATTCGAAACCGCGGTGCGCTGCAATCTGCCATTCGTCGCGGTGGTCGGCACCGATGCGCGCTGGAACGCGGAGTACAATCTGCAGGTTCGCGATTACGGGCCCAACCGCACGTTCGGCTGCGAACTGCTGCCGACGCGCTACGACCTCGTGGTTACGGCACTGGGCGGCCACGGCGAACTGGTGCAGAGCGCCGATGAACTACCGGGAGCGATCGAACGTTCGCTCGCGTCGGGCAAGCCGGCGTGCATCAACGTGATGATCGAAAGCATCCCCGCACCGACGGTCAAGCCCCGACCCTGAGACGACCATCCACCGCGGTGCGAGAATGGTCAGGCTTCTCCCACGGCTGAGTTATCGCGGCCTCGATCACCGTCCTTGTCGCCTTGGCGATCCCGCTTGGCGGTCGCACTTCGCTTCCCCCTGCTTGAGCTCAAATCAGCAAAATCTCCCCTGAAGCCGCCGTTTCCCTCCGTGCCCAGCGCGGCCGGGACGGGTCGTAAGTCGCCGGTTCGGTTTCGGGTATCAACGTTCCAATTCGGGACATCCAGCAGACACCGTTTGCACCACTACTTGCGAGTACCTGCCCGCCGGGGTCGACCAGTAGAAGGCTTCCACAACCAGTCCCGGTAGCAAGCCGCCACTGCCTGAAACGGCTCATCCATATAGACCGGCAAACTTTGTTGCTTGAGGATCAGTTTCCCGTTGCGCTTCAATCCCATTCGGCCTTGGCTCCATTTTGCGAGTATGAGCACGAGGGCGTAAATCTCCAGGAAGGTCTCGTAGCAGAGCTTAAGGCCATCGGCGGAGTAAACTGGCCCGTTGCTGCGCCAGATCGAGGCATCAGTCGTGTCGCCCCTCGCATGGCTGTAGCGGCATAGCCGACCATAGAGAGAGCGTACCCACGCATCGGAATTCCTCGGGGCGCATCCTTCGAACATTCCGACTCCGAACTCGAGCCACCACCTCGTCCTCTCTCGCCTTTACGTCCGGCAGTCGCAGGATCTCGTCACAAACGTTGCCGAACTTAAATTCGGCACCGGCGTTCCAGCGGTCCCATCTCGCTTGATCGCCGGCCAACGCACATCGCGCCGCCACAACGCTGGTCTCCAGTGCCACTCGTAAAATGGTCAACGCTGTCTTGTAGTAGCCATGGATCGTATTGAAGATTAAGGATTCGAAACCGTCCCAAATTGAACTCATTGCATAACCAGTGATCCCTTTCATAGGCTTGGAAAATATCCATTCTGAAGATAGCTCGTGCAGCAAAGCGATCTTGGAGCCCTGATAGCTAGTCGTGGTAATCGCCACATGGCCCGGGAGTGTCATAACGTGGTCCCAGGCCTCTTGGTCGATCAGGTCTGTGGGTGGTGGGGTGGGTTTCCCGTCCGTGACGGCGAAGTCGTCCAGTTCCAGCACACGCCGGATGGCCCTGAAGTCGTCGAGATCCACGTTCTTGACCATTTCGTCCCCACTGTCGCGACAATGTTGGGCTAAGCGATGAGTGACAGCAGCAAGTCTGATTATGCCCTGCCATCCCAGCACAAATTTGATCTTGTCTCTTGACTGGGACCACTGTCAGCGCCAAAAGCACCGCCCAATTTTTACAGATTTCGGTCATGTATGCATACGTCGACGAGACCGGGAACACGGGAAACGCGCTGTTTGACCCCGAGCAGCCGGTGTTCATCACGGCCGCCATGATGACCAAAACGAATTTCGACGCCGTATGGAAGGGTGACCTGAAGGCCATTGCTGGCCGTGTCGGAGTGAGCGCGCTGCACGCAAATGAACTTGGGATAGGTCGGATTGAAGAAATTGCTGACGATCTGCTCAGAGTTATCAAGAAAGCCGACGCACGGTTTGTTGTGTCGCGCCTGGAGAAGAGTTATCTGGCGGCCGCCAAAGTCTTCGACACCTATTTCGATGCCGGCGAAAATCTGGCCGTGCCCTGGCACGCCTACTGGATTGGCCTCTCCGGCTGATGCTGATGTTTAAGCTGTCAGCATACATCATCGACGAAGAGATTGCTCGGATCGTATGGGATTGTGTGACAGCAAAGACCGAGGCCAAGTCCAAGGGATTCTTTGTTGATGGCGCTGAGGCGATCCTTGCACGCGCTGCACGCTTGCCGGACGCCCGCTCGCGCGAGATCGTGACCGAGGCTATGCAATGGGCGATTACCAATCCTGAGAACTTTTTCGACCCACATCCGCGACAAGGTGAGCCGCAACGCCCACTCCCCGAACTTCGTTGCCTTCAGCAGCCTCATGGACGGGTTGCATAAGGCGTCCAAGGCGTGGAACCGACCCGTGCGCGAAATTGTGCACGACCGGCAGAATCAGTTCGAGAAGACAATAATCCGATGGCACGAGTTGTATTCGCGGCCGGAATTGGCGAACGACGAGCCCTTGTATTGGCCCGGCGAGAAGGAGCTCATCACCTTAAGCAAGGCACCCGGCAGCAAACTGAGCTGGCCCCCGAAAACTGGACAGGTAGCTAAGAGAGTATCTCGCCCCTAAAACGGCTGTGGGCCAGGGGTGACAGATGGCGAATGTTCGCAAGAAGCACAGCGTTGAATTCAAGGCGAAGGTGGCATTGGCGGCGGTGCGCGAGGACGGCACTGTGGCGGAGCTATCGAGCCGATATGGGGTGCATTCGAGCCAGATCCATGCTTGGAAGAAGACGCTGATCGAGGGGGTTGGTTCGCTGTTCGCCCGAGGGAAGGCAGGAGCGTCCGAGGGCGCGGCGGCGGACGAGACGCAACTGGCCAAGCTGTATGAGAAGATTGGCGAGCTGACGGTCGAGCGCGATTTTTTTCGCAAAAGGTCTGGTCCATGAACCAGATAATGCGGCTGTCGCTGGTCGACAGGTCCGACGCTGATCTGACGATCGTGGCGCAGTGCCGGCTGCTGAAGGTTGCGCGCTCGACGCTGTATTACCGAGCTGCGCCGGTGAGTGCCGATGATCTGCGACTGATGCGGTGGCTGGACGAGCAGTATCTGACGACGCCGTTTTACGGGTCGCGTCGCATGGTGGCGGTACTGCGACGGGACGGCGAAGTGGTGAACCGCAAACGTGTGCGCCGACTGATGCGGCTGATGGGGATCGATGCGATCTACCAGAGGCCGAACACCAGCCGGCGTCACCCGCAACACAAGGTGTATCCTTACCTTTTGCGAGCTCTCGTCATCGACCGCCCGAACCAGGTGTGGTGCGCGGACATCACGTACATTCCGCTGGCGAAGGGCTTTGTATATCTGGTTGCGGTGATGGACTGGTTCAGCCGCCGGGTTCTGGCATGGCGATTATCGATCGGGATGGACATGGCGTTCTGTGTCGAAGCTTTGCAGGATGCGATGGATCGATACGGGCAGCCGGACATATTCAACACCGATCAAGGTGTGCAGTTCACCAGCGGAGATTTCATTGACGAACTGGCGGCCCGCGGTGTGCGGATCAGCATGGACGGCAAAGGGCGGTTTCTCGACAACATCTTCATCGAACGCCTGTGGCGCAGCCTGAAATATGAGGAGGTGTTCATCAAGGCCTACGCCTCGGTTGGCGAGGCACGTGGAGGTATCAGTAGGTGGCTGGCCTTTTACAACGATGTGCGTCTGCACCAGGCCCTCAATTATCGAACGCCGCGCGAAATGTTCGAGGCCGCCCCGGCCTGTGGATATGTGGACAACGCAAGCGCGTTGACCACATCCCCACAGGCACCGCCACAGCAACAAAAAGGATTCAATTGACGATCAGAACGTGATATGTGGCTTCGCTGCCCTCGTCGCGCGGGTAGGGGGATTTGCAACCGGTGGGAGGCTCTCTTAGCTCACCCCGTTTCCTGTCCAACAGATGGGGTCCACCTCAAACTGCGCATCGACACCGAGGACAATAGTCCCGGTCTGCAGGTCATCGACGTGGTGCTGTGGCTCTTCAAGCGGATCATCACCGACAGGGATATCGGCCCGCAGGGGGCCAGGCTGCTCAATCGTGTATTCCAACGCGGGTGGCAGAATGACCTGTCGTTCGATGGGGTCGGCAATGCCGCCGAAAAGCAGCTTGAAGAGATATGGAACGCTCCCGTTAGCGAAGAACAGGCGCATCTTGGCGCGGAGCTGCTGGCTAGAGAGCAGGACAACCGAATGGCGGCGCTAAAGGCATACCTGGCAGAGACAGCAGGCGAAGCCGGATCGCTAGTAGATGGCGGCTAACACCCGCAGCGGCACTTGGCGCCCCGGCGAGCTTGGTTGCTGTCTCTCCACGACTGGAATGGGTGCGAAGATGTTGCCAGCGCGCGCGTTGGGCGCCCGGTCCCGGGATTATCCGTGACGCGCGCTTGCCAACCCTTCCGCCACCTCGATTTCATCGGTCCATTGCCAGCCCACCACGCTCCACCGTTCGAACAGCTAATTAGGAACAAATTCCCAATTATCCCTTTGACAAAGGGGGAAATAATCCTATGATCGAGAAGCGTGGCAGGCCGGCGATTAGAATAGAAGAGGATGGCGAGTTGCTAGAAAACTCAGGAACCGGGATTTTTCCTGACGGGGGGAGGCGTTGGATACTCGGCTCCAGGGCGCAACAACGCGAACGTGTCGATAATGCCATCCGCCAAATTGGCCAACTCATGAAGCGTTGGGATCATCTCGCGCCCCCCGAGGGAGGTTCCAGGGGGAAATAAAAGCGCAAAATAAGTCTTAACCTCTGCCCCGATAGGAAGGGAAGACAACTCTTCCCGCATAACTGTATACAATTGACCATCCACCGTGATGGGGGAATAAAAAGGAAATAACCCATCTTCCTCCCCGGTTACGGCTATACTAAATGTAGGAATGAGAGCTTTATGTTTGTCATCTACATCTAGATCGTGGATAGCGCGAAGCGCGACGTTTCCTCCCTTATATGGCCTAAGGGACAACATAACTTCCACAACGTCCTTTCCTGCACGGTGTAGGCGTCTTTTCTTGATCATCTCCATTAAATCATTTGGTGTATCGCAAAATGGAAAATATACATTCTTATCACTTTCACCAGAAAGTCTCACCAAATCGCAGGCGAGCAAATCCAGTGAAGTGCGTATATTATGAATAACGTCACCGATGATGACCGATAGGTCAAATGGCACCGAACTCGGTAATTCTGAATTTCCAACATATATTGCCAGGGTTGTGCCCATCTATTTCGACCATCAACCTGACGGGCTTCCGCGCGTGATACGCTTCCACGGCGAAACTCAAATCCAGAATATGACGGCGCGCCCGCTGGACCTTCAGCCTTGGTCCTTGGAACGGTAGGAGGGGGACATACATAAATTGCATGGACCAGAATGATCTCCCCAAGGAAGAAGCCGAGCGCCGAGCGCAGGAGGTGGCGAGGCGCATGCTGACGACGCCGAAGAAAGCAGCGTCGTCAGGAAATCGCAAGGTGGAACGGACGACTCGGGCAACGACACAAAGACCTGCAAAAATCAAGCGTAAAGAATCTGCTTCTGGTTGCTGAAAACGCTAGAAAGGGACTCCCGACGCTTTGGGTGGCTGCCTACATCCTGCCGTATTGTGGAGGTGTGGCCGAGCGGTCAAGGCACTCGACTGTTAATCGAAGGTCCGGAGGGGTCCGGCGCGGGTTCAAATCCCGTCATCTCCGCCACGAAGGAGCGAACTACCGGAGGTCGTAGCCGGGAGGGCATAGCAACGGGGTCAAACCCCTAGCCGAAGAGGCTAGGCTCCGTTGCAGTCCCGGCATTTCGGGACAACTTGCAGAAACTAGTGACATGTACCATTCTCAGTTGGCCAAGGGCACTGACCCCCAGCCCTATGGCTGAGTGTCCTTGGGCGTCTTGGCGAAAGCCAAGTGGCGGAGATAACTCCAAAGACGCACCAAGGTGAGTGGGCCACACCTCCGGGTGGTCTACTCACCGAGGCGGCGTTTCCACCTCAGAAAAGCCCGCGCCACTTGGCGCGGCGTCTTAGGCTGCGTCAGTCCGCCGATAGGTCAGGCGCTTGCCGTCCATGCCCTTTGCCGCCAGCACGGCGCGCTCGTCGTCATCGATCCCAAGGCGAACGCGGTTGTTGTAGCGGAAGCTGAATTCGTCCAGGTAGCGTTGCAGGTGTTGCTCGCCGCGGTGCTGGTACACGCCAACCATGCCGCGCTTGAAGATGCCGAAAAAGCCTTCCACCGAGTTGGTCGTTACGTCACCACGGGCATATTCCTTGGCGCCATGGTTGACTGTCTCGTGGGCGGCGAACTCCTTGCCCAACGTCGGATAGAGGCGACTTTCGTCGGTATGCAGCCGTGATTTGCGATCAGCGTTGCGGACGATGTAATCGCGCAGGTTCGGGCCGGTGACATGGCGCATGTGGGTGGCGCGGACTTCGCCGCCGCGCTCAACCAGGGCAACAATCGGGCGCTTCTGTTCGCTCAGCTTGCGCTTGAGGTAGGGACGACCCTGACGGGCGGCGCTCGTAATCGGCGTCTCTGCCTTGCCGTGATACGCTTCGTCCGCTTCCACGATCTTGCCAGTCCCGCCTAGCGGCGGCGGGTTCTTGTCAGACATGGCTTCGCGGATGCGGTGCGCCATGAACCAAGCCGACTTGTAGCCGATTGACAGCATGCGATGGAGTTGATGCGCACTGATCCCCTTCTTGCTCGCAGTCATCAGTCGGATCGCCAGCACCCACTTGGGTAGGCTGATATGGCTGCTTTCCATAACCGAGCCGGTCAGCACTGAGAACTGCCCGCGACAGTCGCGACAGTGGAACAGGCCGGGGCGGTGAGCCTTCCCTTCCATCCGCAGGACGTTGACCGATCCGCAGTGACAGCAGTTCGGGCCAAGCGGCCAACGGGAGCGTTCCAACCAGGTGCGGGCAGCGTCGGTATCGTGGAACTCGGGGGCGGTCAGATCGACGGTCATAGGATTTTGGTCCGGTCTGGCTAAGGCATTGATTTGCCTATAAACAGCACCTTAGCCGATCTCATTTGCTTTGTCAAAGGGATAATTGGGAACAAATTCCTTGACACGCAGTGCAGACCTGTGCTCCTTTCCTGCCCATGTCAGCCACCCAGGCCGCCGCAGAGCCCAAACCCAGCCCTGCCGGCCGCCTCCTCGGCCTCGTCCGCCGGCTCATCGACTACGGCAGGCAGCTCGCCACCACGCTCCGGATTAATCCTCACTCGTTCAGCGCCAGTGACATCGCCCTGATCGTCGCGCGCATCACCCGCGGCCTCCTCCGTGCCGAGGCGCTCGAAGCCAGGGTAATCCGCGACACCGCCCGACTGGACGCCCCGCCCGCGCCGCCCCGTGCTCGCACGCACCGCCGATCGCCGCCCGCGCGAGCCGCCGACGCCGCCAGCTCGCCCAAGTTCTGCCTGCCCACGTCCGAGCAGATCGCCGCCGAGGTCCGCCGTCGCCCGATCGGCGCCGTAATCGCCGACATTTGCCGCGACCTCGGCATCATGCCGAGCCATCCGCTGTGGCCGGAGCTGCGGTACCTCATCATCCGCTATGGCGGCAACCTGGCCAATCTGGTGAAGGGCATCCTCGATCGGGCGTTTCAGAGTCCCGCCTCATCCTGGCCACCCGCCTGGCCCACCGCGTCCCTGGAATCCCCGGGCCCCGCCAGCACCGGCCCGCCGGCCTGATTCGCGACGCTCAAATCCCCTAACGCCGCGACGCACGGGGCCGGTTGCGGCCAGCCCCGCTATATCGATTCGCATGTCGTAATGGCTGGGCTTAACCCGCACCGATGGGATCGCTCCAGGCTCCTTCCGGAGCAGCTCCGCTATCTCACTCCGCCGCCGCCGCGACCTCATCCCCCAGTCGCACCCCGCGCACCGCATATTCCGCCGCGACCTTGATCGCCTCGATCATGCTGACCGCGCTCGCCTTCCCGGTACCGGCAATATCGAACGCCGTCCCATGATCGACGCTGGTGCGCAGGATCGGCAATCCCAGCGTCACGCTGACCGTCTTCTCGAAATCCATCATCTTCGCCGCGATGTGGCCCTGGTCGTGATACAGCGACAGCACCGCGTCGTACCGCCCGATGCGCGCCATGTGGAACACTGAATCTGCCGGCACCGGCCCGCTCACCCGCATCCCCAACGCCCGAGCCGCCTCGATCGCCGGCTTGATAGCGTCCATCTCCTCACGGCCGAACAGCCCGTCCTCGCCGCCGTGCGGGTTCAGCGCGGCCACCGCAAGATGCGGCGTCTCGATGCCAAGCTGACGCAGCGCCTTCACGCTGTTCTCGATGCCCTTCAGCGTGCGGTCGCGGGTGATCTGCTTGCATGCCTCCATCAGCGACAGGTGGCGGGTCAGGAAGAAGATCTTCAACCCGCTGATGGTGAACATCGTCATCTCTTCGCGCGCGCCGGTCTGGTCGGCGAACATCTCGGTGTGGCCGATGAACGGGATCTTCGCCGCCTTCAGCGACTCCTTGTTGATCGGCGTCGTCGCCACCCCGGCAATACGTCCGGCCATCGCCAGCTCGATGGAGGTGCGAATCGCGGCATACGCGGCCTCGCCACCCAGCACCTGCACCTTGCCCATCTGCAACGCATCGGGATCGACAGTCTGCTGATGCACCACGTCGATCACGCCGACACGGTCTGCGATCGCCTCCGGACCAGCGACACGGTTCAGCGTCGCCGACAGGCCGCACACCGACAGCGCGCGTTCGAACACGCGGGCGTCGCCGATCAGGAAGCTGCGGGAGATCTCTCGCACCTCGGGCGACAGCAATGCGCGCACCGCGATTTCCGGTCCGATGCCGGCGGGATCGCCCATGGTGACGGCCAGAACCGGTCTTGCCTCGGTCATGTCGGTGCTCTCCTTGCTGGCTTCCGCTGCCACACGCTTCATAGCACACTGCTGGACGGGAAATAACGCCCAGGGAGAAAACGCATGCTCCGCATCCACGGTTCGGCCCGCTCACGTGCCACGCGCACGCTCTGGATGGCGGAGGAACTTGGCCTGAAATACGAACACAACGACATCGCGCCGCGCTCGCCCGGCACCAAGACGCCGGAATACCTCGCGCTGAACCCCAATGCGCGTGTGCCGACCATCGAGGATGACGGGTTCGTGCTGTCGGAATCGATGGCGATCAACCTGTATCTCGCGAAAAAGCACGGCAAACTCTACCCGACCGATGCAAAGAACGAGGCCCTCGCCTGGCAGTGGAGCTTCTGGGAGACCGATCGCCTGGACCGCCAGATGACAACCTACGCCAACAACGCCACCGCGCTGCCGGAGGCGCAGCGCAACCCGGCTGCCGCAAAGGCCGCGTGGGAAGAGATCGTCCCGGCGCTGGATGTACTGGAAATCGCGCTGGGCAAGGCACAGTGGCTGGCCGGCAACGAGTTCACGGTAGCGGATCTGAACGTCGCCGCCGCGATGTATCGCGCGCTGTCGTTCGACCTCGGCAAATGGCCAAAAGTGCACGAGTGGCTGCATCGCTGCTGGGATCGTCCCGCCGGCAAGCGCACGCGCGCGATGCGTGAATAATCCAGCAGCCCGCGCGGCGGCATGGCTGAGCGCCTGGGACTCGCAGGGCATTCATCGCACTGCCACCGCGGGTGACGAAGCCGGCGCCGCGTGGCTGGCAAACGAGGCTGCACTGCTGGGTGCGGACGTTGCCAGAGAGGCGTTTACCCTCGACCGCATCGATCCCGTGGATGCGTATCTCGAACTGGATGGCACGCGCATCGATGCAGTGCCGGTATTCGATGCGCCGCCAACCGGAGCGGATGGCATCACCGGCGCTCTCGGCCTTGCGGGTGGCGGAGCGACGATCGGTGTGGCCGAACTGGCGCCCCAGGCGGTGTACAGCGGCGAATATCGCGCACTGCGCCGCGCTTCGTCGCACCGCGCGCTGGTCATCGTCTGCCGCGGTTCGCATCCCGGCATGGGCCTGTTGAACGCCGAACAGTTCTGCGATCCATACGGCGCCCCGGCGATCCACGTCAGCAGCGAGGCGCGCGAAGCGGTGCTTGCCGCTGCCGCACGCGGCGGCATGGCCCGGATTGTCGCCGACTATCGGCGCACTCCGGCAACCGCCCACAACGTCGTGGTCATGCTGCGCGGGCGTGGCGATGTCCGCTCACCGCTGGTCGTGATGACGCCGCGCAGTTCCTGGTGGCAGTCCACGGCCGAACGCGGCGGCGGCCTGGTATGCTGGCTGGAAACCTTGCGCGCGCTGCTCGCAGAGCCGCCAGCCTGCGACGTTGTGCTGACAGCCAACAGCGGGCACGAATTGGGTCATCTCGGGCTCGACGACTTTGTCGCGCGGCGGCCAGGCTGGGAAGGTCCGGTCGGACAACGCGGCGCCGTCTGGGTGCATTGGGGCGCCAACCTGGGTGCCGCCGGCAGCACATTATCGGTGATGTCGGCAGACGACGGATTGCGCGCGCTGGCCACGGCCGAACTGGCGAACGCCGGCCAGAAGCCGGATCTGCTCACACCCGCCGCGCAGGTGCCGAGTGGCGAGACCCGCGACATCCACTTGGCCGGTGGGCGCTATGTCACGCTGGTCGGCAGCAACCCGCTGTTCCATCTGCCGCAGGACCGCTTGCCGCATGCGATTGAGGTCGCCGCAGTCACCCGCATCGCCGCGGCGGCGGCGCGACTGGTGGTGGCACTGACGCGCGGCAAGAGCTGATGATAGTAACTGCCAGGGCTGGACCTTTCCCATCCCGGCCAACGCGCTGATGGCGCAGAGGAGCCTCCCCGCGCCCCCTGCGTGGCGCATGCCTCTTGCACCCCCAACACCCTTCGCGCATGGTGCCATGCAACTGGACTGGGGCAGCGGCCGCAAATCCTCTCAGGCCCGGTTCCTCCTTCTGGGCTGTTGATAGTGAAGGATTGATTGGATGCGCCTTGCGGTGCTGAAGGAACGTCGCGCGTTCGAGACTCGCGTGGCGGCAACCCCTGAGACAGTGAAGCGCCTGATCGGCCTTGGCCTGACAGTGGCGATCGAGGCAGGAGCCGGCGCGGGCGCCTCTATTCCGGACAGCGAATATGCCGCGGCCGGGCGCCGAGATCGTGCCGGATGCCGCCGCCGCGCTCGCCGAGGCCGGGATTGTCTTCGCCGTGCAGCTGCCACTGGCCGATCAGCTTTCGATGATCCCGCGCGGCGCCCTGCTGGTGTGCATCGCCAACGCCTTCGCCGATCCGGCCGCCATTCCCGCGCTCGCCGCGGCTGGCATCGACTGCGCCGCGATGGAGTTGCTGCCGCGCATTACCCGCGCCCAGGCGATGGACGTGCTGTCCAGCCAGGCCAACCAGGCGGGCTACCGCGCGGTGATCGAAGCTGCCGGTGCGTTCCATCGCGGCTTCCCCATGATGATGACCGCGGCCGGCACTGTCCCGCCCGCCCGCCTGTTCGTGATCGGCGCCGGCGTGGCTGGTCTTCAGGCGATCGCCACCGCACGGCGGCTCGGCGCCATCGTGTCGGCCACCGATGTGCGGCCCGCCGCGAAGGAAGAGATCAAATCGCTCGGTGCCAGCTTCGTCGGCGTGGAAGATCAGGAGACCGCCGGTCAGACCGGCGCCTATGCGCGCGAAATGAGCGATGCGTTCCGCCAGAAGCAGGCGGAGTTGATGGCCACCACCATCGCGAAGAACGACATCGTCGTTTGCACTGCGCTGGTGATGGGCCGCCAGCGCGCCGGTGATCGTTACCGAACCGATGGTGCAGTCGATGCGCCCCGGCAGCGTCATCGTCGATCTCGCCTCTGACGCGGGTGGCAACTGCGCCGCCACGGTGCCCGGCGAAAGCGTCACCACTGCGAACGGCGTCACCATCCTGGGCTACTACAACTGGCCTGGCCGCATTCCGGTCGCGTCATCCTCACTGTATGCCCGCAACCTGCTGACCTTCCTGACCAATTTCTGGGACAAGGAGGCGCAGTCGCTAAAACTGCCCGACAGCGACGACATCGTGAAAGGTGTCATGCTGACCCGAGGCGGCACTGTCGTGCATCCCCAATTCCTGCCCTCGCAAGCCGCCTGAGCCTGGAGACGCGATCGATGAATCCGACCCAGTTGGCCGACGAGGCTGATCGGCTTGCGCAGCGGGCCAATGAACTCGCCCCGCATGCTCACTCCGCTGGTCATGGGCAGCGGCGTCGTGGTTTCCGAGGTCGAGCCATTCATCTACCTGCTGGCGATCTTCCTGATGGCCTGCTTCGTCGGCTACTACGTGGTGTGGAACGTCACCCCGGCACTGCATTCGCCACTGATGTCGGTGACCAACGCGATCTCTTCGGTCATCGTTGTCGGCGCCATGCTGGCCACCGGGCTCGGCACCAATGGCTGGGCGATGGGCTTCGGCTTCATCGCCGTCACGCTGGCATCGGTGAACATCTTCGGCGGCTTCGTCGTCACGCAGCGCATGCTGTCGATGTTCAAGAAGCGGCAATAGAGGCCCGCCGATGTCCGCCAACCTGACCGCGCTCGCCTATCTGATCGCCGCCGTTCTCTTTGTGCTGGCGTTGCGCGGGCTTTCGTCGCCGGTCACCTCGCGTGAGGGCAATCGCTTCGGCATGATCGGCATGGCGGTGGCGGTGATCGCCACGCTGGCCCATCACGGCATGGGCGGTGTCGGCTATGGGCTGATCTTCCTCGGCATCATCATCGGCGGCACGGTCGGCACCTTCGTCGCGCTGAAGATCCAGATGACGGCGCTGCCGCAGCTTGTCGCGGCGTTCCATTCGCTGGTGGGCCTCGCGGCGGTGTTTGTCGCGGCCGCCGCGCTGAATGCGCCTGAAGCATTCGGCATCGGCACGCTGGGCCACGTCCACACCGAGAGCCTGGTCGAGATGTCGCTCGGGTTGGCGATCGGCGCCATCACCTTCTCCGGCTCGCTGATCGCCTTCGCCAAATTGCAGGCGCTGATGAGCGGCGCGCCGATCACCTTCCCGGGCCAGCACAAGCTGAACCTTGGACTCGGCATCCTGCTGGTGGTGCTGATCGTCGGCTTCGTCGCCACCGGCAGCCAAATCCTGTTCTGGCTGATCGCGCTGCTCGCGCTCGGGCTGGGCTTCCTGATCATCATCCCGATCGGCGGCGCCGATATGCCGGTTGTCGTGTCGATGCTGAACAGCTACTCCGGCTGGGCCGCGGCGGGCATCGGCTTCACCATCCAGAACCTCGCGCTGATCATCACCGGCTCGCTGGTGGGCGCGTCGGGCGCGATCCTGTCCTACATCATGTGCAAGGGCATGAACCGCAGTATCTTCAACGTGCTGTTGGGCGGCTTCGGTAACGAGGGCGGCTCGGTCAGTGCGGCTGCCGGTGCGACGGATCGCACGGTGCGCAGCGGCAATGCCGAGGATGCGGCGTTCATCATGAAGAACGCGACCAAGGTGATCATCGTGCCTGGCTATGGCATGGCGGTGGCGCAGGCGCAGCATGCGTTGCGTGAGATGGCTGACACGCTGAAGAAGGAAGGCGTGACGGTGAAATACGCCATCCATCCGGTGGCCGGCCGCATGCCGGGGCATATGAATGTGCTGCTGGCCGAGGCCAATGTGCCGTACGACGAGGTGTTCGAGCTGGAGGAGATCAACAACGAGTTCTCCACCGCTGACGTGGCCTATGTGATTGGCGCGAACGACGTGACCAACCCGGCGGCGAAGACCGATCCGCAGTCGGCGATCTATGGCATGCCGATCCTGGATGTGGAGAAGGCGGCGACTGTGCTGTTCGTCAAGCGGTCGATGGCGTCGGGCTATGCCGGCGTGGACAACGAGCTGTTCTTCCGGCCCAACACGATGATGCTGTTCGGCGACGCGAAGAAAATGACCGAGGAAATCGTTCAGGCGCTCGGGCGTTAAGCCGATAGCCTCGTGGCCCGACCGACCGCTGGGAGCGATCCAACTGCCGCTCTGTTGCAACCGCCTGCAGGGAGGCGGCAACCGCCGGCCCGATCGACCAACACATCCTTAAGCAGCTGGCTGCCGGGGAAAACGGAACGGCGCGCATCGCGCGTGCGGCGCATTCCGCCATTCCCGTTGCACACTCGGCGGAATGCGCCGCGCTCATCCGGCCTGCGCTACCGGACCCCGCGAACTACAGATCCGGAACGCCGGCAAATCAATGGACTTGCGCCGGCACCATCTCGTGCTGGACGATCGCGGCAATTGCGACGTCGCGGTTATCGGCGAGCGCCATCGGCGTGCCGTCGGCCGCGTGGATCGCGAAGCACTGTGCGCCGTTGGCGACGACCGGCTTCACGTAGGCGATCTGCTGCAATCCCAGTTGCGCGAGCTGCTCTGTCGAAAGGTGGCGAATGTCCACCATCGCAGCCACTGCTCCCTGCTCTTCCGATTGCTGGATACTGTTCGTGTTCATCGTCTTGCTCCTATCCGGCGGCGGACTGCCGATGCAGCTCCGGCGCCTCGTGGTGGTCCGGCCCGCGTTCTGCGGCACCGCAGTCTGGCCATATCGGCCCCTTACTCCTGCTCCGGCTCGCTCTCGACCATCGTCGTCCTGCCGCTACCGTTGCCGGTTGTGCGGCTGATCTGAATGGTCTTCACGCGCGCTTCAGGCTGCGGTCGGACCAGGTCGATGTGCAGCAGCCCGTTGTCGAGCCACGCACCCTTCACCTCGATGCCTTCCGCGAGCACGAACGCCCGCTGAAACTGCCTTGCCGCGATCCCCCGATGCAGGAAGACACGTCCTTGGCTGTCGTCAGTTTGACGCCCCCGGATTACCAACTGGTTGTCTTCCTGCGTTATTTGCAGATCATCCATGGTAAATCCGGCAACCGCGAGCGTAATGCGAAGGCCCGCGGGCCCAGTCTGCTCGATATTATACGGCGGGTAGCCGTCGGATGACGCCTTCGATGCGCGCTCCAGCATCTGCTCGAGATGGTCGAAGCCCAGAAACAGCGGTGACGTGAACATCCTCGTCGTCATGGCCCCCTCCTTAGAGCGAAGCGTCGCCGGAACCCGTTTGCGGCATTCCGGCCTGTCGAATCTTGGCACCGTCAGCACTGGTTGCAAGGGGGACTCGTTGCAAGGAGGGCCGGTCGCAAGCGGGTAGGCAGCGACACCGGTTGTTGATCGCGCCGACCGGCCCCGCTACATGCCCGCCATGCGCGATACGATCGAGCCACTGACAATCCTGACGGTACCGGAGCCGATCCTGAAGGCACGGGCGCGGACAGTGGCAACCGGCGATATGAACCAGGTGCGCGCGCTGCTGCCGCGAATGTTCGCCACGATGTACCGCGCACCGGGGATCGGCCTGGCCGCGCCACAGGTGGGCGTCGGACTGCGCTTCGCGGTGGTGGATTTGATGGCGAACGAAAAGCCGGCACCGATCGTGCTGATCAATCCGGAGGTGGTAGCCCGCAGCGAGGAGGTGGCGACGCGTGAGGAAGGCTGCCTGTCGCTGCCCGGCCAATATGCCGAGGTGACGCGGCCCGCCCGGGTTACGGTGCGTTTCACCGACGCGACGGGGGCGAAGCACCAGATCGACGCCGACGGGCTGCTGGCCGCATGTCTACAGCATGAGATCGACCACCTGGATGGCGTGCTGTTCGTCGATCACCTGTCGCCGCTCAAGCGCAACATGATTCTGCGCCGCCTGGCCAAGGAGCTGCGCCAGAAACGCGCCGAGGCAATGTAGCCCATGCGCCTCGCATTCATGGGCAGCCCGGATTTCGCCGTCCCGGCGTTGCGTGGACTGCATGAGGCGGGGCACCAGATCGCCGCGGTCTATTGCCAGCCGCCCAAGCCGGCGGGCCGCGGCTATGCGCTGCGTGCCTGCCCGGTCCAGATTGCCGCGGAACAGCTTGGCCTGGAGATCCGTTCGCCAACCCGGCTGCGGAACGACCCGGCGGCGCAGGCAGCGTTTGCCGCGCTTCGGCTGGATGCGGCCGTGGTAGCCGCCTATGGGCTGATCCTGCCGCCCGCGATGCTGCAAGCGCCCCGCCGAGGCTGCCTGAACATTCACGCCAGCCTGTTGCCGCGCTGGCGCGGCGCCGCCCCGATCCAGGCCGCGGTGCTCGCTGACGACGCGGAGACCGGAGTCACCATCATGCAGATGGACGCCGGCCTGGACACCGGGCCGATGCTGCTGCGCGAGGCAGTGCCGATCACGGCCACCACGACAGCGGCGGCGCTGCATGACGTGCTGGCGGAAATGGGCGCCCGACTGATCCTGCGCGCCCTGGCCGAGCCGCCGCCGCCGATGCCGCAGCCGGCGGACGGCGTGACCTACGCACCGAAGCTGACGCGCGATGCCGGCCGTATCGACTGGACCCGTGATTCGGCACAGATCGGCCGTCAGGTACGTGCCTTCGATCCATGGCCCGGCACCTTCACCACGTTGCGCGGCGCGGTCCTGAAGATATTGGCGGCGGAGCCGGCGGAAGGCCGCGGACCACCCGGCCAGGTGCTGGACGATCGGCTGGCAGTCGCCTGCGGGAGGGGCGCCCTGCGCTTGACCCGCATCCAGTTGGCCGGCCGCCCGGCGATGGCGGCGGATGCCTTCCTGCGCGGGCATTCGGTGTCGGCCGGCACGACGGGTGCCTCGGCAGGTGGCAACGACAACACGAATTCCTCCCCCTCCCCTGTGGGAGGCGGTAGGGGAAGGCGTGCCTATCCGAAGCTGCAAGTCGCACCCCCTCGCCTCCCTCCGCGAGAGGAGGGGAACATGCTGCCGGTGCCACTCACCGCCGTAACGACCCACCGCCATAACGACCCACGACAGTGACGCGCTGGGCCATACTGTTGGAATACGACGGCACGACTTTTGTCGGTTGGCAGCGCCAGGCCACGGGCATCTCCGTTCAGGAGGTACTGGAAACCGCCGCCGCCAAGCTGACCCGCGGCGAGCCGGTCGCCAGCATCGTCGCCGGCCGCACCGACGCTGGCGTGCATGCCGAGGGCCAGGTCGCGCAACTCGATCTGCCCGACGCACTCCCGGCGCAGAAGGTGCGCGATGCACTGAACTTCCACATGAAGCCGCATCCCGTGGTGGTGCTGAAAGCCGCCGCTGCCCCGGTGGGCTGGAATGCTCGGTTCTCGGCGATCGGACGCGCCTACCGCTACCGCATGCTGAACCGCCGCGTGCGCCCAGCCCTGCTGGCCCGCCGTGTCTGGCACGTTGCCGCCGACCTCGACACCGATGCGATGCACCGTGCTGCGCAGAGCCTGCTCGGTCGGCACGATTTCACCTCGTTCCGTGCCGCCGCCTGCCAGGCGAAGAGCCCGCTGCGCACGCTCGACCGGCTGGATGTCCGCCGTGACGGCGAGCTGATCGAGATTGTCACGGAGGCCCGCAGCTTCCTGCACCATCAGGTGCGCAACATGGTGGGGACACTGAAACTGGTCGGCGATGGAAGCTGGCCGGTGGAACGGGTGGCATCCGCGCTGGCCGCGCATGATCGAGCCGCGGCGGGGCCGACCGCGCCGGCCGAGGGGCTGTGTTTGACCGGGGTGCGATACGAGGTGGATTTATACCACGCGCTCGAATGATCCTTGTCGTCCCTGATCCCTTTCGTCCCCTGGCATCATTCGCTGAACAAAACCCGCGGTTGCCGAACGCGTAGCTGTACTCCCTCCGCCCGGCATCGATTCACGATCCCGACCGCGGCCTTTTTTCCGCTCCAGCGTTGCTGTCGCATACCCCGGAACCGGTCAAGGAAGAGGGAATCACCATGTGCAGGTTTTTTATTGTTGCCATGATCGCAGCGCTGACCTGTGGCTCCGTTCATGCCCAGACCCCGCCGCCGCAGCAGCAGTCACCGCAGTCGTCGCAGAAGCCGGTGGATCATGGCCCGTTCACCCCGGAGGCCAGCAGCGCCTATCAGGGTGGCGGGATGATTTTGCAGGGAGCACCAGGCGCACCGCCTCCGAACCCGCAACCCACCGCACCAGGACAATCGCCGGCCAATATGGTCAAGCCCTGAGGGATTTGGACGCAGTCGCGTGGTCCATCGAGCAGATGCGCGAGGTCATGCGGGAGCGCATCGGCATGCCATGCCGCGCTTGGTCAACTGCCCGTTTCGACGGCTCCTACCCCGGCACAAAAGGCAGACTGATCGCCGCCAGCAGCACCCCGATCGCCACATCCAGCGCCACCAGCCCCGCGGCAGACATCACCCCGATCCCCAGCGTCAGCCGGAACGCGAACCACTCCAGCCACAACGCCCATCCCAGCGCGAAAAGCTGCAAAGCCTCATCCAGCAGCCCCGGCGCACCGAGCAGACCCGGAATGCTGAACACCACCAGCAGCAGGTACTGCACGACGTTGCACCAGTTCCACAGCGCGATGCAGCGCGGCCAGCGCTCCGTCAGCCCCATCGACGCAACCAACCGGTGCAACAGCACCGCAAATCCGAGCCAACCGGCGGCGTAGGTCAGCAGATCCAGCGCGAACACGTGTGCCACGTGCGCGGGCGCGCCATCGGCAAGCCACGCCAGCAGGCGCAGGCAGACGAACGCCGGCAGGCAGATCGCCATCGCCCAGAAGCTGCGTGCCGCGCCGGCCATGTCGTCCTCGACATAGCGCACGCCGTCCGCCCTGCCGCGCGCCAGCAGCAATGCCCCCTGCAATCCGGACGTCACCGCGGTGGCGAGGCTCATTTCCCGTCCAGGCCCGCGCCGCCGGTGGCAAGCGCCAGCACCCGCGGCCCAAGCACGATCAGCACCGTAACGAGATTCACCCCGATCACCAGCAGTGCGGCACGCGGCCCCGACAGGCCCAGGCCGTGCCGCGCCAGGAACCAGTGCAGCCACAGGCCGTAAGAGACCAGCCCGAGCAAGACCATCCAACGCGCGATCGACGCCGGCAGGCCAAAATCAGCCATGATGCCGAACACCACCATCAGTACGCTGCCCACAACGGGGATTACCCACTGGCACCAGTTGAATGCGGTGGCGTAGCGCAGCCACGACGACTCCCTGCCCCATAGACGCGCCACCTCGAACGACAGCACCGGCGGCGCCACCAGCGCGCACAGCGTCGCCAACAGATCCGACAGTGCGGCAAGCCCGCCGCCACCGATCAGCATCAGCACGCCGCCCACCAGCGGGAACGCGATCAGGGGCGCCAGGCTCGCCAGAAACGCCTCACGTGTCGCACCGAACTGCAGCAGACCGTCGGCACGGCCTCGCACCAGACGCATGATACCGACCGCGATGTTGCCGGGTGGCGGACGCTGGCCGCGCGCCTGTCCGCTCATGGCAGGAAGGCTGCCAGGATGCCACGGTAGATGCGTGCCAGGTCGCGCAACTCGGCCACCGGAACGCGTTCGTCGGCATGATGCATGGTGGCGCCGACCAGGCCAAACTCCGCCACCGGACAATAGCGCGCGATGAAGCGCGCATCGGATGTGCCGCCACCGGTGTCCAGCTTCGGTTCGACGCCGGATACATCGACGATTGCCCGCCGCAGCGTATCCACCAGCGCGCCTGGTTCGGTCAGAAACGACTTCGCCGCTGATCGAGATATCCAGGTCGAAACGCTCCGCATGCTGCGCCAGCACCGCGCGCAGCCACCGGGACAACGCCGCGCCGGTGTGGTCGCTGTTGAAGCGGATGTTCAGCATTGCGCTGGCGCTCGCCGGGATCACGTTGGTTACCGGATTGCCGACATCGATGCTGGTGAATTGCAGGCTCGACGGCTCGAACCAGTCGTTGCCGGCATCCAGCGGCGCCGCGGTCAGTGCGGCGGCGGCGCGCAGCAGGCGATGCACCGGATTGTCGGCGCGATGCGGATAGGCGACGTGGCCCTGCGTGCCGTGCACGGTAATCTTCGCATTCAGGCTGCCACGCCGGCCGATCTTCACCATGTCGCCGAGTTTCACCGGACAGGTTGGCTCGCCCACGATGCAGAAATCCGGGATCTGATCGTTGGCCGCCATCCAGTCCAGCACGCGCACCGTGCCGTCCACCGCGGGACCCTCCTCGTCACCGGTGATCAGCAGACTGATCGAACCGCGCGGCGCACCGTCGGCAAGATGTTGCGCGGCCGCGGCAACGAACGCGGCAATGCCGCCCTTCATGTCGCACGCACCACGCCCATACAATATGCCGTCGCGCACCTCCGCGGCAAACGGCCCGGTCTGCCAGTTCGCCGCGCCCACCGGCACCACGTCGGTATGGCCGGCGAAACAAATGTGCGGCGCGCCGGTACCGATGCGCGCGAACAGGTTTTCGATCGCGCCATAGCGCAGCGGCGTCACGTTGAAGCCGAGTTGCCTCAATGCATCGCCAAGCACGCGCTTGCGCGCCGGCATCGGCGGGCGTCACCGATGCACAGCGGATCAGCGCCTGCGCCAACGGCAGGGGATCATGCAGGCTGCCGGTCATGTGCGAAGCACAAGCACAAACTCCCCGTCCCCTTGCAGGAGGGGGTAGCGGGAGTGGGCCGTGCGAGCGACGACATCCGCTGCCGCTACCCCCTCCCACAACGGGACGGACCAAATTGATCCTGAAATCCTCGCCACCGGAACCCCGCTCAATCGCGCAGCAATTCGTTGATCGACGTCTTTGCCCGCGTCTGCGCATCCACCGTCTTGACGATCACCGCGCAGTACAGCGACGGCCCCGGCGAACCGTCGGGCAACGGACGCCCCGGCAGCGATCCCGGCACCACCACCGAATAAGCCGGCACGCGCCCGATATGGATTTCGCCGGTCGCACGATCCACCACCTTGGTGGAAGCGCCGATAAAAACCCCCATCGACAGCACGCTGCCGCGCTCGACCACCACACCCTCAGCCACCTCGGACCGCGCGCCAACGAAGCAGTCGTCCTCGATGATCACCGGATTGGCCTGCAACGGCTCCAGCACGCCGCCGATGCCGACACCGCCCGACAGGTGGCAATTCGCGCCGATCTGCGCGCAACTGCCGACCGTCGCCCAGGTATCCACCATGGTGTTCCGCCCAACCCAGGCGCCGACATTGACGAAACTCGGCATCAGCACCGCACCCGGCGCGATATAAGCCGACCGCCGCACCACCGCGCCCGGCACGGCGCGGAAGCCGGCATCGCGAAACCGGTTGGCGCCCCAGCCGGCAAATTTCAGCGGCACCTTGTCCCACACCGGCGCACCGCCCGGCCCCTCCATCGGCGCCGAATCGGTCAGCCGGAACGACAGCAGCACCGCCTTCTTCAGCCACTGGTTGACCTGCCAACCGGATCCCGTCGGCTCCGCCACCCGCTGCTCGCCCGAATCGAGCAGATCGAGCGCCGCTTCCACCGTCTTGCGTGCTTCCCCGCCGGTCGCCGGCGACAACTTATCAAGCCGCTCCCAAAGCTGTTCGATCGGCTGTTGCAGCGCGTGCTGGCTCATGCGGAAAGGTCCTCGGTATGCGTCGTGGCGTGCCGGCCGGACCATGCGCAGAGGTCCCCGACCTGTCAACGCGATCTCCGCGTCGTCGCCGGCGGCAACGCTTCGTTAGTCTGAATGGTGTCCAATGATCGGACTCTGACGACAGACAGGACGACCAGACATGAATGATACCATCGTCGGCAACCACCCACGTGCCGCGGCCCAGCCTGGCGATGCCCTGCAACATGCACTGCTCGACAGCCGGCAGCGTTGGCAGGATCTGGTGACGATGGCGGCGGACCTGGCGTACGAGACCGACGCGTTGGGCCGGTTTGTCTTCGTCACGCCGGATCCCGCGCTCGGATGGCCGGTCGCCACCCTGATCGGCCAGCCGGCCGAACTGCTGCTCGCAGGCGGCGCCAATGCCTACGGGTTCAATCCGTTCAGCATCACCACGCCGGTGCGCCGCCGGCGCGGCTGGCTCAATCAGGCGCACGGCGGCGCCGTCATGCTGGAGTTTTCGGCCGCTCCGCTGCTCGACGCCAAAGGGCGGATTGTGGGCTGCCGCGGCATTGGCGTGGATTGGACGGAATCCGATGAGCATCAGGGCCATGTGGCCGCGGCGCTACGTCGAGGCGAAGTGCTGGACCACATCCTCTGGCGCATGGGCCAGGAAGTGTTGGCCCCGCGCATGATGCAGGGAGCGCTTGACGCATTGATGAACGCACTGGGCGCCGAAGGCGCGGCGGTGATCGACCTGCGAGGCACCGAAAGCCCTATACTGGCACATCAGGCAGGCGGTGGCGCCGACATCGTGCTGCCAGCCGCTGCCGCGCTGCTGGCGCAGACCGACGGAGCGATGCAGTCGCATGGCCCTGACGGCAGGCCGATCCTGGCGGCGGTGTGCAAAACCCGATTTGGCGCGCATGCCGGCCTGGCACTCTGGCGCGCAGCTGGTTCGCGCGGCTGGGACAATGAGGACAAGCTGCTGATCAATGCGGCGGCCAGCATCGTTCGGATGGTGCTGGAACATAACGCCATCCAGCAGGAGATGGGACGCCAGGCGCGAACGGATCCGCTGACCGGCCTGCTCAACCGGCGGGCCTTCCTGGAAGAAATGCAGCGCCATATCGAGCGGCTGGACCGCGAGGATCAGCCGGGCACGCTGCTGTTCGCCGACCTGGACGACTTCAAGCCGGTGAACGACCGGCTGGGCCACGAAGTCGGCGATCAGGTACTGCTGCGCACCGCGAATATGCTGCGCGACGCGGTACGCCCCAGTGATCTGGTCGCTCGGCTGGGCGGCGACGAATTCGCGCTCTGGCTGAATGGCGCCGATCACATGACGGCCGCCGAACGCGCCGAATGGCTCACGGTACAGGTGCCGCAGAACCTGCGTCCGATTGTAGGCGAGGATGCACCGGCGACGACGGTATCGATCGGGATTGCGACCCGCATCGCCGGTGGTGGTGAGCCGATCGATAGCCTGCTGCGGCGTGCCGACCGGGCAATGTACGATGTCAAGCGGACCGGCCGCGGCCGGTGGCGCGTTTCGCACGGGGAGGAGGCGTGACCATCGGCCATCCGCCTGACACGAAGCGCTTCGGCAATCGCGTGGCGAGATCCGGTCGCATGGCCATGCCAGGCGAAGCGGTGCGCGTCCGTCTGGGAGCCAGCGCCGCCACCGAGCCAGCCCTGCTCCGGGGCCTGGTGGATGACCCGTCGGTCACCGTTCGTGCAGCGCTGGCACTCAATCCAGCAGCACCGGCGCACGCCAACCATGCACTCGTGCGCGACACTGACGAACGCGTGCGAATTCTGCTCGCACGTAAACTGGTCGCGCTGGCGCCCGGGCTGTCGGCGGTAGATCAGGCACGACTGTGCCGCGACACATGGGCAACCCTGAGCGAACTCGTCTGCGATGAAGCGGTGCGTGTACGCGCTGCAATCGCGGATGCCATCAAGGAGATCCCGAACGCGCCGCACGCGGTGATCCTGCGCCTGGCGCAGGATACCGAGCTGTCGGTAGCCGGGCCGGTGATCCTGCTTTCACCGCTGCTGACCACCAACGATCTGCTGGCCGTGATCGCGAAGGCGCCGACCCCCAGCAAAATGCTCGCTGTGGCACGCCGCCCGCGCGTCGAGGAAGTGTTGTGCGACGTCATCGCGGCGACCGCGGACAGCGTGGCAATTCGCGCCTTGCTCGCAAATCCATCGGCGCAAATCCGCGAGGCAACGCTCGACACACTGGTGGCGCGTTCGGTGGAACATCCGGACTGGCATGAGCCGCTCGTGCGGCGTCCTTCACTATCGGCACGTTCCGCGCAATTGCTGTCCGAGATCGTTGCCGCACATCTGCTGGACGTGCTTGCCGCACGCGCCGACCTTGCACCACTGCTCGCCGACGAGTTGCGGCGACGCATTGCGGACCGCATAACACCGGATGCTCCGGCATCGTCGGCCTCTGTCGATACCACGGCTGAACAGGCGCTGGCCCAGGCGCACGCCCTGGCAACGAGCGGCAAGCTGGCCGAGGAAACTTTGCTGGAGGCCGTCAGGCGCGGCGAATCACGTTATGCCACGGCGCTGCTTGCCGTAGCCGCCGACACGGCGGTTTCGGTGGTCGATCGCGCGGCGTCATTGCGCAGTGCCAAGGGATTTGTCAGCCTGGTCTGGAAGGCCGGCTTCACCATGCGCGCGGCCGTTGCGCTGCAGGGGCTGTTGGCGCGCCTGGCGCCGGACGCGATACTGACCGCCGGTCCTGCCGGCGATTTCCCGCTGGCCGTCGAAGAGATGCGCTGGCAGTTGGATTTTCTCGGGCGCATCGGTCGGTAGCCGCGCCAGCCACTCTGCTCTGTTCCCGTCAAATGTCGATGGCGGCATAACTCCGTGGTTGTCCCCTGGTTGCGCTGGGACCGTCCATTCGAACCCGATTCAATGCAGAGGAGTCTCCGCCTCGCCTCGCGCACGTGTCACTGTGATCGTCCCAAAGGCATAAGCAGAGGCACAAGCAGAGGCACCAGCCCAGGCATGCGTCAGCGAACACCCGCCGCCCTCCGCCGGGGTTCAAGCGTTCGCCCCCTGTGACCACCACGCCTTGCCGCCCGCAGCGCGCCGTGCTTGAAATCGCCGCTGCCGTAAGCCGGAGGAAACATGAAGATTGAGCGCGTTGAAACGCTGCAGGCCGATGCCGGCTGGCGCATGTTCTCCTTCCTCAAGGTCACCACCGACGACGGCATCATCGGCTGGTCGGAATTCAACGAAAGCTTTGGCTCCGTCGGCCTGTCGGACGTGATTCGCGGCCTGTCGCCGGTGTTGATCGGCCGCGACCCTCGTCGCTACGAGCAGGTCACTCAGCACCTGCACGTGCTCACGCGCCAGTCGCGCGGCGGGGTGAACCAGCAGGCGATCGCGGCGATCGAGAATGCGCTGCTGGATGTGACCGGCAAGGCGTATGGCGTGCCGGTCTGCGCGTTGTTCGGCGGGCCGATTCGCGAGCGCATTCCGGTCTACTGGTCGCATTTCGGCACCTACCGCGTGCGCAGTGCCGCATTGATGGGTGTGCCGGCACTGAACAGCTACGACGATCTGGCGCGCCACGCCGAGGAAGTGAAGCGACCGCGGATTCCGCGCTTTGAAGACCAACATCATTCCGGTCGAGGACGGCAAGCTGATGTTGTACGTGCCGGGTTTCGGCCGCACCGCCGGGGTGGCCCGAGTTGAACTGGGACAACAGGCTGCTGCGCGGCGTAACCGAGCAGCTCACCACGATACGCGACGCTGTCGGACCCGACATGGGCATCCACCTCGACATCAACTTCAACTTCAAGACCGAGGGCTTCAAACGCATCGCTGAAGCGGTGGCGCCGATCAACCTGACATGGCTGGAGATCGACACGCACGACGCGCCGGCGCTGGCCGAGATCAAGCGCGGCGCGCACTGTCCGATCGCGTCGTGCGAAACGCTGCACGGCCGTCGCGAGTTCAAGCCGTTCTTCGACAACTACGCCACCGACGTGGCGATCGTGGACGTGATCTGGAACGGGCTGAACGAATTGCTGAAGATCGCATCGATGGCCGACGTGTACGAGATCAACGTCGCACCGCACAACTTCTACGGCCATCTGTGCAGCGCAATCAGTGCCACGTTCAGTGCGATCGTGCCGAACTTCCGCGTCATGGAGATCGACATCGACAGCGCGCCGTGGCGCGACGAGTTCTACGTCACGGTTCCCAGCATCGAGAACGGCGAGTTCGTGCTGCCGAAGGGCCCCGGCTGGGGCATCGACGTGAACGAGAAGGCGGTGCGCGCGCGTCCACCGAAAAACTGACAGTTGAAACAACTCCCCTTCCCCAGAGGGAGGCGGCAGCGGGAGGGGCTACAGCCCCACGATCGCGGGTGCCGATGCCACCCCTCCCCCTGCTCTCGCCCGCAAGGGAACGGAAAAAAACTTCCGCAATCAAGGAGACCGACATTGGCCAAATACAAGATCGCAACGCCCGCCGGGGCAAGCTTCACCGTCGCCGGCGGCGGCTATGACCTCGAGATGGAACCGCTGGAAGGCATCGATGCGGCAATCGTCGAAGGCCCGGCAGACGAGGACGGGTTTATCGCATTCGCGAAAGATGCAGATGCCATCTATGCAAAGGGCATGCGCTTCAGCAAGAAGGTGGTCGACGGACTGCCCGGGCCGGAGAAGTGCCGCGCGATCGTGCTGGGCTCGGTCGGCGTGGACAGCGTCGATGTGAAGGCTGCCACCGCGCGCGGCATGCCGGTCACCAACTGTCCCGACACGTTCATCGAGGAAGTTGCCGACCATGCGATGATGCTGCTGCTGTCCAGTTCCGCCGGACCATCGAACAGGACCGCATGGTGCGCGAGGGCAAGTGGCGCGAGGGACGCCCCGCGCTGTTGCAGATCCCGCGACTGATGGGCCAGACGTTGGGGCTGATCTCGTTCGGCCACGTCGCGCGCGCGGTGGCGAAGCGCGCCAAGCCGTTCGGTCTGCGGATCATGGTGTACGACCCGTTCATCGAAGAGCTGGTGATGGTGGAGCATGGCGTCATCCCCTCCACGCTGGAAGAAGTGCTGTCGCAGTCCGACATCATCTCGATGCACGCCCCAGCCCGCCCCGAAGTCGAAGGCATGCTCGGCGAGAAGCACTTCCGGCTGATGAAGAAGACAGCGATCTTCATCAACACCGGTCGTGGCCCCACGGTGCAGGAAGGCGCGCTGATCAAGGCGCTGGAGGAAAAGTGGTTCGCCTATGCCGGCCTCGACGTGCTGGAGATCGAGCCGCCGGGCAACAACAACCCGCTGCTGAAGATGGACAACGTCATTCTGAGCGCACACACCGCATCGGCATCCGCACGCTTCGATCCGGCGCGCAAGCGCCATGTCGGGCGCGAACTGGCCCTGGTGCTGGAAGGCAAGTGGCCAATGAGCTGCGTCAACCCCGCCGTGCTGCAGAACACCAAGCTGCGCCGCTGGCAGCCGATCTCGATGGAGCGCGGTCCCAACAGCTGATCCCGCAAGTGCGGCATCCCCTCCCCCCTTGCGGGGGAGGGTCAGGGAGAGGGGAATGCTTCCCAACTTCGATCTCTCCGATCGCCTGGCGCTGGTCACGGGAAGTTCGCGTGGCATCGGCTGGGCGATCGCGCAAGGCCTGGCAGCCGCAGGCGCGCGCGTGCTGTTGCACGGGCGCGATGCCGAAGCGCTGAAGGCGCGCGCCACGGAGCTCGGTCATAACGCCGGCACACTCGCGTTCGATGTGACGGATGCCGCCGCGGTGCGCGTCGCGTTCGGCTGGATCGAGGCAGAGCATGGCCGGCTCGACATCGTGGTCAACAACGCCGGCGTCATCCCGCGCAAGCCGTTACTGGAAACCACGGACGCGGATTGGCAGACGGTCATCGATGCCAACCTGACCGCGTATTTCCGCATCGCACGCGAAGCAGCGCGGCTGATGGTGCCACGCAAATCCGGCCGCATCATCATGGTGTCGTCGATCATGGGACTGCTCGCACGTCCCACGATCCCGGGCTACGTCACCGCCAAAGCCGGATTGCACGGCATGGTGCGCGCGATGGCAGTGGAACTGGCACCGCACGGCATCACGGTGAACGCGATCGCCCCAGGCTTCGTGCCGACCGACGCCACGGCAACGCTGCACGCTGACACGAAGTTCAACGAATGGATCTCGACCCGCGCGCCCATGGGCCGCTGGTGCGAACCAACCGAGGTCGCCGGGCCGGCGGTGTTCCTCGCCTCGGACGCGGCGTCCTATGTCACCGGCCACGTGCTGGTGGTGGATGGCGGACTGACCGCGGCGTTGTAGGAGCCCATTATGACGGGAGAAGGCCTGCTGCTAAGTGCGCATGCCGATCACCACCGGCCGGCGGGTGATGTCGATCCGTGCCTCGATCCATTCAACGAACTTCGCGGTGGGATAGCTGATCATGAAGTAGATCACCGCCACCATGGTGAAGATCTCGAAATGCTTGTAGGTGGCGGACGCCAGCAACTGGCCACTGAACATCAGATCGCGCATGGTGATCACCGACACCAGTGCGGAATCCTTGAAGATCGAAACAAAGAAATTGCCGAGTGACGGGACGATGATGCGGACAGCCTGTGGCAGGATGATGCGCCGAAGCATCAGCCGACGTGACATGCCCACCGACGCGCCGGCTTCCCATTGGCCTTTCGGAATCGCCTGGATGCCGGAGCGGAACACCTCCGCCATGTAGGCCGCGTAATTCAACGTGAGCCCCATCGCGCCGGAAACGAACGGGGTCAGAACGATACCGACATAGGGCAGCACGTAGTAGATGAAGAACAGTTGCAGCAGCAGCGGCGTGCCGCGGATGAACTGGATGTAGCATGCCGCCACCACGCGCAACACCATCAGGCGAGAAATTCGGGCGAGGCCGGTCGCCAGGCCAAGCACCAGCGCCATGCCGAACGACAGCAAGGAGACCGCGATGGTCAGCAACGCGCCTTGCAGCAGCGACGGCAGGAATGTGACCATGTCGTTGAGGGAGAAGAACATCTGACCTGCCGTTCGCCGTAGGAAATCGGGCTGACGCGTCTAGTTGTTGTATCCGCTCAGCCCCCACTTCGCGAGAATGTCCTTCGCCTTGTTGTTGTACTCCATCCAAAGAAACACCGACGACATCGCGCTGACCCATTGGATATCGGCCTGGCGGAAGGCATAGCTGCTGTAACCGGCCGGATTCTTGAACGTGCGCGGCTCGTAGTCCTGTACGATCTCGATCTTCCACTCCGGATGCTGCTTCATCAAAGCGGCCACCACCGGCTGATCGTACAGCGCGGCATCGGTACGCCCGATCGCCAGTTCCGGAACAATCTGCGCCCAGTCCTTGTAGCCCTGGAACTTCACCCCTGGCACGCCCTGCAGCCACTCGGCGTAGTTGGTGCCGAGCAACGTGCCCACGGTGTAGCCCTTCAGGTCGGCAAGCTGGTGCAGATTGTGGGGATTGCCTGCCGGCACCACGAGTGCCTCGGCATAGTAGTAATTGGGAAAGCAGAAGTTCACCACCTTCGAGCGATTCCTGGTGTAGTGGATCGAATCACCGACGATGTCGAACCGCCCATCCAGCAGCCCGGGGATCAGCCCGTCGAACGTCACAGTCTGCACCGTGATCTTGTCGATGTTCAGCATCTTGCAGGCGTATCTGATGAAATCGGCGTCCAGCCCGGTCCATTCGTTGGTCTTCGGATCCAGGAACGAGTAGGGCCAGTCGTTCGACGTGCCGACCACCAAGCCCTTTTTCTGGATCTTCGCCAGCGAGTCATCGTCGGAGTTGATCTTGATCAGCGAGAAATCGGGGAAGTCCTTGTCGTTTACCGCCGGCGGCGCCACTGCAGCGGCGCGCGCGGTACCGGTGGTTGCCGCCAGCAAAGTTGCCGCACCACCGATTGCGCCACCACGGATCATGCCGCGTCGGCCCAGCCGTGTTTCGATCGGTTGTTCGCTCATGTCCTGTTGCCCCCTGTTGTCGGATCAGTCACTTGGCACAGTCAGCCTACGGCGGCGTCTCGGCGCCACCATTCCGTGTCAGCACCGAGTGCAGGAATTGCCGCGTGCGCGGACTGCGCGGCGCGGTGAACACCACACTCGGCGGACCTTCCTCGACGATGCAACCCTGCTCCATGAACACCACGCGATCCGCGACCTCACGCGCGAAATCCATCTCGTGAGTCACGACGACCATCGTCATGCCCTCGCCAGCCAGTTGCCGCATCACGCGCAACACGTCGCCCACCAGTTCAGGATCGAGTGCCGATGTCGCCTCGTCGAACAGCATCACCTTGGGATTCATCGCCAGTGCCCGCGCGATCGCCACGCGCTGCTGCTGACCGCCGCTCAGTTGATGCGGATAGGAATGCGCCTTGTCCGTCAGACCGACCTTGCGCAGCACCGCCATGCCGCGCTCGCGCGCCTGCGCTATCGACTCGCGCAGCACATAGACCGGCGCCTCAATTACGTTGCCCAGCGCCGTGAGATGCGGGAACAGGTTGAACGACTGGAACACCATGCCGATCTGTGCGCGGATCGCTTCGATGCGCTTGTCGGGATCGATGACCGTCCGGCCGTCCTGCGTGTAGCGATAGACCGGCCGACCTTCGAAATGAATGCCGCCGTCATCGACGCCCTCCAGATGATTGATGCATCGGAGCAAGGTCGACTTGCCGGCGCCCGAAGGGCCGATGATGCACACCACCTCGCCTTTCTGCACGGACAACGACACGTCGGTCAGAACTTCGAGACGACCGAAAGACTTCCAGATCCGATCCAGCCGAATGATCGGCTCCGCGCCGTTGCCTGCCACAGCAGCCGCGTCGGCCGCCTCCTGCAATGCTGCATCCCCCCGGTGGCCAGATTGCTCCCACTGAATTTGCTGGGCCGATCACCTTCCAAGCAAAGCCTGTACCAGACGCGCGCGCGCTTCCCGTAGACGACAGGACCAATGTCGCGTGGCTCCTGCCCAGTTTTCGTGCAGTCCCGCACGACCGCGCCGCATAGCGCGCCACTCTCGCGGCCAGCGGATCGTGCGATCAGTCGTTCAGTACACCACCACCGTCCTGATCGACTCGCCGCGCCGCATCAGGTCGAACCCTTCGTTGATCTGTTCGAACGGCAGCGTATGCGTGATCAGATCGTCGATGTTGATGCGACCGTCCATGTACCAATCGACGATGCGCGGCACATCGGTGCGTCCGCGCGCACCACCGAACGCGGTGCCCTTCCACACCCGCCCGGTCACCAACTGGAATGGCCGCGTGGCGATCTCCTGCCCCGCACCGGCCACGCCGATGATGATGCTCTGCCCCCATCCGCGATGCGCGCATTCCAGCGCCTGGCGCATCACCTTCACGTTGCCGATGCACTCGAAGCTGTAGTCGGCGCCGCCTTTCGTCAGGTCCACCAGATAAGGCACCAGATCGCCCTGCACTTCCGCCGGATTGACGAAATGCGTCATGCCGAATTTCTCGGCGATCTCGCGCCGGCGCGGATTGAGATCGACGCCGACGATCATCTCGGCGCCGACCAGGCGCAGCCCCTGGATGACGTTAAGTCCGATGCCGCCAAGTCCGAATACGACGCAGCGCGCACCCGATTCCACCTTCGCCGTGTTCATCACCGCGCCGATGCCGGTGGTCACGCCGCAGCCGATATAGCAGACCTTGTCGAATGGCGCGTCGTCGCGGATCTTCGCCAGCGCGATCTCCGGCAGCACGGTGTGGTTCGCGAACGTCGATGTTCCCATGTAGTGGAACACCGTCTCGCCATCGCATTTGAAACGACTCGTGCCGTCCGGCATCACGCCGCGCCCCTGCGTCGCGCGGATCGCCACGCACAGATTGGTCTTGCGGCTCAGGCAGTATTCGCATTGCCGGCATTCCGGCGTGTACAGCGGGATGACGTGGTCGCCCTTGCGCAGGCTGGTCACACCCGGACCAACATCCACCACCACGCCGGCGCCTTCGTGACCGAGGATCGCCGGGAACAGCCCCTCGGGGTCCGCGCCCGACAGCGTATATTCATCTGTATGGCAGATGCCGGTGGCCTTGATCTCGACCAGCACCTCGCCGTCCCTGGGCCCATCCAGTTCGACCGTCTCGAGGCTCAGCGCTTCGCCAGCCTTGCGGGCGATCGCGGCGCGTGTCTGCATCATCATTCTCCAGGTCTGTCGGCGCGGATCGTGCGGCCCGCAATGCCGGCGATCAAGTCGCCGATACCGAACCCTGCGCCATGCGAACGCATTTGCGCATCACCGACGGCAGCGCCTCGTGCGCCAGTGCACCGATCGGACGGTGGAAACCCGTCCGCCTCGATCCGCGCCACCCGCGCGGCGAACAGGTCGATGGTGAGTTCGAAATGCGTGAAGCCGTGCCGCACCTGGCCCGCCGGCTGCCACGCGACATCCATCGGCGCGTGTGCCAAAGCCTCCGCGGCATGCCACGGCGACGCCACGCCACTCGGTTCCCGGCAATTCCGTCATGCCGCCGAGCAGCCCCTGCGTCGGCCGACGGCGCAGCAGCACATTGCCCTCGGCGTCCTCCAGCCAGAAATGCACGCCATGCCGTAACGGCCGCAGCCGCTTCGCCGCGCGCCGCGGCAGTTGCGTCCGCGATGCCGTCGCGCCGCCCGGCACAGTGCACCATCCATGGACACAGCACGCACGTCGGCGCAGCCGGCGTGCACACCGTTGCCCCGAGGTCGAACAGCGCCTGGGCGAAGTCGGACGGTTGCGCCATCGCGGCCGGATCGCTGCCAAGCCTGCCGGCCAGCGCGCGCAGCGTCGGCTTGGCCGCCGGCAATGCCTCCTCCACGGCGAACAGCCGCGCCACCACGCGTTCGACGTTGCCGTCCACCGGCACGGCCGGCAGGCCGAACGCGATCGCGCCGACCGCCGCCGCGGTATAGACGCCGATGCCGGGCAACGCCCGCAGCCCTTCCAGATCGCGGGGAAAGCCGCCCGCCGCGACCACCGCCGGGCGCAGGCATGCAGGTTGCGGGCGCGGGCGTAGTAGCCAAGCCCGGCCCATGCGGCCAGCACGGATTCCAGCGGCGCAGCGGCCAGTGCCTCGATGTTGGGAAAGCGCCTTAAGAATGATTTCATAGTAAGGTATCGTCGCTGTAACCGTTGTCTGCTGCAGCATGATCTCGCTGACCCATATGCGGTAAGCATCGGGCGGATCGCCGGGTTCGGCGCGCCAAGGCAGCGAGCGGCGATGGCGCGCATACCACGCAAGGAGCAGAGAGGCAGGGGCAGTGGCAGTGGCAGCGAGGGACACGAACAGCGGTATGAACAGAGACGACCGCCACGTCTACGGCCCGCGTCCGGTCAGCGCGCTGATGCCGCGCCTGACGCGCCCCGCGTTCCGCCGCCGCGCGCCGGCGACCGCGCAGGTGCTGGCGGACTGGTCCGCCATCGTCGGCCCGGCGATCGCCGCGGTCACCACGCCGCGTCGTCTGTCATCCGGCACGCTGACCATCGCCTGCGCCGGCCCGATCGCGATGGAACTCCAGTACCTGGCGACCGAACTGATCGGCCGGATCAATGCGCATCTCGGCAGCCAGGTGGTCACCGGCCTGCGCTTCGTGCAGACCACGACCCTGGCGCCGCCGCTCGCCGCCGCAGCCGGCGCCGCCGGATCCCGTCCGATCTCGCCGCGGTCGACGCCGCCGTTGCCGGCATGCCCGAGGGCGAGTTGCGCGACCGCCCTGACCGCACTGGGCCGCGCGATGCTGTCGCGAGCCAAGTCCCTCGACGCCCGCAACCATGAAGCAGTAAGCACCTATCCATGAGGTCCCGATGCCGCTGACACGCCGTTCCACCCTGTCCCTTGCCGGCGGTGCCGTCGCCGTCGGCGTACTCGGCTACCTCGGCTGGCGCGAGTTGCGCCCCTCGCCGGCGCCGGAGATACCGGCGCAGCCGCCGGCCCAGGCACCATCTGGCCAGGCATATCCGCCCAGGCGCCTCGGCCACGGCAGCCACGGCGCAGCGAGGACCAGCGCAAGACACCACGCTCCGTGGGCGATCCCGACGGCCAAGGTGACCGTCGACGAGTTCTTCTCGCTGACCTGCACGCATTGCGCGGCATTCTCCCGCGAGACCATGCCGGAGGTGGAGAAGGACCTGATCCAGCCCGGCAAGGTGCGCTTCGTCTATCACGACTTCCCGCTGGACCAGGTCGCCCTGACCGCGGCCATGGTCGCCCGCTACCTGCCGCCGGAACGCTACTACCCGTTCGTCACCGCGCTGTTCGCCAACCAGGACCGCTGGGCCTTCGCCCGCGGCATCAACACGACCGACGAAATGTGGAAGATGGCGGCGCTGGCCGGCATGAGCCGCCCCACCTTCGACCAGGCCATCGCCGACAACGATCTGAAGAGCTGGATCCTGCAACAGCAGCAGGCGGACCAGGATCGCTGGAAGATCGACTCGACGCCGAGCTTCGTCATCAATGGCCAGAAATACGCCGGCGAGATGGGCTACGACGCGTTCCGCAAGCTGATACCCGGACGTGTAGCAGCCTGCGGCAGGGACACGGGTTCTTCCCGCGTCCTTTGCGGGAGGCCAAGCGATGCGTACGGCACATCTTACAGTGGGCGCGTCGCACCCCTCCCCCTCCCGCAAGGTCAGGCGAGACATTCGAATGCCTCGCCCGCACGTCCCTTGTTCGGCACCTTAGGGCTTGTTCCATCAGGCAATTTCCTACTAGATTTAGGGATGGATATGCCCATTACCCGGCGCGCCCTACTATCTGTAGCTATCGCGGGAGCGGCCCTGCCGGTCGCCGCGGCGCCCGCCGACGCCGCGCAGGACCGAGCGCGCCATTGGCAGTCCGGTCCGCCCGCACCACGGTCATCGAGTGCTTCTCGCTGACCTGCCCGCATTGCGCCAACTTCGCCCAGGAGACCCTGCCGGACCTGAAGGCCAAGATGGATCGCACCAGGGCAAGCTGCGCTGGGTGTTCTACGATTTCCCCACTGACGGGGCGGCGCTGCAGGCCGCCATGGTGGCGCGCACCCTGCCGCCGGACGCTACGAGCCGTTCATCGACGTGCTGTTCGCCACGCCAGGACCGCTGGGCCTACGGCGCCGGCGGCGATGCGCAGGACGCGCTGTGGCACGCGGCCAGCCAGTCCGGCATGGACCGCGCCGACTTCGATCAGGCGATCGCCGACACCGACCTGCGCGACTGGATCGTCGGCCGGGCGATGGACGCCGAAAAGCGTTGGAACGTTGATGCGACTCCGAGCTTCCTGGTCAATGGGAAGCTCTACGACGGGCGACATGTCAGCCGCCGAGTTCGCCAAGCTTCTCGGCAGTTAGCGAAGGAGTTCCGCCTTGCCCGTGCATTTCCGCCGCCTGCGCATCGCCGGGTTCAAGAGCTTCGCCGAAGCCGGTCAGCGTGGAAATCCACCCCGGCCTGACCGGCATCGTCGGCCCGAACGGCTGCGGCAAGTCCAACGTGGTGGAGGCGCTGCGCTGGGCGATGGGCGAGCAGAGCACGCGCTCGCTGCGCGCCGGCGAGATGGACGATGTGATCTTCGCCGGCACCGCCGGCCGGCCGTCGCGCAACCTGGCCGAGGTGACGCTGACGCTGGACGAGACGGCCGGCGCGGTGCCGCCGCCGTTCCACGAGCAGCCTGAACTGGAGATCATCCGCCGCATCGAGCGCGGCTCCGGCAGCGATGTACCGGGTGAACGGCAAGGAGGTGCGCGCCCGCGACGTGCAGACCCTGTTCGCCGACCTGGCGTCCGGGGCGCATGCCTCCGGCATGGTCAGCCAGGGCCGGGTCGGCGCGCTGGTCACCGCCCGGCCGGAGGATCGCCGCGCGGTGCTGGAGGAAGCCGCCGGCATCACCGGCCTGCATGCGCGCCGGCACGAGGCGGAGCTGAAGCTGCGCGCCGCCGAGGCCAACCTGGCGCGCGCAGAGGATCTGCGCGGCCAGCTCGAGGCGCAGCTTGGCGCGCTGAAGCGGCAGGCGCGGCAGGCCAGCCGCTACCGCAACATCTCCGGGGCCATCCGGCAGGCCGAGGCGGAACTGCTGTCGATCCAGCGCGCCCGCGCCGAGGCGGTGCGCAGCGAGGCGCAGGCGGCCCTGCATGCGGCGCGGCTTGCCGTGGCGGCGGCGACCGAGGCCGCCACCCAGGCCGCCGCCCATGCCACCGAGGCGGCCGCGGCGCTGCCGCCGCTGCGCGACGGCCGAGTCGACTGCGCGCACCGCGCTGGAGCGCCATCGCGTCGCGCAGGAGCAGATTGCCGCCGAGGAGGAGCGCGCGCGTGCCGCGCTGGCGGAGGCGACGCGGCGGCTGGGCCAGCTTGGCCAGGATCTGGCGCATGCCGAGCAGCTCCGCCGCGATTCGGAGGCGGCGGAAGCGCGGCTTGGCGCGGAAGACGCGGCGCTGGCGGAAGCCGATGCGGGCCATGCGGCGCGTGCCGAGGCAGCCGAGAGCCGCGGTGGCGGAGGCTGCCGAGGCGGTGCGCCTGGCCGAGGCGGAGGCCAACCGTGCCACCGAAGCGGCGGCGGAGGCGAATGCGCGTGCGCAGACCGTGGCGCAGCAGTTGGTCCAGGCGGAGCAGCGCTGGCGCCGGCTGGAGGAGCAGTTCGCCCGGATCCGCGAGGAACGCGACCGGATTGGCGCCCAGGCGATCGATCCGGCAGCGCTCGATGCCGCCGGCGCCGAGCAGAGCGCAGCCGAGACCGCTCTGGCGGCGGCGCGCGAGGCGCTGGCTGCGGCGGAGCAGGCCGCGCGGCCACCGGTGCGGCGCTGGCCGCGGCGCGCGAACGGCAGTCGGCCGCCGACTCGGCTCAGGCCCGGCTGGCAGCGGAGGCGCGCGCGCTGGCGGAGGTGCTGGCGGTCAAGGATGGCGAGCGCTGGCCGCCGATGGTCGATGCGCTGAGTGTTCCGGCCGGACTGGAAGCCGCGCTCGGCGCGGCGCTGGGCGAGGAACTGACCTCCGCCGCCGACCGCGACGCCGCGCGGCATTGGCGCGAATTGCCGCCGTTCGATCCGTGCCCCGCGCTGCCGGCTGGTGCGACGCCGCTGGCCGGGCTGGTCCAGGGACCGCCGGCGCTTGCCCGGGCGCTGTCGCAGATCGGGCTGGTGGAAGATGACGCGACCGGCGACGCCTCGCAGGCGGAACTGGCGCCGGGGCAGGTGCTGGTGTCCCGCGAAGGCGCGGTCTGGCGCTGGGATGGCTATACGATCCGTGCCGGAACGCCGACCGCCGCGGCGGTTCGTCTGCAGCAGCGCAACCGGCTGTCCGTGCTGGAGCGCGATCTGGCGGCTGCCAGCCAGAACGCGGAAACCGCCCGGGCCGATGCGGCAAGCTGCCGGCGACGCCGACCTGGCAGCGACTCCGGCGGAGCAGCAGGCGCGCGCCGCGCGCGCCGAGGCCGAGCAGCGGCTGGAACGGAGCGCGCGCGGCGCATCAGCGAATGCGCGCGCAGGCGACGCGAAATCGCGGCCCGGCTTGCGGCCATCGATGCGCAGATCGAGCGGTTGGCGGCGGAACGCGAGGAAGCCGGCGCCGGCCTGGCGCAGGCTCGCGAGGCGCAGAGCACACTGCCCGATCTGACCATCCTGCGGCGTGCGGTCGATAGCGCCCGCGTGGCGCTGTCCGATCGCCGGTCCGCGGATGCCGCGGCGCGAGCGGAACGTGAGACGCTGATCCGCGAGCACGCCGCCCGCACCGCTCGGCGGACCGCGATTGCGGCAGAGCGTGCCGATTGGGCGCAACGCGCCGCGGACGCCGCGAAGCGGGTCAGCGAACTGGCCGCGCGGCGGGATGCCGCCGAAGCCGAACACGCCGCGTTGCAGGCGGCGCCGGCGCAGATTGCCGCGCGGCGCGCAGAGGCGCTCGATGCGCTGGAGGCGGCGGAGGCGGCGCATCGTGGCGCCGCCGACATTTTGGCCGCAGCGATCAACCGATCGACCGAAGCCGACCGCGCCGCGCGCACCGCGGAAGCAGCGCTCGCCGGCGCACGCGAAGATGCGGTGCGGTCCGAAGGCGCGGCAAGCCAGACCGAGCAGGCCTGGACGGCCGTGGCCGAACGCATCGCCGAACGTCTCGGCGCCAGCCCTGCGCTGCCCGATCCGCCCGCCGAACTTTCGCCCGAGACGGAGGAAAAGGCGCGTCGCCGCCTGGAACGCCTGCTGAAGGAGCGGGAGGAGATGGGGCCGGTGAACCTGCGCGCCGAGGTCGAGGCGGAGGCGATCGAGAAGCAGATCGCCGGCATCACCGCCGAACGCGACGAACTGACCACCGCGATCGCCAAGCTGCGCGGCTCGATCGGGCATCTGAACCGCGAGGGACGCGAACGGCTGGGCACGGTGTTCGAGCAGGTAGACCGCAACTTCCAGGCGCTGTTCACCCGCATGTTCGGCGGCGGACGGGCCCATCTCGCGCTGGTCGGATCGGACGATCCGCTGGAGGCCGGGCTGGAGATCTACGCCCAGCCGCCGGGCAAGAAGCTGGCCACGCTGTCGCTGCTGTCAGGCGGCGAGCAGGCGCTGACCGCGCTGTCGCTGATCTTCGCGGTGTTCAAGTGCAACCCCGCGCCGATGTGCGTGCTGGACGAGGTGGATGCGCCGCTGGACGACGCGAACGTCGACCGGTTCTGCAACCTGCTGGAAGACATGGTGCGGGAGACCGAGACGCGTTTCCTGGTGGTGACGCACCATCCGCTGACCATGGCGCGGATGGACCGGCTGTACGGCGTGACGATGCAGGAGCGCGGCGTATCGCGGCTGCTGTCGGTCGATTTGCAACGTGCGGCGAATATGGCCGAACCACACCGCATGGCCGCGGAATAATACCGCGCGTCGATCCCGCGTCATGCCGACGCAGGGCAGCATCACGGTGCTGCCTTGCTGCGACCAGCACATTCCCGCCTCAAGAATCCAACGACGTCCCCCAACGTCGGCGCGACGAAGCGCAAGGGCGCGGCGATCGCTGCGACCAGCGCAACATGGCCCACGCCCGGATAATATTTCTCCACCGCAACGCCGCCATGTTCGCGCACACGCGCTGCGAGACGCATCGAATTGGCGGGTCTCACCGTCGTGTCGTCGAGGCCGCTGACCAGCAACAATGGCGCGGCCGATCCGTCGGCGAAGGTGATGGGCTGAGTGCGCGACAGATCAGGTTCCGTGCCGAAGATCACCTGCAGCACTGGATCGGTGAGCGGCAGGAAATCGTACGGCCCCGCCAACCCCACTGCGCTCGCGATGCGTGCACGATCGCTGCCCAGCCATCGTGGGTCCAGCGCCAGCATCGCCGCGATATAGGCGCCGGCGGAATGTCCCATGAGCTGCACGCTGCCCGGATCGCCGCCAAATTCGTCCAGATGCCGCAGCGTCCAGGACACTGCTTTCGCGCCATCTTCGAGGAACGCCGGGTAGCGAACTTCAGGGTACAGGCGATAGTCGGGAATGACGGCGATGAAGCCGCGCGAGGCCAACGCCTCACCGACAAAGAGGTAGTCGCGCTTCGATCCAGTCTGCCAGTTGCCGCCATAGAAGAATATGACGACGGGAGTCGTGCGATTGGCCTTTATCGGCATGTAGATGTCGAGTTTCTGTCGCGGCAGATCACCGTACGACCGATCGCCGACCAGCCTGAAATCATCGTGCGGAACAAGCGCGTTGACGAGTTGCACTGGCGAGCAACCACTCGCCAGAGCGGTGGCAAACAGGATCGTTACCCGCCATGTTCGTCGCAGCGTCGCAATGCCTGCCATCACTGATTGCGCGATCGTCATTCGTGGGTCCGATCCGTATAGAACGACAATCGGCGTCTGGCGATCGGGTCGACGATCGGAACGGATATATGAGCACATTTGAAAAGCGCGCACTGCAAGTCGCTGTCGCGATTGCCTGCCTGGTGCCGCTTGGCGCAGGCGGCGCCGGAGTATTGCTGGGACCGCGAATGCTTGGCTCCGGCATCGTCGCGGCGACCGACCTGGACAGTCACTTTCGCTATCTCTCCGGACTGCTGTTGGCGATTGGACTGGGATACGCCTCGACCATTCCGTGTATCGAAATGCATGGCGGTCGTTTTCGCCTGCTGACATGCATCGTCGTGGTCGGCGGTGTGGGCCGTCTGTTGTCGCTGCTTGCGATCGGCACCCCATCGCCGGTGATGCTGGCGGCTCTCGCGATGGAGTTGCTGGTAACGCCAGGCCTCGCCCTCTGGCAGCGCCGTATCGCCCGAACCACCGAATAATGTTGCGCTTGCCACGTCGGTTGGCGATGTTGCGCCCATGGGTATGCCAGCCGCCAGAATCACGGACATGCATGTCTGTCCCATGGTAACGGGGATCGTGCCGCATGTCGGCGGCCCGATCCTGCCGCCAGGTGGAGTGACCGTGCTGATCCAGGGTTTGCCCGCCGCCCGGGTCGGTGACATGTGCGTATGCGTCGGACCTCCCGACGTGATCGCACTCGGCTCGTTCACCGTGCTGATCGCCGGACAACCGGCTGCGCGGCTGGGTGACCTGACGGCTCATGGCGGCACGATCGTGCTTGGCTGCCCGACCGTGTTGATCGGCTAGCGTAACGCAATGCACTAGGATACAATCGGGTTACGCATCGGATACACCGCGTGCCCAAGTGAATATTGTTCAATCAGGCATGGAGAAACGACCATGTTAAAAAGCAGACGTCTCGGCGCCGCCCTGGCAATCGCCGGCGTGGCCACTATCGGCATCATGGCACTGCCCGGTAAGGCGGAGGCCTGGTGGCGCGGCGGTTATTGCTGCGGTGTCGGCTTCGGCGTCGTGGTCCCACCGGTGGTTGTCGCGCCGCCCTATTACGCACCGGCGCCGGTATACTATCCGCCGCCGCCCACGTACTACGCGCCGCCGACTGCTTACTACGCGCCGCAGCAGCGTCCATGGATACCGGCGCACTGGCAGGGCGGCGTCTGGGTGCCCGGCCACTGGGGCTGATCGTTACCCATCGCTGCGCTCGGTGCGCAGCGTGGCCCAGTAGTCGAGCCGTTTGCTGATCTCGCGTTCGAAGCCACGGTCGCGCGGGCGGTAAAGCTGCTCGCGTGCCATGCCATCAGGGAAATAATTCTGCCCCGAGAACGCATCCTCGGCTTCATGGTCGTACTCATAGCCTGACCCGTAGCCGAGTTCCTTCATCAGCTTCGTCGGCGCATTCAGGATGTGCGCCGGCGGCATCAGCGAACCGGTCGCCTTGGCCGCGGCGCGTGCCGCGCTGTAGGCGGCGTAGATCGCGTTCGATTTAGGCGCGGTGCCGAGATAAATCACCACCTGTGCAATTGCCAGTTCGCCCTCCGGTGAACCCAGGCGCTCGTAAGTCTCCCACCCCGCCAGCGCCTGCGTCAGCGCCTGCGGATCCGCCATGCCGATATCCTCGGCCGCGAAACGAACCAGCCGGCGCGCGATGTAGCGCGGGTCCTCGCCACCGTTCAGCATGCGCGCGAACCAGTACAGCGCCGCGTCCGGATCGGAACCGCGCAGCGACTTATGCAGCGCGGAGATCAGGTTGTAGTGCTCTTCGCGATCCCTGTCGTACAGCGCGGCACGGCGCGCCAGCAGTGCTGCAAGCGCCGTCGGGTCCATCACCGGCGCGTCCGCGGGCAGCGCAAAAATCTGCTCCGCCATGTTAAGCACGTAGCGGCCGTCGCCATCCGCCATCGCGCGCAAACTCGCCCGGGCCTCCGTATCGAGCGGCAGCACGCGGCCGATCTCGGCTTCCGCGCGCGCCAGCAGCAGTTCCAGCGCCGCGTCGTCCAGCCGGCGCAGCACCAGCACCTGGCAGCGCGACAGCAGCGCGCCGTTCAGCGCAAACGACGGGTTCTCCGTGGTGGCACCGATCAGCGTGATGGTGCCGGTCTCCACCACCGGCAGGAAGCCGTCCTGCTGGGCGCGGTTGAAACGGTGGATTTCGTCTACGAACAGCAGCGTGCCCTGGCCCGCGCGCCGCCGCCGCGTCGCCTCCTCGAACGCGCGCTTCAGATCGGCCACGCCGGAAAACACCGCCGAAAGCTGCACGAAATGCAGGCCTGAACGAGCCGCAAGCAACCGCGCGATGGTGGTCTTGCCGCAGCCCGGCGGTCCCCACAGGATCAGCGAGGCCAGCGAGCCGCGCTCCAGCATGCGGGTCAGCGTGCCTTCGGGGCCGAGCAGATGATCCTGGCCAACCACCTCATCCAGCGACCGCGGGCGCAGCCGGTCGGCCAGCGGGCGCAGGCCGGTCGGCGCTTCAGGCTCGGTCGGGGGACCGAACATATCGTCCTGACCTGGGGATCGAGTGGACACCGCATCAATATAGTGCGCGGTTCCACCGAATTCGCCATGCTCGGAAGCCACACGAGCCGGCAACGATGGCTACGCCGATATGGCGCTGTCGCCGACTGCTGCAGACACAGCCGCAATCCGTTCGGCGCCCGCAGGCAGCGGCACGAGAAACTTCTCGTCGATGAAGCTCTGCAGCAGGTTCCGTACAGCTTCGCCGGCAGGGGTCAGCTGCGTCTCGGCTGACCACAATACGGCAGCGGTCAAGTACATGGGCGGCTCCACCAGCGCGGTGGCCAGGGTGGCATAACCCGGCACATCGGAGAAATCGCCCTTCGGAAGAATGGTTGCGCCGATCCCGGTTTGCACGGCGGACATCAGGCTTGACAGCACATCAGCTTCCGCCACGACGCGCGGTGCCAATCCGGCAGCCGCGAACACGCGATCCAGCTTGCCGCGCACGACATTCGGCGCCATCGGCAACACCAACGGCATCGCGGTGAGATCCTGCAGCGATACCGATGCAGGCTCGCCGGGCAGCGCCTCATGCCGGACCAGATACAGACGCTGGCGGAACAATGGTTGTCGAGCGAACAGTGGCGAGAATTCATCCTCGAATGCCACCGCGAGATCGAGCGTATGCGCTTCGAGCCGCGCCATCAGTGACATGCCGCCACTGGTGGAGTAGCGCAGTGTGACCTTTGGCAGGGCTGTCCTGCACGCCTCGCCGAATGGCCCAAACAACGTGGATGCCAAGGTCGACGAAGCGCCGAGGTTGACCGCGCCGGCGATTTCTCCGCCGCTCGTTCGCACGAGAGTGCGAAGCTGGCCTATGCGGCCCAGGATCGATACGGCCTCGCGGAACAGGATGTCTCCCGCGGGTGTCGGTCGCACCCCGCGTGCGCTGCGATACAGCAGGGTGACGTTGAGTTCGTGCTCCAGTTCCGCGATCTGCTGGCTCAGTGCCGGCTGTGCGACGTGGATCGTCGCGGCGGCGCGCGAGAAGCTTCCGGCTTCCACGATCTTCACGAAGTAATGCAGATGCCGCAGTTGCATGGCGATCGTCTTCGCAGTTGCCGAGAGGGCGGTCGCGTCGGTGCGAGTTTGACACAGCCAATCAGGATGGCGGCGGGCGCACCGCTTGTCCACCGGATGGCGATGCGCCGCGCCTTCGATGCGCCGCGCCTTCGGTGGATTGTCGCGCCAAGTGCAACAGGCGCACGGGCATGACCTGGATGGTTGCGCACACTGGTTCCGATAATCGTTGAGTTGACAATGCCATCAACAGATCTGTTGGAACCTCATCCGCCATTCTGTCGGTGTCACACCCGACAATCGTCTGAACGCGCGAGTGAACGCACTGGCGTCAGCGTAGCCCATCGCAAGCCCAATCTCGGTAATGGCCACGCGCGTACCAACGATCATCTGACGAGAAAATTCGAAACGGGTTTGATTGAAGATTTGCCGAAACGACGAGCCTTCATCGCTCAGGCGCCGATTCAGCGTCCGCGGATGCATCGAAAGCTGCTCCGCTATATCCTCAAGTGTGGCGTCGCCGGACATCAATCTGGCACGCAACAGCCGAGCAACGCGGTCGACGACACTGGGCTCGTTCGTCGCCCAGTACCTGGCGATGGATTGTTCCAGGATTCGACGAAGCTCCGGATCCGCGCCATGAATTGGAGCGGCGAGCCGGCTGGCGTGGAAGACCAGCGCGTACTGTTCGGCGTCATACTGCGGAGTGATTCCATAGTAGTGCCGATAAGGACCGATGTCGGTCGGAGCCGCATGGCCCATCAAAATCTGATCGGGCGGTGCTCCTGATAGTTCCCGAACGAAGTTGAATCCCGAGGCCATCGAGCCGTCGCACATATGGTCAATCGCAGGCGTGCCAGGCTGATAGAGCGCATAACCCCAAAAAGCCGTGTCGCCCTGCACCAGAAGGTAGACAATGCTGCCGCGAATATAGCGGTGGTGGTGTGTCACCAGATCGCGGACAGCGGCACCGAAGGTCGGCGCATTCCGCATCAACCGTCCTACCAGGCCCAGGCGCGCAACCGTTGCGCGCTGACCCACCAAAAGACCAAAATGCCGACAGCCGGTCGCCTCTACGCATGCCTGATAAAGGTTACCCTTTTCAATCATGGTAATGGAGTTTTCTTCGTCGAACAGCTTTCCAGCCGACAGACCGGCTCTGGCCAAAACAGCCGTTGAATCGACGCCCATCTCCTCGAGTATCTGTGGGATGGCGGTGAGCATTCCCACACGTTGCTGACCATCACTCATCAGTTGCTCCACGGCGCGCCGATTCCCATCTTTCCGCGCCGACCTTGGTCAGATCGTCCGTCAGGCAACAGCCACCGTGAAGCTTTCCAGGCTTGTCGTAGAATGACAAGCCTTTGTCGATAAATGACACGCAAAGTGATCCCGTCTCGTGGCAAATCATTTTCTCACCGAATGGGGGTCAAATCGCGTGATGACGTGAAGCGGATGGTAGACGAAATCAACAGCGCCGCTACCAACCGAGTTCCCCAGACCCGATCAGCAACCGACATATTGGAAGCGATGCAAGTCCCGCGCGGATGATGTGGCTATCCTTCGGCGACTGGTGACACAACGCGGGATGCCGTCCGTATCGGTCCCGCGGCATCCAGCCAGCGCGGAGTCCAGTTCCGATGGCGGCCCTGTGTTTGCGGCGGCCGCGGCATCGCCGAAAATCGGCGCATTCCGTGTCAACCGTCTTACCAAGCCGGCCGGCAGTTGCCGCGCTCTGGCCATGCGGAAGTCCACAAATCCGACGGTTGAACAATGCAGCGGGCAACATCGCCGTTCAGACATTTGCCAAATGACAACTCATGGCTTTGTCGTAAAATGACAAGATTTTGTCGAGAAATGACAAGCAAGGCTACGTCATCTACTGGCATACGACATTCAGCGACGTCACTGAATGGTTCCGGGCGTAACCAAATGGAAGAACCAGGCACCGGAATGACGCTCGCGGGGGGTAAGCCAACATGGAAGTGCGATAAACCAAATTTACCTTCTGTCGATTTCTGCCGGCGTACTCGCCAGCGGATTTGGGCTTTACCGTGTCTGGATTCGCCCCAATCCCATTGTGCTCAGGCTTACGAAAGAAATCAGGAAAGGCAAGACACTCCAACGGTGAGCGGAACGACATCCGATTTCCGCCACGTGATAATCAACTCAAGAACGTCGCAAAGGAAAATCAGCAATGACCAGAGAAACGTTCGTTCCACACAAGACTGTTCCAGGGCCGCCTCGGCTGGAGATGGCGATCGCCGACTACTCGGGCACGGTCAATACCGATCCAACGTTTGTCGCCGATCGGCTGGCGATCGTTAACCACGTTATGGCTTATTCGTATCTCATCGACGAAGGTCGTTGGGACGACTGGTTCGGTTTGTTCTCGGACGATATTGCGTTCGAAAACACCACGCCGGAACTAGGCACCGTTCTCATCAAGGGCATGCAGGCGTTCAAGGATCTGGTGGACAGCCGATATATCATTCCCGGGAAGAATTCGAAAGGCGTGCGGCGTCACACCCAGGGCAACGTGCACGTGGCCGAGCAGACCGCCACGACGGCGAAGGTTCGCACGTACATGCTGATCTCGAGCGTGCCCGCCGCGGACCATCTCCATGTGCTGACGACAGGCACGTACAATGCCGAACTGGAAAAGCGCGGCGGCAAGTGGACCATCACTCGCTGGTACATCGAATCGGATGCCCCGCTGTCGCCGAGCCCATTGCCGGAAGGGTTCACCGAGGATGAGTTCAAGTGGATCCCGGACCCGTCCATAGAGATGCCAGGTGCAGGCAACGCGGCGGTTCCCGTCCAAGGGAAAGTCTCGCTGAAAAACCATCCATTCTCCATGGGTGGGCTGTACGACAATGCGCCTGTATGGAACTGGAAAGACATTGACATCGTCATCGTCGACTACCTGACCGACGCCAATAGTGCCGCGGCGATGCTGCCGGAGCAGTTGTCGACGTTCCCGATCCCGGAGCTCCCGGGATATGCGGCGGTTAAAGCGGTTTGGGCCCACTACCGCGACAGCAGCTTTGGTCCGTATAACGAGTTCATGCCTGTCATCCCCTGTCTGCATAACGGGGAGATGTACCTCGACGTACCGCTGATCTATGTCGACAATGACGCCGCGATGGCTGGTGGACGTGAAATCGGCGGTTGGCCGAAGAAGCTCGCTACCATCACCTTCGACCGTATCGGTGATGAGTATCGTTGCTCCCTTGAGCGACGTGGTCAGCGGCTTGCGTCGTCAAGCATAAAGATTGGCGGCAAGCTGTTCTCAACGCCGCTGCCTGCTAACGACCCGGTGTCGCTGCCATACCCCTACAACATGACGCTGCCGCTTCCGCCTCCGACGGGCAAGGAGCAGAAAACCGTGGCGTTGCCGACCGCAAGCCTCAAGGTGATGCCGCAAGTAGGCTCCGACGAACCACTGGTGGCTCGAGTGATCGGCTCTCCGTGGCTTATGAGCGGTAACTTCTATAAAGCTTCGGAAGGGTCGATCTCGTACCGGAAGTCGGAAGCGGATCCATTCTACAAGCTGCCGGTTCTCAAGGTCCTGGGCGCTACCTACTTTGAGGGCGACATGAGCCTCGCATTCAAGGACATGAAGGTACTCGCAGACTGGCTGAAAAAATAGCCGCATAATCGAGCGCGTTGCAAACCTGTAGGGCGGGCCTTTGCGCCTTCGCTAACGCCATGGCGGACCGCCGAAGCCCGGCAGGAGGCTGGTCACGCCCGCCCTACGGAACTGACACCGAACCATTGAGGTACAGGCTATGAGCGATGAGAAAACCAAGCAGGCTCATGACAACTGGATCGAGGGGATCGATCCACGACTGGAGGTGATGAGCGCCGCACCGCTCGTGCTGTCAACGCCGGTCCAATTACTCGCCGAAAACCGCATCACGGACAAGAATTACCTGTTCGTCCGCAATATCCAGGACCTGGACCTGGGAATGACCATGGAACCCGTGCCACTGGACGGCTGGACGATTGAACTGACCGGGCTGATCAGGCCCTTCCGCGTCGTCATTCGCGCCGAAGATTTGCTCGCGATGGAGCAGGTCGAATACGAGATGATCCTCCAGTGCTCGGGCAACGGCCGGAATGAATACACCGGAATCAAGGGCACACCCTGGAATCAGGGCGGAGTGGGCAACGTCCGCTTCGCTGGCGTCCCGCTGAAGGCCATCCTCGAGAAGCACAACGTTGAGATCGATCCCCAGGTGAAATACGTCACCGCCGAGGGCAACGACGGGCCGATGGGACATCGAGAAGCCGGACCTCGAGCACAGTATCCGGCTGGCGGACGTCGTGGAGCGAGGCATCCTCGCCCTCAGGCTCAATGGCGAGCCTCTGCCGGGCATCCACGGGGGCCCCGTGCGCCTGGTCACGCCTGGTTTGTTCGGCACCATGCAGATCAAATGGCTCACGCGTCTACGGTTCGAGACGGCCAAGTCGCCAAACTTCTATCACGCCACCGAGTATCGCGTTCCGTACACGCTCCTAAAGATCGGCGAACAGTTCCGGTTCACACTGGAGAATAGTCGCCCGACCTGGGACATTCGCTTGATGAGCTACATCCTCGACCCACTGCCGGGCGCGAAGCTGAAAGCAGGGCCCATCACCATCAGCGGCGTCGCCTACAACGATGGCAAGGCAGCCATCGAGTTGAGTGCTCGTGTCCGTCGACAAAGGCGAGAGCTGGCAGCCAGCCCAATTCGATGTGCCCGAGAGCCCTTATTCCTGGTATCAGTGGAGAGCTCAGCGGGTCCTCAAGCCGGGCACCCACGAGATCTGGGCGCGGGCCATTGACGCGCTGGGCCGCAGCCAACCGCTCGACGGCAAGATATTCTGGAACCCAAACGGCTACGAATGGACCGGCATCTTCAAGAACAAGGTGACGGTGGAGTAGGGCTTCGAACGGCATTGTCACGCTGACTTCTGCTGGACGCGGAGCATCGCCGCGGTAACCGTCGTCGAACAGCCGGATTGCGGATCGGCAAGACTGTAGATACTACCGGCAAACGTGCCGCTTTCGTCTACAGTCTGATCGCAACTGCAAGGCTCAGTGGTCTCGGTCCAGAGGCTTATCTCCAGACCGTGCCAGGCCGTATCGCCGATTACCCGGTGAGCCGTGTCGCAAAGTTGCTGCCTTGGAACATTCATCGACACCCTCAGCGCCGCCGCCTGATCCGCACAAAGTCAATTCAACCACTGCGTCCCGTGCCGGATGCTGACTTATCGACAACCGGCTCCGCGTCCCGAGCAGCCCGCCCCCGCCTGATCCAACGTTTGCCTATTGCAGTTGCGCACTCCAACGCGACCGGTCCACCGGATGCAGCACTGCACCTATATCGGCGAGCGATAGCCCCATAGCGAAGCAGTATTTGTTGGCCGATTGCCAAAGGAACATGTTCCCGCCGCGTCATTCACAAGAGGAACCTGACCATGGCAAAGCTGATCTATCGCGTTGTCTCGGCATGCGGAGCACTGGGCTACGGCTTCCCACGGAAGTCGCTGGATGAGGCGGTCAAAGGTGGCGTGGATGCCATCATATCCGATGCCGGATCGATGGACGCGGGTCCGCTATTACCTGGGGACCGGAACGGAGTACTTCGAGCGCGACGCCGTGAAGAATGACTTCCGCCATATCGTGCGGGCCGCCCAGCGAGCCGACGTGCCGGTCATCCTTGGCAGTTGCGGCATGGCGGGTGGCGATCGCAACCTGGCGTGGATGGTCGATGTCGCGAAGGAGGTGTTCGCCGAACTTGATGTGCAGGACGCCAAGGTCGCTACAATTTCGGCCGAGCTCGACCCGGAAGTCGTCATATCCGAGTTCCGCAAGGGCGCATTGCTGCCAACAGGGCGAGGACCTGAACTGAGCGAAGCGACGCTGCGCGAAAGCACCATCGTTGGGCAGATGGGCATCCATCCGCTGATCACCGCACTGCAAGCCGGCGCACAATATATCTTTGCCGGCCGCTCCTGCGACGTCGCGCTGTTCGCGTCCGACATGATCCGCCGCGGCATCGACGCAGGCATTGCCTATCATGTCGGCCATGTACTCGAGTGTGGTGCGCTGGCCTGCGATCCCGGTTCGCCGTCGGACTGCCTCGTGGCGGAGATCTATGACGATGGCAGCGCATTGTTTGTCGCGCCCAATCCCGCCCGGCGCTGCACGCCGTATTCCATCGCCGCCCACTCGCTGTACGAAGAGAGCCATCCGCAATTGCAGTTCTATCCCGAGGGGATCCTCGCGATGGAGAAGACCGAGTTCCTGGCGCGCGACAACCGCACCACCGCCATCCGCAACAGCAGGTTCGTTCACGCCGACAAGCCCTGGCCGTGGAGCATCAAGTTGGAAGGGGCGCATCTGCTGGGCAAACGGAAGGTGTCGCTGATCTACATCGATCCGGCGGACCTGCCGAAGATTCCCGACGATGTCTGGTCTACGGCCGCAACGGCGTGCAGCCGACGCCGGTGCGGGGACCGGCGGAGCGCGAGCTCGGGATCATCATCGAAACCGTGTCAAAGGACCGCGAAGCCGCGATACTGCTTGCCAGCCTGTTGACCCACTACCTCATTCACTATGGCTATCCGGGCCGCAAGGCGACCGCAGGCAATATCGCCTATCCGATGTCGCCCAATCTGGTGAGCTTCCAGCATGACGATGGACGTTATGGCGCGATCGTTCCCAGCGGCACGCGTGACCCGGTGTTCTTCGAGAATTACGCGATGATCAAGGACGCCGTGATCCGGCTGATCGAGGACGAATTCCCGCAGGCGCTGGCGAACGCCGGCTACACGATCACCGATGCCGATGCGGCCAATCCGGCGATCCTGCTGCGCACGGTGGACCGCGATGCGCAGCGCCTCGACGCCGCGCATCAGCGGGAGATTGCCCGCATCACCGGCTTGGCCAGACCCAGGCCCACGTCGCGGCTGAACCTCGATGCAGAGGATGAATATGCCTGGTCGCTGTATCACCTGCTGCAGAACGAAGCGGTCATCAAGGGGCAGATGTTTCCCATCACCTGGTACCGCGCCAACGGTGCCGAATGGACGCAGGAAGGCATCGAACGGCCGCGCTACTTCGACATCGGCATCACCGGCTACCAGGGCAATGTGGACGACAGGACATTGTCGCTCATCGCCGATGTCCCACCGTCCGGCCCGGCGCAAGGCAGCAATCGGCTGCTGGACATCGCCGTGGTGATCCGCAGCAAGGATGCCGGCATCAATCGGCTGACCTTCGACATCATTTTCACGTCAGCCGAGAATTACGAGACCGCGCTGCGCTCCAACGTCTTCCACAAGGAGAGCGTGGCGAAGCTGCTGGGTATGCCCGCGGAACAGGTCGTCGGCACGTTCTTTGTAGACACCTGCAGCGCCATCAAGATTTCCGTCGACAGGCCAAACATCTCGGCCTCGCCGGACGAACGCGACGTGTTCGGCGCGCAGCAGCAAGCTGCGCTGGAACACCTGATCGTGCCGGCCTATGCCGAGCCGTTGCTCAAGGCCTCTGCGTTCTGATCGACGGCGGCGGGGCGGTGGTCCGTAGCGGCGAGAGTCCGCGAACGGGTCGCCGCCCCCTACCGCCTCCCGCAGGGGACGGCGGAAGATTTATTGCGATGCGTTCGTGCCCTGCGGGCAGCTACGCCGCCTCGGCTTCCTCTTCCTGCGTCTGCACCGGCCCGCTATCCAGACCCTTCGCGCCCACATCGCGGTCCACGAACTCGATCACCGCCATGTTCGCCGCATCGCCGTAGCGCACGCCGGCCCTCAGCACCCGGCAATAGCCGCCGGCCCGCGCGCGATACCGATCGGCCAGCGCGCCGAACAGCTTCGACACGATGACATCGTCGCGCAACTGCGCATACGCCAGCCGCCGCGCATGCATGCCGCCGCGCTTGCCCAGCGTGATCAGCTTCTCGGCCACCGGCCGCAGTTCCTTCGCCTTCGGCAAGGTCGTGGTGATCTGCTCGTGCTTGATCAGCGCCACGGCCATGTTGCGGAACATCGCCTGGCGATGAGTGGACGTGACGCCGAGCTTCCGGCCGGCTACCCCGTGACGCATGTCCCGTTACCCCTGTCGCGCGAAGCGCGCGTTCGTTACAAGTGTCGCGCGAAGAGCGCGTTCGATACAAGTTTCAGAACGGCTCTTCCAGCCGCTTGGCCAGATCCTCGATATTCTCCGGCGGCCAGCCCGACACGCTCATGCCGAGCGACAGACCCATGGAGGTCAGCACCTCCTTGATCTCGTTCAGCGACTTGCGGCCGAAGTTCGGCGTGCGCAGCATTTCCTGCTCGGACTTCTGCACCAGGTCGCCGATATAGACGATGTTGTCGTTCTTCAGGCAGTTCGCCGACCGCACCGACAGCTCCAGCTCGTCCACCTTGCGCAGCAGGTTGCGGTTGAACGGCAGGTTGTCTTCCGGCTCCTCGGCGCGGATCTGCTGCGGCTCTTCGAAGTTGATGAACAGCTGCAACTGGTCCTGCAGGATGCGCGCCGCCAGCGCCACCGAATCCTCCGGCGTCACCGCGCCGTTGGTTTCGACGGTCAGCAGCAGCTTGTCGTAGTCGGTCACCTGCCCGACGCGCGTCGGCTCCACGCTATACGACACGCGGCGCACCGGCGAGTAGATCGAATCCACCGGGATCAGCCCGATCGGCGCATCCTCCGGCCGGTTCACCGACGAGGGCTGATAGCCCTTGCCCAGGTTCACCGTGAACTCCATGCCGAGCTTCACGCCGTCGTCCAGCGTGCAGATCACCAGCTCGGGGTTCATGATGTCGATGTCGTGGCCGGCCTGGATCTGGCCGGCACGCACCTCGCCCGGGCCGGTCGCCGTCAGCGTCATGCGCTTCGGGCCCTCGCCGTGCATGCGCAGCGCAAGCTGCTTGATGTTCAGCACGATGTCGGTGACGTCCTCGCGAACGCCCGGAATGCTGCTGAACTCGTGCAGCACGCCGTCGATCTGCACCGCGGTCACCGCGGCGCCCTGCAGCGACGACAGCAGGATGCGACGGATCGCGTTGCCCAGGGTCATGCCGAAGCCGCGCTCCAGCGGTTCGGCCACGATGGTCGCCATCCGTGACGGATCGGCGCCCGGCTCGACTTCCAGCTTCTCCGGCTTGATCAGTGACTGCCAGTTCCGCTGGATGACTGCGCTTTGCTTCATTTATACAACCTTTCGGACCGCGGCGGAGCCGGGGATCCTCAACGACCCACTGGGATCGGCACGTCCTCCCGCCCGACGATTTCTCCGTCAAAGCGGGTTTCCGCCTTAGACGCGCCGGCGCTTGCGCGGCCGGCAACCGTTGTGCGGGATTGGCGTCATGTCGCGGATGGCGGAGATCGAGAACCCCACCGCCTGCAACGCACGCAACGCACTCTCGCGGCCCGAGCCCGGCCCGCTGACCTCGATCTCCAGCATCTCCATGCCATGCTCGCGCGCCTTCTTGCCGGCATCCTCGGCGGCGACCTGGGCGGCATAGGGCGTCGATTTGCGGCTGCCCTTGAAGCCCTGGCTGCCGGACGACGACCAGGCGATGGCGTTGCCCTGCGCGTCGGTGATGGTGATCACCGTGTTGTTGAACGTCGCGGCGACATGGGCGACGCCGGACGTGATGTTCTTGCGCTCCTTCCTGCGGGGGCGCGCACCGGCGGCGGGTCTCGCCATATTTCTGGGTCCTGTTCCAACTGGCGCCGCCCCCATCGGGCAGCGGCGTAATGTATCGTTCCTGCGATGCGGCGACGGCCGCGATCGGGCTACTTGGTGACCTTCTTCTTGCCGGCGATCGCCACTGCCTTGCCCTTGCGCGTGCGCGCATTGGTGTGGGTGCGCTGGCCGCGCACCGGCAGCCCGCGGCGATGACGCAGCCCGCGATAGCAGCCCAGGTCCATCAGCCGCTTGATGTTCATCGCGACTTCGCGCCGCAGGTCGCCCTCGACCCGGTATTCGCGGTCGATCAGCTCGCGGATGCGCAGCACCTCATCGTCCGAGAGCTGGTTCACCCGGCGCTCATCGGGGATGGTCAGCCGGCCGCAGATTTCGGCGGCCTTGGTCGGGCCTATGCCGTAGATGTAGCGCAGTCCGATGGTCACGCGCTTGTTGGTCGGGATGTTCACGCCGGCAATACGTGCCACGCCGCTTGCTCCTGCGCCCCGTCAGGGGGCTGTTTGATTCAAAAAGCGGGAATGTCCGCTGGGGCGCAGCCCCTGGGGGATTGCACCGGAGCGGCGGAATATAGTCTCGGCGCCGGGGAAGTCAACGCGGCACGTTCAACTTGCTGTGAGCCGACCGAACGGGTCAACATCGCAGTCTCACTCAGAGATCACCACCGCCTGAGCGGGTCGGGAAGAAGTTCACCCATGAAGGCGTACCGCCCTGGACCACGCGGCCGCCATATCTTCGCATAGGTGCCGCCCATAATGACCTTTTCGACCTGAGCGCCTCTGCGGTCTTGACCTATGATATCGTCTGCTGTATCGCGAATCATTCGCATTTTCAACGGCCGATTTCGCTATCACCGTGGCCACCGCGGAGGCGAGCAGAGGACACGTAAATGGCTTACCTGATTCGCGGCACTCTGCACCGGGCGCCGCCGTCGTGGCGTGGTTGCTGGCCCGGGGTGCCCTTGCCGGCCATTCATGTCAGCACCGACGACACGCATGGACGACATGAACACGCTGGTGGAGGCACGATGACCAGGCGGGACAGTTCGCCGCATGCGTCGCGTCGCGGATTGCTCGCCGCGGCCGGAGGGCTGGCGGCCGCGGTCGGCACAGGCTTCGCCGCACGCTCCGCGGTGTCCAATTCCATGCAAAGGCCGCCGGACCCCACCCCGGGCGCCACCGTGGAGTTCTGGGGGGACCACCAGGCCGGCATCGTGACGCCGGCGCAGGAGCATACCTATTTCGCCACCTTCGACCTCACCACCGACAAGCGGGACGACGTGGTAATCTGCTGCAGACCTGGACCCGGGCCGCTGCCAGGATGGCCGCCGGACAAACCGCGGCGCCAGAGATACCGGATGGCGACGCACCCGGATCGAACTCGGCCGAGGCCCTGGGGCTGCCCGCGGCGCGGCTGACCATGACCTTCGGTTTTGGCGCGGGGCTGTTCGAGAAGGCGGGCAAGGACCGATACGGGCTGGCGGCATTGCGGCCGCAAGCGCTGGTCGATCTGCCGCGGTTCAACGGCGACCAGTTGGAGCCGACGCGCACAGGCGGCGATCTGTCGGTGCAGGCATGCGCGGACGATCCACAGGTGGCGTTCCATGCCGTGCGCCAACTCGCGCGGCTCGCTTACGCGGTGGCGGACATTCGCTGGGTGCAAACTGGCTTCATGTCGCGGCCCGCCAACGGCGACACGCCGCGCAACCTGATGGGCTTCAAAGACGGCACGCAGACACCGACACAGATAGACCAGGTGGTATGGGTCGGCGACGACGGACCGGCATGGATGCAGGGCGGCAGTTATGTGGTCGTGCGGCGCATCCGCATGGCGTTGGAACACTGGGACCGCACCAATGTCGATTTCCAGGAGCAGACCTTCGGGCGCGAGAAGTATTCCGGAGCGCCGTTGGGCCTGAAGGGCGAGTTCGAGCCGCTGGGTCTGGACCGCACCGACAAGGACGAGAACCCCGTCATCCCGGAGAACGCGCATGTCCGTCTCGCCAACTCGGCCAGCAACGCCGGCGCGGAGGTCCTGCGGCGTGGCTACTCCTACAACGACGGGGTGAACTTCACCGCTGAACGATGGCCACCGTGGCGACAGGGCATGGAGTACGACGCCGGCCTGTTCTTCCTGTGCTACCAGCGCGATCCGCGGACCGGCTTCATCAGGATCTTCGAGAACATGGCAAAGTTCGACATGCTCAACCAGTTCGTGACCCATGTCGGAAGCGGTCTGTTCGCCTGCCCCGGCGGGGTGCGCGCAGGCGAGTTCATCGGCCAGCGCCTGTTCGCAGCGGCATAGCTGCCGCGCCTCAACGGCCGGCGGTGCTGCTTAGAACGCGGTCGATCTCCTGCGCCACCGCGTCGATGTCCGCCATGCCGTCGACCGTCCGCAGCATCCCCTGCGCGGCGTAGTGCGGCAGGATCGGCGCGGTCTGGCGGTGATAGGCCTCCAGCCGCGCCTCGCACCGTCTCGCGGTTGTCGTCGGCGCGGCGGATGAACTCGCGGCCGCCGCACACGTCGCACTTGCCGGCACCCGGGGCGGCTTGAACGTGTCGTGGTAGCCGGCGCCGCAATTCGCGCAGGTGAAGCGGCCGGCGATCCGCTCGACCAGCGCGGCGTCGTCCACCTTCAGCTCGATCACCGCATCCAGCTTCATGCGCTTCTCGGCCAGCAGTCCGGTCGAGCGCCTGTGCCTGCGGCACGGTGCGCGGGAAGCCGTCCAGGATGAAGCCCTTCGCCGCATCGGGCTGCGTCCATCCGCGCCGCCGCAGCATGCGGATGATGATGTCGTCGGAGACCAGTTGCCCGGCCTCCATCACCGCCTTGGCCTCGCGGCCGATCGGCGTGCCGGCGGCGACCTCGGCGCGCAGCATGTCGCCGGTGGAAATCTGCGCGATGCCGATAACGGTCCTGCAGGCGCTTGGCCTGGGTGCCCTTCCCGGCGCCGGGCGGGCCCAGCAGGATCAGACCTCATCGCCGCCCTCGGACCCGCGCCTTGCGGATCAGGCCCTCGTACTGGTGCGCCAGCAGATGCGACTGGATCTGGGTGACCGTGTCCATGGTCACCGACACGACGATCAGGATCGAGGTGCCGCCGAAATAGAACGGCAGCCCGTAGTCGCTGATCAGGATCTCCGGCAGCAGGCAGACCGCGACCAGGTAAAGCCCGCCCACCGTGGTCAGCCGCGTCAGCACGTAGTCGAAGTAGTCGGCCGTGGCGCTGCCGGGCCGGATGCCGGGGATGAACCCGCCGTATTTCTTCAGGTTGTCCGCCGTCTCCTGCGGGTTGAACACCACCGCGGTGTAGAAATACGAGAAGAAGATGATCATCGCCGCATACAGCGCCATGTAGAGCGGCTGGCCGTGCGCCAGCTTGGTCGAGATCGAACTGCAGCCAGCCCGGCCCCGTGCCTGCCGAGAAGCCGGCGATGGTCGCCGGGATCAGCAGGATGGAGCTGGCGAAGATCGGCGGGATCACGCCCGAGGTGTTGATCTTCAGCGGCATGTGCGTCGAATCGCCGCCGAACATCCGCGTGCCGACCTGGCGCTTCGGGTACTGCACCACGATGCGCCGCTGCGCGCGCTCGATGAACACGATGAAGGCGACCACCGAACGACCGCGAGCACCATGAAGCCGACGATGAAGAACGGCGACAGCGCGCCGGTGCGGCCGAGTTCGAGCAGGCTGGCCAGCGCGTTCGGCAGATTGGCGACGATGCCGGACATGATGATCAGCGATGTGCCGTTGCCGACGCCGCGCGCGGTGATCTGCTCGCCGAGCCACATCAGGAACATCGTGCCGCCGACCAGCGTGATGACGCAGGAGAAGCGGAAGAACAAGCCCGGATCGATCACCGCCGGCACCGAAGCTGCCGCGCATGCTCTCCAGCCCGACGGCGATGCCGTAGGACTGGAACATCGCGATGAACACCGTCAGGTAGCGGGTGTACTGGTTGAGCTTCTTGCGCCCGCTCTCGCCTTCCTTCTTCAGCGCCTCCAGCGACGGGACGGCGGCGGTCATCAACTGGATGATGATGCTGGCGCTGATGTACGGCATGATGTTCGAGCGCGAACACCGTCATGCGCCGCAGCGCGCCGCCGGTGAACATGTCGAACATGCCGAGGATGCCGCCGCCGTGCTGCTGCAGCATCTCGGTCATCACCGAGGCATCGACGCCGGGCACCGGGATGTAGGTGCCGATGCGGTAGACGATCAGCGCGCCGAGGGTGAACCAGATGCGCTTCTTGAGCTCGGTCGCCTTCGACAGGACGCCGAGATTGAGGTTTGCCGCAAGTTGTTCGGCAGCGGAGGCCATGGTGCGTTCCTCGTCAGTCGCGTCCTATTTTCGGCCGATGGCGCTAGCCGAGTGCAAGCTGCGGTCGAGTTCATCGGCATGGCCCGGTCACACTGCAGAGGCGTTCACGGCCAGCGTCCGGCTAGCCCGCGCGACGCACAACGTCGACTTCTCGACGCCCGCGGTGACACGCCCGGCCATGACGGTCAGCGCTTCCGCCGCCGCAGCCTCGGCGCTTCGCCACCGTCGTGGTCACCGAGCCGCCGGCCTTCTCCACCGCCGCGATCGCCGCCGCCGACGCACCGGACACGGTGATGGTGATCGCCCGGCTGATCTCGCCCTTGGCCAGCAGCCGCACGCCGGCCAGCTTGCCGCGCACCAGACCCGGCTGCGCGCAGCGTCTCCTCGGTGATCGGCTGCCCGGCATCCAGCTTGCCCGCCGCGATCGCCGCCTCCAGCGCGCCGAGATTCACCGGCGCGTATTCCTTGCGGAACAGGTTCCAGAAGCCGCGCTTCGGCAGCCGGCGGTAGATCGGCATCTGGCCGCCTTCGAAGCCGTTCAGCGCCACGCCGTCGCGCGCCTTCTGGCCCTTCACGCCCTTGCCCGAGGTCTTGCCCTTGCCCGAGCCGATGCCGCGGCCGAGCCGCTTCGACTTCAGGCGCGAGCCGGGATTGTCGCGCAGTTCGTTCAGGTTCATCTCAGGACAGCTCCTCCACCTTGATCAGGTGGGCCACCTTGCGGATCATGCCGCGCACCGAAGGCGTATCCTCCAGCTCGCGCGTGCGCCGCAGCTTGTTCAGGCCGAGCCCGATCAGCGTCTCCTTCTGGCCCGGCTTGCGGCCGAGCGGGGACGCGCATCTGGGTCACGCGCACCTTAGGCACTGGCGGGCCTCCTCCGGCGCGGCCGGAGCAGCCGGCGCCGCCGTCGCGGCGCGCCGAACAGCTCCGACACCTTCTTGCCGCGCCGCGTCGCCACCGAGCGCGGCGACGCGCAGCGCTGCAACGCCGCGAACGTCGCCTTCACCATGTTATGCGGGTTGCGGCTGCCGAGCGACTTCGCCACCACGTCGCCGATGCCCAGCGTTTCGAACACCGCGCGCAACGGGCCGCCGGCGATGATGCCGGTGCCGGCGGCCGCGGAGCGCAGCACCACCTTGCCGGCGCCGTAGCGGCCCTCGACGTCGTGATGCAGCGTGCGGCCTTCCTTCATCGGCACGCGGATCATGCCGCGCTTGGCGCGTTCGGTCGCCTTGCGGATCGCCTCCGGCACCTCGCGCGCCTTGCCGGCGCCGTAGCCGACGCGGCCCTTCTGGTCGCCGACCACCACCAGCGCGGCGAACGCAAACCGGCGGCCGCCCTTCACCACCTTCGCCACGCGGTTGATGGTGACCAGCTTGTCGATGATGCCGTCGTCGCCGTCGCGATCGCGGTCGCGATCCCGACCGCGCTCCGCCGCCTTCTCGCGCTTCACGTGCCATGTTCGGTCTTCCTCAGAACGCCAGCCCGCCTTCGCGGGCGGCATCGGCCAGCGCCTTGACGCGGCCGTGGTACAGATACGCGCCGCGGTCGAACACCACTTCGCTTCACGCCGGCCGCCAGCGCGCGCTCGGCCACCAGCTTGCCGACCGCCGCCGCGGCGGCCTTGTCGGCGCCGGTCTTCAGGCGCCTCGCGCAGCGTCTTGTCGAGCGACGACGCGGCCGCCAGCGTGCGGCCCTGCGCGTCGTCGATCACCTGCGCATAGATGTGCTTGCCGGAGCGGAACACCGACAGGCGCGGCCGGCCGACCGCTTGTGGCGCAACTGGAAGCGCAGGCGCTCGCGCCGCGCGCGTCCCGCAGGTCTCTGTCTCGCGCTCATGCTACTTCTTCTTGCCTTCCTTGCGGCGGATCTGCTCGTCGCTGTAGCGCACGCCCTTGCCCTTGTAGGGCTCGGGCGGACGGAACGCGCGGATTTCCGCCGCCACCTGGCCGACCAGCCGCTTGTCCACGCCTTCGACCTTGATCGCGGTCGGCCGCTCGCAGGTGATCTTGATGCCCTCCGGCACCGGATAGACCACCGGATGCGAGAACCCGAGGTTGATCTCCAGGTTCTTGCCCTGCACCGCGGCGCGGTAGCCGGTGCCGGTGATCTCCATCGACTTCGTGTAGCCGGTGGAAACGCCCTTCACCATGTTGGCGACCAGCGCGCGCGTGGTGCCCCACATCATGCGCGCCTGCTGCTCCTCGCCGTGCGGCTGCCACGACGACCTTGCCGTCCTCGACCGTCGCCTCGACGTGGTCGGTCAGCGGCAGCGTCAGCTCGCCGAGCTTGCCCTTCGCGGTCAGCATGCCGCCGGCGATCGCCACCTGCACGCCCGCCGGAATCTCGACCGGATATTTGCCTACGCGCGACATCGCACGCTCTCCGTCAGAACACGCGGCACAGGACTTCGCCGCCGACATTGGCGGCGCGCGCCTCGGCATCGCTCATCACGCCGCGCGGCGTGGACAGGATGGAAATGCCCAGGCCGGCATAGACCCGCGGCAGCTCCTTGATCTTCGAATAGACCCGCCGGCCCGGCTTGGAGACGCGCGTGATCTCCTTGATGACCGGCTCGCCCTCGTTGTATTTCAGCTCGATGCGCAAGCTGCGCCACGCCGGGCCGCAGCTCCTCGGCCGCGAAGCCGCGGATGAAGCCCTCGCGCTTCAGCACGTCCAGCACGTTGGCGCGCAGCTTGCGACGCCGGCGCCACGCACATCGAGTGGCGCGCGCGCTGCGCGTTGCGGATGCGGGTGAGCATATCGCCCAGGGGATCGGACATCGACATCTGCCGTGCCCTCCTTACCAGCTCGCCTTGACCATGCCGGGGATCTGCCCCGACGTTGGCCAGTCGCGCAGCGCTGATGCGGCACAGCTTGAACTTGCGGTAATTGCCGCGCGAGCGGCCGGTCAGCGCGCAGCGCAGCCGCACCCGCACCGCCGCGCCGTTGCGCGGCAGTTGCGCCAGCTTCAGCGATGGCGTTGAAGCGGTCCTCCACCGGCAGCGTGCGGTCCATCACCACCGCCTTCAGCGCGGCGCGCTTGGCCTTGTCGCGCTTCGCCATGCGTTCCCGCATCGCGTTGCGGTTGACCTGAGAAGTCTTGGCCATCCTGTCTTCATCCTCCGGAACCCGTCAGCCCCCGGATCTGATCCGGGAGCTGTGGTTTTCCCAAAATCTCAGTTGGCGAACGGCAGATCGAACGCCTTCAGCAACGCCTTCGCTTCCGCATCGGTCTTCGCCGTGGTGACGAACTGGATGTCCATGCCGCGCACCTCATCCACCCGGTCGTAGTTGATCTCCGGGAAGATGATCTGTTCCTTCAGCCCCATCGCGAAGTTGCCGCGCCCGTCGAAGCCCTTGCCGGTGATGCCGCGGAAGTCGCGCACCCGCGGCAGCGCGATGGTGACCAGCCGGTCCAGGAACTCGTACATCCGCGCCTTGCGCAGCGTGACCTTGCAGCCGATCGGCAGGCCCTTGCGGATCTTGAACCCGGCGATCGCCTTCTTCGCCACCGTCTTCACCGGCTTCTGCCCGGCGATCGCGGTCAGTTCCGCCGACCGCCGCATCGAGCTTCTTCTGGTCGCGCGGTCGCCTCGCCGACGCCCATGTTGATGACGATCTTCTCCAGCCTCGGCACCTGCATCGGGTTGGTGTAGCCGAACTCCTCGCGCAGCTTGGCGCGCACCTCGTCGCAGGTAGCGCTTCTGCATGCGCGGCATTTCCTCGGGCGACGCCGCGACGGCTTCGGCGCCGGCAGTCGCTTCGGCCGCCTTCGCCCGCTCCGCCCGCGCCTCCGCCGTGTTGCCCTTGATCGGCGGGCCGGCACCGCCGGCTGCCGCTCTTCGGCGCACCGCCGCCCTTGGCGGCAGCGCCTCGGCGCGCCACCCTTGGCACCGCCCTTCGGCTTGTTCTTCGGTGCCGCTCATCGCGGTGGCCTCAGCTCTCGATCACTTCGCCGGTCGCCTTGGCGACGCGCACCTTGCGCGCCATCCTCCAGCACGCGGAACCCGACCTTGGTCGGCTTCTCGCTCTTCGGATCGATCAGCATCAGGTTGGACAGATGGATCGCCGCCTCCTGCTCGACGATGCCGCCAGGCTCGCCCATGCCGCGCGGCTTGATGTGCTGCGTGGCCATGTCGACGCCCTGCACCACCGCGCGCTCTGCCTTCGGCATCACCCGCAGCACCTCGCCGCGGCGGCCCTTGTCGGCGCCCGCTGATCACCACCACCGTGTCGCCCTTGCGAATGCGCGCGGCCATCTCACAGCACCTCCGGCGCCAGCGAGATGATCTTCATGAACTTCTCGGCCGCGCAGTTCGCGCACCACCGGGCCGAAGATGCGCGTGCCGATCGGCTCCATCTGCTTGTTGATCAGCACCGCGGCATTGCGGTCGAAGCGGATCGCGCAGCCGTCGGCCGCGCCGCACCGGATACGACGTGCGCACGATCACCGCCTGGTGCACGTCGCCCTTCTTCACCTTGCCGCGCGGGATCGCCTCCTTGATGGACACCACGATCACGTCGCCGACCGAGGCGGTCTTGCGCTTCGAGCCGCCGAGCACCTTGATGCACTGCACGCGGCGCGCGCCGGAATTGTCGGCGACTTCGAGGTTGGATTCGACCGAGATCATGCCGCCGCTCCTTCAGCTTGCGGCGCACGCAGCGCTTCGCCGATCCTGCACTGCACGCAGCGTCTCGCCGTTGCGCTCGATCACCATCCAGGTCTTGCGCTTGCTGATCGGGCGGCATTCCTCGATGCGCACCGTGTCGCCGATCTTGCACAGATTGGCTTCGTCATGCGCCGCGTACTTCTTCGAGCGGCGAATGAACTTCTTGTACAGCGGATGCATGACGCGACGATCGACCAAGCACCGTCACGGTCTTGTCCATCTTGTCGCTGGTCACCCGCCCGGTCAGGACGCGCTTTGGCATATCGCGCCGTTCTCCTTACAGGCTTCGCGGCGGAGCGAGCGCTTCTTCTCCGCCAGGATCGTTTTCACCCGCGCGATCTCGCGCCGCACCTGCTCGCACCCGCCCGATGCCTTCCTGCTGGCCGGTGGCGCGCTGGAAGCGCAGGTTGAACTGCTCCTTGCGCAGATCGAGCAGCATCGTCGCCAGCTCGTCCGGCGTCTTCGCGCGCACGTCGCCGCCTTGCCTGTCGCTTCGCCATCAGGCGTCTCCGATCCGCGCGACGAACTTGGTTCGTGATCGGCAGCTTGGCGGCGCCCAGCGTCAGCGCCTCGCGCGCCAGTTCGGCCGGCACGCCGTCGATCTCGAACATGATCCGGCCGGGCGCCACGCGGCACACCCAGAACTCCGGCGAGCCCTTGCCGGAACCCATGCGCACCTCGGCCGGCTTGGTCGACACCGGCACGTCCGGGAAGATGCGGATCCACACCCGCCCGGTGCGCTTCATCGCGCGCGTGATGGCGCGCCGCGCCGCCTCGATCTGCCGCGCGGTGATCCGCTCCGGCTCCAGCGCCTTCAGCCCATAGGTGCCGAAGTTCAGCGATGAAGCCGCCCTTGGCCACGCCGTGGATGCGGCCCTTGTGCGCCTTGCGGTATTTCGTGCGCTTCGGTTGCAGCATCGTCGTTTACCGGTCCATCTACCGTTGCGGCGCCTGCTCGGCCGCGCGGCGATCCTGCGCCATCGGGTCGTGCGCCAGGATCTCGCCCTTGAACACCCAGACCTTCACGCCGCAGGTGCCATAGGTCGTCTTCGCCGTCGCCTCGCCGTAATCGATGTCGGCGCGCAGCGTGTGCAGCGGCACGCGGCCTTCGCGATACCACTCCACCCGGGCGATTTCCGCGCCGCCCAGCCGGCCGCCGCAATTGATCCGGATGCCCTGCGCGCCCAGCCGCATCGCCGACTGCACCGCGCGCTTCATCGCGCGGCGGAACGCCACGCGACGCTCCAGCTGCTGGGCGATGTTCTCGGCGACCAGCTGCGCATCGATCTCCGGCTTGCGGATTTCGACGATGTTCAGCGACACCTCGGCATTCGCCATCTTGCCGAGTTCCTGCTTCAGCACCTCGATGTCCTGGCCCTTCTTGCCGATCACCACGCCGGGCCGCGCCGCGTAGATCGTCACGCGCGGCTTCTTCGCCGGCCGCTCGATCACCACGCGCGACACGCCGGCGCCGTGCAGCTTCTTGCGCAGATGGCCGCGCAGCTTCAGGTCCTCGTGCAGCAGCTTGGAATAATCGGCGCCGGCGAACCAGCGGCTGTCCCAGGTGCGGTTGATGCCGAGCCGCAGCCCGATCGGATTGACCTTGTGACCCATCCTATGCGGCCTCCTGCCCGGCCGTCCTGCGCGCGTTCGGCAACGACGATCTTCAGGTGGCTGAACCACTTCTCGATGCGCGAGGACGCGGCCGCGGCCGCGCGCATGAAACCGCCGCATCACCATCGAGCGTCCCACCTCGGCGCGCGTCACCACCAGCCGATCGACGTCGAGCTGATGGTTGTTCTCGGCATTGGCGATCGCGCTCTCCAGCGCCTTCTTCACCTGCTGCGCGATGCGCCGCTTGCTGAACGTCAGCGTCGCGACCGCCGCGCTGGCCGGCTGGTTGCGGATCAGTCCCGGCGACCAGGTTCAGCTTGCGCGGGCTGACCCGCACGTTGCTGACAGATCGCCTGCGCCTCGGTGTCGGCCAGCATGCGGGGATGTTTGCGGCTTGCTCATGTCAGCCCCGCTTCGCCTTCTTGTCGCCGGAGTGGCCGGTGAACGTGCGGGTCGGCGAGAACTCGCCGAACTTGTGGCCCACCATGTTCTCGTTCACCTGCACCGGCAGGAACTTGTGGCCGTTGTAGACGCCGAACGTCAGGCCGACGAACTGCGGCAGGATCGTCGAGCGGCGCGACCAGATCTTGATGATCTCGTTGCGGCCCGACGCGCGCGAGGCCTCGGCCTTGTTCAGCAGATAGCCGTCGACGAACGGACCCTTCCAGACGGAACGTGCCATCTTACTTGCCCTTGTTCCGCGGCGGCGGATGATCAGGCCGTCGGTCCGCTTGTTGGCGCGCGTCTTGTAGCCCTTGGTCGGCTGGCCCCAGGGCGAGACCGGATGCCGGCCGCCCGAGCTGCGGCCCTCGCCGCCGCCCAGCGGATGATCGACCGGGTTCATCACCACGCCGCGATTGTGCGGCCGCCTGCCCAGCCAGCGCGTGCGGCCGGCCTTGCCGATCTTCTGGTTCATGTTGTCCGGGTTGGACACCGCGCCGATCGAGGCCATGCATTCGGCGCGCACCAGGCGCAACTCGCCCGACATCAGCTTGATCTGCGCCTAGCCGGCATCCTTGCCGACAAGCTGCGCGATAGGTGCCCGGCCGCGCGCGCGATCTTGCCGCCGGCGCCGACCTTCATTTCGATGTTGTGCACGATCGTGCCGACCGGGATCGCCGCCAGCGGCATCGCGTTGCCCGGCTTGATGTCGCACCGCGCGCCGGCCACCACGGTGTCGCCGGCACGCAGCCGCTGCGGCGCCAGGATGTACGACAGCTCGCCGTCCTGGTACTTGATCAGCGCGATGAACGCGCTGCGGTTCGGATCGTATTCCAGCCGCTCCACCGTCGCCGGCATGTCGAACTTGCGGCGCCGCTTGAAGTCGACGTCGCGATACGACTGCTTGTGCCCGCCGCCGACGAAACCGGCTGGTGATGCGGCCGTGGTTGTTGCGCCCGCCGGTGCCGTTCTTGCCCTCGGTCAGCCCTTGACCGGCTTGCCCTTCCACAGCTCGGAGCGGTCGATCAGCACCGTGCCGCGCAGGCTGGCCGTGACCGGATTGAATTGTCTGAGTGCCATCTCTGCGCGCGCCCTATGCGAGGCCGGTGGTGAAGTCGATCGACTGGCCCGTCGGCCAGCCGGACGAACGCCTTCTTCACATCCGAGCGCCGCCGGGCCGGCCCTTGAACCGCTTGGTCTTGCCCTTCTGCACCAGCGTGTTCACCGCCGAGCACCGTTGACGCCGAACAGCCCCTCGACCGCCGCCTTGATCTCCGGCTTGGTGGCGTCCGAGCGCCACGCGGAACACGAACTGGTTCTGCTCCGACAGCACGGTCGCCTTCTCGGTGATCACCGGCGTGCGGATGATCTGGTACATCGCCTCGCGCGACAGTTTTGGCCTTGCGGCGTTTGCCTGGTCTCGCTCATGCCGCTCATGAACTCGTCGCTCTCATTGCCAAGCAGTTCATCCAGCGACCAAGGGCAGGCCGCAGGCAGAGGCGGCAGCGGTTCCCCGTACATCGTCGCTGGCATCGCGCGCAGCGCGCGACGGTAGATATGTGCGACGTTTAGGCGCCGCTGCATGGATGGCGCAAAGCGGTCCGCCGCGTCGCCCGCGAAATCGCTCGGCATCAGCACGCCAGTTGTCCGCATCACGTGCGTCCGGCCACGCCATCGCCTTAAGGCGGTGAATGATCACCTGGGTGAGCAGGGAGCTGACAGCATGGAGCTGCTCATTGCCCACGCTTTCAATCTCCTCGATCACATTCGTCCAGTCGACCTTGTCATTGACGTGCTCACCAGTGGCGAGGCGCCGCACAGCGCCGCCTGGTCGTCGGACCAGACGAGATGTCGGTCTCATAGAGATCGCTCATGCCGCGGCTCCATTCACCGGCGCGGCCTTCGGCCCAAGCCGCTGCTTCAGCCCCTCGACGCCGGCGGCGGTGATCGCCAGCACGTCATGGTTCAGGATGTCGTAGACATTGGCGCCGATCGTCGGCAGCACGTCGATGCCGGGGATATTGCGGCTGGCGCGCAGGAAGCCCGCGTCCACCGCATGATCGATGATCAGCGCCGAACGCCAGCCCAGCGCCTTCAGCTTCTTCGCCAGCTCGCCGGTCTTCGTATCGCCGCCGGCGGCGTCCAGCACCACCAGCTTGCCTTCGGCCTGCTTCTGCGACAGCGCGCGAGATCAGCCCGAGCCGGCGCACCTTCTTGTTCAGGCTGTATTCGTGCGAGTGCGGCACCGGCCCATGCACCACGCCGCCGGTGCGGAACTGCGGCGCGCGCAAGCTGCCCTGCCGCGCGTTGCCGGTGCCCTTCTGCCGGTACGGCTTCCTGGTCGTGCCCGGCACCTCGCCCATGCCCTTGGTCCTGTGCGTGCCGGCGCGGCGCTTCGCCAGCTGCCAGTGCACCACGCGCGCCATGATGTCGGCGCGCGGCTTCGCGGCGAACAACTCGTCCGGCAGCTCGGCGCTTGCCGGCGGTCGTCCTGTCGAGCGTGGTGATTTCGATCTGCATCGTTCAGCCCGCCTCGGTCCGCAAGCTCTGCTTGCGAACCGACCAGCGCCGCCGGATACGGCGCATCCGCCTGCCGCGCGCGCTTCACCGCGTCGCGCACCAGCACATAGCCGCCCTTCGCATCCGGGCACCGCGCCCCTGATCATCAGCAGCCCCTTGTCCGCATCGACCGCCGCCACTTCCAGGTTCAGCGTGGTCACGCGCTCGACGCCGAGATGGCCGGCCATCTTCTTGTTCTTGAAGGTTCTGCCCGGATCCTGCCGGTTGCCGGTCGAACCCAGGCTGCGATGGCTGATCGACACGCCGTGGCTGGCTTCAAGGCCGGAAAAGTTCCAGCGCTTCATGCCGCCGGCGAAACCCTTGCCCTTGCGTGGTGCCGCACACATCGACCTTCTGGCCGACCGCGAAATGCGCCGCCGACAGCGTGGCACCCGGCTCCAGCAGCGCATCCGCCGCCGACGCGGAACTCCACCAGCTTCGCCTTCGGCTCGACCTTCGCCTTGGCGAAATGGCCGCGGTTCGGCTTGTGACACGTTCTTCACCTTGGCCTTGCCCCAGCCGAGCTGCACCGCGTTGTAGCCGTCCTTCTCCTGCGTGCGCTGCGGCGACCACCTGCAGCTGATCGAGCTGCAGCACGGTCACCGGCACATGCGTGCCGTCGTCGCGGAAGATCCGCGTCATGCCCAGCTTCTTGGCCAGCAATCCGGTGCGCAGGGGACATTGCGTCTGCCATCGTCCCGGCCTCAGATCTTGATCTCGACGTCGACGCCGGCGGCGAGGTCGAGCTTCATCAGCGCGTCCACCGTCTGCGGCGTCGGCTCGACGATGTCCAGCAGCCGGCGATGCGTGCGGATCTCGAACTGCTCGCGGCTTTTCTTGTCGACGTGCGGCGAGCGGTTGACCGTGAACCGCTCGATATGCGTCGGCAGCGGGATCGGTCCGCGAACCCGGGCACCCGTGCGCTTGGCCGTGTTCACGATCTCCTTCGTGCTGTTGTCCAGCACGCGGTGATCGTAGGCCTTGAGCCTGATGCGGATGTTCTGGTTGTCCATCGTTCGCTCCGGGTCCGCCCGTAAACGCCACCGGCGCCCCGCCTTACGGAGGGGCGCCGGTGCCGATTCTTCCGCTAGGCCGTGATGCTGGCGACGACGCCGGCGCCGACGGTGCGGCCGCCTTCGCGGATGGCGAAGCGCAAGCTGCGCATCCATGGCGATCGGCGCGATCAGCTCCACGTCCATCGTCACGTTGTCGCCCGGCATCACCATCTCGGTGCCTTCCGGCAACTGCACGACGCCGGTCACGTCGGTGGTGCGGAAGTAGAACTGCGGCCGGTAGTTGGTGAAGAACGGCGTGTGGCGGCCGCCTTCCTCCTTCGTCAGGATATAGGCCTCGGCCTTGAACTTGGTGTGCGGCGTGATCGAGCCGGGCTTCGCCAGCACCTGGCCGCGCTCGATCGTCCTCGCGCTTGGTGCCGCGCAGCAGCGCGCCGATGTTGTCGCCGGCCTCGCCCTGATCGAGCAGCTTGCGGAACATCTCGACGCCGGTCACCACGGTCTTCTGCGGTCGGCCGGATGCCGACGATCTCGACTTCCTCGCCGACCTTGATCGATGCCGCGCTCGACGCGGCCGGTCGCCACGGTGCCGCGGCCGGAGATCGAGAACACGTCTTCGATCGGCATCAGGAACGGCCGGTCGGTCGCGCGCACCGGCTGCGGAATGTAGCCGTCGACCGCCTCCATCAGCTCCAGGATCGACTTCTCGCCCAGTTCCGGCTTCGCGGTCTTCCAGCGCGCACAGCGCCGAGCCCTTGATGATCGGAATGTCGTCGCCGGGGAACTCGTAGAACGACAGCAGCTCGCGCAGTTCCATCTCCACCAGTTCGATCAGCTCGGGATCGTCCACCATGTCGATCTTGTTCAGGTACACCACCAGCGCCGGCACGCCGACCTGGCGGGCGAGCAGGATGTGCTCGCGGGTCTGCGGCATCGGGCCGTCGGCGGCGGAGACCACCAGGATCGCGCCGTCCATCTGCGCCGCGCCGGTGATCATGTTCTTCACGTAGTCGGCGTGGCCGGGGCAATCGACGTGCGCGTAGTGGCGGTTCGCCGTCTCATACTCGACGTGCGCGGTGGAGATGGTGATGCCGCGCGCCTTCTCCTCCGGCGCCTTGTCGATCTGGTCGTACGCCGTGAAGGTCGCGCCGCCGGTCTTCGCCAGCACCTTGGTGATCGCGGCCGTCAGCGTCGTCTTGCCATGGTCCACGTGGCCGATCGTGCCGATGTTGCAGTGCGGCTTGGTGCGCTCGAATTTCGCCTTGCCCATCGTCGTGGTCTCCGAGACTTCCCGGTTGGGGGTTTACTACCAGCGGTAATGGCTGAAGGCCTTGTTCGCCTCCGCCATCCGATGGGTGTCTTCACGCTTCTTCACCGCCGAGCCGCGATTGTTCACCGCGTCCAGCAGTTCGTTCGACAGCCGGTCTTCCATCGTGTGCTCGCCCCGCTTGCGGGCGGCGTCGATGATCCAGCGGATCGCCAGCGCCTGGCGCCGCTCCGTGCGCACCTCGACCGGCACCTGATAGGTGGCGCCGCCGACCCGGCGCGACCGCACCTCGACCGCCGGCTTCACGTTGTCCAGCGCCTCGTGGAACATGCGCACCGGATCGGCCTGCGCGCCGCCGCGCCGCTTCATCACGTCCAGCGCGCTGTAGACGATGCCCTCGGCGACCGACTTCTTGCCGTCGTACATCAGCGCGTTCATGAAACGGCTGATCACGACGTCGCCGAACTTGGCGTCCGGCAGAATCTCGCGCTTTTTCCGGCGCGGCGACGGCGGGACATCTCCGGCCTCCCTTACTTCGGCCGCTTCGCGCCGTACAGCGAACGGCGCTGGCGGCGCTTGGCGATGCCCTGGGTGTCCAGCACGCCGCGCAGAATATGGTACCGCACGCCCGGCAGGTCCTTCACGCGCCCGCCGCGGATCAGCACCACCGAGTGCTCCTGCAGGTTGTGGCCCTCGCCCGGGATGTAGCTCACCACCTCATAGCCGTTGGTCAGCCGCACCTTGGCCACCTTGCGCAGCGCCGAGTTCGGCTTCTTCGGCGTGGTGGTATAGACGCGCGTGCAGACGCCGCGCTTCTGCGGGCAGCCTTGCAGCGCCGGCACCGTGTTCCGGGTCTTCTGCGGCTCCCGCCCCTTGGCGATGAGCTGGTTGATGGTCGGCATCGAGCCTCTTTCATTGCGGTCGGCCAACCCGCGCCGTCGCTGCAACCGTCCTTGACAGGCGAAGCCCGCCGGCTGGGACATCCCACCCTGCGGGGTCTTAAAGCCCACGGCCTGGGCCCGCCGGTCAGTCCGGAGGCGGCGCCGCACGCGACTTTAGCCTGCAAACGACGGCCGCCCGATCAAGCATTGGTGGGTCGGCCAGAGGGGGCGGAACCTAGTGGCGGGTCCGGGGCAAGTCAAGCGGGCCTGGATTGGACAAATGCCGAATTGCCGCATGTCTCGCAGCGGGTTGCCGCAGCGCGACCGACCGACTATATCGGGTTGCGCGCAACCAATGAGACCACCATGCCCCGGGCCGCACGAGATGATCGGCCAGACAAGTTTCGCCAGTACCGCGCCAGACGGAAGGCCGCAGGCATGAAACTCGTGCGCATCTGGGTACCCGACCCCAGGAGCCCAGAATTCGCGGCGATGGCAGAACGCGAGGCAGCGGCACTGCGTGGCGCGCCAGACGAACAGGAAGCGCTCGACTTCATCGAAGCGGCAATGCGGGATCTCGATCTCGACGCATGAAACGCGGCGACATCGTGACGGTCGCCCTTCAGGGAGACCACGGCAAGCCGCGTCCCGCTGTCGTCATCGAGTCCGACCGGTTGCCAGGCCCACTGACACCGTGTTGGTCTGCCTGATGACGTCGACGCTGCAGGTCGATGCGGCATTTCGTCGCCAGACGGTCGAAGCAGCATCGTCAAACGGGCTACGCGTGCGCTCGCAGATCATGGTGGACAAGGTGTTTGCCGTGCGACGCCAGAAATGCGGCACACATGATCGGTGTGCTGGACAATGGGCTCATTGCAAGCGCTCGACCGGAAGCTGGCTTTGGTGATCGGTCTGGCGGACTGATCAGCCGACCCGCCGCTGCAGCCGATCGCCATTGGCCAGGATTGCCTCCGCCAGTTCCGCCGCCGGGCCGCGGTCCTGCCGAGCGGCCCCCGCACCACGAACTCCACGTCCCCCAGGTCGGGCAGCCGATAGGCCGCCGGCATCTCCGCCAGCCCCTCCGGCATCAGCCCCTGCGCGTGCACGCGTGACCCCCAGCCCGGCGAGCGCGGCGGCGCGCAGCCCGCTCAGGCTGCCGCTGGAGCAGACGATCCGCCACGGCCGGCCGCCCGTTCCAGCGCCTCCAGCGCCACCGTCCGCGTGATGCTGGGCGGCGTGTACAGGATCAGCGGCACCGGCTGCGCCGGGATCGATGCGCGTCGCCCGGTGCCGATCCAGGCCAGCCGGTCGCGCCACACCAGCCGCCCTCGTCATCGCCCGCCCGGCGCTTGCACAGCACCAGATCGAGTTCGCCGGCATCCAGCGCTGATACAGCGTGGCGCTGAGCCCGACCGTCAGTTCCAGGTCCACCAGCGCATGCCGGCGGACGAAATCGCGCAGCAACTCCGGCAGCCGGGAACTGACGAAATCCTCCGACGTGCCGAACCGCACCCGCCCGCGCACCTGCGAGCCGGCGAAATAATCGCCGCGCCCGCTCGTTCGCCTCCAGGATCGAGTGGGCGAAGCCCTCCATCGCCTCGCCATCCGCCGTCGGCACCACGGAATGCGTGTCGCGCACGAACAGCCGCCGCCCGGACGCCTGCTCCAGCTTGCGGATGTGCTGGCTGACGGTGGATTGCCGCAGGCCAAGCCGGCGGCCGGCCTCGGTGAAGTTGCGGGTCTGCGCCACGGCGAGGAAGGTCTCGAGCTGTACCGGGTCGAGCATGGCGGCTCCTGTTATCACAATTCGTGATAACAATAAGCGTCGATCAACGTAGTTCACAATGAACGCCGCGGCGCGCATTCTGTCGCCGACGACAACCGGATCGCCGCCATGACCCCGAAGCGCTGCTGCTCCCGACTGCCCATCGACCCCTACATCGCCGGCGATCGTCGGCATGGTCGGTGCTGGCCATCGCTGCTCCCGGTGCACGGCGGTGGCACGCGGTCGCCGGCGGCCAGCGACCAGGCCGCGATCGCGCTGATGTTCTTCCTGCACGGCGCGCGGCTGGCAGCCGCGGGCGGCGCTGGCCGGCGCGACGGCACTGGCGGCTGCATGCCGTCGTGCTGCTGGCAGCACCTTCGTGCTGTTCCCGCTGCTCGGCCTGACCGCGCGCGCGCTGGCGCCCGGCCTGCTGCCGCCGGCGTTGTGGGCCGGGCTGCTGCTGCTGTGCGTGCTGCCGTCCACCGTGCAGTCCTCGATCGCCTTCACCTCGATCGCCCGCGGCAACGTGCCGGCGGCGCTGTGCGCGGCGACCGCGTCCAACCTGTCTCGGCATCGCTGCTGACGCCGCTGCTGGCCGGCCTGCTGCTGCAGCACGCATGGCGGCTTTTCCGCCGCGCGCGCGTGGGCGACATCGCGCTGCAGTTGCTGCTGCCGTTCGCTCGCCGGCCAGCTCGCCCGGCCGTGGATCGGCGACTGGGTCGCGCGCAACCAGCGCTGCTCGGCCTGGTCGATCGCGGCTCGATCCTGCTGGTGGTCTACGTCGCGTTCAGCGAGGGCGTGACGCACGGCATCTGGCACCAGGTCGACGCCGCCAGCCTCGCTGTCGCTGCTGCTGCTGGATGCCGCGCTGCTGGCGGCGGTGCTGCTGGCTGACCGACCTGGTCAGCCGGCTGCTCGGCTTCGCCCGCGCCGACGAGATCACCATCGTGTTCTGCGGCTCGAAGAAGAGCCTGGCGAGCGGCCTGCCGATGGCGACCGTGCTGTTCGCCGGCCAGTCCGTCGGCCTGATCGTGCTGCCGCTGATGCTGTTCCATCAGATCCAGCTCATGGTGTGCGCGGCGCTGGCACGGCGCTATGCGGCAGCGGCGGCATCGCCGGCGACTGTACCCGCGCTTGCGTCACGCTGATCGTGCAGCGACGCGAGGCGGCGATCGCACGCTGTCTCGGCCCACGCTGCGAAACTGATGGTGCTGCAAGATAAGTAAGAAAGCATTTGCCGCAGATGTAAGAAGATGCACGCAGATACACACAGATGGTTCTGCGCGGTTCGCAAGGCCGTGGCTCACGCATTTGATTTCCAGGCGCAGCTTGCCGAGTTCATGCCCCTACAGATCATTCAGCCTGAGGCTATCTGCGTGCCATGCTGATCCGCACACCGCGGGCCGCCAGTTCGTCAATGAAATCTCCGCTGGTCAACTGCACACCTTGATCGGTGTTGAATATGTCCGGCTGCCCGTATCGATCCATCGCATCCTGCCAAGCTTCGACACAGAACGCCATGTCCATCCCGATCGATAATCGCCATGCCAGAACCCGGCGGCTGATACCAGTCCATCACCGCGACCAGATATACAAAGCCCTTCGCCATGCGGAATGTACGGTGATGTCCGCGCACCACACCTGGTTCGGGCGGTCGATGACGAGAGCTCGCAAAAGGTAAGGATACACCTTGTGTTGCAGGTGACGCCGGCTGGTGTTCGGCCTCTGGTAGATCGCCTCGATCCCCATCAGCCGCATCAGTCGGCGCACACGTTTGCGGTTCACCACTTCAGCCGTCCCGTCGCAGTACCGCCACCATGCGACGCGACCCGTAAAACGGCGTCGCCAGATACAGCTCGTCCAGCCACCGCATCAGTCGCAGATCAGCGTGTATCTGCGTGCATCCTCTTACATCTGTGTTAAATGCTTTCTTGGCGCGGCGCGTTCCTGATTGATCGCAGCAGAATTCGCTATAGTTGCTCGCTTTTCAGAAATTCGATGACTTCACCGTTCGGTCCTGCGACGAATGCAATATGAACGTCTGCCGGCGGTTCGCCACCCAGCTTCGCGATGCGTGGCTCGATGCGCGAAATGGCCCCGGCCGCCAGTGCGCGTCGGTAGGACGCTTCCACATCGGCGACCCGCAGGCAGAAATGCAGCAGTGCGCCTTCGGTGTGCTCTTCGTCGGGACGGCGCCGACGGCCCTCGGCCTGCACCGTAGAACCTTGCCCGAACACTTCGACGTAGCGGCCATCGCCCGCATCCAGAAACGCGGCGCGGTCGATCCGACCGGGCACCGAGAACCCGTAATGGACTTTGAAGCCCAGTCCTTCAGTATAGAACCGCACGGTCGCGTCGAAATCCACCGCGCGGATTGCGACGTGATGGAAGCCGGATGTGGTACCTGGGCTGCTCATCGTTCAGCGTCCTTTATAGCAGGCAACCGATAGCGCCGGAGGGTGATCCTCCGTGGCCGCAACTCGCAGATGCGGACATTGAGCCGATCTCACGACGTCGGCACGCTGGCGAATGGATCATGCACAGCCACTTCCAGCGGTGCGAAGTGGCGAAGATTGCGCGTCAGGATCGTCAGGCCGTGCAATTGCGCAGTCGCCGCAATGACCAAATCTGGAAATCCTGGCGCATGACCCTGCCCGCGCGCTCGGTCAGACAGAGCGCCGACAATACGAGCAGTCGCGATGTCGAGGACCAGAACCCGGCTGGCGTAAAGGTGCAGCACCGTTTCCAGCCAATCTGCCAAGCCACCCGCCTTCCGATGGGCGCCCGAGCGTCGGGCCTTCGCGATCCCGTCCTCGATCTCGGCGATCGTGACGACCGAGAGGAAAAGGCTGTTGGTGTGCCGGACCATCCATGCGACCAGCGGCGATGCCTGGGCACTCGCACGGGCTGACGAACTGGCCGAAATGACGTTCGTGTCCACCAGATAAGACGTCACAACTCGGTATCCCGAAGACCAGACTGGCTCCGATCGGGCAGGTCACCAGGCTCAATCGGTGCTGCCATGAGCAGCCTGCCAAATGACGGCACATCAGCCAAACGCTGCCATTCCTGGAAGCCGATGATGACCGCGGTCGGCTTGCCGTGGCGGGTGATGATAACGGGTTCACCGTGTGCGGCCTTGTCGATGACCGCCGACAGCGTCGCCTTGGCATCGCGCAACTGGATTTCCTGCATCGAGGCCTCCCACAGTGACTACTGTGGTCATAGCATGGAGAGCACCCCAAACAAAAGGCCGGCGGCACTTGCGCGCCGCCGGCCTTCCATTCGAACAGACAAGCCAGCCGCTACTCCGCCGCCTTCACCTCTTCGGTGATCTGCTGCGGTGCGCTGCCCAGCTCAGCGTCCGCTGATCGCGCCCCGCGGCGATCGCCCGCAGCCGGTTCATCACCGACCCGGTGCCCGCCGGGATCAGCCGCCCGACGATGACGTTCTCCTTCAGCCCCATCAGGCTGTCGGTCTTGCCCGCCGTTGCCGCCTCGGTCAGCACCCGCGTCGTCTCCTGGAACGACGCCGCCGAGATGAAGCTGTTGGTCTGCAGCGACTGGCCTTGGTGATGCCCTGCAGCACCGGCATCGCATGCGCCGGCCGATCGTCCTTGCCCAGCTTGCCGTTCACCGCATCGAACTCCGTGCGATCGACCTGCTCGCCGGCCAGGAACGTCGTGTCGCCCGGATCGAGGATCTCCACCTTCTGCAGCATCTGCCGGACGATCACCTCGATGTGCTTGTCGTTGATCTTCACGCCCTGCAGCCGATAGACGTCCTGGATCTCGTTCACCAGGTAGTCCGACAGCGCCTCGACGCCCAGCACCTTCAGGATGTCGTGCGGCACGCGCGGACCATCCACCAGCGGATCGCCACGCAGCACGAAGTCGCCCTCCTGCACCGAGACGTGCTTGCCCTTCGGGATCAGGTACTCGGTCTCTTCGCCGGTCTCGTCGTTCTTCACGATGACGCGGCGCTTCGCCTTGTAGTCCTTGCCGAACTCCACGCGCCCGTCGATCTCGGCGATGACCGCGTGATCCTTCGGCCGCCGCGCCTCGAACAGTTCGGCCACGCGCGGCAGACCGCCGGTGATGTCGCGCGTCTTGCTGCCCTCGCGCGGGATGCGTGCCAGCACGTCGCCCGCCGCAACCATGCGCACCGTTGTCGACCGACAGGATCGAGTCCGGCGACAGGAAGTAGCGCGCATCGGTGCCGTTCGGCAGCCGCAGCACCTCGCCCTTCTCGTCCTTCAGCTGCAGCCGCGGCCGCAGATCGACGCTCTTGGCGCCCTGCTTGTAGTCGACCACCACCTTCGACGTCAGGCCGGTGACCTCGTCCATCCGCTCGACCAGCGTGATGCCCTCGATCAGGTCGATGTATTCGACCCTGCCGGCGCGCTCGGTGATGATCGGCAGCGTGTACGGATCCCACTCCGCCAGCTTCTGCGTGCGCGCCACCAGCTGGCCCTCGTCGACCAGCAGCCGCGCACCGTACGGCACACGGAAGCGCGCGCGCTCGCGCTGCTTGTCGTCGGTCAGCACGATCTCGCAGTTGCGCGACATCACCACCGGCGTGCCCTGGCTGTTCATCACCACGTTGCGGTTCTTCACCGTGACGATGCCTTCGTGGCTCGCCTCGACGCTCGACTGCTCGGCACCACGCTGCGCCGCGCCGCCGATGTGGAAGGTGCGCATGGTGAGCTGCGTGCCCGGCTCGCCGATCGACTGCGCGGCGATCACGCCCACCGCCTCGCCGATGTTCACCGGCGTGCCGCGCGCCAGGTCGCGCCCGTAGCAATGGCCGCAGACGCCGATGCGGCGAATCGCAGGTCAGCACCGAGCGGATCTTCATCGCCTCGACGCCGGCCTTCTCGATCGCTCCGCCTCGATCTTCCTCGATCAGCGTGTTGTCCGGCGACGATCACCTCGCTGGTGACGGATCGAGCACATCCTCGGCCGAGGTGCGGCCCAGGATGCGCTCGCTCAGGCTGGACACCACCTCGCCGCCATCCATCACCGCGCGCACCGTCAGGCCGCGGTCGGTGCCGCAATCCTCCTCGACGATGATGCAGTCCTGCGCCACGTCGACCAGACGGCGCGTCAGGTAGCCGGAGTTCGCCGTCTTCAACGCCGTGTCCGCCAGCCCCTTGCGGGCGCCGTGGGTGGAGTTGAAGTACTCAAGGACCGACAGGCCTTCCTTGAAGTTGGCGATGATCGGCTGCTCGATGATCTCGCCCGAGGGCTTGGCCATCAGCCCGCGCATGCCGGCCAGCTGGCGCATCTGCGCCGGCGACCCGCGCGCGCCGGAGTTGCTCATCATCCACACCGAGTTGGTCTGCACGCCGATCTCCTGCTTGGAGATCTCCTTCATCATCGCGCCGGCGACCTCGTCGGTGCAGCGCGACCAGGCATCGACCACCTTGTTGTAGCGCTCGCCGGCGGTGATCAGGCCGTCCTGGTACTGCTGCTCGAACTCCTTCACCTCGCCCTGCGTCTTGCGGATCATCTCTTCCTTCTCGACCGGGATGATCAGGTCATCCTTGCCGAACGAGATGCCGGCCTTCGCCGCCTGGCCGAAGCCAAGGCCCATCAGCCGGTCGGCGAAGATCACGCACTCCTTCTGACCGCAATGGCGATACACCATGTCGATCACGTCGGAGACGCTCTTCTTGGTAAGCTGCTTGTTGATCAGCTCGAACGGCACGTTCGGATGCCTCGGCAGGATCTGCGCGATCATCATCCGCCCCGGCGTGGTCACCACGATGCTGCGCACCGTGATTGCCGCCGGCATCGATCGTCTCGCAGCGCGCACTTGATCTTGTCGTGCAGCCTGATCGCGCTCGGCGTCCAGCGCGTGCTCGATCTCGCCGATCGTGCCGAACGCCGGCGCATCCTTGTCTTCGACGTCATGGAATTCCGGCGTCTCGAGCGACAGGTAGTACAGCCCCAGCACGATGTCCTGGATCGGCACGATGATCGGCTTGCCGTTCGCCGGGCTGAGGATGTTGTTGGTCGACATCATCAGCACGCGCGCTTCCAACTGCGCTTCCAGCCACAGCGGCACGTGCACCGCCATCTGGTCGCCGTCGAAGTCGGCGTTGAACGCGGTGCAGACCAGCGGGTGAAGCTGGATCGCCTTGCCCTCGATCAGCACCGGCTCGAACGCCTGGATGCCCAGGCGGTGCAAGCGTCGGCGCGCGGTTCAGCATCACCGGATGCTCGCGGATCACCTCTTCCAGGATGTCCCACACCTCGGGACGCTCCTTCTCCACCATCCGCTTGGCGGCCTTGATGGTGGTGGCGTGGCCGTACTTCTCCAGCTTCGCGTAGATGAACGGCTTGAACAGCTCGAGCGCCATCTTCTTCGGCAGCCCGCACTGATGCAGCTTCAGTTCCGGCCCGACCACGATGACCGAGCGGCCGGAGTAGTCGACGCGCTTGCCCAGCAGGTTCTGCCGGAAGCGGCCCTGCTTGCCCTTCAGCATGTCGGACAGCGACTTCAGCGGACGCTTGTTGGCGCCCGTGATGGCGCGGCCGCGGCGGCCGTTGTCGAACAGCGCGTCCACGCTCTCCTGCAGCATGCGCTTTTCGTTGCGCACGATGATGTCGGGCGCGCGCAGCTCGATCAGCCGCTTCAGGCGGTTGTTGCGGTTGATGACGCGGCGATACAGGTCGTTCAGGTCGGACGTGGCGAAGCGGCCGCCATCCAGCGGCACCAGCGGGCGCAGCTCGGGCGGGATCACCGGCACCACGTCGAGGATCATCCACTCCGGGCGCGCACCGGATTCGGCAAACGCCTCGATCAGCTTCAGGCGCTTGACCAGCTTCTTGCGCTTGGCCTCGCGACGTGGTCTCCTTCAGGTCGGCGCGCAGCCGCACCTTCTCCTCGTCGAGGTTGATCTTGCCCAGCACCTTCTTGATCGCCTCGGCGCCGATGCCGACCTCGAACTGGTCCTCGCCGAACTCGTCCTGCTTGGCGAGAAGCTGATCCTCGGTCAGCAGCTGGTGCAGCTTGAGATCGGTCGTGCCGGGCTCCAGCACCACGTAGCTCTCGAAGTACAGGATCTTCTCGAGTTCCTTCAGCGTCAGATCGACCATCAGGCCGATCCGGCTGGGCAGCGACTTCAGGAACCAGATGTGCGCGACCGGCGAGGCGAGCTCGATGTGGCCCATCCGCTCGCGCCGCACCTTGGCCAGCGTGACCTCGACGCCGCACTTCTCGCAGATGATGCCGCGGAACTTCATCCGCTTGTACTTGCCGCACAGGCACTCGTAGTCCTTGATCGGGCCGAAGATGCGCGCGCAGAACAGCCCGTCCCGCTCCGGCTTGAAGGTGCGGTAGTTGATGGTCTCGGGCTTCTTGATCTCGCCGTACGACCAGGAGCGGATCTGTTCCGGGCTCGCGATCTGGATCTTGATCTGGTCGAAAGTCATTGCCTGGCCGGTCTGGCCAAGGATCTTCATCAGTTCGTTCATGCGTTATACCCTTTCAGGGTATCCGCTGTCGTCATTGCAAGGCGAGTCCGCGACAGTCAGTGACCGTCACCGGCCAGCGAATAGCGGCACGTGCACCACGCCGTGGCCGTACGCCCGGCTCTGTCGCGCGGGATGACGGTGAATGCGTGATCAAGCAGCCCGGCTATCCAGATCGACGTTCAGCCCCAACGACTTCAGCTCCTTCACCAGCACGTTGAAGCTCTCCGGCACGCCGGCCTCGAAGTTGTCCTGCTCGCGCACGATCGCCTCGTAGACCTTGGTGCGGCCGGACACGTCGTCCGACTTCACCGTCAGCATCTCCTGCAGTGTATACGCGGCGCCATACGCCTCCAGCGCCCACACCTCCATCTCGCCGAAGCGCTGCCCGCCGAACTGCGCCTTGCCGCCCAGCGGCTGCTGCGTCACCAGCGAGTACGGCCCGATGGAACGCGCGTGGATCTTGTCGTCCACCAGATGATGCAGCTTCAGCATGTAGATGTAGCCGACCGTCACCTTGCGCTCGAACGGCTCGCCGGTGCGGCCATCGACCAGCACCACCTGGCCGGAGGTATCCAGCCCGGCCCGCACCAGCATGCCCTCGATGTCGGACATCCGCGCGCCGTCGAACACCGGCGTGGCGATCGGCACGCCCTTCTTCAGGTTGCTCCGCCATCTCCATCAGCTGCTCGGTGTCGAGATTGGCGATCTGGTCGCGGAACTCCTCCTCGCCATAGACATCGCGCAGCCGCTCCAGCAGCTCCTCGCGCCGCGCGCCGGTGCGGCGATACTCTTCCACCAGTTCGCCGATCTGCGCGCCGAGCGTGTGCGCACGCCCAGCCCAGATGCGTCTCCAGGATCTGCCCGACGTTCATGCGGCTACGGCACGCCCAGCGGGTTCAGCACCAGATCGACCGGCGTGCCGTCGTCGAGGAACGGCATGTCCTCCACCGGCACCACGCGCGACACCACGCCCTTGTTGCCATGGCGGCCGGCCATCTTGTCGCCGGGCTGCAGCTTGCGCTTCACCGCGATGAACACCTTGACCATCTTCATCACGCCGGGCGGCAGCTCATCGCCGCGCTGCAGCTTTTCGACCTTGCTGTCGAACCGCGCCTGCAAGCGACCGACGGCGGCATCGAACTCGCGCTTCAGCGTCTCGATCTCCGCCATCACCGCATCGTCCTGCACGCCGATATGGCGCCACGCACCACGCGGATGCTCGGCCAGCACCTCCTCGTCGATCTCCGTGCCGGCCTTGATGCCCTTGAACCCGCCGGACGCCTTGCGGCCCAGCAGCTTCTCGCGCAGCCGGTTGAGGAACGACCGCTCCTGGATCGCCTTCTCGTCGTCGCGGTCCTTCGCCAGACGCTCGATCTCGGCGCGCTCGATCGCCATCGCGCGCTCGTCCTTGTCGACGCCGCGGCGGCTGAACACGCGCACATCCACCACCGTGCCGGTCACACCGGGCGGCAGCTTCAGCGACGTGTCGCGCACGTCGGACGCCTTCTCGCCGAAGATCGCGCGCAGCAGCTTTTCTTCCGGCGTCATCGGGCTTTCGCCCTTCGGCGTGACCTTGCCGACCAGGATGTCGCCCGGATTCACTTCGGCGCCGATATAGACGATGCCGGCCTCGTCGAGGTTCTTCAGCGCTTCCTCGCCCACGTTGGGGATGTCGCGCGTGATCTCCTCCTGGCCCAGCTTGGTGTCGCGCGCCATCACCTCGAATTCCTCGATGTGGATGGAGGTGAACACGTCGTCGCGCGCGATGCGCTCGCTGATCAGGATCGAGTCCTCGAAGTTGTAGCCGTTCCACGGCATGAACGCGCACAGCACGTTGCGCCCCAGCGCCAGCTCGCCGAGTTCCGTCGAAGGCCCATCGGCGATGATCTCGCCGTCCTGCACCACGTCGCCCACCTTCACCAGCGGACGCTGGTTGATGCAGGTGGACTGGTTGGAACGCATGAACTTGCGCAGCCGATAGATGTCGACGCCCTTCGTCGTGCTGTCGTCGTTGGTCGCGCGCACCACGATGCGCGCGCCGTCGATCTGGTCCACCACGCCGGCGCGCCGGGCGACGATCGTCGCACCGCTGTCGCGCGCCACCGCCGCTTCCATGCCGGTGCCGACCAGCGGCGCGTCCGCCTGGATCAGCGGCACCGCCTGGCGCTGCATGTTGCGAGCCCATCAGCGCGCGGTTGGCGTCGTCGTTCTCCAGGAACGGGATCAGCGCCGCCGCCACCGAAACCAACTGCTTCGGCGAAACGTCGATCGCGGTGACATCCTCCGGCCGCACCAGCCGGAAATCGCCCTGCCGACGCACCGAAACCAGTTCCTGGGTGAACTTGCCGCCCGCATCCATCGGCGCATCGGCCTGCGCGACGACGAGCTTTTCTTCCTCCATCGCCGACAGATAGCGCGCGCCCGGCTGCACCACGCCGTCCTTCACCAGCATGTACGGCGTCTCGATGAAGCCGTACTTGTTGACCTTGGCGTAGGTGGCCAGCGAGTTGATCAGCCCGATGTTCGGCCCTTCCGGCGTCTCGATCGGGCAGATGCGGCCGTAATGCGTCGGGTGCACGTCGCGCACCTCGAAGCCGGCACGCTCGCGTGTCAGGCCGCCCGGGCCAAGCGCCGAAAGACGCCGCTTGTGCGTCACCTCGCGACAGCGGGTTGGTCTGGTCCATGAACTGCGACAAGCTGCGACGAGCCGAAGAATTCGCGCACCGCCGCCGCCGCCGGCTTGGCGTTGATCAGGTCGTGCGGCATCACGGTGTCGATGTCGACCGAGCCCATGCGCTCGCGGATCGCCCGCTCCATGCGCAGCAGGCCGATGCGGTACTGGTTCTCCATCAGCTCGCCGACCGAACGCACCCGGCGATTGCCGAGGTTGTCGATGTCGTCGATCTGGCCGCGGCCGTCCTTCAGCTCGCACAGGATCTTCACCGTGCGCAGCAGGTCTTCCTTGCGCAGCACGCGCACGGTAGTCCGCCACATCGGTGAAGCCAAGCCGCATGTTCATCTTCACGCGGCCGACCGCGGACAGATCGTAGCGATCGCCGTCGAAGAACAGGCCGCGGAACAGCGCTTCGGCGGTCTCCGGGTCGGCGGCTCGCCCGGACGCATCACGCGATAGATGTCGATCAGCGCGTCGTCGCGGTTGGTGTTCTTGTCCACCGCCAGCGTGTTGCGGATCCACGGGCCGTTCGACTGGTCAACCGCCAGTGTCGGCAGCTTGGTGATGCCGGCCTCTTCCAGCGCGGCCAGCTTCG
>CAWBON010000022.1:0-595824 GCA_963790445.1 uncultured Alphaproteobacteria bacterium | reverse complement strand
GCGTGTTCGATGACCTCGAGCTGCGATCGGAGATCGCCGCATGAAGGGCCTGCGCTTCGGCGACCGGTGTTGAGCGGTCGTCCCGTCCGACGAGGATCAAGGTCAGTTGGGTACGCGGGGGGCCACGCTTTCGAGGCGCATGTCGCGCATCGCCATCGCGCACCCGAGATAGCCATCGAGTGAGGTGGCGCGGATCATCGCGCGCATGTTCTCGACAAGCTTCGGCTGGCTGGTGCGGAAGCTGTGCGTGAACCAGCGCTCGATCGACGGCTCGACCTGCGGTTCGATCCGTTCGCCTTGATCGCCGCGATCCGCTCGATCCACATGTCACGCGGGCTGTGCATGGTCGTGTCACCCAGTTCCAGGGATCGGACCCTGTTCGGGTGAGACGGGAGTGCCTGCCCGATCATTACGCCGAGTGAGACCGACGTACGCAACGTTGCCGATGCCGAGCCGATCGAGCAAATCGACGACATCGTCGGCAAGCTGCTCGATCGTATACGGAGGCGGCGTCGCCTCGGCCGCGCCGTGCCCATGCACGTCGTATCGCAGCACGCGAAAACGCTTGTCGAAGTGAGCTGCCTGCGGCTCCCGATGGCCGTCCCGGTGGCCAGACCGTTCCCGAACATCACGACGGGAGCGGTTTCCGGACCTTCGAGACAGCAATTCACGGCGATCCCGTTGACGACGATTTTCCGGAGGATCTGAGCAGCGGCCATCACAACCTCGAAGAAAATCGACAATCAGACCGCGCAGCTTGCGTCTGCGTCATACGGCGGGATTTCCTGACCGGCACATTAAATGCCCGCAAGCAGTGTCGGCTGTCTGCGTTTCTATTCCGGGCAACCGTGCATGTCACGATGATCGCTGGATTGCGGTGGCGGCCTGCGGCGCTGGCTGCCCTTAGGCTCGCCATTGCGCACCGTCTATAAGGCTGGCTACCGTGTTGAAGCGTCTTCCGTCCGGGCCGAAATTCCGGGCATGTCGGGCCCGAGCCCGCCAATGTTGATCCGAGATATCGGAGTTCTGCTTGTTGGAGTATCCAGGATGCATTTCACGATCCAAGTCAACGGTGAACCACGCCACGTCGATATTGATGGCGAAACCCCACTCCTGTGGGTGTTGCGCGACACGTTGGATCTCAAGGGTACGAAGTTCGGCTGCGGCGCTGCACAGTGCGGTGCCTGCACGGTGCACATGGACGGCTACCCCATTCGCTCCTGCCAGATCCCGATCGCCTCCGTCGGCAATGTGTCCATCACGACAATCGAGGCGATTGGCGAGACCAAGGTCGGCCGAAACGTGCAGGCGGCCTGGGTCGACCTGGATGTGCCGCAATGTGGGTACTGCCAGGCGGGCCAGATCATGTCAGCCACAGCCCTGCTGGTGCGCGTGCCGGCCCCGACAGACCAGGATATCAACGAGGCCATGAGCGGAAATGTCTGCCGCTGTGCCACCTACACGCGGATTCGCGCGGCGATCAAGCAAGCCGCGGCTGCGGGGAGGACCTGATCATGCTGGCACGCAGAAATTTCCTCAGAGCCAGCCTCGCCATCGGCGGCGGTCTACTGTTGACGGCATCCATTCCAGGAATTTCCCGTGCGGCGATATTGGGCAAGGCAGGGCCGGATGCGGTTGCGCTGAACGCCTATGTCCGCATCGCGCCGGACGGGCGTGTGACAATCACGGCGAAGAACCCCGAGGTAGGGCAGGGCGTAAAGATCATGCTGCCCATGCTGATCGCCGAGGAGCTCGATGTCGCTTGGGCGGATGTGCAGATCGAGCAGGCGGATCTGGATTCTCGATACCCTCGCCAGGTTGCCGGCGGGAGCACCGCGACGCCGACGAACTGGCTGCCGCTGCGCCAGGTCGGCGCCGCCGGGCGGCAAATGCTGATTGCCGCGGCTGCTGCAGAATGGAATGTTCCGGCGGCCGAATGCGAGACCACGCCCGGGCAGGTCGTGCACAAACCGAGCGGGCGGAGCCTTTCCTATGGCTCGCTGGCCACCAAAGCCGCCGCGTTCCCGGTCCCTGACGTCAACGGTCTCAAGCTGAAGGATCCAAAAGACTTTCGCATTATCGGACAGCCCACGCGCAACATTGAGGTGCAGCGGATCGTCACCGGCCAGCCGATGTTTGGCATCGATGTCAGCGTGCCCGGCATGCTCTACGCCGTGTTTCAGAAATGCGATGTGCACGGCGGCAGACTGGTGAGGTCGAACGTAGCGACCATTCGCAACCTGCCGGGCGTGCGGGCGGCATTCGAGGTGAAGGGCGGCACCGATCTGCATGGGCTGCTGGATGGTGTGGCAGTGGTGGCCGACAGCTGGTGGCTTGCCAATCGGGCGCGCCAGCAGTTGGACATCACCTGGGACGAGGGCAATATCGCTGGTCAGAGCAGTGCCGATTTCGCGGCCACCGCCGCTCGGATGGCAAAGGGCGCGCCGGAGACCATCCTGCGCGAGGACGGTGACGTGAAGGCTGCCTTCGGCAAGGCCGCCCACGTAATCGAGGCGGCGTACCATTACCCGTTCCTGTCGCATATTGATCTGGAGCCGCAGAACTGCACTGCCCGCTACGCCGAGGGAAAGATCGAGATCTGGGCTCCCACACAGAACCCGGCGCCTGGCGCCAAGCTGGTTTCCGCCACCCTTGGGATTCCGGAATCGGCGATCACGGTGCACATGGTCCGTGCCGGCGGCGGCTTTGGCCGGCGGCTGAGCAATGACTACATGGTCGAAGCGGCCTGGATCTCAAAAGTCATTGGAGCGCCGGTCAAGCTGCTCTGGACCCGCGAAGACGACATGCGGCATGATTTTTATCGCCCGGCGGGATTCCATTTCTTCAAAGGCGGAGTGGATGGCGATGGCCGGCTGCTCGCGCTTTCGGACCACTTCGTCACCTTCAGCCAGAATGGCGACGTGGCCTCTTCCGCAGACATGGGGACGGCGGAATTCCCAGCCCGCATGGTTGAGAATCTCCAATTCGGTACGTCGATGATTCCGCTCCGGGCACCCACCGGGCCGATGCGTGCGCCACGCTCCAACGGACTGGGCTTTGCGTTCCAGTCGTTCCTCGATGAACTCGCACATGCCGCGGGCAAGGACCGAGTGGAATTCGCCCTCAGCCTACTCGGCAAGCCCAGGCTACTGCCGGATCCGCCAGGGCCGCGTGCGGGACCTGGATTCGATACCGGCCGGATGCGCGGCGTGATCGAGCTGGTGGCGGACAAGTCTGGTTGGGGCAAGCAAAAGCAGCCGACCGGGACAGGCATGGGGCTGGCCTATTACTTCAGCCATCTCGGGTATTTTGCCGAGGTGGTCAAAGCGACCGTGAGCAGCGCAGGTGCGATCACGATCGACAACGTCTGGGTCGTCGGCGACATTGGCAGCCAGATCATCAACCCGCTCAATGCCGAAAACCAGGCACAAGGGGCGGCACTGGACGGCATTGGCGCTGCGTTGGGCCAGGCTGTGCTGATCGACGCCGGCAAGGTGGTGCAAGGCAACTTCGATACCGTGCTGCCGCTGCGCATGCGGCAGGCGCCTCCGGTGGAGGTGCATTTCCTGGTCACCGACCATCCGCCCACCGGCCTTGGGGAGCCGGCCTTGCCGCCTGCGCTGCCGGCTTTGGCGAACGCCATCTTCGCCGCTACCGGCAAGCGCATCCGCAGCCTGCCGTTCAAGGATCATGATCTTTCGACGACCGCCTGAGCGGGACCATGGCAGTGCGGGATGGCGACATCCGGAATACGAAGCGCGGATGGCTGCACGCAATCCACCTGTGGCCGCACCATTCGAGAGAACGTCCCATGACGTGGCTGCAATTGGCTGCGGCGCTTTTCGTGAGCCTGATCCTGGTGCCGGGTGCGCAGGCCCAGACCCAGACCCAGACCGAGACCCAGACAGGCGCAAGTGCCACCGCGCGCGGCGAGTATCTGGCGCGTGCCGGCGACTGCGTTGCCTGTCACTCGGTGCCGGGCGGCAGGGCATTCGCTGGCGGTCTCAAAATGGGAACCCCGCTTGGTACCATCATGACAACCAATATCACCCCGGACATTGCAACCGGGATCGGCACCTACACGCTGCAGGACTTCGACCGCGCTTTGCGCAAGGGTATCGCCCAGGACGGCCACCGGCTCTATCCGGCGATGCCCTATCCATCCTATGCCAAGCTGACCGATGCCGATGTGCAGGCGCTGTACGACTACTTCATGCGCGCGGTACCACCGGTCCATCAGATCAACCAGCCCAATGAAATCCCGCTTTATCTGAGCCCGCGCTGGCCGCTCGCCATCTGGAACACATTATTCACCGCCAGCACCGGCTTCACCCCTGACCCGCAGAAGGATGCGCAGTGGAATCGTGGTGCCTATCTGGTCGAAGGCCTTGGCCATTGTGGCGCATGCCACACGCCGCGCGGCTGGGCCATGCAGGAGAAAGCGCTGGACGGACAGGATTCCGGTTTCTTGTTCGGCGCCATGCTTGACGACTGGTATGCGTCGAGTTTGCGGCAGAACCTGTCGACCGGGCTCGGCAAATGGTCTCAGGCGGATATCGTGCAGTTCCTCAAGACCGGGAGCAACGAGCACGGCTCAGCCTACGGCTCGATGCGCGACGTCATCAACAACAGCACGCCGTATCTGAGCGACGACGACCTGACCAGCATTGCCGTCTATCTGAAATCGCTACCGGCCAGTGCAGAGGAACCGGCCTATACTTATGACGGCACCACGGCCACGATGTTGCTGAGCGGGCGTGACGATGCGCGCGGGGCAAAACTTTATGCCAGCAATTGTCAGTCCTGCCACCGCGAGACCGGTGCTGCTGCACCACCCTTCGTGCCGGCACTGGCGGGAAATCCGACAGTGGTGGACCCGGATGCGGCCTCACTCATCAACATCGTCCTGAATGGCGACGGTCCGTTGGTGGTCAAGGGGCGGCCGGAGGCATACCGCATGCCACAATTTCGCGAACAGCTGAACGATCAGCAGATCGCCGATGTCGTCAGCTTCATCCGAAACGGCTGGGGCAACCATGCGGCAGTGGCTTCGGCCCACGAAGTCGCCGAGTTGCGCAAGCACACGGACCCGACCAGCGATGAAGTGGTGATACTGAAAATGCGCTGAGCCGGCTCGCAGTTGACTGGTCTGATTCACGCGGCTTGAAGTGCAATAGGTCATCCGGGATCCAGTCTCAACGTGAAGCGCGATGCATTTTCCATCAGCAAGGGGCTGCAACCGAACACAAGGCTATATTCGGCGGCAGAAATACCGGGCGTCGGCGCGAACGAAGTACACGAGGCGGCTGTCGCCGGTGAGTCCGTTTTCGTATTGTCGGGATAAATCTTAACAGTGGGAGGAATTCCGTGGCCGATCTACCAAAGCGGGAACTCGGACGGACTGGACTGCAGGTCACGATGCTGGGCTATGGGGCGATGGAATTGCGTGGAGCCCCACGGGCCCGCGAGACGAGTGAGGCGCAGGCAGAATCCATTCTCAACGCCGTGCTCGACGCAGGTATCAATTACATCGACACCTCAATCGATTATGGTGTGAGCGAGGAGCGGATTGGCCGCTACATCTCCCATCGACGTTCCGAGTATTATCTCGCGAGCAAATGCGGCTGCCTGGTCGGGGCTCCAGCTGTGCGCGGTCAGCGCAGCCCGCATGTGTTCACCCGTGACAACATCCTCGCCGGCGTTGAACAAAGCCTCGTGCGGATGAAGACCGACTACCTCGACCTGGTGCAGTTCCATATGTCGCCATCGAAGCAGACTCTGCAGGAGAATGGTGCCCTCGATGCAGTCATGGAGCTTAAAGCGGCTGGCAAGGTGCGGTTCATTGGCATGTCCGGCACGCTGCCTCACCTGAAGGACCATGTCGCGATGGGAGTATTCGACGTCTTTCAGATCCCCTATTCAGCAATGGAACGAGAGCACGAGGCGATCATCACCACTGCCGCCGAGTCGGGGGCAGGTATCGTCGTCCGCGGGGGCGCCGCGAAGGGAGCGCCAGCGGAGGGGAAGCAGGCAGGGCTGCAATGGGAACGTTGGCAGGCCACGAAGCTCGAGGACCTGCTTGGAGACATGACCCCGATGGAGTTCATCCTCCGCTTCACCTTTACCAACCCCGACCTGGATACCACCATCGTCGGCACGGCGAACCCGGCGCATTTACGGGCCAACGTCGAAATCCTACAGCGAGGGTCGCTACCAGCCGATCTGTACGCTGAGGCCAAGCGTCGCCTCGTCGTTGCTGGCTCGGCGCCACAAGGGACGTAACCTGACTCCCCCGCACCGGGCATGAGGCGGAGGCTCGCAATCGAGGCTGACACTCGCGCTTGCAGCTGGCTGGTTCCCTGGTTCCACCGCGGGCGCGCCGGCGGCCAAGATTATCCTGACTGTCCGTGATCGGCGGGCGCAGGCGACCCTTGGCACGCAGTTCACTAATGTTCGGCGGAATGGCACGGTGGGACTGGCCGACCACGCAGCGTATCCGGAAAGGCACACATTGCCAGAGCGACACCCTTGGGTGCGCACAGCGCGGCTGCGAACCCAGGGGGGCCCGCGAGATTGCGGATTTCGCAGACGCGGCCATCGACCAGGAACTCGCGGCGGAGATCACTCGCGCTCCAACCAACGTGGATTGTACGGGGATCCGTTGAGAGGCCGACTCCCATGGCTTTCAGGAGAGCCTCTTTCCTGGTCCAGAGCCTGAAGAACGCCGCTGTTTGCTCGCTTGGGGGCAGGCGGCCGAACGCCAGCAACTCCGCGGGGTGCATGACCTGAGACGCAAGGCCAGGCATATCCGGTGTCGGCCGAACTGCCTCTACATCCACCCCCACCGGTGCCGCCCAGGACACGGCCAACATGGCAAGGTCGCCAGTGTGCGACAGATTGAAGTCGGGCACCAAGCCGTGTGAGGCGCTCAGCCGCGGGCGCCCATGGGGGCCGTAGGAGAAGGCCAAATCAGCGGGGTCCCCGCCGACACACGCCGCGACTATATGTCGCAGGAAGCTACGCGCAGCGACGTAACGAATTCGGTCGCGCTCGAAAACGAAGCGGCTGGCCCGTGCCCGCTCATCCGTAGAGAGCACATCCGTAGAGAGCACATCCGAAGAGAGCACATCCGAAGAGAGAACATCCCCTGGCAGTCCGTCGTCAGCCGAGGCCGTGAACTCGGTCGTCCAGACCCTCGCGATAGCCTGTGCAGATGGATAGCCTGTGCAGGTGATCGTACGAACTCCACAACATGACCGATCCGGTTGGACATGGGGCGTTAGTCATTGGACTGCGGGGCCAGTGAACTTCGTTACCCTGCCAGAGCCAGCACCATTGCGAATTGCGAAAATTACGTTGTGCTAAATTACCAGGGTAAATTTAGCATATGCAACGATCCAACATCAACAATTTCAGATGACATTCTCCACCAACCGCATAAAATCTCATCTTGTGAAGCAAATACGTCACAGAGAATTGCACTGCGAGTTCGATGACACAATAAATGACTAATATCTAGAAATAGTCTAATAAATTCCTGGCCAGATTGCGAAGAGTTCATTATGGTGTGTAACGGAGTGTGAACGAGGTAGGCATGATTGCCCACGAGGGAGCGCGGGCGGAGCGCGCCGCATGCGGAGGGTGCGAGCTGGAGCATCCACGCGACTTCTGCGGTCTTTTAGACGACCGCATGCAACTGTTGGGAACCGGTGTATGACCGTCTGGAGAACGACGAAACAGGCCGCCCAATGGGACATGCATCGCACATTGGCTGGCGGCTGGTTGCATCGACCTGCTCCCCGACCGGACGCCCTGGCCAATCTGTTCTGCTTTCCCCACGCAGGCGGCACGGCGTCGGCATTTCGCCTCTGGCCCCCGGGTTTGCCATCCTGGATGGAGGTAATGGCGGTGCAACCACCGGGCCGGGCAAACCGCTGGTCGGAGCCGGCGATCAGCAGCATGCCCGTTCTGGTCGATGCTCTCGCCACCGTCCTGTCGGAGCATACGGACAAGCCATTCGCAATTTTTGGGCACAGCATGGGCGCGGTGGTGGCGCATCAGGTCGCCCTTGCAATGAAACGGCAGATCGGGGCAGTGCCATTCCACCTCTTTGTTTCGGGCCGGCGGCCGCCCAACGTACTCAGTGTCGACCCCCCGCTTCACCAGATGCCGGACGATGAGTTCGTGCGGGAAATCAACCGGCGCTACGGCGGCATTCCTGCCGAGGTCGCAGCGTGTCCGGACGTGTTGGCGCTATTGCTGCCTGCGCTGCGCGCCGACATCGCCGCGCTGGAAACGTTCCAACCCGACGATGACGAACCGCTGGAGTGCCCAATCTCGGCGTTCGGTGGTGCGCAGGATCGACTGACGCCCCGAGCCCATCTGGAAGCATGGGGTAGCCAGACCGAGGGTCCGTTCCGCGTTCGCGTGTTCCATGGCGGTCATTTCTACCTCGATGCTCAGCGCGACGCGGTTCTCGCCGACGTGTCCGCCACTCTGGCGCTGATGCAGCGGAACGAAACGACGCTGAAAGCAATGGGATGAGCAATTCACTCTTGGCGCGCCATTGCAACTCGGTGGCGATCGTCGGCATCGGCTGCCGATTTCCCGGCGGAATTTGCGACACCGGCAGTTTCTGGCGCTTGCTGAGCGAGGGAAGGACTGCGATCACCGAGATACCGCGTGACCGGATCGACCTGGGGCGTCTCTATGCAGCCACTCCGGCGACGCCGGGTCGGATGATGACGCGCTGGGGCGGTTACCTAGAACGGATCGACGAGTTCGACGCGGGGTTCTTTGGCATCTCGCCGCGCGAAGCCGAGCGAATGGATCCGCAGCAGCGGTTGCTCCTGGAAACCGCGTGGGAGGCGTTGGAAGACGCAGGGCAGGATTTGCAAGGCGTCGATAACCGCAAGGCCGGCGTATTCGTCGGCCAATGGACCAGCGACTTCGAATCCCGCCTGTTCGCCGATCCGGAGCGCGTCGATTTCTTTATGACCACGGGAAGCGGCCGGTACGCCGCGTCTGGCCGCTTGTCCTACCTGCTCGGCTTCCGCGGTCCGAGCCTCACCATTGATACCGCGTGTTCCTCATCGCTCGCCGCGGTTCACCTGGCGGTTCGCAGCATCCGCAGCGGCGAGAGTGCCATGGCGCTCGCGGGCGGGGTCAACATTATCCTGCAACCGCATATCAGCATCGCCTATTCGCAGAGCCGCATGATGGCGCCGGACGGACGATGCAAGTTCGGTGACGCCTCAGGCGACGGCTACGTGCGCAGCGAAGGGGTCGGGCTTGTCGTCCTGAAGTCGCTGGACAGCGCGCTCGCGGCCAATGACCGGATCTACGCGGTGATCCGCGGCAGCGCGATCAATAACGACGGGCGCACCGGTGGCTCAATGGGCACGCCGAGCCGGGTCGGCCAGGAGGAATTGCTGCGCGCCGCCTATGCCGACGCGGGGCTGTCGCCGGGGCGGGTGGGATACATCGAGGCCCATGGCACAGGGACGCGGGCGGGCGATCCGGTCGAGCTCGGTGCGCTGGGAAGCGTGATCGGGGACGCAGTTCGCACACGGGGTTGCCGCACCTTCGTTGGTTCGGTGAAGACAAATATTGGCCATACGGAAGGCGCGGCGGGCGCCGCCGGACTGATCAAGGCGGCGCTTGCGTTGCACCACCGCAGCATCCCGCCGAGCCTGCATTTTCGAGAGCCGAGCCCCGCCATCCCGTGGTCGGACATTCCGTGTGAGATTGTCCGCGAGCTCACGCCGTGGCTGGCGGGCGAGTATCCGCACGTCGCCGGCGTCAGCGCGTTCGGGATCGCCGGCACGAATGGTCACGTGGTGCTCGAGGAGGCCGCCGCCGGCGCGCCACCCACCTGTGTGGCAACGCCAGGCCGGGCAACGAACCTGCTGCCGTTGTCCGCGCGCAGCCCAAAGGCGCTGCAGGTACTTGCCTCGCGCTACGCCGACCTGCTGTCAGCCACGGATGCGCCGGCACTGTGCGACGTCTGCTGGAGCGCCGCGACGCGCCGGACCAGCCTGGAGCATCGCGTTGCCTTCGTGGCCGGCGATCGTGCCGCCATGGTCGATGCGCTGAGCCGCTTCGCTGCGGGCGATGGCGCGGCGGCGGTGGCCGAAGGGCTTGTGGAGCTGGGCAGCCGGCCGGGGGTCGCGTTCATCGTGCCGGGCCAGGGGGCGCAGTGGATCGGCATGGGCCGCGAGCTTGTCGGCTGCGAACCGGTGTTCCGCGCCACGCTCGAACGGTGTCAACAGGCGGCGCAACCCTGATCGACTGGTCGATCCTCGAGCAATTGGCTGCCGAACCGGATTCCGACGGATTTCGGTTGCACCAGATCGACGTGATCCAACCGGTTCTGCTGTCGATCGCGATTGCCTACGCCGAGTTGCTGAAGTCGTTGGGCGTTGAGCCTGATGCGGTTGTCGGCCACAGCATGGGAGAGGTTGGCGCCGCATACATCGCCGGCGTATTCGATCTCGACCAGGCGATGGAGGTCATAGTCCGGCGAAGCGCGCTGATGCGGCGCGTCAGCGGCCAGGGCGCGATGGCGCTGGTCGAGCTTCCCATGCAAGACCTGCACGGGCGCCTGGCGGGGCTGGAACATGTGGTATCGGTCGCCGCGAGCAACAGCCCGCGATCCAGCGTCATCTCCGGCCAGCCCGAGGCCGTGCAAACGCTGCTGACGAGCCTGGAGACCGACGGCGTGTTCTGTCGCCTGGTCAAGGTCGATGTGGCATCCCATAGCCCCCAGATGGCGCCGTTGGCCGTGGAACTGGCTGCCGAACTGGCCGGCCTGACGCCTGGCGAAGACCGGATCCCGATCTGCTCGACAGTGCTTGGCCGTCGCGCCGCCGGCCTGGTGTTCGATGCCAAATATTGGGCGATGAACATGCGCCAGCCGGTGCTGTTCACCACCGCCATCGAGGCGCTTACCGCGGATGGCGTCGGGATCTTTGTCGAACTCAGCCCGCATCCGGTGCTCCTGTCGTCGGTTCAGCAGACCGCGCCGGCCGCGAAGACGCTGGCGTGCGGACGCAAGGACGAGCCGGAGCAGGCCGCGTTACTGACCACCGTCGCCGGGCTTTGGGCGGCAGGTTACCCGATCGACTGGCGCCGCGTGATGGCTGCGGGCGGCCGCACAGTGCAACTGCCGCTTTATCCGTGGCAGCGGGAACGCCATTGGGTCGAGGACGCCGAAATTCAGTCTCCTGCTGCATCCGGCATGCGTGTGTCGCGCATGCGGCCGGACGAAGAGACGCGAGGATGGGTTTACCATTTGCGGTGGGAACCATCCGATCAGCCGGCGCCGAACGGGAAGGCTGCGCCGACTGCAGTGCCCTGGCTGGTGCTGAGCGGCGACGAAGCGGCGGGATCGGCTGTTGCCGTGGCCCTGCAGACCGCGGGCGTGACAGCCACATCGGCACCGCTGAATGGGCTGGAAGCGACTTTGCTCGATCATGCGGGCAGCCCGACGCCACCGCGTGGCATCGTCATACTGGCGCAGGACGATGCGGCAGCCGCTTACCTGCCGGTCCGCGTGTTGCAGGCCTGTCTCCGGGCCGATTGGTCCCACTTGCCGCGGCTGTGGTTTGCGACCCAGGGCGGCCAGGCGGTGATCAAGGAGGCTGGGGAGCGGGTCTCGGTGGACCAGGGTGCGTTATGGGGCGCGGCGCGCGTGGTGGGCGAGGAGCATCCCGATCTGTGGGGCGGACTGATCGACCTCGATCCAGCCGCCACCGTCTCGGCCAACGCCACCTTCCTGACTGGTCATGTGCTGGGCGACAACGGCGGCGAAAACGAGACCGCAGTGCGGTCGGATCGGCACTACGTCCAGCGGCTGGCACGCGACGACAGAGATGTCGCGCAAGAGCCGTTCACCTGCCGCGAAGATGCTGGCTACCTTGTCACGGGCGGGCTGGGCGACATCGGTTTGCTGGTCGCACGGGCCCTGGCTGATCGCGGCGCACGGCGACTGCTTCTGCTCGGCCGCACGCCGCTCCCGCCGCGCGAGACCTGGGCCGCCGTGGATCCCACATCGGTGGCCGGCCGACGCATCGCCGCGGTTCGCGCGCTCGAGGCGCGTGGTGTGGCGGTGCACATCATTTCGGTTGATGTCGCCGACGAAGCGGCGCTGAAGACATTTCTTGACCAGTACGAGCTTGAGGGCTGGCCGGCGATCAGAGGCGTGGTGCACGCCGCGGTGCTGCTGAACAACGGCCTTGCCGGGTCGATGGATCCCGCGCGCTTCGACACGGTCATGCGCGCCAAACTGCATGGCGCAAGGTTGCTCGATCGCCTGCTGCCAAACCTTGATCTGTTCGTGCTGCTGTCATCGATCGGCGCGTTTCTGCCGCACCCTGGTGTGGCCAATTACGCTGCATCCAATGCGGGTCTCGACGCGCTCGCCCAGGATCGACGGGCAAGAGGGCTGCCGGGTCTGAGCATCCAATGGGGTCCTTGGCAGAATACCGGTCTGGCTGTCGGCGAGGCGGCGGCACATGCGGTCGCTGAAATGGCGCGGTACGGCGTTCAGGCTATCCCGCCGGAGCGCGGGGCGATGCTGTTCTCCTGGCTGTGCGGTCGCCCGGTAGCGACGGCGGCGGTGATGCCGACGGATTGGGCCTGCTTTCGGCGTGCCCGCGCCGGCCGCCTTGGTTCGCTGTTCCGCGATATCGTGGGGGACGTGCCCGAGGCGACACAAGGGCAGTCGGCGTTGCTCAGCGAGTTCGAGCAAGCTGGACCGGCGGAGCGACGCCAGGCGCTCGAACGGGTGGTGAAGCATGTTGTTGGTCGCGTCCTGAAGATCGCGCCCGCACGCCTGGACCCGCACAAGACGTTCGGCAACATGGGACTGGGCTCGCTGATGGCGATCGAACTGCGCAATCACCTCGAGACCGCGCTCGGTCGCCCGCTGTCAGCAACGCTGGCATTGAATTATCCGACCATCGACGCGTTGGTCAGCCATCTCGCCGTCGATGAGCCAAGCCCCGCACCGGATGATCCAGTCGTCGTGTCCAGCGGCACCGGAGACGATCTGATGGCATCGCTGAACCGGGTTGTCGCGCTGTCCGACGAGAGCGCCATGCTCGCGTTGCTGACCCAGCCCGCAGGCTGAGAGCGATGGGCGGTGCCGCGACGATGTTGAACGGTCGATCCGCAATCAAGCTGGCCCTGATGGCCAGGGAGGTACGCGCGCAGGCGGTGCCCGTGCTACAGGCCGATCCGATCGCACTCGTCGGCATGGCCTGCCGGCTGCCCGGCGGCGCCGACACGCCCGATCGGCTCTGGCAGCTGCTGTGCGACGGTGTCGAAACGGTGGGCGATATTCCGCGCGATCGATGGGACGGTGACGCGTGGTATGATCCAGACCTCGCCGTCTCGGGCAAAACGATCACGAGGCGCGGCAGCTTTCTCGATCGCATCGACGGCTTCGACGCGGATTATTTCGGCATCACGCCACGCGAAGCGGATCGGATGGACCCGCAGCAGCGCCTGTTCCTCGAAGTTGCCGTCGAGGCGCTTGACGACGCCGGCCTGACCCACCCGCAAACTGGCGCGCTCACGCACCGGCGTCTTTGTTGCCAGCTATCATAACGACTACGCCCAGCTGCAATACAGCGACCGCGACGCGATCGACGCACGAACCCTGACCGGCACGCTGCACAGCGTGCTGGCCAATCGCCTGTCGTATTTGCTCGACCTGCGCGGCCCAAGCGTCTCGGTCGACACGGCGTGCTCGGCATCGCTGGTGGCGGTGCATCTCGCCTGCCAGAGCCTGCGTCTTGGCGAAAGCGATATCGCGATCGCCGGCGGCGTGTCGCTGATCATTTCACCGGAACTGCTGGTGTCGATGTCCAAGGTCGGGTTCATGGCCCCCGACGGCCGCTGCAAGGCGTTCGACGCAATGGCGGATGGCTTCGGGCGCGGCGAAGGCTGCAGCATCGTCGTGCTCAAGCGCCTGTCCGACGCGATCGCCGATCGTGATCGTATTCTGGCGGTGATCCGCGGTTCGGCGGTCAACCAGGATGGACATTCGACGCTGCTTGCAGCACCGAACGGTCCGGCCCAGGAAATGCTGATCCGCGACGCGCTGGCTTTGGCCCAATTGGAGCCCGAGCGCGTCGGCTTTGTCGAGACGCACGGCACCGGCACGGCACTCGGCGACCCGATCGAGGTAGAGGCGCTGGCGGCGACGCTGGGGCGCGAGGCGGCCGGAGCCGGCCCGTGTCTGCTTGGCTCGGTGAAGGCAAATCTCGGCCACCTCGAGGCAGCCGCCGGCGCGACGGGGCTGATCAAGGCGGTGCTGGCGCTGCGCCACGCCGCGGTGCCAGGTCAGCCCAACTTCCACACACTCAACCCGCATATCAGACTGGCGGGCACACGGCTGGCGGTACCAACGACCCTGACGCCGTGGACCGCGGGGGCGGCGCCGCGGTGTGCGGCTGTCAGCTCGTTCGGGGTCGGCGGAACCAATGCCTTCGTCCTGCTCGAAGAGGCACCGCAGCTGCCTGCGGCGCACCGTGAGACCGCCGGCGATGCAGCCCAACTGTTCCCGCTGTCGGCAAAAGGTCCGGCGGCGCTGCGGGCATTGGTCGCCGCATGGATCGACCTGCTCGACCGGACGCCCGGCGTCGCTCGCGGATCTTGGCCTCACCGCGACACAACATCGCACGCATTACACGCACCGGCTCGCGGTGGTCGGCCGATCGAAAGACGAGTTGCGCGATCGGCTGAGGGATTACCTGAACGAAGCGGCAGCCTCCGCCACAACCGGCGGACGGCAGGCAGCGATGATGCCGCCCAAGCTTGCGCTTCGTTTGCAGCGGACAAGGGCCGCAATGGTACGCGATGGGCCGCGAACTTCTGACGGATGAGCCGGCATTCCGCGCGATCATCAGCCAATGCGATGCGTTGCTGCGTCCGCTCGCCGGCTGGTCGCTGCTCGAGGAACTGGCACATCGCCGACGGAGCGCTCGCGGCTCGAGCAGACCGAGGTGGCCCAGCCGGCACTGTTCGCCATCCAGGTGGCGCTTGCCGCACTCTGGCGGTCCTGGGGCGTTATGCCGGATGCCGTGGTGGGCCACAGCGTAGGCGAGATCGCTGCCCTGCACGTCGCAGGCGTGCTTGACCTTGAAGAAGCGGTGCGCGTTCGTCTGGCATCGCGGCCACATCATGCAGCAGGCGACCGGGCTTGGGCGGATGGCGTCGGTGAGTCATGACCGAGGCTGCAGCCCGCGGCCTTGTGCAGCCGTTCGGCGACCGGCTCAGCGTCGGCGCGATCAATGCGCCGGACAGCGTCGTGCTGTCCGGTGAAACCGGCGGCGCTGCAGCGATGCGCTCGCGACGCTTGACCGCGCGCGGCGTGAGCCATCGGCATGCTGCCGGTGCAATACGCGTTCCACAGCGCGCAGATGGCGCCGTTGCAGGAGCAATTCGTCGCGATACTCGGCCAGGTGCGCGGCCCGCCATCCGAACATCGCCGTTTATTCGACGGTGACCGGTGGGCTCGCGGAGGACCTGTCGTTCGACGCCGATTATTTTGGCCGCAACATTGCGCGAGCCGGTGCGCTTCGCCAGCGCAGCCGCGGCAATGGCGGCGGATGGCTTCGCGGCTGTTCGTCGAACTGTCGCCGCATCCGGTGCTGGGCCATGAGCTGACGGCCTGCCTCGCGGGACAGGACGTTGCGCCCACAGTTCTGGCGTCGTTGCGGCGCGGTCGGGCGGAGCGCGAGACGATGCTGCAGGCCTGTGCCGGCCTGTACGCTGCGGGGTGCGACCTCGCCTGGCCGGCGGTGCAGCCGACGGCAGGCGCCATCACGACACTGCCGCCGTATCCCTGGCAGCGTCGGCGCCATTGGATCAGGACGCGCCCTGCCAACGCGGTCACGCGATTTGGTGCGACCGACGGACATTCCCTGCTGGGACTGCGTGTCCAGGTGGCGGGGACTGACGCGCAGATCTATCAGGGTGGGTCGGACAGCGCGATGGCGTGGCTGGCCGACCACCGCATATTCGGTACGTTGGTGATGCCCGCAGCCGCGGTCATGGAGATGCTGTCAGCGGCAGCCAGCAAGGCACCGGGGCGTGCGCATCCGCGGGTGACCGACTTCGCGATGCTGCGTCCGGTGGTGCTGCCGGAGCCGGGCGAGGGCCAGTCGCAGTGGCAGGTCGTGGTCAAGCCGTTGCCGGATGGCCGCGCGGAATTGACCTGGCATGAGGCTGTTGCGGACGCGGATACCGAGCTGGCCGAGTGGCGGCTTGTGGCCAGCGCCGTGGCCGTGCCTGCCACCGGGGAATGGCCTGCCACCGGGGAATCGAATGCACCGCCGCGCGCCGCGATCACCCGAGCGGTTGCGGCCGAGGCCATCTATGATCGCTTCAGCCTGCTGGGTGTCGCGTTCGGGCCGGCTTTTCGCTGCCTGAGTGCGATCGAACTGGCCGACGGCTTGGCGCAGGCGCGGGTCGTTCTGCCGCAGGAATGTGGGCAGGGGGCCCACCAGCATATCCTGCACCCTGTCTTGCTCGATGCCGCTCTGCAATTAGGCCTGCTGGCTGCTTCCACCGCCACGGCGGACGACGTGCCCGCGGAGATCTTCCTGCCGATTGGCTGCGACTGTATCGAAATCCGCCAATGGCAGGGCGAACAGTTGCTGGCGCGGGCTCGGGTATCGGAGGCACGCGCAGCAACAACGATAACTGCCGATGTCGTGCTGGAGACCGAGCAGGGCGAAGCGGTGGCGATGATCCAGGGTATGCGGTTCGCACGTGCCGACAGGGCCGCGTTCGCGGCAGCGGATCGGTCCTGCAGCGATCTGTACGACGTAGGCTGGAAGCGCGCTCCGGCGTTGCCGACGCGTCGCGAAGGGGCGGCGCCACACTCGTGTCTGCTGTTCGCCGATGCGGGCGAGATCGCCGATGCGATTGCCTTCGACATCCAGGCGGCCGGCGGCAACTGCTGGACCGTGCGCGCGGGCAAGGCATATGCGCGCACGGGCGAACGGAGCTGGGTCATCGATCCGACCGATCCCGAACACTATCGCAGGCTGTGGGATGAGGCTGGGTGGAGCGGTGCGAAACGATTGCTCACAGTGCTGCACTTCTGGTCGCTCGACGTGCCGACGCCGGACGGAACTGATGCGCCGAACCCGAACGACGGGGATGCGCTCGGCGTGGGGTCGATCCTTCACCTGGTGCAACACCTTGCCAAGGCGGAACCGACAGGTGCATGCCGGCTGCAGCTTGTCACGTGCGGCGCACAGTCGGTCACTGGCTCGGAGACGCTGCGACCGCGTGGCGCCGGTGTATGGGGACTTGCCGGCGTCGTCGCACTTGAACACCCGGAGCTGCATGTCCGGGTGATCGACCTCGACCCGTCGGCAGTTCAGCCGAGTGACCGCCTCTGGTCGGAATTGCTTGACGGGCGGGAGACGCGCGTAGCCCTGCGGGGAGCACAGCGATGGCTGCCGCGACTGCGGCATTATCAACGTCCGTCGCAGGATCAGGTCGCAGACCGCGACAATCTTCCGCACCGGGTGGAACTTGTGCGGCCCGGCAGTTTCGATGGTCTTGAATTGCGACCGGCAGCACGGGCCACTGTCGGGCCGGGAGAAGTCCGGCTGCGGGTGGTGGCGGCGGGAATCAACTTCCGCGACGTGTTGACGGTGCTGCAGATGTATCCGGGCGAGGCGCCGCCTCTCGGCGCGGAGTGCGCCGGGGTGGTCATCGAAGTCGGCCGTGCAGTCGAAGGTCTGGTTGTCGGGGACCGGGTGTTCGGCTTCGCACCCGCGAGCCTTGGAACAGAAGCGATTGTGCCCGCAGCATTTCTGACGCGCATCCCAGCGGGTATGCCGGCCGAGGACGCCGCCGGCATCGCGATCGCCTTTTCAACGGCGTATTACGGCCTGCATCCGCTCGCCGGGCTGCGCGCGGGCGAGCGGGTGTTGATCCATGCCGCTGCGGGCGGCGTCGGCCTTGCAGCGGTGCAGCTGGCGCAGCGCTGCGGGGCAGAGATATTCGCCACCGCCGGATCACCGGCCAAACGCGACATGCTGCGCGGCCTTGGCGTCGCGCAGGTGATGGATTCCCGGTCGGTAGCATTCGCTGACGAGGTACTTGCGGCGACCGGCGGCGCGCGGCGTCGACGTCGTCCTGAACTCGCTGGCCGGCGACTTCATTCCCGGCGGGCATTCGCGCACTCGCCCGCGGCGGGCGCTTTCTGGAACTCGGCAAGCGAGGACATCTGGTCAGCGGAGGCGGTCGCCCAGATCCGGCCGGACGTCCGCTATCACGTCTACGACCTGGGCGCCGTGGCACAGGCCGATCCAGGATCTGCTGCGGCCGATATACGACGAGATCCTGGCGGCGCTGGCGGACGGATCGCTGCGGCCGTTGCCGGTCGAGGTGTTCGCGCTGGAGCATGTCGGCGATGCGATGCGCCACATGGCGCAGGCAAGGCACATCGGCAAGGTCGTCGTGCGTGTGTCGCCTGACACGCAGGCGCGCAGTGTGTCTGCAGGTCCGCCGTTCTCGGCGGCGGCAACCTACTGGATCACCGGTGGTCTCGGCGGGCTTGGTCTGGCAACCGCCGACTGGCTCGCGCAGTCCGGTGCGCGCCATCTGGTGCTGAGCGGCCGGCGCCCGCCGGACGACGCGGCGCAGCAGCGCATCCGCGACCTGGAGAGACGCGGGGTCGTTGTCCGCGTGCTTGCCGCGGACGTCGCCGAGGAAGACGCGATGGCATCGATCGCAAATCGAAATCCAGCGCACCATGCCGCCGCTGCGTGGAGTCGTGCATGCCGCGGGCGTGGTCAACGACGCGGTGCTGATCAAACCTGAGCTGGAACGAAAGCCGCGAAGTGTTGCGTGGCAAGGCGCATGGGGCCTGGCTGCTGCACGAGCTGACCCGCGATCTGCCGCTGGATTTCTTCATCCTGTATTCGGCGCGGGCGGTGGTGCTTGGGTGCGCCGGGACAGGGACTTTATCCCGCTGCCAATGCCGAACTGGATGCGCTGGCGAAGTTCCGTCGCCGGCTGGGTCTGCCGGCGCTGAGCGTCGCATGGGGGCTGTGGTCCGGCATCGGAATGGCTGCCGACCTGGCGCAGCGCGGGCAGGACGCCTGGCAGGCGCGAGGGCTTCGGGCGATCGACCCGATCGCGGGCTTCGCACAACTGGCACGGCTGCTGGCCGACGCCGCGGCGTATGGCGCGGTGATTCCGATCGACTGGCGACAGTTCCTCAACCGGTTGCCTGAAGGCGGTGATGCGGACTTCTTCAGCGACCTGACGGTCGTGGCGCGCGCAGACAAGCCAGCGCCCGAAGGCCGGGACGTTTCTCTTGAGCAACGCCTGCGCCGGCTGCCATCAGGATCGCGCCGGCAGGAACTGATTTCTCATGTGACCGGCCGAACCCGCTTGCTACTTGGGCTGGGTGACGCGGTGCCGATCGAGACAAGAGTTCCACTGCGGGATATCGGGATTGGATTCATTGATGGCGGTTGAATTGCGCAACATGCTGGTTCGTTCGACCGGGGCCGCGCTGCCGGCGACGCTACTGTTTGATTATCCCACCATTGAGGCACTTGCGGGTTACCTCGGCCCGTTATTGGGCCTTGAGGCCGATACGGCGGCGGCCGTTCCCGCTGCGGTGACGAAGCATGCGGCGGCCGAAGCCATGACGATCGCGGCGCTGTCCGACGCGGACGCCGAGGCATTGCTACTGCAAGAGCTGGCACTCGAGCGATACGGAGCGAGCAGCATGACGGACGCGCACTGCCTGACGACGAACCAATGACCCCCGTCAAGCGCGCCTTGCTCGAAATCCGCGATCTTCGCGCGCGGCTTGCGGCTGCGGAGGCGGCACGGGCGGAGCCGATCGCGATCGTCGGGATGGGTCTGCGGTTTCCCGGTGGCGCGAACGACGCGGAGAGCTTCGCGCAGGCTGCTTTGGAGCGGTGCCGACGCGGTCGGCTGAGATTCCCGGCGATCGCTGGTCGCTCGATGCGCTCTACGCCGCGGACCCCGATGCGCCCGGCAAGATGATCACCCGCCACGGCGCCTTCATTGATCAGGTCGATCAGTTCGACGCCGACTTCTTTGGCATCTCGCCGCGTGAAGCCGCAAGCATGGATCCGCAGCAGCGTATCCTGCTGGAGGTCGGCTGGGAGGCGCTGGAGGATGCGGGTCATCGCGCCGGCAGCGCTCACTGGTCGCAATGGCGGTGTCTATCTCGGCATCTGCAACAACGACTACGGCCGCGCGCTGTTCGCCCGACCGGACCTGCTCGACGCCTATGCCAGCACGGGAAACGCCTACAGCGTCGCCGCGGGCCGGTTGTCGTATTTCCTCGGGCTGGCATGGACCGAGCATCGCGGTCGATACCGCCTGCTCCTCATCGCTCGTGGCGCTGCATCTCGCCTGCCAGGCTCTGCGCCTGGGCGAATGCGACCTGGCGCTGGCGGGCGGCATCAATCTCGATTCTGCGCCGGAAATGAACATCAGCTTCTCCAAGGCGCGCATGATGGCGCCGGACGGCCGCTGCAAGACCTTCGATGCGGCGGCCGACGGCTACGTGCGCGGCGAAGGCTGCGCGATCGTGGTGCTGCGGCGGCTTTCGGATGCGCTGGCCGACGGCGACCGCATCCTGGCGGTGGTGCGTGGCAGCGCGGTCAACCAGGATGGCCGCAGCGGCGGCCTGACGGCCCCCAACGGACCGGCGCAGGAGGCGGTGATCCGCGCCGCGCTCGCGGCCGCCGGTCTTCCGCCGGCGGCGATCGGCTATGTCGAGGCGCACGGAACCGGCACGCCGCTGGGTGACCCGATCGAAGTCGGTGCGCTGGGCGCCGTGTTCGGCGCCGGCCGCGATCCCGGTCGGCCGCTCGCGATCGGCTCGGTCAAGACCAACATCGGTCATCTCGAGGCAGCGGCCGGCATTGCCGGGGTCATCAAGGTCGTTCTCGCGCTGCAGCGCGGGGAGATCCCGCCGCACCTGCATTTCCAGACCGGCAATCCGCTTATCGACTGGGAGCGCCTGCCGATCACGGTCCCGGTGACGACGGTACCCTGGCCAGCCGATCAGCGGGCGCCGGCTGGCCGGCGTCAGCTCGTTCGGGTTCAGCGGCTGCAATGCGCATGTGATCCTGGAGGAGGCGCCGGGCCGCGACCAGCCGGTGTCCACGGGTGATGACCGGCCGCTGCATCTGCTGGCGCTGTCGGCCCGCGATGCGCAGTCCCTGGGCGAACTCGCACGGCGGTATCAGGCGACGCTATCGGATGGCGCCGACGCTGCCGACGTATGCTACACGGCGAATGCCGGTCGCTCGCATTTTGGCACGCGGCTGGCGGTGGCCGGCGCGACAAAGGCGAATTGCAGCGCGGGTTGCAGCGCATTTGTCGATGCGACGCCGCACGAGAGTGTGGCGACGGGTTGGCACGACGGCGCCATGCGTCCGCAGGTGGCGTTCCTGTTCACCGGCCAGGGCGCGCAATACGCCGGAATGGGCCGCGAGCTGTACGAAACGTCGCCGACGTTCCGCGCAGCGCTGGACGAATGCGCCGATGGTCTCGCACCTTATCTGGATCGCGGGCTGCTGGAGGTGCTGCACGAGGCCCGCGAGGCGACGCCGATCAACCGCACACGGCTACGCACAGCCGGCCATTTCGCGATCGAATACGCGCTGGCGACGCTTGTGGCGCTCGTGGGGCATCGAGCCGGCGGCGGTGCTGGGTCACAGCCTGGGCGAATATGCCGCCGCCTGTGTCGCCGGCTGCTGCCGCTCGACGATGCGTTGCGCCTGGTGGCCGAGCGCGGACGGCTTGACCGAGGCGCTGGCCGCAGGACGGCGCGATGGCCGCCGTGTTCGCGACGACAGGCCATGTCGAGGCGGAGATCCGCCGCAGCGACGGCGCCCTGACGCTTGCGGCCTATAACGGGCCGGAGCATTTCGTGATCAGCGGCACGCGCGATGCCGTCGTCGGCAGCTGGTCGCGCGGATGCAGGCCGCGGGGTGCGCGTCAGGCCGTTTCGCGTGTCCTATGCCGCCCATTCGCGTCTGATCGATCCGGTGCTGCCGGCGTTCCGGCAGGTCCTCGAGACGGTCCGCTTCGCAGCCGCACCGCATCGCGCTGATGTCGAACGTGACGGGCGCGCTTGCCGGGTCGGCGGAGATCGGCAACGCCGACTACTGGCTCACGCATATGCGTGCACCGGTGCGCTTCGCACGAATGCGATGCAAACGCTGGCCGCGCAGGGCATCACGCACTGCATCGAGATTGGTCCGCATCCGGTGCTGCTGGGCATGGCCGCGGAATGTCTGCCCGGCAGCGACATGGAGTGGCTGCCTTCGCTGCGGCGCGACCGGCCGGAGTGGTCCGACCTGCATCGAGAGCCTGCAGCGGCTCTATGTCGGACGGCGCCGAGATCGACTGGAACGGCTTCGACCGCGGCTATCTGCGCCGGCGCGTCGCGCTCCCACCTATCCGTTCCGCCGGCGTCGGCACTGGATCGACATTGCCGGCGACACGCCAGCGCCGCGATCGCGACGGCGCAGACGCGCTGGTCGCGTGATCAATGCGGCACTGTCTCGCCAGGCGGACCAGGGTCCGCTCGACCTCAACGCGTCGTCCTACCCGGCCAAATGGGCCTGCCTGGCGCGCCTGACCTGCGGCGCACGCGATTCGGACGCTGCGCGACGTCGGCCTGTTCTGCCATCGGCAGGCGAGGCACGCACGCTGGAGCAGGTGCTCGCACGACGCCGGAATCGGCGACGACTATCGGCGCCTGGTCCGGCGCTGGCTCGATGGCCTTGTGATGCTCGGGCGTCCTGCGTACGGACGGCGAGATCTACGTCGCCGACGCGCCCCTTCCCGATCCCGGCCTGCCGGCCCTGTGGGCGGAGGCCGAACACGCGCTTGCGGACAACCAGCCGCTGCTCGCCTATGTGCGCCATTGCGGCGAGCTGCTCGGGCGTGTGCTGCGCGGCAGGGAGAGTCCGCTGGAGACGCTGTTCCCGCGGCGGTCGTTCGATCTGGCCGAGGATCTCTACGAGCGTTCGGCGACCATGCGCTACGTGAACGGTCTGGCGGCGGCCGCGCTCGGCTCGCTCGGCGACACGATTCCCGCCGGCCGGCCGGTGCGCGTGCTCGAAGTCGGCGCGGGTACCGGCGGCACGACGCTCTGCTGCTCTGGCGGTCCTGCCGGCGGATCGGACGCAGTATGTGTTCACCGACGTTTCGGACTTCTTCCTCGACCGGGCGCGCGAGCGGTTCGCGGCAGTATCAGTTCGTCGAGCTTCTGCCGCTTCGACCTGGATCAGGACCCAGCCGAGCAAGGATTCTCGCCCGGCGAGCTTCGACGTCGTCGTCGCCGCCAATGCGGTGCACGCCAGCGTCGACCTGCCGACGGCGCTGCGCCGGCTGCGCGATCTGCTGGCGCCGGGCGGGCTGCTGATCCTGATCGAATCGACCACCCATCTCGCCTGGTTCGACATGACGACCGGACTGATCGAAGGCTGGCAGCATTTCGCCGACGATCTGCGTAGCGACCATCCGCTGCTGGCGGCCGGACACGCTGGGTCGAGGCGCTGCGCGATGCCGGGTTCGAGGAGGCGGAGTGCTGGCCACGCGGCAGACTCGGCGGCCCGCCATCTGGGCCAGCATGTGCTGGTCGCACGCGTCGCCGGGGAGCTTTCGGGCAAGGCCGGTGCACGCGGCAGACCGCGCGGCGTATACGGACAGCCGTGTCCAGCCGCTCGCGGCGCACGGATACCGCAGCGACGCGAGCGGCTGCGCGACCAGCATTCTCGAGGCACTCCCGGCCGAGCGCATCGACCTGCTGCGCGACTTCGTGCGCGAGCATGTCATGCGGGTGCTCCGGCGCGACGAGCCGACGAGCCGCCGGGCCGCAACGATCGCCTGATGGATCTGGGGCTCGATTCGCTGATGGCGGTGCAGCTGCGCGACCAGCTTGGCAAGGCGCTCGGCTTGCGGCCGGCGCTGCCGGCGACGCTGATGTTCGACTATCCCACGATCGACACGCTGGCCGCCTATCTTCTGCGAGCGGCTGGCGCCCGACAGACGAGACCTGATTCCGTCACGCCGATCGCGGCGGTGGCGCGCAGAATCGGACGCCAGTCGGGCGTAGCCGCCGTTGCGGCGATGAGCGATGCCGAGATCGAAGCTCGCTTGTCGCAACGCCTTGGATGATGTCAGCAGCCCTGAACGGAATCATGTCGACAACCGCCAGACATTGCTGATCTGACGCCGCTGCAGCGCGCGTTCCTTGCGCTCGAGGACGCCGAGGCGCGGCTCGCGGCCGTGGAGCGGGCGGCGCGCGAGCCGATCGCGGTCATCGGCCTGGGTTGCCGGGTGCCTGGCGGCGGGCACGACCCGGCAAGCTTCTGGCAGCTGATGCATGACGGGGTCGACGCGATCACGCCGGTTCCCGGCCGATCGGTGGGATCACGGCGGCTTCTATGACCCCGACCCCGCCGCACCTGGTCGCATCGCCACGCGCGCGGGCGGCTTCCTGCGCACGTCGATGAATTCGACCCAGGCTTCTTCGGCATCGCGCCGCGCGAGGCGGAGGGAATGGACCCGCAGCAGCGGCTGCTGCTGGAGGTCAGTCTGGGAGGCACTGGAACACGCCGGCCAGGCGCCCGACCGGCTGCAGGACTCGGCCACCGGCGTCTATGTCGGCGGTCTGCAGCAGCGACTACGCCTATCTGCAGCTCAAATCCGGCGATCCCGGCCTGCTCGACGCGCATTTCACATCGGGCATCGCGCACAGCGTGTTCAGCGGGCGGCTGTCTTACCTGCTTGGGCTGCGCGGGCCGAGCCTGACCATCGATACCGCGTGCTCGTCCTCGCTGGTCGCCGTCCATCTCGCCTGCCAGGCGCTGCGCAATGGCGATTGCTCGCATGGCGCTCGCGGGCGGCGTGAACCTGATCCTGGCGCCGGATCTGTTCATCGCACTGTCGCATTCGCGCATGCTGGCCCCGGATGGGCGGTGCAAGACGTTCGACGCCGCCGCGGATGGTTTTGCGCGCGGCGAGGGTTGCGGCGTCGTCGTTCTCAAGCGCCTGAGCGACGCGCAGGCCGACGGCGACCGGATCCTGGCGGTGATCCGCGGCAGCGCCGTCAATCAGGATGGACCCAGCAGCAGCCTGACGGCGCCCAACGGGCCGGCGCAGGAGGCGGTGATTCGCGCGGCGCTGGCATTCGCCGGCGTTGCGCCGGTCGAGGTCGGCTTCATCGAGGCGCACGGCACCGGGACCCAGCTCGGCGATCCGCTGGAGGTTCAGGCGCTCGGCGCGGTGTTCGGCAAGGATCGCCGACCGATCGCCCTCTGCTGATCGGATCGGTCAAGACCAACATCGGCCATCTGGAGGCCGCGGCCGGGGTGACCGGACTGATCAAGGTCGTTCTTGCGCTGCAGACACCGGACCATTCCGCCGCATCTGCATTTCGACGCACCCAGCCCGCACATCGCGTGGCGCGACCTGCCGCTCGAGGTGCCGGTTCAGCCGGTTCGCTGGGAGCCGATCGACGGGCGCCGGATCGCCGGCGTCAGCTCGTTCGGCTTCAGCGGCACCAACGCCCATGTGATCCTCGAAGAGCCGCCGGCACGCGCGGCTCCGCCGAGGCATCTCAACGCGGACGGGCGCTATCTGCTCGCGGTTTCCGCACGTGATCGCAAGGCGCTCGGCGAACTCGCCGACCGATACGCGGACACGTTGGCCGGGATGACGCGACGATACGACTCGCCGACGTCTGCCACACGGCGAATGCCGGCAGGGCGCATTTCGCGCATCGGGCGACCATCGTCGCGCCGACCGATGGATGAATTGCTGGCCGGGCTCCGTTCCCTCGGCCGCGGTGAGCCGTCACGCGCGGTGAAGACACGCGTCGCGTCGCGCGGCGCGATCCGCCGCGTATCGCTTTCCTGTTCACCGGACAGGGCGCGCAATACCCCGGAATGGCGAAAGGGCTTTACGACGCCTCGGAGGTGTTCCGACAGGCATTGGACCGGTGTGCGGCGATCCTCGCTCCGCATCTCGATCGGCCATTGCTCGACGTTCTGTTTCCGGCGGATCTGAAATCAGCGCTGATCGACGAGACCGAGTACACGCAGCCGGCGCTGTTTTCGCGTCGAATATGCGCTGACCGAGCTGTGGCGCTCCTGGGGCGTGACGCCGAACGTCGTGATCGGTCACTCGGTCGGCGAGTACGTCGCGGCGTGCATCGCCGGGGTGTTCAGCCTGGAGGACGGTCTGCGCCTTGTCGCATTGCGCGGCCGACTGATGCAGTCGCTGCCATCGGGCGGCGCGATGGCTGCGCTCCTTGCCGGCGAGGCGGAGGTGGCGCGATGCCGTTGCGCGGTACGCAGGCCAGTGTTTCGATCGCCGCCGTCAACGGGCCACGCCAGACCGTGATCTCGGGCAGCGCCACGGACGTTGCGCAGATCTGCCGGACGCTGGGGGAACGCGGCATCCAGCACAGGCTGTTGCCGGTGTCGCATGCGTTCCATTCTCCGCTGGTCGCACCGATCCTCGACCAATTCGAAACAGCCGTTGCGGTACAGTCAATCTCGCGCCGCCGCGCCTGCGCCTGGTATCGAACCTCACGGGCCTGCCGGTCGTTGCGGATGAAATCACCCGGCCCGAGTATTGGCGGCGCCACATGCGCGAAGCAGTCCGCTTCGGCGACGGACTTCGGGCACTCGAGGGCGCGCGTGTCGATTGTTGTATCGAGATCGGTCCTGCTCCGGCGCTGCTGCCCTTGGTCGGCTCCGCGCTTGCGCTGGCACCATCGCGCCTGGTTCCGTCCTTGCGCAAAGGCCGGCCCGACTGGGAGCAGATGCTGGACAGCCTGTCCGCGGTGTATCTGGCGGGCCACCAGGTGGATTGGCGTGCGCTGAGCGATGGCGCGCGCACGCATCGTTGATTTGCCAACGTATCCATTCCAGCGCGAACGTCACTGGTTCAGGGCCAAACCCAACACTTCGGTGCGCAGCCCCGACGACGTCTCAAGGTAGACACACGCTGCTTGGTTCTCGTCTGCGCTCGGCGGTGTCTGGCACAATCTTCGAATCGCGAATCTCCGCCGATGTTCCGGGCTTCGTTCGCCAGCACCGAGTGCTGGACCATGTGATCCTGCCGGCAACCGCCTATCTCGACATGCTTGTCGCAGGCGCATCGGACGTGCTGGGCGTTGGCGTTGTCTGCATCGAGGATGTTGCGATCAGCGCTGCAATGCTGCTCGACGGACGATGGCGGTGCGCGAATTGTTCAGACCATTTTCGAGCCTGTCAGCGAGCGGGACTGCGTCGGTCTCGGTCAACAGCCTGAGTGAGACTGCTCGGCAGACTGCCGCGCCGTGGATTCGCCACGTCGCGGCCCGTATCCGCACCTGTAGTCCAAAGACGTCGGCATCCGATACATTGGCGGATCTGCGCAAGCAATGCGACGTGCCGGTCGACGTGTCGGAGTTCTACCGCGATTTCGAAGCATGCGGCCTGCAATTTGGCGATGATTTCCACAGCGTGCAGCTGATCTGGCGCGACGCGGCACAGGCGCTTGGCGAAATTGCGCTGTCGCCCGCATTGGCCGAACAGGCGTCGCGTTATCGGCTGCATCCTGTCCTGCTCGACGGCTGCCTGCAGATCATTGCGGCGGCACTGCCTGGCGAGGACAACAGGAGCGTGCTGCATTTGCCGATCGCTATCGGCACCTACACGGTGCATCGCGACGCGGGTGATCGGTGCTGGAGTCATGTCGTCGTGCAGCCCGCTTCCGGCGGTCTTCGGGCGCAGGTGCGGGTGTTCGACGGCGAGGGAGCGCTGGTCGCCGAAATGCGCGACGTGCGGCTGGCGCGTGTCACACGCGACGCGCTCGGTCGGGCAGACGAGCGTTGGCTTGACGCGTGCCTGTATGAGACGCGTTGGCGGCTGGCGTCGGATGTCCATGGCTCCGGTACCGAGCGGCCGTCCGACACCGATGCAGGTCGCTCCCGGTCACGCGAGTGGCTGATCTTTGCCGACCGCACCGGAGTCGCGGAGGCGCTCGCAATGCGTGTGCGGGCAGCGGGGGATCGCTGCACGTTGGTCCATGCCGGCCAGTTCGCGATCGGTGCGGAGGTGTGCAGCATCGATCCGGTCAAGCCCGAGGATTACCGCCGGCTGCTTGCGGCGCTGCATTCCGCTGGGAGCGTCGTCGACGGCGTCATCCACGCATGGTCGCTCGACAACGTGGGCTGGGACGGCATGACCGCGGCCGACCTCGCCGAAGCGCAGACGCGGAGTGCCACAAGTCCGATGCTGCTGGCGCAGTCGCTGGTTGCCGAAGCGTTGCCGCCACAGTTGTGGCTCGTGACGCGCGGAGGTCAGCAGGCCGGCGACAAACGAGCGCGGCGTGTCGCCGATACAGGCGGCTGCGTGGGGTCTGGGAAAGTCGATTGCAATCGAGCATCCAGAGTTGCGTTGCGTCTGCGTCGACCTCGACCCGAGTCCCCAGGTCACGGAGTGTGATGCGTTGGCTGCCGAACTGGCCGAAGCCGGATCGGAAGGTCAGGTCGCGTTGCGCTCCGATGGGCGGCGGGTCGCGCGTCTGGTTCATGTGCCGCGTGGCGGCGAAGCTGATACCGCGGAAGCATTGTCAGCGGCTTGGCGGCTGGTGCCAACGTTGCCCGGAACATTGGAACGGTTCGAATTTGAACCGGCTGAGCGGCGCGCGCCTGGCCCAGGCGAGGTCGAAATTGCCGTCGAGGCTGCCGGCATCAACTTCAAGGATGTGCTCAAGCTGCTCGGAATGGGCGTGGGTGGCGGCGATCTGGTGGGCGGTGAGTGCGCCGGACGTGTGACGGCTGTCGGCCCCGGCGTAACACATCTGGCGCCAGGCGACTCCGTGATGGCGGTCGCAACGGGATGCTTCGCATCGTTCGTCATTGCCAACGCAAATCTGGTGCAGCCGCTTCCGCCTGGGATGAGTGCGCAGGAGGGCGCCGCCTTTCCCATCGCGTTTCTTACAGCCGAATTCTGTCTGTCGCATATGGCGGGCATGCGCGCGGGCGATCGCGTGCTGATCCATGCGGGAGCGGGCGGCGTCGGCATGGCGTCAATCCGTCTGGCGCAGCGGACCGGGGCCGAGGTATTCGCCACAGCAGGTTCGGCGTGGAAGCGCGAACTGCTGCGTTCGATGGGCGTGCCGCACGTACTGGACTTCACGCAGCACCAGCTTTGCCGATGAGATCATGGCGCTCACTGACGGTCGTGGCGTGGATCTGGTACTCAATTCGCTAACCGGGCCCCTGATGGACGCAAGCTTCCGCGTGCTCGCGCGGGGCGGACGGTTCGTCGAGATCGGCAAGCGCGAGCTCAAGTCACCGGAATGGGTCGCCGCACTTGGGCGCGATCTACGCTACATGATTGTCGATTGGAGTGAGGATGCAGCGACGAATCCTGCTCTCATCGGCGGCATGCTGGTGCGACTGGTCGATCAATTGCGCCGGGGCGTTATCACGTCGCTGCCTCGCCAGGTATTCGCGATGGCGGACGCGCCGCGTGCTTTTCGGCTGATGGCCCAGGCGCGGCACGTGGGCAAGATCGTGCTGAGCCAAGGTGGCCCGGTGCCAGCGCAGATCCGCGGCGAGGGCACGTATCTTGTCACCGGCGGCCTGTCCGGACTTGGGCTGCAGGTTGCTCGGTTTCTGGCCGAGAGAGGGGCGGGTCGTATTGCATTGATCGGCCGGCGCGGCATGACGCCCGAAGCCGTCGCCGTTGTTGACCAGATTCGGACCACCGGCACGTGTGTCCTGACGGAGGCGGTGGATGTTACCGACGATGCGGCGCTCAGTGATCTTCTGATCCGACTTCGTCGGGATGGACCGCCGCTGCGAGGCGTCGTGCACTGTGCGGCCGTGCTTGACGACGGTGGCTTGCAGCAGCAGGACCCGCATCGTCTGGCGCGGGTGCTCGGTCCAAAGGTCCACGGCGCATGGTTGCTGGACAAGTTGACGCGCGCCGATCCGCTCGATTGGTTCGTCATGTTCTCCTCCGCGGCGGCGGTACTCGGTTCCCCCGGCCAGACCAACTATGCTGCTGCGAATGCGGTCCTTGACCTGCTCGCGCATGAGCGGCGGAACCGGGGGCTTTGCGCACTCAGCATCAATTGGGGAGCGTGGGCCGAGATCGGTGTCGCGGGCGATCGTGACATCGGCGACCGCCTCGCGGCGCATGGTCTGACAGGATTGACGCCGGCCCAAGGAATTGCAGCGCTGGAACGTGTCCTGTCCTGGCCGGGCGCCCAAATCAGCGTGCTGCCGATTGACTGGGGGCGTTACACTGCGCACCGCGGCAGCGGCGATGCACCGCGGTTTCTGGCAGAGGTGGCCGGCGCGGCCACAGCCGGGCGGCCGATGGCAACGACTGGTGTCGCGGCGTCGGTCGTCGACGTGTGCAAGCAGTTGGTCGATGCGCCGGCGACGCGCAGGCGGTCGATGGTCGCAGAGTTCGTGAGTGATAGCGCACGGCGGATTCTCGGTATCGACCCGTCAAGGGCGCTGGATCCGCTGACACCACTCGGCGAGATCGGCCTTGATTCTCTGCTCGCGGTCGAGCTACGAAACAGTCTCGCTGCCGCACTGAGCCGGCCGTTGCCGGCAACACTGTTGTTCGACTATCCGACGATCGACGCGCTCACCAATTACATATTCGACGACGTTCTGCAGCTCGCTGCCCGCAGCGGGCAGATCGATTCAGAAGCCGCTGTGGTTGCCGAGTTTGATCTGGTTGGTTCGGTTGAACGCCTCTCCGACGACGAGGTGGACCAGATGCTTGCGACACGCAGGCGGAAGGATATTTGAAATGAGCGAACTGTTCGATCGCCTCAGCAAGCTATCGCAGAAGCAACTGCTGTTGCTTGCGCTCGATCAGCAGGAACAGATCGAGATGGCGAAACGCCGCGAGCGTGAGCCTATCGCGATCATTGGCATCGGCTGTCGGTTTCCTGGTGGCGCGGACAGTCCGCAGGCGTTCTGGGAGTTGTTGCGGGACGGACGTGACGCCATCGGCGAGGTGCCCAGCGACCGATGGGATATTGACGCGCTGTTCGACCCCGATCCGGATGCACCTGCACGCATGTCCGTCCGCGCTGGCGGATTTCTCGATGATGTGAGCGGCTTCGATGCAGCATTCTTCGGCATCGCACCACGTGAGGCGCTGACGATGGACCCTCAGCAGCGACTGCTGCTGGAGGTCACGTGGGAGGCGTTGGAAAACGCGGGACTTGCCGCGGACCGGCTGGTGGGCTCTGCGACCGGTGTGTTCGTCGGCCTTTGCAACAGCGATTATTTTCATCGTTTGATGCGGCGAGGCAACGAAACAATTGATGCCTATCTGGCGTCGGGCAATGCGCCAAGTGTAGCGGCCGGCCGGATTTGCCTACGCGCTTGGGCTTCGCGGGCCTTCTCTGGTGGTGGATACGTCCTGTTCGTCCTCACTGGTCGCGGTTCATCTGGCGTGTCGAAGCCTGCGCTCCGGTGAAACCCGTGTGGCGCTGGCAGGAGCCGCGAATGTGATCTGCGCGCCCGAGACCATGATCGCCTTGTCCAAGGCGCGCATGTTGGCGCCGGACGGCCGATGCAAGACGTTCGACGCAAGCGCCGACGGCTTTTCGCGCGGTGAAGGCTGCGGCGTTGTCGTCTTGAAGCGACTGGGTGACGCCGTCGCGGACGGAGACAATATTCTGGCGGTGATCCGCGGTACGGCGATCAACCAGGACGGTCGCAGCGGTGGCCTGACGGTGCCGAATGGGCCGGCGCAAGAGGACGTCATCCGTGCCGCTCTGCTCGATGCCGGCGCGAGCGCGGACGAGATCGACTACGTGGAGGCGCATGGCACAGGAACGTCACTCGGCGATCCGATCGAGGTTCGCGCTCTCGGCTGCGCATTGTGTGCGGGGACGGTTGCGGGACGCTCCATTGTTGATTGGCTCGGTGAAGACGAATCTCGGCCATCTTGAGTCGGCAGCGGGTGTTGCCGGCATGATCAAAGTCGTTCTGGCATTGCAGAACGAGCGGATTCCGCCGCATCTGCATTTTCACCAGCCGAGCCCGCACATTCCTTGGGCGGAATATCAGCGTTTCGGTAGCGGCGACGGGCGCCTCGTGGCGGCGGGCCGCGCGCGCGCGGATGGCTGGCGTGAGCTCATTCGGGTTCAGCGGAACGAATGCGCATGTGGTGCTGGAGGAAGCGCCGCCGGCCGGGCCGAACGCCGGAACCGAGGAGCGATCGTTCTGCTGTTTGCCGCTTTCGGCGCGCAGCGATGCCGCGCTTTCGACCATCGCGGCGCAGTATGCGCAGGTAATCGCGTCGCGGCCCGAGTTGACGCTGGCGAACCTCGTCTACACGGCGGGTGCGGGCAGGTCGCACTTCCCGCATCGTTTGGCAGTTGTCGCGGACAGCATGGAGACCGCAGCGACCGCAATGCGGGCCTTTGCGGACGGTAAACCGCATCCCGCACTGCAGGCGGGCATCGTCGTTCCGGGCCAGGCTCGCGAGGTGGTCTTCCTGTTTGCCGGCGAATGTTCTCAATCGTCCGGAATGGGTGGTCGCCTGCTCTACGATATGTCGAGCGTCTACCGGGCCGCCATCGATCAGTGCGACCACCTTCTCGGGCCCGATGCTGCCGGCAGAACCCTCAATTCGGTCTTGTGGTCGTCTGGTGGTGAGATCGCTTCGCTGGACGATCCCGCGTGGCGGCAACCGGCGCTGTTCGCAGTCCAATATGCGACAACCCGGCTTTGGCAGTCGTTCGGTGTCGAACCAGCGGCGGTCATCGGCTCTGCGGATGGCGAGATCGTTGCGGCCTGCGTAGCGGGCGTTCTCTCGCTCGAAGATGGCCTGCAGCTGATCACGCAGCGAGCAGGTCGCGCGCAAAACGCCGATCCGACGCAGGCGTGCGCGAGCGCCGTCACGATGAGACACGCCGCGAGTTCCGGTGGCGTGGACTGCCCCGGGATCGCATGCACTGAACCTGGGGGACGTGCCCAATACAAGCTACTGGCAGGCAGGTTCGTGCAAGCCGGATCGCTTCGAGGACGGCATCACGCTCCTGCATCAGGCGGGCTATCGTATTTTTCTCGACGTAGCCCCCGAGCCGACCCTGATCGCACTGGCGAGGCGCAGTCTGCCCGATGGGGGAAATCTCTTTCTGACATCCCTGCGCCGTGGTGCAGACGATTGGAGCGTGATCGCCGAGAGTCTCGCCGAACTCTATGTCTACGGCATGCCGATCAGCTGGGCGGACGTGTGTAAGGGAGCCCGCAGGATCCCACTGCCGACATATCCGTTCGAGCATCGCAGTTATTGGTCATCGCCTGCGCAACTCGAGAACCAAGGTCGGATATTGACGCCTGGCGGTGTTGTTCCGTCAGACGCGCGCGATGGCGTGACCACGTCGACCGATGACAGTCTGTTCTATCAGGTGCAGTGGGAGTCAGCGTCGTTGCCGACACGGGCAGCACCCTTGCTGCTCGGACCTGAACAGTTTGGCGCTGCATTGCGTGAGCGTTTCGCGATACTTGCCGACCACTATGAACTTTCAGTGTACGACCAGCTGCTGCCGAAGCTCGATCAATTGTCAGTCGAATATGTCGCCAAGGCGCTACGCCAACTCGGTTTCGATACGACGGTGGGACGGGTTTTCGTGCCCGATGAGGAGGCGGCTCGATTGGGCGTAGCGCCGCGCCACTTCCGGCTGTTCAGACGGCTGCTGGACATGCTCGCCGAGGATGGCGCGGTCCGTTGTACCGGATCGGCGCTGGAGATCGTCGGTCCATTGCCCGCGGCCGATCCGGAGCAGCATTTGCGCGATACCCTGGACATGTTCCGCCACGTGGACGGTGAAGTGGGCATGCTTCAGCGCAGTGGCAATGAGCTGGGGCGCGTGCTCACCGGCGAGCAGGATCCGTTGCAGCTGCTGTTCCCAGGTGGCTCGTTCATCCAGGCGCGCAAACTCTACGTCGAATCACCATTTGCGCGAACCTACAATTCCGCGCTGGGTGAGGCACTGACCTCGGCAATTGCGAATCTCGCACCAGGTACCACTCTGCGTGTGCTGGAGATCGGCGCGGGTACCGGCGGCACTACCAGCTACGTGCTGCCACTCCTGCCGTTACATGGAGTGAGCTACACCTTCACCGACGTCTCGCCGCTGTTCCTGGAACGTGCCGCCACGCAATTCGCCGCCTATCCGTTTATGCTCACGGCGCTGCTGGACATCGAAAAGGACCCGTTCGAACAGGGCTTTCTGCCTGGCCAGTTCGACGTGATCATCTCCGCCAATGCGCTCCATGCGACACAGGATCTGGCGGAGACCGTAAGGCATGTGCGTGGCCTGCTGGCACCTCGCGGGCTGTTGTTTCTGCTTGAGGGGGTCAGGACCCAGCGCTGGACCAGCATCACGTTCGGCTTGATCGAAGGCTGGTGGCGTTTCCAGGACACGGCGCTGCGTGCCAATGACCCGTTGGTCGACGCCGGCACATGGCGCGGTCTCCTGGAAGACCAGCGGTTCGACGATTTCGTGGCGATCCCGGGCGATGCGTCGGGCCCGATCAGCGAACGGGAACAGGTGCTGTTGATTGCCCGCGCCGCGGCGGCGGCGCGACGCTGGGTCGTGGTGGGCGACTGCGACGGAGTGGGCGCCGCCTTGGCATGGCACCTGAGGTCACGTGGCGACGCAGTCGTCCTGCTGAACGCCGACGCGACTGAGCCGACGGTCCAGGACGGCGACAACCTGGTTTATCTTGGTGCGCTGGAACTGACGTCGCGTGCAGATGAGGAACTCGACGCTGCACAGGCCTGCATGGCCCTTGCGGCTGAACTGCCGATCCGGTGGCTAGGCGCGTTTGGTCGGGGAACCCAAGGCGGCCGCGCCTGGCTCGTCACGCGTGGTGCCCAGGCCGTGCGTGGCCAATCGTCACCAGGCGCACGGTGGCAGGCGCCGCTGTGGGGCATTGGTCGTGCATTCGCGCTCGAGCAGCCGGAGCATTGGGGCGGACTGGTGGATTTGCCGCCTGAGGGCTCGGCCGCAATGTTCGCGGAGACGCTCGTAGCGGCGATCGTCGCCAGCGATGGTGAAGACCAGACCGCGTACCGCGGTGGCGAGCGATACGTGGCGCGACTGTTGCCCGCGTCCGAGCCCGGTGCATCGATTGCACAATTCCGACCCGACGCGACCTATCTTATCACCGGTGGCTTCGGTGGGCTGGGTCTTCTGGTCGCGCACTGGATGGCGGAGCACGGCGCGCGACACATCGCATTGCTGGGGCGTCATCCGGACCCGAATTCGGACGCCGTCCGGGCCCTTGAGGGCATGGGCACGCGCATTTTCGCGCTTGAGGGCGATGTCGCCGACGAAGCGGGGATGGGCGCGCTGCTGTCCCAACTTGCGGCGGAGGCGCCGCCATTGCGCGGCATCATTCATGCCGCCGTTGACGTGAGCGCCGCGCGAATCGAGCAGCTGACCAGCGCGCAGGTCAGCAGCATGCTGAGATCGAAGATCGCCGGGACGGTCGTCCTGGAGCGCCTGACGCGCAGCATGGAACTCGACTTTGTTGTACTGTTCTCATCCACGGCCGCGCTGTTGGGATACGTGGAGCTAGCTCATTACGCAGCAGCTAACATGTTCCTTGATGCAACCGCGTATGAGGCGAACCGTCCTGGCCGAAGGGTCCTGGCAATCAATTGGGGTGCCTGGGAGGACATCCGCATGGCGTCGGCGGAGGCCCAGCGCTCGTTTCATCAGGCGGGTCTGCTGCCCATGTCGGCCGAGGAGGCACTCAACGCACTCGGACGCCTGCTCATCGGATCCGCGCCGCAAGGTATTGTAGCCCGTATCGACTGGTCCCGGTACAAGCCGCTGTTCGAAGTGCGGCGAGCAAGGCCGTTCCTTTCATATCTGGGCGTCGTCTCTCCGGCCGTGGCCGTGACCAGGCCCCAGGCGATGCTCAAGAGCGAGCCACGCGGTGGTCCTGACCGCTTCGGCCAATCATCCGGCGCCGGACGACAGAAGTTGCTGGAGGACTTCATTGGCGGCGCGGTGGCAGCCGTGCTTGGCGCACAGGAGAGCGCCATCCTGCCGGCCCAAGACCTGTTCGAAATGGGCATGGACTCGCTGATGGCCCTTGAGCTGAAGCGCCGGCTGGAGGAGGGGATCAACGGATCGCTGCCGGCAAATCTGCTGTTCAATTATCCGACCGTCGCAGCGTTGGCGACGCTTCTGTCAGACTTGCTCGAGCCGTCTGCGGAGCACGAGCCGGAGACGGCTGACCTGCCGTCACTGATACGAGAGGCGCCGGGGCATTCGTCCAGAACTCAAGCACGCATCTATCCGCTATCGTACAGCCAGCAGGCGCTTTGGTTCCTGCATCAACAGGCACCGCAGAGCACGGCCTATAACGTTTCACTATCCCTCCTGGTGTCGTCCGGGCTGGATGTTGCCGCGCTCCGACGCGCGTTGCAGGCGCTGATAGATCGACATGCGATCCTGCGTACTACCTATGCGTTCGTCGACGGTGCACCGTGCCAACGCGTCGACAGCCATATGGAAGCCGTGGTCGACGCGCATGTCGATGCTGGCCTGACCGATGCCGAATTGCGCAAACGGCTGGAAGCCGACGCCCGCCGGCAATTCGATCTCGAGCATGGACCGCTGATCCGCGCGTCCGTCTATACGCGGGGTCCGAACGACCACGCGCTGTTGCTTTCGGTGCATCATATCTCCGTCGACGGCTGGTCGATCATGATGCTCATCGAAGAGCTGCTGAAGCTGTATGCGGAGATGGCCGGTGGGCCCGCTGCCAATCTGTCGCAGCCCGGCCATGAGTACGGCGAGTATACGTTGTGGCAGGATCAGATGCTGGGCGGCGAAGCGGGGGACAGGCTCTGGTCATACTGGCGCGAGAAGCTCGCGCCCCCGCGTGAACGAGTGACGCTGCCGACCGATCAGGCTAGGCCGCCAATTCAGACCTTCCAAGGTGCGTCGCTGCCTCTGCGACTGGAAGCTGGGACCGTGCAGCAGGTCATGAGTCTGGCGCGTCAAGAGCGCACGACGCCTTTCGTCGTTCTGATGGCGGCCTTCCAGCTATTGCTGTCGCGGCTCACCGGGGCTGAGGACATCATCGTCGGTACCTCGACCTTCGCGCGCAGCAAGCCGGAGTTCATGCAGGTTGTCGGCGATTTCGTTAACTCGGTACCGGTACGAGGCCGCCTTGCGGCGACGTTGACGTTTCGTGACCTGGTCGCCCAGATGACTGCGACGGTGCTCGAGGCGATCGAGGCTCAGGAGTTCCCACTGGCACTGTTGGTCCAGCGTCTGCAGCCGGAGCGGAACGCGAGCAGCTCCCCCTTATTCGACACATTCTTCAGCTACTTGCGTTTCGAGCAGTTCAAGGGATTCGGGTTGTTGTACGGCGGCAGTTCTGACGATGCCATCGAGGTTGGGGGCCTTCGTCTCGCGCCGTTCCCGATCGCGCAAGGAGCTGGGCAGTTCGAGCTGTCGCTGCAATTGGTGGAGATAGCGGGCAGCGTTCGTGGCGTATTCAATTACCGATCGGATCTGTTCCAGGAGTCCACGATACGGCGCTTCGTCACCGAGTACCTGGCCATCGTTGATGCGTGCACAGCGGATCCAGGTCTGTTGCTGGGAATAATGCGCGAACCGATCGACGCCGCTGCGGCGCGCGGCAGTGATGTGGTTGCTTTTCTCCAGCTGCTGCGCAAGCGCGATATCCAGATCTTTCTCGATGGTGACAGGCTGCGCGTCAACGCGCCCAAGGGTGCTGTCGATGCGGAGATCAGGGCGGCAATAACCGCGCAACGGGACGATATCATCGCGGCACTCCATGCATCAGAAGTTGCTTCGCCTGAGTGCGATGCGGGGCCAATTCGGCGGATCTCACGCGACGAGCCGTTCCAGGTATCGTCTGCGCAACAGCGGCTATGGTTCCTGGATCAGATGGATCCTGGTCGCTCCTACTACAATGTTGGCGGCGGCCTCAGATATCATGGCGAGCTGGATGCAGGCGCTCTGGTGGAGGCGATCAGACAGCTTGTTACCCGGCACGAATCGCTGCGGACTCGCATCGGCAACCGCGACGGCGAACCGTGGCTCCAGATCGCCGAGGCGCCCGACCCGGCGATCGAGGTTGCAGATCTTTCAAAGTTGCCCCCCGAAGCACGCGAGGCGGATGCGATCGCGCTTGCCCAGACACTGCTGCGCAGGCCATTCAACATGGCCAGTGGTCCGTTGGCAGCATTCCTGATCGTTCGCCTGGCAGCCGATGAACACATGCTGGTTGCCAGCATGCACCATGTGATATCGGACGGCTGGTCGCTGATAACCGCCTTGAGCGAAATCTGCGAATTGTATGACGCGCGCGCTGAAGGTCGGCCCGACAAGCTGGCGTCTCTGCCGATCAGCTATGTCGATTACGCAGCCTGGGAGCGCAGTCAGAACACTTCGAGCCGCTTTCTCGAACATCTCACCTACTGGAAGCAGCAGCTCAACGGTATCCCAGCAGTGCTGGAGCTGCCGACGGATCATCCGCGACCCGCTGTACCATCGTTCCGCGGTGGTCGCCTGCGGCGTTCCCTCGATAGGGACCTGGTCACGTCGCTGGAAAGCGTGAACCGAAAGCATGACGTTACGCTGTTCATGACATTGCTGGCCGCATGGCAAATCGTTCTGCACATATATTCCGGCCAGGACGACATTGTCGTCGGGACGCCGGTCGCCAACCGTGATCTTCCCGCTCTTGAAGGTGTTATCGGATGTCTTGTTAACAATCTCGTGCTACGCAGCAAGCTGAACGATGACCTGACGCTCGCTGAGTTTCTTGAGCAGATCAAGCAGACGGTATTGAACGCCTTCGACCACCGTGAACTGCCCTTCGACACGCTGGTCCAGGCGATCAATCCAGAGCGCAACACCCGTCACGCGCCGATCTTTCAAGTACTGTTCGCTTTCGCCTCATACCCAGTGCGACTTATGGCGCCGGCAGGTGTTGACGCAACACCGCTCGAACTCAACTCAGGGGAATCTCGCTTCGATCTGACAATCGATATCATCCCGGTCACCATCGGCGAAGGGGGCGGGAAATTCGCGGTTGTGTATGAGTACAGATCTGGATCTGTACGAAGAACGGACAATCCTTCGACTGCACGAACAATTCGTGCATCTGCTGGAGAACGTTGCGACTGATTCGTCGCGCCGGATCAAGGACGTTCCGCTGCTTCTGTCGCGGCCGGACCAACGACTGCTCGATCGCTGGAACGCCACAGAAATGCCACACGACCGTACGCGCTGCGTACATCATCTGCTGGAGGCCAGCGCACGCGTCACACCTGATGCGCCGGCAATTACGGCGGGCGACGTCACGCTCAGTTACCGCGAGCTCGACCGGCTGGGCAATCAACTGGCGCATCGGTTGGTCGATCGGGGCATTGGCACGGGCGGGCTGGTGGCCATCTGCCTGGATCGTAACCTGCAGGTTGCTGTAGCGATGGCTGCGGTCCTGAAGGCGGGCGCGGCATACGTACCGCTCGATCCGACGCACCCGGAAGAGCGTCTGCGATACATACTTGAGGACGCAAATGTGGCTTGCGTCATTACGGTAAGCCACCTTGCTCCGATGTTCGACGAGGCGAAGGCCACAGTGCTGTTGCTCGACGAACTGGGCGACGCGGCACCGGCTCACTGCGACGTGGGGCCGCGTGTCAACGTGCGACCGGCTGATCTGGCGTATGTCATCTACACCTCTGGCTCGACCGGGCGGCCCAAGGGCGTGCAGGTCGAGCACCGGAACGTGGTCAATTTCCTCACGTCGATGCGGCGTGAGCCAGGCCTGGTGGCCAGCGACGTCATGCTCGCGGTGACGACGCTGGCGTTCGATATCGCCGAACTCGAATACTGGCTGCCGTTGAGCGTGGGTGCCCATGTCATCGTTGCTTCGCGGACCGACGTGCTGAGTGGCGACAGCCTGATCCGCCTGATGGAGGACAATTCAGTAACTGTCTTGCAGGCCACGCCGGCCACTTGGAATCTGTTGCTGGAGACAGGCTGGACAGGCAGTCCGATGCTGAAGGCGTTGTGCGGTGGCGAGGCTCTTCCGCGCCACCTCGCCGCTGCCCTGATCGAGCGTGTCGGCGAACTCTGGAATATGTACGGGCCGACCGAAACAACGATATGGTCCACCGTGAACCGGGTGTTCGATGTGCAAGGACCGGCCTTGATCGGCCGTCCGATCGGAAATACCCGCGTTTATGTGCTGGATGCGTCAGGCCATACTGCGCCGATCGGCGTGGTTGGCGAACTCTGCATTGGCGGCGAAGGAGTCGCTCGCGGATATCTCAATCGGCCCGAACTGACGCAGGAGAAGTTCGTCACAGTAACGTTGGCCGACGGCACACCCGAACGCGTCTATCACACCGGTGACATGGCGCGCTTCCGCGGTGACGGCCAGCTTGAATTCCTCGGTCGTCGCGATGCGCAGGTGAAACTGCGCGGGCACCGTATCGAGTTGGGGGAGATCGAAGCTGTTCTTGCCGGCGTCGCCGGCGTGAAGCAATGCGTGGCGACGGTGCGTGAGATCGCTCCCGGCGATGAGCGGTTGGTGGGCTACGTCATGCTGTCGCAGAAGGCATCGTTCGATATCGACGCGGCGCGCGCGACATTGCGCTCGATGTTGCCTGAGTACATGGTTCCTGACCTGTTCGCGGTAATTCCAGTCGTGCCGCTGACCCCGAACGGAAAGCTTGATCGCAAGGCGCTGCCGCCGCCGCGGGCAACCGGCATCCAACGGAATGCGCCGCTTGATGCACTTATGACACCAGAGCAGCGCCGTGTCGCCGAGTTGTGGCGCGAAGTACTGCGGTGCGAACGGGTCGGGCTGCACGACAATTTCTTCGATCTGGGTGGGCATTCACTGTTGCTTGTGCGTTTGCATGCAGGATTGAAGCGCGAATTCGATCAGGAACTTCCGTTAGTCGAGCTATTTCAACGTACGACAGTCGCCGCGCAGGCGGATCGGCTGTCGTCTTTGTGGCGCTCGGGCAGTGCAGCGGTGCAGCGCGCGCAGGCTCGGGCTGAGAGGCAGGTCCATGGCTGAACCTTCATTTGCGGATAAGTTCCCGTCGCACGCCGTCGCTGTCGTTGGTCTTGCGGGCCGGTTTCCAGGCGCCAGGGACCTTGATGATTTCTGGAACAACGTCCGCTCCGGAACAGACGTGCTGGAGACATTCAGCGACGCTGATCTGGATGCGGCCGGCGTAATCCCGGCGGTTCGGAGCAATCCGCAATTCGTCCGGCGCGGCACTGTGCTCGAGGGTGCTGAACTGTTCGATGCGGGTTTCTTCGGCCTTGCTCCGCGCGAGGCACAGATCATCGACCCGCAGCACCGCATCTTTCTGGAGTGCGCCTGGGAGGCGCTGGAACACGCCGGACTGTCACCCGATGATCGCGAGAAGTCGATCGGGGTCTATGCGGGTGCGAGCATGAACACCTACCTGCTCGCACATATTCTCCGCGATCCGGCTTTGATCGAGGCTGTGGGCGGCTATCAGCTCATGCTCGGCAACGACAAGGATTTTCTCTGCACGCGGGTGTCATACAAGCTCGATCTACATGGCCCCAGCATGACGATACAGACCGCGTGCTCGACCTCACTGGTCGCGGTGGAAGTCGCGTGTCGCGCCTTGCAGATGGGCGAGTGTGACATCGCTCTGGCCGGAGGCGTATCGATCGGCTTTCCGCAGCGATCTGGCTATCTGTACCAGGAAGGGATGATATTTTCGCCTGACGGCCGCTGCCGCCCGTTCGATGCGGGTGCTGCCGGGACGCGAGCCGGGGCCGGCGCCGGCATTGTTGTGTTGAAGCGTCTGGCGGACGCGCTGGCTGACCGTGACACGATTCATGCCGTGATTCGCGGGGCTGCGGTCAACAACGATGGCGCCGGCAAGGCCGGCTATACTGCACCCAGCGTGGAAGGGCAGGTCGAAGTGATCGCCATGGCCCAGGCGCTGGCTGGGGTCGATCCGCGCAGCATCAGGCTATGTCGAAGCGCATGGCACCGCGACACCACTTGGCGATCCGATCGAAGTGGCAGCACTGACGCAGGTGTTTCGCGCGTCGACCTCGGATGTCGGCTTTTGCCATCTGGGATCGCTTAAGGCCAATCTAGGCCATCTCGACGCAGCCGCGGGCGTGGCAGGCTTTATCAAGACAGTGATGGCGCTCAGCCACGGCGAAATTCCGCCCTTGGCGAACTTTCAGTCCCCCAATCCGCAGCTTGATCTGGCACGCAGCCCGTTCTGCGCCAGCGCTGAGGGCAGGGCCTGGGCACAGGGTGCCACGCCACGTCGCGCCGGCGTCAGTTCATTCGGCATCGGCGGAACGAATGCCCATGTGGTGCTCGAGGAAGCTCCTCCGATCACGCCAACGACGCCGATGCGGGATGACCATCTGCTGGTGCTGTCGGCCAAGACAGCTTCGGCGCTTGAGCAGGCTACCGCCAATCTCGCTGCCAGTCTTGAGGCGCAGCCTGACCTGGCGTTTGCGGATGCAGCATGGACGCTGCAAGTCGGGCGCCGAAGCTTCGCGCACCGGCGAGCCGTTGTGGCACAGGATCGCGAACAGGCAGTACAAATGCTGCGCCAGTCCCAGCGGGCGCCCGGCTGGACCGCCGTCCATGAGGGCGGTACCCGGCAAGTCGCCTTCCTGTTCAGTGGTCAGGGCAGTCAGCACCCTGGGATGGGAGCGGGGCTGTATCGCTCGGAAGCTTTCTATCGCGCGGCGATCGATCGCTGCGCGGCGCTGTTGGCACCGCATCTCGGTTTGGATATTCGGGATCTGATGTTCAGCGATGATGGCCGAGGATCGCTCGGTCGGACCGCTTTCACCCAGCCGGCATTGTTCTGCATCGAATACGCACTTGCGCAACTGTGGATGCATTGGGGCGTTTCCCCCAAAGCGATGGTCGGCCACAGCATTGGTGAGTACGTGGCTGCGCATCTGGCCGGTGTTCTGTCGCTGGAGGACGCGATCAAGGTCGTGGCAACTCGCGGGCGACTGCTTCAGGAACTGCCTACCGGCGCCATGGCTGTTGTCCATTTGGCGGCGGCCGAACTTCAGCCCAGGCTGAATTCCGGCGTCGAGATCGCCGCGATAAATGCGCCGTCGCTGTGCACTGTTTCGGGTCCATCCGAGAACGTGGCTGATGTATTGAGGCAACTTGCGGCGGCCGGCATCGAGTGCAATGCCCTGCATACGTCGCATGCGTTCCATTCAGCGATGATGGAAGGTGCGGTAGCACCATTCACATCGCTGCTTTCGAGCATCGAGCTGTCGCCACCGTCGATACCGTACGTCTCGAACGTGACGGGGACATGGATCACGGCGGAGCAAGCGACGTCGCCTGCACTACTACGCTGCGCATCTGCGGCGTCCGGTGCAGTTCGAAGCGGCAATTCGAACGCTGGCCGAGGATCACGGACTGTTCTTCCTCGAGGTTGGTCCGGGTAATGCGCTGAGCACTCTTGCGCGCGCCAATCTTGGCGGCGAGCGCGCAAAGCATGTCACGGCATCGCTGTCGCATCCACGTCGGGCCGATCGCGATTCTAAAGGCCATGTTGGAGGCAGTTGGCCGCCTCTGGCTGTCGGGCGTGCCTGTGTCGTGGCTAGCCCTGGCGAACGGCTCTGACTCCCTCGTCGTATTCCGCTGCCGACCTATCCTTTCGAGCGCCAGCGATATGTCGTGGAGCCCGCACCGGCGAGTGCTGCGTCCGCCGTGCCAGGTGTTGGCGTCGTCAGCACTCCAAGAGCGATACATACGTCGATACCGACCTGGACACGGCACGCTTCGCTTCCGGCGACCGTTGCTGTGGCGCCGGGTCCGTGGCTGGTTCTCGGTGATTCGGGGGCCCTGACGTCCGCAGTCGTCCAGCAGCTGAGCATCGCCGGCGCGCAGCCGATTGTTCTGATGCCGGTGGGTGCCCGGCTGCCTGGCGACGTGGAGCAGATCTCTGTGGACCCCCGAGCCCTGGATGACGTCGAAGCGGTAATTCGCGAGATCGCCCGGACGCGCGGTCCTATAGCCGGCGCAATCCTGCTGTGGAGCGTTGGCCAGGACGACACCGGCGGCTCCTGCGTCGCAAGGCGTCGGGTACTCCGCTCTGATAACGCTCGCCTCCGGACTGACGGAATGGGGAGGGGAATCACCTGTTCGCATCGTCGCGGCCACCGCAGGTGGTCAGAGCGTGATCGACGAACCTGCGCGCGGTTATGTTGCTGCTCTGCTGCGTGGCCCGGCTATTGTTCTGCCGACCGAGGTGCCGGGGCTGCAGGTACGGACTGTTGACCTTGATACGGCAGACGGAATGATGGCGATCGAGTTGTCGGCTCGTGCGCTGGTCAGCGAGGCTGCCGCCGCCGATGCGGAGTCAGCTGTCGCATATCGGCGAGGACTCCGCTGGGTGCGTCGATACGAACCCATTGATACGAGTGGGTATGCCGCAGCGTCGCTGCCGCTCAAGCGTGCAGGATCATATTTGATAACCGGCGGACTTGGCGGCATCGGGTTGCAGCTTGCAGGCTGGCTCGCCAGGCAGGTCTCGGCGCGGCTGCTGCTTACCGCTCGGCGAGCGTTGCCGCATCGGCATGAGTGGGACGCGCTGCTGCGGGAGCCGGAAGACAATGATTGGCGTGTCGGGATCATCCGGTCGATCAGGGATATAGAGGCGGCGGGCGGCGAAGTAATCACAGCTGCCGCGGATGTGGCAGATACCTCGGCCATGGAGAGCGCGATCGATTTGGCACGTTCGCGCTGGGGTCCGCTTGATGGTGTGATTCACGCAGCCGGTGTTTCCGGTAATGGCGTGATAGCATTTCGCCAGGATGCCGAGGAGCTGCATTCGGTCATATCACCGAAGATGGATGGCCTTGCCGTGCTGGTCCGTCTGCTCGGCGGGTTGCCGCTTGATTTCGTTGCGCTTATGAGCTCGATCAGCTCGGTGGCGGGTTCCGCCGGCGGTTCCGCGTACGCGTCGGCGAATGCGGTACTGGACACGTTCGTCGAGAGCGCAGACAGACCCACGGCGTGGCGGCAAGTGCTGGCGATCAATTGGGGCGCATGGCGGGATGTCGGCATGGCGGCGGACATCGTCGTTCCGCCGTCGCAGCGCTCAGCGCGCGACGCATGGCTCCGGACGTGCATTGCGCCGGATGAGGGCATCGAGTTGTTCGCCGGCATTCTCGCGTCTGGCCAGACGCGCGTAGTTGCGACGGCGTTCGATCTGAACCAGGCAACCTCGGCAGCGCGCGGGCGCAGCGGTGGATCAGACACTGTGCATGATCGGCCAACCGTGACGGGTGGGTTGCATCAGGCGGTGTCGGATGCACAGGCGCGGCCGCAGCTCGCGAGCCAGTTCGAGCCGCCCGCCAACGATATCGAAAGCAGTCTCGCGGGAATCTGGACGGAGTTGATCGGAATCGGCAACATTGGCGTCCACGATGACTTTTTCGATCTCGGCGGGCATTCGCTACTGGCCACCAGGGTGCTGGCACGGGTACGCGCGTCGCTGGGTGTGTCGCTGGGTTTGCGGGCTATTTTTGAGGCGCCCACCATCCGACTCTTAGCGGAGCGAATTGGCGCGGCCTCCGGCGCTGCCGTTTCGGTGGCAGACGATCGGGAGGAAATTCTTATTTGACCGCTGGTCTGCTCCTGACACGTCTGCGATCGCTGGGCGTCAATCTGGCCGCCGTCGGCGGGCGGCTGCGCATCAGTGCCGCGCGAGGCAAGCTGACGGACGACATGAAGGAGGAGATCGCCGGCCGGAAAGAGGAGCTGCTCGATCTGCTGCGCAGCGGATTGTCGCCAGATGGGTCTGACCTGGTCTCGATTCCGCGTGACGGCGTGTTGCCGCTGTCGCTGTTCCAGCAGCGGCTGTGGGTGATTTATCGCCTCGATCCAGGCAACGTCGACTATAACATGGCAACAGTCTGGCAGATCGATACGCCCATCGATGCGGCCCATGTTGTGCACGCGATCCGCGATCTCAGTTGCCGCCACGAAATTCTGCGTTCGGCGTTTCGCGACGAGCGTGGCACGCCCCGCGTGCATTTGTTGCCCGTAGACAAGGTAGCCATAGTGCAGAGGGATCTGCGCGAACTGTGCGAAGCGGAGCAGTGGCGTATCATCCAGGACGATCTGGCGATCGAAGCTCACACAACGTTCGACCTGCAGGTTGAGCCACCATTACGTTGGATTGTCTATCAGCTTGCTGCTGACCGAGTAGCGACACTTGCTTCGGCGCACCACATTGCCTTCGATGACTGGTCGCTCTCGCTATTGCGGCGCGAACTGGCGACGACCTGTTCCGGAATTGCGCCGGACGGGCCAATGCCGTTGCAGTATGTCGACTATGCGAACTGGCAGCGTCGCACCCAGGACGCAAAGGCGATTGCAGCCGAGTTGCAGTGGTGGGAAAGCTACCTGGCCGGCATTCCGCCTGTTTGCTCCTTCCCCGGCGATAGCATTACGTCGAACAGTGGCGGCGGTAATGCGCACTCATTCTGTTGGGACGCCGAGTTCACGGCCGACGTTCGCAAGATGGTCTCCGAGGAAGGAGCAACCGTCTACATGGGACTGCTCGCGGCCTGTGCTGTGGTTCTTCGTGCCTATACGGGCCTGACGGATATTGTACTCGGAAGTCCGATGGGCCTGCGTGAACGGCCAGAATTCGAAACGATGCTGGGGCCATTTGTCAATCTGCTGGTCCTGCGGCTCGATCTCGATGGCGACCCGACCTTCGCCGATGTTTTGGCGCGGGCCCGCGATGCCGTGCTTGATGCGTTTGATCACCGTCAGGTGCCTTTCGAGACATTGGTTGAGCGTCTGAACCCGGTACGTTCTTGGGACCACTCGCCGCTATTTCAGGTCGCGGTCGTTATGCACAATGCCTCGGACGAGCCGGGTCCGCCTGTTCACGGCGGCGGTGCCATCCACGACGTCACTTGGTTTGCCCGAGAGGTCCAGGGCCAGATTGAGGGTACGTTGGAATATCGCTCGGATCTTTACGACGCCAGCACAGTTGGTCGCATCGCTTGGCATCTGCAGGCAGTGCTGCGGGTGGCTGTGGATGATCGCCACTGCAACATCAGCAGGATTCCGCTGCTGACCGCGCCCGAACGCCGGCAGGTGATCGAGACTTTCAATGCGACCTCGGTCGCCCTGGACCCGGCTACCTTCGTGGTCAGGTTCGAACAACAGGCTGCCATTAGCGCCGCAAGGCATGCAGTCGGATTCCAGGGCACACGCATCACCTACGATGAAGTCAATCGGCGCGCCAACCAGCTGGCAAACCATCTGCGTTCGCTTGCCGTTGGCAGAGGCGTTCATGTCGGTATCTGCCTGGACCGATCGATCGAGATGGTCATTGCGCTACTGGCGGTTCAGAAGGCAGGCGGTACTTACGTGCCGCTTGATCCGAATTTTCCAGCGGAGCGACTGGAATTCATGGTGACAGACAGCACTATGACAGTGCTGATCACCGCTGGCGAAGTCTCGGCTGGTTTCACGGTGGCCGACGGTTTGCGGGTCGTCGCTCTCGACGTCGACTCCGCTGCCATCGATGTAATGGATGCGTCGAACCCAGAGCCTGTCGCACTACCGGATGACATCGCCTATGTCATCTACACGTCAGGCTCGACAGGAATGCCCAATGGCGTTGCCGTGTCGCACCGCGCCCTGGCGAACTTCCTGTGCAGCATGGAACGGGAACCCGGTCTCACCTCGGAGGATGTTCTTGCGGCGGTGACGACAATCTCGTTCGATATCGCCGCACTCGAGCTCTATCTGCCGTTGTTGGTGGGCGCGCGAATAGAGCTGGTGGCATCCAAGACGGCTACGGACGGGCCCGCACTGGGGGAGCTGCTTTCGCGCAGCGGAGCGACGGTCTTGCAGGCCACGCCGGTAACCTGGCGGTTGTTGGTGGCGACAGGATGGCACGGTTGCCCTGGCTTTAGAGCACTGTGCGGTGGCGAACAACTGCCGCGCGATCTGGCTGACGACGTGCTGAACTGCACGACAGAACTATGGAATCTGTACGGGCCCACGGAGACCACTGTATGGTCTACTTTGGGGCGCGTGGAGCGTGGCGTCGAAGCGATCAGTATCGGACGACCGATCGCCAATACAAAGCTATATGTGCTCGACAAAAACCTGACGCCGATGGCACTGGGACTGCCGGGCGAGATCTGGATCGGTGGAGCCGGTGTCGCGACGGGCTATCACCGGCGCCCTGAGCTGACGGCAGCGCGGTTTGTGACCGATCCTTACTCGGTAGAGCCCGACGCACGGATGTACCGTACCGGCGATCTTGGCAGATGGGGCGCCGACGGACGATTGTATCACATGGGCCGGCTCGATCGCCAGGTGAAGATTCGCGGTCTGCGAATTGAGCTGGAAGAAATCGAAATGGCGCTGTCCACGCATCCTGCTGTGCGCCAGTCGATCGTAACTGCCCGCGATAGCGGCAGTAATGATCTGCGATTGATCGCCTATGTTCTTTACGAGCAGGGAGCGGATCTCACCGCAAGCGAGGCAAGACGCTATCTTCGGCATCGCTTACCGGACTATATGGTTCCGTCCGTGTTTGTTGCGATGGAACGGATTCCGCTGACACCGAATGGCAAGGTGGATCTGCGGTCATTGCCGGATCCGTTCAAACGCGCCATGCGCGCGACCGGCAGCTATGAGCGGCCTGCGCCCGGCACGGAGGAACTGCTTGCCGGGATCTGGCAGGATCTCCTTAGGGTCGATCGGGTCGGCGCCGCCGATAACTTCTTTGAATTGGGCGGAAATTCACTGCTGTCCTTGCGTATGGTCGCTGCCATCCGGGAGCAGACCGGATGCGACATGCAACCACGGGCATTGTTCTTTCAGAGCCTGCGTGAGGTTGCCGCAGGTTTGCGACGCGATCAAAGAACCCGGGCGGAAGAGCGATGACACCCTTCTACTTTGGCGTGCGCCAACGCCGTCTGTTCGGCATTTATGAACCGGCGCGGACTTCGTCCGCTCATGCGGCGGTACTGTGTAACCCATGGGGCAACGAATACATTCATGCTTACCGATCGTTGCGCCAGCTTGCGCTGCTGCTGACGATTGCTGGCTTTCACATCCTTCGTTTCGACTACTACGGCACGGGTGATTCGGCTGGCGACATGAATGACGCGGACGTGCAGGGGTGGAAAGCCGACATCGAAACGGCGGTGGACGAGTTGCGTCACATCACCGATCTGCAACGGGTCACGCTGGTCGGCTTGCGGCTCGGGGCAACGTTGGCGGCCGCGGTGGCAGCCGATCCGCAGAGCGACGTCGACGAGCTTCTGCTGTGGGACCCAGTGGTATCCGGCCCGGAGTATCTGGCCGAACTGGGCGTGGTCCGCGGACCGCAAGAGGTCCGGTCCGCTCCGCCGATATCGCGACCGGCCGAGGCCGGAGGTGGCCATGAGGTTGCCGGGTTTCCGCTCACCTCGCACATGTCGCGCGAATTTGCTGCCCTGAACCTGGCTTCCCTTGTGCCGGCTTTGCCTGAGCGCTCGATGATCATGGCATCGCTTCGGCTACGCTCGCACGCGGCACTGCAGCAGACGCTCGATGGCCGCGCCGGCGTGCCGCTGCCACTCGAATATGTCGCCACCAGGCCCGGCTGGGTGGCGTGGCCGTTGGGTCATGTCAACGCGGGCACCATTCCGGTGAAAATGCTCGAACGTATTGTCGAGTGGCTGCAATGAAACCGGATTTCATCGAACGCGCAACATTGCTAGGTCCGCGTAGATCGCTTTTAGGAATCGTTACCAAGCCGGCATCAATCGTGTCTGGTGATCGTCCGATTTTCGTTATCCTGAACACCGGCATCATCCACCGCGTCGGCCATAGTCGGATGTTTGTGACTCTTTCGCGTCTGCTCGCGGAAATGGGATATATAGTGCTGCGATTCGATCTGTCCGGCCTTGGCGACAGCGATACGAGAACTGATGGACTGCCTCCGCTGGAGGCGGGTCTGGCGGATATCCGCGAGGCTATTGATGGACTGGAGACCGCTCACGCCGGGCGTCGCTTTATTCTGCTGGGATTGTGCTCGGGGGCAGACTACGCAGTGGCCTACGGGCAATCCGATCCCCGCGTCGTAGGCTTGGTGCTGATCGATCCATCGGTGCCGACGACGTGGAAGTATTACGCCGTCTTCGTCGCTCGGAATTTACTGCACGCGGCCCGCCCGAGCGTGCTCTGGCGAAGGCTGAACTCGCAACACGCGCGCGCATTGGCATCGGAGGCGTGGGCCAGACCACGGAACGCGCCGCGCCGTGACGTACACGGCTATCTCGAAGCGGCGTATCGGACTGCAGTGGAACGTGGCGTCCAGATCCTGGCAGTGTTTGCGTCCGGAGTTTGGGTGGGTCGGCCGAGCCGCCCGTATCAGCACAATTATTCCAAGCAGCTTTTGGATGCATTCCCCAACGTTCCGTTTGGCGGGCGATTAAGACTTAGACATATTCCGACAGCCGACCATATATTCTCGTCTGAGACCGATCGAATGCAACTGTTCGACCTCACGCTGGAATGGGTCGAGCAGACCGCGTTTCCAGGTTCAGATGCTGTTCCATCGACTGATCCTCAGGCTGAAGGTTCGACTGCGGCACGCGCTGCCGCAGGCCTGCGCGGACAGGGCAGAGCTTGGCAACTAAATAAGGGGCTGCCGACCCCGCTCGCTGCCGGGCGCGGCGCCCCCGGGCGGCACCGCCGCTAAGGTCATGATGATTGGCGGTATCAGGCGCGCTCTGCTGTTCGCCTCAGCAGGACGGTATATCATCATGGCGACAAATCTCGCTGCCACTGCGATTGTCGCTCGTCTGCTGACTCCGGCGGAATTCGGCATTTCGGTGGTCGGAAGCTCTGTCTTCTTTGTCGCCGAAGCCTTGCGCGAACTCGGCTCGGCAACCTACATCGTACAACAGGCGGAGCTGACGCTGGAGAAGACTTGCACGGTCTTCACCATCACCTTCATTGCAACAATCGTGATTGCGGCGTTGCTGGCAATGGCAGCGGTGCCACTCGCACACTTCTACCGTACGCCGAATCTCGCCCGGTATATCCAGGTGATGACTTGCAGCTATGCAGTGGGACCATTCATCTATCCAGTATACGCGCTCATGAGCCGAGAACTGGCCTTTCAGAAGATTTCGATCATCGATGTATCGACCGCGTTCGTGAACGCCGCCGTCACGGTGGCACTTATCCTGACCGGATTCAGCTACATGAGCCTTGCCTGGGCCAGCGTCGCTTCCTCCGCGGCAGCCGCGACTCTGACGTTCTATTTCTGGCGGGACATCCGCATCTTCAGACCCTCACTCAGCCACTGGCGTGGAGGACCGGCGTTTGGCATTTATGGCAGCATCACCGGGGTCATTTATCGGGCATCGGAGTTGTTCGCCTACTTGATTTTCGGCAGAATTCTCAGCCCGCGTGCAGTGGGCCTGCTCCAGCGAGCAGTGCTACTGTCGCATTTTCCCGAACGGGTTGTACTTGCTGGGATAGGTGCGGTGGCGCTGCCGATGTTTTCTGATCATGCACGTCAAGGATATGACCTCAAACGCACCTACCTCGACGCCATCGAGTATATCTCCGTGGTACAGTGGCCGGCGTTGCTGCTCCTGATTCTACTATCCGAGCCGATCATCTTGATCGTGCTCGGTCCGCAGTGGAGCGAAGTGATACCCTTGATGCAAATTATGGCCGCTGCCCTTTTGTTCGACTTCGCCACGACGCTCAACTATCCGATCCTTGTCGCGGTGGGGGCCGTACGGCACACGGCCCTGCTGGCGATTGTCCAAGTGGTGATTTCCCTGTCCGTTTTGACCTTCGTGGGGCGTTACGGACTTCACGCTATCGCACTTGGGACGCTTTTCGTGGTTCCGTTCAACGTGGCCGTGTCCGTTGTGCTGGTGCGTGTGCATGTGCCCTTCCTTTGGCGAGAGCTTGCCACCGCCATGAGGAAGAGCGCTGTCACGTCGGGCATGTTTGCTATCGGTCCGCTGACGATGGTTATCGCCTGCGGCTCGCGCGCCAACCTTTCCATTGGCGCGACTCTCGCTGCGATCGGTCTCGGAGCCGTCGGTTGGATCGGCGGTCTGTGGCTGACGGACCATCCCCTGCTGCACGAACTGCGACGCGCGGCGCTTCGCCTGTCTGGCTACGCAAGAGCTTAGCCCGAGCTTCCCGCCGCTTTTGTGGTGAAGTTGTTGAAAGGATTTGCGATGTTGGCTGATCCCATCCAGGTTGTAGCCATGTAATTCCATATTTGAGACTTGTACGCTTTGGCTGGATGTGCGCATGGTGCGGCATGTACATTGAAGCTGTTCGGAATCGGAACTCGCCGCCCGCGATCCTGCTGCGCGAGAGCTACCGCGAAGGCGGCAAGGTGCGTAAGCGCACACTGTGCAATCTTTCCGACTGGCCCACAGCCCACATCGAGGGTCTGCGTGGTGTGTTGAAAGGTGGCACGGTCATTGCCGCCGAGCGTGATGCCTTCACCGTCATCCGCAGCCTGCCACACGGTCATGTCGCCGCCGCGCTCGGCATCGCCCGCAACATCGGGCTCGAGCCTATTCTCGGCTCCAGCAGCGATCGCCGCCGAGACCTTGTCCTCGCCCTCATCGTCAGTCGCATCCTCGAGCCTGCGTCCAAACTCGCTGCCGCACGTGCGCTGTCGCCTGCCACCGCCGCATCGAGCCTCGGCGAAGTGCTCGGGCAGTGAGCCATACCCGATGTCGTTGTCGCGGCATCAGCGGATATTCGAGTTCGGCGCTGCAATGACGGAACTTGGCCGAAGAGCAGACCGGCCGCTTGCAGGAGGGCGGCGGGACGAAGCAGACTTGCGTCTACTGGAAGGATTCGTCGTTGCATCTCAATTTGTGCATGGCACATGGAGGAGACTTATGCCTGCGGATGCGACGAAGGCTTGTGAGCGCGACCTGAAGCGTTTCGACGACCTCACGACGCGATTCGAGACCGCCGGTCTCGTTCTCGGGTTTGTGAACCTTTTCCTCGCCGTATGGGTACGAGCCCCAGGTCTCCAAATGGATCCGGGTTCTGGCACCGGGCTTACGTTGGCTGGGTTCAACGTGGGCTACGCCATCGTTTACGGTCCGGTTGTTGGCTTCCTGACCATGCTCTTCTTCCTATCGCTCCTGGAGCGGCGTGACGCTGTCCGGGCGCAGATCATAGATCTCGGCGCGCAATCTCCTGAAGCGCTATCGGACGGTGATCGCCTCGCGATTGGATGCCCTGGCGGCTCAAGCACTCCTTTGCGAAAGGCCGACATTGCGTGGCGGTCGATTTGGTACGTTTTTCTACCCCCGGCGACCGCTGTCGTAACCATGCTCCGATACTTCGACTTCGTGCCGGACGAATCTGCCAAAGCGTGGACGTTCTGGGGGCGCGCGCAATACCTCCTACTCGAAACAAGGGGGTGGGAGACAAGACCCATCCTCCCCGACCACGCCCTTGAGGCGGGAAAGGACTTGATGGGCAAGCTTCCCTATATCTATCCGCCAGCAGCCAGTTGGGCTGAGATTGCGCTCGTAATAGCGACCGCGTTCATGGCTGCACGGGTCTGGCGCCTCTACGCGTACCCGAACGCCGCAGCAACCGGCCCCGCGGACGCGATCGCGCCGCAGGATCAAGAACATGATTGAGAAAAAGTCCCTCGACCGCCCACGTGCAGCTCGAGGGACGTCGGACTTACCTGTTGAGTTGCAGGAGCTGCCAAAAATACAATACGTCTTTTCGTAATTGGAGCGTGTAACAGTGTTGCAGACTGGGTCGGAGGAGTTGATATGTTCTAGTGCTCTGATGCATTCTGGTGATTCACAACGTGGATGCAACGTGCGAATTTGTGGGCATGGCACAGACAGTATGCGTGTTGTTGAATGCGTTGGCGAGGCATCGGCTTGAGGCGATCGCGTTGGATCGCAACCAGCCGGGCAAATATATCGAACGCGCCCGGGTGGTTCGTGCTTCTACGAATGGCCGGCCAGTGCAGCAGGTAGCGACCGAGCTCGATGTCAGTCGCCCCATGGTGTGGCGCTGGCAGCAGCGCTTTGCCGAGGAAGGTGCTGAAGGCCTGCTGCGCGACAAGACGCGCAAGCCCGGCAAGCCGCCGATCGCGGCCGAGACAGTGGCGCGCGTGGTGGCGCTGACCTGCGGTGAACCGCCGCACGGAGCCACGCACTGGACAGGCCGGTCGATGGCCAAGACTGCCGCCATCTCGCTGCGATCAGTACAGCGTATATGGCAGGCGCATCGGTTGCAGCCGCACCGGGTGCGCAGTTTCAAGCGCTCGCGCGATCCGCGGTTCGCGGAGAAGTTGGCCGATATCGTCGGCCTCTATCTCGACCCGCCTGCCCACGCGGCGGTGCTGTCGATCGATGAAAAGAGCCAGATCCAGGCACTCGACCGCACGCAACCGGGGCTGCCCCTGAAGCCCGGCCGCTGCGGCACGATGACACATGACTATAAGCGCCATGGCACGACGACGCTGTTTGCCGCGCTCAACGTGCTGGAGGGCAGCGTCATCGGTCGCTGCATGCAGCGACATCGGCACGAGGAGTTCATCCGCTTCCTCAACACCGTCGAGCGCGACGTGCCCGCCGGCAAGGTAATCCACGCCATTGTCGACAATTATGCCACGCACAAGCATCCCAAGGTGAAGGGTTGGCTGGCGCGCCATCCACGCTGGACGTTCCACTTCACCCCAACATCCGGTTCCTGGCTCAATGCGGTGGAAACCTTCTTCTCCGCTCTCACCCGCCAACGCATCCGACGCGGCAGCTTCCACTCAATCGTCAACCTACAGACCGCCATCAAGCACTACCTCGCCGAGCGAAACGCTGAACCAAGGCCGTTCGTCTGGACCGCTTCCGCAGCATCCATCCTCGCCAAGATCGCACGCTTGCCTGCATCGTCCGTATGGTAAGCGTGCGGCGGCGACGTATTGCGGCTCGCGGCGATGCTGTGATCGAAGGCGGTGATGGATGCGATGTCGCCCGATGTGTCCTGGAGCACCGAAGCTGAGGGCGCTCGTACGATAGGTCGTAAGGGTGCACGGCGGGGTCGTGTGGAGATCATCACGCGTGGCGAGCGGCGACGATCTTGGACGCTGGAGCAGAAGCGCGAGATCGTGGCGGAGAGCCTGGGCAGGAGTTGACGCCGACAGAGGTCGCCCGCAAGCACGCGATCAGCAGTGGATTGCTTTATACTTGGCGGCAGCAAATTCTGGGTGACCAGATCAGTGTCGTCGAGCGGATCCCCGCCGAGTTTTGCCCGGGTGGAGCTGGCACCGCGCAGCAGCCGGACCGCGCCGAACCTGTGGCGTCGATTGTTCCCGCGCCGTCGCCGGCACGCCATTGTCGACGCCCGGAGGGACTAATCGAAATCGTGCTGCCTGGCGGCGTGTCGGTGCGCGTTGATGCAGAGGTCGATGGTCGGGCCTTGCGTCGCGTGCTCAACGCACTGGACGGTCGATGATCGCACTGTCGCCGAGTGCCCGCGTCTATTTGGCTTGCGGGATCACCGACATGCGCAAAGGTGCAGTTGGCTTGGCGATGTTGGTGCAACAGACCTTGGCGGAGAACCCTTTCGATGGCGCTTTGTATGCCTTCCGCGGCCGACGCGCCGGACTGATCAAACTGATCTGGCATGACGGTGATCGGTCTTTGCATGCTCACGAAGCGGCTCGAGCAAGGCCAATTCCACTGGCCCTCCGCCACGACGACCGGCCGGATCTCGCTGTCCCCGGCACAATTGGTGGCGTTGCTCGACGGGTGTGAGTGGCGTGCGCCGGCGCCGCGCCGTCGACCCGAGTTGGCGGGGTAGAAAAAATGGCACTGATGACGGCGAGAAATGCTGGCGCCGACGCGACGGCGTCGATCATCATTCCTGCTGTGCAAATCGACCTCGACAGGTTGCCTGACGATCCAGCACTCCTGCAGCAGATGCTGCGGGATGTGGTGACTGCGGCGGCAGAGCAACATGGCGAACTGCACGCTGAGAACGATAAACTCCGAATGCTGATCCAGCGACTGCTCCGCCATCGCTTCGGTCGTCGCTCCGAGCAGTTGAGCGACGATCAACTGCAGTTTGGGCTGGAAGATCTGGAACAGACGATCGCCGAGAACCAGGCCGGGCAGGACGCGGCCGATGATGCCGCGGACAAACGGCGCGAGCGGCGCAATACCCGGTCCCAACCGTAATCATGGTGCGTTGCCCGCTCACTTGCCGCGCGACGAGGTGGTGATCGATATCGAAGATCATGATTGCCCCTGCTGTGGCAGCGTCGCTGCAAGTAATCGGCGAACTCCGCACCGAGCAGCTCGATATCTTACCGGCGCAGCTGCGGGTGCGGGTCACGCGCCGGCCCCGCTATGTGTGCCGCAGTTGCGACGGCGTCATCGTGGTTGCGCCTGCCCCCGAGCGGCCGATCGATGGCGGCATGGCGACTGAAGCGCTGATCGCGCATGTGGTCGTGAGCAAGTTCTGTGATGGGCTGCCGCTGTATCGCCAGACGCAGATGCTGGCACGCCAGGGTGTTACGCTGGATCGCTCGACGTTGAGCAACTGGGTCGGCCGTGCCTGCTGGTGGCTGACGCCGCTGTATGACTTGATCGTCAGCACCGTCCTGGCCTCGAGCAAGCTGTTCGCCGACGATACGACCCTGCCGGTGCTCGACCCAGGTCGTGGCCGAACCAAGAAAGGGCGGCTGTGGTGTTATGCGGTCGACGACCGGCCGTGGGGAGGTGAGAGCCACCCTGCGGCCGCTTATGTCTACTCGGAGGATCACAAGGGCGCGCGCCCGGCCGAGCACCTGGCGTGCTTCAAAGGGCGTACTGCAGGTTGACGGCTACAACGGCTTCAAACGGTTGGCCGGAGATCGCGCCGACGCCTCGGTGCACTTGGCATTTTGCTGGGCGCATATGCGCCGGGGCTTCTACGACTTCTATGTCTCCACCAAGTCGCCGCTTGCTGCCGAGGTGTTGGCACGCATCCGAACGCTCTACGCCATCGAGGCCGAGATCCGGGGTTATCCGGCCGAACATCGACGATGCGTGCGACAGGAACGAAGTCGGCCGATCGTGGAGGCTCTGCACATCTGGTTGGAAGACCATCTGCCACGCGTGTCAGGTGCATCCGATCTTGCTCTAGCGATGCGCTACGCGTTGCGACACTGGTCCGGCCTGGTCGTGTTCCTGGAGGATGGACGCGTCGAGATGGACTCGAATGTCGTCGAGCGCGCGATCAGGCCGATACCAATGACGAGAAAGGCCGTACTCTTCGCTGGCTCCGATGGCGGAGCACGTCACTGGGCGATCGCGATGACACTGATCCAGACTGCCAAGCTCAACGGCGTCGAGCCGATGGCTTGGCTCACTGACGTGCTGGAACGCATCGTCTCCGGCCGCACCAAGACCCATGAATTGCACGACGTTGCTGCCATGGAATTGGCAACCCGACAACGCACTCCCGATGAACGCTGCGTCAGCTGCTCTGGCCGCCTGATGATCGACAATCCCATCACGACAATGGACCTGCTCGACAGGCTGACCGCAGCCCTGCCGTTCCCGGCCCGCCTGACGCCGGAACTTCACGCATCGCTGCGCGGGCAAAACCTCGGTGGCGCCATTCCGACAAACTGCCAGGTCGTCCTTCTCCACTATATGGGCGACGAAGGCGGCATCCTTTGCAAACTGGATCTCGGTCCACTCGTCAAAAACGCAGCCGTCGCCTCCATCACTCATCTGCGCTTCAACGCCGGCCTGCCTATGGCGCGAGAAATCACCGCCTACCAAAAGCATCGCGTCAAACACCTACGTCGTCAGCCGCGACGACACCTGCCCGCCGCCGCTTGTCAATGAAAACATGATGTGTCGTCGCCGCGACGCTTACTCCGTATGAGTCAGAGCACTAGCTTCAGCGCCCGCTGTCGTTATGTTTTCAAGGTCTCGTAATCACAGTCATCCCGACCACCTCGTTGGAGAGGTGAGGCCGAAGTTCTAGCTTTAAAGCTCCGACAGTTAAGTCAGGGGCCTCGATTTTCAAAGGCAGATCGAACCCATTGACGTCGTAGTCGACGTCCCCCGTCAGAATCGAAGACACATTCTTTCCGGCTAGCGCTTTGAGGATGTCACTTCCAGTGAGCCCCACGGCCTTGCCTACGACCGCGAGGGTGGCAAACGTTCCGCCTAGAACTGGGTTGCACTCGACGAGCAACTGGGGGTTTTGAGTTAGGAGTGCTTCAATCGGGGGCGGTTCAATTTTGGCTTTCAGTTTGAAAGCTCCGACATGACCGATGAGATTGAGCGTCTGTGGATCTGGGGGATTGTCAGGCACTGCGGTCAAGCTCGCGGACACAGCCGGTTGCTGCGAGGGCAACCCGACATTCATGGAGAAGAAGGCCTTTCCCTTCACGGGACAGACCAAAAAATGTCCGACGTCATAGGGCGTAAAGTCAATCGAGCCGCTCACCTTGACCGAGGCGGCGATCTTTGGCGAGAAACTCAGCCCCAGATGATCAACTGTCATCGAAAGTGCTGACGTGTCCGCACCGGCAATTCCTTGGGCGCGTCCATCTCCAGCGATCCTGCCAATACCCCCAACCTGAGACAGTGCTGCCTGGATAGCATTTCCCCCGTCGCATGCTGCCTTGTCGGCGACCGCCATGCCGTCACAAATGGCCTTCTGAGCGTTTGCTCTGGCGTCGCAAGCAGTTTTGTCAGCGTTGGCTGCTGTGTCGAGGGGAGCCCGGCACGCTTGGTAAATCCCCTCCCTTGTAGCCTTACACAACTCCGTACGAGCGTTACACTCAAGATCTCCAGTACATTTCATACACCACTTACCCGGGTTGCTCCAAGATGGACAGGGCACATTTGTGCACAGGCCTTGGGTGCAGACCTCGTGTCTCGACTCTCAATTGCCGACAAGTAACTCATGCGGCTTCGGCATGTTCGAGGGCTGCGCGAGCGCGCTGGATTCTGGCGAGGATCTCGGCGCCCTGTGCTCGCCACACGTAAGGCTTTGGATCGGCGTTGCGCTCGGCGAGATAGCGCTTGATGTCGCGCACCAGTTCATTGACCGAAGCAAAACTGCCGGCGCGGATCACATCGCCTGTCAGATCGGCGAAGAAGCGCTCGACCAAATTGAGCCAGGACGACGAGGTCGGCGTGAAGTGCATGTGGAAGCGCGGATGCTTCGCCAGCCACGCCTGCACCTTCGGATGCTTGTGGGTGGCGTAGTTGTCGGCGATCAGATGCAGGTCAAGCTCACGCGGCGTCTCACGATCGATCTGCTTGAGAAAGCGGAGCCATTCAACATGGGTGTGGCTCGCTTCGGTGCGGGCGATCAGCTTGCCGGTCAACTGGATGAGGGCGGCAAACAATGTGATCGTGCCATGCCGTGTGTAATCATGTGTCATCGTACGTGGACGCTTCGGCGCGAGAGGCAGGCCCAACTGTGTGCGTTCGAGCGCCTGGCACTGGCTTTTCTCGTCGCAGCACAGCACCAGAGCCTTCGCGGGTGGATCGAGATAGAGCCCTATCACGTCCCAGAACTTCTCCTCGAACTTCGGATCGTTCGACAGTTTGAAGGTCTTCAAACGATGTGGCTTCAGGTCATTCTTCGACCAGATGCGCTGAACCGAACGCGCCGAGATGCCGGCATGACGGCTCATCGATCGGATACTCCAGCGGACCTTGCCCTTCGGCGGGCGGGTTGCTTCGGTGACAACGCGCGTTACCTTGTCAGCCGGGATCGAAGACTTGCGGCCACGTCCCTGCCTCTCGTCAAGGCCCGCGAGGCCCAACCTCTCGAACCGTCTCGACCACGTCGACACCCGTTTAGGTGTCGTGTTCAATCCCTCGGCGACCGCTTCAACACCCACACCGTCCAGTCGGAGCAGAATAATCGCGGCACGTTCGCGATCACGCACCCCGATGGTTGTCGAACGTGACCGACGGCGAAGCTCCTTCACGATATCCGCTTCCGCCTCAAGTCGCTTGATCGGCCGTGCCATCCGAGTGATCCTCCCAACTCATCGACCACGACGCAGATATTAGTCAATATTTGCAGGGCAGGACACTAGGAACATGCAGAGAGGCGGCGGAAGACGATGACAGACACGGCGCTGATCAACGATCCGGCCTGGGCGTTCGCCAAATCTGTGTGCGAATGCGGACTTGCAAATCTACCGGCCACTGCGGGCGTCGCAGTGCGACCACGATCGGATGACAGAGTGCCTGCGCCCATCCACATGGTTCGCCATTCGGAAGAAGTGCTGAATGTCAGTGATCTGCTGCGCAGATCTTGTTTGAGTGGCCCATCTTGTTCAAGGGGACAAAATGATGACTGCACGCAAGATGCGGCTCGGGTTATCGATACGCGGCCACGGTTACCACCCGGCCGCCTGGCGCCATCCGGATGTGCCAGCCGACGGCACATTGCAAATCGAGCATTATGTGCGCAGCGCCCAGATTGCCGAGAGTGGCAAGCTCGATATGATTTTCTTTGCCGACGGTGCCGGAATTCGTCAGGGCGACAATCCGTGTGGCTCGTTGTCCCGCACCGGCAGGGACATGGTCGAGCTGGAACCGATGACGTTGCTGCCGGCCCTGGCCATGGTCACGAAGCATGTCGGTCTGGTGACAACAGCATCCACCACGTACAACGAGCCGTATAATCTGGCGCGCAAGTTCGCCACGCTGGATCTGATCAGCAAAGGCCGCGCAGGCTGGAACGTGGTTGCGTCATGGTCGGAGCACGAAGCACAGAACTTCGGGCTGGAGACGACGCTGGACTACGACACACGCTACGCCCGTTCGGCTGAGTTCGTCGAGGTGGTCAAGGGACTATGGGATAGCTGGGATGACGGCGCTCTGTTGTTCGACAAGGTCGCCGGCCAGTATTTCGACGATGCGAAGATGCATGTGCTCAATCATCAGGGGCGGTTCTTCAAGGTGCGAGGCCCATTGAATGTGGCGGGCATGCCGCAGGGCCATCCGGTGATTGTACAGGCTGGCGCTTCCGAGCAAGGGCGGGAGTTGGGTGCTGCGACTGCTGAGGTCATCTACGCGATCCATGGCTCACTCGACAGCGGGCGCAGCTACTATGCAGACGTAAAAGGACGGATGGCGAAATACGGCCGTGAGCCAGACGACTTGAAGATTATGCCGGCGTTCTGTCCGGTCGTGGGCCGCACGCGCGAGGAAGCGCAGGCGAAGTACGGTCAGTTGCAGGCGTTGATCGATCCACTGGCCGGCCTTGGCTCGCTTTACAGCGCGTTTGGTGATCTGTCCGGCTATCCACTGGACGCTCCGTACCCGACGACGCGCTGGGCAGTCAGGAGCACCGCAGCATGAGCATTCAGTTTATCGAGCGGGTGAGACGCGAGAAGCCGACAATTCGTGAGCTGTACCTCCGCGCGGGTCTCACCGGCTCCGCCAGGATCGGTACGCCCACAGACATTGCCGATGTCATGCAGGAGTGGTTCGAAGCAGCGGCTTGCGATGGTTTCAACATCACACCGGCCACGCTACCCGGTGGCGGCGCGGATTTCGTCGAGATGGTGGTTCCCGAACTGCAGCACCGAGGATTGTTTCGTACTTGGTACGAAGGCAGGACCTTGCGGGAAAACCTTGGGCTGCGACCGGTGATAAACCGCTATAGCCGGGATCGTCGGGCCGCGGAGTAAGGACGTCAGCCCACGCTCGGCGTGAAATGGACCCGCGTGATGGCGATGCCGCTTTCGCCGGCGACGGCGTAGAGCAGATAGGTCACACCCGCTTCCTCATGGATCGCCGGATCGCGGAGTTGGTTAACCACGCCATAGGCCGTGCTGCGGATCGAGCGCAAGTTAGCGGCGTTCGCTCCTTCCCATGGATGCTCCGGACGCATCACCTCGACGGGTGGTTCGTCGCGCCATGTGTGCCAGTCGCCGTCGAGCGCGATGCGACTGAGCAGAATGCGTTCGGGCGCGTCACCGACCTGGGTCCAGAACACCCACAGTGCGCCGTCGCGCTTCAGCACGGCGGCGTGGCGCATGTTGGGATTGAACAGCGTCGGTCCCGTCTCGAAACCGCCCAGCCCGTCCACCGAACGCGACAGGGTACCGGGCATGGTGAGCGCGTAGGTCATGCCGTCGTGCTGGAAGATGCGCATGTAGGAGCGGCCGATCACCTCGGGCCGCGCGGTGAAGTCGATGCCATTCTGCGAGATCGCCACACGCGAGACCTGATGCCCGACACCCTCCAGACCATGGAAAAACATCACGATCCGGCGGCGCTCCGCATCGACATGCACATCCGGCGAGGCGATGTGTGGCGTGGTGACCTCCGACAGCACGTCGTGCGAGATCGCCATGCCGCGGGCGCGATACTGTGCCTCGAAACGCGCGAGCTCGTCGGTGGAGACAGCGGGCGGGGCGGTGAGAAAGCCTGACTGCGCCAGATGCAGGCTGCCGGGCGGATGCACGCGCCAGGGCCCCTCGAGGCGATCCGCGTAAGCGAGACGAATGTAGCTGCCCTTGTGGTCAGCGAAATACAGGTAGTAGGTGCCGAGCCGATCGCCGATCCAGTCAGGCACGCGGATCAGCGATGGACCCTGGATATTCACCCCGATGCTGGGATGCAGGTCCGGCCCGATGATCGGGCCATTTGCCAGGCGGGTCACGCGGCTATCTCCTCATGCGCCTTCGCTACTCCTCTACCTCGTTCGGCGGCGTGCGCGGCGCGCGATCTGGTGCACGTGCGGCGCAGTAACCAGTGACGAGGAACGACACGATGACCATGCGCATTCTCTGGCCAAGCCTGCCAGCCGAGTTTCACCAGATCTCCCGCGACGCTGTCGGCGCGGGCTTCGAGACCGATTTTGCGTGCAACGCGGCCGACGTGACAGACGAGCAATGGGCGAATGCCGACGCCGTCGTCGGCTCCTGCCCGCCGCAGTACATCGACAAACTCCGCAAATGCCGGATCTTCGTGAAGTACGGCGTCGGCTACGACGACGTCGACATCGAGCGCTTCGGCAAGCTCGGCATCCCGGTCTGCAACACGCCGGACTACGGCACGCGCGAGGTCGCCGACCACGCCATCGCGCTGATGATGACGCTGGCCAAGAGCATCGCCTATCACGACGAGAAGTTGCGCGGCGACCTGAAGGCCAACTGGCGTCCGGCGCACAACCCGTTCGGCCGGCGCCTGTCGGTCTGCACCTTTGGCGTTGTCGGCATGGGCCGCATCGGCACCGCAGCGGCACGCCGCGCCAAGGCGTTCGACATGGATGTCGTGTTCTACGATCCGTACCAGCCCAACGGCTACGAGCTTGCCATCGGCGTCCGCCGCGCCGACTCGCTGGCCGAACTGATGGGCCAGTGCGATTTCGTCAGCGTCCATGCGCCACTCACTGCGGAGACACGCGGACTGATCGGCGCGGACGCCTTCGCTGCCGCGAAGCGTGGCATGATCCTGATCAACACCGCACGCGGGCCTGTCGTCGACATCGACGCGCTGTATGACGCGATGAAGGATGGCATCGTGCTCGCCGCCGGGCTCGACGTGCTGCCAGAGGAGCCGGCCAACCCGCAGCGACGCCTGATCGCAGCGTGGCAGCGCAATGAGGACTGGATCCGCCATCGCCTGGTGCTGACGCCGCACTCGGCCTTCTACACGCCGGAGAGCATGCGCGATAATCGCAGCTTCGCTTCTCGAACGGCGGCGCGTTACCTGCGCGACGGGCGGCTGGAGAATTGTGTCAACAAGCAATTCCTCGTGGCGCGCAACTGATGGGGAGTGTGTCGTCGGTGTTTGACTACATAATCGTTGATGGTGGCTCCGCCGGAGCCGTCCTGGCAAATCGACTGTCGGCGAGCAGCAGCAACCGGGTCCTGCTGTGTGAAGCCGGCGAGGATACGCCGGATGGCCGTGTGCCTGCATCGATACTGGACGGTCGCTCCGGCATCACGTCGCTCGACATAAGGTTCCAGTGGCACAGATTGCGGTTCACCACCGAGGCTATACCGCACAACGGCCCTGACGCACCAAGGCCGCGAGAATTCCGTTACGAGCAGGCGCGGGTACTCGGCGGCGGCTCATCGATCAATGGCCAGCTTGCCAATCGGGGCTCACCGCTTGCCATCGTGCTCACCGATCGGGAACCCGCTGCAGAATCGAGTAGGTGCCGAGCCAGCCGAGCTCAAAGGTATTTCGGCAGTCATCCCACCTCAGTGTAGACCCGGCAAAACACACTGACCAATTCGACCCCACAGCCGCCCGCGCGATGCACTGCGCCGATTTTTTGCCGTTTCCGCCGACGCGTAGCAAGTGGCTGCGGCGAGCCAACGCTTTGATATCGAGCGGGTCGCCCATGATGCGCTCGACACTGAAAAATCAGTGAGCGAATAACCGGCACGCAGAACTGCGGCCATTAAGCAAATCCCCACCGCAGCAAAAGAAAATGGGTAAAGTACCACCGGCTGGCTGTCATCACACCGCCAGCTGCCCAAACTTTTCTTTTAACATGGAGTGATTTCATAAATGACTAAGCACAATCCAACAAAACCGTCCCCTGAATACATATGGGCAATACAGGGGCTTTTTGGCCTGGTAACCGTCAAAGAAGCGCCGAGGAGGCGTGGCAGACCAAGAAAACGCGGCAACTTCCAAGTTGTTTCAATCGATTTGCCGCATGATTCGTCAAATCTTCCCACGGACAAAAAAGCCGCTGATCGACGTTTTTCGCTTGAAAGACCTATTTCTCGGGCATCAGAGCCTCTGTCAGTCGTGCGAAAGAAGGCCCGACTGAATGCCGGTCAAAAACGGAAATAACATCGGCCTGTCCTGAGCATTTCGGAGGAGCGCCATGCCGGTAAATCAACCCAGCATGGCGTCTCAAATCTGCAACGTGCGCGAACGACATACACGACCTGCCAATTAGCAGCTCATTGGTTGCAGCCCAACCGTATCACAATTCACCTTATTATTATGGATCGCCCAAAGTCGGTCGCTTTGGGTCTTCAGGATGGTTTTCGCCCTCGTGCTGTGGTTTTTTTCATCGGTGCACGCCAGCGCGCTATTTTCGGCTCACCGGGATGCAATGACAGTAACACACTGGGCGACTTTCAGATTGCAGCACCCGGTCATGCAATGCGCACCGATCGCTTGCGCGACCTTATGCGACGGCCTTCAGCGGCGGCAGTTCTTCCTGGCGGGCTGACTCCCGCGTCATATAGTCCTGCACCGTTTTTGCCACCCGCTCGGCGGCAGCGATCAACACGATGTCCAGGATATGCGTGTACCGGCCGGTGACCGTCCCCGAGGCGTGGCCCAGCAGGGCACCGATCGTGGCCTCGGCATAACCGAGGTCGCCGGCGACGCTGGCAAAGCTATGACGAAGAGCATGCAGCGTCACACCCGGCAACCCCGCCCGCTTCACAAGGTCACGCCAAACGCCCTTTAGGCCACCATAGGACAGGTCGCGCCGTTCGCCTGGCAGCACCCACTCGCACCCATCGCGCCTATTCAGCGCCGTCAGCACAGCAAACGCCGTGCTGCCGATGGGCCTCACTGATGCGCCCTCCTTCGAATCGGTCAACCGGAACGCCCGCCCTGGTTCGTCCACCTCGGCCCAATGCAGGCCGAGTATTTCGCCCTTGCGGCAGCCGGTAAGCGCCAGCAGGCGCACTGCGGCTATGGCCGTTGGGTTTGCGCCGTCATGCGCAGCGGTGCTCAGTGCCGTGCCGAGCGCCGCGTAGTCTGCCGGTGTCAGCCTAACAGTGCGGACATCGGAGGCGGGTCGCCTCACACCGAGGGCAGGGTTGTTTTGGATCACCCCCTCCGAGACGGCGAATGAGAGGATCCCGCCCAGGAGACCCGCTGAGCGGGCTGCAGCACCACGCCCGCCCGTGACGACGGCCTTGCCACGCAGTCTATCGGTTTTCTCCACCACCGCGGTCTTGCCCGCGATGACATCGCGGATGAAGCGAGCGACATCGACCGGGCTGAGGTCACGCAGCCGTTTGGTCCCCAGAAGTGGAACGATGTGCCGGTCGATTCGCCCCAGGTCTGACTGAACGGTGAGAGGCTTCTTGGGCAGCCCGCGCTTGCCCATGATCAAGCCCTGGCCGATGGCGGCCTTGTAACGCTCACACAGTTCCCGGACGGTCATGGCCGCACGGCGGGTTGCCCGCTCCTCGGCCGGATCCCCGCCCTTCGCCACCTGGCCGAGTAAGGCCATGGCCTCCTTGCGGGCCTGGTCGCATGTGAGATGCCCGTGTAGCCCCAGCTTTGCCCGGCGGCTACGGCCGTCGGCGCGGTACTGCACCAGATACCCGCGCTTCCCTGACGGATATATGCGCACGCCGAAGCCTGGGAGCTCATCGCACCAAATGAGATAGTCTGCCGACCGGACCTCTGCGCCCTCGACCGTGCGTTTCGTGAGCTTAGCCACCGCCAAATGCTTTCGTGCTGGTTTGCTGCCGGAAGCACCACGGAAGCACGCGGAAGCAAACTGGGGAATATTCCGTAAACTACCACCCTCGCCTCATATGAGGCAAGTCATTGGTTTTGCAGGAATCTCCCATCCACGGCGATGGCCAGAAAGCTCGAGAATATACCCGGCCATAGCCTTCACACGGCGGGGGTCACTGGTTCAATCCCAGTCGCACCCACCATCTGTCGCATCCATCATCTCGCGACGACGCCTGTCCCAGGGTTCGTCCCGGGGATCACACCGCTTCCTTCAGCTCCTTGGCCACGCGGAACGCAACCTTTTTGCTCGCCTTGATCTTGATCGCTTCGCCAGTGGCGGGGTTGCGGCCCATGCGCGCGGCTCGCTTCCTAACCTGCAGCATGCCCAGGCCGTTGAGCCGGATCTTGTCACCCTTCTTCAGGTGCTTGACGACAAGGCCGACCATACCGGCGAGCACCGCATCGGCTTGCTTCTTCGGCAGCTCATGACTGTCCGAAAGCTGTGCGGCAAGGTGTTTAAGGGTGACAGTGGCCTGCGGCGCGGCCGCCTTGGCCGGCGCTGCCGACTTGGGGGACTTGGCGGCGGACTTGGCTGCCGCAGGGGCCTTTTTTAGTGCCATGGCTGACCGACTCGCTGTTTTCAGTTGAATAGAAAGATGACGGAATCACGGTTCTCGCCGCAGGACAAGCATTTCTTGCGGATCGGCCGACGGGCGGGGGGAGTTTCTTGCGCGGCGGCCTGTGGCATGCTGACCCGGCTGATGGGTTTGACGCCCACCCAAGCAAGGACAGAAAGGCAGAACGATGTACGATGTTCACTACTGGCCGACGCCCAATGGGAAGAAGGTGACAATCCTGCTGGAGGAATTGGGGACGCCCTATAAAGTAGTGCCCTGTAATATCGGCCGCGGCGATCAGTTCACCGCGGATTTCCTCAAGATGAACCCAAATCACCGCATGCCGGTATTGGTGGATCATGATCCATCGGACGGCGGCGAACCAATCGCGGTCTTCGAATCCGGCGCGATCATGATGTATATCGCAGAGAAGGAAGGGAAATTCTTCCCGCAGGCGACGCGGCCGAAATACCAGGTCACCCAGTGGCTGATCTGGCAAATGGCGAACCAGGGGCCAAAGAGCGGCGAGTGCGGACATTTCCGCCGGCTGGACGCCAGCAAGGGGGACCAAACCTACGCCGTGACCCGATTCACCGACGAGGTGAATCGGCTGTACGGAGTGCTGAACAACCGGCTGCACGCAAGTCGCTGGCTGGCCGGCGACGAATACAGCATTGCCGACATGATCAGCTATCCGTGGACGGTGAACTGGAAGGCGCAGGGCCAGGACATCGAGGAGTTCAAATACTTCAAGCGCTGGTTCGAGGAGATGGGCGCGCGGCCGGGCGTGCAGCGTGGCATGGCGGTCGGCGCCGATCTGTCGGAGGACCAGTCCAAGCTGCCGCAGGAGGAGCGCGACCGGCGGGCGAAGATCCTCTACAACCAGCGCGCCCGGCCGGTGCCGGCGTAGCGCTCGTTCGCGTCCCTTCGTCGCGGCGGGCACTGTTCCGCCATCCTCGGCCCTGGGACGGCTGGATAAGACGTGGAATGGCGAGTGTCCGCTCGCCATCCCGCCATGACGATAGGGAAATCGCGCCATGCCAGACATCGAATGCTTCTTCGACTGCTCGAGCCCGTGGACATACTTTGCGTTCCACAATCTGCTGCTGATGGAGCAGGAACTGGGGATCGAGATCGTCTGGCGGCCGATCCTGGTCGGCGGCGTGTTCAATGCGGTCAATCCCAGCGTGCACAATTCGCGCGAGACACCGGTGGCGCCGAAGGTGGCTTACGGCAAGAAGGACCAGCAGGATTGGGCGCGCTATCCTCGGCATCCGGATGCACTACCGGCCGACGGTGTTTCCGGTGAACAGCGTGAAGGCGATGCGCGGCTGTCTGCTGCTGGCGACAGAGGGCAAGCTGGTGCCGTTCGCGCTGGCTACGTTCGAGGCGTACTGGGGCGATGACAAGGATATCTCGCAGGTGCCGGTGCTGCGGGAGATCTGCGCCAAGGTTGGCGTCGATGCGGATAAGTTCCTTGCCGGCATCGAGCAGCAGGAGATCAAGGACATGCTGCGTGCCACGACGCAGGAACTGATCGATCGTGGAGGCTACGGCTCGCCCACGATGTTCGTCGGCGGCGACGACATGTATTTCGGCAACGACCGCATGCCGCTGATCCGCGACGCTGTGCTGCGGCTGAAGCGCACGTGATCTGATTCGTTGCGGCCCACAATTCCTGCGAGGCTACCCAATCCTCCGAAGCAACAAACCACGCACCCCAGCTGCGAAATCACCACAGAGCTGCGGTCCGTAGATCGGTGGAGCGCGGCGAAAGCCATCACTTTCGTGCCATCTCAGGGCGTACCCGTCTCCCCCAGATCCCACCACAATCCGGCAAACGCCGCGATGCCCTCGCGCGCCGGTGCAATCAAGCAGGTGCTCGTCCGGGCCATGCTGCTTGCAGCCGTTGTAGCTGTGCGGCACCCAGATCAGCGCCACGCCAAGATGATCGACAAACACGTCGCCCGGCAGACCGCCCGATGAATTCGGGATCACCTGCACGCGCCGTTCCAATGTCCGTTCCATCGATGCGACCGTCCAGCGTCACCCATGGATGCGCTGGATCGGTACGGCTTGCCGGCATTCGGATGCCGGGATTCTCGATGCGCACGCTCGGCGAACCCCTCGGCATCGAGATGCTTGCGCAGCGTGGGCACGAAACGTCGTCGGCGTCGCTATCCACCGTGTAGCGGATCTGGCAATGCGCGCGCGCGTTCGGCGCCACGGCATTGACCGGATTCTCCGGCCGCCCCGATAGCATCGACAGCACGATGAAGCTGTTCCAGCCGTAGATCTTTTCCGCAGCCGTCAGCCCCGGCTCGCCCCAGTCCGGATCGATCGACGCCGCCTCGCCGCCGCCGCCGACTTCGCACCCCGCCAGCACCGAACGAACGCTGGCCGGCAGCCCGTTTTGCGGCAACCAGTCGCGCACCAGGATCTTGCCGTGGCGATCGATGATCATGCCGAGTGCATGGGTCAGCACCACCGCGGGATCGGTGGTCAATCCGCCCCAATGACCGGAATGCACCCCGCCAGGCCGCAGATCGACCACCAGGTCGAAATGGAACGTGCCGCGCGTGCCCGTAGCGATGGTTGGCACATCGGGCATCACGCGCGGGCCGTCGCTGCCGATCAGCACGTCCGCCTTTAACAGGTCCTTATGCGCGGCGACGAAATCGCGCAGTCCGACCGAGCCGCGTTCCTCGGACGTCTCCAGCACCAGTTTCAGATTGAAGCCCAATTTGCCGCCGCGTTCCGCAAGCACCGCCTCCAGCGCAGAGAAGTTCAGCGCATGCTGGCCCTTGTTGTCCGCACTGCCGCGACCGTACCATCGATCGCCTTCCTCGGTGAGCCGCCACGGATCGAGACCTGCGCGCCACTGATCCTCCAGGCCGCGCACGGTATCGCCGTGGCCATAGGTCAGGATCGTTGGCCGCGCCGGATCCTCCAGTCGTCTCGGCTGTCAGGATCGGGCCGAAGCCGTTACACGGATTGGCATGGATCGAGACGGAAAAGCCCATCCGTTCCAGCCACGGGCTTATCGCCTCATCCAGGTAACGCCGAACGTCGGCTTCATGGCCGGGATCCTGCGACGTGCTGGGGATCGCGACGAGTTCGGACAACTGATCACGGAAGCCATTGCCGTCGAAATATTCCAGCGCACGTCCAATTGCGCCAGCACGCGTACCCATCGTTCAGCCTTTCCAACCTGAGGCAGCAGAATGCGCCAGACCAACCGGCAAAGCCGCCATGACGCTTATATCAGTCACCATCGCCACCGAGAAACCTCGGCCTAGACTGGCTAGGCCGGCTTGGCAAACCGTCTACTGCCGCGGGAGTTGATAGGGCTGCGCTACCGGAAGAAGCACATGCACGGTTCGAGTCCCGACAATTTTTTCATCGGTATTCATCTTGTCAATCGACGCTGTTTGCCGGGTTTCGCCATTGCAGGGGTGCACGCCCAGATACGGCGCCGGGTCGACCGGTTTGCCGGCGAGGTCCATCTGGAAATACAGATGGGCACCCGTCGTTACCCCGGTGGTTCCCACCAGCCCGAGCTTTTCGCCGGCGGCAACGGTTCGTTTCCCTTCGGCAAACGCTGGTGCGACCACGCCGAAATGGCTGTAGATGGCCAGGAAGCCGTCATGCTGCACCAGCATTTCCAGGCCGCCTGGACCCTTGTTCTGGATGCGGATCACCGTACCGGCCGCGATTGCCGATACCGGTGCGCCCGGCGCTGCCGGCAGATCGACGCCATAATGGTAGGTGCCGGCCTGCGGCCGGCTCGGCAGCACGCGCGGCCCGAATGGCGAGGAAATACAGGCTCCGGCGACCGGCGGTAAGAGAGTTGGTCCGTGCCGCAATTCCGCGGATGCACCGCCTGCCCCGACCAGCACAGCGACGGCAGCCAATGCGAGATAGGTGAAGTTGAGTACCATGGGCGGCCAAGCTACCACATGAACGCCAATTGCCGGAGAGCCGGGCGTGCGCCTCCTCGTTGATCGCCGCCGTGCGTCCTGGCCGCCCGCGAAGGTTCTGAAGACAGTGTACGGTCCACGGACGCAGACGCCGCCACGCGCGGGCGCCGTCGAGAAATTGGCATTCGCTTAATCGCTCGCGTCAACATATTCCGGCACGGTGAAATACACCCACACAAGGTTCGCCAGCAGCAGGGCCGCGGTGATCAGGAACACCCAGCGCAGGCCGAACGAGGCCGCGATCGCGCCGCCGGTCAGCGGGCCCATCGAATTGCCGAGAAATGTTGCCGATGCGGTCATCCCGTAGATCGTGCCGCGATCGCCGCGTGACACCATGCGGCCGATCAGCGCATTCGCCGTGGGAAGGATGCCGCCGATGAACAGCCCGACGCCGAAGCGTTCCATCACGAATGCCCAATAGCTGCCCGCGAAGGCCTGCGGCAGGCTGGTCAGCGTGGCGCCGGCGAGGCAAATCAGCAGCACGCGGCGGTAGCCGATCTCGTCGCTGTGCTTGCCGATCAGCGGCACCGCGATCATGCCGGCCAGCCCGGTCACGGAGAACGCGAACCCGCCCAAGCGTCGCCAGGTCAGGCCTCATGCCGACCAACTCCTGCACGAACACCGTGACCAACGGTTGCACCGCGCGCGTGCTGAACTGCGCCATGAACAGCACGAAGAACAGCGGCAGGATGCCGGCCGCGCCGATCATCATCGCCAGGCCGCGCAAGCCGGACCGTCCGCGCTGCGTGCCGTCGGGCCGCACGAAGTGTTCGTTCACGCCACGCCAGACCAGGAACACTGCGGCGAAGGTGATCGCGGCCGTGCAGTAGAACGGAATGCGGTAGCTATGGGTCAGGTCGGCCAGCACGCCGCCGATCACCGGCCCGATCAGCGAGCCGACCAACTGGCCGGTGCTGAGCAGCCCAAGCGCGTAGCCGAGACGCTGCTCCGGCACCTGGCTCGCCACCAGCGCCATCGCGGTCGAGGAAAAGCCGGCGAACACGCCCATCAGCGCGCGGGCGGCGAAGAACTGCCAGACGTTCAGCGCCATGCCCATGAATGCGGTGAACACCGCGATCGCGCAGCTCGAGCGGATCAGCATTGGCTTGCGTCCGTAGCGATCGGCGAGCCGGCCCCACAGCGGCGAGGCGAACGCCGCGACGAACGACGTGGAGCCGTTGAGAATGCCGGACCACAGATCGATGCCGGCCTCCGTGTGACGCCGAGTTGCGGCAGGAACAGCGGCATGATCGGGCTGAGGAAGCTGAACGACATGGTCATGATGAACTGGATGCCCACCATGGCCCATAGCGTGGTCTGCCAATGCGAGGATGGGCCGGCCTGCTGTTCAGTCGTCATTGCGAGGGGCGCGGCGGTAGCCGGACATGATCCGGCCAGGCAATCTTCTGCCAAGTGCGTACTCGGCTGAAGATTGCCGCGTCGCTACGCTGCTCGCATTGACTGTGGGAAGCATGCGCCCCGGGCTCAGGCGCCGAGCCGCGTCGCCATCTCGCGCTGGTACTGCTCGATCGGCATGAAGCCGGCATCCTTGCGGCAGGACGCTTCGGTCTCGCGCATGATCTCCGCATCCGACTTGGTCAGGTCGAGGAATTCGCCGTGCGGCTGCGGCACGTGGAACGGCGTGTCGAGATACGCCTCCACCGTGTTGCCTTCCGGGTCCTTGAAGTAGATCGACCAGGCGTTGCCGTGACACACCGGACGCATGTCGGTGGCGCCGAGCGCCAGGGCGCGCTTATGCACCTCGCGCAGGTCGCCGAGCGAGTCGACCATGAAGGACATCTGCTGGATCGGATTGAAGCCGGACGTGTCGGGCCGGCCGGTGACCAGCACGAGCTGGTGGTGGTTCCCCGGATTGCCGCTCATGAAGGTAAGGTGGGCGCCGCCGCGGCCCTCGCCATGGTCGGTCACCATCAGGCCGAGTACTTCGGTGTAGAAGCGTTCCATCTTGTCGCGGTCGTGGACGTAGATGCCCATGTGGGCCAGTCGCGCATGGATGCTTGCCATGGTTCGTTTCCTTTGCGGGTCTGATCCAAGCGTCCTCCAGCGCGAGGTTTTGTGCAAGCGGTGAGGGCGCTTCGGGTCGCGATCGTTCAAAATTAAGAGGAGTATCTCATTCTACCTGCATATCCATATTAGGGACATGTTATTGGCAGGAATCGCCTGTGGTGGCTGTCGGAGAACTTTACAGACTCGCCTGAAGGCCGACCTCCACGCGTGCTAGTGCATTGATATATCCCAGTTTCCTGCTCTGGCATGGAGATTGCTGACAACGGGCATGCAACGTTTGAATGGAGAATTAATCATGCGCCTGGGCCTTTATTTGACCACCGCCATCAGCTCCGCGGCCATCACTCTTTCACTTCTGGCCGTTCCGGCGCAGGCGAACCCGACCCTGCCGGGTCTCACGAACCTCAACTTTCTGAGCTACTCCGGTTCAGCGCCGAAGAATTACTTTAACAACGTTAACCCGACCGGCTGGACCGGCGGCTCCGGTCTTATCTTCATTGATGCCCCCGGCACTTCCAAGACCTCTCCCGTAACGGCCTGTGGCGGCACCTATCTCCAGACGTACGGCTGTCCCAGCAACCTGGCCATTCCCGGCGGCTACAATTATGTCGAGGCGGACGCCAACCCCAACTTACGAGAGCGGCTTTAACTATACAGTTACGGGACTGACCGCGGGAACGACCTACGAACTGAGTTTCTACCAGGCGGCCAGTCAGCAAACAGGTTTCGGCAACGGCCTGAACACGACCGAGCAGTGGATCGTCTCGTTGGGCACCGAGGGGATGACCTTCTGCAATGGTTGCGGCCCGTTTGATACGTACTACGACAGCAACCAAAGCACGTATTCAAACCCGGATCCGGGCGCCAGCATCGTGGCTACGAATAAGATGACGACCCCTTCAGGGGGCATGACCGATTGGCAGTTTGTCACGATGGAACTGACTGCTGATGCCCCGACCCAGCTGCTGAGTTTCCTGGCCTGGGGTGACGACGGCACGACCGCCAATCTGCCGCCGATCGCATTCCTGGCTGGGGTCAATTCGGCATCGGGTCTTGCCACAGTACCGGAACCGGCATCCTTGACGCTTCTTGGCGTCGGCGTGTTGGGCCTTGTGGCCGGACTGCGTCGGCGTCAAGCGTAACGCCGCGAACTGATCACTCTGGCGGTTGACGCGCCTGGACGGGACACCAATCTCGTCCAGGCGTGAAACCCGACCGGGCCTGCCCGCCGACCCATTAGGATTGTGCCCGTGCCCGTCTTCCTGGACCAGGAACATCTCCACGCTCTGTTGTTGAGCCTGATCAGGCTTTGGCTATGGCTGTCATTGCTCGCCGTGGTCTTCCTGCCGCTGGAACGCCTATTCGCGGTGCGGCCTCGAAAAGTGTTCAGCAAGAACCTCGCGAGCGATCTCGGCTTTTATTTCATCAACGGCCTGGTACCCAACCTGCTGCTGGCGCTACCGCTGTCTGTCGCAGCCTATATGGCATACCACTTCGTACCCTGGCGCATTCATGCCGCGGTTGCGGCGTGGCCGCTATGGCTGCGCGCCGTCGCCGCATTCGTCGTTGGCGATCTTGGCTTCTACTGGGGTCACCGCTGGGCCCACGAAATCCCCTTCCTGTGGCGCTTCCACTCGGTCCACCACAGCCCCGAGCACGTCTATTTCCTGGTCAGTTCGCGCGCTCATCCCGTCGACTTCGTGTTCATCCGGTTGTGCGGCCTGATCCCGATCTACCTGCTTGGTCTGGGCGCTCCACAGAGCGTCCAGGGGACCCTGGTGGCCACGCTGGTCATGCTGCTCGTCACGGTATGGGGCTTCTTCATCCATGCCAACATTCGCGTGCGATTGGGTCCGCTGGAATGGCTGGTCGCCACTCCCGGGTTCCACCATTGGCACCACACAAGGTCCGAGCTGCGCGACCACAATTACGCGTCGATGTTGCCGTGGATGGATCGGATCTTTGGCACCCACCATCTGCCCCGCGAGCAATGGCCGTCGGCCTACGGCATCGAGGCCAAGCTGCCCGGTTCGGTCGCCGGACAATTGCTGTACCCGCTAGACCCACGGCCGCAACAGGTCAGCGCACCGGAGCCGGTGGCGGCGAACCCGCGATAGCTCGGCCGGCCGCGAACGCGCTCCGACGCCGCCACCACCTGCGCATACCGCATCCAGGGCGAGCTGGCCGCCTCTCGGTCGCCGCTACTGAAACCGCCGCTTACCATCATTGAACGCCAACGTCAGCGGCGTAGTCGGCAATATGGGGCAACTCGACCCTTGTTCCGCGCTCACCCCGGGCGGGCGATCATGCGCGCGCGGCGCTTACTCCGCCGCCATTGCCAGCCGCGCATCTTCCTCCATCAACCGCTCCACCGTCCGCCGCATATGCAGCCGCGTAGCATCGGTCGCAATGTCCACCAGCCCAGACTTCGCCCAGCTCCGCCAGCCGCGCCTGCTGGCCCTCCACCACGATCTTGTCCTCCATGAACGCAGCCGCGACCTGCCCGAAGAACTGCTCCGTCGCCGCCGGGTCCTCTTGTCGAAACCCGTTCGCGGCCGACCAGAAATAAAAGCAGGTCGAGTCAGTCTCCGGCGTCAGCCCATGGAACAGGCGGAACAGCCAGTGGACTGCCCGCTGGTGTCGCCGTCGCGATACGTCCCCACTTCGGCCGCACCGGTCCATTGCGTGACCGACCCCTGAGCGATGAATTCGAACCGCTGGCACCGATCGATGCGGCCCTGAAACCCCACCGCCTTCACATACGTCGGCGGCGGCACCGAATTCAGCATCCACCGGGTGAACCGCAAGCCAAGAAGGCGTGCGTTCGGTCTGCATCGTCGCCTCGACATGCTGCGACGGATTGCCACCGATGGTCGACGTATGCACGTAGCCCAGATGCGTCAGGTCCATCAGGTTGTCCACCATCAGCATGGCGGCCGCCTTGATCGGGATACATCGTGTGCCTGTGCGGCCAGTGCTTCGCGTCGTTGTGCCCGGCAGGATACAATTGTCGATACCGATCCGCCCGTGCCGGATCGCCCATCCAGATCCACACGAATGCATCCTGCTCCACCACCGGGAAGCTGCGGGCCCGCGCGCGGTCCAAAATGACCGAGACTGCCCCGGCACTCCGACGCAAGCGCCGGAGCGGTCGAAAATCAGCCCATGATAGCCGCATTGCAGGCCTTGCCTCGACCACCGTGCCCATGTGCAGCGGCGCGCCGCGGTGGCAGCACATGTCGAGCAGCGCCGCGACACGGTTCTGTCGGTCGCGGAACAGCACCACAGGCTCGTTGCAGATGCGCCGCGCCGAGCGGGGTCTTCGCCAATTTCGTCGGCCCAGGCGGCGACGTCCCAGGCGTTGCGGATGAACATCGTGGTTTCCTCCTGCCGATTTTGCTGGTCGTCCACGGCGACGGGTTGCGCAAGCGGGCAGCGGACCAGGCACCGGGCAATCGCTCGAATAGCACCGGCGGGTGGCGCGGCAGCTGATCTGTATTCGGCTTGCGCCAGCGGCCATTGGTGGATGCGGGGACTTAGGTAAGGATTTCAAAACGGAGGCAGAGGGGAAGGCCACAGAAAACCACGGAGCAGAACAGCTGATTGCGCTTCGCACAATGCGCAAACAAACCTTCCTCCGTGGCCCTCCCGTGGCCCTCCCTTCTGCCTCCGTGTTAAATCCTTGCCGAATTGCGAACGCCACATGTTTCCGTCGTCATGGCCTGAACGACCTTGCTTCCTTCCGTCCCGCCAGTACGCCATGCTCCCGGCAGCACCGTCACACAAAAGGGGACACCACAATGAAGGTCGGCTTCATCGGCGTCGGCAACATGGGCGGACCCATGTGCCGCAACATCATCCGCAACACCAACCACGAAGTCGTCGTGTTCGACCTCAATCCCGCGGCGATCAAGGCCTGCACCGACCTCGGCGCCACCGCCGGCACCTCCGTCGCGCAGGTCGCCGCCGACCTGCGACGTGGTGTTCACCTCGCTGCCGATGCCGCGCAACGTCGAGGAAGTCACCCTCGGCCCCGACGGCATCGCCGCCAACGCCAGGCCCGGCACGATCTACATCGATCTCTCCACCAACTCGCCCGCCACCGCGCGCAAGGTCAACGAAGGCATGCGCGCGAAGGGCATCGCCATGCTGGAGGCCCCGGTCTCCGGCGGCACGTCGCGCGCCACTGATGGCACGATCGTCATCATGGTCGGCGGCGACGCGAAGACCTTCGACACGCAACTTCCGCTGCTGAAGTCGTTCAGCGGCGAGGTGGTGCATGTCGGCGAGATCGGCATGGGATCGGTGGCCAAGCTGGTCAACAACATGCTGGCGTTCTGCAACGCCGCCGCGGCGGCCGAGGCGCTGATGATCGGCGCGATGGCCGGCATCGATCTGCGCAAGCTGCAGCAGGTGATCAGCAACGCCAGCGGCAATTCCTCGGCGTTCCGCAACATCTCGGAGAAGGCGTTCAAGGGCGAATTCGCACGCCACCTTCGCGCTCGACCTGGCGCACAAGGACCTGCGGCTCGCGCTGGAACTGGCCGACGAACTCGGCGTGCCCGGCATGATCGCGCCGCAGGTGATGAACCTGATGCGCATCGCGCGCGCCAAGGGCATGGGCGGCGACGACAGCAGCTTCGGTGATCCGCGTCTATGAGCAGGCGCTGGGGCGGGAAGTGCGCGCCTGAGCACACTAGGTCATGCTCAGCGAATTCTCGCAGTACAGATCGCGGCGTAACAATAGCGCGATCGACTGCATTTCGACAGCTTTGGAAACGTTTCCGCACGCTTGTATGCATGACGCTGTCCGGTATCGCGACGTGTCGCGCCGCCGAACGAATCGAGGTCGCAATGGCTAACCGATCGCACATCCTGGTTGTCGAAGACGATCCACTGGTCTCCGAGGTCGTGGTGGATGCGCTCGACGGCATCTATCAGACCAGCCGGGCGGAAACCGCGGCCGCGGCGCTGGAACGCCTGCGCGCCGGCGGGATCGACGCCATGCTGCTGGACTGCACGCTGCCTGGCGGCCTCGACCCGCATCTGGTGCCGATGGCCGACGATTCGGGCGTGCCGGTCATCCTGATGTCGGGTCATCCCGACATGATGGACAGCGTGCCGGGCGTGGGCCGGCCGTTCATCCTGAAGCCGTTCAGCCTGACCGCCCTGCTGGACGACTATCGAAGCGTCATTGCGTCGCCGAATCGCGCCAGCGGCTAGTCAGCGCGCGTCCAGCAGATGCTGCACCGCTGAAACCAGCGCGCGGCGCAGGAATGGCTTGGGCAGGAACTCCTCGCTGGCCGGAGGCTGCTGCAGGCCGCTGAGGAACAGCACCTTCAGTTCCGGGTGCAGCCGCCGCGCCTGGCTCGCGAACGCCGACGCCATCCAGGCGCGGCATCGCAATATCGGTGACGATCAACGAAATGTCCGGATGATCGGCGCAGCACCTCCAATCCTTCCACGCCGTCGGACGCCTGGTAAACGCGGTCGCACAGGTCCTCCAGCATGGCCACGACGGACTCACGGACCAGTTCGTCGTCGTCCACCACCATGCCGACCGGCATGGTGGAACCGTTTTCTTCATGCAGAGTTGCAGCCATTTGGTGACTCCAGCGCTTCGCTGCCATGTGTGATTAGAACCGACGACAGCTGGACCCACGTTTCCGCGGAGCAGGTCCAAAGCCAATCAAAAAGGCTGCGATGATCGGAGAGCACGACGATGTCGCAAAGTGACGAGGCGCTGTCTGGCACTGCGCCGCTTTGTGCTGCCGGCGCGGCCCACGCGCGATGCCGCCCGCGTTGCTTCTCGGGTGGTGCGGCAAACGCCATGCCGCGACCGCTGCCCGCCGCATCGGACGACCCAGCGCGTTTGTCAGCGCGCCATCACGTCCTCGCGCGCGGCAGCGGCCTGCCTTCGCGGTCGTAGCGGCTTGGCCAGATCGTCTGCGGCGCCAGGCCGAGTGCCGCTGCCAGGAGCTGTTCCATCGCCGGCCACGGCTGCTTCAACGCCTTTCCGGCGGCCGTGGGGTGATAGCCGTTGGCCACCGACAGACCAGCCAGGCTTTGGCCGCGCTTCTTCAGCGCCGCCAGCACATCGGCGGGATGCCAGTCTGCTGCATGTGCCGGAGGATTGCTCCCGGAATCTTTCATTGCATCCATACCTCATTCTCTCTAGAGAATTATTCGTGCGAAAAGTATAAGCCCATGGATGCCTCGAACGGTCGGAAGTAGTCGGGAATCTAGCTCAAAAGTGTCGATACTTTGAATGGGTCAACGATGAATGTCACGTAGCAGGGAGACTGCCAGAACTACTCAAGCGACCGGGCGGATCGGTGCGGATCGCGCGGCTTTTGTCGCCCGCCTGCACACGATCCTGCGCCATTGGCCGAGCGCGGACCGCCTGGCCCGGGCGACTGGTGTATCCCCCTCGGCGTTTCGCAAGTGGCTCAAGGGCGAGGCTGAGCCGAGCCGGGAGCGCCTGGTTGCTCTCGCCGAAGCCGCCGCCGTGCAGTATCGGCTGGCTGGCCATGGGCGAGGGGCCGGAACCACGATTTCAAACGCGTCGGCCAGCCTACCCGCGGCCGGAGCGCCATGCCGGGGGGCAACGCCGGGATCGACCGGCCGGACTTCGTCCTGCTGCCGAAGCGTGCCGGAGGCCGCCGCCGCGGGCCTCGAGTCGCCGGTTCCCCCGGCCGGCACCGAGTTCATTGCCTTGCGTCACGATTGGATCCGCTCCGTGCTTGGTATCGAGCCGGACCGGTCTGCTGGTGGAAACCGCCGTCGGCGAATGTATGCTGCCCACCATCCAGGATGGCGACCTGCTGTTCGTCGACACCTCCGAACCGAAATTCAGCGGCTTCGGCATCTATGTGCTGGAAATCGCCGGCGAGCGTCTGGTGAAGCGTGTCCAGCCGAAGCTCGATGGCAGCCTGACGCTGATCAGCGACAATTCCGCCTATGAGACGGAACATGTACCGGCGGCCAAGGCCGAGCGGCATCCATATCCTGGGTCGCGTGCTGTGGGCCTGCGGCCCGGTGCGGGGATCAAGGACAGTCTAGCCCTCGATTCCTGCACCGGCGCTTGGCCTCATCAATTCAGCCGCCGACCGTGCGACGCGCGGCTGATTGTCACCATTGTTGGTCACAACGGCGATCTGGCTGACGCCACCGGTCGACGGCTTTCTGATCGCCGCCGCTGACGGACGCGATCGCCAGCCTATTGCCCGTCAGCCCGCCACAGGCCGCGCGATCATTCCACATACCGTCAGGCTCAGTGCCAGGGCACGCAAACCAAGCCGATCGCAATGCCGCGACGCAGCGGTTACTCCTTCGCGCTGCCGGTCATGGGTTCATCAGCAATTCACGGCGTGGTGACCGCGCCGCCAACCGCACCAACGCCGCCGCCGATCAGGGCGCCGGTCGCCGGACGGCCGCCCGTCACGGCCGCAATCCCCGCGCCCGCGCCGGCACCAATCAGCCCACCGGTTACTGCCCGCGTGCCAGGGTCATCGCCGCACCCGGCCAGCATCGCAGCATACCGCCCATCGCCAGTCCCAAAGCTATCTTGCGTGTCATCGCCATCTCCTGTAATTTGGAATGCAGCGACGATTCCCCTCCACGCCACAAAGTTACGGCCCAACGCGAGGAATTCCGGTGTCCGGAATGCGGCGATCCCGGGGCGGATGCTCAACCTCTTGTTAACCGAGGTGGGCCGGTCTAAGCCCACCGCTTTCCCGCAATTCACCCCAGAGGCCCCATTTTGATGTTCTCGCGGATGCTAGGCTTCATGTCCGCCGACATGGCCATCGACCTCGGCACCGCCAACACGCTGGTCTACGTGAAGGGCCGCGGGATCGTGCTGGCGGAACCCTCGGTCGTCGCCATCGCCGATGTGCGCGGCAAGAAGCAGGTGGTGGCGGTGGGCGAGGAAGCCAAGCAGATGCTCGGCCGCACCCCGGGATACATCACCGCAAGCCGGCCGCTGCGCGACGGCGTGATCGCGGATTTCGAAGTCGCCGAGGAGATGATCAAGCACTTCATCCGCAAGGTGCATAATCGGCGGGGTTTTGCCTCGCCATTGATCATCGTCTGCGTGCCGTCCGGTTCCACCGCGGTGGAACGGCGCGCGATCCAGGAGAGCGCAGAGAGTGCCGGCGCGCGCAAGGTGGCGTTGATCGAGGAACCGATGGCGGCGGCGATCGGCGCCGGGCTGCCGGTTACCGAGCCGTCCGGATCGATGGTGGTGGATATCGGCGGCGGCACCACGGAAGTGGCGGTGATTTCGCTGGGCGGTATCGTCTATTCGCGCAGTGTGCGCGTGGGTGGCGACAAGATGGACGAAGCGATCATCAGCTATATCCGCCGGAACCATAACCTGCTGATCGGCGAGTCCTCGGCCGAGCGGATCAAGATGGATATCGGCGCGGCCAGCCAGTCGGAGGACGGCAGCGACGGACCGCTGCGCGAGGTGCGCGGGCGCGACCTGATGAACGGCGTGCCGCGCGAGGTGCTGGTGGGCCAGCGGCAGATCGCCGAGAGCCTGGCCGAGCCGGTGAGTGCCATCGTGGAAGCGGTGAAGGTGGCGCTGGAGAACACACCGCCGGAGCTGGCTGCCGATATCGTCGACAAGGGGATTGTGCTGACCGGCGGCGGTGCGTTGCTGCATCGGCTGGATCAGGTGCTGCGTGATGCGACCGGCCTGGCGGTCGCGGTGGCGGAGAACCCGCTGCAATGTGTGGCGTTGGGCACGGGCCGCGCGCTGGAAGAGCGCAAGCGGCTAGGGAATGTGCTGACATCGATGTACTAGGGTGAATGGCCTGATCGCGCCTCATGCCGCGTGGGCGGAGATTGCGGGCGCGTGACGAGACGGTCGGCGGGGCGGCCGCAGTGGTAAGGGCCACCCAGCCCGCCCAATGTGCCAACGTCGTGGCCGGGACAAGCCGCATAGCTGGCGAGGCAAACGGCGGTCGTGCAGACCTGCCCGTTCCCGGAAGGGCTGTGCCGACAGGTGTCCATATCCCCTTCCGCAGGGGGCGGGGAGAACCTGGAAGCTTCAGAACTTCGCCGGGCTTCTCCCGCCACCTTCTTCCTGCAAAGGCGAGGGGAAATTTCATCTCCTGTCACTGGGCGGATTTGCCACCGTCGACCGAAACGATCTGACCCGTGACGAACGACGCCTGATCGGAAGCCAGGAACACGATGGCCTTGGCGATTTCCTCCGGCGCCCCGGCGCGCTTGCAGCGGCACGCCCGCGATCAATGCCGGCCTTCCTGTCGGCGTTGCCGGTGAAGCGGCTCAACATTTCGGTCTCGACCGGACCGGGCGCAACCGCGTTGACGCGGACGCCGAACGCCGCACCTTCCAGCGCCGCCGCCTTGGTCAGCCCTTCGACCGCGTGCTTGCTGGCCGTGTAGATGCGATGCACCCGGCGCGCCCTTGTGACCCATCGTCGATGACAGGTTGATGATGCTGCCGTGCCCTTGGCTCTGCATCGACGCGCAACTCGTGCTTCATGCTCAGCACGATGCCGAGCACGTTGGTGTCGAATGTGGCGGCATAGCTTTCCGCGGATTGCTCGGTCAGCGGACCAGGCTTGCCTTCGGTGCCGGCGTTGTTGACGGCGACGTCCAGCCGGCCGAACCGTGCGACGGTCTGGTCTATCAGGCCGCGCACGTCGTCTTCGTGGCGCACGTCGGCACGCACGAATTCCGCCTCGACGCCGAGGTCGCGCAGTTCGGCGGCCAGCGCCTTGCCGGCATCGGCGCGACGGCCGGAAACGACGATGCGCGCGCCTTCAGCGGCGAAGGCGAGAGCGGTGGCGCGGCCGATGCCGGTCAGCGCGCCGGTGATCAGTACGACAGGGTTGCTCATGGGGATAGTCCTCCGATAGCTGCCGGGGCATCGCGATCGTGTGCGATAAGGCCGCCGAACAGGTGTGATGCTATGCTGTATTGCGCGCGGGGAAGAAAGACTTTGTAAGCTGTCATGCCATACCTGTAAGGCATGGGCGATGGAACTGCGCCACCTGCGCTATTTTGTCGCGGTTGCCGAGGAAGGCAGCTTTACGCAGGCCGCTGAAAAGCGGCTCCATACGGCGCAGCCGTCGCTTAGCAGGCAAATCCGCGATCTGGAGCTGGATGTGGGTACGCAGTTGATCACCCGCGGGCCGCGCGGGTATGGCAGCTGACGCGGCGGGACGCGTGTTTCTCGACCATGCCCGCCTGATCCTGCTGCAGGTCGAGGCGGCGGCCGAAGCGGCACGGCGAGCCGCCATGCCCGGCCAAAACGCCATTCATCGTCGGCTTCCTGACCGGCTATGAAATGGAGTGGCTTCCCAAGGTCCTGGAGATCCTGCGCGATGAGTTGGCCAGGACCGAGCTCACCATTCACAGCGCCTCGTCGCCCGAGCTGATGCAGGCGCTGCTCATTGGGAAAATGGACGTGGCGTTTCTGCGGCCGGACGATGATGCGCACGGGCTGGAGTTCCGGCTTGTGACCAATGAAGCACTGTTTGTGCTGCTGCCGGCTGACCATCGGCTGGCAAGGCGGAAGTCGATCCGTCTCGACGAGATCGCAAAGCGAGCCGTTCATCAGCTTTCCCAAGAAATACGCTCCGGCGCTGAGGACGTCATCGACGACTATCTGGCTCGCGCAGGCGTCCATCTTACCCCGGCGCATGAAGCCGAAACCTTGCCGATGGTGATCTCGTTGGTGCTCTCCACCGGCGGGGTCAGTCTGCTTCCCGAGTATGCGCGAAGGCTGCTGCCGCCCTCGGTCGTGAGCCGGCCACTGCACGGCAAGGCACCGACGATCGCGCTTGCTGTTGCGTACAACAGGACAAACTCCACCCCGCTACTGAGGGTCTTTCTCTCCGCAGCCGCCAAGTCCACGTATTTCCACCAATACGCGCGCTGACGCGACTGGCTATCCGGGCACACAGCAACCACCTGAATCAGCGTTCGGAGAATCACTCAGCAGGTGCCTGGCTGTTTCATTGCGTCCACGATATTGAAGCACACAGTAGACCTGCTATCGTTCAAGGAATGCACGATCCGGACAGCGACTTGGGTCGGAACGTTGCCGGCTTTGAATGACCGGACCCATGCAAACGTTCTTGGCGGTGATCCTTGGCGCGGTGCTTGCCGCCGTTGGGGGATTTGCGGCTACGCAGGTGGGCATCTGGGTCGACCGTTCGCGTCGCGCGAAAGACGCTGCTCTGCTCAGTGGGGAAATCCTGGCGGGCGTTGGAACGCTGCTGCGTCTGGCCGAGGAGGCGGCGCTTCGAGGCACATTCCTGGATCCGCTGCCATGTCGCCTGCTGAGTGCCGCGCGCCGCGAGATCGACGTCTATGACCGCAACAGGGAGCTGTTGTTCAGTCTCGCGAATGCCGATCTCAGGGCGCGGCTCCATGGCTTCATCATCAGGCTATCGATCCCGCTGGACCGTCTGGCTGACGGCCATGCCAAATACGTCGAACTTTGTTCGATCGGTCTGACGCCGCCGGTACAAGCGGAAGAACAACGGAACGATATGGAGCTCATCTTCGGCTATTTGACGAAAAGTCGAAACCTGATTCCTGGACTGCTGGCATCGTTGCAACCGCTGGCCCGTACCAGGTTCGACAGCTACAGCCGCATCGATAAAGATGGGATGCAGACTGAGAAATCTTCCTGAAGACCAATCGCGGACCTGGCGAGTGAGGTTGTGCTCATCCGTGATTCAACTCTCCGCCAAAGAGCCCATGCGGTGCGCCACTTCGGTGCAAAATTGGTCGCGTGCGAGAGCACGGCGCCGCTTTGCAAATCGTGCTCTGATACCGCGTCAAGCAAACACCAGGTCAGCGTCGGTGGCATCGGCACGGACGGGTCGTTCAGCAGGTGATCTAAGTCATCCAGCTTCCGGGCATAATCGTTGTCTGTCATATGTCGCGTCTCAATGCAGACGCCGTCGCGGCTCAAGTGAGCAACTGCGCCAAAAAGTGCCAGCCCAACCAAAAGACCGTGGAGGCCGCGAGCAGCACAATGACGAACTCCCACCGGCTGTCGGTCATCGACGGCTCCTCTTGTGCACCTGTTAGATAGCCGGAAGCAGGTCGACAATTAAGGTTCGGAATCTACTCAGTGCCACGACGTCAAACCGTCACGCATGTCGCGCCATGCGTCCCGCCACCATGCGCACCTTGCGCGGTGCCGCGAACCAGATTGCCACCGCTGAAAGCACGCTGCAGCCGATGCCGATCCAGAACGCAAGGGCGTAGCTGCCTGTCGCGTCATGCAATGCGCCGGTTACCCATGGTCCAGCGCCGCCGCCGCCGATGGAGGCCAGCATCAACGTGCCCAGGATCGTGCCGTAATGGCGGCCCTGAAAAATCTCCGCCGGAATGGCGCCGATGACGGACGTCACGCCGTAGCCGAGTACGCCCTGCGCGGCCACCATGGCGTACAGCAGAACCGGCGTCGGTGAATCGCGCAGCAGGAGCAGCAGCAGGAACGTGGCGGTGAAGCCGAGGCTGCCGACGGTCCAGACGAACTCGCGTCCGATGCGATCGGACAGATAGCCGAGACCGATCTGGCCGGGAATCCCGGCAAGGCTGACCATGCCCAGCGCCCAGGCAGCGAGTGCGGGACTGAAGCCGATCTCCATCAGGTATTGCGTCTGGTGTACCTGCACCGCGTACCATGCGAACAGCGCACAGAAGTAACCCACCGCGATCCACCAGAAGCGCGACGTGCGCATCGCGCGGCCGAGCGTCCAATCCACCGCGGCCCATGCCGGATCGACCACGTTGGAGGCGTGGCCGATGCGCGAGGCACTCTGCTCGGCGCTGTCGCCATCCGGTTCGAGTCCGATGTCCTGCGGCCGCTGCCTGAGCAGCAGGTTCAGCGGCAGCAGCAGTATCAGCACCAGTATGCCCATGGCGAAGCAGGCAGAGCGCCAACCGGTGCGTGCGATCAGGCCTTGCAGCCATGGCAACAGGACGATGGAACCGATGCCGACGCCGGAAAATGCCAGGCTCATGGCCAAACCGCGGCGACGGACGAACCAGTTCGGCAGGAACAACGCCTGGCCGGTGTAGCCCAGGCAGACGCTGCCGCCACCGACCATCATGCCCAAGGTCGCGTAGAGCTGCCATGGGTGATGAACGAGTGTCGCCAGGAGCAATCCGCTGCCGATCAGCACCACGCCAATTTCGTTCACCAGCAGCGGTCCGCGCTTGTCCATCAACCGGCCGAGCAATGGGCTCAGCGCGGCCGAGACGATGAAGCCGAATGAGAAGGCGCCGGCGGTGACGCCGCGATCCCAGTGGAACTCGTCCAGGATCGGCGGAAACAGCAGCGAGAAGGCGGTGCGCGCGTTGATGCCGATGCCCATGGTGACGAAGACCACGGCCACGATCACCCAGCCGTAGTACACCGGCAGACGCGCGTATAGCCGGTGCGGCTGTGTCATCGTCCGGCAACTTTTTTGCGGGCCTCGCGGGCGTGACGCTCGCCGTATTTCATCCCTTCCAGCTTGAGGCCGTCTGGATCAAGGAAGAACACGGCATAGTAGTCGTCGTAGTCCTCGGCGGCGGGATCGACTATGGTGGCGCCGAGTTCGTGCAGGAACGCCTGCAATGCATCGACGTCCTTTCGGCTGCGCAGTTGGAACGCGTAGTGATGGAAGCCGACATCGCCGTTGCGGTATTTGCGTTTGCTGCCCTGATCATCGGCCGGCGTGATCCAGAAGCGCGTCTTGCCATTGGTCCAGCCGATCATGTTTTCGTATTCGTCCGATATCTCGAAGCAGAGAAAGTCGAACAGGCGGCCGTAGAAGGTCTTTGATTTTTGATAGTCACTGACGCGGATCACCAGATGGTCGATGCCGATGACACGCGCCATGCTTGCCTCCTCACCCGAGCGATCGTCGCAATTGATCCGCAACCATGACCAGACGATACTGATCTGCTGGCCGAAGGCAAAGCAGCGGCGCGAAGCACGCATGAGCGGACCGCGCATCCGGTCGAGGCGATGTCGTCACCGCGCACAGCACGTTGTCGTATTCCAGGCTTTCAGCCGCCGGCTCAGCATTTGCCCGCGGTCCCTGTTGTCGTCGACCAACAGTAGCCTGGCGGCGATAAGCTGCATGGTATCGTCTGATTCCAGAACGCCGGTGCCAATGCTTCAGTTCGGTGACATTGGCGCGCCATTGTTGCAAAGCTTCAGGGAAGCCGGCATGTAGCGCGGAGACCAGTGCGGTCGCAGGCAGCGGAGACACGGGATGAAGATGGCAGTCGAGCCGGTCACGCCCGGCGTGGTCAAGGTGATCCTCGATGGACGAATGGATATCACCGGTGCCGCCGTCATCGACCTGCAGTTCAGCGCCATCACCGGTTCGAACAAGGGCGTCGTGGTCGATCTTGCCGGCGTCAGCTTCCTGGCATCGATCGGTATCCGCACGCTGCTGCTTGGCGCCAAGGCTGTGCAGCGTCGCGGTGGCTGCTTCATTCTGCTCAATCCCGTGGATGAGGTCGAGCGCGTGTTGGAGGTCATGGGCGTTACGGATCTGATGCCGATATTCAAGGACACCGATGCCGCTTTGGCTGCCGCATCGATGCAGGCGTGAAAATCGGCTGCCGCGATGGACGAGGTCTATTCCATAACGCTGCGCAACGACCATGCGGAACTCGAGCGGATGGTGGCGTGGGTCGATAGTGTTGTCGCGCGGCTTCGCATAAGTGCGGATACCGCACATGCGCTGCATCTCTGCCTGGAGGAGGCTGTGGTCAATGTCGTTCGCTATGCCTTCGAGCCCGGCACAATGCACGACGTGAACATTGCATTGTGGCGCGACGCCAAGGCAATTCATGCCGAGGTAATCGACGATGGACGGGCGTTCGATCCGCTGTCGCTTGAGCTGCCGGAAGTCGCCGAAGGACTTGCAGTCCGCGCAAGTTGGAGGATTGGGCATCAAGCTGATGCGGAGCTTCGCTGGTTGCGCCGCCTACCAGCGGGTCGGCGCAACGAACCGGCTGACGTTGTCGTTTCCGGTTGCCTGACCTGGACTGATCTTGTTTGCGACGATGGGCAGGGCGTCAGCGAAACCTATCGATCCAGTCTCCCGCCACTGCTTCAGACATCGAAAATCGGCGGCGTTACTCCGCCGCCTGGCGTCGCGTCGGCGTCTTGGCTGCCGCGGCTTTCTTGCCGCGCGCAGCAGCCTTCTTGCGTGACGGCGCCTTGACGGGAGTCGGCTGCTTTGTCGCCGGTTTTGGCGCCGCGCGTTTTGGCTTGGCGGCCCGCCGTTTCGCCGGCTTGGCCTTCGTTGGCGCCTTCGTTGGCGCCTTGTCGGCCGACGGCCTGGTCTTGGCTTTGGCCGGCGCTGCCTCGGCTGCCGGTTTCTCAGCAGCAGCGCCACGGCCGCGACGCCCACCTGCGCCACGCGGACGCAATTGCTTGCCCTTCTCGGCGAGCAGCGCCACCGCTTCGTCGAGCGTGATGTCTTCCATCATCACGCCGCGCGGCAAATTGGCGACCGTCTTGCCGTGCTGCACGTAGGGACCGAAGCGCCCCTTGCGCACCGCGATCAGCTCCTTGTCCGCCGGGTGCGGACCGATGGTGCGCACGCTCGCCATCTTGCGCGCGATCAGATCGACCGCGCGGTTGAGGCCGACGGCGAGCACGTCGTCGTCGCGGTCCAGCGAGCCATAAATCGCGCCCATGCGCACATAGGGGCCGAAACGTCCGATGCCGGCCTCGATCTTTTCGCCGGTTTCCGGGTGCATGCCGATGACGCGGGGCAGCGACAACAGCCCGATCGCCTGTTCCAGCGTGATCTGGTCGCCGTCCATGCCACGCGGCAGTGACGTTCGGTGCGGCTTCGGCGCCTTTTTGTCCTCACCATTCTCGCCCTGTTGCACATACAGGCCGTACGGGCCGCGGCGGGCGGTGATTTCCTCGCCGGTTTCGGGGTGATGGCCCAGCGAACGCATGCCCTCTTTCAGCGTGTCGCCCTGATCGTCGCCGGTTTCGATGGCCAGCCGGCGCGTGTATTGGCAGGCGGGATAGTTCGAGCAGCCGATGAAGCTGCCGTAGCGGCCGAGCTTGAGGCCGAGCCGGCCGTTGCCGCACGCTTGGCAGACACGCGGGTCGGTGCCGTCCTCGCGCGGGGGGAAGAAATGCGGGCCGAGGTCGGCGTCCAGCGCGGCGATGACGTCGCTGATCTTGAGGTCCTTGGTCTGGTCGACCGCACGGGAGAATTCGTCCCAGAACGCGTGCATCATCGCGCGCCAGTCCATCTGACCGGCCGAGATGTCGTCGAGCTTTTCCTCCATCCCGGCGGTGAAACCGGTATCGACATAGTGTTCGAAGAAGCTGACCAGGAACGCCGTGACCAGACGGCCGCGGTCCTCCGGGATGAAGCGGCGCTTATCCAGTCGGACGTATTTTCGATCCTGCAGCACTGACAGTATCGACGCGTAGGTGGAAGGCCGGCCGATGCCGAGTTCCTCCATCTTCTTCACCAGGCTGGCTTCGGAATAGCGCGGCGGCGGCTGGGTGAAGTGTTGCAGCGCATTCACCAGCGCGAGCGCCAGTGCATCGCGTTCGGCCATCGGCGGCAGCATGCGGCTGTCGTCTTCTTCCGACGCGTCGTCGGTGTCCTCGCGATACAGCTTCAGGAAGCCGTCGAACGCGACGATGGAACCGGTGGCGCGCAAGGTAACGCCCTTGCCATCCGTCACATCCACGGCAACCTGATCGAGTTCGGCGGACTGCATCTGCGACGCTACCGCGCGTTTCCAGATCAGCTCGTACAGGCGGCGTTGGTCGTTGTTGAGGTAGCGTGCGACTTCCTCGGACGTGCGGGCAACCTCGGTCGGGCGGATCGCCTCGTGCGCCTCCTGAGCGTTCTTGATCTTGCTCTGGTACTCGCGCGGCGCGGCGGGCAGATAATTCGGGCCGTAGGTTGCGCCGACATGCTCGCGGATCGCGTCGATCGCCTCACGCGCCATCTGCACGCCGTCGGTGCGCATGTAGGTGATCAGCCCGGTGGTCTCGCCGCCGATATCGACGCCTTCGTAAAGCTGCTGCGCCAGGCGCATTGTTTGCTGCGCGCCGAAGCCCAGCTTCCGCGACGCTTCCTGTTGCAGCGTCGATGTGGTGAACGGCGCGTACGGGTGGCGCTTGACGCGCCTCTTTTCGACCGAGCCGACATGAAAGCGGCCGGCCTCCACGGCGCGTTTGGCGCGCATGGCATCGGCTTCGTTGGCCAGGTCGAACTGCTCGAGCTTCTTGCCTTCGAAGTGCGTGAGGCGCGCGGTGAATGGCGCGCCGGCCGGCGTGGTGAAGTCCGCCTCCACCGTCCAGTATTCGCGGGCGCGGAATGCCTCGATCTCGGCTTCACGGTCACAGATCAGGCGCAGCGCGACCGACTGGACGCGGCCGGCGCTGCGGCTGCCGGGCAGCTTGCGCCAAAGCACCGGCGACAGGGTGAAGCCGACCAGGTAGTCCAGCGCACGGCGCGCCAGGTACGCCTCGATCAGCGGCTGGTCGAGGTCGCGCGGATGCGCCATGGCGTAGCGCACCGCGTTGCGGGTGATCTCGTTGAAGGTGATGCGCCGGACGTTGATGCCCTTCAGCGCATTCTTGTCGGCCAGCATGTTCTTCACATGCCAGGAGATCGCCTCGCCCTCGCGGTCCGGGTCGGTGGCGAGGTACAGGTTGCTGGCGCCCTTCAGCGCCTTGGCGATGGCGCTGACCTGCTTGTCGCCGCGCGCGTCGGACTGCCAGTCCATGGCGAAGTCCTGCTCGGGCCGCACCGAACCATCCTTCGGCGGCAGATCGCGCACGTGGCCCAGGCTGGCCAGCACGGTAAACCCGCCGCCCAGGTAGCGGTTGATGGTCTTGGCCTTGGCGGGTGATTCGACGACGACGACGTCTGACATAATGACCTTTGGTAAGCCTAGGGACCGGACTCCAGCAGCAACGCCACCCGGCTCCCTGGTAGCGTCTGAATGCGGCCGGCGAGTTCCAGTTCCAGCAGAACCGCCATAACCGCAGCCGGAGAGAACTGGCAGCGGCGTACGACCTCGTCAACGGCTGTTGGTGAAGTACTAAGGAGATCAAGCACTTGCATTTGTGTTTTGAGAAGGTCTGCGGAGGTTTCGGGGGGATTCTCCCAGATTGCGGGGGTTTCGGCGGCGCCCGGGACGGGGCCACGGACGAACAATGGAACGCGGCTGAGGCCCTCCCGCTCTGGGTGGTCCGGCAGGTTGTCCAGGACGTCAGCGGCGGCCTCGGTGATGTGCGCGCCCTGGCGGATCAGGTCGTTGGCGCCGCGCGCACGGGGGTCCAGCGGGCAACCGGGCACCGCGAACAGCTCGCGCCCTGCCTCCTGGGCGAGCCGGGCGGTGATCAGGCTGCCGGAGCGCAGGGCCGCTTCGACCACGACGACGCCGAGGGATAGGCCGGCGATGATGCGGTTGCGGCGAGGGAAATGGCGCGATTGCGGGGCGGTGCCGATCGGTGCCTCGGTGACCACGGCGCCGGTTTCGGCGATGCGACGCTGCAGGTCGGCGTGTTCGGGCGGGTAGGGCATGTCGAGGCCGCCCGCTACCGCGGCGACCGTTTTGCCGGTGCGGAGGGCACCGGTGTGGGCGGCAGCGTCGATGCCGCGGGCGAGGCCGGAGACTATGACCAGAGTGAGCGCCAGTTCGGCGGCAAGGTCCTCGGCCATGCGCTGGCCGTTGGCGGAGGCATTGCGGCCGCCGACCAGGGCTATGGCGCGGGCGGACAGGTGCGCGGGGTCGCCCAGAATGACCAGCACCGGGGGTGCGTCATCCAGCAGGGCAAGCAGTGGCGGGTATTCGGGTTGCGCCGGCGAAGATCAGGCGGGCGCCGAGACGCAGGGTGGCGTCCAGTTCACGCCGGGCTTCGGCTGGGGACGGGATGGACGGTTGGGATTGGCGTCCACCGGCCCGCGCCAGGCCTGGCAATGCGTCGAGCGCCGCTGCGGCGGTGCTGTAGCGGGCCAACAGGCGACGATAGGCTACCGGGCCGACGCCTTCCGCTCGGGCAAGTCGGAGCCGGTCCAGCGCGTCGGCTGGCGTCGGGTGGGCGGGATCATGCTTTTTGACCAATGCGTGGCTCGGTGCCTGACAGCAGGCGGCGGATGTTCTCGTGATGTCGGGCGAACACCAGCACGGCGATTACCAACGCAAGCTTAACGACGGTGAGATTAGCCAGGAGCGCAGCAATAACCGGGGCCAGCGCGAAGGAGGTCAGCGCGGCCAGGGAGGACTTGCGCGTCGCTGCCGCCATGGCCAGCCAGATCGCGCCAGCGGCCAGCCCGACCGGCCAGGCGGCGGCGATCAGCACGCCGTAGGAGGTGGCGGCGCCCTTGCCGCCCTTGAAGCGCAGCCAGACAGGGAAGCTGTGGCCGATGACCGCGCCGATGCCGGCCCACAGCACCGCCTGGGGTCCGCCGAACCATGCCGCGAGCAGGACAGCGGCGGCGCCCTTCAGTCCGTCCAGCAGCAACGTCGCGGCTGCGACGGTCTTGTTGCCGGTGCGCAGGACGTTGGTCGCGCCGATGTTGCCGGAACCGATGCGTCGGATGTCGCCCAGGCCGGCGGCTTGGGTAAGCAGCAGACCGAACGGGATGGAGCCGAGCAGGTAGCCCAGGAGGGCGAAGACGGCGAGGGGCATGGCGGCCTTAAGGCAGGAACTATGAAGGCAGCATAGGGGATGGCCGGCGATTTGTTGATTGTCCCGGCCGCTTGGTGGTTTCGCAGGAGCTATGTCGCATTGTCAGCGCAGTCTGATCAAGAATTGCGCGCGGAAATGCGAGAGCCACCGGACTTCACCACGTGACGCTGGCGCCGACCCGCGGTTGGCTGATCGCAATGCCGACCACACCAACGCGATAACGGAAGCGTTTTTGCCCGAACGTGATGCAGGGTTTTTCAATGTACCGCCAACTGAGCCATGCCGTGGCCATTGTAGCACACGTCGCCAGCAGCAGACTGAACAACCATTGATTGCCGAATTTCGTGAGGACACTCAGCAGCGGTTGGTGGAACAGATAAATTGCGTATGCTCCGAGGCCGAGCAGGCGGAACGGGCGATGTATCACGCCTGATCCGAACGCATGCGGCCGAAGCGCTACCAGCAGCAAAATGCTGGCATAGAATGCCGCGATCCAGGTGTAGCCAATCGTGATCATAAAAGTCGATAGATCCTGCTGTCCCGTGCACAGCATGATGACAAAACCGCTGCTCAGGACAGTGATCGCGCCGTACAGCAGAGTCTCGTGCCGCAAAGTCTCACGCCGGCGCCCCGACCCGGCTGATCGATGCCGTCGCACGAACCAGGCGACCAGTACCCCACCGAACAGCGCATCCATTCTGCATGGCATCAGCAAGTATGAAGCGTAGTGCGACGAATATAGCCATTCCGCGCATACCCAGCGAGCAACGGGGGCGACGCAGCACAGCGTGACGACGACGATTGGCAACAACGCGGGACGTATGCACCAGACGATGAGCGGCAGAACAAGGTAGAACTGCTCTTCGACGGCAAGCGACCAGGTGACCCCAGTCCACGTCGGCCCCCAATGTCCATCGGCAGCCCAGACCATGTTCTGGGTGAATGTCAGATAGGGCCACAGGGAATCCGGAGGCCCAAACAACTGAAAGAGCGCGATGGTCAGCGCGTACAGGGGAAGAATGCGCAATATTCTTCTGGCATAGAACACACTGAACATGTTGGTGGCTTCACGGTTGTCCATGAGGATGCCGCCAATGAGGAAACCCGAGAGTACGAAGAACAGATCGACGCCGGTCCAGGTGAGGTTGAGGCTCGCGGACAACAGAAAACTCAGGAATGTGCCGTGATGATTGAGGCTGGGCACAAGGTAATGCCAGACCAGCACCTGGAGGATCGCGATTCCACGAATGGCGTCGAGGGTGTGCGATCGCTGCACGAATGGTTCTGCCAATAATTCGAGCGATGCTAGCGTCGACTGGCTGAATGAGCCGTTAACCCCCTATCGCCTCCCGCCGGGGGAGGAGGAAGACACTGCACCATCGCCGCTCAATCTCACCCGCATTGGCGACAGGCAAGCCTGCTACGCCGCCCGGTCACCGTGCCTGGCAACGCGGCGCCCGGCCTTCCAGGTGCCGAGTACCGCGCCCTCCAGGGCGCGGCCATCGAACGGCGTGTTCTGGGCCTTGCCCGGCAGCTTGCCGGCTTCGACCTGCCAGACCCGTTCCGGATGAAACAGGCAAAGGTCCGCGGGCGCGCCCTTGACCAGGCGCCCGGCATCGACGCCCAGCAGCGCGGCCGGTCGGGCGGTCAGCAAGGCGAGCGCGTGCGGCAGGGTCATGGCGCCGTTGTGCACATGCGCCAGCGTGACGCCCAGCAGCGTGGCAAGGCCCGCTCCGCCTGGGGTGGCCTGGGCGAACGGCTGACGCTTGTCGTCGGCGTCGCGCGGTTGGTGGTCGGAGGCGATGGCGTCGATCGTGCCATCTGCCAGCGCCGCCACGACGGCCACGCGATCGGCCTCCTTGCGCAAGGGGCGGCGACAGCTTGGCGTAGGTGCGAAAATCGCCGATCGCCGTTTCGTTCAGATCGAAGTAGGGCGGCGCCGTGTCGCAGGTCACCGCGATGCCATCGGCCTTCGCCAGGCGGATCAGCGTCAGCGCATCGGCGGTGGAGATGTGCGGCGAAATGCACCGTTCCGCCGGTCAGTGCGCGCCAGGCGAATGTCGCGCGCGACCAGGATGGCCTCGGCCGCGGCTGGGATGCCGGGCAAGCCGAGACGGGTGGCCAGCCCGCCCTCGGTGGCGGCGCCGCCGTCGGCCAGCGAGGGATCCTCGGGGTGCTGCACGATCCGCGCGCCGAAACCGCGTGCGTAGGACAGCGCGAGGCGCATGATCCGGGCTGAGCCGATGGCGCGGCCGCCGTCGGTGAAGGCCACCGCGCCCGCCTCGCGCAGCAGGCCGATTTCGGCAAGTTCGTCGCCGCGGCAGCCGACGGTGACTGCGCCGTAGGGCAGGATGGTCAGGCTGCCGGTTTCCTCGCCGCGGGCGCGCAGCAGGCGCACCAGAGCCGGGTCATCGATTGCCGGCAGCGTGTCGGGCAGGGCGGCCAGCGTGGTGATCCCGCCGGCCGCCGCGGCCTCGGCGGCGGAGGCGATGGTTTCGCGATATTCGTAGCCGGGTTCGCCCAGTGCGGCGCGCATGTCGACCAGGCCGGGGCAGAGGATGGCGCCGTCCTCGGTTATCGTGACAGCGCCGTCCGGACGGCCGAGGCTGGGGCCGAAATCGGCGATGCGGCCGTCGCGCACCAGCAGGTCGCCGTGCTGGTCGAGTCCCGTTGCGGGGTCGAGCAGGCGGACGCCGGTGAACAGCGTGTCAGAGTTCATTGCGACCGTGGCCGCGCGACAGTGTGTCGAGCACCGCCATGCGGACCGCGACACCCATCTCGACCTGCTCCCTGATCAGGCTGCGGTGCGGATCATCGGCGACCGCGCTGTCGATCTCGACGCCGCGGTTCATCGGGCCGGGATGCATCACCAGCGCATCGGGTTTGGCGAACGCCAGTTTGGCCGCGTCCAGACCGAAGAAGCGGAAATATTCGCGCGCGCTCGGCACCAGCCCGCGCTGCATCCGCTCGCGTTGCAGCCGCAGCATCATCACGATGTCCGCGCCGGCGAGACCGCGTTCCATGTCGTGGAACACGTCCACGCCGAGCCGTTCGACCTCGGTCGGCATCAACGTTGGCGGACCAACCACGCGAACACGGCTGCCGATGGTCGTCAGCAGGTGGATGTTGGAACGCGCGACGCGGGAATGCAGCACATCGCCGCAGATCGCGACCGTCAGACCTTCCAGCCGGCCCTTGCGACGGCGGATGGTCAGTGCGTCGAGCAGCGCCTGGGTCGGGTGTTCGTGGGTACCGTCGCCGGCGTTGATCACCGCCGCGTCGACCTTCTGCGCCAGCAGGTTGGGCGCGCCGGACTGGTCATGCCGCACCACCAGCAGGTCGCAGTGCATCGCATTCAGCGTTCCGGCGGTGTCGAGCAGTGTCTCGCCCTTGTTCACCGAGGAAGTGGAGACCGACATGTTGATCACATCGGCGCCGAGACGCTTGCCGGCGAGTTCGAAGCTGGTGCGCGTCCGGGTTGAATCCTCGAAGAACAGGTTGATCAGCGTGCGGCCTCGCAGCAGGTCGCGCTGGGTCTTGCCCGACCGGTTGAGCAGCACGTAGCTCTCCGCCAGGTCGAGCAGGTGGCCGATCTCGGGCGGGTGGAGGCCCTCGATCGCCAGCAGATGTTTTTGCCGGTACGACACGAGCCTAGGTCGCAGATACCGGCGCGGGCCGTCAATGTCTGAACGGCCGGGTTCTGGCTGATCGCTTGCAGGGCGCCGGCGCGCGGTTGCATGTAAGTTGCGCCGCGGCCACTACCACTCTGACCAGCTCGGCTCTTGCTGTCATCGCGGGTGGAGCGAAGCATTCTCGTGCGAGTTGGGCACATCGACCGCGATTGCCGGCTCGCTGCGTTACTTCCAACGACAGAAAAAGCCGTTCACCCGATGCCCCTGGGCTTACTGCACGGCGGCCGGCGCACTCCACAGCGAGCCGCGCACCAGCTTCATGGCAGTGACACCGAAGCCACCGGCGGCTATCGCCATGACCTCGAGATCGTCCCGGTTCACCAGCAGTTCAGCGGACGTCCCGCAATCGGCCCCATCATTGCTGGTGTGTCGCCCGGCCCAGTGGACACGGAAGCCACGTTGGATTTGTGGCTGCCGGGCTTCAATCACGAGGCTGCCGCCGTGATCATGCATTGCCTGGACATCCAGCACGCAGCGCGCGGGGTGCTGAGCGTCCGCCGACGTGGCCTTGATGCGTGTCCTCATGTCGCGGGAAAATGATGCCATGGGATCGAATGAAACGATGTCACCAACCTTCGGACCGAAATCCCCGATGTGCTTGAGCAGATCAACGGTGCCGACCGTGGCTGCGAGCGCCAGTGCGGCCGTGACGAGGAGAACACTGGCCAACCTGCTGGATTTGCTTTGATTTGCTCGCATCGTCGGCCTCATTTGCGGGGCTGCAAAGGTGCCTTCCCTGACATTGCAATTTCATCAGGGATGGGCTCGCATCCAGATGAAGTGATATTGTAGGTAAGCCTTTCAAGCTATTCTAAATTAAGGCAAAAAAATGGCAACACGGAGTGTCGGCAACAACGGGAAGAAGTACGACTACTGGAATGAAGTGATAGGAATGAGGACAGGACAGGGATCGAAACCCATGGCCTCACAGCAGGCAGAATGCATCGGGCGCGCTGAGCCCGCATTGATGTATGTCAAAGGCCGCTCGTTTTTGCGGGTCGAGGAATATGGCGATTGCCCGGCCGATGCTCGGCGCTGGAGGATCGGCGGAAAGATCGAAAATATCGGCCGATGCCGATGGTTCAGATCACCGAGGGGGCAGGGGCGCGCAATTCGCAGCGCAAGCCATCACCTGGCGATCATCGCCACCTGCTTTACGCCCACGAACACCTAGGCTGCGACGGCGGCGAGCCGGGCAAGCGCTTCTTCCTTGCCCAGTGCCGCCAAGGTCAGGTCAATGCCGGGACTGGCCGTGCTGCCGGTGAGCGCCGCGCGCAGTGGTTGCGCCACCTGACCGAGCTTGCGCCCGCTGGTCTCGGCAAACGCCCGCAGTGCGGCGTCGATTGCCGGAGCGGCGAAGTCGGTTGCGGCCAGTGCGCCGGCGACATCGCGCAGCATCAGGCGGGCCTCTGGGGTGAGCAGCGCAGCGGCCTTCGGCTCGATCGGCAAGGGCAACGGGCGCGCCAGGAAAGCTGCGGTATCAGCAAGTTCCACCAGAGTCTTGGCGCGTTCCTTCAGCGCCGGCATCAGTGCCCTGATCCTCTCGGCGGCCTTGGCATCCAGCACCAGACCGGTGCGATGCGCCAGGCGTTCCAGCACCTCCCTGGTCAGCCGGTCATCGTCCGCCTGACGGATGTAGATGCCGTTCAGGTTGGTGAGCCTGGCATAGTCCATGCGGCTGGGTGCGCGGCCGACGCCATCGAGGTCGAACAGTCGGATGGCTGCGTCGCGATCGAGCACCTCCAGGTCGCCGTGCCCCCAGCCGAGGCGCAGGAGATAGTTGCATAGCGCTTCGGGCAGGTAGCCCTGCTCGCGGAATTCCAGCATCGACACCGCGCCGTGGCGTTTCGACAATTTCGCGCCGTCCGCGCCATGGATCAGCGGGATGTGGGCGAACCTCGGAAGGTCCCAGTTCATCGCCTGATAGATCTGCACCTGGCGGAAGGTGTTGGTCAGATGGTCGTCGCCGCGGATGACGTGGGTGATGGCCATGTCATGGTCGTCCACGACCACCGAGTGGTTGTAGGTCGGCGTGCCGTCGCTGCGCAGGATGATCATGTCATCGAGTTCGGTGTTGCTGACGCGTACCGTGCCCTGCACCAGGTCCTCGACCACCGTTTCGCCGTCGCGCGGCGCCTTCAGGCGGATGGATGGCGCGACACCAGGGGGCGCATCGGCTGGATCGCGACCCCGCCAGCGTCCGTCGTAACGTGGCGACCGCCCCTCCGCGGCGGCTTGTTCCCGCATCTGCCGGAGTTCCTCGGCCGTGCAGTAGCAGTTGTAGGCGTCGCCGGAGGCCAGCATCTGGCGCGCGACGTCCGCATGGCGCGCCAGGCGGGTGGACTGGAATATCGGCGGCTGGTCTGGCGAGAGGCCGAGCCAGTCGAGACCTTCCAGGATCACCTTGGTCGCCGCCTCGGTGCTGCGCTCGCGGTCGGTGTCCTCGATGCGCAGCAGGAATTCGCCGCCGTGATGGCGGGCGAAGAGGTAATTGAACAGCGCCGTGCGGGCGCTGCCGATGTGCAGCAGGCCGGTGGGGCTGGGGGCGAAGCGTGCGCGGACGGTCATGGTTGTTGATCTAAGCAGAGTTTTTGGCTTGTCCACAGATGGGTGGGGCAAGGGTCTGCCGCGCCCGGAACCACTGCCGCGGCGGTGACGCTGGCCGTCCAGGGGGTCACGCGCAACACGCGCACAAAGGCCGCCAAGAGTCGCCGCTCGCCGTCGACGGTCGCCAAGAAGGATTCTTCGCAGCGCCCCGGGTCGAATGCCCCGACGAAATGCCCATACCGAATGCCTGGGTCGAACGCCCGCGACATGCTTCGCGCGAAGCGCCATTTTTACTGCCTCTGCGATCTTTGCGTTCTTGGTGACCGTTGTGTCGGGGTCTTCTTGCCGACCAGCGGCTGGCTGAAGCTGCACGGACACCGCCTGACTGTCGGAACCACGGACGGGCGTGCATACGAGTGGATCGCCGCATCTCACGTGCCGCCATGACAGTGAGCGCATTCACCTGATGTAGAGGCGGTGTCCGTTAACCTCCCGTGCGTGCAGCAGATGATGGTCTCTACAGGCATGGCGCGGGTGCGGGCGGCGGCCTGGCTGGAGGTCTGGCTGGCCGCCGAACGGGGACGATTCACGCTGTGGCTGCCCGTTTTCATGGGCGTCGGCGTGCTTGCGTACTTCGCGCTGCGCATTGAACCGCCGCCGTGGCTCGGGCTCGCCGTGGCAATGCCGGCAGTGGGCGGCGTGCTTTTGCTGCGATCCTGGCCGGCGCCGCGCGCCGCTGCCCTGGCTCTGGCCGCCGTCGCGATTGGATTTTGCGCCGCGCAGTTTGCCACCGCCCGCGCGCCGCCGCTGGAGATACTGCCGACGCATGCGACGATACTCACCGGCACGGTGAGCGGCGTGGAATTGTTCCCCGACGGGGGCCGGCGCATTACCTTGGAAGCGAGCCGGCTCGATGGCGGTCCGCCGCTGACACGATGGCTGCGCGTGCGGCTGAAAAAGGGCGACGAACAGGAACTCGCCACCGGCGACACGGTGCGCCTGCGCGCGTTGGTGCGTCCGCCCGCGCCGCCCGCTTATCCCGGCGCCTGGGATCTGCAGCGCGACGCCTGGTTCAACGGCCACGGCGGTTCCGGCTATGCGCTGGCTCCGGTGGAGCGGATTGCGACAGCGCCGGCCGGTCCGTCGCCGCGCCTGGTGCAGCGACTGCGCGAAACCATCGGCCGGCACATCGCGGCTGCGGTGCCGGGCCCTCCTGGCGCGGTGTCCATTACCTTGCTGACCGGCGTGACGACCGGAATCCCGCCGGCTGACCATGAGGCGTTCAGTACCTCCGGTCTGGCACATCTGCTCGCGGTCGCCGGCCTGCATATCGGCATAGTCATGGGATGGGTGCTGGCATTTTCGCGACTTGCGTTGGCCGCCTCGGAATACGCCAGCCTGCATTGGCCGACGAAGAAATTGGCGGCGTTGGCGGCGCTGTTCGCCGGCGGTTGCTACATGGTGCTTACCGGCATGCACCTGCCGATCACGCGCGCCTTCGCCATGGCGTGTCTCTATACCGTTGCCGTGCTTGCGGGCCGCCGGGCGGTATCGCTGCGCGGGCTGGCGCTTGCCGCCACGGTGCTGATGCTGCTGGAGCCGGAGGCGGTGCCGGAGGTCTCGTTCCAGATGAGCTTCTCCGCCGTGCTGGCGCTGATCGCCGGCTACGAGGTGCTGCGGCCCTTGCTGCGATCCCTGCACGGCAGCGGAAGCTGGCAGCGGCGCCTCGCGTCACACGTGGCGGCACTGGCACTGACAAGTGCTCTCGCGGGCACCGCATCGGCACCATTCGCCGCATATCATTTCGGCCGCATTCAAGTGTATTTCATCGTGGCGAACATGGTCGCGGTGCCACTGACGGCGTTTTGGGTGATGCCGGCCGGATTGATCGGTCTGGCGCTGATGCCGTTGGGCCTTGATTGGTTGGCGTGGGTGCCGATGGGTTGGGGCGCCGCGGTGGTGCTTTGGATCGCACGAACCACCGCGGCATTGCCGGCCGCAACATTCGCGGTGCCGCAAATGCCGGCCTGGGGACTGGCTGTGACAGCTCTCGGCGTCGCGTGGCTTGGGTTGTGGCGGAGCAGGCTGCGGCTGTTGGGCGTGCCGGTCGTGGCGTTGGGCCTGGTATCGCCGATGCTCACTCGGCCGCCCGATATCATGGTGTCCGACGATGCGCGCCTGATCGCTGTGCGCGTGGGCGACACGGTGTTCATGCAGCATGCGACCGGCGCGTCGAAGTTCACCCGCGATGCGTGGTTGCAGGACCTGGGCGTCGGGGCCGCCGCGCGCAATGCCAGTCGACGCGACGGAAGCGGACGGCGCCGTGGTGTGCAGGAAGGATGCGTGCCTGCTGCGGCCGGTGGCGGGAGCGAAGGCTGTGCTGCTGGTGCGCGGTGCGTTGCATCCGGATGGCTGTGGCGATGCGTCTGTCATCGTGTCGGCGGAGCCGGCGCGCGGACTGTGTCCGCGGCCGTGGCCGGCGCTGGTGGATCGTTTCACGGTGTGGCGATACGGGTCGGTCGCGATCTGGTTGGATGGCGCGCATGCGCGGATTGTGACGGATCGAGCCTGGCGCGGGTTGCGGCCGTGGGTGACACCGCTGCCGTTGCCGCGCAAACCTGCGGTGCCTCAGGCCAACACGCCAGGGTCGAACATGCCTCAGGCGGACACGCCTGAAGCGAAAATGCCTGAGGCGAAGACTGAGAACGAGCCGGTGGTCGATTGACGCCGCGCTGACGCTCTATCCATCGCCTGTATGGCTATCTCATATGGCGCCGCCAAGACGTAGCCGCAGGATGGGTAGAGCGTCGGCGAAACCCTTCACCAGTTCCCACCCAGCCCGATCACGCTCTAGTAGCGCCTCAGCAGCGCCACCAGGCGTCCCTGTACCTTCACGCGGTCGGCGGGGAAGATGCGCGTCTCATGACGGGCGTTGCACGGTTCCAGCGCGATCGAATTGCCGCGCTTGCGCAGGCGCTTCAGCGTAACCTCGCTCTCGTCCACCAGCGCGACGACGATCTGGCCGGTCTCCGCCACCTCGTCCCTGCGGATGATCGCGGTGTCGCCGTCCAGGATGCCGGCTTCGACCATAGAATTGCCGGCAACCTCCAATGCATAGTGCTCGCCGGTCCCGAGCAGGTGCACCGGCATGTCCACATAGCTTGTCGGGTCGCGCAGCGCCTCGATCGGCATGCCGGCGGCGATCCGGCCGTAAAGTGGCAACTGGATCGCGGTCGCATCGTTGGCCGCGCGCACCCCCGCAATGCGCGAGGTGAAATCGCCGCGGATGACATTGGGGGAGAAGCTCTGGCCGGGTTCCTCGACGATCGGTTCGCCGCCCACGACGCGCGTCGCGGCGAGATTCTCCGGCATGCGCAGCACCTCGAGCGCGCGCGCGCGATGGCGGCGGCGACCGAGAAAACCGCGTTCCTCCAGGGCTGAGATCAGGCGGTGGATCCCGGACTTCGACTTGAGTTTCAGCGCGTCCTTCATTTCTTCGAAGCTGGGCGAGAACCCGGTCTGCTTGAGATGCTTGTCGATATAGACGAGCAGTTCGTACTGCTTGCGCGTAAGCATGGCGGGCATTCTTCCCTATGGCGGTACCGCGACGGAACAAATCGGCAACTGGTGCGATGTTCTAGATAGGTTCGCGCCGCGCCGTCAAGTTCTTCCGATGCAGTAGCGGAAAATCCGCGTTAAATGCCGAGCGAATCGAGACGGATGACGGTGATTTCGTTGCCCTCGGGCAGAGCCGGGGCGTTCGGGGCGCGCAAGATCAGGGCGTCGGCGAGCGCCAGGCGCCGCAGCATCGCCGAGTCCTGGACCGGAAACGGCGTGGCGATGATGCGGCCGTTGGGATCGATGGCGATGGTGGCGCGCAGATGGTCGGCGCGGTGGTCATTGGCGCGCAGGGCGGCGCCGGCGAAGGCCTGGACGGTTGGCGGCGGGCCAGCGGGCAGGCCGGACATCCGGCTCAGCGCCGGCAGCAGAAACAGGATCGAGCAGACCAGCGCGGAGACCGGATTACCGGGCAGGCCGAGCACTGCAACCGGTCCCAGTTTGCCGAACAGCAACGGTTTGCCCGGGCGCATGGCGATCTGCCAGAAATCCAGCTCCAGGCCGCGCGTCTTCAGGCCGTCGATGACCAAGTCATGGTCGCCCACAGACGCACCGCCGGTGGTCACCAGCATGTCCATGCCGTGCACCGCATCGGCTGCCGCGGCCACCGCCTCGCGCGTGTCGGCGGCGACCGGAAGGATCACAGGTTGGCCGCCGGCCGCGCGCACCAGGGCAGCGAGCGCGTGGGAATTGGAGCTGACGATGCCGCCTGGAGGGATAGGTTCGCCCGGCATGGCGATTTCGTCGCCGGTGGCAAGGATGGCGACGCGCGGACGGCGATGAACCGTAAGCCAGGGATGGTTGCCGGCGGCGGCGAGGCCGATGTCGCGCGCGGTCAGGCGGCGGGCGGCGGGAACCACGGTGTCGCCGGCCGCGAAGTCCTGGCCGGATCGGCGGATGTGGCGGCCGGCGGCCACCGCCTCGTTGACGCGGACATCGGTGCCCGTGGCCGTGGCGTCTTCCTGCAGCAGAATGGCATCGGCGCCATGCGGGACGACGCTGCCGGTGAACAGGCGGATGGCCTGACCGGGGCCGACCGTGCCGGTGAATGGATGGCCGGCGGGAGCACTGCCGACGACCTTGAGCGTGGCGCCGAGATTGCCGTCGGCGGCGCGAAGGGCGTAGCCGTCCATGGCGGATACGTCCGCCGGCGGTTGGGTAAGGCGGGCGGTTATCGGCATGGCGGTCACGCGGTTCCAGGCGTCCGCGAGTGCCACGACTTCGCCGGGAGTGGGGTGCAGTGCGGCCAGAATGCGGTCGCGGGCTTCCTCGACGCTAATCATTGTCGGGTGCCCCTGATGCCGATGGTCATGTGATGCCGTGGTCATGTGATGCCGTGGTCATGGCCGCTGCAAAGCCCTCTTGCTCCCATGCGCGCCAGGATAAGCGGTCGAGCGGCAAAATTCTGCCCCTCCCCCCACATCAGTTCGACCTTGCCAGTTCCAGCAGATTATCGTCGACCATCGCCCGGCTTCCGTCTTCCACCTCGTGGATCATGTCGACCAGTTTCCGCGTGGCGCGGCAGTCGATGCCGTGTCGCGCGCCGATCTCGGCGATGGGTGCGATCTGCACGTCCACCTCGGTGAGGCGCCTGCGAACCGCAAGGTCGCGCCAGACGCCGGAATGGGTTTTTGCGCTCGTGCTATTGAAAGCCACCATTGCTGCCACGCTTTGGCGCGCGGCTGCTTCGCTGGCGCCCGGCTTGAACGCCTCGACATCGTAGCCGTTGAACCCGCGTGGCGCGACGCCCTCGGCTTGCGCGACCACGATCGCTTCCTCGCCGAGGCGACGCCACAACGGCAATAGTTCAGGCCGCGCCAGGCAATCGGCGATGCCCTGCTGGCCGAGTGCCTGGGCGAACAGCATCGCGCCGTAGCCGAGTTTGCCCCAGAGATACGACCAGATGTCGGGCGTGGTGATTGCATCGGGCTCGAAGTCGCGCATGACGGCGTGCAACGCAGCGAGCCGCGGCGTCATTGTGCCGTCGAGTTCGCCCAGCACGACAGCGCCGCGATTGCCGAACATGATCTCACCGGGTGCCATCCAGTCGGCGCCATAGTTGATGAATGCGCCGATGGTGCGGTCGCGGCCGACGATGCGCTGGATGATAGTCTCGTTCAGGCCGTTCTGCAGCGACAGCACATAGCCGTCCTGCGCCAGGTGCGGCGTCAGCGCGCGCGTCGCCGCCTCGGTGTCCTGCGCCTTCACCGCGAGGAAGATGCGTTGCCAGGTGCCGGACATCGCCTCGGGCAAAAACGCCGGCACCACGACTGAAAATTCATCCACCGGGCCGGTGATGCGCAGGCCCTGTTGGCGGATCGCCGCGACATGGTCCTCCACCACGTCAACAAACGTGATGTCATGGCCGGCGCGATTCAGCCACGCGCCGGCTGAACCGCCGATCGCGCCGGCACCCCAGATCAGGATGCGTTCGGCCATCACCACATCTCCAGCAGTGCGCGCGTCTCGCGCACCGCGACTTCCCAGAGTTCCAGCATCTCCGAATCGTCGCGTTGATAGCGGCCGCCGAAATTGCCGTCATCGAGCAGCGTGCGCACTTCGAACGGCGGCATGGTGCGCAGGCGGTCCACGTCCACCATCGGCTTGGCGCCATCGACCGGCGGCCGATTCGGCAGACGCGTCCAGGGAAAGTTCTCCATCCAGCTCGCGTGGCTTGCCACCGGATCGATCGCCTGCACGGCCGCCGCGGTGAGCGGTGCGCGCCACCAATCGTGGAACCGCACATGCGCGTCGGGATGATCCATCATCCATTCCTGCGCGATCGATGCGGCCGGCTGATTGCCGCCATGGCCGTTGACGATCAGCACGCGGCGGAAACCGGCCTGCTTCAGGCTGTCGAGCATATCGCGCAGTAGTGCGGCGTAGGTGGCGACACGCAGGGTGATGGTGCCGGGAAACGCCGTGAAATACGGCGTCAGGCCGTACGGCAAGGCGGGGAACACCGGAATGCCAAGAGGTTCGGCGGCCTCGACCGCAACTCTCTCGGCGAGGATTGCGTCCGTGGCGAGCGATAGGCCGGCGTGCTGCTCGGTGCTGCCGAGTGGCAGGATGCAGCGGTCATCGTGGCGGACCCAGTCCTCCACCATCCGCCAGTCCATCTCGGCAATTCGCATATCGTCTCCATACACTGCTGCTCCTGGGCGGCACGCTGGAGAGAGACGCCGCGCGCGTCAATCGGGGGGTGCGCGGGCAACCAGGCCGGGAACGGGTGCGCGTCCAGACTGAGCGCCACCGGGGATCATAAAAGGCCGGGGAAAAAGGTGTAGAAAACCGCTTCGCGCGAAGCGCGTATCGCTGAATGGGTCGATGTCCTGGGTATGGCAGCTTGCGGGCTGCCTGGGACTGGTCAGAGGTTGCCGTCGACCACCTGATCGCAGTTGCCCCGGCCCGACATCAGACAGTCCTCGAGCATCGACTTGGCGTGCAGCTCGTGCACCAGGAACAAGCCGATCACCAGCAGCAGCAGCGTGATTGCCACGCCGGCAAGGCTCGCCGTTTGCCGGTCGGCGGCTTCATCATCGTCTTCCAGTAGCCAGGGGCGCCGCTGTTGCATACTGGCGGGTATCTTACGGCCGTTCGGGGGGGCGATTGCAAGTAACGGTTGCGACGACCGAATGAGCCGGTGATAAGGCGGCGCCATGAGCGAGGAAGCCATGCGCCATCTGCGGCGCGAGAAGAAATTCGCCGCGCTGATAGGCCGGGTGGGTCCGCCGCTGCTCGACATCGAGCGGCGGCGCAGTCCCTACGAGGCGCTGATGCGAGCGATCGCGCACCAGCAACTGCATGGACGGGCGGCCCAGGCGATCCTGGCGCGGTTTGAGGCGCTGTATCCCGTGGATGGGTTTCCGCCGCCCGAACTGGTGCTGACGACCCAGGAGACCGAACTGCGGGCGTGTGGCTTTTCCGGTGCCAAGATCGCGGCGATGCGGGCGATCTGTACGGCGGCACTGGACGGCACCGTGCCGACGCGGCGTGGTTCAGTGCGATTGTCGGACGAGGCACTGATCGAGCGGCTGACTTCGATCCGCGGCGTCGGACGTTGGACGGTGGAGATGCTGCTGATCTTCACGCTGGGCCGACCGGACGTGCTGCCGGTGGATGATTTCGGCGTGCGCGAGGGCTATCGGGCTGCTCTACCGGCTGGACGTTCAGCCGAAGCCGAAGACGTTGGCGGAGATTGGTCTGGCGTGGGCGCCGTTCCGCTCGATCGCGGCGTGGTATCTGTGGCGCGCGTCCGATGAAGGCAAGCGCGCGAAGCTGCCGACTTCGCGGGCATAGCGAGCGGTGCCGGATGTACTGCCCGACGTGCTGCGGCCCGGCCTTCGGTTGGTGATCTGCGGTTCGGCGGCGGGCGCGGTGTCGGCCGCGCGGGGGGCGTATTATGCCGGTCCAGGGAATAAATTCTGGCGTATCCTGGCCGAGACTGGACTGACGCCGCGACGGCTCGAACCCAGCGAGTTCCGCGTGCTGGCGGATTACGGCATCGGATTGACCGACATGGTGAAGACGGCATCGGGCAGTGATGCGGAGCTGCCGCGCGATGCTGACGATTTGGCCGGATTTCTTGCGCGCATCCGTCGGGTCCGGCCGGGCATGGTAGCGTTCAACGGCAAGCGCGCGGCTGCCGTTTTCTATGACGTACCGAGTGGTGGCCTGATTTACGGACGAGGCGCGGATCGCGCCGATTTTCCGCCAGCGTGGGTGCTTCCGTCGACATCGGGCGCTGCTTCCGGGGCGTGGCGGGTAGAGCCTTGGCACTTGCTCGCACAGGCTGTTGCGATGCGGTGAATGATGATTGACCGCATCGTCGGGACGGTCTCGATATGGCGATGCCCGGACGCAAGCATCGCCGCGATGGCGCTTTCGTCGTCAGCGCAACCCGTTACCGCAAGTGAAATCAGTCGGCGTTCCGGGTCAGCCGTTGCGATCTAGCCGTTGGCCAAATCCAACAATGCCTGCGTCAGCACCTGCGTTCCCGCTGCCAATTGTCCAGGCTCGGAGAACTCGGCTGGGTTGTGGCTGATGCCTTTGTGGCACGGGACGAAAATCATGCCGGTCGGACACACCGGCACGACGAACTGCGCGTCGTGGAACGCGCCCGATGGCAGGCGCATCTGCCGATAAAGCTGTCGCGTCGCGGCCGCCTCCACCGCGTCGATCACCAGGGGCGAAAATTCGACCGGCAGCGCGTGGAAAGTCTCCTGCACCGTCACGCTGCAATCGCGCACTGCGGCCTGAACCACGCCGGCGACCGCGTCGCCACGGGCCAGCAGCACGGCCTTTTCGGGATGGCGGAAGTCGATGGTGAAGCTCGCGCGGTTCGCCACGGAATTCGACGTGTTCGGTTCCACCGCGATGCGGCCGACGGTGAAGCGCAGCACATCGTGCGGATCGTGCATCAACACATTCAGCGCGCTGATGGCGCGCAGCATGTCCTGTACCGCGTCGCGCCGCAGTGCCAGGGGCGTGGTGCCGGCATGCGCGGTGTCACCCGCGAGGGTTACCGTGAACCAGCGGCTGCCCTGGATGCCGGTGACCACGCCGATATCCATGCTGTTCCGCTTCCAGTCGCGGTCCCTGTTCGATATGCGCCTCGACATAGGCGTGCGGTTCGCTGCCGAGAGGACGATGCGGCAGGTCGGCTTCGGCGGTCAGATGCGCCGCCAGCGCATCGCCGAAACGAATGCCATCGGGATCGAGCACGTCGGCAAATTCCTCGAGGCCGCGAAAGCCGCTCCAGGCCATGCTGCCCATGCAGCCGGGGGCGAAGCGGCCACCTTCCTCGTTGGTCCAGGCCACCACCTCCATCGGACGGCGCGGCGTTGCGCCGGCGTCGTGCAGGGCGGTCAGCGCCTCCAGTCCGGCGATCACCCCGTAGATGCCGTCGAAGCGGCCGCCGTTCGGCTGCGTGTCCATGTGGCTGCCGGTGACCACGGCGGTGGCGCCAGGTTCGCTGCCCTCGCGCCGCAGCCAGAGGTTGGCCGCGGCATCGACTGACACCGTGGCGCCGATCTCCTTCGCCCAGCCGATCAGCAGCCGGCGCGCCTGACGATCGAGTTCGGTCAGGCAGGCGCGGTTCACGCCATCGCCTGGGATGGCGCCAATCCGTGCCATTGCCATCAACCGGTCCCACTGCCGCTGCTCGTTCACGCGGACAGCGGTTTTGGTTGTCATCGCGGTCTCCGGGTGCAGTTGATGGCAGCGCTGGGAATGACCCTAAAACAGTTTTAATCGTGCTGGAACGTCCTTGGGATGCGAGGAGGCGCGCCATCCGCAATCCCACCCGCTGCATCATGGGGTGACCGCATCACGGAAAGCCGTGGGCGGGGCGAGGCCTTGCCCGCGATGACGGGGCACGTTCAGGCGCGGATCAGACCCGGCATTGGCGTGGCCGCATCGCTGTCCGGGAACACCTGCGCCAACGCCGGCGCGGCGAGCCCGAGATGCTGCGCCAGCAGTCCCTTGGCCACCGAACGCAGGTCCCGCGTAGGCTGCAGGTCGCGATCCTCCAGCAGCCGGCCGGAGCCGAGGCCGGGCCAGTCCGCCGCCACGTGTCCGCCGGCCACGGCGCCGCCCAGCACAAAGGCGACTGTGCCGGTGCCGTGGTCGGTTCCCTTGGTGCCGTTCACCCGGACGGTGCGGCCGAACTCGGTCATCGTCAGCACCGCGGTCTGTCGCCATGCGTCGCCGAGCCCGGACTTCAGCGCCATCAGCCCCGTCGTCGAGCTGGCGCAGCACGCCTGCCAGGCGCGGTGTCTGCGCCACGTGGGTGTCCCAGCCACCGATCTCCAGCGCGGCGATGCGCGGGCCATTCGCGGCGCCCAGCATTTCGCCGGCGGCCTTGGCCAGCGCGGGGAACGCGTAGCGGTCCGTCTCGGGCGCTTCGCCGTTCATCACCGCGTTGCTGAAGCCACGCTCGCGCAACCCTTCGGCGATGGCCGGGCCGAGGACCCTGTCACCCTGGCTGAGCGCCGCGACGCGGGCGTACAGATCCGGTTCCGGCGCGGCAAATCCGTGCGGCGCCCAGCTTCCCACCAACGCGGGGCCGCGCAGCAGCAGCGGCACCGATACGCCGATCGCCAGTGCGTCGCCCTCGGGCCGGCCAAGCGCGGCGGCAGGCATGGCGGCAACCGCGCGGTTCAGCCAGCCACTGGTCATGCGGTGGTCGGCGCCGCTTTCCAGGTAGTCCTGGGCCTCGAAATGGCTGCGCACCCGATAGGGGCCGGCGACGGCGTGCACCGGCAGCAGTTCGCCCGCCTGGTACATCGCGTGCAGATTGCGTCAGCGATGCGTGCAGGCCGTAGAAGCCGCCGAGGTCCAGCATGCCGCCGTCCTGGCTGGGCGCGGGTGGCACGAGTTCGCCGCGCAGGCCTGCCAGCGCGGGGTCGCCGTACGGCACCACTGCCGACAGACCGTCCAAGGCGCCGCGCTGGATGACCACGACGAAGCGCTTGTCGGTCGGCGCATTGGCCAGGGCCAGCGATGCGCGGCCCAGCGTGAAGGCCGACACCAGGCCGAGCAGGGCGGATCGGCGGGTCAGGTGAAACATCATCGCCTCTGGAATTCGGGGGAAGACAGCAGCAGGGTCAGCGCGTCGCGGCGGGAGCCGGCGTGGTGCATCGCGTCCAGCGTGGCCGGTTGAAGCAGCGGGCCGAGGCTGGCTTCGGCGACTGCCGCGGGGTCTGGGCCGGTCAGTCGGCCGGACAAACCGTAGGCCCAGTCGATCCGGCGCAGCAGCGCCTCGGGCCCGGCCCAGTCCGCCGCGCGATCAGGCCAGCCGTTCGGCTGCGGGGCGGTCCACATCGGCTGGCCGAGGCCGGCGAGCACGCCGATCAGCCAGGGCTGGTCGGCCTGTGGCGGCGGCGCATCCAGGGCGCGCAGGCTGGCGACCGCGAAGTCCAGCGGCGTGCGCAGTTTGGTCTGCGGCTGCCAGGCGGCGGGCAGCGTGGTGAGTGCAGCGGCCGCCGCGCCCAGGTCGCCGCGGGTATCGCGCAGCACCCCTTCGATGCGGCGCACCGAGTCCGGCGGCGGATCGTCGGCGACGAAGTGACGCACCAGCTTGGTCGCCAGGAAGCGGTGCGTCGCCGGATGGTCCGCGAGGAACGTCAGGGCCGCGACGCCGCCTTCCTCGCCCGGCGGAAAGCGGCGTCCCATGACGATCTGCTCGCCCGGCTCATGGGCGAACGGGCGGAATCGGAAGCCCGGCGGATCGGCGCGCAGATCGATCGACCAGCCGGTCAGCACCTTGGCGAAATTGGTCACGTCCGCCTGGGTGTAGCCGGCAGCGGGGCTGACGGTGTGCAGTTCCAGGCATTCGCGGGCGAGGTTCTCGTTCAGGCCGCGCTTGCTGCGCTGACCGGCCGGGCTGTCAGGTCCGACCGAACCGACGTTGTCGAGATACATCAGCATCGCCGGATGGTGCATCACGGCCAGCAGCATGTCGGCGAATCGGCCGGTGACGTGCGGGCGGATGGCTTCCTCGACGAAAGCGCCCGCGACGCCCGCGCATTGGCCGCGCCGCAACGAAATCGTGAAATGATTGGTCCAGAACCACACCAGCCGTTCGCGGAATGGCGCCGGCGTCGTCAGCGCGTTGTCCAGCTCCGCCGTCGCGTCCTGGCGGAATATTGCCCGGGCGCGCGACTGGCCGGGCGCGGGCTTGTTCTGCCGATCTTCGCGCAGGGCGCCCAGCCCGATGGCGGTGGAAGGCGGTATCGGCAACGGCGCGGGGTCCGGTCCGTGCAACTGGGCTCGGAGCCAGGCGTCCGGGATCGGCGGGCAGCGGCTCGCGTGCCACGGCGGCCAAGGCCGAAGCGCACCAGGGCATGAGCGACTTGCAGGTCCATGCCGCGCAGGCTAGGGCAGAAGCCTGTTTCCAACGGTGACAAATGGTAGCTGGCAACGGCCATCGATCTGTCACATGCGAGCCTTGCCGCGCGTTCCGGACGATAATCCTTGCAAATCACGCGGCGGTGCAGCATCTGAAGACAGACATAGCCGGCTGGCTTCGGCCGGATTAACATGCGGGCGCGCGGGGCAGGGGTCTCGTGGCGCCCGTCGTGGTATGGAGGTTTACCGTGCCTGGCACGCCGCTCGACAAGATCCGCAACATCGGCATCACCGCGCATATCGACGCGGGCAAGACCACGACGACGGAGCGGATCCTCTACTACACCGGAATGTCGCATCGGATCGGCGAGGTGCACGACGGCAACACCACGACCGATTACATGGAGCAGGAGCGCGAGCGGGGGATCACCATCACCTCGGCCGCGGTGACCTGCGAGTGGCAGGACCATCGGATCAACATCATCGACACGCCGGGCCACATCGATTTCAACATCGAGGTGAACCGCAGCCTGCGCGTGCTGGACGGCGCGATCTTCATCATCGAGGGCGTCGCCGGCGTGCAGCCGCAGTCGGAGACCAACTGGCGCCTGGCTGACCGCTACAACGTTCCCCGCATCATCTTCATCAACAAGCTGGACCGCACCGGCGCCGACTTCTTCCGCGCGTTCGCCACGCTGAAGGAGAAGCTGGATATCGTCGCGCTGCCGCTGCAGCTGCCGATCGGCATCGAGGACAAGTTTCTCGGCGTGGTGGACCTGGTCGAGATGAAGGCGCTGATCTGGGAAGGCGGCGAACTTGGCGCCAAGTACCACGACGAACCGATCCCGGCCGATCTGGCGGAGCAGGCGAAGGAATACCGCCAGTTGCTGCTGGACACCGCGCTGTCGGTCGATGACGCGGCGATGGAGGAGTATTTCGAGAAGGGCGACGTCGAGGTCGCCACGCTGAAGCGCTGCATCAAGGCGGGCACGATCTCCGGCGCGTTCCGCCCGGTGCTGTGCGGCACGGCGTTCAAGAACAAGGGCGTGCAGCCGCTGCTGGACGCGGTGGTGGATTATCTGCCGTCGCCGCTCGACGTGCCCGGCATCAGCATCGCCGCCGGCGAGGGCGAAGAGGACGGCGAGCATTCCGATCGGCGCCGCATCAAGGCCGACCCGAATGCGCCGTTTGCCGGCCTGGCGTTCAAGATCATCAACGACAAATACGGCACGCTGACCTTCGTGCGCGTCTATGCCGGCACGCTGAAGTCCGGCGACACGGTGATGAACACCACCAAGGACCATCGCGAGCGCATCGGGCGGATGTTCCAGATGCATGCCGACAAGCGCGCCGAGATCAAGGAAGTGCACGCCGGCGACATCGCAGCCTTCGTCGGACTGAAGGATACCGGCACCGGCGACACGCTGGCATCGCAGCAGGACCCGGTGGTGCTGGAGCGGATGGCCTTCCCGGTGCCGGTGATCGACATCTCGGTCGAGCCGCGCACCAAGGAAGCGGTGGAGAAGATGTCTCTCGGCTTGCAGAAGCTGGCGGCGGAAGATCCGTCGCTGCGGCTGCGCACCGATCAGGAGACCGGGCAGACCATCCTGTCCGGCATGGGTGAACTGCATCTGGAGATCATCATCGACCGGCTGCGGCGCGAGTACAGCGTCGAGGCTAATATCGGCGCGCCGCAGGTGGCGTATCGCGAGACCATCACCCGGCCGCACACCGAGACCTACACGCACAAGAAGCAGACCGGCGGTTCGGGTCAGTACGCCGAGGTGAAGATCGCGTTCGAGCCGTTGGCGCGCAACGAGGGCGTGGTGTTCGAGAACAAGTCGGTCGGCGGCTCGGTACCGAAGGAATACATCCCGGCGGTGGAGAAGGGCATCAAGGCGCAGGCGGATACCGGCGTACTGGCCGGCTTCCCGACGGTGGACTTCAAATACACGCTGCTGGACGGCAAGTACCACGATGTCGACAGCTCGGCGCTGGCGTTCGAGATCGCCGCCAAGGCGTGCTTCCGCGACGGCATGAAGAAGGCCAGCCCGATCATCCTGGAGCCGATCATGGACGTCGAGGTGACCACGCCGCAGGACCATGTGGGCGACGTGGTGGGCGATTTGAATCGCCGGCGCGGGATGATCCAGAACCAGGACAGCTCCGGGTCCACCATCATCGTCCGGGCGCATGTTCCCTTGAAGGAAATGTTCGGCTATATTTCCGATCTGCGGAGCATGACCAAGGGACGCGCCTCGTTCACCATGCAGTTCCACCACTACGATCCGGTGCCGCGGAACATCGCGGACGAGATCATGGCGAAGACCGCATGAACATGAGGTCGCGCATGAACGCAGGTTGCGCATGACGGAGGCAGTTTAAGTGCAAACCCCCCGCCTCCACTGGATGCGGGGACGGCAGGAGGAGGGACCCGGTATCCACCGGACCCTCGAATGGATCGGACGCGACGACGCGGGTGAAGCCATCGCCCGCGTCGTTCGCATTTTGGGGCCGGTGTGGGCCGGCTGGCGGTCCTACCGCGCGGTGGCGCTGGACGACGAAGCCAAGGTGATCGAGTTGCGTCCGACCACGCCGCCGGATGGCGCCGGGTGGTTGGCATGCGTCGGCGGCCAGGTGGTGGGGCGCGGCGCGGTGCCGCTGGCGGCGGTGCGGGCAGCAGAGGCGGCGCTGGGCGGGGATTGAGCAGGGACGGTCTTGCGGTGCGGGTAATACATCCGTATGGACAACGCCATGGCTCCCAGAGGAGGCAGCATGGCTCGCTCGATCACCAGGCAAACCCGCAAGACGGCCCAAGGCAAGACGGCCCAAGGCAAGTCCGCCAGTGCCGGCCGTTCCGCACGTGCGTCGCAGCAGAAACAGACTGATTGGGGCAACGTTCAGGTCGTCTGGCCGCAGGCAAAGCAGGCGATCTCGCTGCGTATCGATCAGGACATCCTGACCTGGTTCCGCGACCGTGGTCCCGGATATCAGACCCGCATGAACGCCGTGCTGCGCGCATTCGTCGACGCCCAGCCGGGCAAGCGCTGACGGAAGCCCGTTATGCCAGACATCGTCATGCCAGACATCGTCGGCACGTGGGGACTGGTCGCTGCCATTGCGCGTGACGCGGCGGGCAACGTGCTGCCGACGCCGTACGGACCGCAAGGCATGGGGCGTGTGACGTTCAACGCTGACGGTCGCATGATGGCCGTGCTGTGCGATGGCCGTCCGAGCCTGCCGCCCGGAACGACCCGCGACTATGGGTCCTACTGCGGCAACTACAGTTTCGATGGGAGCACGCTGATCACCCGGGTCGACGCGGCGTCGGATCCCGCTCGCATCGGCACGGATCAGGTGCGCGATGTGCGCTTCGAGGGTGCACGCATGATCCTGCGACCGCCGCCGCGTCAGGGCGCGAGCGGAGCCGAACAGCGCGAACTCACCTGGGAACGCATCGCGACCGTTTGATGCCGGTCGCCAGTGGCCATCAATCCTCTATCGCAGCCAGACGCGTCCCCGTTTACGGTAGCGCCGCTTCACGGCTGCCCAGGCAATGCGGAACACAGCTTGTTCGTCGCCGCCGTGCTGCTCCCAGGCGTGGTTGAAGGCCTCGCGAAAAATATCCTGTGCATGCACTGGCAAATGATTCCGCACCGCTGGCGGCAGTTCATCGTTTCGTGCGTAAGGCATGGGCGGTGCGTAAGGCAGGGGGAGGCACCACAAAGACACGAAGAGAGCGGGCTATTTTCGCGCCTTTGTGGTGAGCCTTCTTCAGTCGATCGCCGCGTGCACGAGGTTCGCCACGCGATCCAGTCGCGCCGAATGCCACGGATCCGGTGACACGAAGTTGGTGAGATAGGTGAATGACACACCGCTTTCCGGATCAGCCCACGAGTACGACGACCCGACGCCGCCATGCCCGAACGTAGTCGGTGCGCCAAGTGTGCCGAGACCGCGGATACGGTCGCTCTCGCCGCGAACATGCGGACCCAGGCCGCGATGCATCGGAATGCCGTTCATCTGCTCGTCGCCGCGTTCGCCGGTGTGGTTGCGCGACACGTAGGCGATCAACCGCGGTGAGAACAGGCGCACATTGCCGAGGCGGCCCTTGCCGAGCAGCATCTGGTAGTACGCCGCCATGCCGCGCGCCGTGGCGAACCCGCCGCCACTCGGCAGTCCGGCGGCACGGAATTCGGCTGAGTTGTCGCGTGGTTCCGGCGCGTAGGTATCGGCGCAGCGCGACTGAAGCTGTGTCGGCACGCCGACCATGATGTCGTCGCCGAGACCCAGCGGCGCGATCACCTTGTCGCGGATGACGTCGCGATAGTCCTGGCCGGTGACAGCCTCGATCACCATCGCCTGCACCAGATGCGCGGCCTGGCCGTGGTATTGCAGCTTCGATCCAGGCGTCCAGTCCAGCGCGAAGTCGCACACTTCGGCGCGCATCCGCGCATGGTCGGTCCAGCTGGCTTTTGTTACGTTGTTGGACGGAAAGCCGCCCTGGTGCGTCATCACCTGCTGAAGCGTGATGTCAGCCTTGCCGCGCGCGGCAAATTCCGGAAGGTGATCGGCGACCTTGTCCATGAAGGACAGCTTGCCCTCTTCCACCAGCGTCCATACCGCTGAACTGGTCAGCACTTTCGTCTGGCTGAACAGCAGGAACAGAGTGTCGTTGGTCGCGGGCTGTCTGGCTCGGTTCGGTCTTCGCGTCGCCATACGTGCGAAACAACGCAAGCTGGCCATGCCGCGCGAGCGCGATCTGCGCACCGCCGTAGCGGCCTTCCTCGATATGCTGCTTGATCAACCGGTCGAGGTGATCGAGTGGCTTCGCCGCGAAACCCAGGCTCGCGGGATCACTGGATGGCAGTGGATATTCACCCGGCATGAACGCTTCTCCTCACATTGGGCCAGGTGCGGATGCTACTGCGGGTGGCGCTTGCGGCCAACCGGCGGATCGGGTGTGATCCGGCGCAACGACATTGAGGAGGACCGCATGGCCGAAATCCGCACCGCGCATTTGATGACTTTGACACTGGCGGTTGCGGGCATGCAGGCGATCGGCGCCACGCCGAACGGCAACCGACGCATTGGTCTGGTAGCCGGTGGAACGTTCAGTGGCGAACGGCTGCGGGGCACGGTGCTGCCTGGCGGAGCGGACTGGATTGTCGTGCGTGCCGACGGTTCGACCACGCTGGATGTACGGCTGGTGCTGGAGACCGAGGACAAGGCGCTGATCGGCATGACGTATCGCGGCATGCGCCATGGGCCCGCGGCGGTGATGGAGCGGCTCAACCGCGGCGATGCTGTCGATGCGTCCGAGTATTATTTCCGTACGTCGGTCGCGTTCGAGACAGCAGCGATGAAGTATGATTGGCTGAACCGCATCATCGCCGTGGGAACCGGGCGGCGACCGCCGGAAGGTCCTGTGTACGACATCTTCGAGGTGCTGTGAGATGGCCACCATCGGTTTCATTGGGCTTGGCAACATGGGTGCGCCGATGGCGGCCAACCTGGTCAAGGCCGGGCATTCCGTTGTCGGCTACGACATCAATGCCAGTACCGTGCAGGCGCTTGTCGCTGGCGGTGGGAAGGCGGCGGGCAGCGCGGCGGAAGCGGCAGGCGGCGCCGATGTCGTGATCACCATGCTGCCCGCTGGCGAACACGTGCGCGAGGTGTGGCTGCATCAGGGTGGACTGATCGAGGCGGTCAAGGGACGTGCGCCGCTGCTGATAGACTGCTCCACGATCGACGTGGAGAGCGCGCGTGTAGTGAGCGAGGCAGCACGTGTTGCTGGGCTTCGAGATGCTGGATGCACCGGTGTCCGGCGGTGTCGGTGGCGCCTCGGCGGGCACGCTGACCTTCATGGTCGGTGGCAGTGAGGCGGCGTTTGCGCACGGTCTGCCGGTGCTGCAGGCGATGGGCAAGAACATCGTGCACGCGGGTGGGCCGGGGGCTGGTCAGGCGGCGAAGATCTGCAACAATATGATGCTCGCGATCAACATGGTTGGCGTGTCGGAAGGGTTTCTGCTGGCGCGGAAGCTCGGGCTGGACTGGGACAAGCTGTTCCAGATCGCCTCCACCGCATCGGCGCAATCCTGGGCGCTGACCAGCTACTGCCCCGCGCCTGGGCCGGTCCCCGCCGCGCCATCCAATCGCGATTATGCAGCGGGATTTACCGCGGCACTGATGCTGAAGGATGTGAAGCTGTCGCAGGCCGCGGCGGATGCCACCGGATCGCCCACGCCACTCGGCCAGCATGCCATGTCGTTCTATCAGGCGGTCGTCGATGGTGGCGATGGCGGCAAGGATTTTTCCGTCGTGTTCCGCTGGCTGGCGATGCAGCAACGAAAATAAGGAGGCGACGATGGCGGGCGAAGCATTCAAGGCAGCGCGCGATTTGCTGCTGGCGAACCGTACCGACCATGCCGCTGCCTATCGAGATTTCCGCTGGCCGAAGCTGGAGACTTTCAACTTCGCATTGGACTGGTTCGATGCCGAGTTGGCGCGCGGACCTTCCGCCTACGCGCCCCGCACTGACGATTGTCGGCGACGGCGCCGCTTCGGTCAGTTTTGCTGAACTGTCGGAACGGTCGAACCGCGTCGCGAACGGTCTGCGCGCGCTGGGGGTGCAGCGTGGCGACCGCATCCTGCTCATGCTCGGCAACATCGTGCCACTGTGGGAGACCATGCTGGCGGCGATGAAGCTCGGCGCGGTGGTGATTCCCGCGACGACGTTGCTGACCACGGCCGACCTGCGCGATCGCTTCGCGCGTGGTCGGGTGCGACACGTGATCGCCACCGCGGCAGATACGGCGAAATTCGACGGGCTGGATTCCAGCGTGACGCGCATCGCGGTTGGTCGCGCCGTCTGCCGGCTGGCAGGCATATGATGCTCTGTTGACCGGTTCGGCCGACTTCACGCCGGATGGCGCGACCAATGCCACCGATCCGCTGCTTGCTGTATTTCACGTCCGGCACCACGGCGAAGCCGAAGCTCGTGCTGCATAACCACCAGAGCTATCCGGTCGGTCATCTGACGACGATGTACGTACTCGGCTTGCAGGCTGGCGACGTGCATCTGAACATTTCGTCGCCGGGTTGGGCGAAGCATGCCTATAGCTGCATATTTGCTCCTTGGATTGCCGGCGCAACCGTGTTCATCGCCAATCAGCCGCGGTTCAATGCGCGCGGCATGCTGGATGCGATCGCGGCGAATGGCGTCACCACGATCTGCGCGCCGCCGACCGTGTGGCGGATGTTCGTGCAGGAGGATCTGAAGTCGTGGAAGACCTCGCTGCGGGAAGTCTGTTCCGCGGGGGAACCGTTGAACCCCGAGGTGATCGAGCAGGTGCGGGCCGCCTGGGGACTGACGGTTCGCGATTTCTACGGCCAGACGGAAACCACCACGCAGGTTGGCAATCCACCGGGCTTGACGGTGAAGCCTGGCTCGATGGGCCTGCCGATGCCTGGGTACCGCATTCGATTGCTCGATCCGGATGACCACGACGCAAAGGAAGGCGAGGTGTGCATCTCGCTCGATCCGCCGCCGACCGCGTTGATGCGGGGTTATCAGCAGGACGACGGCAGCTTTGCGCCACTCGGCCACACGGTGTACCGCACCGGCGATGTCGCGACGCAGGATGCCGACGGCTATCTGACGTTTGTCGGTCGCGCGGATGATGTGTTCAAGGCATCCGACTATCGTATCAGTCCGTTCGAACTGGAAAGTGCGCTGATCGAGCACCCGTCCGTGGCTGAAGCCGCCGTGGTGCCGGCGCCCGATCCAACACGCACTGCGGTACCCAAGGCATACATCACGCTCGCGGCCGGCGTGCCGGCTGATCGCGACACGGCGCTGGCTATCTTCCGCCACATGCGCGACGCGGTGGCACCCTACAAGCGAGTGCGCCGGCTGGAGTTTTCCGACCTGCCGAAGACGATATCGGGGAAAATCCGCCGCGTGGAACTGCGCCAGGCGGAAGCATCCCGTGCGAGGGAAAGTCAGCGTAGCACTGGGGAATTCCGTGAAGAGGACTTTCCCGAATTGACCGTGCGCTGAATACGGACCAACACCATGAGCCATGTTGCCAGGCGGCGGGTTACCGCCGGTCCGGACGCGCCGCGGATGCAGAGAACCCAACGCCTGTCAGAGCTCGCGCTCATGCAGGCCGAGATTGCCAACGGCATACCCGAGGTGATCGAGCAGTGGCGCGAAACATTCGGGAGCTGAGGACGATGTTTATCGATGACTCGTCGGAACGTCGCATCCGGCATTGTGGCGATGGGTGCATCGGCATTGGCGCCCCGTGTTGCACGGGCCGACCTGACGACGATCGAGGCGGCGGCGCGCAAAGAAGGTACGCTGACCTGGTATATCGCCCAGGTCGATACGGAAGTCGGCCGAGGAATTGGGGCGGGCATTCACCAGGGAGTACCCTGGGATCAGCGTCGCGGTGATCCGCACCACCGGGCAGGTGGCTTATCAGCGCCTGCTGCTTGACCTGAAAAACGACGCGCCACAATGCGATGTATTCAGCACCACCGACATTTCGCACATGCCCGCGCTGAAGGAACGCAACGCGTTGGCGCATTATGTGCCGGAGAACGCTGCCGGTCTGTTGCCGCAGTTCAAGAGCTTGTCGGACGACGGGTATTACTACGTGACGAGTGCCACCAATCACTTCCTGATCTATAACACGAACAAGGTGCGCGCGGAGGAGGCGCCGCGAAGCTGGACCGATCTGCTCGACCCGAAATGGAAGAACCAGATCGCCCTGCCGCACCCGGCGTTCAGCGGTTGTGCCGGCGTTTGGGCGGTCGGGCTGCGCAAGTTGTACGGCTGGAGTTATTTCGACAAGCTGGCGACAAACAATCCGCGCATTGGCCGCTCGTTCGGTGATCCCATCACATTGGTGACCGCCGGCGAGTGCAAGGTGGGACCGGGACCGGCACTCAATGCATTCCCGGCGATCGAGAAGGGCAATCCGATCGGCATCGTCTATCCCAGCGACGGCTGCAGCATTTGTGTGACGCCATCCGCGGTTCCAGCCAGTGCGCCGCATCCCAATGCGGGGCGATTGTTCTTGGAATGGATGCTCGGCGACACGTACTCCCGGCTCTCCGTCGAGCGCGGCAGCGAACCGCTGCGCGTCGGGTTGGCACCGAAGCCGGGCCGCAAATCGATCGACCAGATCCAGGTCATTCCGCTCAGCGTGGCGGAGATTCGCAAGGGCGTGCCGGAAGTGATCGAAGCCTGGCGCGACACGTTCGGCAGTTGACCCGGGCTGGCCAATCAACCACCGCTGGGCCTAACGTCGCGTGACAGAAGGATTGAATTCCGCATGTCCATGAATATCACACGGCGGCTGGCCGGTTCCGGCCTCGCGGCTGTCGGGGCGTCACTGCTGTTGCCTCGCGCCGGGTACGCGGACACCGCTGCATTGGAACAGGCGGCACGCAAGGAAGGCACACTCACCTGGTACATCGCCCAGGTCGATGGCGAGACTGCCGAAGTCATGGGCCGCGCTTTCACGGCACAATATCCCGGCGTGAAGGTCTCGGTTATCCGCACGACGGGGCAGGTCGCCTTTGAACGCCTGATGCAGGATCTCAAGAACAACTCGCCGCAATGCGATGTGTTCAGCACAACCGACATCGCCCACATGCCGGCACTGCGCAAGCGTAACGAGATTGCCAATTTCGTGCCGGAGAATGCGGCGGCGATGGCGCCGGCGTTCCAGGGCCTGGGCGAGGACGGCTATTATTATCCGACCACATCGACGCTGATGTTGATCATCTATAACAGCCAGAACGTGAAGCCCGACGAAGCGCCGAAGAACTGGCCCGACCTGCTGGATCCGAAATGGAAAGGCCGCGTCGCATTCGGCCATCCGGCGTTCAGTGGCTATGTCGGCTGCTGGACACTGGCCATGCGCGCGCAGTACGGCTGGCAGTTCTTCGACAAGCTGGCCAAGAACAATCCGCGCATCGGCCGCTCCGGCAACGACCCCATCACGCTTGCTGAACGCCGGCGAGTGCGCCGCGGGCCTTGGGCCGCTCGCCACCGACCTTGCTGTCCGCGGCGAAGGGCAATCCGATCGCGCTGGCATATCCGACGGACGGGTCCCTGCTGTGCATTGGTCCATCCGCGGTCATGGCCCACGCGCCGCATCCCAATGCCGGACGGCTGTTTCAGAACTGGCTGCTGTCGAAGGAGTTTGCCCAGGTCTGTGCCGACGCCTACGTCACGCCGGTGCGCGAGGACGTGACCCTCAAGCCCGGCGCGAAGCGATTGTCGGACGTGAAAATGCATTCGCCAGACCACGGCCGAGATCGACAAGGGCGTGCCAGAAGTCATCGAGCAATGGCGCGACACCTTCAGCTGAGCGATTCGCGCATCCATGATGATACGACACCGCGCGACCGTGACGGGTCAGCATGAGCCAGGCTGAATTGACGCAGGACGCGGCGGTGGCGATTCCGCGCAAGAGAACCTTCGATCCGTTGCTCCTGCTGTGGATCGTGTTGGCGGTGGTGCTGATCTTCCTGGTGGTGAACCCGCTGTTCCGGCTGGTGCAGCTCAGCCTGCAGGACGCTGACACCGGCGCGTTCACACTGATGAACTACGTTGCCGCGTACAGCCGGCCGCGCTATCTGGAGGCAACCTGGAACTCGCTGGCACTCGGCTTCTGGGTTACCGTGATGTGCCTGATGTTCGCTGTCCCCGTCGCGTGGGCGGTATCGCGCACCGACATGCCGGGCAAGGGCGCGATCCGCCTGCTGGTGCTGGGAGCTTTCGTCACCCCGCCTTATCTGGGATCGATCGCCTGGATATTGCTGGCGGGCCCGAATTCAGGCTGGTTGAACCGGGTCTGGATGGCGCTGACCGGCGCGCACGAAGGCCTGTTCAACATCTATTCGTTCACCGGCCTCGCTTTCAACATCGCGCTCTACTCCTTTCCCTATCTGTTCATCTTCACCACCGCGGCACTGGACGTGGTGTCGTCCGAGATGGAGGATGCGGCCAACATCCTTGGCGCCGGCACGCTGCGCACCACGTTGCAGATCACTCTGCCGATGGTGCTGCCGGCGATCCTGGGCGGCGCCATCGTCACGTTCCTGGAAGCCATAGCATTGTTCGGCACGCCGGCGCTGATCGCGATACCGGCGCGGTTCAACGTGGTGACGACGCAGTTGCTGCAATTCTTCAGCCAGCCGATCCGCGCCGAAGTGGCGGCGGCTTATGCGGTGCCGCTGCTGCTGATCACGGTGGCTTGTTCGGCGTGCAGCGCTGGCTGGTAGGTCGGCGCGGCTTTGTCGCGCTGACCGGCAAGGGCGGCGAGCGGCGTATCATGGCGCTGGGGCCGTGGCGCTGGGTGATGCTGGGCTACACGATGCTGCTGCTGTCGCTGTCGGTGCTGCTGCCCTACGCGGTGCTGGCGCAGGCGGCATTGTCGAAAGCGTGGGGACGCGGGTTCAGCCTCGACAACCTGACGTTGCACAACTTCTACTATCTGCTGTTCGAGCATGAAACCGCGGCGCAATCGGTGATCAACAGCTTCACTTATGCCGCCGCTGCGGCCTGCATCGCCATCGACATTGGCGTTGGCGATCGCCTACATCGTCAGCCGGCGCCTGCTGCCATGGGCCGGCGTGCTGAGCTTCGTCGCCATGGCGCCGTTCGTGGTTCCGGGCATCGTGCTGGCGATCGCATTCTATGCCGCCTATGCGCCGCCGCCGCTGGCGCTGTACGGCACGGCCACGATCCTGATCCTGGCTTTCGCGACACGCTTCCTGCCGATCGGCTATGCCAACGCCGATGCGGCAATCCGCAGCATCAACCCGGAGATGGAGGAGGCGGTGCGCATCCTCGGCGGCGGACGGCTGCTGGCAATCCGTCGCGTGTTGGCGCCGTTGATGAAGCGCAGCCTGGTCGGCGCCTGGCTGCTGGTGTTCATTCCGGCCACACGCGAATTGTCCACGGCGATGTTCCTCTATGGTCCGAAGACGCGCACCATGTCGGTGATGCTGATGGACATGAGCGAAGAGGGAAATTTCGAAAGCCTCGCCGCACTCGGCTTCCTTCTGCTCGCTTCGACACTTGTCATCGTGGGACTTGCCTCCAGCCTGCTGGGGCGTGATTTCATGCTGCGGCGGGAGCGCGGATGAGCAAGCTTGTATTGAACGGCCTCGGCAAGAACTTCGGCACGATGCCCGCGGTGCAGAACGTCAGCCTGACGTTGCAGGAGGGCGAATTCGTCTCGCTGCTGGGTCCATCGGGCTGCGGCAAGACCACGACGTTGCGCATGATCGCCGGCTTCATCAGCCCGACCGCGGGCACGATCGAGATGAACGGCGCTATGCTGTCGGCGCCCAACCGCGTGGTCGCGCCGGAAAAGCGCGGCATGTCGATGATCTTCCAGAGCTATGCGATCTGGCCGAACATGACGGTGGCACAGAACGTCGCGTTCGGCCTGAAGCTGCGCAAGCTGCCGGCGTGCGGAGTTGCGTACGCGGCTCGATCGGATTCTGGAGGTGGTGCAGCTTGGTCATCTGCGGGATCGCTATCCGGCCGAACTCTCCGGTGGCCAGCAGCAGCGCGTCGCGTTGGCGCGTGCCATCGTGATCGAGCCGGAGGTGCTGCTGCTGGATGAACCGCTGTCGAACCTGGATGCCAATCTGCGCGAGGAGATGCGGTCGGAAATCCGCCGGCTGCACGACGCGTTCCGCATCACCACGGTGTATGTGACGCATGACCAGTCGGAGGCGATGGTGACCTCGGACCGCATCGTGGTGATGAACCACGGCCGGATCGAGCAGGTGGATGACCCGGTGGCGCTGTACAACCGCCCGCAGACGCGCTTTGTTGCCGGCTTCATCGGGCGAACCAATTTCCTGGATGGCACGGTGGATGGCGGCATGATCGGATTCCCCGGATTTACCGTGCCGGTGGGCCTGGCGCCGGATGCAACGGGCATGAACGGACCGGTCAGTTACTCGGTGCGGCCGCAAACATCGCCATTCATCGGACTGCTCCGGCGACCGCGAACGGCGGTTGGTGGGTCGAAGGCCGCATCGCCGAGCGCGCGTATCTCGGCGAATACTGGGAATATGTGGTGCGGCCGGCGGAGTCCGATCTGCGGCTGCGCGTCAGTGCCTCGCCGCAGACGGTGTACGAAACCGGTGATGCGGTGTGGCTGGAGATCGATCCGCGGCGCATCGCCCGCGTGCCGAGTGAAGGATAAGCCAGCTGTGACTATCGCGCAGCATCCGGCACTCGTCATCGGTGCCGGCGTCGTCGGTCTGTCGACCGCGCTCTATCTGCAACGTGCCGGCATGCAGGTTGCGGTGATCGATCCGCTGGGTCCCGCCGGTGGCGCATCGTTCGGCAATGCCGGCATGCTCAGCCCCGATACCGCCACGCCGATCGCCATGCCGGGCATGCTGCGCAAGGTGCCGGGCTGGCTGCGCGATCCGCTGGGGCCGCTGGCGGTACGGCCCTCGTATTTCCCACGCGCGCTGCCGTGGCTGCTGCAATGGGTGAAGGCCGGCCGGCTGCAGCGTGTGCTGGCAGTGTCCGATGCGATGCGGGCGCTGCACCGCGACACGCTGGCCTGCTGGCGCGAGCTTGCTGGGCGATGCGCTGTATCACGACCTGATCCGTCCTTCCGGCCAGGTGCACGTGTGGGAGGGCGACGACACCAGCCCGACCGAGGCGATCGAGCAGCAGATCCGCGACCGTCATGGCATCGCGTCGCAGGCACTGACCGCCGACGATCTGCGCCAGATGTTTCCCGGCATCGCACGCAACATCACGCGCGGCCTGCATGTGCCAGGCAACGGCTACACGGTCAGCCCGCAACGCATCGTGCGATCGCTGGCGGAGCTGTTCCGTGCGGCCGGCGGCGACATCATCGCAGAACGCGCGATGAAGCTGATCCCGCGCGACGGCGGCGGATACATGGTGATGACCAACACCGCCAACCGCAACGCCGACCACTGTGGTGGTCGCCGCCGGTGCCTGGTCCGCCCAATTGCTGTCGCCGCTCGGCATTCGCGTGCCGCTGGAGACCGAGCGCGGCTATCACGCCATGCTGTTCTCCCCCAGCGTGCAACCGCCGATCCCGATCAGCAGCAAGACGCGCGCGCTTCTTCATGACGCCGATGGAGGATGGGCTGCGTGTCGCCGGCACGGTGGAAATCGCCGGTCTGGATGCGCCGCCGGATGAACGACGCGCGAAGATACTGGTTGACCATGCGCGACGGCTGTTCCCCGCGCTGCAGGCGAGCGACGTGCGTTACTGGATGGGGTTCCGACCGTCGACGCCCGACAGCCTGCCGATCCTGGGACCGGTCGCCGGCCGCCCGGGCTCTGATTTCGCCTTCGGTCACGGGCATTTCGGCATGAGCGGCGGACCGCCAAGCGGCCGGCTGCTTGCGCGCCTGATCACCGGCCAGTCTCCCGGGATCGATCCGGCGCCATACAGCGCCCAACGTTTCGGGCGCTGACGCCATCCGCGTGGCAAGCAGGCTGCCGCGCTCCATGGCAGAATTATTAACCGCTTGCGCCTACCCCTGCGTGCTATGAACACGCGAGCAGATCGTGGTCATCGGCCGCGACCTCGATCGTCCATCGTATCGGCTCGCGCCTTGGTTGCGCCGCCAGGCCGCCGCGCTCGTCCTGCTGTTCTGGTGGATCCTCACACTGCAATTGCTACACGCAGTTCGGCTTCTGGCTGCGCGCAAGGCGCGTGCGACGCCTCGCTCCGATCACGCCGGGTTCCCAGCCCACGCTGCTGCACCCGGTCGATCCGCGGCGACTCCGGCATTCCGCGCAGCGCGCAATCCGACTGGTCTCGATCATCATTCCGACCTATGGCCAGGTCGACTACACGCTCGGCTGCCTCGCATCGATCGCCGCACACCCATCGCAGGCTACCATCGAAGTCATCGTAATCGACGATGCCACGCCGAATGCATCAACCGCCTGTCTCGCAGCCATTCAAGGTATCCGGCTGATCGTCAACCCGCGCAACCTTGGGTTTCTGCGTGTCCTGCAATACGGCCGCGCGATCGCCGATGGCGAGTTCCTGCTGTTCCTGAACAACGATACCCAGGTTCAGGCCGGCTGGCTCGATGCACTGCTGACGCCGTTCCGTTCTGCCAGTGACATCGGGCGCGGTCGGCTCGAAGCTGCTGTATCCCGATGGCAGGCTGCAGGAGGCAGGCTGCATCATCTGGCAGGATGGTTCCGGCTGGAACTATGGCCGGCTCGATGACCCGGGCCGGCCCGCCTATAACTACCTGCGGGAGGTCGACTATTGCTCCGGCGCATCGCTGATGGTGCCGCGTGAGCTGTTCCTGCGGCTGGGCGGCTTCGATGAAATCTATGCGCCGGCCTATTGCGAGGACAGCGACCTCGCCTTCCGGTTGCGCGAGCACGGTTACCAGGTGTTCTATCAGCCGCGCTCGCGTGTCGTGCATTACGAGGGCATCAGCCACGGCAGGACGTTGACTGGCGGCATCAAGGCCTTTCAGAGCGCGCAACCAGCGCACCTTCCGTGCGCGCTGGCAGGCGGTTCTGTCGCAATGAGCATCTGCCGAACGGCGCAGCATGTCATGCGGGCACGTGACCGCGCGCGGCTTAAGCGCATCGTCCTGGTCATCGATCATTATGTGCCCGAACCGGATCGCGACGCCGGCTCACGCACCATGCTGTGCTGCATCCATGCGCTGCAGCAGGCGGGCATGGTCGTGAAGTTCTGGCCGCAGAACCTGCATTACAGCCCGGGATACACGGATGCGTTGCAGGACATCGGCGTGGAGGTCGCCTATGGCGGTGACCGTGACAGCATTCCGGCACTGGCTGGCAGAAAACGGCGACGATATCGATTATGTCGCTGCTGAGCAGGCCGCAGGTGGCCGCTGCGTTCCTTCCCGATCTGAAGCAGCATGGCGGCATAAAGCTGCTGTATTACGGCCATGATCTGCATTTTCGTCGGATGGCGCTTCAGGCGCACGTGCTGGGTGAGCGCGGCAGCGCCAGACAAGTCGGACCGGATGGAGCAACTGGAGCGTTCCATCTGGCGCAGCGTCGACGTGGTGATGTATCCGTCGGACGAGGAAGTGGCGGTTGTGGGGGCGATGGAGCCTGGTGTCACGGCACGCACGTTGCTGCCCTATTGTTTTCCGGACTTCGCCACGCCGCGGTCGCCGGCGCCGAGTTCGGTGATCCTGTTCGTCGGTGGCTTCGCACATCCGCCGAACCAGGAGGCGGTGCTGTGGTTCGTGGAACATGTGCTGCCATTGATCCACCTGCGCGTGCCCGATGCCAGGTTGGTTATCGTCGGTTCCAATCCACCGTCGATCGTGCAGGCGTTGGCCTGCGATGCGATCAGCGTGTATGCCGATGTCAGCGATGCGGTACTGCGCAAGCACTATCGCACCGCCCGTGTCGCCGCCGTGCCATTGCGTTATGGCGCCGGTGTGAAGCTGAAAGTGGTCGAGGCGTTGCGTGAGGGGCTGCCGCTGGTGACAACGTCGGTCGGCGCGCAGGGACTGCCGGGTCTGCAGGCTGTCGCGTCGATCTGCCACGAACCGCAGGAATTCGCCGACGCCGTGTGCCGGCTGCTGACCGATGACGCTCTGTGGACAGAGCGCTGCGCTGCGCAGATCGACTATGCTGCGTCGCGCTATTCCGAAGCGGCGTTTCGTAGCGCATTGATCGACGCGCTGCCTCAGTCGCCCAGGCGCTGCGCGACTCGCTGAGCCTCGTAGTCGGTGCGTGCCGCATTCACCTGCGGGCGCGTCGAGACCTCGGGCACACCGACATCCCACCAGTTGCCTCCCGCGGCGGTAGAGATGCGCGGATCGGTTCGCAGCACGACCACGCTTGTGCGGTCAGCGGCCAAGGCGCGCTGCAGTGCCGCTTCAAGATCGGCGATTCCTTCCACTTGCTCGGCGATGGCGCCCAGGCTCGCGGCATGTGCACGGAAATCGATCGCCGGCGATGGGCCGCAGTCCGTCAGCAGATTGTTGAATGCGTCGCCTCCGGTGGCGCGTTGCAGGCGGTCGATACAGCCGAAGCCGCCATTGTCCAGTACCACGATGGTCAACTTCAGACCGAGCATCACCGACGTAGCGATCTCGGAGTTCAGCATCAGATAGCTGCCGTCGCCAACCAGCACGATTACCTCGCACTCGGGCCGCGCCAGTTTGACGCCAAGGCCGCCGGCGATCTCATAGCCCATGCACGAATAGCCGTACTCGACGTGATAGGTGCCGACTTCGCGTGGCTGCCACAGCTTGTGCAGTTCGCCCGGCAAGCCGCCGGCGGCGCAGACCACGATGGCATCATCCGGTATGGTGCGCTGAACCGCGCCGATCACCTGCGCGTCCGACGGCAATTCGGCGTTGGAGGGAGCGGTTACGGCGGCGGCTGCCTCGCGCCAGATCGATAGTTCATTCGCTACAGACGTCCGCCATGCGGCTGGCGTGCGGTATTCCGCCAGCGCGCCGGCCAACTCGTTCAATCCGACGCGCGCATCGGCAACCAACGGCATCATGTGATGCTTGGTGGCGTCGAACACCTGCACATTGAGGCCGATCAGGCGGCGTTCAGGATGACGGAACAGCGACCAGGAGCCGGTGGTGAAATCCTGCAGCCGGGTTCCCACGGCAAGAATTACATCGGCGGACCGCGCGGCCTGATTGGCGGCCGATGTGCCGGTCACCCCGATCGCACCGAGGTTGAGCGGATGGTTGTACGGCAGCGCGCTTTTGCCGCCTTGCGTCTCAGCGACAGGAATGCCGTGCGCAGTGGCGAAGCGATCCAGCATTTCCGTCGCTTCGGAATAATGCACGCCACCGCCGGCGATGATCAGTGGCGCCTTGGCGCCACGCAGCACGCTTGCCGCTGCCGCCAGTTCCGCTTCGTCCGGCCGCTGACGCCGCACGCGCCATGAGCGTTGGGCAAAGAAGTGTTCCGGATAGTCGAATGCCTCCGCCTGCACGTCCTGGCAAAGCGCCAACGTCACCGGGCCGCATTCCGCCGGATCGGTCAGCACCGACAGCGCGCGCGGCAGGGCGGTGAGAATCTGCTCCGGTCGGGTGATCCGATCGAAGTAGCGCGACACCGGGCGGAAGCAGTCATTGGCGGATACGGTTCCGTCGCCGAAGTTTTCCACCTGTTGCAGCACCGGATCGGGACGCCGGGAGGCGAATACGTCGCCGGGCAGCAGCAGCACCGGCAGCCGATCGACATGCGCCACCGCCGCCGCGGTGACCATGTTGGTGGCGCCGGGTCCGATCGACGTGGTGCACGCCATCATTCGTCGCCGATGCATCGCCTTGGCGTAAGCGATCGCAGCCAATGCCATGGCCTGTTCGTTATGCGCGCGATATGTCGGCAGACTCTGCGCGGTGTGCATGAAGCGCCTCACCCATGCCGGCGACATTGCCATGGCCGAAGATCGCCCAGACGCCGCCGAACAGTGCCACGGGCCGACCGTCGCATTCGGTCTGCTGCGCCGCCAGATAGCGCACCAGCGCCTGCGCCATGGTCAGTCGGATCGTGGCCATTGCTTGCGTTCTCCCTCCTGCCAACCAGCAATTCTGCTGCTATTGTCCCACGGCATGGTCGCAATGGGGAGGGCGTCGCGATGTTGAGCATTGCCGTGATCGGTGCGGGTCGCATCGGCCGGATCCATGCACGCAACATCGCCGCCCATGCCGGCGCGCGCCTGGCTGGTGTGGCCGATGTGGACGCAGCGGCGGCGGCGCGGCTGGCGGCGGAGTGCGGTGCACAGGCGCTGTCGCTGGATGCGGCGTTTGCCGCGGATGCCGTGCTGATCGGTTCGCCGACACCCACCCATGCCGACTACATCGAACGCGCTGCCGCGGCCGGTCGCGCGATCTTCTGCGAAAAGCCGATCGATCTGTCAGCGGATCGGGTGCGTGCGTGTCTGGATGCGGTGCGACGTGCCGGCGTTGTGCTGATGGTGGGATTCAACCGCCGCTTCGATCCGCATTTTTCGACGTTGAAGCGCCGCATGGATGCCGGGGAGATCGGCTCTCTGGAGCTATTGACCATTATCAGCCGCGATCCCTCGCCGCCGCCGCCGGCCTATGTCGCAACGTCTGGCGGACTGTTCCGCGACATGATGATCCATGATCTGGACATGGCGCGATTCCTGTTGAATGAAGAGCCGGAGGAGCTGCATGCCGCCGCGTCCTGCCTGGTGGATCCGGCGATCGAAGCTGCCGGGGATGTGGATACGGCCGTGGTGACGCTGCGCACCGCCGGCGGCAAATTGTGCCAGATTTCCAACTCGCGGCGGGCGACCTACGGCTACGATCAGCGGATCGAGGCACATGGCGCGAAGGGGCTGCTGCGCGCGGGCAATGTCATCGCGACGACGGTGGAACTGGCGACCGATGCCGGCTTCACGAGTGACCCCGTGCTGCCGTTCTTCCTGGAACGCTATGCCGCGGCGTATCGCAACGAGCTGGATGCATTCATTACCGCGGTGGCGTCAGGCAAGGCACCGAAACCCGATGGTGAGGATGGACTGAAGGCGCTGCTGCTTGCCGATGCGGCGACTGAGTCGGCAAAGACGGGGCAGGCGGTGAAGCTGTGACACCAACAGGAGGCAATACGATGCGCATCGGCATGGTGACCGACAGTCTGGGCCATCTTTCGTTCGATGAGTTGCTTCGTACCACGGCGGAACTTGGTATCGAGATGCTGGAGTTTCCGTGCGGCAACTGGTCGAGCGCGCCGCATGTGAAGCTGGACGCTCTGCTGGACAGCAAGGCGGCGCGCGACGAGTTCATGGCCAAGCTGCGCGGCCACGGCATTGCCTTGAGTGCGCTGAACTGCTCCGGCAATCCGCTGCATCCGGGCGAACTGGGCAGGCGGCATCAGGCGATTACCTCGAAGACGATCCGGCTGGCGGGTATGCTTGGCGTGGAGCGTGTGGTGATGATGTCGGGCTGTCCTGGTGGCCCGGGTGATGCGAATGCCAATTGGGTCACCACGGCGTGGCCGCCCGAAGCGGCGCGCGTGCTGGCATGGCAGTGGGATGAGGTGCTGATCCCGTACTGGAAAGGCCTGGTGGCAGAGGCGAAGGTCGGCGGGTGTCAGCAGGCTGTGTCTGGAACTGCATGGCCAGCAGAACGTGTATAACGTGGAAACCTTGTTTCGGCTGCGCGATGCTGTCGGGCCGGTGGTGGGTGCAAACTTCGATCCCAGTCACCTGTTCTGGATGGGCGCCGATCCGCTCGCCGCGACGCGCGTACTGGCGCCGGCGATCTATCACGTGCATGCGAAAGATACGCGGATCGATCCGGGCAGGGCCGGCGGTCAACAGCCTGATCGACACCAAAGCAACCGATCGGCTGCTCGACCGGTCATGGAGCTATGTCACGCTGGGCTATGGCCACGATCTGCTGTGGTGGCGCGAATTCTGTTCGCTGCTGCGTCTGGTCGGTTATGACGATGTGCTCTCTATCGAGCACGAGGATCTGCTGCTGCCGCCCATCGACGGTATGCGCAAGTCGGTGGAACTGCTGAGGGCAGCACTGTAATCCGCCACGCAGTCACCGCGCCCAGTCACCACGAGAAGCGCAGCGATGCGTCGCTGCATCTCCTCCCAATGACAGACGCGCTACGCAACACGCGCCGACATCCGATGCTGATCCTCTCACACCTGCGAGTAGCCTGATCCCGGACTGTCCACGCCGCGCCCGACGGCTTTGTCGATCCAGCCGAATTCCTTCAGAATTTGCTGGCTATAGGTCACGCGTCCATTGACCCGCTCGGCCGGTTCGCTGGCGAGCAACAATGCCGCGCGCGCCATCATGATCGGTTGTTCGCCTTTCGGATCGTCCATGCCGGAGACAAGCTTGTGGTAGACGGTGCCCGGTGTCGGCACCACGCGCGACGGTGATACGGCGGCAACCGTGATGCCGTCATATTGCGCGACTTCCTGCGCCAGGCCTTGGGTAAATCGTTCCAGTGCCGCCTTCACCGCGCCGTACATCGTGCCGCCGCGCACGGTCTTGTCGGTGTACGGTCCGCGGCCCGGACCGATTGCCGCGCCGGAACTGATATTGACGATGGCGCCGCTGCGCCGAGGGATCATGTCCTTCAGGACTTCCTTCGCCAGCATGAATGGCCCGTGCACGTCGACAGCGAAAGCGCGAAACCAGCGGTTGGTTTGCATCTCCGTGATCGGCTGGAAGTAACTGAGCGCCGCGTTGTTTACCAGGATGTCGATCGGGCCGTAGTCGCGCGCCGATTGCGCCAAGCGCGATGCAATCTTCTTCCGCGGATACATCGGCGATGACGGCCTTCGCCTCGCCACCCTTGGCGCGGATCAATTCCACAGTACGGGACAGCGATCCTTCCAACATGCGGTGATCGCCTTCGTGGAATGTGCGCGCGGCGCACACCACTTTCGCACCCTCCTCGGCGAACAGTTCAGCGATCGCCTGGCCGATACCGCGGCTTGCGCCGGTGACGATTGCGACTTTGCCATCGAGCATAGGCATGTTGCAGTCTCCCTATCTGCGGTCGTTCAGCATGCGGCGTGCGATCACCATGCGATGAACTTCGGACGGGCCTTCGTAGACCCGCATGGTCCGCACCTTCTGCGCCATGAGCTGCAGCGGCAGTTCCTTGGCCACGCCCATCGCGCCGAACGTCTGCATCGCGTGGTCGATGGTTTCGGTGGCCATCTCGGTGCCATACAGCTTTACCATGGAAGCCTCGGTGCGGACGTCGCGGCCGGCATCGGCTTTGCTCGCCGCATCGTATACCATCAGCCGGCAGGCATGGATCTTCATCGCGGCCTCGGCGATCCACCACTGGATCGCCTGCCGATCCGCCAGGCGCTGGCCGAATGTGATGCGCTGTTTGGCATGATCCATCATCATGTCGAGCGCGCGGCGCGTCATGCCGACGCACCAGGCGCCCATCTGGATGCGCCGCACCGTCAGCCGCAACTGCATCGGTGCAAAACCGCGGCCGATCTGGCCCAGCAACTGCGATTCCGGGATGCGACAATCGTCGAACGTCAGTTCGTAGGTGCGCTGGCCGCCGAGCATCGGGATTTCGCGCTCGATGTTGAAACCCTTGGTGCCGCGTTCGACGATGAAGGCGGTGACGCCTTCGTGTCGCTTGCCTTCGCCGGTGCGCGCCATGACGATGACGAAATCCGCCTGCGGCACGCGGCTGACCCAGATTTTCCGGCCATTGATCACCCAGTCGCCGCCGTCCTGCACCGCGCGTGTGGTCATGCCCGCGGGATCGCCGCCGGCATTGGGCTCGGAGATCGCAATGGCGGAGTGCGCTTCGCCGCGTGCGTAAGGTTCCAGGTATTTCCTGCGTTGTTCGGGATTGCAGACGGCCATCAGCATGTGCAGGTTCGGGCTGTCGGGCGGGAAGGTGAAGGGCACGCAGGTGCGGCCCTGTTCTTCGTACACCCCGATCAGCGCGACCGTCGGCAGGTTGGCGCCGCCGAATTCTTCCGGCACGTCGAGACCCCACAGGCCGAGTTCCCGGCACTTGCCCAGCAGGGTCGCTTCCTCCTCGGCGGAAAGCGCGGATTTCTCGCCGGATGTTTCACGCGCAAGCACAGCTTTTTCCAGCGGCATCACATCCCGGTCGATGAATTTCGCGACCAGGTCCTGCAGCATGCGGTGTTCTTCGGATAGTTCGAACATTGGCTTCTTCCGTTTTATGCTGGCGGAATGCGCTTCGCTTTTCCGCCCTGCGCTTTGGTGCGGGGACAGTGTTCTTGCGTCATTCGTTCAATGTGATCAGCGCGTCGGCGATCGTCAGGCCCGAACCGTCCGCGTGCAGGATTACCGGATTGAATTCCATCTCCACGATCCGGTCACGGTAGGCGATCGCTGCCTGCGAGAGGTTGGCGATCAATTCCGCAGCGGGTGTCAGCTCGATCGGGTCGGCACCGCGGAAACCCTGCAGCAACTTCGCGGACCGCAGGCTGCGCAGCATGTCGGTCGCTTCGGCGACATCGACGGGCGCCGGTCGGTGTACCACGTCGCCCATCAGCTCGACCATGGTGCCGCCAAGTCCAACCATCATGATGGGTCCGAAGGTAGCATCGTTCACCATGCCGATCACCAACTCGTGGCCCTTTGGCGCCATCTTCTGCACCAGTACGCCGTCAATCCGCGCTGTCGGCCGGTAGTGCCGCGCCGATGCGACGATTTGCCCATAGGCCGCCGTGACGGACTGCTGTCCCTGCAATCCGAGAATCACACCACCGGCCTCGGTCTTATGCGGCAGATCGGGCGACGCGATCTTCATGGCGACCGGAAATCCAAGTGCGACCGCAGCTTCCACTGCCTCCGCCGCCGTGGTGGCAAGGCGCTCCTGTGATTCGGGCAATCCGAACGGTGCCAGCAAAGCCTTGGCGTGATATTCGCTCAGCATGTTCGGCAGGTTGTGCGGCAGTGGCGCGACGTCCGTTGTTGCGGGCGAAGCGGGCAGGGGACGTGCCAGCGCTTCCGCATAGTCGGCCAGCTTGCCCATCGCCACGCCGACGTTGCGCAGATCGCTGTGCACGAACAAGCCGCAGCCCGCCGCCTGCTCGCGCCCGAACGCTGACGGCAGCGTATAGGTCCACACCGTCATCGGCTTGCCGCATCGTGCCGCCACCGCGCGCACGCGCTGGGCATCCAGCGATACCCGCGTCTCGCTGGTCAGCGACGTGATCAGCACCAGCATGTCCAACTCGTCTGATCCGGCAAGCTGCTCCATCACCGTCATCATCGCCGGGCCGGTGTTGGAACCTTGTGCGGTCACATCGACCGGATTGCCCGAGGCGCCATAGGACGGCATCAATGCCCGCAGTGCCGCTTGCGTTTCGCCCGACAGGGTCGGCACGATCAATCCATGCGCTGACAACGTATCCGCCATCCACGCGCCACCGCCACCCGACGGCGTTATGATGCCGGCGCGGCGACCCTTCGGCGGCGGGCAGGTCAGCAACACGCCGGCGATCGCGACGGCCTCATCGGGGTCTTCGGCCTCGATCACGCCGTAGCGTTCGAACACCGCGCGATACGCGGTATAGGAACCCGACAACGACGCGGTATGCGACGCGGATGCGCGCGAACCAGCGACGGAACGACCGATCTTGATGGCGATGATCGGCTTGCCCAGCGTCCGTGCTTTCGCCAATGCGGCGACGAATCCGGGACCGTCGCGCACCGCTTCGCAGAACAGCATGACGGCGTGAGTGTTCTTGTCCTCGACCATGTAATCGAGGAAATCCGCCATGTTGAGGTCGGCTTCGTTGCCGGTGGAAATGACGTAGGAGAAGCCGATCCCCGCTGCCTTGCCGCGATTGAACAGCGCGAAGCCGATGCCGCCGGATTGCGCAATCACGCCGACGCGGCGGTCCGATGCAAGGACGCGGCCCTCGTCGTCCTTCACCTCGACGGTGGGGCTGAATGTGGTGGCGATTTTGCCGAGTGTGTTGAAATAGCCTTCGCAGTTGGGACCGCATGCACGGATGCCGGTGCGCTTTGTCACCTCGACCAGCGCAGCCTGCATGTCGCCGGCCGCACCGCCTTCCTCGGCGAAACCCGAGCTGATGATCAACGTGTTTTTCACACCGGCCCTGGCGCATTCCTCCAAGGCCGATGCGACACTGGCGGCGGGTATTGCCACCAGTGCGAGGTCGATCGGTTCGCCGACCGCGCCGATCGATGGATAGCAGCGCAGGCCGTCGATCTCCTGGTAGCTTGGATTGATCGGCAGGATGCGTCCGGGATAGCCGTTTTCCCGCAGTTGATGCAGCAGGCGGCCACGGATGCGATGCACGTCCGGCGATGCGCCAAGAACAGCGATGGATTTGGGCCAGAAGAAGCTTTGCAGTGCGTGTTCCGTCATCCGCGACTTCCCGTAGGCACGTCGCGGAACGGCACGTCCTTGTCCACCCGCACGTCCTGCGGCAGACCCAGCACGCGTTCGGCGATGATGTTGCGCATGATCTCATCGGTGCCGCCGGCGATGCGCAGCGCCGGGGAATACAGCAACGCCTCTTCGAAGATGCCGGCGACCGGCATATCCTCGCCCATCGTCGGTCCCGCCATGCCGATCAGATCCAGGCCATAGGACAGGATGTCCTGCAGCTTGTTGGCAGCCACTACCTTGATGATCGATGATTCCGGTCCCGGCGTGCCGCCGCGCGACAGTGCCGTCATGCCGCGATACTTGGTGTATTTCAGCCCCTGCGAACGGACATAGAAGTCCGCCAGCTTCTCCTGCACGGCGGCATTGTCGATCGCCAGCCCATCCTCCAGTTCCAGCTGATTGGCCAGGGTGAACAGCTCCTGGAAATCCGGGCCGGGCGAATCGCGCATGCCGTGCCGTTCGTTCATCAGCGTGGTCAGCGCAACGCGCCAGCCGCCACCCACCGGGCCGATGCGCATGTTGTCCGGGATGCGGACGTTGGTGAAGAACACCTCATTGAAATGCGCCGAACCGGAAAGCTGGCGGATCGGCCGGATTTCAACACCCGGCGATTTCATGTCCAGGATGAAGAACGTCAGGCCTGCGTGCTTCGGCACATTGGCATCGCTGCGCGCGACGAGTATGCCGAAGTCGCTGTAGTGCGCTCCGGAATTCCAGATCTTCTGGCCGTTGATGACCCAGCCGTCGCCGTCGCGTTCGGCGCGCGTGCGCAGTGCGGCCAGATCGGATCCGCCCGACGGTTCCGAAAACAACTGGCACCAGACTTCGTCCGCGCGCATTGCCGGCGGCACGAAGCGGTCGCGCTGTTCCGGCGTGCCGCAGACGCAGATTGTCGGCATGGCCAGGTGGATGCCGATGCCGAAGATGCCGGACAGCACGTCGAACTGCGCTTCCTCCTGGTTGTATATTACGTTCTGGATCTGCGTGCCGCCGCGACCGCCCCATTCCTTCGGCCAGTGGATGCCGACGAAACCTGCGTCGGCCTTGCGGCGCTGGAACGATTTGGCGCGCTCCATCGCGCCGGGTGCGTCCTGGCCACGGCGATAGCCTTCCACCGCGCCTGGCTTGCGCCGTTCGGCATTGGCTTCCAGGAACGCGCGAGCCTCGGCACGAAATGCCGCTTCTTCCGCGGTGTCTTCGAAGTCCATGTCGTGTCTCCTGTGCTCGTTCCGATACGCTGTCAGCAGGCCCGCACCGTCAATCCGTCGGCAGCGCGATCGTGTTGCGTGTGCGCAGTTCCGCGATCAGCCGCTGCTTCCATTCCCGCGTGCCGCCCAGCGCCAACGCGTGCAGCTTGGCGCGGCGGTAATAGAACTGGCAGTCCATCTGCCAGGTGAAGCCCATGCCGCCATGCGTCTGGATATTCTCCTTCGACGCAAGCCATCCTGCATCGCAGGCGGAAATGCGCGCCACCGAAGCGGCAATCGGCAGTTCGGCTGCATCGCTGTGCAGCGCCCAGGCGCCGTAATACGCATTGGAGCGCGCCAGCTCAACCGCGATGTAGACGTCCGCCAGCTTGTGCTTGATCGCCTGGAATGAGCCGATTGGGCGGCCGAACGCGTAGCGTTCCCGCGCATAGTCACGTGCCATCTCAAGCGCCGCCTGCGCGCAGCCAACCTGCTCGAACGCCAGCATCACCGCGGCGCAATCCAGCAGCCGGCGAACCGATTCGGCGCCTTCGCTGCCAGGCAACGGCTCCGCCGCGGCGCCGTCGAATACGATGCGCGCATGTGACCGCGTGGGATCGATCGTGGTCACCGTTGCCCGCGTGACGCCCGAACCTCCCAGGTCGACCAGATGCAGCCATGGGGCGTTCCCGCCATGCACGGCAACCACGGCAAAGTTGGCAACATCGCCGTCCGGCACTGCGAGTTTCGTGCCGCTCAGATGGCCGTTCGCAACATGCGCGGTCAGCTTGCGAGGATCCGCCGGCCCCGGCCTCTCGGCCATTGCGAAGGTTCCAACCAACTCGCCGGCGGCAAGCTTCGGCAGGTACTGCTGCTTCTGCGCATCGCTGCCGAACAGCTTGATCGCCTCGGTCGCGAGATACACGGACGAGGAGAACGGCACCGGAGCGACCGCGTGGCCAAGCTCCTCGGCCAGCACGCAGACCGCGAGATGGCCGAGGCCGGCGCCGCCGTACTCTTCCGGAATCGCTGCGCCGGTCCAGCCCATCTCAGCCATCGACTGCCAGAGCGCACGGTCATAAGGCTCGCCGCCTTCCAGGATGCGCCGCGGCACACTGGTCGGACAGCGTTCGCTCAAAAACCGCCGCGCCTCGTCACGCAACTGTTTCAATTCATCCGGGAAGTCGAAATTCATGGCGCCAGCCCTCCCAGGAACGTTTCGACCGCGCGATTGAAGGCCGCCGGCTGGTGCAGATTGGCGGCATGGCCGGCGCCATCGATCACCACTTTCATCGCATCGGGAATTTTGCGCGCCATGTAATCGGTGGCGGCGAGGAAATTCTTGTCCTCGCTGCCCACCAGAATCAGACTCGGCACCGCGATCGTTTCCAAAGACCGGAATACCGCATCGTCGCGCTGCGTCAGCATGCCGCGTGCCGCACCGGCCAGCCCCGACGCATCGCGATGCCGGCTCGCGCGCACTTCGTCGCTGGTGCCCAGGGCGGCGAAACCACGCGCGTCCAGGTCGGCGGCGCGTTGCAGCGCGCGCTGGTTCCATGCCTCTCGCGCATCGGCATTCCGAAATCCGGGGCCGGTGTCGAAGATCATCAACGCGCGCGTCATGTCCGGGTGGGCCAGATGGAATGCCAGCGACATGTAGCCGCCCAGCGACAGTCCGCCGATGATCGCGCGCGACTCGCCGCAGGCATGCAGAATCGCTGCCATGTCGGCGACGGTCGCGGCCTCCGAATAGGCGGCTGGATCGGTCGGATAGTCGCTCTGCCCGTGACCGCGCATGTCCCAGACGATCACACGGTAGCGGTCCTGCAGCGCTGCGATCTGGCCATCCCACATGCGGCAGGTCGCGCTATAGCCGTGGGACAGCAGAACGGCGGGCCCGCTACCGTGGACTTCGTAATGGATTGCCACCCCGTCGCGATCGAGTCGCGCCATGACCGTTTCCTCCGTCCCTTCGCCCGCGTAAGCTGGCACGCAGCGCAATGCAGCGGAAGACCAGGGCGGGGAACGGAACATGGCAAGCTACGAGCATATCGGCGTCACGCAGTCGGGCATCGTCGCGACGATCGAGGTGCGGCGCGGACCGAACAACTTCGTCGACACCGACATGGTGGGCGAGATCGCCGACGTGCTGGAGGGGTTCGACCGCACGCCGGAGGTCCGCGCCATCGTGCTGTGCTCGGAAGGCAAGCATTTCTGCGCGGGAGCGGACTTCTCCAGCCGCGGGCCGGACGGTGTGAACCGGGGGACCAGGCGCGGGCGGCACCTATATAAGGAGGCCCAGCGGCTATGGCGGACCGGCAAGCCGATTGTCGCCGCGGTGCATGGCGCGGCGGTGGGGGCCGGGGTTGGGCTCGCGGTGATGGCGGATTTCCGCATCACCTGTCCGGAGGCGCGATTTTCAGTGAATTTCACCCGGCTGGGCTTCCACCCGGGGTTCGGCCTGACCGCCTCGCTGCCGCGACTGATCGGCGCGCAGCAGGCCGCGCTGCTGATGTACACCGGCCGGCGGATCACCGGGGAGCAGGCGCTGGAGATTGGCTTGGCAGATTATTGCGTGCCACAGGACCAGGTGCGCGCCAAGGCGACCGAGCTGGCGACGGAAATCGCGCAGTCGGCGCCGCTGGCCATCGTGGCCACGCGCGAGACGCTGCGCCGCGGATTGGCCGATGCGGTGGCATCGGCAACCGAGCGCGAATATGAAGAGCAGGACTGGCTGCGCGGCACCGAGGATTTCCGCGAGGGCGTGAAGGCGATGGCGGAGCGCCGGCTGCCGGAATTCCAGGCGAAGTAATGTCCCGCCGCGACCCCGTCAGCATCGCGAAGCTAACCGGATAGAGCGGGGGAAGCCTTCGGCCTGTTCGGTTGGCCACGCGTGGTATCCGCACTGGTGAGCGAATGTCGGCAGCACTGCCGCAGAGCATGCGGCGCAGAGCTGTTGGTTCCATGACCGTCTCTCGTATCGTTACGGTCACGACTCCCGGGCACGCCAAGGCTTTCGAACGCGGCGACGCCTCACGTAGGTGAGACGATTCGCGGCTGCGGCCATGGGCTGACGGGTAGCCCGAGGCGCGGGGGGTTAATATGAACGCAAGCAGCGGGACGGACCCCCTTGTCGCTTCACGCTGCGCAGAGGAAACGGCAAAATTGCTACCGTAATGTTACGCTTTTTGACGGGTCGAGTGCTGGGAGAATCATGAGGTCTGGCCGCGATGCAGTGACCCAATTATGATCGGGCCGAATAACCGGCGCATCTGGATTTGTCCTTTCGCAATTGATCGTTTCGCGCGGGTCATTTCAGGATGAAACGTACCGGTCAGAAAGTTAACGAATTTTTAACGGAATCTGGTATATGTTAATATTCTTAATAGATGGGCTGAATACCGAAATCGCGGAGGGATCTTCTAAGTCCGGTTCGAGGGTCTAGGACAAATGACTATCTGTTGAGGCGCCCCAAATGGATGGTGATTTTTCCATCGAGATGTATTAGTGGTTTCTCTCGGGCTTGGCTGCCGGCCGACGGTGCCTAAATCACCAAGTGATCTGCGGTGGCACCGAATGCGACAGATGTAAGTGACGTGGCTGAACATCGACCATCGACCACTGACTTCCGAATTGATTCTGAGAAACGTCTACGACTGAGAAATCAGTTGCAAAAAACTCTCGGCTGTCCATAATTCGTCAGGTCTGGCGGCCGGGTCTTTGGGGCGGTCTGGCTGGCGCAAACGGAGAACACGATGCCTTCGGTAACAGTTCCAGGTCCAGACGGGACGTCGATCACCGCGGTATACAACAATACGGTTGGCAACTCGGTGGCGCAACAGATCGCCAATGCGCTGGCGATGGCCAGCCAAACGGGCAGTCTGAACATTCAGACCGTTAGCGGTTCCACATCGCCGCCGCCACCTTCGACTACGCCGGGCGTGGTCAATGAATTGGTCCTCGGCAGCGTAACCGGCGGGCAGATCACGATCCCCAGCGGTCCAGCCGGCACTCCCGGTTACGTGGTTGTGGTGGATACGACGCAGCCCGAGACCATCACGGGCGGCCCGAATACCACTATCATCGGTGCGTCTGGGAACGTTACGATCATCGACCCGGCAACGATAGTAGTGGCTGACGTCAGCGCCGACGTGCCGGGCGGCAACGCCGTTATCACGTTGACCGCGACCGACGCCGGTGCCATCGCAGTCGGCAACAGCGGCAATGATACGATCGCTGCGCTTGGCTTCGCCCAGAGCATTGATGGCGGCTCGGGCACTAACGTACTGTTTGCCTTCGGCACCAGCGATACGGTTTCCGCTCAAGGCACACATGACACGATCGCCGGTGGCTCATTGGGCGGCGGCGTGGTGATCAATACCGGGTCGGGTGCTGCTATCTTCGCCGGAACGGGCGGGCTGACCGTTTTTGATGCCGGTACTCTGAACACCATCGTCGGTAGCAGCGGCGCTCTTGGTGCCACTGACTTCGGCAGCGACAATCTGCTGGTCGGCCGTACCGGACCCGTTGTCGCCGCCGACTTTGGCAGCAACGACACGGTCGCTGCCGGCACCGGGGCCATGACGGTCAGTGCCGGTGGCAATAACCTGGTGGTTTATGGCGGCACAGGCGGTTTGCAGTTCGTCGACGGAGCAGGGTCCTCCACCATATTGGCGGCAGCGGGCGGCACCAACACCGTATCCCTGGCCGGTGGCAACGTGCTGGTGGCTGTGCAGCCCACTGCCATGGTGACTGTCGGCGGCGGTCCGGGTGCCGCGACGCTGTACGGCGGTGCCGGCACCGACATCACTTTGCAGAACACCGCGGGTTCCATCATTTATGCCGCGGGCTTCGGCAACGAAACGCTGAACGGTGCAGGAGCCAAGGTCGGCAACCAGCTGTTCGGTGGACTGGATGCCTCGGGCGCCAATTCGATAGTCGGCGGCAGCGGCAACGATACACTGGCGGCGGGTTCTGGCAGCGATACTCTTGTGGGCAACGGCGCCAACAACCTGTTCGTCTTCTTCCACGCGAACGGCGGAGCCGCGCCACAGGATTTCGTTGGCGGCTTTCAGGGCAACGATCTGGTGGTGCTGTCCGGTTATGGTACAGCCGCGGCAAGTATCGCGCTCTCCGGTGCGACGTCATCAGGCGGCAATACAACGATCACGCTGGCCGATAACACCAAGATCACCTTCCTTGGTGTGAGCAGTGCGTCCGGCATCCACCTTGCGTCGAATTAGTACCTGAAACTGGCGCAAGCGACACGTCGTCGGAAGCAGATGCAGCCAAGTGTGGCCGCATCTGCTTTTCCTTTTTTAGCACTGTTTCCAGCGCGGTCTGTCGCGGACGCCTGACATCGTGCCGCCTATGATGCCCCATGTTGGCATCCTCTCGGCATACCGCGCGAGCCCTCGTCCGCCGCCGCTTAGCCCAGAATGCGTCGGGTGAGCGGGCGTATCGCTGATTGTGCCATCAGAGCGGCCCTGGCGAAGGCCGGGACACGAAACACAGGCAGCAGCACGTTCATGATCGTTCGCACCGTTCGATTGTGATAGCGCGCCGCAAATTGCAGATCCTCCAATGAGGTGCGGATGAGCTCAGGGTCTTTGCGACGCAACGCGCTGGTGAATTCCCCGACGAATTGAGGGAAAAACCGCGGGATCAGGACGTCCCGATCCCAAATGCGACCTTGTCCCGGTTCATTGGGAAATTCCGCAAGTAACTTTCGGAAATACAGCATTCGGCTGGTCGCCATGCGCCCGGAAAATGATGCGCTGCCCGGGAAGACCCGCCACTGCGACAGACCCTGATTCAAATAGATATTGTCGTAGCCCGCACTGAACATGCGCACGAACAGATCATCGTCCTCATAACCCCGCAGCCGCTCATCGAAGCCGCCAACCGCGTCGAAGGCTCGTCGCGATATCATCGATGCGGACGGCAGCACAAACATATCCGTCGAGAGGCAGCCATGAATATCGCGTTTCGGATGCTGGATATTGTCCTGGAACCGCAATGCCGAACGCGCGGTCAACCGACCTTGCTGGTCGATCTCGTCCAGATTGCTGTAGACCCATCCCAGCTCGATGGCCCGAGGTCGCAAAAACGGCCTGACCAGCACTTCGAGATGATTGCAATACCAAACATCGTCCTGGTCGAGCAGCGCAATCAGATCGCAATTCGAGTTGGCAATGCCGAAATTGCGGGCGGAAGCCTGACCTCCGTTAGGCTTCCTCAGGATTTTGATGGGATGCTCCTGAGCGATTTTCTCGACGATTGCGGCACCGTCATCCGTCGACCCATCGTCGATCACGATGATCTCGCCTGGCGGCAGGGTCTGGTTCAGTACGCTCTCAATCGCTTGCGTGATGTATGCGGCGCCATTGTAAAGCGGGATGATGGCCGCAATCCGAACGTCCTCTTTCCTGAAGCAGTCGTGCCTGGGAGCGACCATGCGTTACGCCTAACGCCTTTCCCTGGCCTTCGCAAGATTTCGCCTGCCTTTCCTTCCCTCCGGTCCGCTGATGGCGCTGCATGACGGATCACAGCTCCCGCGGCCTGTGGTGCCGCTGCCCGATGTGGTTCCCGGTGGCGCGGAAGGAGTGACGCGCCCGGGCAGATGGTCATGCCCTGGCCTTGCCGATTCGCAGCCTCCGGGCCAAGGCGCGCAGTGGCGCGGTAATCCGCCATGATGTCGATTGCCGCATACAGTCAAGCTCATACCGCAACTCTGCGTTTTTCTGCGCCAGTCCACCCGAGTTTTTCTGCGCCAGTCCACCTGACGGCCGATCGACGACGGACACGGACCGCGTCACCGCCATTGCGCGCTTGACGGCGGTCAGCATGGAACCGGACGCAATCGCCTGCTTCAGCTCGGAATGCAGTTCCGTGCAATGTTCCTGTCCGAGCTGCGACTCGATCTGCTCCTTGATCAAGGCGCCAACCGTCACCGCCTCGAATTTCGCCGCCACGTCGCTGGGCAGACCGTTACGCCACGCGGTCAGTATCCATTGAACAGCGATAGCCGGGTGGTGATGCCATTGGATTTCAACCGAGGTGACATCGCAATACGGCTCGAACAAGCTTCGATTGCCGGTTGGCGTGGCATTGAAGTAATGATGCGGATAGCCATGCACCGGTTGCAGGAACGGCCAGTCCACCATGATCGTGCCGCCCGGCTTCAGCACCCGGCACATTTCGCGAGCGACGTCCCATGGGCGCATCGTGTGCTCCAGCACAGCGAAGCAAAAGATCACGTCGAACTGTTCATCGGCGAAGGGCAAGGTTTCGCCGACGCACAGGACATCGGTGCAAACCGATCGGTAGATGTCAGTGTTCACCACATTCGCGTAGTACGTGTGTCGCAGGCCGGCGCCTACATCCAAGAATAGCTTATCGCGATTAACACGGATCATTTCGACCAGCGGCACGCCGTATTGGTGGGCGGACACCGGCACGTCCTCGGGGATACCAAAGGCATCGATGGTTTCAGCCGAAAGAAAATTCGCAGCCTCACCATCGATGAAACTCGACGTCGGCTGGTCCAACCATTGGATCCGCGCCAGCTTCCGCGCTCGCAAACGGGCCACGATGTCCAGGTTCGCCCACTGCAAGCGCCCCTCGGTTTGACCCACCGCAAGGAAATGCGCGCTTGCCGTCTGACCCGACTTCGCCACGTCTGCATTGGCGGCCAGGTAGCCGGCTTCGTCCACCTCCTCCAGGTGCGCGGGCTTCAGGACGCAGGCAATCTCGTCGGGAAGCGGTGGAGTTGTCATCGCGGGTCCAGAGGTGCCTTACGTAGACAGGCAATTTCTGTTGTTGGCAAGCGGGCAGGCCGGATCGCGCAGGGCAATCGGGCGACGGCTTTCCCAGTCATGGCGAGAAGCGGAGCGACGCGGCAATCTCGACCGAAATGCCCCACTCGCCCGGGATCGCATCGCTCCGATCGCAATGACTAGAAAAGCTGGGGCAATCAGCAGCTTTGGCGCGTTCACCCGACTGCCCTGACGGATCGCGGCGTTCCCGCCACGCCGATAACCTGCCGACGAATGCATGTTGCTTGCAGATCGTTCGCATACCCGGTTGCAGACTACTCCTCGAAATGGCTTGGCGGTGGAATTCATCGAAGCGCGACAAGTTGCAGTTGCTACAATTGGCCTCGCGCACTGCTCGCTTCGGTAAATCGCCTCCGCAATCACCGAACAAACGGGTCAGGAGCCAACGCGGCAGAGCTTAGCATTGATCTTCGGCCCGAACAGTAGTAGGGCCCCGCCGTCGCTGCCTCGCAGCCGACCAGAAACGAAGACGCCGCGTGTGCGGCTGGATGGGAGTTGAAACATGACAATCCGGCAATCTTTCGGAATGAGCCGCCGCACATTGATTGGCGCTGGTGCCACGCTTGGAGCGCTGCAACTGGCTTCGCCGTTCATCGTCAAGGCGCGCGGCGACCAGCCGATCAAGATCGGCATGGTCGATCCGCTGACCGGCAGCCTGTCGGCGTTGGCGCAGACCGAGGTAGAGGGCGCGAAATACGCGGTCGCCGAGATCAACAAGAAGAACGGCATCCTGGGACGCCAGGTCGAGCTGCTGGTGGAGGACTCCGCCAACGACGTCGGCACCGGCGTGCAGAAGACCCGCAAGCTGATCGACCGCGACAAGGTGGACGTGATCTTCGGCGATGTGAATTCCGGCATCGCTTACGCGATGGCACAGGTCACCACGGAGAAGAAAGTATTCCACATCGTGCCGGGCGGCCACACCGACCCGATTACCGGCACCAACTGCAAGTGGAACGTGTTCCGCATCTGCAACACCACTTCGATGGACGCCGCAGCGATCACCCCTGAACTGATCCAGAAGTTCGGCAAGCGGTGGTTCTTCATTACCCCGGACTATGCCTACGGCCACACGCTGCAGGACGCGTTCGTCAAGAACCTGAAGAAGGCCGGCGGCGAGTTCGAGGGCGATATGCTGCCGATCGCCAACACCGAGTTCTCGGCCACGCTGATCAAGGCCAAGGCCTACAAGCCGAACGTGCTGCTGAACAACATGGGCGGCCTGGCGCAGATCGACTGCATGAAGCAGTTCGTGCAGTTCGGCATGCAAAAAGACATGGCGCTCGGCGGCGCGCTGTTCGAGCTGGAGAGCATCAAGTCCGTGCCGAAGGATGCGCAGACCGGCTGGTGGGACATGGAATGGTGGTGGGAACAGCCGACGGTGCCGGAGGTGGGCAAGTTCGTCGCCGAATTCCGCAAGGCGATGAACAAGACACCCACCGCGCGTCACTGGTTCGGCTATGTCGCGGTGAACTCCGTGCGGCTTGCCGCCGACAAGGCCAAGTCGGTGGAAGGCCCGAAGATGTCGCTGGCGATGGAGGATATGGAACTGCCGCCCGACGTGGCATTGCAGCCGGGCAAGATCCTCTACCGCAAGGGCGACCACCAGCTGATGTCCAACATCTTCGTTGGCTCGGTGCACCCGCCGGAAGGCAACCCGGATAACGTGTTCACCGTGGCGTCGCTGGTTCCCGGCGAACAATCCGATGGCCCCGTCTCCGAGACCGGCTGCAAGATGGAGCCGCCGCCGGCGTAACAGGCGTCGCCTCCAAGGCTCCCTCCCCCGTCGCGGGGAGGGAGTGGCTGTACGACCCGCGGTACCTGCGCCAGCCGTGCCACGCCACCGCAAGAAAGCCGGCAAATGCTGCAAGTCGTTCTGTTCAACGTTACCAACGGCCTGATCATCGGCGCATTCTACGTGCTCATGGCGCTCGGCCTGTCGCTGATCCTGAACCTCAGCAACGTCATCAACTTCGCGCACGGCAACTTCCTCGCTCTCGGTGGCTACACCGCCTTCGTGCTGACGCCGTACATCGGCTTCTGGGGCGCTCTGCTGGTGTCGCCGCTCATCACAGCGGTGCTGGGCCTGATCATCGAGCGCCTGATGATCCGCCGGGTCTACAACCGCGATCCGGTGTACAGCCTGCTGCTGACATTCGGCCTCGCCTTCATCATCCAGGACGTCTGCCGTTACATCTTCGGGCCGAACGGATTGCCGCTTGGCGTGCCCGATGCCATGTCCGAACCGGTCAGCGCCGCGCTGTTCTTCATCACCTGGTACCGCATCTTCAATGTGACGGTCGTCATCGTTGCCGTCGCCAGCCTGTTCGCCTTCCTGCGCTTCACCCGGGTCGGCGTGCGCATCCGCGCCGGCACGCTGGACCTGGAAACCGTCGCCGCGCTCGGCGTGAACGTGGGTTTCCTGCGCAGCTTCAATTTCGGCCTTGGCTGCCTGCTGGCCGGCTTGGCAGGCGTGCTGGCCGGTGGCCAGATCGGCCTGAACCCCAACATGGGTGACGACCTGCTGATGCCGAGTTTCATCGCCATCATCGTCGGCGGCGTCGGCAGCCTGACGGGCACGCTGATCGGTGGACTGCTGATCGGCCTCGCCGCGGCACTGACCACCACGGTCTGGCCTTCCGGCAGCGAAGCGGTGATCTACATCATCATGGCCGTGGTGCTCATCCTGCGCCCGCGCGGCCTTATGGGCGAGGAAGGCATGCTGTCATGAACAGCGCGACCACAGGCACGATCGCTGTCGGACACACCTTCGACTCGCGATGGACCAAATTGCTCATCATCTGGCTGGCGCTGCTGACCGTACCGTTCTGGCTGCCGCTGCTCGGCGGCTATACCGCGTTGGCGGGGCGCGTCCTGGTACTCGGCCTTGCCGCGATGTCGTTCAACCTGCTGCTGGGCTTCACCGGCGTGATGAGTTTCGGTCACGCGGCGTATTTCGGGCTCGGCGCCTACGGGGCGGGTCTGACGCTGAAATTCCTCGCCGCATCGACCCCGCTGGCGATGCTGATGGGGACCCTGCTCGGCGGTGTCGCCGGTGCGATCGTCGGCCTGTTTATCGTGCGCCGGCGTGGTGTGTATTTCGCCATGGCCACCGTCGCTTTCGGGCAGATCGGGTTCTATATCGCCTATACCTGGAACGACCTCACTGGCGGCTACGATGGGCTGCGCGGCTTCCAGCGTGAGCCTCTGCACCTGGGTTTTGCCACGATCGACATCACCGGCAACGGCACGCTGTTCTACTATTTCCTGCTGTTCGTCTTTGCCCTCGCTGTGGCTGCGCAGGCCCTGATGCTGGCGTCGCCGTTCGGACGCACGTTGCTGGCGATCCGGGAAAACGAACGACGTGCGCGCTTTCTCGGTATTCCGATCGAGCGGCATATCTGGCTGTCGTTCACCATCTCATGCTTATTCACCGCGCTGGCCGGATCGCTGTACGCGCTGCTCAACAATTTCGCCGACCCGATGGCGATGCATTATTCCCTGTCCGGCGAGATCGTCATCATGGCGGTGATGGGCGGCATGCGCGCGTTCTGGGGGCCGCTGGTCGGTGCGGCGGTGTTCGTGGTGCTGCAGGACTACATCTCCTCGATGACGGTGAACTGGATGAGCTTCGTCGGCCTGATCTTTGTGCTGGTCGTGCTGTTCTTTCCGCGCGGTTTGCTGGGCATGCTGCAGCGGAAGGATGCGACATGAGCGCGATGCTGGAAGTCCGCAATGTCTCGAAGCACTTCGGCAACCTTGTCGCGGTGCAGGACGTGTCCCTGACCGTGGCGAAAGGCGAACTGCGCGCCATCATCGGTCCGAACGGTGCAGGCAAGACCACGTTCTTCAACATGATCTCGGGATTTTTCCCGCCGACCAAGGGCGACATCGTGTTCGACGGCGAGGTCGTCACCAAACAGACCGTCGCCGCGCGCGTCGCGTCGGGCATGGCGCGCACGTTCCAGATCACCGAAATCTTCCCCGAGCTGTCGGTGCGCGAGAACGTGCGCATCGCGCAGGAATCAGCCGATGGGTACCGCCTGCACATGTGGGTCAGTCGCGCCGAGACCGCGCGCGTGATGCGCGAGGTGGATGAATTGATGACGGTGACCGGACTGGAAGGCAAGGCGGATCGGCTGGTCGGCGAGCTGTCGCATGGCGATCAGCGCGCCGCGGAGATCGCCATGGCACTGGCGCTGCGGCCGCGACTATTGTTGCTGGACGAACCAACGGCCGGGATGGGCGAGCAGGAAACCTATCGCGTTGCGGGGCTGATCCGTCGGCTGCACAAGGACAGCAACTACACGATCGTGCTGATCGAGCATGACATGCGCGTGGTGTTCAATCTGGCGGATCGCATCACGGTGCTGGCCGAGGGCAAAATGCTGGCAGACGGCACGCCTAAGGAGATCGCAGCGGATCCGCACGTGCAGGCGGCGTATCTGGGGAAGGCTGAATGAACGCGCTGGAGGCCGAGGGCCTGAACACCTTTTACGGCAAGAGCCACATCCTGCACGATGTTGGACTGACGGTGGCCGAGGGCCGCATTACCACGTTACTTGGACGAAACGGTGCCGGCAAGAGCACGACACTGCGCAGCCTGGTGGGACTGACGCCGCCGCGCAGCGGGCACGTGCGGGTGTTCGGTCAGGACACCACCAGACTGCCGACTTATCGCATCGCCGGATTGGGCGTCGGCTACGTGCCGGAGGGGCGGCGCATCTTCGCCAACCTGACGGTAGACGAGAACCTTCAGGTGCCGCTGGAGCGGCCGGGTCCGTGGACCATACCGCGCATCTATCAGCTGTTTCCTCGGTTGGCCGAGCGCAAGCAGAACCGCGGGCGCCAGTTGTCCGGCGGCGAACAGGAGATGCTATCGATTGCACGCGCGTTGCTGCTCAATCCGCGATTGCTGATTTTGGATGAGCCGTCGCAGGGTCTGGCGCCGCTGATCGTGCGCGAGGTGTTTCGTATCGTTGAACAGATGCGCATGGAGGGGATCTCCGTGCTGCTCGTCGAACAGAACGTGCGGGTCGCGCTGGATGTCGCGGACGATGCGTATGTGATCGAGAACGGCCAGATCGTCTATACGGGGCCGGCGGCGGAACTGGGCGCGGACGAAGAACGCATTCAGGCGTTGGCCGGCGCATCGGCAGAGGAATGGCATCTGGACGAGGTGCTGCCGGGGTGACGTGTTGCCGCCGATCGGCATCCGCCTGATAGTTCGCTGCGCCATGGCGCAGAGGCCGCGATGAACCTGCCGAAGACACCGTCCTTGCGACTTGACGGCAAGCGCGCGCTGGTGACCGGTGCTGGCCGCGGCATAGGTTTGGCGGCGGCGGCGGCGCTGACCCAGGCCGGGGCACATGTCGTGCTTGCCGCGCGCACAACGGCCGAGATCGAGGCGGCGGCGGCGCAGATGCGCGAGGCAGGCGGCAGCGCGGAGCCGTTGGGCCTGGATGTCACCGACCTGGCCGCGGTGCGCGCCGCGATCGAATCGCACGAGCCTTTCGATGTGCTGGTGAACAACGCCGGCACAAACCGCCCGGCGCAGTTCCTTGATGTGACCGAACAGGATTACGACGCAATCACCAGCCTGAACCAGCGTGCCGCGTTTTTTGTCGCTCAGGCGGTGGCGCGGCAGATGGTGCAGGCGGGCCGGGGCGGCTCGATCATCCATATCTCGTCGCAGATGGGTCATGTCGGCGGCGCGCTACGCACGGTGTACTGCATGAGCAAACACGGCATCGAGGGACTGGCCAAGGCGATGGCGATCGATCTCGCGCCGCATGCCATTCGGGTGAATACGATTGGCCCTACGTTCATCGATACACCGCTGACCAGGCCATTCTGGACTGACAAGGCATTCCACGACGATGTGCTGCGGCGAATCAAGCTGGGTCGTCTGGGAACAGTGGAGGACCTGATGGGCGCGGTGGTGTTTCTGGCGTCCGATGCCGCGGCGCTGGTGACGGGCACGTCGCTTGTCATCGATGGCGGCTGGACCGCGGAATAGGAGTTACCATGATCCGCTATCTCAAGCGCGGCGCCAGCGAGGCAGAAAAATTCGCAGCCGACCGCAAGGTGCGTCAGACGGTCGAGGCGATTCTCGACGATGTGGTGCAGCGTGGCGATGCGGCGGTGCGTGAATTGTCCGCGAAATTCGACAAGTGGGAACCGAAGGATTTCCGACTGTCGCCGGCAGAAATCCAGGCGCTGATCGATAGTCTGCCGGCGCAGGTGATCGACGACATCAAATTCGCTCAGACGCAAATTCGCCGCTTCGCCGAGGTGCAGCGTTCTGCGTTGCGCGACGTGGAAGTGGAAACGTTGCCGGGCGTGCGACTTGGTCACAGGAACATCCCTGTCGCGAGTGTCGGTTGCTACGTGCCGGGCGGCCGCTACCCGATGGTGGCATCCGCGCATATGAGCGTTCTGACAGCGAAGGTGGCAGGTGTGAAGCGCGTTGCCGCATGCACGCCACCGCTGAACGGCGTGCCGCCGGCCGCCACAGTCGCTGCGATGGCGCTGGCCGGCGCAGATGAAATCTATCTGCTCGGCGGCATCCAGGCGGTGGCGGCAATGGCGCTCGGCACGTCCAGCATCCCCGCCGTCGACATGCTGGTCGGCCCCGGCAATGCATTCGTCGCCGAAGCTAAACGGCAGTTGTTCGGGCGCGTCGGCATCGATCTGCTGGCCGGGCCGACGGAGACGCTGATCATCGCCGATAACACGGCGGATGCCGAAATGTGCGCGACCGATTTGCTGGGGCAGGCGGAACACGGCCCGACATCGCCGGCGATCCTGCTGACCACATCAGCGAAGATCGCGAACGAAATCCAGGGCGAAATCGATCGCCAGCTTTCGCACCTTGCGACCGCCGAGATTGCGGGTGTGGCCTGGCGTGACCACGGGCAGGTCATTCTGTGCGATACCGATGAGGAGATGGTGGCCGAGGCCGACCGCATCGCCTCGGAACATGTCCAGGTGCTGACGCGCGAGCCACGCTGGTTCCTGGAACGAATGACCAACTACGGGTCGCTGTTCCTGGGCAAGGAAACCAATGTTGCGTACGGCGACAAGGTGATCGGCACCAACCACACGCTGCCGACCAAGCGTGCGGCGCGCTATACCGGCGGGCTGTGGGTGGGCAAGTTTCTGAAGACGGTGACCTACCAAGAGGTCAGCCCGGAGGCGACCGCGATGATCGGCGAGTACTGCTCGCGGCTTTGCGCGATCGAGAATTTTGCCGCGCACAAAGAGCAGGCGGATCTGCGGGTGCGGCGGTACAGGGGGAAAGAACGCCGTGTGATGCATCGGTTCATCGCGTCGCCGCCCTTCTCGCGATGCCAACCGGGGCATCGTTGTCGGCGGGGGTGACGGAAACGCGATAACCGCTATGATGCGCGCCACAAAGTAAGGGAGCGACGAGCATGAGCGAAGAGATCGCCACCCTGGGCGGCGGCTGCTTCTGGTGTCTGGAGGCCGTCTACAAGGACCTGCGCGGCGTCAACAGCGTGATGTCGGGCTACGCTGGCGGCCACATCCCAAATCCCAGCTACAAGGCGGTGTGCAGCGGATCCACCGGCCACGCCGAAGTTCTGCAGATCAAATTCGACCCGGCCGAAGTCTCCTACGCCGATTTGCTGCGCGTCTTCTTCACCATCCATGATCCGACGACGAAGGATCGCCAGGGTCATGACGTCGGAACGCAATACCGATCGATCATTCTGACGCATTCGGATGCGCAGCGCGCAACAGCGGAAGCCGTGATCAAGGAAATCGCCGATGCAAAGGTGTGGAGCGCACCGATCGTGACGCAGATCGAGCCTTTGCAGGTATTCTACGAAGCCGAGCCCGAACATCACGACTACTTCGCGCGCAATCCGTGGACCGGCTATTGCCAGGCCGTCGTGGCACCGAAGGTCAGCAAATTCCGCAAGACATTCGCTGACCGGTTGAAGCGCGCAGCCGCGGAGTAGCCATGCCTGAGAATGGCCTCATCACGCTGCCAAGTGCGCATGATGTCGGGGTTACGCTCGACCGGCTGACCGCGGCGCTCGATGCCAAGGGTGTCACCATCTTCGCACGCATCGATCATGCGGCCGGAGCGTCGAGTGTCGGGCTGCCGTTACGCCCCACGACACTCGTCATTTTTGGCAACCCGGCCGCGGGAACGCCGATGATGCAGGCTGCGCAGACCGCCGGGATCGATCTGCCACTCAAGGCTGTGGTGTGGCAGAGCGTGGACGGTACCACGTATCTCACGTACAACGATCCCGCGTGGATTGCGGCAAGGCACGGGCTTGGCGGCGCGGCGCAACAGCCAGTCACCGCGTTGAGTGCCGCGATGGCGGCCTTCGCGCGCCACGCAACGTCCGCCCAATGACAGGGTTAGGAAATCGGACATGGACCTGAACTTCACCGCGGAGGAACTCGCCTTCCGCGAAGAAGCACGGCATTTCTTCCGCACCGAAATCCCGCAATCCATTCGCGACAAGGTCGCGGAAGGCGAGGGGCTGACCAAGGACGACATGGTCACCTCGCAGCGCATCCTGAACGCGCGCGGCTGGGCGACGGTGAACTGGCCGGTGGCGTGGGGCGGCCAAAGCTGGTCGCCGGTGCAGATCTACCTGTACCAGGACGAAATGCAGCAAGCCAACGTGCCGACACCGATCGGCTTCAACGTCACCATGGTCGGCCCGGTCATCGCGCAGTTCGGCAACGATGAGCAGAAACAGCAATTCCTGCCGAAGACCGCCAATGCCGAAATCTTCTGGTGCCAGGGATTTTCCGAACCTGGTGCCGGCTCCGATCTCGCCAGCCTGCGCACGCGGGCCGAACGCAAGGGCGACAAATACATCATCAACGGCCAGAAGATCTGGACCACCCTCGCGCAATACGCTGACTGGATTTTTTGCCTCGTCCGCACCGATCCCACCGCGAAAAAGCAGGAAGGCATTTCCTTCATCCTGGTCGATATGAAGACACCCGGAATCACCGTCCGCCCGATCATCACAATCGATGGCGGCCGTGAGGTGAACGAGGTGTTCTTCGATAATGTCGAGGTGCCGGCAGAGAATTTGGTGGGCCAGGAAAACAAGGGCTGGGACTACGCGAAGTTCCTGCTCGGTAACGAACGCACCGGCATCGCGCGGGTTGGCGCATCCAAGGCCAAGATTGCGCGCATCAAGGAACTGGCGTCGTTGGAACGCGTCGGCGACCAGCCAATGATCGACAACCCGCGTTTCCGTGAAAAACTCGCCGCGGTCGAGATAGAACTGAAGGCGCTGGAGATGACGCAGTTGCGCGTCGTCGCCGACGAACGCAAGCGCGAGAAGGGGCGGCCGAACCCGGCCTCGTCGATCCTGAAGCTGAAGGGCTCGCAGATCCAGCAGCAGCTCACGGAGCTGGTGATGGAAGTGGTCGGGCCATATGCGCTGCCATATCAGCGCGATTTCGATGGCCGCAATGAGCCGGTGATCGGACCCGACTACGCAACCGAAGCCGCGCCGATGTACTTCAACTATCGCAAGGTCTCGATCTACGGTGGCTCGAACGAGATCCAGCGCAACATCGTCGCCAAAGCGATATTGGGGCTGTAGCGCATGGACTTCGACCTGACCGATGAACAGCGCCTGCTGAAGGACAGCGTCGATCGGCTGATCGCCGACCAGTACCAGTTCGAACAGCGCAAGAAGTACCTCGCGCGAACCGGATGGCTGGAGCCGCGACGGCATGGCAGCAGTTCGCCGAACTCGGCTTGCTCGGTCTGCCGTTCGCGGAACAATTCGGCGGCTTCGGCGGCGGACCCGGTCGAAACGATGATCGTGATGGAAGCCTTCGGGCGCGGTCTTGTGCTGGAGCCGTATTTCGCCACGGTGATTCTCGGCGGCGGTCTGCTGCGGCATGCTGCCACCCGGCGCAGCAACAGGCGCTGATCCCCGAGATCACCCAAGGCAAGCTGAAGCTCGCCTTCGCGCATGTCGAGCGTCAGTCGCGCTACGACCTCGCCGACGTTGCCACCACTGCGCGGCGGGATGGCGCAGCCTGGGTGTTGGACGGCGCCAAGAGTGTCGTGCTGCACGGCGATTGCGCTGATCGGCTGTTGGTGACCGCGCGCGTGTCCGGCGATCGGCGTGATCGCGACGGGCATCGGCCTGTTCCTGGTCGATCCGTCTGCCTCCGGCGTGACGCGGCGCGGCTATCCCACGCAGGACGGTCTGCGCGCCGCCGAGGTCACGCTGTCAGGCGTGCGCGTTCCCGCCGGCGACTCGCTGGGTGACCCAGGTGCGGCGCTGCCGGCGATCGAACATGTCGTGGACGAAGCGATCGCAGCGCTGTGCGCGGAGGCGGTCGGCACCATGCAGGTCATGCACGAGACAACACTGGAATACCTGAAAACCCGCCAGCAATTCGGCCGGCCGATCGGTCAGTTCCAGGTGTTGCAGCACCGCTCGGTGGACATGCTGGTGGCACTGGAACAGGCGCGCAGCATGGCGATGTTCGCTGCTGTCATGGCGGCCGAGGAGAATGCAACGGAACGCCGCCGCGCCATGGCCGCGGCGAAGGTGCAGATCGGCCGGTCAGGCAAGCACATCGGCCAGGAGGCGATTCAGTTGCACGGCGGCATCGGCATGACGATGGAATACAAGGTCGGCCACTACTTCAAGCGCATGACGATGATCGACATGCTGTTCGGCGATGCCGACACCCATCTGGCCACGCTCGCGCGGCTCGGCGGGCTGTTCGGGAAGACCAAGGCCGCATGACTGTCATTCCCGCGAACGGGAACCCAGGTCGATCAAGCTAGTGCCGCTCGCCTGGGTCCCCTTTCACCGGGAACTACACCACCCCTTCGCCGTGCAGCGCCTTCACCTCCGCCTCGCTCAGACCCAGCCAGCTCGTCAGCACATCGTCGGTGTGCTGGCCCAGCATCGGTGATGCCTTCACCTGCGGCGGCTTGCCGTCAACGCGCACCGGCCACGCCGGCATCTTGAACGGCTTGTGCACCGGATGCTGCATCACCTGCATGATGCCGCGCTGCTCGAACGTTCGGCTCGTTGATGCAGCTCCATCGTGTCGAGCACCGCCCCAGCGGGAATGCCGGCGCCGCCGACCTGCTCCATCGCCTCGTGCTTGGTGCGCGTGCGCGTCCATTCGACGATGATCGCGTCCAGCTCTGCATCGTTCTTCACCCGATCGCGCGGCGTGGCGAAGCGCGGATCGCTGATCAGTTCCTCGCGTCCCATCACCTTGCACAGCCGCGACCAGTGCTCGGGATTGGCGCGGCTGGTCATGATCCACACGTAGTCGTTCGCTCCGCCGGGCGCGCACGGATACAGCCCCGACGGCGCGTTGCTGCCGCCGCCGGAATGCGTGCCGTCGCGTTCCACCGCCTTGCCGCTGCGCGCCTGGGTGGAGAAGTTGGTGCGCATGTAGTGCAGCATCGCATCCTGCATCGCGACCTGGAGCCGATGGCCTTCGCCGGTCGCGGCACGGCGGTACAGCGCGCCGAGGATGGTGATCGCCATCGTCATGCCGGTGCCGGTGTCGCCGAGCGACAGGCCGGGCTTCACCGGCATGCGTCCCTTCTCGCCGGTCACGCTGATGGTGCCGCCGGTGGCCTGCGCGATCATGTCGAACGCCAGGTTCTTCTCGTACGGGCTGCCGGTGCCGAAGCCCTTCACCTGGCAGTAGATGATGCCGGGATTCAGTTCGCGCACCACGTCGTAGCCCAGGCCGAGCCGTTCGATCGTGCCGGGCGCCATGTTCTCGACGCAGACGTCGGCCTTGCGCAGCAGGTCCTTCACCAGTTCCAATCCGCGCGGTGACTTCAGGTTGACGGTGATCGATTTCTTGTTCGCGTTGAACATGTGGAAGTAATACGGATCGTCGTCGGGCTGTCCCGGGCGCAGCCGGCGGCCCGGGATCGCCGATCTTCGGGTTCTCGATCTTCACCACCTCGGCGCCGAGCCACGCCAGCGCCTCGGTGCAGGACGGACCTGCCTCGAACTGGGTGAAATCGACGACGCGGATGCCGGAGAGAAATTGCAGTTCTGCGCTGACGTCTTGCATGGCCGTGGTCCTCCCATAGGGTGGCATTGATTGCTTGACGATCCTGGCAGACAGCTTGGCACAGGGCGCGATCCAACGCGACGCAGCGGTCAGTCCTCGGTCGCCAACCCTGGTTCTTCGGTGCCGAGCCGTCGGCGCAGATCCTTTCGGCGCCATACCAACCCGATGGCGCTGACCGCGACCAGTCCGGCAAGTGCCATGATGTCCACCGCCACCATCGGACCGAAGCGGTCTGCCAGCACGCCGATCAGCAGTATCCCCAGGGGACCCATGCCGATGCAGACCGTCAGCAGCCCCATCAGTCGCGAGCGGATATGCGGCGGCGCATGCAGCACGATCAGCGAGGTCTGCATGTTGGCGAACGCGGCGGAGCCGAACCCTCCGATCACCAGCAGCGCACAGGCCAGCGTGAATGTCGGAGCGAAGCGGCATCAGGATCACGCACACCAGGAACAGCAGCGAGCCGCCGACCATGAGCGTTCGGCCGCTCAATCGCGGGCCGCCGCTGGTCAGCCACAATCCGCCGAACAAACGCACCGAATGATTCGGCGCCGGCCAGCATGCCGGTCAAGGTCGGCGACACCATGAAGACCTGCCGTCCGATCGGCGCCACCAGCGCCGAATAGCAGAAGCCCAGCAGGTTCATCGCGATCGTTACCAGCGAGCACGCCGCCGATGATCAGATGGCCGCGCGCGAAGCCGATGGCTTCGGCAAGCTCGCGCGGCACGTGCGCATAGAACGATCCTGCGGCTGCTCTGCTGGTAACCCAGCCCGGCGACCAGGATCACCGCAAGCAGATAGACGCACGCCGATACGGTGTAGGCGCCAGCAAGTCCCGTCGTCTGGTAGACGGCGCCCGCCGCCATGGGACCGATCAATCTCGTGGTGGAATTGGTGACCGTGTCGAGCGCCAGCGCACGCGAAACCAGCGCGCCCTGCACGCACTCGCCGACCATGCGCCGGCGGGTCGACATCTCGGTGGACCAGACGGTGCCGGATACCAATGCGGCGACGCCGACATGCCACGGGTGCGCCAGGCCGAAGCCGGCCAGCACGGCGATCGTTGCCGAGGCCAGACCGGCAACGATCTGGCCGATCAGCACGACACGCTTGCGGTTCACTGCCTCCGACATCACGCCGGCGAAGGCGCCGAGCAGCAGCATCGGCATGGTGCGCGCGGCCGACACCACGGCTACGGCGAGGCCTGATCCGGTGGCGTCCAGCGTGAACAGCGCGGCGGTCAGCACCTCGAACCAGCGCATCGTGTTGACGCAGCCGCCGATCGCCCACAGGCGCAGGAACGTGGGCGAGGCCAGCAGTGCGCGTACGCCCGGTCTTTTCACCGACGCGAGACGCGGGTCGGCCGCCATTGATCGCTTCCCCCTCCGTGCCGGCGCGCCCCATGGACCAGAGGCGCCGCCCGGCATTATCATGCGCCATTGGATTGAAAATCCGGCAGAGGGGACCCTGGAAATGAACGACACGATGGCGACAAAGCCACATATTCGATCGCACTGCCGAGGACCTCGGCAACATCGTCGAACTGGGACATGTCAACGTCACTGTGCCCGACCAGACCAAGGCGACCGCCTATTACCTGATGGGCCTTGGGCTGACCCGCGATCCGTACCTGATGGCTGGGCTGGAGAACATGTGGGTGAACGTCGGCCGCGGCCAGTTCCATCTGCCGTCGCGCAACACGCCGCAGGTGGTGCGCGGCACCACTGCGCTGGTGATGCCCGATCTGGATGCGCTGTTGAAGCGGCTGGACTACGCGAAGAAATACCTCGAAGGCACCAAGTTCAGCTACAAGCAGGTCGGCGACGTGGTGGAGACCACCTGTCCGTGGGGCAACCGCATCCGCGTCCACGAGCCCGATCCGGTTCGGTTCGGCCAGCTTCGCGTCGGCATGCCGTATGTCGAATTCGACGTGCCGGCCGGCACCGACCTCGAGGGCGATCGCGCGCTTCTATACGCGAGATCCTCGGCGGCATCGCCGGCGTGGCGAAGGACGAGCGCGGACCATACGCCTGGGCTAACACCTCGGCCGACAGCAAGGTGACGTACCGCGAGACCAAGAAGAAGCAGCCCGAGTACGACGGGCACCACATCCAGATCACGCTCGCCGACTTCTCCGGCCCCCACAAGAAGCTGGTGGAGCGCGGACTGATCAGCGAGGAGAGCGACCAGCACCAGTATCGCTTCCTCGACATCGTCGATGTGGACACCAACAAGCCGCTGTTCCGCATCGAGCACGAGACGCGCAGCATGCGTCATCCGATGTTCAACCGCATGTTCGTCAACCGCAACCCGGACATGAACAACCGCAACTTCGTGCCCGGGCACGAGGTCGGCATCTGGGCGCTGGCGTGACCACCGTGACCATCGTGATCACCAGACCACCGTGACCACCAGACGACAAGGACGACGCACATGGCCCTCCAGCCCTACCACGTGTCCGCGTACAACACCGCGAAGGCGTCGGAGAACAAGATCCACGACGACGCCACCGCGCGACGGTTCGGCTTCACCGGCGGGCTGGTGGGCGGCGTGCATGTCTACGCCTACATGACGCACCTGCCGGTGGCGCACTGGGGGCGTGCCTGGCTGGAGCGCGGCACCGGTGATTGCAAGTTCAGCAAGCCGGTCTACGAGGGCGACATCGCCGAGATCACCGCCGAAGAAACGGCGGACGGACTGGCGCTGACGGTGCGCAGCCACGGCGAGCTGTGCGCCACCGGTTCGGCGACGTTGCCCGTCCGCCGCGACCGCGCCTGTCGCTGGCCGAGTTCCAGCCAGCGACGCCGCCCGCGCACGACGCGCGTCCCGCCGCGGATGAACGTTCGCTCGCGGTCGGCTCGTGGCTCGGCATGAATCCGCTGCTGGTGACAGCGGAGTTTCATGCGCAGGACCTGACGGACACGCGTGAGACGGATCCGCTGTACGCAGCGGAAGGGATCGTGCATCCCGGCACGATCCTGCGCTGCTGCAACTGGGTGCTGTCGCACAACGTGGTGCTGCCGGCCTGGATGCACGTCGGCAGCGATGGTGCAGAACCTCGGCATCGCGCACATCGGCGACACGCTGAGCGCGCGCGCCCGCGTCACGCAGAACTACGTGCACAAGGGCCACAAATTCGTGGAGGTCGACGCGCTGGTGCTGGCGAACGAACGCTCGCCGTTGGCGCGCGTCACGCACACCGCGATCTACCTGCCGCGGCAGTTGGCGGAAGCCGCGTAAAGCGCTCCCTCCTGTCACTGCGCTTCGCAGCAATAACAGGTTCGAGCAACCTAACCCGGCAGCTCGCCTTCCTGCTTCAGCATGCGGATCGCCTCGCGGAACGCCGCCGCCGTATCCGCCACGTCGTCCGCGGTGTGCGTGCACGACAGCAGACCGCCGCCGCGCGGATTGAGATCCACGCCATTGACCAGCATCGCCAGCCGCAGCCGATTCACCAGCGACTTCGGCTGGTTCTTCATATCCTCCAGCGGGATCTTCGTCGGATCGAAGCTGTACGGCCCGATGTCGAGGCCGCTCGGGTTGGCGAACAGGTGAAACCCGGAATACGTCCCATACACCGCCCACTTCACACGCTCTGCATCCAGCACTGCGTTCAGCTTGTCGCGCAACTCCGCGGCGATGGCCGCAGGCTCGGTCGGATGCATCGGTCTCTGCGATCACGGTCAGTGCCGCCGTGCCGGCCGCGGCCGACACCGGATTGGCGTTGAACGTGCCGGGATGCGAGATCTTCTCGCGGCCCGTCCGCTCCGCCACCTGGAAATCGAGCAGGTCGAGGATGTCCTTGCGTCCCGCCACACATGCCCCCGGCAAGCCGCCGGCGACAATCTTGGCAAAACTGGAAAGGTCGGGCCGCACGCCGAACGCCATCTGCGCCCCACCCCGTGTCGCGCGGAACCCGGTCACCACCTCATCCAGGATCAACAGCGCACCGTGCTGTTCTGTGACGCGGCGCAATTCCTGGCAGAACTCGGCACCCAGCGGCACCTGGCCGAACGATGAACCGGTCGGTTCGTAGATCACCGCCGCAATGTCGCTGTTGCTGGCGAACGCGGCGCGCACCGCCTCGATGTCGCCCGGGTTCAGCAGGATCGACTTCTCCGCCACGCCAGGCAGCACGCCCGGCGTGGGTGAGCCGTCGAAGTGGTTGGTGTAGCCGCTGGCCATCTGGTCGTGCCAGCCGTGGAAATGACCCTTGAACCGCATCAGCGTCTGGCGGCCGGTGAACGCCCGCGCCAACCGCACCGCCATCAACGTCGCCTCGGTGCCGGAAGAGGTGAAGCGGATGCGCTCGGCCGATGGCACCAGGCGCTGGATCGGCATGCGCCCATTGCACCTCGCGCGGATGCGATGCGCCGAACTGTGTGCCATCAGCGAATGCCTCGCTGACCGCCGCCGTCACCGCCGGGTGGCCATGGCCCAGCAGCAGCGCACCATGGCCGCCGAAGTAGTCGATATAGCGGTTGCCATCGACGTCCCATTTGTGCGGGCCAGCCGCACGCTGGATGAAGACGCAGTAGGGGTCCACATTGCGGGCATCGTGGGTGATGCCGCTGGGGAACAATTCGCCCGCCTCGTGTGCCAGCGAAGCCGAACCCGGCGTCCGCTCGCGATAGGCGGCGATGATACGGGAGTTGGTTCGAAGGTCGCTGGCGACGTCGTTCATGACCGGCCTCATTCGTGGCTACGCTTGCCATACTGCCCGCGCTGTGGCAGGCTTGGCGAGAGGGAGGGTGCAGATGTTCGATCTGGTATTGAAAGGCGGCCGGATCATCGATCCGGCGGCGTGGCGTGGATGCCAGGCTGGATGTGGCGTTCGCCCACGGCAAGGTGGCCGAGATCGGGCCGGACCTCGCCGGTGGCACGCAGACCCGCGACGTGTCCGGCCTGATCGTGGTGCCGGGGCTGATCGATCTGCACACCCATGTCTATTGGGGTGGCACCTCTCTCGGCGTTGATCCGGACGCTTATGCGAAGTCGAGCGGGCTTGACCACGTTGATCGATGCGGGCTCTGCCGGCCCGGGCAACCTGAAGGGCTTCCGCCGGCATGTCATCGAACGGTCCGAAGTGCGCATCCTGCCGTTCCTCAACATCTCCTTCGCCGGCATCTTCGCACTCTCCAAGGAGATCAATGTCGGCGAATGCCGTGACCTGGCCTTGCTCAATCCGCGCGTCTGCCTGGACGTCGCCAAGGCAGATGCCGATCTCGTCGTCGGCATCAAGGTGCGGGTCGGCGGCAACGCATCCGGTGCGTCCGGCATCGCGCCGATGGAGATCGCGCTGGAAGTCGCGGAGCACGCCGGCCTGCCGCTCATGACACATCTCGATGCGCCGCCGCCGTATCGCTCCGATGTGATGCCGCGGCTGCGCAAGGGCGACATCCTGACGCATTGCTTCCGTCCGTTCCCCAATACGCCCGTGGCGCCTGACGGCGCGGTGCGCGAAGACGTGCTGGCGGCGCGCGATCGTGGCGTGATCTTCGACATCGGCCACGGCAAGGGTTCGTTCGGCTACGAGACGGCGATGGCGATGCTGAAGCAGGGCTTCATGCCGGACGTCATCTCGTCCGACATCCATGTCGTCTCGATCGACGGGCCGGCCTACGATCTGCTGACAACGATGTCGAAATTTTTGGCGCTGGGCGTGCCCTTGTCGGAGGTGATCCGCGCCACCACGATCAATCCCGCGCGCGCGGTGCGTCTGACGGATCGCGGCACACTGCAGCCTGGCCTGCTCGGGCGACGCGACCGTGCTGACCTTGGAGCAGGGGCGGTTTGCGTTCGAAGACGTGCTGGGCGAAACGCTGATCGCGGAGCAGAAACTGGCGTGCCGCGGCATCGTGCTTGGCGGGCGCTGGTGGCACGGCTGACAACGACGGATGACAACGGAGGAACGACGATGCAGATCGGTGTGATCGGCCTGGGACGCATGGGCGCCAATATTTCCCGACGATTGATGCGCGCTGGCCATTCCTGCGTCGTGTGGGATGCCAATGCATCCGCCGTGCAGGGCCTCGGCAAGGAGGGCGCACAGGGCGTGGCGTCGCTGAAGGATGTCGTGCAGGCGTTGCAGCCGCCGCGCGCGGTGTGGGTGATGCTGCCGTCAGGTCGCATCACCGAACAGACGATCGCCGAACTCGGCGGGATGATGCAGTCGGGCGACATCATCATCGATGGCGGCAACACCTTCTACAAGGATGATGTCCGCCGCGCGAAGGAACTGGCGCCGAAGGGCATCCGCTACATCGATTGCGGCACATCGGGCGGTGTGTGGGGGCTGGAGCGCGGCTATTGCCTGATGATCGGCGGCGAGAAGGCCGCGGTTGACCATCTCGATCCGATCTTCTCCGCGCTGGCGCCTGGCATCGGCACCATCGAACGTACGCCGGGGCGGGAAGCGCTCGATCCGCGTGCGGAACGTGGCTACATCCATGCCGGGCCGTGCGGCGCCGGGCATTTCGTGAAGATGATCCACAACGGCATCGAATACGGCATGATGCAGGCCATGGCCGAAGGGTTCGATATCCTGCGCAACAAGTCTGCCGACAAGCTGCCGGCGGATGAGCGTTTCGATCTGAATGTTGCCGACATCGCGGAGGTTTGGCGGCGCGGCAGCGTGGTGACGTCATGGCTGCTGGACCTGACAGCCGATGCGCTGGCCAAGGACGCGACGCTCGAACATTTCTCCGGCAACGTCGAGGATTCCGGTGAGGGTCGCTGGACCATCGAGGCTGCGATCGAGGAAGCGGTGCCCGCAGAGGTGCTCGCGGCGTCGCTGTTCGTGCGCTTCCGTTCGCGGCAGGAGCACACGTTCGCCGAGAAGATACTGTCCGCCATGCGGTTCGGCTTCGGCGGCCACGTGGAACCGTCGGCACCGAAATCATGACCGTCGCGGTGCTGATGGGCGTCTCCGGCAGCGGCAAGACGACCATCGCCCAGGGGCTGGCCGCGCGTGAGGGATGGCGGCTGGTGGAAGGCGACGATTTCCACCCGCCGGCGAATGTCGCGAAGATGAAGTCCGGCACGCCGCTGACCGATGAAGACCGTTGGCCGTGGCTGCAGGCGATCGCGCGCGAGATCGATGCGATACGTGCGCGCGGTGAATCGGCGGTGGTGACGAGTTCGGCGCTGAAGCGTGCCTATCGTGACATCCTGATCGATGGCCGGCCCGACGTCGCGCTGGTCTACCTGAAGGGATCGAAGGATCTGATCGCCAGGCGAATGGCGGCGCGCAAGGGACATTTCATGCCGCCATCCCTGCTGGACAGCCAGTTCGCCACGCTGGAAGAACCCGCCGCCGACGAACATCCGATCGTTGTATCGATCGAACCGACGCCGGATGAGATCGTCGACGACGTGATGAAAAAGCTGAAGGAGCGCATGGGATGAACGGGCAGTTTGCGATTTATCCAAGCCTGCGCGACCGCGTGGTTTTCATCACCGGCGGCGCCAGTGGCATCGGCGCGGAGCACGTGACGCAGTTCGCGGCGCAGGGTGCCAAGGTGGCGTTCGTCGATATCGCCGACGATGCGGCGCACGAACTGTGCGGTAAGCTCCAGGCGGCGGGCCACGGAACCCCGCTGTATCAGCATTGCGACCTGAAGGACATCGCAGCGCTGAAGGCGGCAATTGCCGAAGTGGCGAAGCGGCTGGGACCGATCACCGTGCTGGTGAACAACGCGGCGAACGATCAGCGCCATAAGTTCGAGGATGTGACTGTCGAATACTGGGACGAACGTCTGGCGACAAATCTGCGCCATCAGTTCTTCGCCATTCAGGCGGTGGCGCCGATGATGCGATCCGCGGGCGGCGGTTCGATCATCAACTTCGGTTCGGTGAGCTGGCACGCGGCGCAGGGCGGCATGCCGGCCTACACAACGTCGAAAGCCGGGGTAGAAGGGCTGACACGCGGCATGGCGCGCGATCTGGGACCGGACCGCATCCGGGTGAACACGGTGATCCCTGGGTGGATCATGACGGAGCGGCAGATCAAGCTGTGGCTGACGCCGGAGGCGGAGACAGAACCTGATCCACAGCCAGTGTCTGAAGGACAAGCTGGCGCCGGCAGATGTGACACGCGTCGTGTTGTGGCTTGCATCCGACGACAGCCGGATGTGCACCGCGCAATTGTGGGTCGTGGATGCCGGCAGGATGTAAGCCCGCCCGCGCTGACCGACGACGGCGGGCCGCCTTGCGATAACCCCGCACCCCCCGCATCATAAACGCAACAACAGGGGAAACACGACCATGTGGCAACCTAGCGAGCGCTATCCCGATCCGGCGGTGCAGGTGCTGGACGCCAGCTTCAACCGATATCGCCTGCCGCTCGCGTCCGTGGAGCGCCTCGCCACAGGCTGCCGCTGGTCGGAGGGGCCGGTATATTTCGGTGATGGCCGCTACGTGCTCTGGAGCGACATCCCCAACGACCGCATCCTGAAATGGGAAGAAGAAACCGGCGCGGTCAGCGTGTTCCGAAAATCCTCCAACAACGCCAACGGCAACACCCGCGACCGCCAGGGCCGCCTGGTGACATGCGAGCACCGCGGCCGCCGCGTCATTCGCACCGAGTACGACGGCGCCATCACCGTGCTGGCCGACAGCTATCAAGGCAAGCGCCTCAACTCGCCAAACGACGTGGTGGTGAAGTCCGATGGCTCCATCTGGTTCACCGACCCGCCATTCGGTCTGCTCGGTTACTACGAAGGCGAGAAGAACGAACCGGAACTCCCGGCCAACGTCTATCGCGTCGATGGCCAGACCGGCGCGGTCACCGTCGTGGCGGATGATGTGCAGGGGCCGAACGGCCTGGCCTTCTCGCCCGATGAAAGCAAACTCTACGTCGTCGAATCGCGTGGCGTGCCATCGCGAAAACTCCGCGTGTTCGACGTCAACGCCAACACACTCGGCGCCAGCAAGATGTTCATCGACGCCGGCCCCGGTACGCCGGACGGCTTCCGCGTCGATATCGACGGCAATCTGTGGTGCGGCTGGGGGATGGGTGAGCCTGACCTGGATGGCGTGCGCATCTTCAACCCGGCAGCCGAACCGATCGGGCACATCGCACTGCCGGAACGCTGCGCCAATCTGTGCTTCGGCGGACGCTGGCGCAATCGCCTGTTCATGGCGGCCAGTCACGGTCTGTACGCGATGTACGTGAACACGCAAGGCGCACTCGGCGGCTAGCACTCACGCATGTTCGACCTGCGCGGACAAGGCACGTCGGTTCGCACGGAACTGTTGGCCGGCCTCACCACCTATCTGACGATGGCCTACATCGTCGTGGTCAATCCCTCGATCCTGGCGCAGGCGGGGATCGAACACGGCGCCGCGTTCACCGCGACCTGCATTGCAGCGGCCATCGGCTCCGCTGCGATGGGCCTGCTGGCAAATCTGCCGCTGGCCCTGGCTCCTGGCATGGGGCTCAACGCCTACTTCACTTTTGCCGTGGTGAAGGGCATGGGCGTGCCCTGGCAGGTCGCGCTCGGTGCGGTGTTCCTCTCCGGCGTGCTGTTCCTCATCGTCAGCCTGCTGCGCATCCGCGAATGGCTGATCAACGCCATCCCGATGTCGCTGAAACTTGGCATCGGCGCCGGCATCGGACTGTTCCTCGGTCTGATCGGCCTGCACGAAATGGGCATCGTCACCGGCAATCCGGAAACCCTTGTCGCACTCGGCCATCTCGGCACGCCGGCAACCCTGTTGTCCTGCCTGGGCTTTCTCCTCATTGCGGGGCTTGCCGCGCGCGGCATGCCCGGTGCGATCCTGATCGGCATCCTGGTCACGGCACTGCTCGGCATTCCGTTCGGACTGACGCGCTGCATGGCTTGATATCCGCGCCGCCGTCGCTGGCGCCGACCTTCCTGCAGCTCGACATCGCCGGCGCGCTGTCGCTCGGCGTGACGACCGTGGTGCTGACGTTCTTCCTGGTCGACGTGCTGGACAATGCCGGTACGTTGATCGCCACGACCCAGCGCGCCGGGTTGATGCATGCCGACGGTACACTGCCGCGGCTGCGTGAGGCGCTGCTGGCCGACAGTGGCGGCGCGATCATCGGCGCGGTGCTGGGGACCAGCACGACCACCAGCTACATCGAGAGCGCCGCCGGCATCCAGGCGGGCGGCCGCACCGGGCTCACCGCCGTGACCGTCGCAGTGCTGTTCCTGCTGACCCTGTTCTTCGCACCGATCGCAACCGCCATCCCAAGCTTCGCCACCGCGCCGGCGCTGGTGTTCGTCGCCTGCCTGATGGCGCGTGCGTTGCGCGATATCGGCTGGGACGACGCCACCGAATATGTGCCCGCCGTGATGGTGGCGATCGGCATTCCGTTCACCTTCTCGATCGCGACCGGCATCGGGCTCGGCTTCATCGTTTACGCCGTGGTGAAAACGGCCGCGGGACGCATCGGCGCGATCGCCGGCGCGGTGTGGCTGATCGCAGGATTGTCGCTGCTGAGGCTTCGTACTCGGCGATTAGACCAACGCGCGGCCCCCACGGTCGTGTGATATCGCGCAAAATTTCACGCATCGCCCGGCACGAGTGGGGGACCATTCCTGCCGCCGCGCGTTGCAATGAAGCCTGCCGGCGCCGCTGAAGCAGCGTCTCGGGCATCGAGCCTCCGCATCATGTCCCCGTATCATGCCCTCTGGACAGGTAGGACGAGTGGATCAATTTGATATCTCGCTGCCGTCGCCGTGCGCGCCGGAGCTTGATTGCGTGCGCGGCTGCGGCGCCAACCCGGTCACCGTCGTTGCGATTCCCGCCAGGGATGAAGAAGACCGAATTGGCGCCTGCATTCAGGCGCTTGCGCGGCAAACCAGAAGGCCTGATGCCATCCTTGTGTTGTTGAACAACTGCACGGACCGAACCGAAGCCGTCGCTCGCGGTTTGGCGAGCAGCCTGCCATGCGTTCTGCGTATCGTTCCCCATGCTTTTCCGCCGCACGGCGCCAATGCCGGCAATGCGCGAAGACTCGCGATGCATCATGCGGCCCACATCGCGGGCAGGAACGGCGCTCTGCTGACAACCGATGCTGATACGATCGTGGCGGACGATTGGGTTGACCGGAACGTGGCGGCCTTGCAGGCCGGTGCTGATGCGGTTTGCGGGCGCGTCCACCTCGATGCGATGGAAGCTGCGCTGATCCCATCCCATCTGCACGAAGACGACGCACTGGAATGCGAGCTGACGGAATTGTTGGACAAGATCGCATGCACCCTCGATCCGGCACCGTCGGATCCTTGGCCGCGGCATACCGAAGCGGCGGGCGCCAGCATTGGTGTCACGGTCTCGGCATTCCGCCAGGCCGGCGGTATTCCCTCGATCGCCGCGGGTGAAGATCGCGCCTTCATTACCAGGCTCGCGCGGATGGATGCACGGATCCGTCATGACCCGACGATCGCCGTTACCGTCTCCGGGCGGCTTCATGGCCGCGCGCCCGGCGGCATGGCTGATACCATCCGTCGACGGATGCAGCAGCAGGATGAGTTCACCGACGACGCGCTGGAGCCGGCGGCGGATGCCTATCGGCGGGTCGATTTTCGCCGCCGGGTTCGTCTGGCGTGGCGGGACCAGCGCGCGGGCTTCACGCCGCGAAAGGAGTTGGCGGCAGACCTCGGCTTGTCCCATGCGTTGCTGCAGCGCAGGCTGGACAGCCAATACTTCGGCGCCGCCTGGACAGAAGTGGAATCCGCCAGTCCATTCCTGGTACGACGGCGCGTGCGGTTCACCGAACTTCCCAGGCAGATCGCCTACGCGCGGCAATTGCTCGAACAGCATCAGGACGCGTACCGCGACAGCGTGCTCGTGAAGACCGATCCATGCAGCTAGTCGCACAGCACCCCAACCCAGCCGCTGCGACGAACAACGATACCATCGCACGAGTCGCCGCGCTGGTTCCGTCGATGCAGCAACGTGCCGCGCAACACGATGACGCCGCGGTGTTTCCAGCCGAGGACATTGCGGCATTGCGCGCGGCGGGCGCGTTGGCTCTGCCACTGCCTGTCGCGCAAGACCGTGCAACGGCCGCTGCGTGTGACCATCTCGCCGACCAATTGGCTGGCGTTCTGGTCCACATCGGCATCGGCAATCTCGCGGTCGGGCGCCTTTTTGAGGCGCATATAAACGCGCGACATCTGATAGGCCGTTGCGGCTCGCCCCAACAAAAGGCAGCGGCCGACAGGGATGTTCGCGATGGGCACCTGTTCGCGCTGTGGGTGACCGATCCGCCGCGGGGTGGACTGCGCATGATCGAAACGCGGCACGGTATTCGGCTGACGGGCGGCAAGATGTTCTGCTCCGGTGCCGGCCATGCGACCCGCGCATTGGTGACCGCGGTGAACGAAAACGGCAAGTCGCAGATGCTTGTGGTCACGTTGGGCACTGCCGAACGGGTCGAACCACTCCAATCGCCGCTGCAAGGTATGCGCGCAGCGGTGACGGGTGCCGTCGATTTCACCGGCTGCACCACATCGAAAGACGCGTGCCTGGGCAAGCCGGGCGACTATCTGCGCGAACCGGATTTCTCCGCCGGCGCATGGCGCGGTTCGGCTGTCGCATTGGGCGGATTGTGCGCCCTGCTGGATCAATTGAAGGCGCAGTTGAATGCAGCGGACCGCCTCAACAATCCGCATCATCTGCAACGCCTGGGTAGCGCGGTGATCGCCTGTGAAACCAGCCGGCTGTGGCTGCGCCAGGTCGCCCGGACCGCCGAACATCCGAATACCGATCCGGGCCATGCCGTCGCCTATGTCGGGCTGGCGCGCATCGCCATCGAAACCGCGTGTCTCGATGCCATGCGGCTCGTCCAGCGGTCGCTTGGTCTGTCGGCATTCCGCCACGGCAATCCGGTAGAACTCATCTGTCGCGACCTCGGCACGTACCTTCGCCAGCCGGCCGCCGATGAAGTGCTGACCGAGGCGGCCGCCTGGTTCGCCCGGCAACCGACCCTGGAATGGCGATGATTGCAGCGGCCCGTGTGCATCAACTTTGGCGAACCCTGCCAATCGGAACATTGACCGATGTCATCGGCTGCCGGCGCCTGTCTGATCCTGGCGCCGCATCCCGACGATGAAAGCCTCGGTTGCGGTGGCCTGATCGCACAATGCTGCGCCGAATCGAGGCCGCCGGTGGTGGCGATCCTGACCGACGGCAGCGGTTCGCATCCGGGCTCGCAGCTATATCCGCCTGCGAAATTGGCCGCGTTGCGCCAGCACGAAGCGACGCGCGCCGTGCAGATTCTGGGACTGCCACAGGACCGGTTATTTTTCCTCCGCGCGCCGGACACCAACGCACCACACGCCGGTCCGGCATTCGATGCCATCGTGCAATACCTATGCGAACTGGTGCGGACGTTTGACTGCTCGGCCATCCTGGCAACGTGGCGGTTCGACCCGCATTGCGACCACGCAGCTGCCGCACTGCTTGCATCCGAGGCCGCGCGCATGACGGGTATTCCGCACCGATCGTACCCGTATGGGGTTGGACCCTGCCGGATGGTACGCCGGTCGACGCAGGCCCGATCCAAGGTTGGCGTCTCGACGTGACAGCTCACCTGGCGGCCAAGCGACGTGCCATTGCCGCACATGCCTCGCAATATGGCGGACTGATCAGCGATGACCCAGGCGGGTTTCAATTGCCGGCTGCGTTGTTGCTGGAATTGGACGGCCCGTGGGAGACGTTCCTATTGCCATGACCACACGGCGACCCTCGCGTGATCCGGCACATTTTCAACGCCTGTATGACGCTGATCCGGATCCCTGGCGCTTTCGTACCAGCGACTATGAACAGGCAAAGTACCGTAAAACGATGGAGGCTCTGGGGACACGGCGCTTCCGCCATGCATTCGAGGTGGGCTGTTCGATCGGTGTGATGACCCGGATGCTGGCGCCACGCTGCGATCAGCTGCTGGCGGTCGATATCATCGAACAGCCTCTGGCCATCGCGCAGGCCGCCTGTACGGATCAGCCGTGGGTTCGCTTCAAGCGGATGCGTGTGCCGGGCGAATGGCCCGATCAAATGTTCGATCTGATCATGCTGTCCGAGGTGCTTTATTTTCTCTCTGCCGATGACATCGCCGCGGTGGCGGATCGGACTTTGGCCAGCCTGAAAACGGACGGTCTCGTGCTGCTGGTGAATTGGCGCGGCGAATCGGGCGATCCCTGCACGGGCGATCAGGCGGCCGATACGTTCATGGCGCACGCACAGGGATTGCCTGCGACCTATGACGCGGTACCAGGAGGATCGATATCGGCTGGATCTTCTGGTCCGGCAGTGAAACGGGATGTGGTCAGGCCACGCCCTCCAGGTGGAACGTCATGGCGCCGCGCAACGTCTCGCCGGCGCCGAGGATGCGCAATCCATGGTCGGGGACAGCGTCCATCCGGTTGATGGCATCGGTCATGTGGCTGACCGGTTCCAGGCAGAAGAAGTCCTGACCGGGCGGCGCATAGACGATCAGATGGCGGAACAGGTCATCTGCCTCGACAACAACACCTGGGCCCTCGGCATCCCACCCGATGCGCGCACCGCCATCCCACCCGGCATAGCAATTGTCCAGCGGCGTGCTGCCAATCCGCTGCCCGGCCGTATGATCCCACTCCGGTGGCACGGGGATACATTTGGCGGGCAGCATCGTCTCGTCATTCAACCAGGCGTTTGCAGCGTTGAACCGCAACGTCGGTGAATCCGCACGCGGGAAATACGGATGCAAGCCAAGGCCCGCCGGCGCGGCGCTGCGGATGCAGATTGGTGAGCATCAGCTCAACGCTCAGCGCATCCCGCGACAGCGTAAAATGTTGTTCGGCTGCGAAGGCGAACGGCCAGCGGCGCGCCTGTTCACCGGCGGCATCATGCCGCAGCGTCATGACAGCGGTCGTCGCGGACACTGTCGCAACCTGCCACGTGCTCTGCCAACCCACCCCATGGATCGTATGAGGATGATCGCCGAGATTTCGCGGCATGATGTGGTCGTTGCCGTCCCAGCGGAACTTCCCCCAGGCAATGCGGTTGGAGAACGGAATCAGCGGGAAACATGCGAGCCCGTGGATATTGCCTTGCACGATCGCGTTGGGGTGCGGTCGGCGCAGCAGCGGTACTGTGCCGAATGTCCAGCCGACGATAGCGCCGCCGATCTCGGGCGCCAGAACCAGCGAGGATTCGCCTGCATGCAAGGTCAGCATCGCACCAGCCTAGCGCCTATCAGTTGGCCGGCGTAAATCGGGCGCGACGGCGGCAAGGAGATTTTCCGTGGAGTGGGTGGATTGCGTCGTGGTGGGTGCCGGGGTCGTCGGTCTGGCAGTGGCGCGCGCGCTCGCGCTGGCCGGGCGTGAGGTGATCATCCTGGATGCCGCGGACGGCATCGGTACCGAAACATCCTCGCGCAACAGTGAGGTGATCCACGCCGGCATCTACTATCCCGCAGGCAGCTTCATGGCGCGGTTCTGCGTCGCGGGTCGCAAGGCGCTGTATCGCTATTGCGCGAAAAGGGCGTGCCGCACATCAACTGCGGCAAGCTGATCGTCGCGACCAACGCCGAAGAAGACGCGATGCTGGCCGGCATCAAGCGCCGCGCGGAGCTGAATGGCGTTGAGGGCATGCGCGTGCTGACCGCAGCAGAGGCAATCGCGATGGAGCCGAACCTGTCCTGCACCAGCGCGCTGCTGTCGCCGGTCACCGGCATCATCGACAGCCACGCCTTCATGCTGGCGTTGCAGGGCGATGCGGAGAATGCCGGCGCGGTGCCGGTGTTCTTCAGCCCGGTCACCGGCGGGCGTGTGGTGCAGGGCGGAGTGGAGATCGATGTCGGCGGCATCGACCCGATGACGTTGCGCTGCCGGTTGCTGGTGAATTCTACCGGCCTGCATGCACCGGGTTTCGCATCGCGCATCGTCGGCATGCCGCGCGGAACGCATTCCGCCGGCGCATTACGCCAAGGGCAATTACTTCACGCTGTCAGGTCGGTCGCCATTCTCCCGGCTGATCTATCCGGTGCCGGTACCCGGCGGCCTCGGCGTCCATCTGACAGTCGATCTGGGCGGCCAGGCGCGGTTCGGACCGGACGTGCAATGGATCGATGCAATCGATTACACCGTCGATCCGGCGCGCGCGGACAGTTTCTATGCCGCGGTGCGCAAGTATTGGCCGGCGTTGAAGGATGGCGCGCTGCAACCCGGCTATGCCGGCATCCGTCCCAAGATCGTGCCGCGCGGTGCGCCGGCGCAGGACTTTGTGGTGCAGGGGCCGCAGACGCACGGCGTGCCGGGGTTGATCAACCTGTTCGGTATCGAAAGCCCGGGACTGACCGCATCGTTGGCGCTGGCCGATCATGTGCTGGAAGTCGCCGCGACGGGTTGAGACAGGTCTTGGATGCGTTGGAACGGCGCGTCAGGGCGTGGACTTCGCCGCTGCTCTCCACCTCGCATCAAGCCACATGGCAGAGCGTTTCGCCACTTCGACCGTGCATTCGTGCGCAGGGCCCAGGCAGCATGCGACCCGCGCAGCATCGACCCGCATTGTCGCCGCCGCCGCACAAGCCGTAAACTCACCGATCGCGTCAACGCGACAGGGGGGAACCACATGGACGATACGCGTGCAAGGCGCTGGGCGTGGCCGCTGTGCTGGCGGCGACAGCACAGGCGGCTCAGGCCGATGCAATTCCGGCGGTGGCAGAAGCCAGCAACATGCAGATCATCGGCCACAGCGATCTGAATGGCGTGGGCAAGGGCGGCGAGGGGCTCGCTCTGCACCAATATCCCAACGGCCAGCGCGTGCTGTTCCTGGCGCATGAATCCGCGCCGATGTGCTTCAGCGTCATAGACGTGACGAAGCCGGAGGAGCCCAAGGTCATCATCCAGATTCCGGTCGAGGCCGCCTCCGTGCGCTGCAACTCTCTCGGCTTGTCCGGCACCACGCTGGCGGTGGCGCATCAGGTCGAGAAGGTGGGGCAGCCCAATGCGGGAATGGATGTCTACGACGTGGCCGATCCCGCGCATCCGAAGAAGCTGTCGCATTTCGACACATCGGGTCCGCATTCGCGCGGCGTGCACTACCTCTGGTTTACCGACGGTCAGTATGCCTATCTCTCGACCGGCGCCAAGGACTTTCAGTCGCGCGATCCGAAAGACGATCAGTTCCTGATGATCGTCGACATGCACGATCCGGCGCACCCGAAAGAGGCGGGGCGCTGGTGGCTGCCTGGCACGCGTGTCGGTGACAAGGAACCGTCGCCGCCACGCGTCTCGCCGTTCGATGCCGGCATCCGAATGCACACGCCAACGCTGACGCCGGACCATCCGGACCGTGTCTACATCGGCTGGATCGATGGCGGTCTGGTGATCCTCGATATCGCAGACAAAGCGCATCCGAAGCTGGTGATGCACCGCTCCTGGCAATCACTCGGCAACGGCTTCGCCCATACGCTGGTGGCGATTCCGTCGCGCAACCTGATGATCCAGAGCGAGGAAGCGACCGCAGCCAACTGCAAGGACTGGCCGAAGCGCGACTGGGTCTGGGACATCAGCAACGAGGCGCGTCCGGTCCCGCTTGCGCCGATGCCACCGCCGGCAGATTTCGCCGCGCTATGCAAGGCGGGCGGGCGGTTCGGTGCGCACAACATCAACCTGAATCAGCCGACGACGACCGCCCGCACGTTGACCAAGACGATTGGTGGGCAGCTTCTTCGCCGGCGGCATCCGCGCCTATTCGTTCGAGGACCCGTACCATCCGGTGGAGATCGGCTATCTGGTCGAAGCGGCGCCGGCAAAGAACGCCACGCACACAATCCAGATCAATGATATCTACGTCGATGAGAACGGCTTGATCTACGCCAACGACCGACTGAGCGGCGGGCTGGACATCGTCAAATACACCGGATCGGTCCCGCTGGAGTAGCGCCGTCATTGCGGACGGTAAAGCGACCAGCAAGCCAGCGCATACTTCGTTCGGGATTGCCGCATCGCTGCACGCGTGCGACGCGATTGCCATGGGCAATGACGGCAGCGCCTAGCTCCGCGCCTGATCCGGCCGAAACCGCACGCCCTTGCGCGCGTAGCCGCCACCTAGTCCGATCGGCGTGCCATCAGCGCGCCAGCAGGCCGCGCCGGTCATCGTGCCATCCGCGTCGAACTGGATCGCGCTCATGCCGCCGCCGACATTGCCGACCGCGGCGACATCGTGGCCGCGGTCGCGCAGCGCTGCCAGCACGTCGGACGGCACAGAGTTCTCCACTTCCACGCCGAAGCCCTGGGTCCACAGACGCGGCGCCTCCACCGCCTCCTGCACGCTCATGCCGTGGTCGATCAGGTTCGACAGCGCCTGCATCACCGAGGGGAAGATGCGCAGCCCGCCAGGCAAGCCGAGCGCGTAGCGCGGCTTGCCGTCGCGCAGCACGATCACCGGCGACATCGACGACGTGACGCGCTTGCCCGGCGCTACCGAATTGGCGCGGCCCGGATGCGGCGTAAACACGAACATGTAGTTGTTCGGGATCATGCCGGTGCCCGGCACGATGTAGCGCGCGCCGAACAGCGAGTTGATGGTCTGCGTGCTGGCGACGATGTTGCCCATGCCGTCAGCCACCGTCAGATGCGTGGTGTGAGCGCCTTCGCCCGGCGCAACCTCGGCGCTCCAGGCCTGCGCGTGCGCCAGATCGATGTGCGCGCGGCGATCGGCGGCATAGGATTTCGACAGCAGCTTCGCCACCGGCACCTGCACGAACGCCGGATCGGCGGTCGCGGCGGCACGGTCGGCGAACGCGATCTTCAGCACCTCGGCCAGCAGATGCAGCGTGTCGGTGGAAGCGAAGCCGAGTGCGCCGATGTCGTAGCCCTCCAGGATGTTCAGCATCTGGATGATGTGCAGCGGCCCGGACGATGGCGGCGGCGGGCCGACGATGTCGAAGCCGCGATAGGTGCCGCGCAGCGCATCGCGCTCGATCGTGCGATAGCCGGTCAGGTCGTCCCGCGTGATGTAGCCGCCGGCCTTCGCCATGTGGTCGGCGTAGTGCCGGCCGAGCGCGCCGGTGTACAGCAGTTCCGGCCCTTCGCGCGCGATGCTGCGCAGCGTCTCGGCGTAATCGCCGGTGACCAGCCGCGTGCCGGGCTGGATCGGCGCGCCGCCCGGCAGATAAAGTCGGGAGATCTCCGCGTCGCGCGCCATGTCGCGCGGCGCAGTCGGAGACGCATTCGTGCAGATACGGCGTGACGCGGAAGCCGCGCGAGGCGTGGCGGATCGCCGGCTCCATCACGTCGGCCAGCGGGAAGGTGCCGAACCGCGACAATGCCTCGCACCAGCCCTTCAGATTGCCGGGCGCCGCCACCGCGGTCGGGCCCAGCGCATTCTTGCGCCCGATGCGTGTCCATCGTGCCGGGCGCGGCGTTGGGATCGGGCGTGTAGGTGGTCGGGCCGGTGGCGAGCGGCGCGGTGCTCTGGTTGTCGATCACCACGTGGCGGCCGTCGGCCAGGCGGATATGCGCCATGCCGCCGCCCAGGATGCCGACCATCATCGGCTCGACCACGGTCAGCGTGAAGAACGCGGCGATCGCCGCATCGATGGCGTTGCCGCCGGCCGCCAGCATCTCCGCGCCGGCCGCCGAGGCGAGCGGATGGTTGGTGACCACCATGCCGCGCTGTGCCGGTCGCCGGCTGCTTCTCGCAGCGGAATGTCGCGCCCGCGCGGGTGCGCCAGTCGGTCTCGGGCATGGTCGGTCCTTTCGTGCGATGATCCGCCGATCAGCATGCGCTGGCGGGTCCGACGCGGCAAATCCGCGGCATCGCGTGAAGCGGCAGGAGACTTGCGGTGGATCGCCAACACGGATGCGGGTTTCGTCGGTGTCGCCATCATCGTGGCGGCGTATTTCGCCAATCAGCAGGGCTGGCTAAGCTCGGAGGACTGGCGGTTTCCGGCGGCAAACCTGGTCGGCTCGCTGCTGATCCTGGCGTCGCTCTGGACGGCGTGGAACGCCGCCGTCCGCGGTGATCGAGGTGATCTGGGCGGCGATCAGCCTCTATGGGCTGAGCCGGCGCCTGCGCCGGCGACGCTAGACCGCCTCGGCGGAGAATCGCCGGGGCGCGGCGCAGCAGCTGCAGCCGCCGGCATGCGCGCGGAACGGGGAGGCGCTGGCGGGCTCGGCGCTCGCGCCGCCGATCGCGGGACTGGTCAGCGCGCGCGGCGCCGGATCGCCGCAGGCCGGGCAGGGTTGCGGCAGGGCGAACTCCGCCATCGGATGGCTTTCGCTGAACGGGCCGCAGCGTCCGCAGTCGTAGTCGTAGTTGGGCATTCGGGCCTCATGGATCGGAAACGGTTGGTCGTCAGTTTGCCACTTCGGGGCGGCGCGGTCCAGACGGGCTTACATGATGCGGCGTAATGGCACGGGCTGCCGCTGAAATTGTCACCGCCACGGAACCATGGCCCACGAACGGTGCATGACACCGCCCGTCAGCGAACCGCATCAACCCGCGTTCCGACAGTCAGCAACAACGCAACCGGAACGCCAATCACCGCCGCGATCAGCAACCGCACTGCGATCAGCAATACGGGCGACTCAGACCGCCCGACCGCGCGCGACAGCAGGAATGCCGCCAGCGTTGCCAGCAACATGGCGCCCAGCATCGGCACTCCCGCGCGCATCGGTCGCAGCCAGCCGGTGCGCAGCACGCGCGCATTGGCAAACATGATGTACGGGCTGATGAAGACCTGCGCGCCAAGCCAGACCAGCACGGCGCCGAGCGGCGAGGCAGGTCGCAGCAGCATCACCCCAGCCACGGTGGCCGCCATGCCGGCCATATTGGCGATCAGCGTGTATCGCGGCTGGCCGCGCGCGATGACGGCGACGCCGGCGGGAAATGCCAGGAACAGCCAGGCGGTCAGCGCGATCAGCGGCAATGCCGCAACACCGGACGGCTGCCAGACCGGACCCAGCAGCAGCCGCACCACCGGCTGAATCGACGAGCGCCATGGCGCCGCACAGCGGGAACGCCAGCAGGCTCGACCAGGCGAGGCAGCGGTCCACGCGGGCGTGCAGTGCCGGCAGATCGTCCTGCCGCTCCGACAGCAGCGGCAGCATCAGCCGCCACTGCGCGGTGAAGGCGAGCTCGCGCACCGTATCGACCAGACGGAACGCCATGTGCACCTGGCCAAGCGCGGCCGCGCCCGCGGTGCCGCCGATCAGCAGGGCGAACACGCGGTAGCGGCCGTGCTGCACCAGCGTGCTGGCGGTCAGCGGCAGGCCGATGCGCAGCATGTCGCGCAGGTCTCGCCAGCGGACGATGCACCGAGGGCGGGTGGGACAACGCACCAGCAAGGCCACGGCGCCAGCCGATGAGACGACAAGCTGCTGCAGCACGATGGCCCATGCGCCGGCGCCCAGTCAGCGCGGCGGCGATGCCGGTGATGGTGCCCAGCCCCTGGCCGATCAGCGTGCGTCCCGCGAGTGCCTTGTAGGCACGGTTCCTGGTCAGCAGGCCCTGGATCGGCCCCGCCGCGCCGACCAATGGCAGCGGCAACGCGAGCAGGACCGACATCGGTGACCAGCCGGCTGTCTCCGAGCCACCACGCGATCGGCTGAGCCAGCGCGAGTTGCAGCAGTGCCGCCGCGCCGCCGATTGCGGCGGATGCCCAGAACGCGCTGGAGAATGCCGTATCATCCACCGCGGCGCGCTGTACCAGCGGATCGGCGAACAATGCGTTCACCGCGACCCACAGCAGGACGTGCACCGCGACCACCGCCGCGCCGATGCCGACCTCCGACGGGCCGACCAGCCGGGCGACGATGAACGCGGACGCGAAGGACAGCATTGCCGAAGTGGCCGCTTCGAAGCCCGACCAGAAGATGTTGGTTGGCGTGACTGCGTGTTTCGTTGTCACTCGTCATGCCGACGAAGTTCGGCACCACGTCTTGGCCGCTCGCACGCACAGACAGGACCTGGATTGCCGAATTGCGCCGGCATGACGGGGGAAGATAGGACCGGCCGAACCGTTGCCTGTCGCGAACCATCAGCAGCCAGTGTCGCCAGCAGCGCGATCAGCGGCGGCAGCCACATGATGCGGCTCTGGTAGCGGTCGTGCGGCGCCGACAGGCCGCCGGTGATCGCGGCATTGCCCAGCACAGCCAGCAGCACCGCCACGACGAAGCCCGCCACGACGTGGCGGCGGCGCAGCGCGGTCGGCAACAGGCGCAACAGACGAGCACACCCAGGATCGCGATCGTGCTGTGCAGCGCTTGCATCCACGCCGGCGACCGCCGAGCGTGCCTCATGGTCTGGCGCGCCGCCGCATATGCGGCGACCTCGCGGCGCGGAAAATCGCGCTCGATCCGTGGGTGACAGTGGTCGGCCACGGCTCCAGACCGTCGCCACTGGCAAATCGTGTCAACTGTTGCAGGCCGTTCGCCAGAAACGCGCGCAGTTCCGCTGCCGGGCTCGGCGCGCAGTGCGGCGGCGATGATCGCATCGGCTTCCGTCGAAACGCTGCTTTGCACCGCCGCGATTTGGCCAACGGGCCATCGTCGCGCCAGAGGAAATCGTCCGACGTGGCCGGCATCTGATCGACGAAGGCGCAGAGCCGCCAGCCGGCCCGCGGGCACTCCCGGTGCAGCACGTCCATACCGGGGCCGTCGTAGATGACGCGCGCCAGCAGGAACACGTTGCCGAACGGCGACAGCGCGACGCGCCCGAACCCCACGACATTCACAGCAACCATGGCAGCCATCGCCAGCACCGGCGGCGCGAGCGCAATCAACACGCCGCGGCGTCCAAGCGGTGTCGCTGCACCGAGCCGGCGGCGCAACGGCAACAGGACCAGCAGCAGACCCAGTGCCAGCGGCACATGCGACTGGTGCGCCGCGATCATGAAGCGCGCGAACATCATCAGCCACACGCGTTCGCGTCGCGACAGCCGCTCGGGCACGAGCACCAGCAGCGCCAGGACGAGCACCAGAAGCGACGTGAAAATATCCGGCACGAGCTGCGAGGCGAACCAGGGCAGGGCGGTCGCGATCGACAGGAACCCAACGCCAGGCAGCAGCCACCAATCGGAGAACCCCGGCAGCAACGCGCGGCGCACCAGATGCAGCGTGTGCGCTACCAGCAGTGCCTGTACGGCGATCGCCGGCCAGGTCGTCAGCGTCATATGCAGCGGCAACAGGAACAGGCTGTAGAAGACCGGACGATCCCAGCCGAGATAATGCTCGATCGCCTGGGACAGATAGGTTCCGGTGTCGGCGAAAACCAGCGGATAACCGTTCCACAGCGCCGGCCACAGCAGGACTGCGGCCGACAGCAGGATAGGGACGACGGTGGTTCGTCGTCCCTCAGTCGCCATAGCCGTTGGGGTGGGCCTCGCGCCACAACAATGCGGTGCGTACGATCTCATCCAGGTCGGCGAAGCGTGGCCGCCAGCCAAGTTCGCGTTTCGCGCGCTCGGACGACGCGACCAGTACCGCGGTATCACCAGGCCGTCGCGGGCACATGCGGTACGGCACCGGCCGGCCCGACACCCGCTGCACCGTTTCGATCACCTGCAGCACCGAATGCCCCACGCCGTTGCCGAGATTGACGGTGATGCTGTCGCGTTCCAGATGGTCCAGCGCCAGCAGATGCGCCGCTGCGAGATCGGTGACATGCACGTAGTCGCGCAGGCAGGTGCCATCCGGCGTGGCGTAGTCGTTGCCGTACACCTCCAGTTCCGGCCGCCGCCCGAGCGCCGCATCGATCACCAGCGGCACGAGATGCGATTCCGGCCGATGATCCTCGCCGTAGCGTCCCGCCGGATCGGCGCCGGCCGCGTTGAAATAGCGCAGCGTCGCATAGCGCAGCCCATGCACCACCGAGGCCCAGTGCAGCGTGCGCTCCAGGAACCACTTGCCGTCGCCGTACGGCGATTGCGGATCGATCGGCGCGTCTTCCGGGATCGGCTCGGACGAAGGCACGCCGAACAGCGCCGCGGTCGACGACAGCACGAAGCGCGACACGCCGTGCCGCACGCAGGCCTCGATCAGCCGCATTCCGTTGCCGCCGTTGTCGATCAGGTAGCGGAACGGCAGCCGCATGCTCTCGCCCACCTGGGTAAGGCTGGCGAAGTGGAACACCGCGTGCCATGGCCCATCGGCCAGCAGCGCATCGACCGTGTCGGCGTCGGCCAGATCGGCCACGACCAGTTGCACGTCCGGCGGCACCGCCCGGCGATGGCCGGTGCGCAGGTTGTCCAGCACCACGACGGTCTCGCCACGCTCGACCAGCGCCGCCACCAGATGGCTGCCCACATAACCGGCTCCGCCGGTGACCAGAAATCGCCGCGCCATTGCCTGCCTACTCCCGGAAGTAGCCGCCGTAGCGCGGATGATACACCTCCGCATCGGCGTAGCCCGAGCGCACATGGACGTTGACGTCCACCTGCGTCAAGGCCGCGCCAACCACGTTGGCGTGCGCCTCCTCCAGCATTTCCGAGAGCATTCAGCACGTTGCTGCGCGGCGTGTCGCGCCAGCGCACGCACAGCAGCGTCGCATCGGCCAGGCCGGCGACGATGCGCGCATCGGTCACCGCCTGCGCCGGCGGCGCATCGAGCAGCACAAGATCATAATCCTGCCGCAAGGTCTGCAGCAGGCGCGCCATCGTCGCCGACATCAACAGCCCGAGCGCATTGGCTTCGCGGCCTGCCGGCCGGGATGTAGTCCATGCCGGTCGCCTCGTCCTTGCGGATGACATCGGCTGAGCGCGGCCTGTTCCTGCAGCCAGTCGAACAGGCCCGACTGCGTTGGCATGCGTGCATCAGCCGGCCGATCTCGGGCTGGCGGATGTCGCAGTCCAGCACGATGACCCGCTCGCCGTTCATCGCCGCCAACCGGCCCAGCGCCAGTGACCGTGGCTCTTGCCTTCCGCCGGGCGCGCCGCGGTCATCGCGATGATGCGCGGCCGGTCGGGCCACAGCGACAGTCCGGCACGCAGCGCGCGAAGCTGCTCGGCGAATGCCGACAGCGGCTTGCGTGGCGGCATAATCCTCGACGCTCATGGCGCCCAGCGCGCGGCGCGCGAATGCGCGGGATCAAGCGCGAAGCAGGGCAGCCCAAGCACCGCGCGGATATCGTCGCCGCTGCGGAACGTGCTGTCGGCCAGCTCGAACAGATAGACCAGCAGCAGGCCGAACAGGACGCCGAACGCCGCGGCGGCGGCCATCACACGGCACGGTGCGCGGAAAGCTTGGCTCGCGTCGGCGGCAATGCCAACGAGATCTCGTGCGCGTCGGGCGCCTCGATCGCCGATCCTGCTGCGCCGTCTGCTGCATGCGCTCCAGCACCGCCTGCAGCAGGGCGCGCGATGCATCCGCATCGCGCTGCATCGCATTCAGCGGGATCTGCGCCTGCGAATTCCGGCCCGACTGGCCCTGTGCCTCGCGCAGGTCCTGCTCCAGGGCCGCCACACGTTCGCGATCGGCACGCACGTCGGCGTCGCTGGCCGCGACCACGCGGGCAATTTCCGCGGCGATGCCGCGCTCCACTTCGCCGAGTTGGCTGCGCAGGCTCTGCACATCCGGGTGGCTGGGGCCGAGCCGGCCGAGCATCGATTGCAGTTGCCCGGTCAGCTGCCCTTGCTGGACGCGCAACTGGACCACGCTGGGCGCGATTGCTGCCTGCGCGGCCGCGCCGGTCCGACCGCTGGCGGCATCCAGCCGTCCCTCCGCCGCCGCAAGGTCGCTGCGGGCATGCACCAGGTTCTCCGTCAGCATGGCTGATCTGCTCGGTATCGACGCCGCGCGTGCATGCCCTCGACCAGGCCCTGTCTGGGCGCGGTACGCGGCGATATCGTCTTCGCTGGCGCGCACTTCGGCACGCAATTCCTTTACCCGGCTGGTTCAGCCATTCGCCGTGGCACGATCCACCGCGCGATGCTTTCGCCGCCATCTGGCGCCTTCACGTAGCCGTCCATCGCCATCGTTGACCGCCGCGGCCGCCATGACCGGGTTTCCGGCGGTGAACGAGACCTGCAGCACGTGCGAGGCTTTCAGCGGGTGATCTCGATAGCGCAGCCTGCACCGCGAGCAGCGTCGCATTGCGTTTCGGCTCCAGCGCCGGGCCCAGCAGGTCGTCGGCCGGCGCATCAGGCGTGGCGGCGAACCACGGGACGATGGTCCCGGCCAGGCCGCCTGTCGCCGCGATCGCCTTCGCCACGAACGATGGCGGTCGCAGCGTTGGGTTGAACTCCGGATTGTCGTTGAGGCCGAGCTGGTTGGCCACCTGCTCGACGATCGGCATGCCGCGCAGCACTTCCGCCTGGCGTCGCCATCACCGCTTCCGTGATCGGATCGACCCGCAGGATGCTCTGAAGCTCGCGCACCTTGTACTCGCTGGCGTCGTACAGCAGGGTCCCGGTCGCGGTGTAAAGCGGGGAGATCTGGCTGATCGCGACATAGGCCAGCAACGGCAGCAGCAGCATCGGAGCGAACAGCGCCAGCTTGTGCCGCCGCAGAATGGCCAGTATCGCGGCACCGCTCAGCGCAGCCGGGTCCGCGTCGCGTCGGCCGCGCGGGTGCGGCTGACGCCGACCTCGCCGCGACGTCGGCGGCTGTCTGACGGGCACTCGTGCTGGTAGGTCGAGCATCGCCTGTCCTGGCCGGGTCGAGGTCCGCCTCACCTGCGTTCTGCCGGTTCGTCGCACTGTATAATGCGGCGCGCCTTAATTCGCTGGCTAATCGTGACTGCGGCATAACTCCGCCCATGAACAATGCTTGATGCCCCGCTCGCCCGTCGCGGCTATCCGGTTGCGCCTGTCTGGTGCTGCTGGCGCTCGCCGGGTGCGGCGGCCCGGGCAGCGATCTGCCGCTGCTGGCCGCCACGGGTCCGGTCGATTACAGTCTGGGGCCCGGCGATCAGGTGCGCATCATCACCTTCGGCGAGGACACGCTGACCGGCGAATTCCGGGTAAACGACAGCGGCAATATCGCCTTGCCGCTGGTCGGCGCGGTGCATGCGGCCGGGCTGAGTTCCGCCGGGCTGGAGGCCGCCGTCGGTGCCGCGCTGCGGCGTGGCAATCTGGTGCGCCAGCCGTCGGTGGCGGTCGAGGTGATCGCCTATCGCCCGATCTACGTGCTGGGCGAGGTCAACAAACCGGGCCAATACGGCTATCAGCCGGGGATGACCGTGGTGACGGCGGTGGCGGTCGCCGGCGGCTTCACCTATCGCGCGGTGGAGGGCTATGCCTCGATCGTCCGCACGGTCGAGGGCAAGTCTGTCGAGGCCAGGGCCAGCCGGCAGAGCTACGTAAATCCGGGCGACACGATCACGGTGTTCGAGCGCCGGTTCTAGCGCAGGCCGCTTGGGAGCGTCGGCGTTACTGGCTACCTGGGGCGGCCTTCGCTTCCCGCCGGCGGGCATGCAGGATGAACTCCGTATAGCCGTTCGGCTGCGCGCGTCCCTTGAACACCAGATCACACGCCGCCTGAAATGCAGGACCGTCGAAGCCAGGCGCCATCGGCCGATAATCCGGATCGTCGGCATTCTGCCGATCCACCACCGCGGCCATTCGCTTCAGCGTCTTCATTACCTGCTGCTCGCTGGCGATGCCATGATGCAGCCAGTTGGCGATGTGCTGGCTGGAGATGCGTAGCGTTGCGCGGTCCTCCATCAGACCGACGTCGTGGATATCAGGCACCTTCGAACACCCGACGCCCTGATCGATCCACCGTACGACGTAGCCCAATATTCCCTGGCAGTTGTTGTCCAGCTCCTGCTGCACATCGTCCGGCGACCAGTTCGGCCGATCGGCAACCGGGATCGTCAGCAGACTCGGCTATCGGCGGCCGCGCGCGCTTCGCCAGCTCCTCCTGCCGCTGCGCCACATCCACCGCGTGATAATGCAAGGCGTGCAGCGTCGCGGCGGTAGGCGAGGGCACCCATGCGGTGTTCGCCCCGGCACGCGGATGGCCGATCTTCTGCACCAGCATGTCCGCCATCCGATCGGGCGCCGCCCACATGCCCTTGCCGATCTGCGCGCGGCCGCGCAATCCGCAGGCCAGCCCGATGTCGACGTTCTGATCCTCATACGCCGCGATCCAGGCGGTGTTGCGCATGTCGTTCTTGCGGATCATCGGGCCCGCTTCGATCGACGTGTGGATTTCGTCGCCCGTGCGATCGAGGAACCCGGTATTGATGAACACCACCCGATCCTTCGCGGCATGGATACAGGCCTTCAGGTTGGCCGAGGTGCGGCGCTCTTCATCCATGATGCCAAGCTTCAGGGTATTGCGCGGCAGTCCCAGCAGGTCCTCCACGCGAGCAAAAATCGTGTCGGTGAAAGCCACTTCCTCGGCGCCGTGCATCTTCGGCTTCACGATGTAGACCGATCCGGTGCGGCTGTTGCGCAGTTCACCGGCGCCGTTCAGGTCGTGCATCGCGATCAGCGATGTCACCGCGGCATCCAGCAGACCTTCGGGGATCTCCGCGCCCGACGCGTCGAGCACCGCATCGGTATACATGTGGTGGCCGACATTGCGTATCAGCATCAGGCTTCGCCCCGGCAGGTCGAGCGTTCCACCGCACGGCGTCCGGCAGGCGCGATCGGCGTCCAGCCGGCGCGTCATCGTTCTGCCGTCCTTGTCGAAGGTCTCGACCAGCGTACCCCGCATCAGGCCGAGCCAGTTGCGATACGCCGCGACCTTGTCATCGGCGTCGACGGCTGCGATCGAATCTTCGCAGTCCTGGATTGTGGTGATCGCCGCCTCCAGCAACACATCGGCGACACCGGCCGGATCAGCCTGGCCGATGCGGCTGCTGCGGTCGAACACAATCTCGATGTGCAGCCCGTTGTGCTTCAGCACCACCGCTGTCGGATCGCCGGCATCGCCGCGATAGCCGACGAACTGCCGCGGTTGCGCAAGTCCGGTCGTCACATCGCGCTTGAGAACAACCGAAAGATGGTCGCCATCGACCCGGTATCGGATCGCATCCCGATGGGTTCCGGCTGCAAGCGGTACGGCCTGATCCAGCAACGTCGCGTGCCTTCGCCACCACGCGCGCCCCGCGGATCTCGTTGTAGTCGGCGTCGATGGTTGCGCCGCCGTCCTGCGGGATCGCATCGGTGCCGTACAGCGCATCATACAGGCTGCCCCAGCGCGCGTTCGCCGCATTCAGCGCATACCGCGCATTTGTCACCGGCACGACGAGTTGTGGACCGGCGATCGTCGCGATCTCGGGATCGACACTGCCGGTGCCGATCGAAAAATCCGCAGGCTCCGGCTGCAGATAACCGATGCCGCGCAGGAATTCCAGGTAGGCGCCAGTGTCGATCGGCCGGCCGCGATTTTCGACATGCCACGCGTCGATCTGGCATTGCAGCGTATCGCGCTTGTCGAGCAGCGCCCGATTGCGTGGCGCGAGATCGCGGATCATGCCGCCAAACCCCTGCCAGAACGCCTCAGCCGTAACACCGGTACCGGGGATCGCCTCGTTGTTGACGAAGTCGTACAGCGTGCCAGCGACACGCAGACCAACCGGTGTTGACGTAGTCCATTCGCTGCAACTCCTCGACGGGGTGACTTAAAAGCAGTGCGCGCAGCTCGGTTTGTCCGAACGCTGCCTGCTTTTTTGTCGTTACCTCCCGTCAGAGTGCAGTGGCCTAAGCCGCGTTGGTCTCAGCCGCGTTGGCGGCCGCCGCGCCACGCCTCGAACGCAGCCTTGGTCGCCTCGTTCGGCGGATAGATGCCGGGCAGCGCCGCTCCGGCGGCGACCCGTTCCAGCAAGAACTCCTCCAGCTCCTCCTGTTCCGCGGCATCCTGCGCCACCTCGTCGGCCATCGCACGCGGAATGACTGCCACACCGTCTCGATCGCCGACAATAACATCGCCGGGATACACCGCAACGCCGCCGCAACCGATTGGCACGTTGCTCTCCACCGCGTGATGCTGTGCCAAATTGAGCGGCGCGCTGGGGCCGGCGCAGAACACCGGGAATTGCGCCATGTCGCCGATTGGCCCCGCGTCGCGGATGCCGCCATCGCCGACCAGTCCGGCGACGCCGCGCTTCATCAGCCGAGTGACCAGGATCTGGCCCGCGCAGGCGGCACGTGTGTCGCCGCGGCAATCGATCACCAGCACATGGCCTTCCGGCGTGATCTCGATCGCCTTGCGCTGCGGATGCTCCGGATTGGCGAACACGCTGACGTTGTCGACATCCTCGCGCGCCGGGATGTTGCGCAGGGTGAACGCAGGGCCCACCAGGTTGCTGTCGTACCGCCCGAGCGGTCGAACGCCCTGCATGAACGCGTTGCGCAGCCCGCGCTTGAACAACTGCGTGGTCAGCGTTGCGGTGCTGACCAGGCGAAGCCGATCGATCGTCGCGCGGGCGAGGCCGGACATGGGGTCTCCCGAGTTGCCTCCCGGTCCAGCCGGGTGCATCACCCTGCCGCAGCGGACCCGGCGGATCAATCTCGCCTGTTGGGTGGCACGGATTGCCCTGCCGCCGCGCAACGGCTACGTGGCGTTGCCGACTGGCCGACCGAAACTGGGAGAGAAACAACCATGCACAATACGACGACCACCCGACGGACGCTGATCGCCGGTGCGGCGGGGCTCGCGGCGCTGGGATCACGCACCGCGCAGGCCGCTACCGCGCCGCCGTTGCCAACCTCGCCGGTAGCGCTGAACGTCATCGACGTGGCCGGCCAGCTGCAACTGACGCAAGGCGCCATGGACGCGTACGCGAAAGGCAACCCGAAGCTGGTGTCGAAGATTTCGTACTCGCAGGCGCCGGCCCCGGAACTGCCGGGCAAGATCAAGGCGCAGCAGGACGCCGGACGGGTGGATATCGATCTGGTGCTGACCGGCACCGACGGACTGTCTGCCGGCATCGACATGAAACTCTGGATCCCGCTGGTGACCGACTACGCGTCCGCGCTGCCGAAGCTGCAGGACATCTACCTGCCGGGCGCGTGGAAAATGCAGGGCCTGGCGCAGAACCAGGCGGTGTGCGTCGTGTTCTGTCCCGCCGGTCCGATCATCGAATACATGCCGGACGCGGTGAAGCAGGCGCCGAAGAACACGCAGGAACTGCTGGACTGGGCCAAGGCGCATCCCAAGCGGTTCATCTACGCGCGACCCGCCAATTCGGGGCCGGGCCGGACCTTCCTGCAGGGCCTGCCTTACATGCTGCACGACAAGGACCCGATGGACCCCGACAAAGGCTGGGACAAGACCTGGGCCTACCTCGTCGAACTCGGCAAGATACATCGAATACTACCCGACCGGCACCGGCGCGGTGATGAAGGAGCTGGCGGAAGGCTCCCGCGACATGATCGCCTCGCATCTCGGCTGGGACCTCAACCCGCGCATCCTTGGCGTGGTGCCGAAGGAGGCGCAGGTCGGCACGCTGGAAGGCTTCCACTGGGTCACCGACGCGCAGTACCTGGGCGATCCCCAAGGGCGTATCGAACGACAAGCTGGCGGTGCTGCTCGACATGACCAAATACATGCTGAGCAAGCCGGCGCAGGCGATGACTTACGACAAGGGCTACTTCTATCCCGGCCCCGCGGTGAAGGACGTGCCGCTGTCGATGGCGCCGCCGGACAGCCAGAAGCTGATCGCCGAATACACCCGGCCGTTCTACGCCAAGCTGATCGCCGACGTGCCATCGGAGGTGCCATTGCCGGCAGACAAGCTGGTCTATGCGTTCCAGCGCTGGGACCAGCAGGTCGGCGCGCGCGTCGGCAAGTAACCCGGCGTGGCAATCGTCTCGCGCGACTTCCGCGAGCTGCGGCTCGATCGGATCAGCCGCGACTTCGGCCAGGTGCACGCGTTGCGCGATCTGACACTGACGGTCAAGCGGGGCGAGTTCGTCGCCCTGCTCGGCCCGTCGGGCTGCGGCAAATCCACGGCACTGAACTGCATCGCCGGATTGTTGCAGGTGACCGGCGGCGCGATCTGGCTGGACGAGCAGCGGCTCGACACGACAGGGCCGGAGGATCGCGGCTTCGGCATGGTGTTCCAGAACTACGCGCTGTTTCCGCACATGACGGTGCGGCGGAACGTCGGCTTCGGCCTGGTCACGCAGCGCCGCCCGCGCGACGAGATCACCCGGCGGGTGAACGAAGCGCTGGCGCTGGTCCGGCTCGGCGACCAAGGCAGACAAGCTGCCCGGCCAGCTGTCCGGCGGACAGCAGCAACGCGTGGCGATCGCGCGCGCCATCGTGGTGGAACCACCGCTGGTGCTGATGGACGAGCCGCTGTCCAATCTGGACGCCAAGCTGCGGCTGGAGATGCGTGCGGAAATCCGCCGCATCCACACGATGCTGGGTTCCTCCACGATCTATGTGACGCACGACCAGGAGGAGGCGCTGTCGCTCGCCGACCGCATCGTGGTGATGATCGAAGGCCAGACCCGCCAGATCGGCACGCCGGAGGAACTTTACTCTCGGCCGGCCAATCCCGATGTCGCGGAGTTCATGGGCTATCGCAATCTGGTGAAGTCGCGCGCCGAAGCGATCGCCGGCGGCGTGGCGGTGACCGTGGGCGGGGCCAGGCTGATCGGCACGCCGTTCGATGCGATCGATGGCCAGGCGATCGTCGCGATCCGCCCGGATCATTTGCGCATCACGGCCGACGGACCGATCCACGCCACGGTAGAGATCGCCGAATACCATGGCCGCGATTTCTACGCGGTTGGCCGCGCCGCCGATGGCACCGAGCTGTATTTCCGTGCGGACACGCGCATTGCGACCGGCGAGCAGGTTCGCCTGGACGCATCGCCGAATCACGTCCTGGTCTACGCAGCATGAGCATCACGAACCTGACGCTGCGCCAGCGCCTGCGCGAGCGCGGTCTGGACGGCGTCACGCTGCTGGTCATTCCCGGCGTGGTGTTCGTGCTGGCACTGTTCATCTATCCGTTTCTTTACGGGCTGGTGCTGTCGTTCCAGCCGAAGCAAGGCGACTGGCTGGCGAACTATGCTAAATTCTTCTCGGAACCATTCCTCTACGACACGATCGGCATCACGCTGTGGATCGCCGTCCCCGTCACAATTCTGAACGTCGTCCTGTCGGTGCCGGTCGCGCTGCGCGTCAGGCTGATGAAGCATCAGCGCCTGCTGACCACGATCCTGGTGATACCGATCACACTCGGCACCGTCATGGTGGCAGAAGGGTTGCTGACCTATCTCGGCCCGCGCGGCTGGCTCAATCGCGTGCTGCTGGAGTTTGGCCTGGTGGATAGTCCGGTGCGGCTGATCCACAATTATTGGGGCGTGATGCTGTCGCTGCTGATCACCGGTTTTCCGTTCACCTTCCTGCTGACGCTGTCCTATGTCACCGGCATCGATCCGGCACTGGAGCAGGCCGGCGCGATGCTTGGTGCGCGGGCGCGGGAACGCTTCCGGCGCATCCTGCTGCCACTGCTGGCGCCCGGTCTTGCCATCACGCTGGCGCTGGCCTTCGTGCAGGCGTTCACCGTATTCCCATCCGCGATCCTGCTGGGCGCGCCGGCGGGTCCGACGCGGGTAATCTCGATCGTTGCCTATCAGGCGGCATTCGAACAGTACGACTACCCGCTGGCATCAGCCATCGCGATGCTGATGGCGGGCGTTCAGGTGCTGATCATCGTGGCGTTGCTGGCAGCACGAACCTTGGTGTTCCGCGGGCCGGTCAGCACCGGCAAGGGCTGACGCCGCATGCAACGCAGCATCGGCGAGCGACTGTGGGCGATCACCATCTGGACGCTGGTCGGCTTCTTCGTGCTCAACCTGCTGGCAATGATCGGCAGCGTGGTGGTGAACTCGTTCGGCACGCGCTGGTTCAACACCTGGCTGCCCGCGGGCTTCACGCCGCAATGGTACACGTTGGCCTGGGACGAGTTCCAACTGCCCGACATCCTGGTGGTGACGGCGGAGGTCGTTGGCGCGGTGGTGCTGATCTCCGGCCTGATCGGCGTGCCGGCGGCCTATGCGATGGCGCGGCGTAATTTCCCCGGCAAGCAGATGGTGATGCTGCTGTTCCTGCTGCCGCTGCTGGTGCCGCCGATCACCTACGGCATTCCGATGGCGACGGTGCTGTACCGTGTGCATCTGGCGGGCACGATCTCGGGCGTGATTCTGGCCAACCTGGTGCCGACGGTGCCGTTCGTCATCCTGATCATGATCCCGTTCGTGGAGCAGATCGATCCGCGCGTGGAAGCGGCGGCGCGCGTGTTCGGCGCCGGGATGGGACGGCTGTTCGTGCAGGTGCTGGTGCCGTTGCTGACGCCGGGATTCTGGCGGCACTGCTGTTGGTGCTGGTGCGCACCATCGCGATGTTCGAGCTGACGTTCCTGACCGCGGGGCCGAACAGTCAGACACTGGTGGTGGCGCTGTACTATGCGGTGTTCGCCGCCGGGGTGCGGCCGCAGCAGTCGATCGATGCGATGGCGGTGGTCTACATGATCACCACGCTGATCTGGCTGCTGATCGCGCTGCGCTTCGTCAACCCGACGCAGATCGTGACCCGGGCGAAGCGGTAGTCGGCAAGGTTCGGGCTGTCACTTCGCTGCTCGCAATGACAATTGAGCCCTTGAGCCATGACGTGGTACGTCCTACATAATTGCCATGGCGATCCGCTCGTTCGGCGACGATCATACGGAGGCGCTGTTCCGCGAGGGTAAGCGAGGCCGGTGGACGAACATCGCAAACGTGGCGGCACGCAAACTGGATATGCTGGATGCCGCGGAAACGCTCGGGGATTTGCGGTTCCCACCGGGGAACCGGCTCGAGCAGCTGGTTGGTGACCGAGCCGGTCAGTACAGCATCCGTGTGAATGACCAGTGGCGAATATGCTTCCGCTGGACCGCGTCCGGACCGGAGGATGTCGAGATCGTGGACTATCATTGAGGTCGCATAGGGGGTGCTTCGTGTCCGACGTACGTATCCGAACTCATCCGGGGGAAGTCCTGCGGGAGGAGTTTATGAAACCGCTCGGACTGAGTGCGAATGCGCTGGCACGGGCGTTGCGCGTGCCGCCCAACCGGATCACCGGAATCATTGCGCGCGAGAAGCCGCGTTCCGTAACGTCGGACACGGCGCTGCGATTGGCGCGGTTCTTTCGAACAACGCCGCGATTCTGGCTCAATTTGCAGGCGGCTTATGAGCTATCGGTTGCGGAAGCGACCGCGGGAAAGATCATCGAGCGCGATATCCAGCCGATCGCTGCATAGACCGCATCATCATGAGCACAGGCCATCATCATGAGCACGGGCCATCAACGACAAGGCATTAACCTGGCTGCCGAGTGGGGGTAATGTGAGCCTCCACTGCTCCCCAAAGTCCAAGAGACAGCATTGACCCAGATCGCGATCAGCACCTCGAAAACCCCAAAGCAGCCGCCGGCGGACGAGACGCTGGCCTTTGGCAAGGTCTTCACCGACCACATGTTCCTGATGAACTACGACGAGGGACAGGGGTGGCATGAACCCCGCATCGTGCCCTATGCGCCGTTCACGTTGGACCCAGCGACTTGCGTGCTGCACTACGGCCAGGCGATCTTCGACGGGCTGAAGGCATTCCGTGGCCGCGATGGCCGTATCCGCCTGTTCCGCGCCGCCGATCATGCGCGGCGGCTGAATCGTTCGGCGCACTACCTGTGCATCCCGGAACTCGACCCGGAAATAGTGGAGGAGTCGATCCGCGCGCTGGTGGAAGTCGACCAGCGCTGGGTGCCGTCGCTGCCGGGAACGTCGCTTTATATCCGTCCGACGGTGATCGCGACCGAAACGTTCCTGGGCGTGCATCCATCCAGCAGCTACCTGTACTACGTCATCGTTGGACCGGTCGGTGCGTACTACAAGGAGGGCATGAACCCGGTCCGCATCCTGGCCTCGGACACGCATGTTCGGGCCGTGCCGGGTGGGCTGGGCGCTGCCAAGACCGCCGGCAACTATGCCGCCAGCCTGTTCGGCGCGGAGGAGGCGCAGCAGGCGGGTTACACCCAGGTGCTATGGCTGGATGGCGTCGAACACCGCTACCTCGACGAGGTCGGCACGATGAATATCATGCTGAAGATCGGTGATGAGGTCATTACACCGCCGTTGAATGGCGCGATCCTGGCGGGCATCACGCGTGACTCCGTTCTGACGCTGCTGCGCGACTGGGGGCTGCGCGTGTCAGAGCGTCCGGTGGCGATCGATGAAGTGATCGCGGCGGCACAGGCGGGACAGTTGGAGATGTGGGGCACCGGCACCGCGGCGGTGATCTCGCCGGTGGGTGAACTTGGCTACAAGAACGAGCGCTACACGATCAACGGCGGCAAGACCGGCGCACTGACGCAGAAGCTGTACGACACCATCGTTGGTATCCAGTACGGCACGGCGCCTGATCCGCACGGCTGGACGCGGCTGTTGGGCAATCGTCTGGGCGGGTGAGGGGCTACGCCGCTTCGCCGCGCAGGAAGTCGTCGGTGTATTCGCCGCGCGATACCTTGACCGGGATTTCTTCCTCGGTCATGCATTCCAGAAGTTCCGATCCAGCCGTGAGCGAGGCAGTCGCGAGTTGGTCGATCTGATCGGCGAACGCGCTTGCCCGCTCTGTGTCGAGCCGCCAGACGAAGCGGCTGCCGTCATCGGTCGCCGGTTGAATACCCGGCACGCCAGGCGACGCGGTCACGCTTATCGCCGTGCGAGCAGCGCTGCAGAATCCCAACCTGTCGAGCTGCACGTCCGTGCTGTCGCGCGAGAACCGGCGCAGCACGGCGGCGAGCAGGCGTAGGTCCTCCGCCTCGCCGAGCATCAGCACCATCGGATTGAAGTCGCTGGGCAGGAAGCCGATGCGCAACATGGTCAGACGACCTCGATCACGTCGGTGGCGTGGCAGAGTTCTTCGGTGCCAATCGCCGGCCCACCGTCCGGCACTGCCACCAGCCGGACCCGCGCCCATTCGTCGTTGACGAGTTCCAGGACCTCGGCGGTGATGCCGCCGACGATGCGGAGTTTGCTGCCGGGTTCGATGCCGGTGAGTTCGATCATGGATGCCTGCCTGCCTCGCAATGACAACGTGCATCAGAAGAAGATGCTCAGGTTCTTTGCCAGCAGCACGTTCTGCTCCAGGATGATTTCCCGCCGCGCGATCTGCCACGAGGTTCCGGCGCGCCGCAACTCATCGGTGCGCCGGCCGATGAAGCTGTAATTCTCGTACTCGACGCGGTTCTGATACACCAGGAACCGGCACCCCACCGTCACCTCCTGCGCATCCTCCACCGACGGACGCACATCCAGCAGCCGCACGTTGCTGACCATGTGGCACACGCGCGACAGTGGTTCCTCGGCGTAGTGCACGCCCGTCAGGATCTGCTCCACACGCTTGCCCAGCGTCCACTTGTCTTCGTCAAACCAGCTTATGCCCTCGCCCTGTTTGGTGTTTTCGCGTTCCGCATGCTGGCCGAACTTCACGTTGCGGCGCATCGGCATGAAATACACCAGGTCCTCGGCCAGCAGTTCCAGCCACTCCTTGAACCGACGCTGGTCCAGCAGGTCGGCCTCGAAGTAAAGAAACTCCTCGATCTCTTCCCGGAGCTGATACCAAACGAGAGGGTGCATCATTCGGCTGCCGCGCGGATCGGCGAGCGACCCAGCAGCTCGTCCCACGATCCGCCGTTCAGATACGATGCGTAGGCACGATAGTAGTTGCGCGGTGTCTGGTCGGTGATCTGTAGCGACACATCGCCCGGGATCGGATCGTTGGTCTTGTACGCCCCCATCGACATCTGATAGTTGAACGGATAGCGCCGCGCGATCGTGCCGGTGCTGGCCTCCGTCGCGTACAGCCAGTTTTCCATGTCGTCCTGCTCGGTCATGCCGGCGGGACCGGAATAGCGCATGTAGTAGCGGCGCAGCACATCCTTCACCTCGGCTGGCGCATCGGCATCGACCAGGAAAAACCGCCAACCCTCGGTTTCGGTCGGGCTGTGCGGATGCCAAACACAAATGCCGCGCGGCTGCCGACCGTGATACGAGGCGTTGGGAAAGATCGTGCCAACCAGCGGCAACATCCGCGCCTTCTCCCCCAGCCGGCGCTTCCGTTCATGGAAGCAATGGCGGAAATATTCATCGACAATCGGATGCTGCGGATAGCTGGAGACATACTCCGTATGCTCCGGCATCAGCGCACCGGTCATGCCATGGCCCTGCGGAAATCCCACCCAGAACCGCTGGCCCCCGGAGTATTCGTTGTCACGCCGGCTGGATGCGCCACGCTGTCCGCTGGGGCCCATGCCGATCATGTCAACCGAACGGTGCGACGGATTGTGGTAGGTGTCACCAAGGAAATTCTCCGCCGCGAACTTCCAGTTGGACGGGAATACCCATTTGTGCACACCGATCACCTCGGCGCCGCCTGGCCGCCCGTCGCGGCAATCCACCACCTGATCCAGGTGATCCACCGCATCGCCCAGATACGTCAGGAAGTCCGGTGCATGCGGATCCCACGTAGCCCAAACGGTGCCCTTGTAAACCGCCAGCTTCGCCACCTCGATCAGCGACCAGTCTTCACGTTTCAACGTGCCTTCATACAGCGCGCGATATAGCGGCACGCCCTGCAGCCGGCCGTCGGTCGTATAGCTCCACGAATGATACGGGCACACGAACAGCGACGTATTGCCCTGTTCGTAGCGGCAAACCTTCATGCCGCGATGTCGGCATGAGTTCAGGAACACATGCACCGCGCCCGCGTGGTCGCGGCACAGGATCACCGACTCCTCGCCCATGCGCGAGACGAAGAAGTCGCCCGGATTGGGGATCTGGCTTTCGTGCCCAACGAACAACCAGGCGCGGGCAAACAGTTTCTCCAGTTCGTCCCGGTAGACCTCCGGCGAGACGAAGATTTCACGGCTGACCGTGCCGTGCTGGAGATCGATCATCCGGTCGATTGCGGTCATTGTCCGCTACTCCGCCGCGACCTGCACCGGTCCGCGGTCGCGGCCGATCAGCGTGTCCCAATCGTCGCCGTTCAAGTACGAAGCGTAGACACGATAGTAGTTGCGCGGCGTCTGGTCGGTGATCTGCAGCGACACATCGCCCGGGATCGGATGGTCTTTCGTGTACGCCCCCATCGACGCCTGATAGTTGAACGGATAGCGCCGCGCGATGGTGCCCTTGCTGGACGCGGTGGCGTACAGCCAGTTCTCCATGTCGTCCTGCTCGGTCATCCCCGCCGGCCCCGAATACCGCATGTAGAACCGCCGCAGCACGTCCTTCACCTCGGCCGGCGCATCGGCATCGACCAGGAAGAAGCGCCAGCCTTCCGTCTCGGTCGGGCTGTGCGGATGCCACACGCACAAGCCGCGCGGCTGGCGGCCGTGATACGACGTGTTGGGAAAGATGTTGCCGGTGAACGGCAACAGCCGCGCCTTCTCGCCCAGCCGGCGCTTCCGTTCGTAGAAGCAGTGGCGGAAGTACTCGTCAACGATCGGATACTGCGCGTAGCTCGACTGGTATTCGACTGTTCACTCGGCATCAGCACGCTGTGCATGCCGTGGCCCGCCGGATGGCTGACCCAGACGTGCTGGCCCTTGTTGTATTCGTTGTCGCGGCGGCCTTTTTCGCCGCGCTGCGCACTGGGGCCGATGCCGATCATGTCCACCGAGCGATGCGACGGATTGTGGTAGGTGTCGCCGAGGAAATTCTCCGCCGCGAACTTCCAGTTCGACGGGAACACCCATTTGTGCACGCCGATCACTTCCGATCCGCCGGGCCGCCCGTCGCGGCAGTCCAGCACCTGGTCCAGATGATCCACCGCGCCGCCGAGATACGCCAGGAAATCGGGCGCGGCCGGGTCCCACGACGCCCAGACCGTGCCCTTGTACAGCGCCAGCCGCGGCACCTCGATCAGCGACCATTCCTCGCGGTTCAGCGTGCCCTCGTAAAGCGCGCGATACAGCGGCACGCCCTGCAACTTGCCGTCGGTCGTGTAGCTCCAGGAATGATACGGGCAGACGAACAGCGACGTGTTGCCCTGCTCGTAGCGGCACACCTTCATGCCGCGATGGCGGCACGAATTCAGGAACACGTGCACCGCGCCTTGCGTGTCGCGGCACAGGATCACCGACTCCTCGCCCATGCGCGACACGAAGAAGTCGCCCGGCTTCGGGATCTGGCTTTCGTGGCCGACGAACAGCCAGGCGCGGGTGAACAGTTTCTCCAGTTCCTCGCGGTGGAATTCCGGCGACACGAAGATCTCGCGGCTGATCATGCCGCGGTCCGGGTCGATCAACCGGTCGATGGGCAGGGTCGTGGTCATCTGCCGTCCTCCCTGACGGGCCAGGTGCCGTCGTCGGCGGATTGTGCCCACTTGGGCAGTGTCGGCGTCAAGCCTCGCGGCATGCTGGCTTCGTCACGTCCGGCGATGTCGCGAAGGGAGTCGGCCATGTTGGATCGGTCGCTGGCGCGAACGTTCCTCAACTCCGCCCGCGTGACAGTCGTGTCTCCACCTGCGTCAGCACCTCGGTCAGGCCGACGCTCATGATGACCAGCACCAGGATGGCGGCATAGGTCCCGGTCGCGTCGAACATGCCCGAATAATATTCGATCATGAACCCGATGCCGCGGTTCGACGCGATCAACTCGGCCAGCAGCGTGTTGGTGAAGGCATAGCGCACGGCAATCCGCATGCCGGTGAAGATCCATGGCAGTGTCGCCGGCACCAGCACCTTGCTGATCACCTCGATCCGCGTCGCGCCCATCAGCGCGCAGCGACCGTCCCAGATCGCGGTCGACGTTGCGCACGCCGTCCAGCGTGCTGTTCAGCACCAGGAAGAATACCGTGATGGCGACCAGCGCGACCTTGGACTCGATGCCGATGCCGAGCGTGATGACGAACAACGGCGCCAGCGCGATTTTCGGCATCGCGTACAGCGCGGTGATGTACGGCGACAGCACGCGATGCAGCCGCGGCAGCAGGCCGAACAGCAGCCCCAGCGTGATGCCGGCGCGCAGTACCGATGCCGTAGCCCAGCGCCATGGCCAACAGTGTCGCGCCGAGGTTCTCCCACAGTGATCCGTCCAGGATCCAGCTCCACAGTCGCGCGACGATTTCGCACCGGCCCGCTCATCCAGAAGCGCAGCCCTTTGTCCGGCAGCACCTGCCACATCGCCAGCAGGCACCAACACCAGCAGCAGGCGCGCCGCAATCGCGCCCGGCGCGGTCTCCAGGAATCGCATCAGCGGTGCTCATCGCCTGCGCATGGGTCCTCGCCGCGATCGGATTCATCCTGGCTCATACGTCAGTGCCCTGCGTCACTTCGTCCTTCAGCTCGTCCCACAATTCCTCGTGCAGACGGGCGAAGGCCTCGGTGAAGCGGATGCGGAACACGTCGCGCGGCCGCGGCAGATCGATGTCGCGAATTGTGCGGATGCGCCCGGGCCGCGCGCTGAACACCACGACGCGATCCGCCAGCGTGATCGCCTCGCCCAGATCGTGCGTGACGAACATCACGGTCATTCGCCGCAGCCGCGTCAGATCCTGCAACTGCTCCAGCATCAGCAGCTTGAACTGCGCGTCCAATGCACCGAACGGCTCATCCATCAGCAGCGTCTCGGGCTGATAGATCAGCGTCCGTGCCAGTGCCACGCGCTTGCGCATGCCACCCGAAACTCGGCCGGAAAATGCCGCTCGAACCCCTTCAATCCCACCAGTTCGATGATCTGGCGCACCCGCGCATTCGCCTCATCGCGCGGCACGCGCCGGCACTTCAGCTCCAGCGCGATCCGCACGTTGTCGGCCGCGCTGCGCCATGGCAGCAGCGTGTCCTTCTGCGTCATGTAGCCGACATTGCGATTGAGCCCGTTGACCGGCTGCGCCGTCGTACCAGACACGTCCTTCGCTGGGCGCCAGCAATCCCGCGACCAAGTTCAATATGGTCGACTTGCCGCAGCCGCTCGGTCCGACCAGTGCGACGAACTCATGCGGCCGCACGGCGAGATCGATCGGCTGCAACGCCTGCACCTCGCGATCGCGCGTGGCGAAGCGCTTGCCGACACCCGTCAGCCTGATCTTCACGGTCGTCCGGCGGCACATCATCCCTCGGCATGGCGCCACCGCAATAGCCGCCGTTCCGCCCACGCCGCCGCTTCGGACACCGCCAGGCCCATCACCATCAGGATGAACAACGCCGCGTACAGCGACGTCATGTCGAATTGCGACGCCGCATCGCTCAGGAGAAAGCCTAGCCCTCGCCGCGCCGCCAGCATCTCGCCGGTCGTGGCGGCCACCAGCGCATACGGCAGCGCGATCTTGAAGCCGCCGACGATCCACGCCATGCAGGCCGGCGCCACGACCTTCTGGAATTTCTCGCGTCGGCGTCGATCCCATCAGCTCCACCTGCGCGATCAGATCGTGATCCACCGACGTGGCGCCGGCGAACGTGTTGAAGAACAGCAGGAAGAACACGACGATTGTCACCAGCACGATCTTCGGCAACATGTCCAGGCCGAAGAACATGATGAACAGCGGCGCCAGCGCGATCAGCGGCACACTGTAGAACGCCACGATGATCGGCCGCAGGATCACCGACAGCAGCGGCGATCGGCCAAGCACAAGTCCCGCAAGGATGCCGAACAGCGGCACCGATGCACCAGGCCGGTGACCACTTCGGTCAGTGTGGTCGCCAACTGAAGATACAGATCGCCCTGCACCCACTGCACCAGCCGACCGGCAATCAAACTCGGCTCGCTGGTCCATTGCGAGCCGTGCAGCCGCCCAACGCTTCCCATGCGGCCAACAGCCCAACGCCGACGCGCGACCTGCCAGACGAGGATGTGGTCGTTGCGTGACGTTCCGCCGTCACGTGCGGTTTCCTGTGTTGCGGACACGCTATTTGCCCAGCAGCTCCTTGGCTGCCTCGATCGCGCAGATCGGGATACACGACCTGGTCGTACGTCGACCGAGATCGGCGTCTTCTCTGTCAGGTTCACCATCTTCACGGTGCTGTCCACCTGCGCCTGCGAGATGATCGGCGTGGTCGGCACCGCCTTGATGTAGGTGTCGAACGCGGTGTTGAACTCCGCTTCGGGCGTGTCCTGGAAGAACGTGCGGACGATCTTGCGCGCGTCTTCGGGATGTTCGTGCGCGAACTTCATCGCCTTGGTCATCGCGCGCACGACATGCAGCAGCAGTGGGCGTTTCTCTGCCAGCGTGGCGCGGCTGGTGGTGATCACCTGGTATGGCACGTCCTTGATACTCCGGGACCTTGCCGGTCATCGGATCGGCGATGTCCTGGCCCAACCCTCGGCTGACCGCCATGTCGGTGAATGGCGACATGAAGGCGAAGCCGTCGGTGGCGCCGGCCGCCATCGCGGCAACCATCGGCGCACCGATGCCGATCGGTTCCAGTTGCACATCGCGCGACGGATCCAGTCCGCGCACCAGCATGATGGTCCGCATGAACTCGTCTGTGCTGGAACCGGGCGAGGTGATGCCGATCTTCACGCCGTGCAGCCGCTTCAGCTTCTCGTCGAGCGACATGCTGTCGGTGATGCCCAGCCGGTTGATCGCCGCGTTCGATAGCACCAGGGCGATCGGGTAGATGTCGAACGCGGTGCAGATGCCCACCAGATCGCCGCCGCGGCCGACCGCGTGCATGGTGTGTGCGAAGCCGACCTGGGTGATCTCGGCGCTGCCGCCCATCACCGCGGCGGCCTGTCGTGTGCCGGACGCCACGTCCACCGGATCGGGATCGAGGCCTTCTTCCTTATAGAAGCCGCCGCCGATCGCGATGTACTGGATGATGAACGCCAGAGCCTTGCCGGCGAGGGCGATGGTGACCTTCTGCAACGGTGGGTCCGCCGCGGCCGGGCGCATGCCTGCCAGGCCGAAACTCGCCACGGCCAGCATCGTCGCAGCCATTCGCAGGACTCGAGATCGCATCTCTCCCTCCAGTTTCCGGCCATTCGGCTTGGCGCCCTGGCCTGTCACGTGTTGCCAGTTGGAAAACGCGCGACGAGGACGAATGTGCGCGTGGATCAACCGTGCTGGAGAGTACCCGCGTTTGGCCGGCAATCAAACCGTCAATGTCGCGATGGGGTCCCAGCGGGCATCGCCTGGGCTGGATTGATCGGAGTCCCAGGTGGCGGTCGTTGCAAGATCGCGGTTAGGGATAGTTCGTGTCACAGGGTGGTGCTGGCATGTCGTCGCTAGCTCGACGGCATCGCGTGTCTGTGCTTCCGCGGTGAAGCTTGCGCTCCGCCCTCAGCCGATTCGTGTGGCTGCGGCAGAAGGTTGGTTGCGTTGACGCGGATCGGTCAGCGATGGTCGCAATGCCCAGGCCAGCGGCAAGGTCAGCAGGCACACCGCGGCGACGATGAAGATGGCGTGTTCCGGTCCAAATGCGTCACCCGCGAAGCCGAACAATGCCGGGGCAATCGCACCACTACCGACCGTGCCAGTGTAGAACAGGCCAAACGCATGTTCACGGCGATCCGGCGGCACCAGTTCCGGCACCGTACCGTAAAGCACGGAGGACGTGCCGTTCAGCGCAATGCCGATGATCGGCAGGCACGCGAGCGACGGCATCCAGCGGCAGCCAGCCAAGCGCCACGATGCCCAGCGCGGTTGCGAGTTCGGTCAGCATCACGGTGCGCAGCACGCCGAGCCGCGCACCCAATAATCCGCAGGCCAACTTGCCGATAGCACCGCCGGTGAAGATCAGCGTGAGGGCTATGCCAATGGTCGGCGTCGCCGCGCCTTTCGCCCGCAGCACGAAGGGCAGGAACGCCAGGAAACCCATGCGTGTGGCACTGTCGACGATGCCAATGGCCAGCAGCAGGGGAAACCCCAGCCGCTGGCGCGGTTGGGTGTGCGCAGCGCGGCACCGTGCGAGCCGCCACATCCGGCTCCGGTGCGACATCGAGCTTTGACGGCAGCAGCAGCAGGATCGCGACGGCGCCGCCAATGCCGAGCATGCCGATGAGCCCCAGCGCCGGTCGCCACGGCATGACGACAAGCAGCCACGCCGTTGCGGCGGGCAGCGCCATTTTTCCCAGGTCGCCGGCGAAGTTGTAGGTGCCCAAGGCGGATCGCGAGCCGTGCGTGGCATACGCGGCCGAGACCAGTGCCGAACCGATCGGATGCTGCACGGCTGCACCGACGCCGCCCACCATCAGTGCGGCGGCCAGCATGACAAAGCCGGCGCCACTGAGGCCGATGGTCAGATAAGCGCCGCCGGCCAGCGCCGTGCCGATCGCCAGCAGCAGGGGGCCGCCCACCCGACGCGCCAGGTGCGACATCGGAAGCTGAAAGCTCGCCATCGCTCCGGTGAACAACATGCGAAGCACACCAAGCGCGGCGTAGCTCAGCGCGAATTCGGCCTGCCAGACCGGCAGCAGCACGTAGATCAGGTCGGTGAACCCGTCATGCAGCGCGTGCACGCCGCACGTGACGGCGAGGACCCGGCGACGGCGGTCCGTGGTGCCCAGGGTTGCGCCGATTGCCGATGTCAGGCTGGTCATGCCGGGCCCCTCTCACGGTGTCATCGAATTGTCATACCGCGGGGGGTTAAAAGGGAAGACGGAGAATGATCAAACTTGTCTAGATGTCTAGCTTAATCAGAAGCCGGACGACCGGAAAAGCGCGTCACGGGGCGGCGACGCGATCCAGCGGGAAGCGGCAACCTCTTGCGGGTGATTATTCCTTGGCGGGACCTGACGCGCGGCGTCTCGCTGCCAGCAGGCCGAGCAACGCCGGTGCCAGCAGCGCGAGGCTGGCAGGCTCGGGCGCCCCGAGCGTGGCCAAGATCGGCCCACGCGTCGTCTCCAGCGGCGGACTGTCGAGCGCGAGCTCGGTGAATATGTCGAAGAAGCTGTCGATCTTGAATGTACCGGTGTTGCCGCCCACTGGCGTGATCGAGGTTGTGCCGATGGATGCGTGCGCCGGGTCCAGACCGAGGGTCAACGTGCTGCCCAACACCGGACCGCTCAATGAAAGGGCGGTAAGCTCGGTGGTCCAGGACCCAGTCTCGTCCGGTCCTATGCGCCCGAGCACCTGTTCGTCGAGCGTGCCGGTCAGCATCACCGGCGCGACCGGCATGCCGAGAAGTGTGGTCAACTCGCCTGAGTAGGTGGCGTCCGCCTCAATGTCCTGGCTGCCACTGGCGAAGGTCGACGACACCAATGCGGTCAGCGTCAGAGATCCGGCCGAAATGCATTTGGCCACGGCGGGAAAGCATCCCGCGCCAACTGCCGCCGTGTATGGCACGCCCAGCACCGGCAAGGTGGCGCTGGATGAGATCACGGATGCACTGGCTGTTCCTGGGCCGGCAAGTTGCATCAGGGCGCTGACGGCCAGCAAGCCACCGAGGGTTCGACCACACGACGGAATTCGCATAGCGGTCTCCTTTTTTCGGACAAGGCACGATGGCGATACTATCCGTTGTCACAACGACGCGATACTGGTTCGGCGCGCTTCCGCATGTAAAATGGTGCAGTCAGCCAATTTTCGTGGACCAGTACGGCCAGCCCCGCTGCGAGCAATGCCGTCCACCGCAGGGTAATCGGGTGTGACCCTGTGACGGAATCCGACCGCGTTGTTGCTGCGAGCGGAGCGAAGCAACCTGGGGCGAGTTGGGCGCGCACACCGTGACCGAGACTGCTGCGTTGCCGCGCTCGTTAGGATGACATGCGAGCCCGGCTGTCCGCATGCAGTCCGCTACGCCGCGTCCATGTTCGATGCCTGTGAAGCGGCGAGGTATTCTTCCAGCCCCGTGACGTCAGCTTGGCTAACGCGCAAGCCCAGTTTGCTGCGGCGCCACAGCACATCGTCGGCGGTGCGGGCCCATTCGGTGCGCACAAGCCAGTCCACCTCGCGCTCGCTCAGGTCGGCGCCGAAACGGCGGCCGAGATCGGCGGCGTTGCGCGCATCGCCGAGTACTGTCGGCGGCCAGCGTGCCGTAAGCTCGCACCAGCCGCCGCGACGTGGCTTCGGACAGGAACGGATAGCGCCGGCGCAGATCGTCACGCACAGCCCGATCGCGTCCCACGCGAAAGTCCCCGCCGGGCAGCGCAGCGCCCGCGGTCCACGCACCACGCATGCCCGGAAAAAACGGCGCCAGCCTTGCCATCGCCGCTTCGGCCAGCCGCCGGTACGTCGTGATCTTGCCGCCGAACACCGACAGCAGCGGCGCGCTGTCGGCCGGCGCCTCCAGTTCCAGCGTGTAGTCGCGCGTGGCCTCCTGTGCCTTGCTGGCGCCGTCATCCAGCAGCGGACGCACGCCCGAATAGCGCCAGACGATGGCCGCCGGATCGACCGGCCGGCGCAGATATTCGCTGACCGCGGCGCACAGGTAGCGTTCTTCCTCCGGCGTGCTCGCCACGTCGGCGGGATCGCCGTGGAAGTCCTCGTCCGTGGTGCCGATCAGGGTAAAATCCTGCTGGTAGGGAATGGCGAAACACACGCGGCCATCGGCGTTCTGGAGGATGTAGCTGCGGTCGTGCGCATAGAGCCGCGGCACCACGATGTGGCTGCCCCGCACCAGCCGGACGCGCTTCGGCGCCGCCTCGCCGACGACATCGGCCAGCACGTGCGCCACGTACGGACCGCCGGCATTCACCAGCGACGCGCGCATGCGCCGCAGCCGCCGCCTTCCAGCGCCAGCCGCCACACGCCATCCGTTCGCCGCGCGGCGATGCAGCGCGTGCGCGTGCGGATATCCGCGCCACGCGCCGCCGCATCGCGCGCGTTCAGCACGACGAGGCGGGAATCATCCACGCTGCAATCGGAATACTCGAAGCCGCGGGTGAATTCCGGCCGCAGCGGTTCGCCGGCGGGATCATGCCGCAGGTCCAGCGAGCGCGTGCCCGGCAGGATCTTGCGTCCGCCCAGATGGTCGTAGAGGAACAAGCCCGAGCCGGATCAGCCATTGCGGCCGCAGCGCCGCGTGGTGCGGCAGCACGAAGCGCATCGGCCGGATGATATGCGGCGCGGCGCGCAGCAGCACCTCGCGCTCGGCCAGCAATTCACGGACCAGGCGGAAGGCGTAGTGCTCCAGATAGCGCAGGCCGCCGTGGATCAGCTTGGTGGACGCCGAGGATGTGCCGCTGGCCAGATCGCCCTGCTCGACGCAGCAGCACCGAAAGCCCGCGGCCGGCGGCGTCGCGCGCGATGCCGCAGCCGTTCACGCCGCCGCCGATGATGGCGAGGTCGAACAGGTCAGTCCTGGCTGAATTCACCCGACTTGCCGCCGGCCTTGTGGGTCACGCGCAGCGCCTCGATGCGCATGCCGCGATCCACCGACTTGCACATGTCGTAGACCGTCAGCGCGGCCACGAGGCCGCGGTCAGCGCCTCCATCTCCACCCCGGTCTGGCCGGTGGTGCGCACCGTCGCGGCGATCTCCACCGCGTCGTCGGCGACGGTCAGGTCGACGGTCACCGCGCTGATCGGCAGCGGATGGCAGAGCGGGATCAGCTCCGCGGTGCGCTTGGCCGCCATGATGCCGGCGATCCGCGCGACGCCCAGCACGTCGCCCTTCTTGGCGCCGCCGCTGCGGATCAGCGCCAGCGTGGCCGGCAGCATGGTCACCCGGGCACGCGCCGTCGCGGTGCGTTCGGTGACCGGCTTGGCGCCGACATCGACCATCGCGGCGTTGCCACGCGCGTCGAAATGGCGTGAACTCCCGGCTCACGGCTCGCCCGTCAGCAGCGTCGCGGGTGGCGAGCCGCGACGTCCGGCTGGCGCATCAGGCTCTCGCCGACCAGGAAGCAATGTGGTCCCGACCGCGGCCAGGCGCTGCAGGTCGGCGTGGCTGCGGATGCCGCTCTCGGCGATCAGGAAGCGGTCCGGCGGCACCAGCGGCGCCAGTTCGTCCGTTGTCGCCAGATCGGTGACCAAGGTCTTGAGATTGCGGTTGTTGATGCCGATCAGCGGTGTCTGCAAACCGAGTGCCCGCTGCAGTTCGCGCCGGTCGTGCACCTCGGCCAGCACATCCATGTCCAGGCAGCGCGCCAGCTCTTCCAGGTCGCGCGCCTGGGTGTCGGTGAGTGCTGCCAGGATCAGCAGGATGCAGTCCGCCCCCATCGCGCGGCTTTCGTAGACCTGCCACTGATCGAGGATGAAATCCTTGCGCAGCACCGGCAGGTCGACGGCTTCGCGCGGCCGCCATCAGATCGGTCGGCACTGCCCTGGAAATGCGGCCCGTCGGTCAGCACCGAGAGGCAGGTCGCGCCCGCGTCGCGATAGGCGCGCGCCAGCGCCGGGGGATCGAAATCCGGCCGGATCAGGCCGCCCGACGGCGACGCCTTCTTGATCTCGGCGATCAGGCCGTAGCGACCATCGGCGACCGCGTCCTTCAGCGCCGAACCGAAGCCGCGCGGCGCGTCGTGGCGGATGCCGATCTCGTAGCGCAGGGTTTCGATGCTGGTCGCCGCCTTGGCACGCGCCACCGCCGCCAGCGTATCGGCACAGATGCGGGCCAGGACATCGGCTGGCGGGATCGTTAGGTCGTCAGCCATCGGGTCCTCTCGCTCCTGCGGGTCGACGCGCCGCGCTTGTCGACTGAGCCGGCGATCAGCGCACAGCCGTTTCGCGCCGCAGCGTTTCCAGCGCCGAGTGCCGCGCCGGATGCGATCGATCGGCCGGCGAGCGCCACGCCCTCGCGCAGGTCCGCCGCCTTTGCCGCCACATTCAACGCCGCGGCCGAATTCAGCAGCACCGTGTCGCGATATGGGCCGGTCGCACCTTGAAGCAATGCCTGCAACGTTGCGGCGTTGAGCGCCGCGTCGCCGCCGCGGATCGCCTCGACCGGTGCGCGCGGCAGGCCGACATCCTCGGGGTTCACGGTGAAGCTGCGTACCGCGCCGTGCTGCCAGGCGGTGACCTGGTTCTCGCCGGCCACGGTGAGTTCGTCGAGGCCCTGGCCGTGCACGATCCAGGCGGTCTCGCTGCCGAGTCGGCCGAGGGTTTCGGCCATTGGCCGGGCCCATTCGGGGGCGAACACGCCGATGAGCTGGCGGCGCACGCGGGCCGGATTGGCCAGTGGTCCCAGCAGGTTGAAGATCGTGCGCGTGCCGAGTTCGACGCGCGGGCCGGCGGCGTGGCGCATCGAGGGATGGTGGCGCGGCGCGAACAGGAAGGCGCAGTTCGCCGCGCGCAGGATGTCCGACAGCCGTTCCAGCGGCACGTCGACGTTGACGCCGAGGGCGGTCAGCACGTCCGCGCCGCCGGTGCGCGAGGACAGGGCGCGGTTGCCGTGCTTGGCCACCGGCACGCCGCAGCCGGCGACCACGAAGGTCACGGCGGTGGAGACGTTCAGCGTGCCGGCCGCATCGCCGCCGGTGCCGCAGACATCGATCGCGTCGGCGGGGGCGGCGACCGCGGTCATGCGCGCCCGCATCGCGCGGACCGCGCCGGTAAGTTCGGGCACCGTTTCGCCGCGCACCCGCATCGCCATCAGCAATGCGCCGATCTGCGCCGGGGTGGCTTCGCCGGACATGATGATGTCGAAGGCGCTCTCGGCTTCGGCGTCGGTCAGTGTCTCGCCCGCGGCGAGGCGGGCCAGGATCGGTTTCAGGTTGTTGGACATTCTCCCGACGTCAGGCGGCGCGCGCCGGGGCGTTGGTGCCGCGAGCGATCGCGAGGAAATTTGCCAGCAATTCATGGCCGTGCTGGCTGGCGATGCTTTCGGGATGGAACTGCACGCCGAAGATCGGCAGCGCGCGGTGGCGCATCGCCATCAGCAGCCCGTCCTCGGTCCAGGCGGTGGGAACCAGCACGTCGGGCAATGTGCGCGCGATCGACGATCAGGCTGTGGTAGCGCGTGGCGGAGAACGGCGAGGGGAGGCCTGCCAGGATGTCGGTCGCGGTGTGGAAGATGCGGGAGACCTTGCCGTGCATCGGCAGCGGGCGCGCGGACGACGTTGCCGCCGAATGCCTGGCCGATCGCCTGATGGCCGAGGCAGACGCCCAGGATCGGGATTTTCCCCGCGGCGGCGGTGATGAGGTCCAGGCAGATGCCGGCCTCGTTCGGGGTGCATGGGCCGGGGGAGAGCACGATCGCTTCCGGCTGGCGCGCGAGGGCGTCGGCTACGGTGAGCTTGTCGTTGCGTACGACCTCGCACCGGGCGCCAACGTCGCCCAGGAAGTGGAACAGGTTGAAGGTGAAGCTATCGTAGTTGTCGATCAGCAGGATCATGGCGGTGCATCCTGCGCGGGCAGTGTTGGGCGGTCAACTTGGGTGGTTGGGATTGTGGGGGACGGGGTTTGGTGGCGAGCGGTTTTCGTCTCGCGCGTGTCTCATTGTCTCGATGAGCGGGATGAAGTCACGGCGTTCTTGGGAGGGCTTTGGGGTTGAGGGGGCGGGAGGAGTACCTGTGGTTGCGAGGGATCAGGCGGCGGTTCTTGCGCGACGGGCCACGGTGTCGAAGGCACGCACCAGAGGGTCGGCGCTGGCGACGATGGCGGCGACGAGTTCGGGGCGGAGCGGGCCGAAGTTGAGCCTGGCCGGCAGGCCGCCCAGGCGACGGATGAGCGAGGCACGCTTCGGGTGGGCCTTCGCGTAGCGATCCGCTTCTAGGGCTAGATCGTATTCGGCTGGGGCGTGTTCTGCCGGGTCGAGTTCTGTTGGGTCGTGTTCGGTTGAGGCGGGCGGTGGCGCCTGCTTCGCGGCGGGGACCGAGATGTGCCTCATCCGGTGGATGGCACGGTCCATGGCTGCTTGGCGCGTGGCGCTGCTCGCATGATCGCCCATGGCCTGGTCGCGCTTGAGCTGGCGCAGGCTGCTCTGCATGCAGCGCATCATGGTGGCGGCCTGCGCGCGGCAACGGCGGACTTCCTCCGGCGTCTGGCCGCGCTGTGCGGCCTGGCGGAGGCAATCGATAACGTGGGCATCGGCGGCGATGATCTGGGCGGCAAGCCTGGCCTCGAACGCGTCGCCGGGGCGCAGGGCTGCGAGGGCCGCGACCGCCGCTTCATTGCGGTCGGCGAGCTGGTCGGGGTTATCGATGACGGACAGCGGAAGGGTAGCGCAGAGGTAGGCGAAGACCTCACGAGTGACGGCTGGGGGGAGGTTGGGGAGGTAATCGGGGATTTGCATGGTGGCTGAACCCGCACGGTGGAATTTGCGGGATATGGTGGTTATATATAGTGACTGCAAGGGTAGTATAGCTATCAGGAGGTTTGGCGTTGCGATGTGATGGGTCGAGGGGGCGGGGGAGCGGTCTAAGTCACGGCAGACGTGCCTGCCGGCCAGTGCGACAGTGGGCCGTCCAGGTTCGCTGTCGTCACCATGGCGGCGCGGCTCGCTACAGCTGCGCCCGCACAATTGCCTCGGATATGAAACGCCGAGCTTCCTCTGCGTCACCCCAGCCAGTGATCTTCGCCCACTTGCCGGGTTCGAGGTCCTTGTAGTGTTCGAAGAAATGCTGGATCTGCTGCAACGTGATTTGCGGCAGGTCGGCATAGTTGTGGACGTGCAGATAGCGCTGCGTCAGCTTGGGAGATGGCACCGCGATAATCTTTTCATCGCCACCGGCATCGTCTTCCATCTTCAGCACGCCGATCGGCCGCACGTTGATGACGGCGCCGGCGAGGATCGGACGGGTGTTGGCCACCAGCACATCGATCGGGTCGCCGTCGTCGGACAGGGTGTGCGGGATGAAACCGTAATTGCCGGGATAGCGCATCGGTGTGTACAGAAAGCGATCGACAAATAGCGTGCCGGCGGCCTTGTTCATCTCGTATTTGATCGGCTCGCCGCCGATGGCGACCTCGATGACGACATTGACGTCGTCTGGCGGCGTGATCCCGATTGGTATGGCGTCGAGGTTCATGTGCCGATGCAGGTTCGGTCAGTGGGGCTTCATCGTCAAGCGGCGGCAACGCCGGGGATAGCCCGCAACGCGCTCCAGCTAATCCCACCACGCGCTCCGGCACGATCCCGCCACGCGCTTCAGCACGATGCTCACGGGTCGGTTGATCGAAATAGCTGAGCCATGATCGAGGACCGAACGCCGCTGCGAGCAGCGTGCAGGGATTTCGTCACGCTCCGACATCACGCAGCCACCGCGGGTTGGCGGTGCGTTGCTATCGAGTTTTGTTGCCGCCCAACTTGCCCGCCGCGAACCGCACCGCTTCTTCGGCGGCGCGCATCAGGGCACGCGCTTTCTGCCGGGTTTCTTCGTATTCGAACTCCGGATCGGAGTCCGCCACCACGCCGCCGCCGGCCTGCACGTACATCGTGCCGTCCTTCACCAGCGCGGTGCGCAGGCCGATGCAGGTGTCCATCGTGCCGTTGGCGGCGAAATAGCCGATGCAGCCGGCGTAGATGCCGCGACGCGATGGTTCGAGCTCCTCGATGATCTCCATCGCGCGAACCTTCGGCGCACCGGACAACGTGCCCGCGGGGAAGCCGGCGACCAGCGCGTCCAACGCGTCCAGTCCCTCGCGCAGCTTGCCCTCGACATTGGATGAAATGTGCATGACGTGGCTGAAGCGTTCGACCACGAAGCTTTCGGTCACCTTCACCTGACCGAGTTCCGCCACGCGGCCGACATCGTTGCGGCCGAGATCGAGCAGCATCAGATGCTCGGCGCGTTCCTTTGGATCGCCGAGCAGTTCGGCTTCCAGCGCCTGGTCTTCCTCGTGCGTCGCGCCGCGCCGACGCGTGCCGGCGAGCGGGCGGATGGTGACGATGCCGTCGCGCAGGCGCACCAGGATTTCCGGGCTGGAGCCCACCACCGCGAAGCCGCCGAAATCCAGGAAGAACAGGAACGGCGCGGGATTGATCCGGCGCAGCGCGCGATACAGCGCGAACGGCGGCAACGCGAACGGCACGGAGAAGCGCTGGCTCGGCACGATCTGGAACGCGTCGCCGGCGGCGATGTATTCCTTCGCCTTCAGCACCGCCGCCTGGAATTCATCCTGCGTGAAGTTGGATGCGGGCGCCGGCAATTCGGGCAGCGCGACCGGCGGCGCGGGATGCGGCAACGGACGATCCAGTGCGTCGCCGGCTTCATCCAGGCGTGCCTGCGCGGCTTGCCCAGGCGGCTTCGGCGGAAATTTCCGCGCGCGGATAGACCGGCACGGCCAGCGTCAGTTCGTCGTTCACGTTGTCGAAGATGACGAACAGCGTCGGGCGGATCAGCAACGCTTCGGGCACGCCGAGTACGTCCGGTTTCGTCGCCGGCAGCGCCTCCATCAGCCGCACCATGTCGTAGCCGAGATAGCCGACCAGGCCGCCCGCCATCGGCGGCAGGTTCGCCGGCACGTCCAGGCGCGTCTCGCCGATCAGCGCGCGCAGGCTTTCCAGCGCCGGACGCGTGTCCGCGACGAAGGCGTGCGGCGCGGACCGGGCATGCCGATTGACCTCGGCGCGGCCGTCGCGACAGCGCCAGATCAGGTCCGGCTCCATGCCGATGATGGAATAGCGGCCGCGCGCGGCGCCGCCCTCGACGCTTTCCAGCAGGAAGGAGTTCGGCTTGCCGTGCGCGAGCTTGAGGAAGGCGGCGACCGGCGTTTCCAGGTCGGCCACGCCGCGCCGCCACACCAGCGTGCCGCGGCCCGACGCATAGGCGGCGCGGAAGGCGGCAAGACCGGGTGGGACCGCGACATTCATGGTTGACGCCTTACTGACCCGTGACTGTGTCCAGAACAGACTGATTGATCTGCGGCTTGGCGCGCGCGCGCAACGCATCGGCGAACACGGTGGCGAGGTCGTTGCTGATCGAGCGTGCCACCACCGCGCGCACCTGCCCGTAGCCGGTGGGATCGGCCTTCGGGTCGGCGTCGACGATTTCCGCCGGCACGGCGACGATGAACCCGTCGTTGGTTTCCACCATCGTCGGTTCACCCGGCTTCAGGCCGAACAACACCTGCTGCCAGTTGCGGCGGCATGCCTTCGGCCGTTGCTCCGCGGGTGACGAGTGGCGTGCGCCGCACGGTCACGCCGGCGACGGCGGCGGCATCGGCCAGCGACTGGCCGCCCTTCACCGCGGTCAGCAGTTTCGCCGCGGCCTGTTCCTGGGCATGGCGTTGCGCGTCGCGCTGTCCAATCCGCCGCCACCTGGTCCTTCACCGCGTCGAACGGCTTGACCGACGGCGGCAGCACATCCTCCACACTGAGCGCGTAATACGCCGACCCGCCGGTCGATGGCGTCTGCACTTCGACAAGCTGCGGCGGGTCGCCCTTCTGCGTCTGGAATGCCGCCTTGATGATGGCGGCCTTCAGTTCGGCCGGCCCAGGAATTGGCGCCGGCGTTCCGTCTGCGGTGTTGCCCTCGGCGTCGAGCGTGCCGGAGACGCCGACCAGGCCGAGGTCGCTCGGCATCTGGTCGAGGTTGGCGCCGCTGCCCAGCACGTTGTCCACCTTGTTGGCGCGGTCGTACATCATGTCCGCGGCCTTGCTGGCGAGAAGCTGCGCGCGCAGCAAATCCTTCACTTCGTCGAAGCTGCGCACGCTGCCCGGTGTGATGCTGGTAACCCGCACGATATGCCAGCCCAGACCGCCCTTGGCCGGAGCGGTCACGCGTATCCGGGGCGGCGGCGAACACGGTTTTGCCGAGGGCCGGGTCGGGAAATTCCCGCTCGGTGGCATCATCCTGCTCGATCGCCGAACCGCCGGCAGCCTGCGCGGCTTTCTGCATCGCGGCCCAGTCGGCACCGCCCTGCCAGGTGGCGGCCAGCGCTTTGGCCGTCGCTTCATCCGGCACCGAGATCACCTCGGCGGAGCGCTTTTCCGGCTTCACGTACTCCGCCTGGTGCTGGTCGTAGGCGGCTTGCAGGTCCGCGTCGGTGATCGGGATGTCTTTCGCCAAGGTCTGCGGCGACAGCACGACCGCCTTGATCCGGCGGAATTCAGGTGTGGAATACAGGTCCGGGTGGTTGTCGTACCAGCGCTGGAGTTCCGCCGCTGTCGGCGCCGGCGGTTCGGGGGCGGCGGCGAACGGGAATTCCACCATGTCGGCGGAGCGCTTTTCGAACTGGCTTTCGAACAGCGGTTGCAGCAGGACGTCCGGCGTCGCCGCGCCGGCTGGCGATCGCTCCGAGCAATTGCTGCTGCGCCAGGTCGCTGCGCATCATGTCGAGGAAGCGTGGTTCGCTGAGGCCGTTGCTGCGCAGCACGGTTTCGAAGGTCGTGCGGTCGAACTGGCCGCTCGGGCCGTGGAACGCCGGCATGGCAAAGACGGTCTGCTGCACCGCCCGATCGGGGGTGACGATGTGCAGCCGCTGCAGTTCCTGGTTGACGCGCCGCCTGGGCGATCAGTTGCTGCAACGCCTCGTGGGCCACGGTGCTGCGCTGCTTCCGGCGTGGGCTCCTGGCCGGCGGGCAGCTTGCGTGTGCGCCTGGGCCATGTCGCGCTGGTAGGCCTCCTGAAGCTGCGGGCCTTCGATGGTCTGGCCGTCGACCTTGGCGACCCAGGTCGAGGTGCCGATCATGCGAACGACGTCGCCGACGCCCCAGGTGACGAAGGCGAGCACCATGATCATGAAGAAGCCGCGGGCCACCCAGGTGTCGAGCATAGCGGCGGAAGGCGGTGATCATGCAGGCGGTGTCTCCGTGTGGCTTTGCGCGGCAGCATATACGAGTGCCGGGCGGGCTTAGCCAGCTTGGGGGCGGAGGGTGTGAGCGTTGGCGCATGCATGTGGCGGAGGCTGTCCATTTGCCTTCGCGAGGGGCGCGGGTCAGGGCCATTGACGCTGGCGAGGGGTGTGGGGCGTGCGTGCCACAGCGCACTGCCGCCTGCCGTCGTATTGCCACGCGACCGGCCCGCACGTGTCGTACGGTGCGCAGCTTGGCGTGGTTTGCGTTCAAGTCGGCATCACGGCTCAATGGGCGTCCATGCAATGGGAGAGACACGCCATGCCGCAACTGATTGCCGGCAACTGGAAGATGCACGGGCTGAGCGCGGATGCGGTGGCGCTGGCGCGTGGCGTGGCGGCCGGCGCCACGGGGCTGGCTTGCGAGCTGCTGGTGTGTCCGCCGTTCGTGCACATCGCCGCGGTGGCGCAGGCGCTGGCCGGCTCTGCGGTGGCGGTCGGCGGGCAGGACTGCCACGAGGCGAAGCAGGGCGCGCATACCGGCGACATCTCCGGGCCGATGCTGCGCGATGCCGGCGCGTCGTGGGTGATCCTCGGGCATTCCGAGCGCCGGCAGAACCATGGCGAGACCGACGAACTGGTGCGCGAGAAGGTACTGGCGGCGGTCGAGGCCGGGCTGACGCCGATCGTCTGTGTCGGCGAGACCGAGGATCAGCGCAGCGGCGGTCAGGAAACCGAGGTGGTGGGCTGGCAGCTCGCCGGCAGCCTGCCGAAGCCGTTCACCGGCGTGGTGGCCTACGAGCCGGTGTGGGCGATCGGCACCGGCGATACCGCCACCGAGCAGGACGTGGCGATGATGCACGCGTTCATCCGCGAGGAGCTGGTGCGGCAGTTCGGCGACGCGGGGCAGGGGATCCGCATCCTGTATGGCGGCTCGATGCGGCCGGCGAATGCCGCGTCGCTGCTGGCGGTGCCGCATGTCGGCGGCGGGCTGATCGGCGGCGCCAGCCTGAAGGCGGAGGACTTCCTGGCGATTGCCCGGGCCGCCCAAGGCGGGTAGTAGGCTGGCGCGAGCTGAGTTCCCCTCCCCCTGTCGGAGGGGGTTGGGGGGTGGGGTGTGCCTTGGTTGGTACGAGCCCTTCCCCCTGGCCCCATCCCACAAGGGGAGGGGGAACTCACTTTCCTGCTTTCGTCCTGTGTCGCTGTTGCTCGCTGCGTCTCCACTGTCCCTGGAAGCTTCGATGACCACCGTTCTGCTGATCATCCACCTGTTCGTCACGCTCGCGCTGATCGGCGTCGTGCTGATCCAGCGCAGCGAGGGCGGCGGCCTGGGCATCGGCAGTTCGCAGGGCATGGGCGCCTTCATGTCCGGTCGCGGCACGGCCAACCTGCTGACCCGGATGACCGCCGTCCTGGCGACGCTGTTCATGGTGCTGTCGCTGACCCTGGCGCTGATGAACCGCGGCACCACCGGCGTTGGCGGCTCGCTGCTGGAGAATGGGCCGCCGAGTGCGATCCCGGGTCCAACCGGAACTCTGCCCGCCGGTCTCTGCCCGCTGGGCCGCTGCCGGCGGGGCCGCCGCCGGTCGATCCACGGCGCCCGGCCCCGCCGGCCGCGCCGAAAGGCCCCGCCGTCCCCACCAACTGACCGCCCGCGCGTGGCGCATGCGTGACGCTGCGGATGCGGGCTTCCCCCCGGCCGATTCGGGTCCCTATACTGGCCGCCCATGACGCGGTTTGTCTTCATCACCGGCGGCGTGGTCTCCTCCCTTGGCAAAGGCATCGCCTCGGCGGCGCTCGGCGCCCTGCTGCAGGCGCGCGGCTACACGGTGCAAGTTGCGCAAGCTCGACCCCTATCTGAACGTCGATCCGGGCACCATGAGCCCGTACCAGCACGGCGAGGTGTTCGTCACCGACGACGGCGCCGAGACCGACCTGGACCTGGGGCACTACGAGCGCTTCACCGGCGTGCACGCGTCGAAGCTGGATAACGCCACCACCGGGCGCATCTACTCCGAGGTGATCGCCAAGGAACGGCGCGGCGACTATCTGGGCGCCACGGTCCAGGTGATCCCGCACATCACCGACGCGATCAAGGAAGTCGTCGTTCGCGGCACGCGCGACGTCGATTTCGTGCTGGTGGAGATCGGCGGCACGGTCGGCGACATCGAGAGCCTGCCGTTCCTGGAAGCGATCCGCCAGCTCGGCAACGAGCTTGGCCGCGAGCGGGCGATGTTCGTGCATCTGACGCTGGTGCCGTTCATTCCATCGGCGGGCGAGTTGAAGACCAAGCCGACGCAGCATTCGGTGAAGGAGCTGCTGAATGTCGGCATCCAGCCGCAGATGCTGCTGTGCCGCTGCGATCGGCCGATCCCGGAAAACGAGCGCCGCAAGATCGCGCTGTTCTGCAACGTGCGGCCGGAGGCGGTGATCGCGGCGCTGGATGTCGACACGATTTACGCGGTGCCGATCAGCTATCATGTCGAGGGCATGGATCGCGAAGTGCTGCGGCATTTCGGTCTGCCGTTCGATGGCGAGCCCGATCTGTCGCGCTGGCAGGACATCGTCGATGCGATCCGCGCGCCGGAGGGCGAGGTACGCATCGCCGTGGTCGGCAAGTACACCAACCTGCTGGACAGTTATAAGTCGCTGGCGGAGGCGTTGGCGCATGGCGGGATCGCCAACCGGGTGAAGGTGCGGCTGGACTGGGTGGACAGCCAGATCTTCGAGCAGGACGGTGCGGTGCACCGGCTGGAAGAGGTGAATGGCATACTGGTGGCCGGCCGGCTTCGGCGAGCGCGGCACGCCGGGCAAGATCGAGGCGGTGCGGTTCGCGCGCGAACGCAATGTGCCGTTCTTCGGCATCTGCTTCGGCATGCAGATGGCGGTGATCGAGTCGGCGCGGAATCTGGCTGGGCTGCGGTGCGCGTCGTCCACCGAGTTCGGGCCGTGCGATGAGCCGGTGGTGGGGCTGCTGACCGAATGGGCGCGCGGCAACGAGATCGAACGGCGCATGGAGGGCGGCGATCTCGGTGGCACGATGCGGCTGGGCGCGTATCCGGCGGTGCTGAGCGAGGGCAGCCTGGTGCGCGACATGTACGGCGGCGCGGCGAGCATCGAGGAGCGTCACCGCCACCGCTATGAGGTCAATCGTGCATTACAGAGAGTGTCTGGAACGAACGGGCATGCGGTTTTCCGGCATGTCGCCGGATGGGGTGCTGCCGGAGATCATCGAGTTGCCGGCGCATCCGTGGTTCGTCGGCGTGCAGTATCATCCGGAGCTGAAGTCGAAGCCGTTCGATCCGCATCCGCTGTTTGCCGGTTTCATCGCGGCGGCGGTGCGGCAGGCTCGGCTGGTGTAGGCTGCCGTTGTTGCCGTGCTCGCCAGATCGGCGGCAATGAAAGATGTCGGGTGCCGAATATCATGTTGGATATCGGTTCGACATTACCTGGCTGCCGATCGCTATATGTGATGACCACGCATTGTCACTTGTGGAAGCCGTGCAACTGGGCGAGCAAGCGGTGCGCCCATCGTGCCATCAAAACGGAAATCGGGTGCAATGATTACAGGGTGGGACTTGGCCGAACGGCAGCTGAGCTCTCGGCCACACGGCATGGATGCGAGCGATCTCGTCTGTTCCGATTGAGTCGGTGAGCGGCCCGGTGCCAATGCCGTGAACATCACAGGCGTCATCGATAAGATGGCAAACTGCTTCGATAGCCTGCCCGGGACTTGGATGCCGCACGACCTGGTCCAGCGTGTCCTGCCGATATTGAACGTGCCATGTCGTGGCATTATCAGAACGGCCAGACCTTGGCGCTTAACACAGTGGTACTTCTACTCATTCTTATGGCAGTGCCGGCTTATGGCAGTGTTAGCCGGTGGTGCGTGGGAGCTGAGAGAAACCACCGGATCGTGCGACAGGTTTCGAACTGAGACATCATCGCCGCAAAGTTGTCTCCGCGCACGGCACGCGAATTCATGGCCCTGATTCCGCTTCCGAATGACGCAATGCAACTGCGTCACGATGTTGTGGCTCCCCTTGCAACCAGAGCCAAGCGGGCGCCACTCAGACGGTATGAATGCTGTATCTAAGTGGCCCCGCAATCGGCTGTTGGTCGCCTTGCCAGCGTCCAATCTCAAGCAGCTTATGCCGGAGCTTGAACGCATTCTCTGCCAACGCGAGCAGGTCCTGATGGACGCTGATAGTTCGCTCGACTATGTATTCTTCCCTGACAGCGGCGTCGTCTCGGTGGTGGCGGTTTATGCGGACGGCAGTGTCATAGAGATGGCAACGATCGGTCGGGAGGGTTGCACGGCGGTGCAAGCCATCCTCGGCGCCAAGAGTTCCTCCGTTCGGTTTCTTGTCCAGATTCCCGGCAGCGCGGCGAAGATGTCGCGCGTGGCGTTCATGCGCGCCATGAACACGATGCCGTCCTTCCGACGCGTCATGAATGCGTACATTCAAGCCTTTCTCGAGCAGGTCCTGGTGTCCGTCGCGTGCAACGGTGCACACAGTCTCAAGGAGCGGCTGGCGCGTTGGCTGCTCATGATGCGTGACCGCGGGGACGATGAGGTACTGCCGATCACGCAGAACCTGCTGGCCGAAATGCTGGGCGTCCATAGGCCAAGCATCACGCATGCCGCCCAGACGCTGGAGCGTGCCGGTCTGATCGCGCGCGGCCGACGGCAAGTGACGATACGAAATCGGCAGGGCCTGCTGGCGGCATCTTGTGAATGTTATCAGTTGGTCCGCACGCGCATCGCTTTTCACCTTCCCAAAACGTATCCTTAAAAAAGCGCAACCTACCCGGTCGGTAATCTACATTACTGACACGCCCCCTCGGCCAGATCATAATCGGAACTGGTTGGGCGCTGGCCCCTGTGCGTCTCCGCCGCCGAATCCTGTGGGAGCAGGTCATCGGCTTGGTTCTTGGTGGGGGCTGTGACGGGGCTTCCGGGTTGCGGGCAATCAATCGGTATGACAACGCGGCTGTCGTTCTGCATCCGGCGGATGCTGCGATGCCCTGCGTGTCGCGCGCGGCCATTGTCGCGGGCCACCACGATGTCTGTCCGCGGGTCCAGGATATCCTGCGGTTCGCGGGCATTTTTTGCTCCCGCCACCGGGCTCTGTCGTCTGATTTGCACTACTGGAGCGACGCTCCGGAGGGTCCCTGATGCCCACGGACACCGAGCGTGATGGAAACCCTGCGACGTTCTCCTGGATTGGCTGACGACGAGCTCGCGCGCGAGTTGGGCGTCGAACCCAGGCAGGTCAATCAGATCTGCCACTACCTCGAAATCCTCGGGAGGCTACGCCGTAATCCAGGGCCGGATGGCAAGATCCGCAATACCCTGATCGGGCCGTAGACCCGCTGCTCGGCCTGGTTCTCGCGATCGCGCAGGTTGGTCCGTGCAGATCACCGGCGTCGACGGGGTCGAACAAGGTTTGCGGCGCTGCCGGGTGTGGTGCTGAGACTGGCGATGTCGAGAATTCGCGCATGGTGGGAATGGTGCAGCGTGTCGTCCGTGTGGGCAATGCAACGATTGCCAACCATCTGCCCTTCGTGCTGATCGCGGGGCCTTGCCAGATCGAATTCGCGCGCGCATGCGCTGGAGGTTGCCCACGCGTTGCGCGAGATGTCCGCGGCGAGCGGCGTGCCGGTGATCTACAAATCCAGCTTCGACAAAGCCAACCGTACCAGTGTCGCTACGCAGCGCGGCCTGGGCATCGGCGACGGGCTCGGTATTCTCGCCGATGTGCGCGAAGCGACCGGACTGCCGGTGCTGACCGACGTGCATGCGCCGGAGCAATGCGCGCATTGCGGCGCAGGCGGTGGACGTGTTGCAGATCCCGGCGTTTTTGTGTCGGCAAACCGATCTGCTGCTGGCTGCGGGTGAGACGGGGAAACCGATCAACGTGAAGAAGGGCCAGTTCCTCGCGCCGTGGGATATGGCGAATGTCGCGGCGAAGATCGCCAGTACCGGCAACCAGAACATCCTGCTGTGCGAGCGCGGTGCGAGCTTCGGCTACAACACGCTGGTGACGGATTTTCGCGGTCTGCCGATCATGGCGCGAACCGGTTATCCGGTGGTGTTCGACGCGACGCATTCGGTGCAGCAGCCAGGCGGACAGGGCACATCATCCGGCGGACAACGCGAGTTCGCGCCGGTGCTGGCGCGCGCCGCACTCGCGGTGGGTGTGGCGGCGGTGTTCATCGAGACGCATCCCGATCCGGATCACGCACCGAGCGACGGGCCGAACATGATACCGCTGCGCGAGATGCCGGCGTTGATCGCCCGGTTGAAGGCGTTCGATGACCTCGCAAAGCAGACGAGCTGACGGCAATGGCGGCGGTCAGCGCGGGCCGCGGCGCATTGGCGTTGCCGTGCGATGCGACTGTGCGTAGCGCGGCAGATCGTCCAGCATCTCGAACCAGGCAAGCTGCTCCTGGGCGTGCACGTGGCACGATGGAACTATTGCCGTGGCGTCGGTCAGGGAGCCGGCAAACAGATCGACGATATCGGGTCGCCGATCGGTCTGATAGGCGATCGGCGACCCGCATTCGGCGCAAAAGCTGCGACGCACGCCGGGCGACGACGCGTAGTCCCTCGGCGTACCGCGGGTGAAGCGCAGCGCGGATCGTGGGACCATCACGAAGGTGGCGACGGGCGAAGATGTCTGACGGCGACAACTGTCGCAGTGGCAGTGCAGCACTTCGATCGGTGCGCCGTCGTATTCATACTGGATGGCGCCGCACAGGCAGTGTCCGGTCGTCGTCATCGCCGTTCCCCCGCTGCGACTAGCGTGACGGAGCAGTTGCACCGGTGGGTGCGAAGGGCTGCGATGGCGCCGGTGTCGCCGGTTGTGCTGGCGCGGGTGCTTCCGGTGGCGCAGCGGCGGGCGCTGCCGGCGTTGCTGCCGGTGCGGTGGCGTCGCAGCCGGACTGTATGGCTGCGTCGGCGCCTGGCTGGCGGGCGGCGTGGCGGGTTGCGATTGCGACGCCTGGCGCGTCAGATCGGTGACGCAGCGGCCAAACGTGTTGCTGATCGCGGTCGAACCGTTAAGGCCGATGGTCCATGGCGGCTCGTTCCCAGCGGGAAATGTCATCGTCATGGAACTGGCGCGGCGGAACTGGGCGTCGAATGTCTGCATCGTGGTTGGGTCGAACGCCCATTCCACGACCTGCCCGTTGCCGACGCCCTGCAAGTTCCACGGTGTTTCAAGGCCGACCTGCAGCACGACCGGCATCTGCGTGCCGGCGGGGATATTCCACGTCGGCTTCTTCGCCTGGAACGTCACGTTGGCGCCGCCGATCTCGAAGCGCAGCGAGAAGCTGCGGTTGTCGGCAGGGTTGGTGGTACCGACGCCGCACACCGGCTTGCCATCGTCGCCCGGCCCGCTGAACGCGTCCCAGCTGCCGGCGTGATAATAGACGGTCATCGCCGCGGATGCGGTGCCGGCACACAGAATGGCGAACAGCGAAGCGGCAAGGCTGGCCCGTCGCAGCGGTCGCATCAAGATTCCTCCGGTTGCTGTTAGTTTCGCTGGCATACTCGGGCGGCATAATTGGGGCAAGAACGCCGGCTGCTTGCCGGCCGCGCCGGGATGGAATAGGCCAGCGGAAGACCAGCGATCCAGGGAGAAGCGCCATGGCCGACGCGTATATCTGCGACTTCGTCCGCACGCCGATCGGTCGCTACGGCGGCGTGCTGAAGGACGTCCGCACCGACGACCTGGCCGCGCATCCGATGCGCGTGCTGAAGGAGCGGCATCCTTCGGTGGACTGGGATCAGCTGGATGACGTGATCTACGGCTGTGCGAATCAGGCCGGCGAGGACAACCGCAACGTCGCGCGCATGGCGGCGCTGCTGGCGGGTCTGCCGGACCATGTGTCGGGTTCCACGATCAACCGGCTGTGCGGTTCCGGACTGGATGCGGTCGGGTCCGCGGCGCGGGCGATTCGCGCGGGCGATGCGGAGCTGATGATTGCCGGCGGCGTGGAGAGCATGACGCGCGCGCCGTTCGTGATGGGCAAGGCGACCGAGGCGTTTTCGCGCAATGCCGAGGTGTATGACACGACGATCGGCTGGCGTTTCGTCAATCCGCTGATGAAGGCGCAGTACGGTGTCGATGCGATGCCGGAGACGGCGGAAAATGTCGCGGAGGATTTTCAGGTGCCGCGTGCGGACCAGGACGCGTTCGCGTATCGCTCGCAGATGCGGGCCAAGGCGGCGCAGGAGAACGGCTTCTTCGCGCGCGAGATCGCGCCGGTGGAGATTGTCGGGCGCAAGGGCACGGTGACGGTGGATCGCGATGAGCATCCGCGCGGCGACACCACGTTGGATGGGCTGGCGAAGCTGCGGGCGCCGTTCCGCAAGCAGGGCGGCACGGTGACCGCGGGCAATGCGTCCGGCGTGAACGATGGCGCGGCGGCGCTGATCATTGCGTCGGAGCAGGCGGCGGCGCGGCACGGCCTGACGCCGCGTGCGCGGGTGGTGGCGATGGCGACGGCTGGTGTGCCGCCGCGCATCATGGGCATCGGTCCGGCGCCGGCGACGCAGAAGCTGCTGGAGCGACTTGGGTTGAAGATCGGCGACATCGATGTGATCGAGCTGAATGAGGCGTTCGCCGCGCAGGGGTTGGCGGTGATGCGTCAGCTCGGGCTGCCGGATGATGCCGAGCATGTGAACCCGAATGGCGGGGCGATCGCGCTGGGTCATCCGCTGGGCATGTCGGGTGCGCGGCTGGCGTTGACCGCGTTGAATGCGCTGGAGACGCGCGGCGGCAAGCGCGCGATCGCCACGATGTGCATCGGCGTCGGCCAGGGCATCGCGGCGCTGATCGAGCGGGTCTAGTGTCATTGCGAGGAGCGTGGTGGCGCAGCAATCCCGGTCTGATCGGGCGCGCAGGACTGGTCGAGATTGCTGCGTCGCGTCGCTGCTCGCCATGACAGCATCCTCACGTGGTTTGTGGGTGTTGCTTGACCTTGGGTCGGATACCGATTGGTGAACGCCGAACCGGACGGAGCTGTGCATGAGTGCCATTGCCGACATTGTTGGCCGCGAAATCCTCGACAGCCGCGGCAATCCAACCGTCGAGGCGGACGTCGTGTTGGACAGCGGCGCGATGGGCCGTGCCGCTGTGCCGTCAGGTGCTTCAACCGGCGCGCATGAAGCGGTCGAGTTGCGTGACAACGATCCGGCGCGGTTTGGCGGCAAGGGCGTGCGGACCGCCGTCGCCAACGTCGAGGGCGAAATCTTCGACGCGGTCGGCGGGATGGATCCGACCGAGCAGGTGAAGATCGACGAGATCCTGATCGATCTGGATGGTACGGCGAACAAGTCGCGGCTTGGCGCGAATGCGATCCTCGCGGTGTCGCTTGCGGTGGCGAAGGCGGCGGCGGTGGAGTTGGGCGTGCCGCTGTATCGTCATGTCGGTGGGGTTTATGCGCGCACGTTGCCGGTGCCGCAGATGAACATCATCAACGGAGGTGTGCACGCCGACAATCCGATCGACATCCAGGAGTTCATGATCATGCCGGTTGGCGCCGGCACGATGGCTGACGCGGTGCGCATGGGCTCGGAGATTTTCGCGGCGCTGAAGAAGGGGCTGCATGACGCCGGCCACAACACCAATGTGGGCGACGAGGGTGGCTTCGCGCCGAATTTGAAGTCGGCGGACGAGGCGTTGGGGTTCATTGCCAAGGCCTGCGAGAAGGCCGGCTATCGGCCGGGCGAGGACGTGATGTTCGCGCTCGATCCGGCATCGAGCGAATTCTTCAAAGACGGAAAATATGTGCTGGCCGGCGAGGGCAAGACGCTCGATGCCGAGGGGATCGTGCGTTACTACGAGGCGTTGGTGGGGCGGTATCCGATTGTCTCGATCGAGGACGGCTGTGCGGAGGATGACTGGGCGGGGTGGAAGCATCTGACCGCGACGCTGGGTGGTAAGATCCAGATCGTGGGGGACGATCTGTTTGTCACCAATTCCGAGCGATTGCGGCGCGGTATCGAGGAGCGGTCGGCGAATGCGATCCTGATCAAGGTCAATCAGATCGGCACATTGTCGGAGACGCTGGAGACGATGGAGATCGCGCACAAGGCGGGCTTCCGCTGCGTGATGAGTCATCGTTCGGGCGAGACCGAGGATTCGACGATTGCCGATCTCGCGGTGGCGACGAATTGCGGGCAGATCAAGACCGGTAGTTTGTCTCGCAGCGATCGCACCGCGAAGTACAACCAGCTTATTCGGATCGAGGCTGCGTTGGGACCGGCGGCGCGGTACGCGGGGCGGACGGTTTTGCGCTGAGGGATTGCGAGCGGGTCCGGTTCAGAAGCTGTTCTTCCGCAAGCGGCGGGGGAACGCCGGGGCATTCCGCCACTCGTCGTGGGATCACCAGCCCAGCAGCGCGCGCGCTTCTTGCCAGATGTGCTGCATCAGTTCGGCGGCGGGCTCGGCTTTGGCCAGCGCGGCTGACTGGCCTGCCCAGGCCTGCATGCGCTGCACGTCGTTCGCCTGCTGCGCGGCGCCGCGCATCGGCGCGGTGAGTGCGCGTTGCACGGGATAAGGCGCGGGACGCGGCGCATCATGTGCCAGAGCGGCGCGGGCATAATTGGTCGCGATGCTTCTGCCAGCGCGGCCGCTGAACGCGCGGCTGACGATCGTGTCCTCCGGCGCGGTGTGTGCGAGGGCATCGGCCCAGGCGGGGTGAAGCTTCGCCTCCGGGCAACGCAGAAAGCCGGTGCCGATCTGCGCGGCGCTGGCGCCGAGTGTCAGCGCCGCCGCGACACCGCGCGCATCGGCGATGCCGCCGGTCGCGACTACGGGCAGGCGCACGGCATCCACCACGGCCGGCAGCAGGGCGAACAAGCCGACCTGCTGGTGTTCGGCGAGGGCGGCATCGAAGCAGCCTCGGTGACCGCCGGCTTCCGCGCCTTGTGCCACGATCACGTCCGCCCCGGCTGCCTCGGCCGCGCGCGCTTCCGCTACGGTAGAAATGTTGGCGAACCAGGCGATGCCCTTTGCCTTCAGGCGACCGACGATCTCCGGCGGGTAAAGTCCCATTACGGACGATACGATGGGTGGACCCGCGGCGAGCATCGCTTCGCATTGCGCGGCGAAGTCCGGCGGCGTGACATCCGCGGCTTCGTCCGGGACGGGTGGACCCCAGCCAGCGAGAAATTCCCGCACACCGGCCTCATGCACGAGATCACGGTTCGCTGGTGGATCGGGGATCCAGATGTTCAGTTGAAAAGCGCCGTTGCTGGCGGAACGCACTTCATTGGTCCACGCCGTGATCTCATCGGGTGGCATCAGCAGGACGCCGGCCGCGCCCAGGCCGCCTGCATTGGCGACGGCAATCGATAGGGAGGGCGGGCAGGCTCCCGCCATTGGCGCGAGCAGGATCGGCACGCGCAAGCCGAAGCGTGCGCAGAACGCTTTTACTCGTTGTCTGGCTGCGGACTGTCCGGGTGTGGGCATTGGCTGGCCTCCAGCAGACAATCTCGGCATCCCGTTCGGGCGAACAAGTACAGAAATCTGATGGGAGGCATCGCGGGCGGTGATGCCGTAGCGCTGTTGCGGGAACCCAGGCGGCGCGAATTCGCTGCCGATCGCCTGGGTCCCCGCTTTCGCGGGGACACCGACGGGAGGCGATCAGATGCAGGGGTGATGACGATAAGATGGCGCTTACCCGGGTTGCGTTTCCAGTCAGACCGATCGCGCTCTAGACGCGGTCGATGCGGCAGGAATAGCAGCCGCGGCGTGCGTTGTGTGCATGCAGGAAAGCGACGTCGTCGCGCGCGAACATTCGCTGGATCGCAACCTCGAGTTCGGTGCCTTCCATCACGTCTGCATCGACCATGATGCCATCCGAATCATAGCCGCGAACCGACAGCAGCCGCGTGCGCTGCTGTGCCGGCACGTGATTGACGATGCTTGCCGTTTCCCGCACGCCTTCGCGTACGTAGATCGGGCCGGTTGCGCGATATGGCGAACCAGGCGCGATGTGATGCTGGAAGTTCAGCAGGATGGACACCTCACCGGGTGCCGCGTCGCGCAGACTGACCCGGCAGGGCGGCATCAGGTTCACCGGCATCGACGAAGTGGCGACGACGCGACGCGCGCCATGCGCCAGCAGATCGGCATCAGTCATGGCGAAGTAGGGAACGAACGGCTCGACCGGCAGGCCGGAAATGCGGAAGTCCATGGGACAGCTCCTTTATGCAAGCGACGGCGCATGTCATGCGCCTGCCGAACGTGCCAGTGCCATCCGCCTGTTGCGGTTAGACGATGCACTGTTCGGATTGCGGGCCGGCGGTCGCGCGTGGCCATCCGGCCGGGTCGGCAGCGCGGATGCGGGTGCTGACCTTCGTCAGCGTGACGGGAAGGGATTGGTGGTGACGGCTCATCGCACGTGCTGGATCGCGGCTTTCGCCGGGATGTATTCCGTTTGACGAAGTTCCGTTTGACGAAGTTTCGTTTAACGAAGCCTAGGGCTGCAACATTGCCAACCGACCAAGCAATGCTTCCACCACGGCATGAAACATGGCCTCGGTCAGCCGGCCGGTGTTCGTGTTCAATCGGGACACGTGATAGCTGTCGGCCAGCAGTTTCCCGGCCGGCAGATCGTGGATCGCGCCATGGCGGAACGGCACGCGGGCGGGTCGCATGCCATGTGCCCGCAACACGGCGTTGTGCGCCGTGCCGCCCAGCGCCAGCACGGCATGCACATCAGGCATCGCGCCTATTTCGGCGACGAGGAAGCGATTGCAGGTCGCAATCTCGGTCGACAACGGCAGGTTGCCAGGGGGCACGCAACGCACGGCGTTCGTGACGCGGCAATCGAGCAGCGTCAGCCCATCCGACGGGTCCTCGGCATAGCGCCCCTGAGCGAGGCCGAAGTGCAGCAATGTGCGATAGAGCAGCTTGCCAGCGAAATCGCCGGTGAACGGGCGGCCGGTCCGGTTGGCGCCGCGCACGCCAGGCGCCAGACCGACGATCAGCAGGCGCGCATCGAACTTGCCGAAACTCGGCACCGGAGCGTTGAACCAATCGACGTGGGCGAGTTGGTTGGCCTGCCGGTATTCGGCCAGCCGAGGGCACAAGGCGCAGTCGGGCGAAGGAAGTGTCGGCGGCTCGCCTTGCGTGCCGCTCACGCCGCGTCGGTTGGATCGGGGAAGGGTTCGGCCGGAGTTTGGCGCAGTGACACGGGGCGGGTTCGCGGCTCGGTCTGGCGGCGCGTGAATTCCGGTGCGATGTCGGCGAGTTCCAGGAACTGGTCGGCCTGGCGTCGCAGTTCGTCGGCCACCATGGGCGGACTGGTGCGAATCGAGGAGACCACGGAAACCCGCACGCCCTTGCGCTGAACGGCTTCGACCAGGCGGCGAAAATCCGAGTCGCCGCTGAACAAGATCGCGTGATCGAGCCGGGGCGCGAGTTCCAGCATATCCACCGCGACTTCGATGTCCATGTTGCCTTTGACGCGGCGCCGGCCGGCCGAATCGGTGAATTCCTTGGCGGGCTTGGTGACCAGTGTGTAGCCGTTATAGGCCAGCCAGTCGGTCAGCGGCTTCAAGGGCGAGTATTCATCGGTTTCTAGGACCGCGGAATAATAATAGGCGCGAATAACATGGGCTTTCCTACGGAAGAACTCCAGGAGGTTCCGGTAGTCCACGTCAAAGCCCAGATTGCGCGAGGCGGAGTAGAGGTTGGCACCGTCAATGAACAGGGCAACTCGTTCATTTGGAAGGAATTGCATGGATTTTGACCTCTCGATACAGGGGCGGACAGCAGTCGGATGGCGTGCGGACCGGCTAAAGCGGACGAACCGGGGCGATCGCGGATCAAATTATCGCAGTTTCTTGCAGAATTGTGAACCACCTGCCGGGAACCATTGCAGATGATTTTGGTGGGGATCGGCGGGAATTTGCCGGGCCGCGACGGGCTGTCCGCCTTGGAGACCTGCCGGCGCGCGGCCGCTCGGCTGGATAACCTGCCCGGGTTTCGGTTGCGTGCCCTGTCGCGTTGGTACCTTACCGAACCCGTCCCGCCATCCGGTCAGCCGCCGTATGTCAACGCGGTAGCGGCTCTGCGTGTCGAGCCGCCTGGTGCGGAACCCGATCCCGCTGCCCTGCTTGCCATGCTGCAGGCGATCGAGGCGGACGCTGGCCGGGTGCGCGGCGAACGCAATGCGGCGCGCACGCTGGATCTGGACATAATCGCGATGGGCAAGGGCGGGCGGATGGTGCGCACCGCGCCGGACCCGATTCTGCCGCATCCGCGCGCGCATCTGCGGGCGTTCGTGCTGGTGCCGCTGCTGGATGTGGCGCCGTCCTGGGTGCATCCGGTGCTGGGCCTTGGCCCGGGGGAGATGTTGCGGGACCTGCCGCCGCAGGGCGTTCGTGTGGTTTGAATGTGCCGTTCGTTCAGAACTTCGCGTGGCGTGATTCCGGGTGCGGGTGTTGTCGAATGTGAGTGGACGAACGCGATTGTGTGGTGATGGGCGGTTGTCCTGCAAAGGTTTCACGCCGACGGCCATCGAGGGCAGAAAGTGCCACCGAGGAGGGCAAGTAAGGGTGCGCGGCGCGGGAAGCCGCTGTGCTGCTTGCCTGGGTGCCGCTCTTTGGAGACTTGGCAGCGTCTCATTGCCCATTACGTGAGATTGTGGGGTGTGGGTTAGCGCATTGCGGATGTTGGCGGTGAAGTGCCCCACGTGAACGTCTGTCCTTAGAGGTAGGCGACATGCCGGAGAGCCTTCTCAAGACCGGCGGCATGCTTACGCATCACGGCCTTACGTTCTTGCCCCGGACGCTTGCCTGGCGATGATTTTGAGATTGCGACCGCGCTGCTCCTGAGCGTGCGTTGCGTACATCACACGATTTCTTGCCTTGTCACAATTTCCCGGAACGTGCAAGGTTGCGTTATAAATTCGTAAACCTGAGCCGGGAGCCGCCGGGGGTTCCACATGAGCGGACTGCGACAGGCCACTAAAGCCGGTCTGATCAGCGTTGCGATCGTCGGTGCCGTTCTGACCGTCGCGGCCGGCCCGGCTTCCGCTACCGTGTGGACCGACTGGACCACTGCCACGGCAGGCGAGCCGGGATCGGCAGCAGGCACCCTCGGCGCTGTGTCAGTGTCTTACAGCGGAGAGGTACTCGGCAACACGGTCATCGATGGGACCTCTCTCGATTGGTCGCAACCAGCCAGCTCGTTCATCGGCGGCACGGTAACCACGTCCCCTGAGACGATTGGCGACATAATCACATTGAACGGAACGTTCACGGGGACCAATACCCTGACCTTTTCCACGCCGCTGGTGAATCCGGTTTTTGCCATCTGGAGCCTGGGGCAACCGGGAGCCCTGGCGCAGTTTGCATTCGACCAAACCCCGACCTTTGAGGCCGGTGGTCCGGACGTATTCGGCGGCCCTATCACCGTGTCAGGAGATGTCGTCAGTGGTAACGAAGGCAGCGGCGTAGTCCAGTTCACCGGCACAATCAGTTCGATTTCCTGGACAGACACGTTTGAGAACTTTTACGGGTTCACCGTCGGTATTGCTGGTGGCACCACCCCCGTACCTGAGCCGACTTCGCTGGTGGTGTCAGGGACCGCGCTGGTCGGATTCGGCATGATCCGCCGCAGGACAGCCTAACAACGGCTGCCCGGCGCATACGGCACCGTTGGTTAAGTGTCGGCTACGCTAAGTGTCGGCGCGCAACTGAGCATGGCGGCAAGGTTACTGGGCCTCCATTGCGGTCATGCCTTCCGGGAAACCGAAAGTTTGACTAACGCACTCCTTGATTAACGCACAACTCGGCGACCGTGAGCGCTGTGCCGCACCCACCTGCGGGCTTTCGTGCTGGCCCCGTCCGGCAATCCACCCGGTGCTGAGGCCAACGCGAACCGCGTTGCTGTGGGACCCTGCCGCCACGGGGTATTTGTGTAAAGTGACCGAGTGTCAAATCAGGCGTAGACCCTGGTGACCGCGATGCACGGCCGTGACCGAAAGACGCCGGTCCAGTGTGGCAAGCTGGCCGCCATGGGCCACGGCGAGCGCGAGCAGGTAAGTGTCGGTGACTTGTGTGGATGCCAGCATCCGTTCCGCGTCTGCGTGCCGAGGGTCCAGGAGACTGATATCATCGGGCCAGAAGACATGACCCGGAAGCGTGCGCAGCCGGTCAAGCACCGTCGCGACGACGGCAGGCGATCCCGGTGTGTTCGGATACCTCGGATTGCCCACGATGCGCAGCACGCCGATTTCGGTGATCGGGCAGGTGGCCCAGTTTGCGGCGCCCTCCTGCTCGAACCACCGATGCGCGTCGCCGTGGCTGACATGGCGTCGGATCAATCAGTGCGATCAGGACATTGACGTCCAGCAGGAAGGTCACGGCATCTCGTCACGCAGCGCGTTGACGATCTCCAGCGTCACAATGGCCTTGGTGTTGCTGACCGGCAAAAGCGGCACGCCGTTGCGCTCGCGTTGTGCCATTGGGCGACGCAGGGATTGTCGGGCCAGGTCGGACACGACCTCGCCGATGGTCTTTCGGTGCTGGCGTGCCAACGCCTTCGCGGCAGCCAACACATCATCATCGATCGCCAGGGTTGTGCGCATCGCCGGCCTCCGGTCACATCAAACATCACGCATCAGATGCAGGGCGTCAAGCCGGCCATCGTCCAAGCGCCCCAGCTTCGACCAAACTCCACAGCTTCAAGCTCCAACGTCAAGCTATTGCCGCGCGCACGAACCCGCCGGGCTTGCTTTGGCGGGTGGCCTCGCCTAAATCAACGACTTACCCAAGTTCAACGCCCGGAGGTCGAGCGCATGGCGCGCGTCACCGTCGAAGACTGTGTCCAGAAGGTTCCCAACCGCTTCGAGCTGGTCCTGCTTGCCGCCCAGCGCGCGCGCAACCTGAGCCGCGGCGAGGAGCTGACCATCGATCGCGATGACGACAAGAACCCGGTCGTCGCGCTGCGCGAGATCGCCGAGGAGACGATCGAGCTTGGCAAGATCGAGCAGGACCTGGTGAAGTCGCTGTCGCGCGCGCCGGAGCCGGAGCCCGCGGACGAGGAGGTGCTCGACCTCATCCCGACCGACCAGAACATCTTCGGCCTGCAGGACGTCACGGCCGAGGAAGAGGCGGCAAGCCTGCCCGTCGAAGGAGAAGAGATGTCGCCCGAGGATCTCGAGGCGGCGATCGAGGCGGAGCTGGGCGGCGGCCGTTCGCAGCGGTAATCGCCGATGACAGCCGGGGGTGAAGGCAGCGCGGTCACGAGGCCGGCCCTCGCCCCCGTTTCGCGCCCGAGGGTATCGCGGCCGAGGTCGCGCGACCGCGCCGCTGTCCGCAGCGCTCCGCCTGACCGAGAAAGTGCACGCCTACGATCCGAAGGCGAATACCGGGCTGATCGATGACGCCTACGCGCTGGCCAGTCAGGCCCATGCGCACCCAGTTGCGCGACAACGGCGATCCCGTACATCACCCATCCGCTCGCGGTGGCCGACATTCTGGCCGGCTATCGGCTGGATACCGCGTCGATCGCCACCGGCCTGCTGCACGACGTGATCGAGGACACGCCGGTCAAGCTGCCGGAGATCCAGACCCGCTTCGGCGGCGAGATCGCCGGCCTGGTGGACGGCGTCACCAAGCTGACCCGGCTGGAACTGCAATCCGACCGCACCAAGCAGGCGGAGAATTTCCGCAAGCTGGTGCTGGCGATCAGCCGCGACATCCGCGTGCTGCTGGTGAAGCTCGCCGACCGGCTGCACAACATGCGCACGCTGCATTTCGTGCAGGACCCGGAGCGCCGCAGCCGCATCGCGCGCGAGACGATGGAGATCTATGCGCCGCTGGCCGAACGGATCGGCATGGATGCGGTGAAGACCGAATTGCAGACGCTGGCCTTCGCGCAGCTCGAGCCGGAGGCGTTCGACACGATCCAGGCGCGGCTGAATTTCCTGCGCGGCCAGGGCGCCGATGTGATCGAGGAGGTGCGCAAGGAGCTGAAGCGCGTCTGCGAAGCAGAGCGGCGTGCAGGTGATCGAGGTATCGGGGCGTGAGAAGTCGCCGTATTCGATCTGGGAGAAGATGCACCGCCGCAATGTCGCCTTCGAGCAGCTCTCCGACATCATGGCGTTCCGCATCGTCGTGCCGAGCAAGGAGGCGTGCTATGTGGCGCTCGGGCGCGGTGCACTCGGCGTATCCGGTGATCGCCGGCCGGTTCAAGGACTACATCTCGACGCCGAAGTCGAACGGCTATCAGAGCCTGCACACCGGCGTGACGCTGCGCGAGCCGCGCAACCAGAAGATCGAGATCCAGATCCGCACCGCGGACATGAGCGACGTGGCGGAAAACGGCGTCGCCGCGCACTGGTTCTACAAGGAGCCGGGCGCGAAGGCCGATCGGCGGGATCTGCAACGCTTCCGCTGGGTGCAGGACCTGCTGGAGATCCTGGAGAATTCCGCCGCGCCCGACGAGTTCCTGGAGAACACCAAGCTGGAACTCTACGAGGACCAGGTGTTCTGCTTCACGCCGAAAGGCCAGTTGATCCAGTTGCCGCGCGGCGCGACGCCGGTCGATTTTGCTTATGCGGTGCACTCGCAGGTCGGCGACGCCTGCGTCGGTGCGAAGATCAACGGCCGGCTGCTGCCGCTGCGCCATCAATTGCAGAACGGCGACCAGGTCGAGATCATGACCGCGCGTGGCGGCACGCCGTCGCCGCAATGGGAGCGCTTCGTCGTCACCGGCAAGGCGCGCGCGCGCATCCGCCGCTTCATCCATCAGCAGCAGCGTCAGCAGCACCTGACGCGGGGCGCGCGGAACTGGCGAAGGCATTTCGTCAGGCCGGCGTGGACGGTTCGGAGAAGGCGCTGGAGCCGGCGCTGAAGACGCTGAAGTTCAGCGCGGCGGACGATCTGTACATCGCAGTCGGCAACGGCAACCTTGGCCCGAAGGACGTCGTGCACGCCGCCTATCCGGAACTGCGCCAGGCGCCGCGTGCGCCGCGCATGGTGCCGGCGCTGCCGCCGCGCGCCAACAACCGGCATGCGCACAAGACGGATTTCGACATGCCGATCACCGGCCTGGTGCCGGGCATGGCGCATCACTTCGCCGGCTGCTGCCATCCGGTACCGGGCGACGAGATCGTCGGCATCATCACGACCGGCAAGGGTGTGACGATCCACGCGCGCGATTGCCAGACACTGACGAGTTTTGCCGCCACGCCGGAGCGCTTCATCGACGTCGACTGGAACCACGCGTCCGTGTTGAGCGGCCGTTCCGGATGGCAAGGGGCCGAACCACACCGCGCGGCTCAGCGTGATCGGCGCGAACGATCCGACGGCGCTCGCCAACCTGACGAACGCCATCGCCAAGCAGGAAGGCGCGGTCGCCAACTTGAAGATCGTCAACCGCCAGCAGGACTTCATGGAGGCGCTGGTGGATGTCGATGTGCGCGATGTGGCGCATCTGTCCAAGGTCATCGCCGGCCTGCGCGGCGCTGTCGGTATCAAGGGCGTCGAGCGCGGATGAGTTCAGTGGTCAGCAGTGCGCGTCGACTGCATTGCGAGAAGCGAAGCGACGCCGCGAGTCTCGGGTGCGAGGTGCGCACTTCGACCCGGGCTGGTTCGCTCGACCGGGCCTGCTTCGTCGCCGCGCTTCTCGCAATGACAACGGATCACCCGGTTCACTGACATGATTCTCGGCCTCGGCTCCGACATCTGCGACATCCGCCGCATCGAGGCGGCGATCGCGCGGCATGGCGAACGGTTCATCGCGCGGGTGTTCACCGCCACCGAGCGCGCGAAGGCGGCGAGCCGCACCGAGAAAATCCAGGCTGCCACCTTTGCCAAGCGCTTCGCGGCGAAGGAGGCGGCGGCGAAAGCTCTCGGCACCGGCTTTCGGCGTGGCGTGTTCTTTTCCGATCTCGGCGTGGTGAACCTGCCGTCGGGCCAGCCGACGTTGCAGATGACCGGCGGCGCTGCGGCACGGCTTGCCGCGATCACGCCTGCCGGAATGGTGGCGTCGGTCGCATTGACGATGACCGATGAATACCCCTACGCCTTTGCCCAGGTGATCATTTCGGCGATACCGGCGTGAGGGAACGGAATCATGCGAGCAAGGTATGCTGCGAGTATTGGTGCTGGTGGCTGCCGCGGCCACTGCTCGCTGGCTGCGTCTACGATCCGTATACCGGAGCCTATCGTGCCGTGCTGCGGCTACTACGGGAATCCCTACTACCGCTATCCGCGTCCCTACTCGCCGTATGGCTATCGCGTCGCCCTATGGCGCGCCGCAAGCCGGGACAGCCGGGGACCGTATCAAGGCCAGCCTGGGACCGACCAGCCGGCCCCTGGCGGGTATCAAGCTCCGTCAGGGGCTATCAGCCCGCCAGCCGGCTATCAAGCCCAGCCAGCCGGCTATCAGGCCGCCAGGCAGCGCATCTGCGGCCCGCCGCGGCCATCGTCCGTCCGCAGCGCCGAGTGGCGGGCTGGCGCAACGCTTCGCCGCCGCCAACGTGACGCACGACGGCCGTCTGACGCGCCAGCAGGCACAAGCGGGCATGCCGCGGGTCGCCGAGAACTTCGATGCGATCGACGTCGACCGGAAGGGCTACGTCACCTTGCCGGAAATCCGCACTTTCATCAGCGCGGCAGAGTGCCGCCGGCGGGCAGCCCGACCATGTTCGAACAGGACTAGGATTGATCAACCGCCCGCTCGCTTGACACGCCATCCCCCCCTGGGCTTGATCCGCCCGGATTTTTTGGACGGAAGCCCTTCATCCACATGGCGACCAAGGTAAAGGCCAAGCGCAAATCGAGCGTATGGGTCGAGAACGTCAAGACGATCGTCTATGCCGGCCTGATCGCCGTCGTGGTGCGAACCGTTGCCTTTGAGCCGTTCAACATCCCCTCCGGCAGCATGATTCCCACCTTGCTGGTGGGTGACTATCTGTTCGTGGCGAAGTACAGCTACGGCTATTCGCGTTATTCGCTGCCGTTCGGCTGGCCGCCGTTCTCCGGGCGCATTTTCGGCAGCCTGCCGAAGCGCGGCGACGTCGCGGTGTTCAAGTATCCGCGCGACAACACCACCGATTACATCAAGCGCATCGTCGGACTGCCGGGCGATCGGATCCAGGTGCGCCAGGGCCAGCTCTACATCAATGGGCAGCTCTGCCCGCGCCAGCCGGAAGGTGACTATGTCGCCGATGACAGCGGCATCCACATGGTGCTGCGGCTGTACCAGGAGACGCTGCCCAACGGCGTGAAGCACGACATCCTGAAGGCGACCGACGAAGGCGAGATGAACAACACGCCGGAGTATCTGGTGCCGCCCGACCATGTATTCGCGATGGGCGACAATCGCGACAATTCCGCCGACAGTCGCTTCATGAACGGCGTCGGGTTCGTGCCGGTGGAGAACCTGGTCGGCCGCGCCGAGATTCTGTTCTTCTCCGTGGATGACGGAATATCCGTGGTGGGAATTCTGGTGGTGGCCGTTCGAAATTCGCTGGAGCCGTCTGGGGATGCTGATCCACTGAATGCGCCGCACGTTGAGCACCCCGATCGAGATCATCCTCGGCCACGACTTCGCCCGTCCTGAACTGCTGCGTGAAGCGATGACCCATCGTTCGGCGGTGCACGGCCGTGGACATCCGCGCGGCAAGGGTTCCAACGAGCGGATGGAATTCATCGGCGATCGGGTACCTGGGACTGCTGATCGCGGAATGGCTCGCGGAGCGATTTCCGCAGCGAGCAGGAGGGCGATCTCGGCCGCCGCCTGGCGTTGCTGGTGTCGCAGCCCGTGCTGGCAACGGTGGCGGAGGAAGTCGGCCTGGGCGAGACGCTGCTCGGTGGCGCCGGGCGAGGCGCGTGCCGGCGTGTCGGCGGCGCGCCACCGTGCTGGCCGATGCGCTGGAGGCGGCACTGGGCGCGCTGTATCTCGATGGCGGGATCGAGCGGGCGCGCGATTTCGTGCGGCGTGCCTGGGGCGGCGTGATGGAACGGCCAGGAAGAGCCGCCGAAGGATGCCAAGACCACGTTGCAGGAATGGGTGCAGGCGCGCAGCCTGGGGCTGCCGGAATATGTCATTGCATCGCGCGCCGGTCCGCCGCATGCGCCGGAGTTCGTCGTGACGGTGTCGGTCGGTGGCTTCACCGGGTCCGGCACGGCCGGCAGCAAGCGTGCCGCGGAACAATTCGCGGCTGGAGACCTGCTGCGGGTGCTCGGCGCAGATGACCCGGCGCGGTGCGGCTTCGTCGCCGTTGTCGGCACGCCGAACGCGGGCAAGTCGACGCTGCTGAACCGGCTGACCGGCGCGAAGCTTTCCATCGTCACGCCAAAGGCACAGACCACGCGGTTCCGCGTACTCGGCATCCTGATGCGCGGCGAGAGCCAGGTGTTGCTGGTCGATACGCCGGGCATCTTCCCGCCGCGGCGCAAGCTGGATCGGGCGATGGTGGCGGCGGCCTGGACCGGTGTGCAGGACGCGGACCTGACATTGCTGCTGGTGGATGCGAAGACCGGCGCCACGGATGCGGTGCGGCAGATCGCGCAGAGACTTGCGGAGCAGAAGCGCCGAAGCTGGCTGGTGTTGAACAAGATCGATCTTGTGCCGACGCCGAAGCTGCTGCCGCTGACCGCGGCGCTGACGACGCTGACGCCGTTCGAGCAGACATTCATGGTCAGTGCCGCGACCGGGGATGGCGTCGAGGCGTTGGCGGATGCGATGGCTGCGGCCGTGCCGGAAGGACCGCATCTGTATCCCGATGACGATCTGACGGACCTGACGGACCGTTTGCTGGCGGCGGAGATCGTGCGCGAACAGATCTTCCTGCAAACGCATGAGGAAGTGCCGTACGGCACGACGGTGGAAACCGAGAACTGGCAGGAGCGCAACGACGGTTCGGTGCGGATCGAGGCGACGGTGTATGTCTCGCGTCCGGGCCATAAGGCGATCCTGATCGGCGAGGGTGGCCAGCGGATCAAGACGATCGGCGCGAAGGCGCGGGAGCAATTGGCCAGCCTGCTGGAACGCAAGGTGCATCTGTTCCTGAATGTGAAGCATCGCGCGGGCTGGGATGAGGAAGGAGCGCGGCTGCGCGCGATCGGGCTGCAGGATCCGGGGTAGCGGTTCGTTCATTCGTCGTGGGTAAGGTCTGGCGCGCAAGGAGCGATGCCGATGCCCGACACACCTGTTGCACCACCCGGGAGCGGTCGGTATCCTGCCGATATGGAAAGCCGCGTCGCTGTTTTGGAACAGATCGCCCGCTCTGCGACCGCGAGTTCGGAGCGGATCGAGCGGCGGTTCGATGCGGTCGATCGCCGGTTTGACGTCATGGAGCGCCGGTTCGATGCTCTCAGCGCGGAGCATCGGGCCGATTTCCGCTGGCTGCTGGGCATCATGCTGGGTGGTTTCGGTGCCACGCTCGGTGGTTTCGGTGCCATGCTGGGCGTGATGGCCCATGGGTTCCACTGGCTGTAGACCGCTGCCGCCCATCGCGCGACTGCTGCAAAACTGCTAGCTCGTAGCTGCCATGGAGTGGGACGCGCCTGCTATCGTGCTCGATGCGCGCCCGTACGGCGAAGGCGACGCCATCGCCACGGTGCTGACCGAGGAACATGGTGCCCATCGTGGCCTGGCACGTGGCGGCGGCGCGCGCGGTCACACGGCAATATGGCAGCCCGGCAACCTGGTGCAGGCGCGCTGGGTCGCGCGGCTGGCGGATCAGCTCGGCAGCTTTAGTGCTGAACTGGTGCACCCCGGTGCCGCGCTTGCGATGGACGATCCGCTCGCGCTCGCGATGTTGTCGGCGTGCTGCGCGGTGGCAGAGGGCGCATTGCCGGAACGCGAGCCGCATCTCCGGGTGTTCGAAGGTCTGTTGCATCTGATCGCGCATCTGTCGGAGGGCAGCGTCATGCTCACCGAACTGATCCGTTGGGAGGCGGCGCTGCTTGCCGAGCTCGGTTATGGGCTTGACCTGACGTGTTGCGCGGTCACCGGCGACACCGCGGGCCTCGCCTTCGTTTCGCCGAAGACCGGCCGCGCGGTCACCACGGCCGGCGCCGGCATCTGGTCTTCCCGTCTGCTGCCGTTGCCGGCGTTCCTGGTAGACGGCAACGCAGGCGCGCCGCTCGACTGGCGCGACGGACTGCGGCTGACCGGGCACTTCCTGGAGCGCGACGCGTTCGGGCATCAGCATCGGCCGCTGCCAGCCGCGCGACAGATGCTATACGACCGGGTGGCGGCGCTGGCCGCCGAATCGGAGCAACGGGATGCCGGATGACCTGATCGGCCATATCGAGGACACGCGGCTGTCGGACGCGCTGTCCGAGCGCTATCTCGCCTATGCGCTGTCCACCATCATGTCGCGTTCGCTGCCGGATGTGCGCGATGGGCTGAAGCCGGTGCATCGGCGGCTGATCTACGCCATGCATCTGCTGCGGCTTGACCCCACCGCCGGCTTCAAGAAATGCGCGCGCGTCGTTGGCGACGTGATCGGCAAGTTCCATCCGCACGGCGACGTTGCGGTGTACGAGGCACTGGTGCGTCTCGCGCAGGATTTCGCGGCGCGCTATCCGCTGGTGGAAGGGCAGGGCAATTTCGGCAACATCGACGGCGATAACGCCGCGGCGATGCGCTATACCGAGGCGCGGCTGACCGAAGTGGCGCGCGCGATGCTGTCCGGCATCGACGAGGACGCGGTTGATTTTCGCCCGACCTACGACGGCGAGGAAAGCGAACCGATCGTTCTTCCCGGTGCGTTTCCCGAACCTGCTTGCCAACGGCGCGGCCGGTATCGCCGTCGGCATGGCGACATCGATTCCGCCGCATAATGCCGGCGAGATCTGTGCTGCCGCGATTCATCTGATCAGGCAATCCACAGGCGACGACGGCCGATTTGCTGCGCCATATGCCTGGGCCGGATTTTCCCACCGGCGGCGTATTGGTGGAAGATCCCGGCGGCGATCTTGGCGGCCTATGAAACCGGGCGTGGCGGCTTCCGCGTGCGCGCCAAATGGGCGGTGGAGAAGGGCAAGCACGGCACCTGGCAGATCGTGGTGACGGAAATTCCTTATCAGGTGCAGAAGGCGCGGCTGATCGAGCAGATCGCGCAGCTCCTGGAGGAACGCAAGCTGCCGCTGCTCGGTGACGTGCACGACGAGAGCACCGAGATCGTGCGTCTTGTGCTGGAACCGAAGACGCGTGGTGTCGAACCGGAAGTGCTGATGGAGACGTTGTTCCGGGCCAGCGCGCTGGAGACGCGTTTCCCGCTGAACATGAACGTGCTGGATGCGACGCGCACGCCGTTGGTGATGTCGCTGCAAGCGGTGCTGCGCGCATGGCTGGATCATCGTCACGAGGTGCTGGTCCGCCGCACGCACCATCGGTTGGCGGCGATCGAGCGGCGGATCGAGATTCTCGATGGCTATCTGCTGGTCTATCTGAATGTGGACGAGGTGATTCGTATCATCCGCAACGAGGATGAACCGAAGCCGCGGCTGATGCAGCGGTTCAAGCTGACGGATGTGCAGGCCGAGGCGATATTGAACATGCGCCTGCGATCGCTGCGCAGGTTGGAGGAGATGGAACTTGCCAAGGAACACAAGTCGCTGGTGAAGGAGCGCAAGGACATCCAGGCGTTGCTGAAGAATGACGCGTTGCGTTGGCAGCGTATCGCCGAGGAACTCGAGCAGACGCGGCAGAAATTCGGTTCGGGGGCGCTGGGGGCGCGGCGCACCGAATTGGGTGTTCCGCCGGCCGTGGTGGAAGTGTCCAGCGATGCATTTGTCGAGCGTGAGCCGATCACCGTTATCCTGTCCGACAAGGGTTGGATCCGCGCGGTGAAAGGTCACGTCGGCGACGAAGCCGAGTTGCGTTTCAAGGAAGGCGATCGGCTGAAGCGGCTGCTGCACTGTCAGACGACGGATCGTCTCACGTTGTTCGGCACCAATGGACGCGCTTACACGCTGAAAGCCGGCGAGCTGCCGCGCGGCCGCGGCGACGGGCAGCCGGTGCGTCTGCTCGCCGATCTGACGAACGAGGACGATGTCGCCACGTTGTTCATACCGGTCGAAGGCACGAAATACCTCGTTGCCTCGTCAACCGGTCGCGGCTTCATCGTGCCGTCGGAGGAACTCGCCGCGGAGAAGCGTACCGGCAAGCAGGTGCTCAACCTCAAGCCTGGCGAGGAAGCCGCAGCTGTGTGTGGCGGCGGACGGCGATCATGTCGCGATCGTCGGCAGCAATCGCAAACTGCTGATCTTCCCGCTTGATCAGGTGCCGGAAATGGCGCGCGGTGGCGGCGTGATTCTGCAGCGTTATCGCGATGGCGGGCTGGCCGACGCGAAGGTGTTCCGCCTGGCGGACGGGCTGACCTGGCGGCTCGGCGAAAAGACCCGCACCGAGACCAATCTGCGCGATTGGATCGGCGAGCGTGCCCAGGCGGGCCGCCTGCCGCCGAATGGCTTCCCGCGCTCCTGTCGCTTTGCCGGGTAATCGCTCCCGCTTCAGCCCTTCAGCAGATCGTTGGTGCGCACAAGCTGGGTAGCGATGTCGCGCACCGCGTTGACGATGACCGGCGATAGCGAAGCACGGTGTGCAAAGAGCAAATCATGCGCTCCCGCGACAGGGTCGGTGCGCAGCGGCCGCAGCGCACCCAGTTCGAATTCGTTGCGCAGGACCGACGTCGGGAGGATAGCGACGCCAAAGCCCACGGCAGCGAGCCGTGCCATGATTGTCATGCTGTTGCAGGTGGTAATCCGCTCCGGCACGCAGTCGCCCGCGGCGAACCACTCATGCACCGCACGATACAGATGCGACGGGGTAGGGTTGCAGATGATCGGCGTCCGCAGCAAATCGCGTGGCTCCAATACGCGGATTGGCAAGCCAAGGCGTGGACTGGCTACCCAGGCGAGCGGCAGGTTGACCAGATGCTCGACCCGCATGCTGGCTTCATCGACCGGGCCGGTCAGGAACCCGATGTCCAGTTCGCCCTTCTGCAGGCCACGGTGCAGATTGAAGCTGTAGTCGATCTGTAGGTCGACACGCAGCGTCGGGAAGCGCTGTTCGATCTGCGCCACCAATGGTGACAGGCAGGTCAGGGCGAAGGTATCGGCTGCACCCATCCGCAGGGACGCTTCGATCGCCGTGGCGCCAGCCGACCGCTGCTCCATCTCCTCTGCCAGCGTCACGATGCGTTCGGCGTAACGCACCAGGTCGCGGCCCGCTTCGGTCAGCACTGCGCGCTGTCCCGAGCGGTCGAACAGGGTTGCGCCGAGCAGCCGTTCCAGCTCCTGGATGCGCATCGAAATGGTGGGTTGTGACACATGCAGGCGAGTTGCCGCGGCGCGGAAGCTGCCGAGCCGTGCGATCCAACGCAACGCGTCCAACTGGTTGGTCTGAACCTTCACGGCTGATAATCCCTGCCTATCAGACTTCTTCAAGACTATTGACTATATCGAATGTAGGCGGGGCGATAGGGTGGCCATCCCGACACGGCGCGGAGACGACCCCAGTGGGCGTAGGTTACAGGTTCGGCGTCGACATCGGCGGCACGTTCACCGACATCGTGCTACTGACGGAAGACGGAGGGATTCGCACCCGCAAGGTTGCCTCCAGCAGCGCGGACTACGGCGAGGCGATCGTTGTGGGATTGCGCGAACTGATCGACGAGGTAGGTCTTGATCCGACGGACGTCACCGGGGTGGTGCATGGCACGACGGTTGCGACCAACACCATCCTGGAAGGCCGCGGCGCACGCACCGCACTGATCACGACGCGCGGTTTCCGCGATGTGCTGGAATCGCGGCGGCTGCGCATCCCGGTGCTGTATGATCTGCAATACACGCCGCCGAAGCCGCTTGTGCCGCGCCGGCTGCGGTTCGAGGTTGACGAACGACTAGGCCCGCGCGGCGAGGTTTGGCAGGCGCTCAACGACGCTTCGGTGGTGCAGGCGACCGAGCGGATCGCCGCAGCAGGCGTGGAGGCCATCGCGATATCGCTGATCAATGCCTACGCCAATCCGGCGCATGAGCAGCGTGTGGCCGAGATCCTGCGCGCGCACATGCAGGGGCGGCCGCACATCACGCTGTCGTCGGACATCCTGCCGGAGATGCGCGAATACGAGCGGACCAGCACCACGGTGGTGAACGCCTATATCGGTCCGGTGGTGGAACACTATCTGTCGGCCTTGCAGCAGCGGTTGCGCAGCATCGGGATAAGCGCGCCGATGCGTATCATGCAGTCGAACGGCGGCGTGATGGCGGCGGAGGCAGCGATCGCCAAGCCCGCCTACATCATCGAGTCAGGTCCCGCGGCCGGCGTGATCGCCGCGGTGGCGATGGCGCGGCAAATCGGCCTGGGCGACGTGATCTCGCTCGACATGGGCGGCACCACCGCGAAAGCGGCGATGGTCGAGCATGGCGAACCGGCGAAGACCAGCGAGTACGAAGTCGGCGCCGGGATCAACCTGAGCAGCCGTCTGGTGAAGGGCGGCGGCCATGCGGTGAAGCTGCCATTCATCGACGTGTCGGAGATCGGTGCCGGCGGCGGCAGCATCGTGTCGGTGGACAGTGTTGGTTCGCTCAAGGTTGGGCCGCGCAGTGCCGGCGCCGAGCCTGGGCCGGCATGCTACGGTCTGGGTGGCATCGAGCCGACCTTCACCGATGCGATGGTGGTGCTGGGCTACATCAACCCCAGCATGCTGGCGGGCGGCCGCGTTCGGCTGGATCACGCGCTGGCGCATCGGGCGATGCAACAGGTGGCGGACCCACTCGGTTTGTCGGTGATCGACGCGGCATGGGGAACCTATGCGGTCGCCGCGGCCAACATGACGCGTGCGGTGAAGGCGGTTTCGACCTATCGCGGGCGCGATCCGCGCGACTTTGTGCTGATGGCATTCGGCGGCAACGGACCGGTTGCCGGTGTCGCCATCGCGCGCGCTCTTGGCATGTCGCGGGTCATCGTGCCGCCGGCGCCTGGCGTGTTCAGCGCGTTCGGTCTGCTGTGCTCCGACACCGAATATGTCGTGAGCCGCACACTGTTTCGGCGAATGTCCGAGGTGGATGCCGCGGAAATCCAGAGCGGCGCTCGATGAGATGGCGACGCAGGCACGCGCCATGCTGACGGCCGATGGCGTTGCTGCGAACAAGATGACCCTGCTGCATCTGGCAGAGCTGCGCTATTCGGGGCAGGCGTACGAACTTGCGGTGCCGATCGCAGAGGGCCGCGCCGATCCTGTCGCGATGGCGGCGGCGTTCGACGCGGAGCATGCGAGGACTTACGGCCATTCGTCCGCGGGCGATCCGACCGACCTGGTGGCGCTGAAGGTGCTGGCGCGATCGGCTTCCGGCATGGATGCAGGCGTGCTGTCACGGCTGGTGCCGCCATCCAGCGAGCAGCACGCCACGGTCCGTGATGCGTATTTCGGGCCCGTCGCCGGCCGCCTTGCGACCGCCGTGTTGGCCGCGGTCGGCGTTGCGCCGCGAGCCGCGTGCGGGTCCGCTGATCGTCGAGGAGTACGACGCGACAACCGTGGTGCCGCCCGGTTGCTGGGCCGCACTCGATGCGGACGGCAACATCGATATCCAGGTACACGCGGATGAGTGACCCGATCGATCCCATCACGTTCGAGGTGGTCAGCAACGCGCTGTCGGCCACCGCCGACGAGATGGCGCTGACCATCATGCGCAGCGCCTATTCGCAGGTGGTGCGCGACACGATGGACTACTCGACCGCGCTGTGCGACCGCAACGGCGCGGTGATCGCGCAGGGTCTGACGCTTGCTGTGCAGCTCGGCGCATTTCCCGACGCGATGCGCCACCTGATCGAGCAGTTCGGCGACGACATGCATCCGGGCGACGTGTTCATCTTCAATGACCCGTATGGCGCGGGCGGCCAGCATCTGCCGGACATCTACATCATCAAGCCGATCTTCCTGGATGGCAGCGTGGAGGGCTACGCCGCCACGATGGCGCATCATTGCGACGTGGGCGGGCTGACGCCTGGCAGCGTCGCGATGCACGCGACGGAGGTGTTCCAGGAAGGCCTGCGGCTGCCGATCATGAAGCTGTACGAACTGGGCGAGCCCAACACCACCGCGTTTCGCATCATCGAGCGCAACACGCGTCAGCCGGTGCAGGTGATCGGCGACATCAAGGCGCAGGTCGCCGCCTGCCGCGGCTGGCGAGCGCGGATTGCTGGAGTTGCTGCGCAAGTACGGCACGGATCGGTTGCGGGTGTATCTGGACGAGCGGCAATCGCGCGCCGAACGGCTGATGCGCGCGGAAATCGCCGCGCTGCCGGACGGCGAGTATCTGCAACACCGATTACCTCGACGGTTTCGGCGAAAACCCAGTGCCGATCCGCATCGAGGTGCGGCTGATCGTCAAGGGCGACGAGATCATCGTGGACATGACCGGCACATCGCCGCAGGTGCCGGCGGCGATCAACTGCCCGATCGCGATGTCCAACTCGGTGCGCCTATTGCGCGATCCGCTGCATCGGCGGTCCCGACATTCCGAACTGCGACGGCTACATGCGGCCGATCACGGTGATGGCGCCGAGTGGCACGATCGTCAATCCGGTGCTGCCCGCAGCGTGCGCGGCGCGCGGTGTGATCGGCTACCGCGTGTTCGACGCGATCATGGGCGCGCTGGCGCAGATCGTGCCGGACAAGGTGATCGCGGCGTCGGAAGGCGGACCGACGTTGTTCTCCATCGGCGGCTACGATCGGGGGCGCGTGTTCGTGCTGACCGAGGTGATGGTCGGCACCTGGGGTGCGCGCGCGGGCCTGGATGGGGTGGAGGGCATTTCCAATCCGGCAGCGAATCTGTCCAACCAGCCGGTGGAGCTGATCGAGGCCGAGTTGCCGTTGCAGGTGGTGCACTATGGCTTCGTGCCGGACTCCGGCGGCGCAGGGCGGTTCCGCGGCGGCCTGGCGTTTACCCGCGAATGGCGGCTGCTGGCCGATGAAGCGGTGGTGACGGTGCGGTCCGATCGGCGTTTCCATCCGCCGTACGGTGTGGCTGGTGGCAAGGCCGGCCGACCGTCGAGGAATGTGTTGCGCACGTCCAGCGGCGCAGCGCGTGCTGCCGCCGATGCCGATGGAAGGGTTGGTGTTGCGGCGCGGCGATTCATTCCACCACGACGGCGCCGGCGGCGGCGGCTATCGGCGATGCATTCGCGCGCGATCCGGCGCTGGTGCTGGAGGACGTGCTGGACGAGAAGGTGTCGATCGAGGCGGCGCGTCGCGACTACGGCGTGGCGATCGATCCGCAGGGCGCTGGCGGTGAATGCGGCGGAAACCGCGCGGCTGCGCGCCGAACGGATGGGGTAGCGGCATCATGTTGGACCTGCGCATCACGGGCGGCACGGTGATCGACGGCACGGGCTGCGCGGCGCGCGTTGCCGATGTCGGCGTGAAGGATGGCCGCATCGTTGCGATCGGCGCGTTCGACGGCGAGGCGGCGGACCGTGATCGATGCGACCGGGCCTGATCGTCACGCCGGGTTTCATCGATATCCACAGCCATTCCGATTACACGCTGCTGGTCGATCCGCGCGCGGTGAGTGCGTTGGCACAGGGTGTGACGCTGGAGGTGATCGGCAATTGCGGTTTCGGCTGCGCGCCGATCCGTGATCCAGCGTTTGGCGTCCGGCAACATCTACGGCTTCAACGGCAGCATACCGCTGCGGTGGCACGGCGTGGCGGAATACCTCGACCGGCTGAGCGAGGCGCGGCCGGCGGTCAACGTGCTGACCCTGGTGCCCAACGGCCAGTTGCGTCTGAGCGCGCTTGGGATTGAGCGATCGCGCCGCCGATCCCGACGGGGCTGGCAACGATGCGGCGGCTGTTGTGCGAGGGACTGGAGCAGGGCGCATTCGGCTATTCCACCGGGCTGGAATACGCCGCCGGAAATCGGTGCGACGGAGGAAGAAATAACCTGCCTGTGCCGCGACGTGGCGCGCTACGGCGCACTGTACGCCACCCACACGCGCAATCGCGATGCCGGCTCGGTCGATGCGGTGGCGGAGGCGCTGCGCACCGGTGCGGCGGCCGAGGTCCGGTTGCAGGTTTCGCATCTGATCCCTCGCTCCGGCGAGGACGACGGACGGCGCGTGGTGGAGCTGGTGGAGTCGGCGCGCGCGCATGGCCAGGATGTCGCGTTCGACATGCACACCAGGCTGTACGGCACCACGTTCCTGGCGTCGCTGCTGCCGCCCTGGGCGCGCGAAGGCAGTGGGCGCGACATCGCCGATCGCCTGCGCAATGGCGAAACCCGAGTTGCGATCAAGCAGTTTCGCAGCATCCTGTCGGCGAGCGGCGACTGGGAGCGGGTGGTGCTGCTCGACAACCCGCTGTTCCCCGACTTATGCGCGCCGCAGCCTGGCGGAGATCGGCCGGCAGCGCGGGCAGGATCCGCACGATGCGGCGCTCGATCTGCTGGCGGAGGGCGCCGATGATCTCAGCCGGCCGATGGTGATCATCCACTGCCATACCGAGCAGCAGCAGCGCGAGGTGTTCGCGCATCCGCTGTGCATGCCGGGTTCCGACGCGACGACACTGGCGCCCGACGGGCCGCTGGGTTCGTCGGTGTTCCATGGCGCGTACAGCTGGGCTGCGTGGTTCTGGCGCTTCATGGTGCGCGAGACGCGCGCGCTGACGGCGGAGGAGGCGGTCTTCAAGCTGACCGGCCTGCCGGCGCGCACGCTGAACCTTCGTGGCCGCGGCGACGCTGGCCGAAGGCGCGGCAGCGGATATCGCGATGTTTTCGGCGGCGGAATTCGGCGAGCGCGCGACGACGTTCGAACCGAACCAGCTGGCGAAAGGCATGCATCATGTCGTCGTGAATGGTATAGTGGCGTTGCGCGACGGGGCGCTGACGACGGACCGGGCAGGCCAGGTGATCAGGCGGAACATGGCGTGACTGCCTGATAAAAAAGCAGGTGGACTGGCTGACAAAAAAGAACGTGGGGCTGGCTGACAAATAAAGAAGCTGACGTAAACGATGCATGCGAACATCCGTCGCCGCGCGAGCCGCGGTGGGAACGCTGCTGATTGCCACGGGATCCGCGCGTGCGGAGCCGATCAAATTCAAGCTGGGTACACGTCGATGCGCCGACGTCGCATTCCGGCATCGGCGCCGAGGCTTTCGCGAAGGAAGTGGCGACGCGCAGCAACGGCGACGATGCAGGTCGACGTGTTCCATGCCGGTGCACTGGGCGGCATTCCCGATCAGATGAAGAACGTGTTCACCGGCGCGCAGGACATGCACCTGCTGTATCCGGAGTTCCTGTCCGAGCTGCTGGACGAAGCGAAGCTGATTTCCGCGCCGTATCTGTTCCGTGACCAGCAAGCATCTGCAAACCTACTACAAGAGCGCATTGTTCAAGCCCGGCCTGGACAAGCTGACGTCGCTGGGCTCGATCAACCTCGATCCCGACTGGACGTGGTGGATCAAGGATCCGCGCGGTCTGATTGCCGCGCGAGCCGTGCTGACGCCGGCCGATCTCGAAGGGCATGAAGATCCGGCTGTGGGAGGACAAGACCGCGATCGAGACCTGGCGCGGCCTGGGTGGCGATCCCGTCGTGATCCCGCGGCCGCAGATGTATCTGGCGCTGAAACAGGGACTGATCGAGGCGGGGCCGGAGACCATCGGCATCGCGTACGATCAGAAGGACGATGAGGTCGGCGAAGTACTGGACGCGCACCGACGAGTACTTCCAGATCGTCAATATCATGATGAACGAGCGCCGCTACAACGCGCTGGCCGCCGAACAGCAGAAGGTGCTGCACGATGCGATGCAGGCCGCCGGCGTCGGTATTCACCGCCGCATCCGAGCGCGGCTTCACCGAAAAGCGCGAGCTGGCGCGCCAGCAGCAACAGGTGACGGCGATCGAACCCGGGCCCGGCCCGTGGCGCGACAAGGGCAAGGCGGTGCTGGCGAACCTGATGCAGACCGGCGTGGTGCCGAAGGAGCTGGCGGAAAAGGCAGCCGCGCTGTCCTGAGCGGCGTCACGCGCGCGCGCTGGCAGGTCTGGGCAGCGGCGTATCTACGCGTCTCCAGCATCGTGGTGCAGGCGGTGTCTATCGTCGTGCTGGCGGCGATGGTGGTGATCAATGCCGTGAACATCACGACGCGCGCGGTGTTCCACAACGACCTGGAGTGGACGCAGGAAGTGTCGCTGATGGGCGCGATGGTGATCTACTTCTTCTCGTTCGCGCTGATCAGCAAGGCGAACGCGGACATCCGCATCGAATTCCTGGTGCGCATGCTGCCGCGCGGATGGCAACATGTGCTGGGCGTGCTGGCGCGGTTGGCAGTGCTGGGGTTCCAGTGCACGGTGCTGTGGCTCGCGATCGACACGATGATGTTCGTGCGGATTTTTCGCACGCCGGTGCTGGAGATTTCCGAGGCGGTGTTCTTCTTGCCGGTGATTGCCGGCGCGGCCGACATCGCGTTGACCGAACTGATCCATCTGACGCAGCAGATGCGGGGCGAGCTGCCGCCGCCTGGCGCGGGGGCGATGCACTGAGCCATGTCATCGGGGCTGATGATCTGCGTCCTTCATGGTGCTGATGCTGCTTGGCGTGCCGGTCAGCGCCGAGCATGGGACTGGCGGCGCTGTTCGGTCTGGAACTGCTCGACCTGCCGCTGGCGACATTCCCGCGCTACCTGACGCAGGACGTGCGATCGGTGCCGCTGTTGGCGATTCCGTTCTTCATCCTGACCGGCAACCTGATGAACCGGCTGGAGATGACCCGGCGGATTTTCGATTTCATCAATGCGCGTGCTGGGCTTTCTGCGCGGCGGCCTGGCGCATGTCAGCGTGATCGCCAGCATGGTGTTCGGCGGAATTTCCGGTTCGGCGCTGGCCGATCTCGCGGGGCTCGGCACGATGGTGATCCATGCGATGCGCGCGCGCCGGCTACCGCGCGGAGTTCAGCGCGGCGCTGATGGTGTCGAGTTCGCTGCTGGCGCCGATCCTGCCACCGTCGATCATGTTCATCATCTATGCCGTGCTGATGAACGTATCGGTGGCGCACATGTTCGCCGCCGGCATCATCCCCGGCGTGGTGCTCGCGACCATCCTGATCGCCAACAACATGATGCTCGGCCGCCTGGGTTTCGAGACCTATCCGCCGCCGGAGACGCACACCGCCGCGGCAAGTGTTGCGTCTGGCGGCTGCCGGCCTGCCGGCGTTGCTGACACCGGTGGTGATCCTGCGCAGCATGATCTCCGGCCTGACGACGCCGACCGAAGCGAGCATCGTCGCGGTCTGCTACACGCTGCTGCTTGGGCTGCTGTATCGCGAGGTCACGTTCGCGCGGTTGCGCCTGGCGTTTCGTCGAGACCGCACGGATGACCGCGCTGGTGATGTACCTGACCGGCATCGGCTCGGTCATGGGTTTCGTGCTGACGTCGGACCAGGTCGCCGTGCATCTCGCGCATGGCATTGCCACGGTGACGCAGGACAAATGGGTCGTGCTGGCGCTGGTGACGCTGTCGCTGCTGGTGCTGGGCTGTTTCCTGGAGACTGTGCCGGCGTTGCTGATCGGCGTGCCGCTGTTCGGGCCGCTGGTGACCAGCTTCGGCATCGATCCGCTGCATTTCGGCGTTGTGCTGACGTTCGCGTTGCTGCTGGGGATCATCCATCCGCCGGTCGGGCTTGGCTTGTTCACCGTGTGCGCAATTTCACCGGCTGCGGCTGGAAGCGGTGGTGCGCGCCAGCCTGATGTTCTATCCCGCGCTGCTGCTGGCGCTGCTGCTGTTCATGTTCGTGCCGGCGCTGTCCACCTGGTTGCCGAGTCTGCTGTTTGCGCGATAGTGCTTCACGCCGGCTTGTCGCAATCACTCATGGGGACGCCATGACGGGAGGGATGCCATGACAGACGTATTGAAGGGTGGTTGCGCGTGCGGGAGGCTGCGTTATCGCATGCGCGGCGCGCCGATGTTCGTGCATTGCTGCCACTGCAAGGACTGCCAGCGTCAGACCGGCACGGCGTTCGTGCTGAACGCGTTGATCGAGGCAGACCGGATTGAGTTAGCTGTCCGGCAGTCCCACGCCCTACACGATGCCGACCGACAGCGGCCGGCCGCACACCGTGTTCCGCTGCCCCGATTGCGGCACCGCGGTGTGGAGCGAATATGGCGGGCTGAAGACGCTGCGCTTCGTCCGCGTCGGCACGCTCGACGACCCGACAGAGCTGCCGCCTGACGTGCACATCTACATCCGTTCGAAACTGCCGTGGATCACGTTGCCCGAGGGCGTGCCTGCTTTCGCGGCGTATTACAATTCGAAGACGCTATGGCCTGCCGCAAGCCTGGAACGCCGCCGAGCGATCCTCGGGTTGACGACTGGCGCTGGCGACTTTCTTGGCGAGGTGCTTTTTGCCGATGGCCTTCTCCTGGCTGGCGCACCTGCTGCGCGCGCTTTGCGACCTTGCGCGCCGCGCCGCCCGCGGCCTCGGCCGGACTGTCCGCACCCGCCATGTCCAGCCCGAACATCGCCGACAGGTCATCCACGTCCAATACCTTGCCGGCGGCGGGGCTTGTCTTCGACATCGGCAGCGCCTGATCGATATTGGCGACCAGTTCGTTTTCGTCGACCGCACGCAGGCGAAACAGCAGTTCCGGTTGCGCATCGAGCCGGGCGCCGACGCCGTACAGCACCGCGGCCACGTGCTTGCACATCGAAGCGTAGTCCGGGCAACTGCATGCGAAGCGAATGTCGGAGGGCCGCGGAAACAGCCCGCTGTCCTGGCGGCAGATGCGCTCCATGACGCCCTTGGAGAAGCGGCCCTGCAGCAGTTCGACCAAGAAATCGATCGCGCCCGCGCAGTCCTTGCAGATGGACGCCCATTGCGTTTTCTTCACCTCGCCGATGCTGACGGTGACCGTGTAGAGCGATGATCCGCTGACCATCGCCTTCACTTCGCGCGGCGCGATCTGCAAATCGACCACCGAGCCATTGCGCACGTAGGTGCGGCCGCGCGGCAGGCGATTTTCATAGTCTCGATAGCCTTCCAGATTGTCGCACCACGCCTTGCCCCAGAACGTAGCGGCTATGGCGCGTCCGGCGATCACCACGGGCGCGACGGGATGGCCATTCTTGCGCAGCTTCTCCATCGTGCGCGCAGCCTTGGCGCGGCGTTCGGCTACCGAAACGTAGGGCGCCCATCCGCCGTAATCGTGGTAGCGCGACATCGCCCTTATTCCCTCATGGCGGCGTTCAGATCCAATGCGACCATCCGCAGGAGTTCGGCGTCCTGCATCTCGGTCAGGTTGATTTCGCCGGCACCCGACAGCAGTTCATCTGACACAGTCTTGCTTCGAGTTCGATCAAGGCGTCGATTTTTTCCTCGACCGTGCCGCGGCAGACGAATTTGTGCACCAGGACGTTCCGCTTTTGTCCAATGCGGAAGGCACGGTCGGTTGCCTGATTTTCGACGGCCGGATTCCACCAGCGATCGAAATGCACCACGTGCGAGGCGGCGGTCAGAGTCAGTCCGGAGCCGCCGGCCTTCAACGACAGGACGAAAAACGGCACGGTCTCATCGTCCTGGAACGTCTGCACCAGAGCGCGCCGATGCTTTACCGCGGTCTCGCCGTGCAGCACCAGGCCCGGACGCCCGAAAATGCCGCCGAGAAATGTCGCCAGCGGCGCGGTCATCTCGCGGAACTGGGTGAACACCAGCAACTTTTCCTGTCGCGAGGCGACGACTTCGGCAATCTCGCGCAGCCGTGCCAGCTTGCCGCTGTCCTGCTCGGCCCAGGCATTGTCGTTCAGCCACTGCGATGGGTGATTGCAGATCTGCTTAAGCCGCATCAGCATCGCCAGCACGACACCTTTGCGCTCGATGCCACCGGCATCCTGCAGGCGTTTCTCCAGATCCTGCACCGCCTGTTCATACAGCGCCGCCTGCTTGCGGCTGAGGCTGCAATACGCCTTTACCTCGGTCTTGTCCGGCAGATCGCTGATGATCGCCTTGTCGGTTTTCATGCGGCGCAGGATGTAAGGCCGCACCAGCTCGCGCAGTGGGCCGTATGGATTGTGCTCGCGGTCGGTCAGGCCCTTGGCGTAGCGGCTGAACTGCCTGGCGCTTCCCAGCAGTCCCGGATTGATGAAATCGAAGATCGACCACAGATCGCCGAGATGATTTTCGACCGGGGTTCCGGTCAGTGCGATGCGCGCGGTGGCCTTCAGCGCCTTGGCGGCGCGGGTCTGCTTGGCGTTCGGGTTCTTGATCGCCTGCGCCTCATCCAGAATGGCGAAGCGCCATTCGGTTTCCGCCAGTGCGGATATGCGCAACAGCGAACCGTAGCTGGTGATTGCGAGATCGAGTTGCGCCGCCTGTGCCGGCGTGAACTGCTTCACCTGTTCGGCGGTCATGGCCGAGGGATGCACGATCATGGCGTTCAGGTCGGGCGCGAATTTTTCGATTTCCGCTGCCCAGTTCGCCAGCAACGATGCAGGCGCCACCAATAGATTTGGCCGTCGCACCGCGCCCTGGCGCTTTTGCGCCAACAACAGCGCCAGCACCTGGATCGTCTTGCCAAGGCCCATGTCGTCGGCGAGACAGGCGCCGAGGCCAAGGCCCGACAGCAGATGCAGCCATTGCACGCCGGCGCGCTGGTACGGCCGCAACGTGCCATGCAACGCCGGACCGGTATCGACGTCCGTGCCCTCCGGCGCGCGCAGTTTTTGCAGGGTCTCCGCGAGCCAGGGGCCGGCGGTCACGCTCGACCAATCGGCGACTGCCGCTTCGTCCGCACCGTCCGCAACCGTCGCGCCCGACAGCATGCGCATTGCCTCGGCGAACGTCAGGCCATCCCGCGCGGCCAGTGTCTCGGCTTCGTGAAACTGCCGCATTGCGCGTTCAAGCCGTTCGCGGTCTACCTCGACCCATTGGCCACGCAGCAGCACCAGCAATTCGGTGCCGGCAAGTAACGTTGCGATTTCCCGCTCGCTCAGTGTTTCGCCGTCCAGGGTGACGTTCATGCGAAAGTCCAGCAACCCTTCCAGCCCGACGGCCGATGGCGCACGTGTCCCGACGGTGCCTGTCACCTTCGGGCGCGGCGGCCGGCTGGCTCGCCACGTTGCGGGCATGCGCACGACGACACCGGCAAATTCCAGCTCGGGTGTGCTGGCCAGCAGACGCGACGCTTCGGCGGGCGTCCAGCGCAGCGGATGAAATATCTCGCCGGCGTCGATGATCGGCTTGAGCCATGCGCATGTCTCGGCGGCGCGTTGTACCGGCACCAGCAGCGACAGCAACTGGTCGCGGTTGGCCGCTCCGGCGTATTCGCGCAGGGCCTGGCCGAGTGGCAGATGCTGCGCCTTGGCCTGCGCCGAGAGTCGTGTGGTGTAGGTTGCCATGAAGGCGAACGGCGCCGACTCGTCGCGGCGGTTCTCGGCCAGATTGAAGTGCACGCGCCCGACCAGGTTCCAGGCCGGGTTCAGGCCTTTCAGGAAGCTCTGGAGATCGGTTTTCGCGGCGGTCAGCGAGTGCGCCAGCGCCGTTGCGGTTTGCTGCCACAGCGCGCGCAGCACATCGGGAGCCAGATATTCGGCACCCGCCATGATGGGTGCCGTCAGCACAAGAGACGCGAATTCGGCCTCGGTTGGCGGTGCTATATCCGGAATAGCGGAAGCACCATCCGCGCCGGATGATTGCAGGCAGAGCGCCGCCACATAGCGCGCGGCAAATGCGCGCCACCATTGGAACACCGGCGGCAGGGCGTGGCCAACCTCGCCGGCACCAAGCTGCAGCAGCCCGTGGCCGCCGCCGCGCGCGAACGCGTCGTTCAGGCGGCCGGCGAGGCGTTCTTCGAGTTCCGGCGCGTCGTCGGACGGTTCGAAGACAAGATGCCCATGCGGGGTAAGGCGCAGACCCTGACGCGACATGGTTGGAGTACGCTGCATCGCCGCGTGGCGGTCAAGACGTTTGCCGCCGGCGAAGCTGCGTTTTGCTGTCATTGCGCGGAACGCAGCCAGGCGGCAATTTCGATCGCGGTACTCACCGTGATCGAGATAGCTTCGCTCCGCTCGCAATGACAATGCGGTCAGAGGCGTTCATTTATTAATCCGGCATATGTTGACCCGATTGCCCTGGTTGCAGCCACCCCCACCGCCGATCGCCACCGACGAGGTGCGGGGTCTTGGTTGATTGCACACTCCCGCGGGGCCACAGTTGATTGGCGCCATGTCACCAAACGCAAGCATTCCCACCGCCATACCACGTGCCGCACTGGTGACAGGCGGCGCGCAGCGCATCGGCCGAGCGATCGCGCTCGCTCTGGCCGATGCGGGGTTCGCGATCGCACTGCATTGCCACACCAGTGTCGCGGCAGCCGAGACCACCTGCGCGGAAATTGGCCGCGCCGGGCAGCGCTGCGTGTAGTGCGCGCTGACCTCGCGAACGAAACCGACGTGTTCGACTGCTGCCACAGGCAACGGAGGCGCTCGGGCCAATCGGCGTGCTGGTGAACAACGCCAGTCCGTTCGACCGCGACGAATGGCACGATGCGACACGCGCTTCCTGGGATGCCCACCTGGAACCCGGCCTGCGCGCGCCGTTCGTGCTGATGCAGCACTTCGCCCGCGCGCTGCCGGCCGATGCGGAAGGCGCGGTGATCAACCTGCTGGACCAGCGGGTGTGGTCGATCACCCCGCATTTCGTCTCCTATACTGTCGCCAAGGCGGGGCTATGGGCGCTGACCCAGTCGATGGCACTGGCCCTGGCGCCGCGCATTCGGGTGAACGGCATCGGCCCCGGACCGACCCTGCCGAAGTCCTCGGCAGACCGCGAAGCAGTTCGCCCGGCAATCCGCATCGGTGCCTCTCGGCCACGGCACCAGTCCGGAGGAGATCGCCCGCGCCGTGCTCGCCATTCTTGCGCTGCCGGCGATGACCGGCCAGATGCTGGCACTCGACGGCGGCCAGCATCTGCAATGGCATCCCGCCCGTCAGGCGCCGTCGCCCGAGGAGTAAGCTGGATGGACACGCCGCGCATTGCCAGCAGCGCCAGGGCGCTCCGCCACGTGTTCCTGCGCGACCTTGTGCTTGCCGCCAGCATTGGCGTGCATCCGCACGAGCACGCGGCACCGCAGCGCGTGCGGATCAATATCGATCTCGGCGTGGAGGACGACGGCGGTCGGCGGCTGTCCCGCCCACGGGTTGGCCGCGATGAACTGTCGCGCGTGGTGGACTACGAGAAAGTGGCCGATGCGGCGCGAGCGATCGTGGGGGCAGGCCACGTGCGGCTGGTGGAAACCCTGGCGGAGCGGATCGCGGAAGCCTGCCTGGCGGACCGCCGGGTTCACGTCGTCCGGGTGCGGGTGGAAAAGCTTGATATATTCGCCGATGCAACATCTGCCGGGGTGGAGATCGAACGGCGCCAAACGGACTTGTCCACCTGCTAGCGCTAGCGTGAGCAACTACAGTGGGATGGCGCGATTGTGTTAACTTCTGTGAAAGGTTTGATAACAGGAATCTGTTTGAAATCAATAAGTTAACTAGTGGGCAATAAACAGGCAATCACTATGCAGCCCAGCAATACCGCCGCTTTCACGGAATTGCGATCGGCCATATCCACAAACTTATCCACAGGATCGGTGGATCATCCCAAATCCGTTCGTGCACGTGCAATCGGCGCTTGCCGCCGCCCGGTGATCCGGCTTGCCGCACGGTTTGGTCCGCGGCCGGAAACCGTCGCGATGGCTCTGGTCGAGCACCGCGCAGCGGACCCATTATGTCGGCCATGAGCGACAGCGACCCGTCATCTGGCATCAAGGGCGTCGCCGCGATCGAGGCGGCGCTGGAGACCATGCCGGCGAACCCGGGCGTCTACCGCATGCTCGATGCCAAGGGCGACGCGCTGTACGTCGGCAAGGCGCGCAGCCTGAAGAAGCGCGTCACCGCCTACACGCAGCTTGGTCGGCTGGACGAACGGCTGCGGCGGATGGTCAACGAGACGGTCGCCATGGAGGTGATCACCACCCATACCGAAGCAGAGGCGCTGCTGCTCGAGGCCAACCTGATCAAGCGCCTGAAGCCGCGGTTCAACATCGTGCTGCGGGACGACAAGTCGTACCCGTGGCTGATGCTGACCGAGGATCATCCGTTCCCGCAGATCGCCAAGCACCGCGGCGCGCATGTCCGCAAGGGCAGCTATTGGGGGCCGTTCGCATCGGCGTGGGCGGTGAACCAGACCGTCACCGCCATGCAGCGTGTGTTCCTGCTGCGGTCCTGCGCCGACACGGTATTCGCCAACCGCACCCGGCCGTGCCTGCTGTACCAGATCCGCCGGTGCTCGGCGCCCTGCGTCGGGCGGATCGACGGTGCCGATTATGGCCGGCTGGTCGGTCAGGCGAAGGCGTTCCTGGCGGGCAAGCTGGCCACCGTGCAGCGCGAGTTGGCGGCCGAGATGGAGCATGCGGCCGACGGGCTGGAATTCGAACATGCGGCTGCGGTGCGCGACCGCATCCGTGCGCTGACATTCGTGCAGGGCGGCGACGTGGTGAATCCGGCCAGCCTGACGGATGCCGATGTGGTCGCCGCCTGGCAGATCGCCGGCCAAACCTGCGTGCAGGTGTTCTTCTTCCGCGGCGGCCGCAACAACGGCAATCGCGCGTTCTTCCCGTCGCACGCGAAGGCGGAGGAGGCACCCGAGGTGCTGGCTGCATTTATCGCGCAATTCTACGACGACAAGCCGCCGCCGCCGTGCGTGCTGTTGAATCACAACCTGCCGGAACAGGAGTTGGTCGCTGAGGCGCTGAGCCTGAAGGCGGATCGGCGGGTGGAAATTCTGGTGCCGCAGCGCGGCGAGAAGCGCGCCGTGGTGCAGCACGCAGAAATCAATGCGCGCGAGGCGTTGGAACGCAAGCTGGCGGAGTTGGCCGGACAGGCGAAGCTGCTGGATGGCGTAGCGGCGCTGTTCGGCTTGCCGGCGTCGCCCGAGCGGATCGAGGTGTACGACAACAGCCACATCATGGGCACCAATCCGTACGGCGTGATGATCGTCGCCGGCCGCGACGGCTTCATCAAGGCGGCGTACCGGAAGTTCGGCATCCGCGGGCCGATCACGCCGGGCGACGATTTCGCCATGATGCGCGAGGTGCTGCAACGCCGCTTTACGCGCGCGCTGAAGGAACAGGCGGAGGGCGCACCGCAGGCCGATTGGCCGGACCTGGTGCTGATCGATGGCGGCGCCGGCCAGTTGTCGGCAGCGCGGCAGACGCTGCAGGATCTGGGCGTGAATGACGTGAAGCTGGTGGCGATCGCCAAGGGCCCTGATCGCGATGCCGGCCGCGAGTGGTTCCATACCGATGGCGTCGAGCCGTTCCAATTGCCGCCGCGCGATCCGGTGCTGTATTTCCTGCAACGCCTGCGCGACGAGGCGCATCGCTTCGCCATCACCACGCATCGCGCGGGGCGTTCGAAGAACATCCGGCAGAGCGAGTTGGATGAGGTTGCCGGCATCGGCGCCGCCCGCAAGCGCGCGCTGCTGAACCATTTCGGTTCGGCGCGCGGGGTGAAGATGGCGGGGCTCGGCGATCTGGAAGCAGCGCCCGGCATCAGCCGCGAGACGGCGCGGCGGGTCTATGCGCATTTCCATCCGGGGGTACGGTTGGAGAATGCTTCGTGACATGCGTGCGGATCGCAGTTGGGATGAGTAGTTTCCGACGCTGCCGTTTCGCCGTGCCAACTCCCATGTCCCTGTCATCAGCCAGGCTAGCTGACTGGTAGCCACCTGAAGGGCAGGCATGCGCGTTTCGGCGAGCCGCGGCATGCCGGCTCCGGTTCTTCCATGCACCGCAAATCGCTGGCCGTGACGCGCCGGACATGACGCTCGGCGTACGGGACACTCGGGGTACGTGGCTGCGCTTGCGATGACAACCGGGAGACGGCGATGACGTTGAGCGTGCGGGGACTGTGCATGTTTGGCGCGGGGGTGTGCAAGGTCGAGCTGTATCTGATCGCGCTGGGCTTTGTTGGCCAGATGCTCGACAATTTCTTCTACGTTCGCCCCAACAACCGCCTAGTCGGCCTCAGCATTGCTTTTTTTCTGGGCCTTGCGCTTTGTTGGGCACTGCGAGCCTGCGCAAGGCGTGCGGAACGACGTTCCGGCTATGTACTGGTCGATTAGTCGCCGCCCGACCTACCGATCGGCAGTTTCGCGCGCGGCACCCTGGTCGGTACCATTCCAGTCAGCGGCCAGGGCCAGGCGGGCCAACGCCGGAAGCGACTTCGAGCCGGTTTTCTTCATGATGGAATTGCGATGATTTTCGACAGTACGTTGGCTGATGCCCAGATCCACTGCAATGTTCTTGCTGTGGTGGCCAGCGAGCACCAGCATCATGATCTGGCGCTGTCGTGGCGTCAGACGCGCGACGTGGTCGGCCGCGCTTTCCCGCCAGGCGAGCAGCTTGGTCGAATCATGCGACTGTGCCAAAGCGCGCTCGACACAGGCGAGCAGTTCGTCGCGGCCGACCGGCTTCTCGATGAAGTCCGAAGCGCCCGCCTTCATGGCCTGAACGGCTATCGGCACGTCGCTGTTGCCGGTGATCATGATGGCCGGCAGGCGATGGCCCGCACTTCGTAGCCGCCGCAGCAATTCAAGTCCGCTCATACCGGGCAGATAGGCGTCGATCACCAGGCACGCTTCGCGCCCCGGCCGATAGTCGTCGAGGAATGCCTCGCATGTCGCGTAGTCGTGCACGGTGCGGCCTTCGTCTTCGAGCACAGCGCGGATCGCATCGCGCAGGTTGCTGTCGTCGTCAACGACATAGATGACGGGAGGCCGCTGCACAGCGTCCCCCCCGGCAAGCAGCAGAGCGCGTTCTTTCACCGCGGATTGCGATGTTCCCAGGAGAACCCTGATGGTTTCCGTGAGTGCTTTCAGTTTTACCGGCTTGTTGAGCTGGATGCAGTCCTGACCTGATATATCGCCCAGGGCACTGATTGAAATGTCACCCGTCAGAATGATCGCCGGAATCTGGCGCCCAAGCTGCTGGCGCAGCTTCGCGGTGAACTCGATTCCGTTCATGCCGTTCGGCAGATTGTAGTCCACCAGGATGAGATCAGGCACGTCTGCTCCCCGCGCCAGCAGTGCCAACGCCCGGGTGGCGTCGGGTGCTGTGGTCACGCGATAGCCCTCGGCCTTCAGCGCGAGTTTGAGGAGTTCGCACACCTCCGGATCGTCCTCGACAACCAGTATCTCACCCGTGCGCCGGACATCTGCGACCGCTGTGTCATTCTCGGCATCGGCGCCGTGTCGCGGCTGTGGTGCCGTTTCACCCGGGGGCAGCATCACATCGATGGTGAAGACAGAACCCTTCCCCGGATTCGAGCGGACGCCGACCGGGTGGCCCAGCAGGTTTCCCAGGCGTTGTACGATGGAAAGGCCAAGGCCGAGACCAAGGCCTCGCTCACGCGCCGGATTGTCGAGCTGGTGGTACTCTTCAAAGATCGCCTGGAGTTCCGCCGCGGGTATGCCGATGCCGGTGTCCCAGACTTCGATGCTCAGCACTCCGTTGCGGCGACGACAACCCAGCAGCACCTTGCCGCTCTTGGTGTACTTCAGCGCGTTGGAGAGCAGGTTGCGAAGCATCTGCTCCAGCAGACGTGGATCGCTGCGGATGACAAGGCTGCACGGAACCACGCGCAAAACAATGCGCTTGGCCTGCGCGCTATAGATGAATTCATCCCGCAAGCGCTGAAGCAGTGCGTTGACAGGAAAGGCGAGCACTTCGGTTTGGATCGTGCCGGATTCGATCTGGTTGATGTCCAGCAGCGTATTCAGCATGCCCGACATGGCGCCCAGAGTCTCGTCGAGCCGGACCACCAGGTTCTGTGCCTTCTCACCTTCAACGGTTTTCGCCAGCACCCCTTGCAACAGGGCGAGCGTCTGGAGCGGTTGGCGCAGGTCATGACTTGCCGCGGCGAGAAAGCGCGACTTTACGACATTTGCCACTTCAGCCTGCCGCTTGGCGATGCCTAACTCATCTGCCGCGTGCCGTCGCTCGGTGACGTCGGCAAAGGTGATGACGACACCCTCGACTGTGCTGTCCTGGGTCCGGTAAGGCAATATGCGACGCATGTACCAGGCGCCGTTCTGAGCTTCGATCTCGCGCTCGATCGGCACCAGGTTCTGCAATACCGTGCTTGCATCGCTCAGCAGAGCACCATCGGCAGCCAATGAGGTAAGGTCAGCCAGCGGCCGCCCGACGTCGCCAGGAATAACGCCGAAAAGCGCCTTGGTCGCAGGGGTGAAGAAGCGGATATTGAGCCTGGTATCGAGGAAGATCGTCGCAACACCCGTGCTGTACAGAATATTTTGCAGATCATCGGAGGTGGTGCGCTGCCGCTCCAGCGATTCCCGCAACTGGCTGTTGAGCGCGGCGAGCTCCTCGTTGAGCGACTGAAGTTCCTCCTTCGAGGTCAGCAGTTCCTCGTTGGTCGATTGGTATTCCTCGTTGATGGACAGCGCCTCTTCGTTGATGGCCTTCTGTTCGTCGCCGGCAATCTCCAGATTGCGAATGGCACTTTGCAGCTCCGTTTTCGCGGTTTCCAGTTCCTGCTCAAGATCCGCCAGATGCGCAACGTCGTGTTGCACAGTGGGCTGGCCCCGCTTCTGAGTGTGCTTCGGCTCATCCACAAAGCAGATAAGCAGCAGCTCCTCGCCTTCGCTGACCACCGGCTGGATGTCGATGTTGAATGAAACCGGATAATTATTGTGGTGCATCAGGCCGCCGGCGACGATGACGCGCACATTCTCCTGACTGGCCTCCAGGATTGCCAATCTGAGCCTGGCACGCATGTCCTGGCGCGCCATGGCGATCAGGTCGTGAGTGGCATGTCCGGGCGCCACACGCAGATAGCGATCGGTCGGTCCCAGGGAATACAGGCACTCGTGCTTGCGATTGATCAGCACCGCGGCCGGTGCGTAGGTTTCGATCACCAACCGCCGACAGAGCTCGGCGAGCGTGGCCTGGCGCGAGGTACCTTCGCCTTTTTCCTGGCGCGTGGCGCCGCGCATGCCTTCACCGGTTCCCATCAGGAAACCGAATTCGCCGGGCCGGCTGCGGCCAATGTGTCGATAGAGCTGCTCGGATTTGGAGATCAGCTCGAACCGACCTTCGGTGCTGCCGGCTGTTTCCGAGCTGCCCAGCAGGAGAATGCCACCCTCGCGCAGCGCGAAATGGAACAGCGCGATGACTTTCGCCTGCGCTTCGGGGCGCAGATAGATCAGCAGGTTCCGGCATGACACCAGGTCGATGCGCGAGAATGGCGGATCGGCCAGCACGTCCTGTACCGTGAAGACCACCGTGGCACGCAGATCGGGCGCGACCCGGTAATTGTGATCGTCCTTCGAAAAGAAGCGGGCAAGTCGCGCGGGCGAGACGTCCGCCTCGATCGTTGCCGGATAGAGACCGTCCCGCGCACTCGCTATCGCATCCGGATCGACATCGGACGCGAACACCTGCAGCTTGACATTGCGCTGCGCCGCCGAGATTTCCTCCAGGAAGAGCATGGCAAGGGAGTAGGTCTCTTCGCCCGTGCTGCACCCGGCAATCCAGATGCGCAGCGGATGATCGGACGAATGGCCGCGGACCAGTTCGGGAACGATCTTCTGCGCCAGGAGATCGAACACATGTGGATCGCGGAAGAAACAGGTGACGTTGATCAGCAGGTCCTTGGCAAGCTGGTCGAGCTCGTTTGTGTTGACCCGGAGGACATCGAGGTATTGATCCATGTCGTCTGCGTCGATCGCTGCCATTGCCATGCGTCGCTCGATCCGGCGTTGCAGCGTGCCTGGCTTGTAACGTCGGAAGTCGTGGACGGTCTTGGTACGCAGCAGCTCGATGATTTCGGACAGCCAAGGTTGCGCCGCATCCTGCTCGTGCAGACCGTTCCGCGCGCGCATGAGCGTCATGCGTCGGTCGTACTTGATGAGCGCTTCAGGGATCTTCGCAACCGGGAGCACGAGGTCTACAGCGCCCGTCGTGATCGCGCTGCGCGGCATGCCATCAAATGCGGCATCGTCCGGCTCCTGCGCGATGACCAGACCGCATTTTTCCTTCACCGCCTTCAGCCCAAGGCTGCCATCGGCGCCGGTCCCCGACAGGATCACGCAGATGGCGCGCGAGCCGTACTCCGCCGCCAGCGAATGCAGCAGAAAGTCGAAGGGCAGCCGTTGCCCGTGACGCGCCTGAGGTGGCGTGAGCTGCAAAGCGCCGTTGCCGACAGCGAGATAGGTGCCGGGGGGAATGATGTAGATGTGCTCCCGTTCGATCAGGGTGCCGTCCGTTGCTTGCTGAACGGTCATGGCGGTGTGGCTGGCGAGAAGAGCCACCATCATGCTTTCATGGGTCGGGTCGAGATGCTGGACCAGAATGAATGCCATGCCGTTGGCCGCCGGCAGTGCATCCACCAGCTTCGTGAAGGCATCGAGCCCGCCGGCCGAGGCACCTATTCCAACGACGGGGAATTCGCCGGGATGTCGAGGCGCGCCACGCGTGGATTTAGGCTGTCGGCTTGATCGCGGTCGGGCTGCTTTGGCCTGATGCGGATGGCCTTCTGGCACTCTTCGGTTATCCTTGATCATTGCTCCTTCCGGAGAGGAAGCCATTTGATCTTATCAAATTTATTTGCCGTGGGCGATACCTGGGTTTGTAGGGATTTGCGTGGCGGCGGCCTGAGTAGTTTCCGAGTTTGTTGCCGTTGATCAATCGCTGGCTATGGTCCCACCTGACGAATTTTTTACTCCAACCGCGGCACTATAATGCGTTCTGCCCGGCGCATTGGAACACAGGTTGGCGGTGATCTTTGCCAGACGGAGCGTGGGCGATGAAATCCAGCCTTTCGTGCTTCAATTCAGCCATCCGGCTGCTGACGTGGCCATTGCGCCGCTTGCGGGATGCCGGCGAATTCCGGCGGCTGCGACGCCGACTGCGCGGCGCGCACCGGTTATGGGTTGCTGTGGATCACCGGACCAGGCCGGAAAACAACGCCGAATACCTGGTGCGATTGCGGGGCCTGGCACGCGACCGGGCAAGGGTTGAATGAACGATGGCTGATGGTTGGCCGTGCGTGAAGCGATGAACGCACTCCGGATTCTTGTGGTTGAAGACGATGCCCTGATCGCCATGCTGCTGGCGGATCTGCTGACCGAAATGGGCCATGAAATATGTGCGATCGAGGCCACCGAGGCGACTGCCGTGGCAGCCGCCGCGCGGTGCAGACCGCACCTGATCATCGCCGATGCGCGGTTGGGCGACGAAAGTGGAATTGCCGCGGTTGATGAGATTCTTTGCTCTGGTCCGATCCCGCATGTGTTCATCAGCGGCGAACCCGCATGGGTTCAATCGCTGCGGCCCGGCTCTGTGGTCGTGCCGAAACCGTTCCGTGAAGTGGATATCACTCGGGCCATGCAACGTGCGCTCGACTCGGCGGTGGTTGCTCAGTCTGAAAATGCCGCGATTGAGTAGTTTCCGAGGGGGTCTCTAAGTTGCTTGCCGACAGCGAACGCGTTCAAGCTTCGGGTACTGGCCAACCGGCTGTCGGAAATCGATCGTGGACGGCGCGCCATTTCGGCTGGGACGGCGTCACTGGCGCGGAGCTTCTTCGGCACTGGCGCGGCATTCCGGATGAGCCTGCCAAGTCGTGCGCGTAGAGCAGCGTTGGCCGGGAAGTTGCAACGGCTGGGGCTCGATCCTGCGCGCGTCCAGGGCGATCGCAGTTGGAATTTCGCGGCGCGGGCCCGCCTCGTCATACCCGCAAGATGGGTAACCAGGTAGGAAATATCCGGTCGACCGGCCCCCGGGATCCCGCCTTCGCGGGCGTGACGACCCTTAGATGCCGCAATGGCGTCAAATGCGATAATCCCGCGCGCGCCGTTTCCCCTCCCCGAAACCAGAGCGAACGAGTAGTGTGGTGTGGATGTTGACGGACCTGCCGAATTTGCTGACGCTTTCGCGTATCGCCGCGATCCCGCTGCTGGTCGTGCTGGTTGCGCTGCGCGATCCGGCTGCGGACTTCGCCGCGTGCGTGCTGTTCGGCAGCGCGGCCATCACCGACTACTTCGATGGCAGGCTCGCGCGCACGCGGCGGCAGCAATCGGACCTTGGCCGTATGCTCGATCCGATCGCCGACAAGCTGTTGGTGGGTGCGGCGCTGATGATGCTGGTGGGCCAGGGACGCCTGTCCACCTGGGCGCTCTACCCCGCAATCGTCATCATGCTGCGCGAAATCCTGGTCAGCGGCCTGCGTGAATACCTCGCCGGCATCCGCATCGGCCTGCCGGTCACCGGCCTGGCCAAGTGGAAGACCGGCTTCCAGATGGGCGCGCTGGGGACGTTGCTGGCCGGCAATTCCTCGGCCCATCTACTGCATCTGTCGTTCATCCCGGTCGGCATGATCGGCGAGGCGATGCTGTGGGTTGCCGCCGGCTTGACCCTGTGGACCGGCTGGGACTACCTCACCGCCGGGTTGCGCCACGCTTCCGTCCCGCGGACCAGGGGCCTGCCGAAGGGCCAGCAACCCTCGTGACTGTCCACCGTTTGAAGGTCCCCGATTGCAGATAATCGGTCTCGTCGGCTGGTCCGGCAGCGGCAAGACCACGCTGCTGGTCGAATTGCTGCCACTGCTGCGATCGGCAGGTCTCAGCGTCTCGACCGTGAAGCACACGCACCATGGTTTCGACATGGACCGGCCCGGCAAGGACTCCTACCGCCACCGTGAAGCCGGCGCGCATGAGGTGATGGTTTCTGGCGGCAAACGCTGGGCGCTGCTGCACGAGGTCAGTGGGCTGGAACCCGCCCTGCCGGACCTGCTGGCGCGGATGGCGCCGGTGGACATCGTGCTGGTCGAGGGCTTCAAGTCGCACCCGTTTCCCAAGCTGGAAGTGCACCGCCCCGCTCTCGGCAAGCCGCCGATCTGGCCGGAGCAGTCGGATATCGTGGCCGTGGCCGCAGATGCGCCGATCGAATGCGACCGCATCTTGCTGCCGCTGAACGATCCGCGCCGGATTGCGGCTTGGGTGCTTGGTGCATTCGTGAAAATTCCTTCATGATGCACGGACCCTTGAGCGCGACGGGCGACACGGGCAAAGTCCGCCCCGGCTGGCCCCGTCCGGCCCGTCGATCCGACGTTCCGATCCGGTGGGAGCCTCCCTTTATGCGGCGCATCGCGTTCTGTTGCCTGTGCCTGGCGCTGGCCGGTTGCGGCTATAACACATGGTGGAACCCGCCCTTCACGTCCGGGTCGAATCCGAACTTCCCGGCCGGCGACAGCGAAAATCTGCGGCGCGTGATGGGTGAGCAGGTCGAAACACCCGTGCTGCGGACAGAACCGGGCGATGTGTGGCCCGGCCCGTTGCCGGCGGAGCCGACGCTGCAGGAGCTTGAGCAACAAGGGAACCAGCCAGGGGTCGAGCAGCCCGTGCCAGGCTCGCCGCAATTTGAGAATCAGGCGCCGAGCTGTACCATCGCCGCCGGCGCGGCGCGGCAGTTCCACGCCGCCGGGATCGAACCAGCCTGGACTGCCGCCGCTGCCGAACCCGGCAGCGCCGCTGGCCACCAACCCTGTGCCGCCCCCTGTGCACAATCCGGCCGGGCAGGTCTACCAGACGCCGGGTGGCGCGGCGGTGACCAATGGCGGCACCAACGGCTACCAGACCACCACGACACCCGGCGGCGGTTCGTCGATTATCGTGCCCAATGGCAATGGCACGAGCACGATCATACATTCAGACGGCACGATCGAGACGGTGCCCACACCCCGCTGAGTTGCCATGGCCGATGCCGAAACCCCGCTGACCATCCTGTATTTCGCCTGGCTGCGCGAGCGCACCGGCACGTCGGAGGAACGCGTGGCGCCGCCGGCGGGCGTCGGCACGGTCGGCGAGCTGATCGCATGGCTGATGCAGCGCAGCCCCGGCCACGCCAGCGCCTTTGCCAATCAGCGCACGGTGCGCTGCGCGGTGAACCAGGATTTTGCTGATCCCGCCACGCTTGTGCATCCCGGCGATGAAGTGGCGTTCTTTCCGCCGGTGACAGGCGGCTGACGGCATGGCCCGGATCAAGGTGCAGAGCGAGGATTTCGACATCGGCGCGGAATTCGCCCTGCTGACCGTCGGACGCACCGATATCGGTGGTATCGGCTGCTTTGTCGGCACGGTGCGCAACCACGCACTGGATCAGCATGTCGCCGCAATGACGCTGGAGCACTATCCGGCGATGACCGAACGCGCCATCGCGCGGATCACCGAGGAAGCCGAACGGCGCTGGGCGTTGTTGGGCTGCACGGTGATCCACCGCGTTGGTCGGCTGGTGGCCGGCGACAACATCGTGCTGGTGCTGGCCGCCGCGGCGCATCGCCAGCCGGCGCTGGATGCGACAGCGTTCCTGATCGACTGGCTGAAAACCAAGGCGCCGTTCTGGAAGAAGGAAGAGTTTGCGGCGGGCGGTGGCGCCTGGGTGGCGGCGCGGGACGCCGACGACGCAGCGGCGGCGCGCTGGTAAGTATTATCCGACTGCGTGCCTGTGAACCTGCCCTCAGTGGGTCCAGTTCTCGATCCGGCCATAGCGGAAATTGTCGGCATACGCCTTCGGCCGCATCCGCCTCGGCTGCGCCAGCTCCAGATCGTAGTCGAGACCTGCCTTCTTCGCGTATGCGACAGCCTCCTCGCGCGTCGGAAACGACAGCCGCACCTGTGCCTGCGTGTCGGCGCTGCCGATCCAACCCATCAGTGGATCGGGCCGGCGTGGCGAGGAAGGTTCGAAATCCAGCACCCATTCGTGCGTGCCGGCCCAGCCGGACTGCATTGCGTTCTTCGGTGGCCGGAAGATGCGGGCTCGCATGACACCTCGTTCTGCAACTGGACACTGCGACTGGTCGGGGCGGCGGGATTCGAACCCACGACCTCCTGTACCCAAAACAGGCGCGCTGACCAGGCTGCGCCACGCCCCGCCGGCTCTCGGATCGGGTTGAGAGCCGGCGGGAACCTATGTGTCGGCGACCGGATAAGCAACCCTGGGATCACCCATCGGGTCTGGTCCGGTTGCGGTGGCCCGCTTCGGGCAGGCTCATGGTGCGTTGCCGAAAATCCGCTGCTGCACCTTGTCGCCCACGCGGATGTTCAGCCGCGCCGTAGTACCGGCCGCCAGTTCCAGCGTGGCGCGCACCGGACCGCGACTGTCGATGATCGCCAGGCTCTCCGGCACAGTGTTCTCCGCGATCGAGCGGATCGTCCCATCGGCGTTGATGAACACCATGTCGAGCGGCGAGATCGTGTTGCGCATCCACATCTGCGATTCCCGCGGCGCACCCCAGTCGAACAGCATGCCGCCATCCGCCGGCACGCTGGGCCGGAACATCAACCCGACGGTCTGCTGATCCAGGGTCAACGCCATCTCGACGTTGAATACATGCGAGGCGCCGTCGCGGGTAACGATGACCAGCTTTTCCTTCGGCAGCTCCGGCTGCGGTGCGGTCGGGTTGACCGGCTGTGCGCCGACCGGAAGCGGCGCCATGACCAACAGGGCAAGCAGAAAACGACGCTTCATGCAGGCAATCCTTCCTCCAGGGCATGTTCGGCGAGCGCGCGCACCAATGGACGCACCGGCCCTTCGCGCGGTGGGTCGCGCAGTGTGGTGAACCAGTGGTCCGGCGGGTTGCGACCCGCGGCGCGCGCATAACTCAGAGACCGCAGCACCTGCTCCGCCGGCGGCGGCAACCGATCGGGCAGGGGCAGATCGTTCAGGGCGCCCCAGATGGCAGCCCAGCAGCGACCGACCGCCCATGGGTTGTAGCCGCCGCCGCCCAGCACGATCAGCCGTGGCGCAAGGCGTTTCACCGCGGCGACAACCGCGAGATGCGCGTTGTTCGACAGCGACAGTTTCGCCAGCGGGTCCTCCTCCAGACCATCCGCGCCGGCCTGCAGCATGATGGCCTGCGGCTGACGCGCTTCGATCAGCGGCACGACGGCATGATCCAGCAGCCAGCGGAACTCGCTGTCGTTGCAGCCCTGGGGCACGGGGAAGTTGCGCGCAGACCCGCCCGCCCTGTCGTCAACCGCTCCGGTGAACGGCCAGCGGCCGGCTTCGTGCAGGCTGATGGTCAGCACGCGGTCGTCGTCATGGAACGCGTCCTGCACACCATCGCCATGATGCGCATCGATATCCAGGTAGACGATGTTGGTCAGGCCGAGATCGAGCCAGGTCAACAGCCCCAGCACCGGATCGTTCAGGAAGCAGAAGCCCGACGCGCGATCCGATCGGCCGTGATGCGTGCCGCCACCGGGGCAATGCACGATGCCGCCATCTGTCGTCAGCCGCGCTGCCAGCATCACGCCGCCGGCGGAGATCGCGGGGCGGCGAAACACCTCGCGATACACAGGGTTGCCGTCCGCGCCGATACGAAACCGGGCGCGATCCGCATCGGACACCGACTGCGTTGCCTCCGCGCGCTGCAAGGCGTCGATGTAGTCCGGATCGTGGAACCGCGTCAGCGCCGCGACGGTCGCCATCGGTGCTTCGAGATACACGTCGTCCGGCAGCCAGCCCAAGGCACGGCAAAGATCGGTGCAGGTGGAAACACGCGGCACCGCCAGCGGATGCTTCGGGCCATAGCTGGAGCGCCGGTAGATCTCACTGCCGATGTAGCGGGCGGTGATCACGGACGCTGCGGCATCCCTTCGGGGATCACGGTCGTCACGATGCTGGCGTCGAGCGCTTCGTAGTCGTGGTAGCCGATCGCCGCGTACAGTTCGGCACGGGTCTGCATACGCTCGACCATGCGCTGCGTGCCGCCGTCGCGCGCTATCGCCGCATAGAGTTCCGACTGGGCCTTGTTCGCGATGCGCAGGGAGCTGACCGGCCAGATCACCATCTTGTAGCCCATGTCCTGGAACTCGGCTGCGGTGAAGAACGGGGTGCGGCCGAACTCGGTCATGTTGGCGAGCAGCGGCGCATCGACGCGCGAGGCGAACGTGCGGAACATCTCGGCGGTGGTCAGCGCCTCGGGGAAGATCGCATCGGCACCGGCGCCCAGATACAGTTTCGCGCGCGCCACAGCACCATCCATGCCCTCGCTGGCGGCGGCGTCGGTGCGGGCGACGATGAACAGATGCCGGCGCGCGCGGCGGGCGGCGGCAATCTTTGCAGCCATGTCGTGGGCGTCGGCCAATTTCTTGTCGTTCAGGTGGCCGCACTTCTTCGGCAGCAACTGGTCCTCGATGTGCACCGCGGCGGCGCCGGCATCTTCGAACGACCGTACCATGTGCATCACGTTGAGTGCCTCGCCGTAGCCGGTGTCGCCGTCGACCAGCAGCGGCAGCCCGGTGGCCCGCGTGATCTGCCGCACGAAGAAGCACACCTCGTCCACCGTGATCATGCCGACGTCGGGTATGCCCATCGACGCCGTCATCGCCGCGCCGGACAGATACAAGGCGTCGAACCCCGCGGCCTTGGCCTGCAACGCTGCCATGCCGTTGTGCGCGCCTGGCATCTGCAGGATTCCTGGGCGAGCCAGCAGGGCGCGGAACCGCTCGCCGGCGGGTGTGGTCGGCAGGTCGGCGGCAACCAGATAGGTCATGGTGCAGGCTCCGAAGCTGGGTGCTTCATGGCATAGCTGAAGGTGCTGCGGAAAAACAGCGGCGGCGTTAACCTGTTGATAGCGCTTTTCAGCCAGTTTCCCCACCGGAACGAAGCACCGACCGGCGTGAGCGGGCAGCTCCCGTCGCCGGGGCTTCGATGAATTGGGCGACCGCGTGCGGGCACACTGCGCATCCGGTCAGAACCTTCAGATCCCTGCCAGCGAAGACAGCGCGGGCCAGGTCGTTCCATTGCCAGGATGGCCTCTGTGCGTGGGCTGGGTCCGGTTGACGATCGTCACCCGGACACGGAGCAGACGAGGTGTTTGGTGTCGATCACTGAAGGCAAGACTGCATTCGTCAACGCCGGGTCGGTGTCGATCGGGCTGTCGCAAATGTTCAGCGTGACGGCTGGCAGTTCCGATCCAACGTACCTTGTGCTCACGGCACTCGACCGGAACGAGTACACCTTGGGTGCCGGCGGCGCGCCCGGCAGCTTGTCGGGCGGGGGCCGAACCTTGGCCCTTGGCAACATCGGCGGCGATGGGCGCGGCACCGGCATTGTCTTCACCTACCAGCCATTGAGCGGACGGTATTACAGCAGCAGCTACGGTTACCTCGACCAACTGACCTACAACTCGTCTGGCAGGTTGGGTGACACGACCAACCTGTCGCTGTTCGGCACGAGCAATCTGACCCTGGCGGCGTTCTACGCCACCAACGCTTACGACATGGAGCAGATCGACGCCGCGGGCTACCTGGGCAGCGCGACAGTCGTCACGCAGCCGAAATTCACCACCGGCGTACCGACACAGGCGACGCCGAGTTCGATCGCCACGGTCGCCGACAGTTTCGTCGGTCAGGCCTGGAACATGAATGGCTGCTGGGTACTGGCCAGCACCATCGCCGCGGAGGCGGGCACCTCGCTGCCGGTCCAGAGCACGATGGTCGGGGTGGCCGGCCAGGCGAACGGCGAATGGATCGTCGCCTACAACGGGCCGGCCGGACAGTCGGGCAATTGGCAATCCATGGTCACGGTGGGCGAGATCGTGGTGATCGGCACGGCGAGCGGCGGCGGCCACATCACCACCTGTGTGTCCGGGTCCGGCAGTACGGCGATGCTGGTGGATAACATTACTTACGAGAGCGCCAGCGGGCAGATACAGAACCTGGCCAACGACGGTTCCAGCAGCGACATCATCGTCGCGGCGCCGCACGCGGCTTCGCAGGAATGGTCCGGCGTGCAGGCGGCCTCGGTTGTCATCTATGAGTTGGATACACCGATCGTCCACAGCACGGTGCTGACCGATACGCTGGCATGTCTCGCCTCGCAGTCGCTGGCATCGCTGTTTGCCGTGACTGATCCAGGCGGCAAGGCAATTACGTCGTGGCAGGTCTACAACACGGCGACCAGCGACGCTTTGGTACTCGGCGGTGTCGCTTATGGCGACCACTCTGCGGCTTCCGCGCTGACAGCCGCCTCGCTCGCCTCGCTATTCCTGGTTGCGGGCGCGACAGCGACCACCGACACGCTGGACGTGCGGGCATACAACGGCAGTTATTGGGGCGATTGGCAGTCGCTCGGCGTGGCGATCACCGCACCTGTGCCGCCCGTGCTTGCGGTGCAGACAGCGAACCAGATCTGGACAGGCGGGAAACCGATCGCGCTGGCGCTGCCCGCGGGCACGTTCCGGGACCCGTTGGGCGCGGCACTGACCTACACTGCGAAACTGTCGAGCGGTCAGGCGCTGCCCGGATGGCTGAATTTCAACGCGGCCACGGGCACATTCAGCGGTACGCCGCCGCTGACGGCGCAAACGCTGGTCATTGCGGTTACCGCGACGGACAGCAACGGCCTGTCGGTGTCCGAAACATTCTCCGCCACGGTGCAGGAGACACCGTTGGTGACGGTGCTGACGCCGAACCAGTCGTGGACGCAAGGCAAGGCGATAACCTTCGCGCTGCCGGCGACCACCTTCAAGGACCCACAGGGCCAAAAGCTGGTCTACACGGCCAAGCTGTCGAGCGGACAGGCACTGCCGGGTTGGCTGAGCTTTAACGCGACGACAGAGACATTCATCGGTATGGCCCCCCTTGCGGCGCAAACCCTCGGCATCACGGTCAGCGCGACGAACAGCAGTGGCCTTTCAGTGTCGGAGACATTCTCGGCCACCGTCCTGGGCGCGCCGGTGCTGACAGCGCAAACGCCGAACCAGATATGGACGGAAGGCAAGGTTGTCTCGCTCGCACTGCCGGCGAACACGTTCACGGACCCGCAGGGTCAAAAGCTCAGCTACACGGTCAGCCAAACCAGCGGCCAGCCGCTGCCGGCGTGGCTCACGTTCAACGCAGCGACCGACATGTTCACCGGCGCCGCACCAGGCATTGCGCAGAGCCTGAGCATCAAGGTGACGGCGAAGGACAGCAGCGGACTTGCGACGTCGGAGAGCTTTACCGTCACTGTGCAGCCGCCAGTCGCGGCGATCATCCAGGCTGGCATCAAAGTGTCGACGCCGACCCCGAATCAGACGTGGGCAGCGGGGCAGCATGTCGATCTGGTGCTGCCGGCGAATACCTTTACCGACGCACTCGGCTTGAAGATGACATTCGCCGCGTACCAAGAGAGCGGATCGAATGCGACATCCTGGTTGAGCTTCAATCCCACCACGAACGAATTGTCCGGAACCGTCCCGACCGCAGCAACCGGAACCATGGCACTGGAGGTGATTGCGACGGATGCGCAGCACATGACCGCCACCGACCTGTTCAGCGTGACGTTCGTGCCGGGTGTCGGACACATCGCAACCGCCGGGAGCGTGGCTTCATTGGGCGTGTCTGCGTCATCCGTTGCTTCGCAGGTGGCGACGCTGCTGGCGACTCATTCGTGAATCCCCATTAGTGAATCCCAGGGCGCCGGCGGCATCAGGCCGGCAGACCGCGGCGGATTGCCGAGCGGCTTGAGTGCCCCCGAGGCATTGGCCGGCAGCACGCCGCTACGGGCGATGGACGACGCTGCGGGCGATGGGGCGGAACCGATGGGCGGGTGAGGGAAACGCGGCGCCAGCATGGGAAACAGGACGATGGAGGCGAGCATCCCAAGGAACGGGAAGCCCCACTCCAGAGCCGGCGCGCTTGGTTGCATGCCCCCCACCCTGCAAGTAACGTCCGGCCCGCACAACGGGAACCAGTCGAATGGACATGACAGGCGAGCGGCGCATCGCCGCGCCGCGCAACGCCGTATGGCAGGCGCTCAATGACCCAGAGGTGCTCAAGGTCAGCATCCCGGGGTGTGAAAGCCTGGAGAAGTTTTCCGACACCGACATGAGGGCGACCGTGGCGGTGAAGATCGGCCCGATCTCGGCGCGATTCACCGGCACTGTCCACCTGACCGACATCGAGCCGCCAACCAGCTACACGATCAGTGGCGAGGGCCAGGGCGGCGTGGCCGGCTTTGCCAAGGGCGGCGCAAAGGTGCGGCTGGACGATGCCGATGGCGGCACGCTGCTGCGCTACGAGGTGAACGCGCAGGTCGGCGGCAAGATCGCCCAACTCGGCGCGCGGCTGATCGATGCCAGCGCCAAGCAGATGGCCGACGCCTTCTTCGACCGGTTCAGTGCCCATGTCGCGCCACCGGCAGCCGCCGTTGTCGTGGAACCGGTCGTGGGGGAACCGATCGTCGTGGGACTGGTCGGAGGGGAACCGGTCGCCGTGACCGCCATGCCGCTGGAAGTGCGACCCGTGCATCTGCCGCCGCCCGCGACGATCAGCCCGTTCGCCCTGGTGCCGCGTGAGCCGTTCGGACTGCCGATCGTCGCCTGGATCGGCGGCGTGATATACCTGTTCATCCTGATCCTGATCCTGGGAAGCCTGATCTAGTGGCCGCACTGCCTGCGACCGTCGCCGACACGGCGAAACTGCTCGCCGATCAGGGTTACATCGCGGATCTGGAGTTGGCGACCACGGTGCATCTGGCGCTCGCCATGCGCCGTCCGCTGTTCCTGGAAGGCGAGCCTGGCACCGGCAAGACCGAGATCGCCAAAGTGCTGGCCGCCGGACTCGGCCGCCGGCTGGTGCGGCTGCAATGCTATGACGGAATGGATCTGTCGGCCGCGGCCTACGAGTGGGACCATGCCCGTCAGCTGATGGCGATCCGTCTGGCAGAGGCGGCCGGGCAAACCGACCCGGGGGAACTGTCGAGCGACATCTACACGCGCAAATATCTGCTGGCCCGGCCGCTGCTGTCGGCGATCGATCCGGACCTGCCGCCGGCGGTGCTGCTGATCGATGAACTCGATCGCGCCGACGAACCGTTCGAGGCGTTTCTGCTTGAACTGCTGGCGGATTTCCAGGTCACCGTGCCGGAATTCGGCACGGTGCGCGCGACGACACTGCCGGCGGTGGTGATCACCTCGAACCGCACGCGCGAGGTGCACGACGCGATCCGCCGACGCTGCCTGTATCACTGGGTGGACTATCCGAACGCGGAGCGCGAGCGTGCCATCCTGGCTGCGAAGGCGCCGGATGTGCCGGCGGCGCTGTCGGCACAGGTGGTGGAGTTCGTGCAGCGGTTGCGCGGCGAGGACCTGTTCAAGCTGCCCGGCGTGGCGGAAACGATCGACTGGGCGCAGGCGCTGACCTATCTGAACCAGAAGGAACTGGCGCCGCAGGCGGTCGATGACACGCTCGGCGTTCTGCTGAAGTATCAGGACGACATCGCCAAGGTGCGCGGGGCCGAGGCGGCTCGGTTGGTGGCGGAGGCTCAGCAGGCGGCGGAGTGATCGCGGCAAACGCCACTTACCTGATCAACGCGATTCCGCGGCGACAAGTGCGTCGAGACGCCACGCGATCACCAGCGGCGTGACTGCCGACCGATTGTCGAAGGGTGTGCCGCTGGAGCGTCGCGCTACCCGGCGACGATGTAATCCATCCGGCCGCCGTCGACCGCCAGCATCTGGCCGGTCACCCACCCGGAGTCGGGCGCGGCAAAAAATGCCACGGCGTTGGCGATGTCCTCCGGTTCGCCGATGCGACCCATCATCGCGCGTTCCGACAGGCGGCGCGCAATAGCCTGCCACTCCGCCTCGGTGTGTCGGTTCTGCGCCATCTCCGTGTGGATGAACCCTGGGGCGACCGCGTTCACCGTGATGCCGAGTGGTCCAAGTTCCATGGCAAACCGCTTGGTCAATATCGCCACTTCGGCTTTGGTCGCGGCATAGAAGGCGTTGCCCGGCAGCGCGGTGCCGATGGCGGCGATCGATGTCACGTTCACCACCCGTCCGTAGCCGCGCTCCCGCATGCCCGCCATGGTTGCGCGTATCGTATGGATGACGCCGTCGACGTTGATCCGACGCATTCGATCCATCGCCGCCGCATCGTAGGTTTCCAGCGTTGCCTGCAACGATACCCCGGCATTGTTGACCAGGATGCTGATCGGTCCCAGTTCGCTGGTGGCACGATCTATCATCGCTGCAACCTGCGATGGATCGGCAACATCGGCGCCATGCGCGATTGCGCGGCCGCCCGCGTTACGGATTTCTTGCACCAGTGACTCCGCGGCATCGGCGCGCGCCACATAGTTCACGCAAACCGCGGCACCGTGGCGGGCAAGCAGCCGCGCGACCGCTCGGCCGATGCCGCGCGCCGCACCCGTCACCACCGCCACCTGATCGGTCCAAACCATAGTATTCTCCCTTTGCAGCCGGTTGCTGCGGTACTCGCGCAACATAGGGTCGGCATTCAGATCCGGCGAAGGTCGAATGCGGCATTTTCGTGGCGACTCCATTCGCAAGTGGCTATGGTCCGCGCGCTTTGGGACTGAGCCCTGAACCCGGAACGCAAATCTTTCTTTTCCCCAACAGGAAATTTCCGCGTTACGACATTTTTGTAACTATTGAGAAAGCCATACGTAATGTCTGAGGCGGTCAGTGCATATTCAGTCGAGGAACGCGTCGTCCAGGGTGAGACCGTCTGGGTGGCGATCCGCGCGCGTGGCGCGGAATGGTCGTGGCTGACCCCGGCGGAGGCCGCACGGCTCGGCCAGCAATGGGTCGACAAATACGGCGGCAACAGCGTGTCGCGCGGCGTCGACAACGATGACGTCATGCCGGCGATGACAGCAGCGGAATAGCATCCCTGGCGGCGCAATGCCGCCCCGGCCGTGAGCCATATAATACCAAGCGTCCCGGGCATGATCCGTCGACCGCTACTCTGCCGCCATTCCGACGCGGAGCACGCCCCGAGCGCTGGATGCTCCAAGCGGAGCAGGGTCCGGCATCCAGTGGATAGAATCTGACGCTTGATGCCCGCCGGCGATAACCGCTTGCAACACTAAGCGGTCGTTGTTGCTCGTGCGCGGCCTGTGCGTCAGGGTGATGGCCATGACCGCCGAAGCCGAGCGCATCATCGAACTGTATCAGCGGCATGCTCGCGCCTGGGCACACGATCGAGGCAATCGCCTGTTCGAGACGGCATGGCTCGAACGATTCCGTCGTCTCATGCCGCCGTGTGGCACCGTGCTCGACATCGGATGCGGAATCGGTGAACCCATCGCTCGGTACCTCATCGAGCAAGGATGCGACGTAACTGGCGTCGACTCGTCACCCGAGATGATCGCGATGTGCAAGGGCCATTTCCCGCATCGGGACTGGCACGTCGCAGATATGCGGGCTTTGTCGCTGGGCTGCAGCTTCAATGGGGTTCTCGCCTGGGACAGCTTTTTTCACTTGCGACCCGATGATCAGCGCCAGATGTTTCCGGTTTTCCGCAAGCATGCCGCGCCGCGTGCCGCGCTGATGTTCACGAGCGGGCCATCGCACGGTGAAGCGATAGGCACCTACCAGCGTGAGCCGCTGTACCATGCGAGCCTGGATAGTGCCGAGTACGGTACTCTGACTCGACCGGAACGGCTTCGAGGTAATGGCACACGTGGTCGAAGATGCAAACTGCGGCCGTCACACCATCTGGCTTGCGCGACTCAGATAACTCCCCATCGTACCCGGAGGGCCTATAGCGCGGTATCAAGCGTCAGAATTTAACCGCTAAGCGTTCGCTGATCCCAGCAAGGACAGACGCCGATGCTGACTCCCCGGCCCTCGTCAGGCGAAGGCCGGGGCATGCGTCGTCAGCATGACGTGGCAGGCGATTCAAGTGTCCATGGCGTCGACGTGTGGTAACGGATCGCCGATCACACCGTCGTCGGGAATTTGCACTTGTCGAGCAGCGGATGCAGTACGCCGGAGGCGGGCGTGGTGGCGAGAACGTTGTAAATATCCCACTCGCTCTTGCTCTCGGCCGGCGTCTTGACCTGCAACAGATAGCTCGGGAACTCCCCGCGGCCGTCGGCGCGGATGCTGCCCTTGCCGAACGCATCATCCTCGGTCGGGATCGATTTCATCTTCGCAACGGTCGTCCGGCCGCTCTTTTTCGCCGCAGCGCCGCCCATTGCCGCTGACCGTCTTCAGGTAATGCAGCGTGATCGCATAGGCGCTGGCATGTGCCTGGCTGGGATAGTTGTTCGGCGTCCTGGGCAGCACGCGCTTGGTGAACGCCCGCGTACGGTCGTTCATGTTCCAATAGAACGTTTCGCTGGTGATCAGGCCCTGCGCGGTGTCGATGCCGATCGAGTGCACGTCCTGCAGGAACATGATCAGCGGCGCGATCGTCATCCGCTTGTTCAGCCCGAACTCATGCGCCTGCTTGACGCAGTTGACGGTGTCGGAACCGGCGTTGGCGAGGCCCAGCACCTGCGCGCCGCTTGCCATCGCCTGTTGCAGGAACGCCGAGAAGTCGGTGGTTTCCGGGAACGGGTAGCGGACCGCGCCCTTGACCTGCCCGCCCATCGACTTGACCACCGCGGCGGTCTGCTCTTCCAGCGAGTGGCCGAACACGTAGTCCGCCGTGACGAATGTCCAGATCGTCTTGCCCTGCTTCACCAGCGCCCCACCGGTGGAGTGCGCCTTCTCATATGTATCGAAGCTCCAGACGATGGTGTTGGGGCTGCACTGGTCCGCGGTGACCTCCATCGCGGCGGCGCTGGCATCGAGCAGGATCTTGTCTTTTTCCTTCGCCACCTGCGAGACGGCGAGTGCCACGGAGGAGGTCGGCACATCGATGATCGCATCGACCCCCTGGTCGAACCACTGCCGTGCCATCGACGCGGCGACATCCGGCTTGTTCTGGTGGTCTGCCGAGCGGAACGCCACTTCGAAGCCGTGCGACGAGCCGAATTCGGCGATGGCCTGCTGCGAGCAGGCCACCGAGGTTGGCCCCGTGTTATCGCGATAGGTGCCCGACAGATCGGTCAGCACACCAACGCTGATGGTCGGCTTCGTCTGGGCACGGGCGCGGATGAGCGGCGCGGTGCTGAGGGCGGCGGCGGTGCCGAGAAGGCCGCGGCGGGATAGCTGCATGGACGTGTCACTCCCTTGGATTGTTACGGTTGGCGTGGTCGGCATTTCTTGTTACGGGCCGCCACCGACGGCTTGATGCGTCTGGCGCCTGCCGCAAGTCAAGCAGCCACGCATTGCAGCCTCGCGAAATCCCCTTCGGCGAGCCTGGCTGTTTTCAGCAGCCCATCATCGAGGCCGCGCGGTTGGCTGCAGGGGCGATGATCCGCGCGGTCCAGGCATGGCTTGCGACATGGCGGAGTTTCTGTTGCCGTTCGGTGTTGCCTTCTGGTGCCGCGCCGAGTGCTTCCAGTGTTTCGATCGCCGACACCGCAACGATCTCGGGTGCCGACAACCGATGCGGTCCGGCTCCCGCACCAACTGAATATCGCTACGCGCGGCGCTGATCGTGGTGGCGGCAAATTTCACCAGGCGTTCTCCGGAAGCATGGCTTCCGCAATGGATGCGTGCAGACCTTCGCCCTGGCCGCGCCATGCAGGCACAACCACCATGGCGCGCGGTCCGACATTTTCTCACTGAGTGTTGCGCCGCAGCCGTCGCGCGCGCACGGCGGTCGGCGTAACGTGCCGCCGCCATGATCCGTCTCTCCATCCAGGCCCGCCAGGCGCTGGCGAAACTGACGCTGCCCGTGCTGATCGCGGCGGCATTCGGGCTCATGCTGCTCGGCAAGGCCGACACGGTGATTGCCGAGAAGGCGCGCATGGCGCTGGCCGACGCGCTGGCGCCGATCTACGTCGCGCTGGCCGAACCGCTCGCCGGCGTGCGCGACAGCATCGCCGACGCGACCGATCTGTGGGCACATCCGCGCCGACAATGCGCGGCTGCGCGAGGAGAACGAGCGCCTGCGCCGCTGGCAGTCGGTCGCGTTGGCGCTGGACGCGGAGAACCAGCGGCTCAAGGCCAATCTCCATTGGATCCCCGACCCGGCGCCGTCCTACGTCACCGCCCGCGTGGTGGCCGATGCCGGTGGTGTCTACGCCAAGGCGGTGCTGCTGTCGGTCGGGCCGAACCACGCCATCCGCAAGGGCGAGATCGCGCTGGACGAACGCGGTCTGGTCGGCCGCGTCACCGAGGTGGGCGCGCGCACCGCGCGGGTGCTGCTGATCACCGACCTCAACAGCCGCATTCCGGTGATCCTGGAGAACTCCCGCGCGCATGCCATCCTGGTTGGCACCAACGGCCCGCGGCCGCGGCTGATGTACTGGCCGGAAGGCACCATGCCGCAGGAAGGCGAGCGGGTGGTCACCAGCGCCGAGGCGAGCGCGTTCCCGGCCAATCTGCCGATCGGCATCGTGCATTTCACCAGCGCCAACGTGCCCGAGGTGGTGCCGGCGGCGATGCTGGACCGCCTGGAGGTGGTGCGAATCTTCGACTACGGGCTGGGCGGCGTCGTGGCGCCGGAGGCCGCCAGCCATCCGCCGGAACGGTGGGACCACTGATGGCGCGCAGCGACCAGATCCCTGGCATCCGACCGCGTGCCACGCTGGGCCGGCAACTCGACATCGCCGCGCGCTGCGCGTTTCCTGCGACCTGCACCATCCTGCTGATGCTGCTGACCCAGACGCCGCTTGGCATCGCCGATCAGTCCGCGCTGCTGCCGGCGGTGACGCTTGCCTGCGTGTATTTCTGGTCGCTGTTCCGGCCGGCCGCGATGCCGCCGCTGGTGGTTTTCATGATCGGCCTGCTGTTCGACCTGCTGGGCTATCTGCCGCTCGGGGTGGGGGTGCTGACCTTGCTGGTTGTGCATGGCCTGGCGTTGCGCTGGCGCCGTGTGCTGACGCGCCAGGGCTTTTTGCCGGTCTGGCTGGCGTTCGCCGGATTTTCCGCTGGCGCCGCCGCGCTCTGCTGGGTTCTGACGGCCGCGCTGACCTTCCGTCTGCTGCCGGCTGCTCCGGCGTTGTTCCAGGCGGTGCTGACCACCGCGCTGTATCCGGCGCTCGCGATCCTGTTCATCAAGGCGCATCGTACCGTCGCCGATCCGGAGCGCGCCTGAGATGGTGGTGCAGCGTAGACGCAATCTTGCCCCACGCCTTGCGGCAGGAGGTAGGGGAAGGGTGCCACACGTCCATGGTCGGCGAATGGACATGCTTCTCCTCCTGCCTCCTGCCACCAGGGCGAGGGGCGAGCCATTACACCGACAGACGCCGGCGGATGCCATGAAACGTGACACGCGCCGCACCGGTGTGTTCACCCGCCGCGCCCTGCTGATGATGGGCGGCCAGGTGGCGCTGCTGGGCGGCCTGGCGGCGCGGCTTTACCAGGTGCAGGTGGTGGAGGGCGCGCGCTACGCCACGCTGGCCGAGGAGAACCGGGTCAGCGCGCGGCTGATCGCGCCACCGCGCGGACGCATCCTTGACCGGTTCGGCACCGTGGTGGGCGGCAACAAGCTCAACTGGCGCGCATCTGCTGATCGCCGAACAGACCACGGACGTGGCGGCGACGCTCGACAGCTTCGCCCGCATCGTGCCGCTGGGCGATGCTGAACGCGCGCGCATCGACCGTGAAGTGCGCCGCCATCGCCGCTTCATCCCGGTGCATGGTGCGCGAATTCCTGAACTGGGACGACATGGCGGCGATCGAGGTGAACGCGCCTGATCTGCCCGGCATTCTGGTCGATGTCGGCACGACGCGGATGTATCCGTTCGGCGAACAGTTGGCGCATGTGGTGGGCTACGTGGCGCCCCCGACCGAGGCGGATGTCGCTGACGACCCGGCTTTGGCGCTGCCCGGCATCCGGGTTGGCCGCGCCGGGCTGGAGAAGCAGTACGACCTCGACCTGCGTGGCCGCGCCGGCGCGGTGCAGCTTGAAGTGAACGCGCTCGGCAGGGTGATTCGCGAGTTGGACCGCCAGGACGGCGTGCCGGGCGAGGAAATCGGCCTGGCCCTCGATACCGACTTGCAGCAGGCGGTGCTGGGCCATCTTGGTGATCAGTCCGCGAGTGCCGTGGTGCTCGATTGCCGCAATGGCGAGGTGCTGGCGATGGCAACCAACCCATCGTTCGATCCCTCGCTGTTCAATTCCGGCGTGTCGCAGGCGCAGTGGGCCGATTGGGCGCAGGACAAGCGCACGCCGCTGGTCAATCGCGCGACGGCGGGCCTGTATGCGCCTGGCTCGACGTTCAAGATGGCGGTGGCGATGGCGGCTCTGGAGTCCAAGTCATCACGCCGGGCGATACCGTGAATTGTCCGGGCTACTTCGACCTGGGCAACGCGCGGTTCCATTGCTGGCGCAAGGGCGGCCACGGCACGCTGGATCTGCGCGGCGGCCTGAAGAACAGTTGCGACGTGTTCTTTTATGAGACCGCCAGGCGCACGGGCATCGACCGCATCGCGGCGATGGCGCATCGCTTCGGGTTGGGAACGGAACTGGATATCGATCTGCCTGGCGTCCGCAACGGCTTGATCCCGACACGCGAATGGCGCATCGGCGAGGGCCACGCGTGGAACCTTGGCGACACCGTCGTTGCGGGCATCGGCCAGGGCTACATCCAGGTGTCGCCATTGCAGCTCGCGACCTACGCGGCGCGGGTCGCGACCGGCCGCAAGGTGGAGCCGCATCTGACGCGCAAGCTGGCCGGCGAGATGCAGCCCGGATCGCAGCCGGAGGACTGGCCGGCACTCGATCTGTCCCAACGCTTTCTGCACATCGTCCGCGAGGGCATGTGGGCGGTGGTGAATGAACCGGGCGGCACCGCGCCCCAGGCCAGGCTGACCGATCCGCGCTGGCAGATGGCCGGCAAGACCGGTTCGTCGCAGGTGCGGCGCGTGTCGCGCGAGCAGCGCGAACAGGGCAATTTCGACAGCGCGAAGCTGCCATGGGAGTACCGCCCGCATGCGCTGTTCGTCGCCTTTGCGCCGTACGACGCGCCGCGCTATGCGTTGTCGGTCGTGGTGGAGCATGGCAACGCGGGTGCCGCCATGGCCGGGCCGATCGCGCGCGACATCATGACCGACACGTTGCGGCGCGATCCTGGCGGGCGCGACGTGTTGCCGGGCGCCCAGGTCGCCGACCGCGAGACCTCGCGATGAGGGAAGGGCGGCTGTGGCGGGAGACCTCGTTCGACCTTGGCACCAAGCTCTGGCAGATCAACTGGCTGTACGTGATGTTGCTGTGCAAGCTGGCGGCGGTTGGCTACGTCGCGCTGTACAGTGCCGCGGGCGGCGCGCGGAACCGTACGCCACGCGCCATGTGCTGCGGTTTGCCACCGGTCTGGTGCTGATGATCGGCATCGCCATGGTCGATATCCGCTTTATCGCGCGGCTGGCGTGGCCGAGTTATTTTGTGGCGCTGGGGCTGCTGGTGGTGGTGGCGCGCTACGGGCATATCGGCAAGGGCGCGCAACGCTGGATCGAGTTCGGCGGCTTGCAGATCCAGCCGTCCGAGCTGATGAAGATCGCGCTGGTGCTGGCGCTGGCGTCGTGGTTCCACCGGGCGTCGTGGGAGCGGATCGGCAATCCGCTGTTCCTGATCCCGCCGCTGATCGCCGTGCTGGTGCCGGTGGGGCTGATCGTGAAGGAGCCCAACCTCGGCACCGCTGTGATCACCGCGGCGCTGGGCGCCGCGATGTTCTTCGCAGCCGGCGTGCGATGGTGGAAGTTCGTGCTGGTGCTGCTGCCGATCCCGTTCGCGGCGCGCATCGCTGTATTCCCATCTGCACGACTACCAGCGGGCACGGATCGACACGTTCCTCAATCCCGCGAGCGATCCCCTGGGCGCCGGCTACAACATCATCCAGTCGAAGATCGCGTTGGGTTCGGGCGGCATGTGGGGCCAAGGGTTCCTGCAAGGCACGCAGGGGCATCTGGATTTCCTGCCGGAGAAGCAGACCGACTTCATCTTCACCATGATCGGCGAGGAGTTCGGCTTCGTCGGCGGCGTGGCGCTGATGGCGCTGCTGTGCCTGATCATGCTCGGCGGCATGGCGATCGGGCTGCGCTGCCGCCACCAGTTCGGCCGGCTGGTGGCGTTCGGCATCGCCACCAATTTTTTCCTGTATGTGTTCGTCAACATCGCCATGGTGATGGGCGTGATCCCGGTGGGTGGCGTGCCGCTGCCGCTGGTCTCGCACGGCGGATCGGCGATGATCACCGTGATGATCGGCTTCGGGTTGCTGATGTCGGTGCACGTGCACCGCGACGCCGAGTTCAGTGAGGCGCGCACGAGGGTGTAGTGCTGCGTGCGGGCGTCTCCCTGTGGTCTGCGCTTGCGGGGTGCAATCGTCTCCGCCATCGGAGCGCGCGCCATGAGCAGCACATTGCTCGGGGTCTGGCACCGGATGGCGACATCATCGACGTACTCGGAACGGCGTCGATGCAACTGCGGTGGCCGGGCGTAGCCGCATGGGCATAAGGACACGTGACATGCGCAGGGAGATTTCTGCGCATCGCACTGCCGTTGCGGGAGGGGATTGGGAGAGGGTTCGGCGCGCCCACCGTTGGTGCGATGCGCGCGCCTCCCCCTGCATGTTGCGGCAAATGGAGGAGGCGGAATTTGCGCGCGGAGTCAGCGATCAATGCCGTTTGTCTGAGCGGGCAATCCCGGCGCGACTGCTGCGTGCGTATCGGCAGACCGATTACCTGGCCGCCGGGATTGTGGTGCGTGTCGCGCGGCGGGTGCCGGAGGTGTTTTTCGCGGCGATCGATGCCCGTGTTGCGGTCTTTGTCACCGCGTGGAATCCGTTGTCGCGGCGCATGCCGGCAGGCTGGAACCAGCGCATGCAGCGGCGGTTGCGCCAGTGTCTGCATCGGTTCGTGGTGCTCGATGCGTCGGGTTCGCTGCATCGCTGGCACGAGGCAATGCTGCTGGTGGCCGGGGACCCTCGGCCGATTATCCGACTTGCCGCGCGGTTCCGTCAGCGTGCCGTCGTCATTTTGTGCCGCGGACAGATGGCGCGGCTGAAGCTGGTGAGCCGTTGGGAATGCTGAACAGTCGCGACGCTAATTCTACCGTGCGCCGATGTGGTCAGCCAGTTGCGCCGCCGTGTAAGTCTCGCCGAAGCTGTCTGGAATCTGCGGCAGCATCGTCATGTTCCAGGCGTCCCAATCCGCCACCATGCGGTCGAACATTTCCTTGTGGCGCGCTTTCAGGTTGGCGCGTTCCCTCGGATCGCTGACCACGTCGAACAGAAACGTATTTCCCTGAATCGTGAGATACTTGAAATCGCCATCGCGGACGGCGCGCTGCGCGTTCGTCTTGTAGCGCCAGAACAGTTTTCGACGAACTGGATCGCGGTGTCGGGTCAGTATCGGCAGCAGATCCATGCCATCGGAAGGATAGTCGCTGTGCGGCGCGGTGCCGGCCGCCGCCAGCAGTGTTGCGAACCAGTCCATCGTTATCGTCACCTGATCGCTGATCTGGCCCGCGGGGATGCGCGCCGGCCAACAGATCACTGCCGGAACGCGAAGGCCGCCTTCCAGCAGCTCGGTCTTCACACCAGTGAATGGCCAGGTATCGGAGAACCGCTCGCCGCCATTGTCGCTGGTGAATATGACGATGGTGTTGTCGGACAGGCCGTTCGCTTCCAAGGCTTGCAGCACGCGGCCGATCTGGAGATCCATCGCCGCAATCATGCGGTAATACGTGCGCTGGGTGCCGCCGTCGAAATGGCGCAGGTTGCTGCCGCGCAGACGTTCGGATTCGGCGGTGTCGCCTGGTGCTTCCCATGGCCAGTGCGGCGCGTTGAAATGCAGGCTCAGCAGGAAGGGCTGTCCGCCGGCGGCGTAATCGTTCACCGTATCGACGGCACGGTCGCCGAGAATGCCGGTCAGGTAGCCATGGCACCTGACCGGATCGTCGCCTTCCCAAAGATCGTGATCCCCGCGTGGGTTTTCGTGCGTGTAGTAGTCCACCGCGCCACTGCGAATGCCGAAAAACCGGTCATAGCCGCTGCGTGACGGGCCGAATGTCGGCGGCATCCCGAGATGCCATTTGCCCACCAGGCTGGTCCGGTATCCGACCTGTTGCAGCAGCGATGGCAGGGTCGGATGTTCCGGTGGCAGTCCGACATCGGGCTTGCCGGCCAGCGGTTCTTCGAGACCAAGCGGCAGGCGATACTGATAGCGACCGGTGATCAGGGCGAGACGCGTCGCCGAACAGACCGCCGAGTTGGCGTAGGCATGGCGCAGTTGCACGCCGCGTTCAGCGATGCGATCGATGTTCGGCGTGGACAGCTCGCGCCGTCCGTAGCAGCCGAGATCGGCATAGCCGAGGTCGTCAGCCATGATGAACAGGATATTAGGTGGACGCGTCTGCGAGGCGGAATTCAGTCGGCATGTCTCACGCCTTCCGCGCCACCATGAACAGCCGCTGGAACGGCAGCAGTGTGGTGCCGTCGGGACGGCGCGGATAATGCGGCCGCGTGGCTTCGGAGTATGCCTGCGCGAACGCTCGCTTCTGCTCCTGCGGCAGCTTGTCGAGAAATGGGCGCAGGCTGCTGCCGGATGCCCATTCCATCACCGCGTGCTCACCGGACAGCACGTGCATGTAGGTAGTCTGCCATATGTCCAGCGACGCGACATGCGGGCGCAGCAGGTCCCAGTATTCCACCGGTGACAGCACGTCGGGGGCGGACACGATGCCACGCAGATGCTCCGCCCAGGGGCCTGACACGGCGATCTCCAGCGGCAGCCTGCGCAAGGGCGTGTCGTGCATCATCGGCATCTGCACGGCCAGCACGCCGGTCGGTGCGAGCAGCGACAGCAGGCGGGGAAACAGCACCGGATGGCGGTCTACCCAATGCAGCGCGGCATTCGAGTAGATCAGATCCGGCGCCGCGCGCGGCTGCCACTGGAAGAAGTCGGCCTGTTCGAACCGGCAATCCGGCGTCGCGGCGCGCGCCTTGTCCAGCATCGACGCGGAGTTGTCGACGCCCACCACCTCGGCCGCGGGATAGCGCTGCTGCAAGATCGCGGTAACGTTGCCCGCGCCGCATCCCAGATCGACCACGTGCGCCGGCGCGTCCAGCGGCACCTGCGCCAGCAGATCGAGCGCGGGACGCAGCCGCTCGTTGGCGAATCGCAGATATTGTGCCGGATCCCAGACTGCCGCGGTGCGGGCCATATCAGTGGCGCAACTGGTCGACGCGGTCGAAGTGCCGCTTGATCAGCACGAACGCGTAGCGCGACCGCGACGAGAAACAGGCCGAAACCGACGCATGATGCGGAGCCGGCACTATCCGACGCGGCCAGCAGCAGGCCAACAATGCCGACCGCGCAGGTCGCTGCGAGCACGAGCCATCCATTTAATGCCACGTCCGCCTCCCGTCTGATCCGTTGCATCCGCGTCCTATACGTCTGCCGACGCAGCGGGAGCAATGCGCGCACCGCCCTGTTGTGCCGGGGATTGCGTGGCCGGCGGTTCGGCCGCCCGCAGGCTCAGGCGGAATATCGTGCCGGTTTCGCCGGTCGTGACCAGTTCGATGCCGCCACCATGCGCGACCATCAGATCGCGCGCGATGGCCAGGCCGAGCCCGGTGCCACCGCGCCGGCCACTGCTGGCAAACGGACGGAACAGCTCTGCGCGGACTGCCTGGGGCAGACCCGGGCCGTTATCAGCGATTTCGATCACCACGGTCGGGCCGGGCTGATCGGCGGTGATCCGCGCGCCGTTCGCGCCGGCTTCGGCGGCATTCTTCAGCAGGTTCACCAGCACGCGGAACAACTGGATGCGGTCCGCCCGCACCAGGACCGCGAGATCGATTGCGTTGTCCAGCACGAAGGTTCGGTTGGCGGGCCGTGCCGTTTCGGCCGCTTCATTCACCAGGCGCGCCAACTCGACCGGGGCGAGTTCCAGTGGCGGTGGACCCTCGCGCGCGTAGTCCAGCGTGCTCCGCACGAGATCGGTGGCGCGGTCGACGGCGAGCATCAAGGTCTCGCCCGCGCGCTGCACTTTGACATCGGCGTTCATCTGCAGCCGCTCCGCGGTCAGCAGCGCCGGCGTCAGGATGCCGCGCAGGTCGTGGCTCACCTTGGCGACAACGGTGCCGAGGGCGGCGAGCCTCGCGTTGCGCCAGAGGGCGGCGCGCAATTCCTGTTGCATGGCGGCCAGTTCGCGGCCCGCCACGGCCATCTCGTCATTCGGCAGCACCGTTACATTGCCGGGATCGAGCGGCGGCGTGTGCTCGGGGTTGGCGCGGAAGGCGACGATGCTGCGGGTGATCTGGCGCATCGGCCGCACCAGCAGGATCAGCACGGCGAGATAGACCAGCCCGCCGGTCACCCCAGCGATCAGCAAGGCCAGGACGGCAAAATCTCCGGCGAATTGGCGCAGCGCGCGGCTCAGGCCCTGTTCATGCAGCAGCACCTGCACTTCGCTTGCCCGGACGGTACGGGCTGTTAGCGGTCACGCGGACCAGCCGATCCTCGCGCGACGATGATGGCACGCAGCGCGCGGCGGATCCTGGTGAACTGATCCTCTTGCCGCAGATCGATCGTGGCCTGCGCGGCGCGGCCGCGACATCGCCGACCGTGACGATCCGTGCCGTCCGCGCCGATCATACGGATTGCCTCGGTGCCGGATAGCCGCAGCAATTCGTCGCGCTTCGCCGCGTCCAGCGGACTGCCGGCGGCAGAGAGGATTGCAATCGAGGCATCCTCCACGCGGCCGAGCAACCAGTTGGTGCGTTCGTGCGCGACGTAGGGCAGGAAGACGACGATTTCGCTGAGCAGTACGGCGAGCGTTGTCAGCAGCCAAAGGCGACCTGACAGGCTCTGTCGCGGCCTGACGCGCGGCACCTTCGCGGACGCATTCCGTCATGGCTGCAAAGTGGGCGAAAGCACTGCTCACGGCAACCGTGCCAGCAGCCGGACCAACGACTTCGTGCGCGGCGCGAACAGGCTTGGGGCGAAAAAGCTCGCGGCGGCGCGCTTGCCGGCCTCCGAGCGGGTCGGGTAGGGGACGATCAGCGATGCCAGCGCGCTGAGTTTTACGCGCTGCGCGATGGCCAGCGCCCACAGGCCGATCATCTCGCCGGCATTTGGCGCCAGGATGCCGGCGCCCAGCACGCGGTTGCCGGCGACGACGAGTTTGACCAGGCCGACGGTGTCGCGTTCGGCGATCGCGCGATCGTTGTCGGCGAGCGGCCAGCGCAGGATTTGTATATCGTGACCAGCGGCGCGGGCTTCGGCCTCGGTCAAGCCGGCCTGGGCGAGTTCGGGGTTGGTGTAGGTGACACGGGGCAGGGCGGCATAGTTCGAGGCGTGCCGGCAGGCGGAACAGCGCGCGGCGGATGACGATGCCGGCATGGTACGAGCCGACATGGGTGAAGGCGCGCGGACCGATGCCCTGCGGGTCGGCGATGTCGCCCACGGCGAAGACGCGGCGGTTGGTCAGGCTGCGCAGGCCGCTGTCGGTGGCGATGCCGGCGGGGCTGGTCCGCACGTTGCCGGCGGGCAGATCGAGCGCATCCAGGTTGGGCCGCCGGCCGACCGCGACCAGCAGATGGCTGCCGGCGATCGTTCGCCCATCGTCGAGGACGAGGATGGGCCCTGGCTCGACCGCCGCCACCGTGCGCGCCTTCCAGCAGGGTGATGCCGCGCGCGGACAGGGCGTCGCGCAGTCCGGCGACCAGTTCGGGGTCTTCCTTGCCGGCGATGGTGGCGGCCTCGACGCACGCGTGACGCGGCAGCCGAGACCCGCGAAAGCGTCGGCCATCTCCAGGCCGATGGGACCGCCGCCCAGGATCAGCAGATGGTCCGGGCGTTCGGCCGTGTCGAAGATGCGTGGTGTTGGTGAGGTAGGGGACGCCGCTCCAGCCCGGGGATTGGCGGGATGACGGCGGTGCTGCCGGCAGCGATGACGATGCGGCGGGCGGTGAGCCGCCGTGCCGTCCACCGTCAGCGCGTCGGGCGCCACGAAGCGTGCCTCGCCGCGCAGCACGGTGGCGCCGAGGGCGCGGAACCTGGCTTCGGAATCGGTTGGCGCGATGCTGGCGATGACGCCGTGGACGTGGGCCTGGACGGCGGCCCAGTCGATGTCCGGTTCGGGCAGGCGCAGGCCGAACCGTGCGGCGCCTCGCGGCCGCCTGCGCGGCATGGGAGGCGGCGAGCAGCGCCTTGCTCGGCACGCAGCCGAAGTTGAGGCAGTCGCCGCCCATGCGGTCGCGCTCGATCAGGGCGACGCGCAGGCCGAGTTGCGCGGCGACCGCGGTGACCGACAGGCCGGCCGCGCCGGCGCCGATCACCGCCAGGTCGAACTCAGGCATCGGAGCGTTTCCAATGCCGCCAGGCGACCGGCAGCAGCGAAAGTGCGGCCAGGGCGATCAGCGGGCCCAGGATGTGCGGCGCGAAGATCACTGCGAGATTGGGCGTGCCGCCGGTCGCCAGTACTTCGCCGATGCCGGAGCCGATCGAGGCGTAGACGAAGGTTGCCGGCATGATCCCGATCACGGTGGCGGCGGCATAGGGCAACAGGCGCATGCCGCTTAAGCCGGCGGCGAGGTTGACCAGCCAGAACGGGAAGGCGGGCAGCAGCCGGATCGCCAGCAGGTAGCTGAACCCGTTGTGTTCCAGCCGGGGCCGGATGCGGTCGAGGAACCGGCCGCCGCGGGCAGCGATCGCGTCGGCCAGATGGTAGCGCACGGCTAGGAACAGGGCGATGGGCGCCAATTGTGGACCCGACGACCGCCAGTGCCCCGCCGAACAGGGTGCCGAACAGCAGGCCGCCCGCCACGGTCAGCACGGCTGATTCGGGCAGCGGATAGGGCGACGGCGAGGGCGTAGATGGCGACGTAAAGTGCTGGCGCCACAACGGGGTGGGTTGCGACCCAGGCGCTCAGCGCGCCTGGTTGCGTGCCAGAGAGGCCCAGCTGATCTGCTGGGCCAGCCCGCTGGCCCAGGCGGCGATGATTGCAGCAAGCAACAGGCCGAGCGGCCAGAATCGGCGGAATGAGCGCATGGCGGGAGCATGTAGTGCTTTTCGGCGATCTGTCGCATGACAATGTGGGGCGGTGGTGTGGGGTGAGGCGGTGGTGTGGGGTGATGCGGTGCTGCGGGTTGAGGCGGTGGTGCGGGCCGGCCTATCGCGAGGCCGACGAAGAGACGAATGATGCGATTACCCGCGACAGGCAGCGTCGTGCGATTGACGGCCCCAGACCGCCCCCGTATAAGCCGCCGCCTGCGACGGGCACCCGGTGGGGCGCCCGTACCCGTGCTTGCGCGGGACGCCGGGCATCATCGGAGAAGCGGCTGTGAAGCGCACCTATCAACCGTCGAAGCTGGTCCGCAAGCGGCGGCATGGGTTCCGCTCCCGCATGGCGACGGTCGGAGGCCGCAAGGTGCTGGCCCACCGCCGCGCCAAGGGCCGCAAGCGTCTGTCGGCCTGATCCGGGGCGAGCCTTGACCGCGCCCGGCCGCCTGACGCGGCGTGCGGAGTTCCTGCGTGCCGCGGCCAAGGGGCGCAAGGCGCCGATGCCGGGCCTGGTGCTGCAGGCGCTGCCGCGCGACGACGCAGGTCCGGCACGGCTCGGTTTCACCGTGACCAAGAAGATCGGCAACGCCGTGATCCGCAACCGCACCCGCCGCCGCCTGAAGGAAGCCGCCAGGCTGGTGCTGGCCGCGCAGCCGGTGTCCGGCGTGGATCTGGTGCTGATCGGCCGCGACGGCACGCGCGGAGCGGCCGATTTCGCCGCCTTGCAGGACGATCTGCGGCGCGCGGGCCTTGGCGAAGGCAGGGCGTGGCTATGACCCCGGCCGCACATGTCGCCGTCGGGTGCGGTGCGCGCCTATCAGTGGACGATTCGGCCGGTGATCGGCGCCAATTGCCGGTTCTTGCCGAGCTGCAGCGATTACGCGGTCGATGCATTCCGCGCGCCATGGCGCATTGCGCGGCAGCGGGCTCGCGGCGCGGCGCATCCTGCGCTGCAATCCGTGGCATGAAGGCGGCTACGATCCCGGTTCCCGCCTGGATCTGCAACGGCCGGACGGGGGCGTGATGGACCAGAAGCGCCTGTTCCTGGCGATCGCGATCTCGGTTGCCATCCTGCTGGGCTTCCAGTTGCTGGTCGCGCCGCATCTGCCGAAGCCGCCCAAGCCGCCGCAGCAGACCGCCAGCAACGAGACCATGCCGCCGCCGTCGCCGGCCGCTCCGCCGCAGGGTTCGCCCGGTGCGGCGGCGCAGACCGCCGTGCCGACGGTGCCGAAGAACGTGCCGCGGGTGAAGATCGCCGCGCCATCGCGTACGGGGCTCCATCAGCCTGCTCGGCGCGCGGCATCGACGACCTGGTGCTGACCGACTACCGCGAGACGCTGGAGCCGAATTCGCCGAATGTCCGGCTGCTCGAGCCGCGTTCGGAGGACCATCCGTATTACGTGCAGTACGGCTGGACGCGCCGCGCCGGGCGAACAGGTCAAGCTGCCCGACAACGACACCGTCTGGACCGCCTCGGCCGATACGCTCAGCACCGGCCATCCGGTTACGCTGTCGTGGGACAACGGCGCCGGCCTGACCTTCCAGATCGCGCTGTCGGTCGATGACGACTACATGTTCAGCCGTGCAGCAGTCGGTGAAGAACGCCACCAACGCAGCCGGTGAAGCTGTTCCCCTGGGCGCGCATCCGGCGCGACTACACGCCCGAGGTGGCGGGCTACTACATCCTGTTCGAGGGCCTGCTGGGCGTTGTCGACGGCACGCTGCAGGAGAACACCTACGCCAAGGCGAAGAGCGAGGGCGAGAAGAAGAACGGCATCGCCTATGACGCGACCTCGACCGGCGGCTGGGCCGGCATCACCGACAAATACTGGCTGACGGCGCTGATCCCGGACCAGTCCGTCGCGTCCACGGTGAACTTCCGCCACATCGCGGAGAACGGCGACCACTATCAGGTGGACTACGTCACCCAGGAGCCGCAGACGGTCGCGCCGGCGGCGAGGCGTCGCTGGCCGTCGCATGCTGTTCACCGGCGCCAAGGTCGTGTCGCTGCTGCATCGCGTACGAGGAGCGGCTCAGCGATCCCGCAGTTTCGATTATGCGGTGGACTGGGGATATTTCTGGTTCCTGACGCGGCCGATCTTCTTCGCGATCGATTGGCTGAACTCGGCCTGCTGGGGAATTTCGGCCTGGCGATCATGGTGTTCACCGTGTTCGCCAAGGCGCTGTTCTTCCCGCTGGCGAACTACTCGTATCGCTCGATGAGCAAGATGAAGCTGCTGGCGCCGAAGATGAGGCACTGCGCGAACGGTTCAAGGACGAGCCGCAGCGCATGCAGCAGGAGATGATGGCGCTGTACCGCACCGAGAAGGTCAACCCGGCGTCGGGCTGCCTGCCGATGGTGGTGCAGATCCCGGTGTTCTTCTCGCTCTACAAGGTGATCTTCGTCACCATCGAGATGCGCCAGGCGCCGTTCTTCGGCTGGATCCATGATCTGTCGCAGGTCGATCCGACCAACGTGTTCAATCTGTTCGGGCTGATCCCGTTCGATCCGACGGTGATCTCGCCGTTCCTGCATCTGGGCGCGTGGCCGCTGATCATGGGCATGACGATGTTCCTGCAGCAGAAACTCAACCCGCCGCCGCCCGATCCGGTGCAGGCGCGGATGTTCCAGTTCATGCCGATCATCTTCACGTTCATGCTGGCGCGTTTCCCGGCGGGGCTGGTGATTTACTGGAGTTGGAACAACCAGCTGTCGATCGCGCAGCAATGGCTGATCATGCGGCGGACGCGGCTGGCGCGGCCGGGGCTCGCGCGCACCTGACCGACGAGGAAGCCGCGGCGATCGAGGCGGGGCGGACGCTGTTCGCCGCCGAATGCCGGTTCTTTTATGCCGCACAACGGCTGGATCAGTTGCCGCCGGTCGCGGGGGCGGAGGTCGCGTTTGCCGGGCGCTCCAATGTGGGCAAGTCGTCGCTGCTGAACGCGCTGACCGGGCGGCGCGCGCTGGCTCGGGTTTCGGGCGAGCCGGGGCGGACGCGGCAGTTGAATTTCTTCGATCTCGGCGGACGGCTGACGCTGGTGGACATGCCGGGCTATGGCTATGCGCGCGCCGGTCGCGCGGTGAAGCAGGACTGGCAGGGGCTGATGTTCGAATACCTGCGCGGGCGGCCAACGCTGCGGCGCGTGATGCTGCTGCTGGATGCGCGGATCGAGCTGAAGGATGCCGATGGCGCGGTGATGGAGCTGCTGGACCGCGCGGCGGTGACGTTCCAGCTGGTGCTGACCAAGGCGGATGGGGTGAAGCCGCCGGCGTTGGAGCGCAAGGTGGCGGAGGTGGAGGCGCTGGCGCGGCGGCATCCCGCGGCGCATCCGGACGTGCTGGTTACCAGCAGCGAGACGGGGCAGGGGATCGAGGCTTTGCGGGCGGCGATTGCGATGGTGGTTGGGTGAGGGCGGCAGGCCATGCGGGTTGGTGAAGCGGATTATCAACTCGATACGGGGCTCGACGGATCAGGCGACGGCCGCGGCCGCAGCGAGCGGCGCAGCAGGTTGGAGAGGCGACGACCACGCTGGATGTTCTCGCCGGCCGCCATCTCCACCCGCGTGGCGTGACGATGCAGCGTCAGTTTGCGGTCGTGGTAGTCTTCCAGTTCCGACACGGTGGCCCACGCTGATCAGCGTGACATGACCAAGCTCTTCGCGGAACAGCTCCATCATCGCATCCTGGCTTGCCGCATCCAATGCCGCAGTTGCCTCGTCCATGATGACGATGTCGGGCAGCAGTACCAGCAGACGAGCGAAACCGATGCGCTGCTGCTCGCCACCGGATAGCACCTTGTCCCATTTCTCCTCTTCGTTCATGCGCGGGATCAGACGCTTCAGACCGCACCGCGTCAGCGCCTGGCGCAAACTGTCGTCGGTGTGGGTTTCGCCGGCGTCCGGATAGCACAGCACCTGGCGCAACGTGCCGAGTGGCATGTAGGGCCGTTGCGGCAGGAAGGCGATCTTCGCGCCGGCCGGCAGCCGCACGCTGCCCGAACCCCATGGCCATAGCCCGGCAACGGCACGGATCAACGTGCTCTTGCCGGTACCGGACTCGCCCATCAGCAGCACTTTTTGTCCGGCGGTGATCACCGTGTCCGCCTCATCGATCATGATTCGGCCGTCATGCTGCGCGACGGCCAGGTCGTCGAGATGAATGTCGCTGTCGGGACTATCCTCGATCGTGATGCGTTCGCTGTCCACGATGCCGACCGATGCATCGAGATCGGAGAACGCGGTCCACAGCCCGGTCACGCGGCCTACCGATGCCAACCATTCGGCGATGCGGGCATAATTGTCGACCAGCCAGTTCAGCGCCACCTGGACCTGGACAAACGCGGCGGCGGATTGCGTCAGCTCGCCGAGGGTAATTTCGCCGCTCAGGTAATTCGGCGCGGCCAGCAACAACGGCAACACGGGCGCCATCACGCCATTGCCGCCCATCAGCCAGGTGAGCCAGGCCTGACGCGATACCACCTGGGTCCACGCCGTGGTGACGAGTTGCATCGTTGCCCGAAGGCCTTTGACCTCGTCATCGGCGCCGCCGACCATGGCGATGCTCTCGGCATTCTCCCGGACGCGGCCCATTTCATAGCGCAACTGGGCCTCGGTACGGTTGCGCTGTTCGATCCGATTGATCAATGCCCGGCCGAACAGCATCATGGAAGCCGACATGACAATCGAATAGATGATTGCGGCGTAGACCATGAAGCCGGGAATGCGCCAGCCGAAGAAGGTTGCGGAACCACTGGCCGACCACAGCACGCTAAAGAACACCGCCGCGGTCAGCACGGCATTGGCGATGCCGTAACCGAAATCGACCACCGGTTCGGTGGCAACCTTCGCATCCTCTGCGATACGGAATTCCGGTGAGTCGAGATCCGGGGCGGCGATGCTGAGTCGGTAGAAGCGCTGTTCGCCAAGCCACTGTGCGACAAGGCGACGGGTCAGCCATTGTCGCCACAATATTTGCAGCCGCATGCGGAAGACCAGTTGCAGCACAGCAACGAGTGCCGCGGCGAATGCCAGCACAAGGAAGATCGCGATGGCTTGGTAAGCGAATGTCTGGTCGTGTCGCTGCAAGGCGTTAAAGAACGCGCGGTTCCAGAGGTTGATGCCGTACTGGACGACGATGTTGCCCACGACGAGAAGCAGGCTGATGAAAGTGAGGCCCCACGCCTGAAACGCTGTGGGGCCTTTCCAATAGTTGCCCGCCAAACGCCAATAGGCGCGCACGGAGCCGCGTGGGCGAGGACGCTTGTCATCCTGTAGCGGGACGGTCGGGAGCTCTGTCATGCGTCCGTCATTTCCAAAATGGACCGGATGGCCCAGGCGAGCAGGGCAATGCCGAGGTGCTCGCGGTGGCAAATCAATGGATCGGGAGGTGGGGTTTTAGGTCGATCACCGCAAGCTTGAGGATGGCGCTGTCACCGGAAGGTGCGTGGCAACCTGAAGATTGCGGTCGGTGTCCCACGGGCAGTGTCACACGGGCAGTGTCCCACGGGCGCGAGATTGCCGCGTCGCCATGCTTCTCGCGATGCCACTTGGCGGCTGAGCGGTGTCAGTAAATCCCCAGGTGCTGGTGCAGATCGACGCCGTCGCGTTTCAGTGTCGCCGCCGTATCGTCGACCACGACGCGGCCACTGTTCAGGATCACGATGTCATCAGCGACGTCGAACACCAGCTTCGCATTCTGCTCGACCAGCAGGATCGACAGCCCATGTTCCTTGAGTTGTCGTATCGTCGCCATCACCTCTGCAACGATCTGCGGGGCCAGGCCTTCGGATGGTTCATCCATCAGCAGCACGCGGGGGTTCGCCATCAGGGCGCGTGCGATCGCCAGCATTTGCTGTTCGCCGCCGGACAGATAGCCGGCGTACTGGCCACGTCGCTCACTGAGGCGGGGAAAGGTTGCGAACACGCGTTCGAAATCCCACGGCGTGGCGGCGCGATCACGCGGCTTGCGTGCGGCGACCGCGAGGTTTTCGTGGACGGTCAGGCTGCGGAACACGCGACGGCCTTGCGGCACCAGTGCGAGGCCGTGCGCTGCGATTGCCTCGGGCGAGCGGCCGGCAACCGACCTGCCGTAGATGGCGACCATGCCGCGGCGCGGCGGCAGCCAGCCGACGGCAACGCTCATGCAGGTCGACTTGCCGGCGCCGTTGCGGCCCAGCAATCCGAGCAGGCGGCCTTCGCCAAGGTGCAGCGACACGCGATGCAGCACGTGGCTGTCACCGTAGTAAGCATCGATGTCGGTCAGCAGCAGCGCGTCATTCGCCAAGGTAGATCTCCCTGGTACGCGGATGGTTGACTACCTCGGTGCGCGTGCCCTCCACGATGACCTGGCCGAAATGCAGCACGGTGATGCGTTCGGCGAATTCCAGTGCGACGTCCATGTCGTGCTCGATCATCACAATGGTTACGTCGCGCGGGATGTTGCCGATGAGGCTGAGCACATCGCGTCGTTCTTCGACCGAGAGGCCCGCGAACGGTTCATCCAGCAGGAGCACTTTCGGTCTTTGTGCCAGCGCCATGGCGATCTCGATGCGTCTGCGCTCCCCGTACGAGGTCTGCGCCACTGGACGCGCGGCAAGGTGGTCCAATCCAACATGGGCCAGCGCTTCGCGCGCCTTGGCCAGCAGATCGTGCTGCTGATCCAACCGGACGATCGGATTCCAGCGCAGGGGTGACAAGCCGAGTAGCGACAGTGTGACGTTGCGCAGCAAAGTCTCGCCGGGAAACAGCGTGATGATCTGATAGGTTCGCGCCAGGCCAAGATGGGCACGCCGCCTGGTCGGCACATTGGTAATGTCGCGGCCGAACAGTGTGATTTGTCCGGCGTCGACACGCAGTTCGCCGGTGACCAGATTGAACAGCGTGGTCTTGCCAGCGCCGTTCGGACCGATGATCAGGCGGCGCTCGCCTGGCGCGACAGAGAGGTTCACGGTCGCGGTGACGCGCAACCCGCCAAATGACTTGTTGAGGTCCCGCAATTCGAGCGCGGTCATGGTTCGCTCTCGCGGCCGAGTGCTGGCGCTGTGGCGCGCGAACGCAGTGATGCGATCGCCCAGCGCCACAGGCGTACCGAGCCGGGCACGAGTCCTTCGGGCATGAAGACGACGATGACCACGAAGATTGCGCCGAGTACGAAATTCCAGCGTTCGATGTAGGCGCTGGCGACATCCTTCATGATGATGACAAGTGCTGCGCCGGCGATCGGTCCGAGCAATGTTGCGGTGCCGCCGGCGATCACCATCAGCAGCGCTTCGGCTGATGCGCTGAGCGCGACGGTCTGCGGACTGACGAACTGGTTGTAGTAGAGATACAGCAGGCCCGCGACGCCGCTCCAGAATCCCGAGAACAGGAATGCGAGAAAGCGGGTCAGCCAGACATTATAGCCCAGCGCGCTCATGCGCCGAGCCTGGTCGCGCGTGCCGCGCAGCGCTGCTCCGAACGGGGACGCGACGAACATCGCCATCGCGCCGACGGCGACCAGGAACACGACGAGCGTTGCCCAGTAGAAGGCGGGTGCGGATGCGAGCGACAGGCCGAATGGCGCGGGACGCACGGTGATCGAGATGCCGTTGTCGCCGTTGGTCAGGCTGATCCAGCGATACGCGATGCCCCAGACAATCTGTCCGAGTGCGACGGTGATCATGACGAAGCCGAGGCCGGTGCCACGTAACGCCAGTACTGCGAATATCGCGGTCACCACCAGTGTCGCGACAGTGGCGCCGATGGCCACGACGACGGACCCGTGGCCGGCATTGATCAGCGTCGCGCCGGCATAGGCGGACACACCGAACAGCGCGGCATGACCGAGCGTGACCAGCCCGGCATAGCCCACCAACACGTTCAGCCCGAGTGCGAGGATCGCGAAGATCAGAATCTGGGTTGCGATGTTCACGTAGTAGCTGTTGCCGACCCAGAACGGCACCGTCGCCAGCGCCAGCAGTGCGACGGCGAGTGCGAGCCGCTTCACAGTGTAACCCGGCCGAACAGTCCTTGTGGCCGTACCACCAGCACGACCAGCATCGGCAGGAACAGAACGACGTAGGCCAGTTCTGGGAAAAGTGCCTGGCCGAAGTTATACAGGAAGCCGACCACGAAGCTGCCTACCAGAGATCCCATCAGCCGTCCGGTGCCGCCGAGGATGACGACAACCAGTGCGAGCGGCAGCATGTCCTGGTCGAGACCGGGATAGACGGAAAGGATCGGTGCGCCGATCACGCCGGCGAATCCGGCCAGTCCGGCGCCCAGTGAAAACACGATGGTGAACAGGTGCGACACGCGGATGCCGACGACGCGTGCCATTGCCGGATCGTCGACCGCGGCGCGGATCATTGCTCCCAGGCGTGTCCGGTCCAGTAGTCCCCACAGCGCGACGGCGATGACGACGGCGATGAGGATGATCGCGAGCCGATAGGTTGGGAACGCCATGCCGAACATGGCGGTTGCGCCGCGCAGCGCGGCGGGCGTTTCGACAGAGATCGGATCGCCGCCCCACAGCATCAGGCAGGCATCGGCGACCATGAACGACAAGCCGAGTGTCACCAACACCTGCGCGAGTTCGGCGCCGATCAGGCGGCGCAGGACGAAGCGTTCGATGATCGCGCCGAACAGCGCGACACCGAGACCCGCGAGCAGCGCCGCGAGCCAAAAGCCGGTGCCCGCGGCGATCAGGCTGACGCCGAAATAGGCGCCGAGCATGAACATCGATCCATGCGTCAGATTGGGAATGCGCATCAGGCCGAAAATCAGCGAGAAGCCGGCGGACAGCAGGAACAGCAAACCGCCCAGCGTGACGCTGTTGACGGCGAGGATCAGCCACAGGTGCATCGCTTGTCCGGTGCTGGGGTCTCAGCTTTTCATCGGGGGATAGTCGCGCGAGTAGACTGGTTGCGCGAGGAACCATTTCTCGTCGAAGGTCCAGAACTGGCTTACGTTCGGATAGGTCTTGATTGTGGTCTGCACCAGCTTGCCGTCCTTGCGCTCCAGCCGGCGAATATAGACTGTGCCGACGACATTGCCGAAATGGTCGAAGTGGAACGGCCCGCGCGGCGAGTCGGTCAGCGACACCGCGCGCATCGCCGCGATCAGTGCTGCCTTGTCGTCGGTCTTGCCGCCGGTCTTTTCCAGTGCCGCCTCGGTGACCATGCCATTGATGTAGAGGCCGGCTGCGTACAGGCCAGGAATGGCGCCGGTGTCGCGCACCATGCCGGCGATAAACTTCTTGTTGCTCGGTGTGTCGAGATCGGATGTGTAGGCCGACGCCGAGATCAGCCCGATCGCCTCGTCGCCGAAGCTCTTCAGCAGCGCGTCGTCACCAGCGGTGCCGCCGCCGAGTACCGGCAAGGTCATGCCGGCATCCTTGTACTGCTTCATGAACTTCAGCGGATTCGATCCGGCGAAGCCCTGCACAACGGCGTCGACACCGCTGAGCTGCGCGATGTAGGGCGTGTAGTCGGGCGTGACGATCGGCGGCCATAGCTTTTTCATGACGCGACCGCCATCGTCCTCGAACACGCGCTGGAAGCCGCCCATCTGCTCGTAGCCGAACGCGAAATCCTCGCTGATTGTCATGACGGATTTGTATTTCAGTTCCTTCGCGGCGTAGTCGGCCAGCGGATGCATGTTCTGCGCCGAGGTGCCGGATGCGCGCACGAAATACGGATTGGGCTTGCGCTGCGTCATGTCTTCGGCCGCGGCCAGACTGAGGATAGGCGTCTTGTGCGCGGCGACATAGTCGGAGATGGCGAGCAGTTCGAACGCGGCGAGCGGGCCGAAGATCATGTCGACGTTGTCGCGCTCGATCAGTTCCTGCGCCTTTGTCTTGGTGCCCGCGGGATTGCCGCCGGTGTCGGCGACCACCAGCTCGACCTTACGGCCGGCCAGCATGTTGTTGCGGTCCTTGAGGAACAGATTGGTTCCCTGCTCCATCTGGATGCCACCCTGCGCAAGCGGGCCGGTCTTCACGGTGAGCAGGCCGATTCGAATCGGCGTGTTCTGTGCGATGGCCGGCATCGGCAATGCCGCGGCGGCAGTGCCTGCAAGGAACGTACGGCGACGAAGTTTGGCGTGCATGTTGTGGAGTCCTCCCGCGCCCGGTTTTCCGAGCTGGCGCATTCGTAATGCGTCGGTGTTTGGGCGTCCAGGGTGGCTATCGAGCCCTGTTCCCGTCGACCGTTACGAATGTTACGGCCGCAGAAACCGCACCAGCAGTTCGCTCACTTGCTTGGGCTGCTCCTGTTGGACCCAGTGGCCGGCGCCGTCGATCAAATGACATCCCTGCATGTTCGTGCACGCGCTTTCCTGCATGCGCTCGATTGCGCCGGGACGCTGATAGACGCCCCAGTCGCTGCTGCCGGCAATGAAGATCGACGGCACGTCGATCGTTCTGCCGGAGAACAGTTGCAGCTCTGCCGTGTCCAGCTCGCTCGTGCCGCGACGATACCATTGCAGACCGCCCTGAAAACCGGTGCGCTGATATTCGCCGGCGTAGACGGAAAGCTCGGTGTCCGGCAACCAGCGGCACGCGGCGATCTCGGCGGCGGTCGGCATCTCGTGCGCCACCGTCTCTGCCATCGTCTCATGGAGGTCCATGATGTAGTATGTCGGCATCTTCGCCAGTTCATCAGCGGTCCAACCCTGAAGCTGGAACGGTTTGTTGCGCAGCCAGTCGGCGCTCTTATGGTGGTAATAGGCGCGCAGGAACGCATGCACGCCCTGACTGCAATGCCACATGTCGGCGTTGGCCGGTCGTGTCGAATAATACCACTGGTAGTGCTTGCGCGGTCGGTCCAGTTTGGCCAATGCTTCATGAATGCTGGATGCGGACGCCGCGGTCTGGCGCGGACTGTTCGCTGTGTTGAACGGCAATGCCGGCGGCCCCGCGAACGGGGCGCTCATCAGGGCCACGGAGCGGAACACGTCGGGCCGCACCAGCGCGCACCATGCCGCCACCGGAGAGCCGAAGTCGTGCCCGACCACTGCGGCCACGGAACGATAGCCGAGCGCGGAGACCAGCCCCAGTGCGTCGCGCACTGCATTCAGCATGCGGAACGATTGCAGGTCGCCATCGACGTCGTAGTCGGCGTGCCAGCCGGTGGTGCGGCCGTAACCCCGCAGGTCGGGCGCCACGACATGGAACCCGGCCGCAGCCAGCAGCGGCATCAGGTTGCGCCAGGAATACGCCAACTCCGGGAATCCGTGCAGCAGCAGTACACATGGCCGGTCGGCGGGTTCGAACCCAGCTTCCAGCAGGTGAATTCGCAATCCGTTGATGTCGGGGACGAAACGCGAGCGGACGCCGGCGGGAAGCACGGCGCTGTCCAGTGGGACGATATCGGAGCCGCTCATCGGCCATTCTCCCAGGCTTCGGCGCGATCGAACGCGGCCTCGATGCGCGCGTGCCGGGCCTTGACCGCTTCGCGTTCGCCGGCATGGGTCAGCACATAGAACTCATTATGCTGGATGGCGTGCAGCACGCGCTGGCCGGCTGCCTCGGGTGCTATACCGCGGCCCATCGCACCGCGCAGCGCTTCCTGCTGGGGTCGCGCGTAGGGGCCGCCGAAACGCTCCGGTCGTGAGGCGGCGGAGGCGAAGATCTGGGTTTCCACGGCGCCGGGGCACAGCACCGACACGCCGATCCCGGCGTCCTCGACTTCCTGTTCCAACGCTTCGGACAACGCCACCACGGCGTATTTCGTCATGGAATAGGCGCCCTGGTTGCGGCCCTTGCGGATGAAAAAGCCGGAGATCGATGCGGTGTTCACCACATGGCCGCCTTCGCCGTGGCGCCGGATCAGCGGCACGAAATTGCGGATGCCGTTGATCACGCCCAGCACGTTGACGCCGATCACCCAGTTCCATTCGTCTGCGCCGACTTCTTCCACGCGGGTGCCGTGCATCGCGACGCCGGCGTTGTTCACCGCGACGTGCAACTTGCCGAACGTTTGCTCCGCCGCGCGTCCGGCGGCGGCGACGGATGCAGTGTCGGACACGTCCACCAGCACATCGATCGCCTTGACGCCGAGTGCTTCGATGTCGCGGCGCGCGGTCTCCAGCGAGGCTTTCTGGATGTCGGCGAGGACAAGGTTCATTCCGGCTCCGGCGAGCGCTTTGGCGATGCCGAGGCCGATGCCGGATGCTGCGCCGGTAACGATGGCGGTCTTGCCCTTCAAGTTCTGCATTCTGGTTTCCTCATATTAGCGCCATTGCATCCGCGGCGGTTACGCGATGCGCGCCGAACGCCGCCACGACACGGATTCGATCCGGTTCGGTGGTTCGGCTGCATTGGCCAGTACCTCGCCGAGGATGCGGGCGAAGTGATGGTTTGCATCGCGCGCGGTCACCGTCTCGGCCATGGGCTGCTTGTTCGTCCTGGTTACTGTAGGACGCATACCCATACTTGCCAATGCAATCCGAACGTCGCTTGACCCCCCGCCCGCGCGCCCTTACACGCGCGACATGAACGCTCCCTCGGACGGCCATTCCAGCGATCCCACCGAACGGGCCCACGTGCTCGCGCAGGCGTTGCCATTCCTGCGGCGATACGCCGGCGCCACCATCGTGGTGAAATATGGCGGGCACGCCATGGGTGAGGAGCACCTGGCGGAACAGTTCGGCAGCGATATCGCACTGCTAAAGCAGGTCGGCGTGAACCCCGTCGTGGTGCACGGCGGCGGCCCACAGATCAACGCGATGCTGAAGCGTCTCGGCGTTCAATCGAGCTTCGTCGATGGGCTGCGCGTCACCGATGCGGCGACGGTCGAAGTGGTGGAGATGGTGCTCGCCGGCACGGTCAACAAACACGTCGCCAGCTTGATCACACGGGCCGGTGCGCTTGCTGTCGGCGTCTGCGGCAAGGACGGCGGCCTGATCCGGGCGCGCAAGCTGATACGCACCAAGATAGACCCCGACAGCAACATCGAGCGCGTGCTGGATCTGGGTTTTGTTGGCGAGCCCGAGCACGTCGATGTGCGGGTGATCCATGCGCTGACCGGCGCGGGGCTGGTGCCGGTGATCGCTCCGGTCGGTGTGGGGGCGGACGGGCAGACCTACAACATCAATGCCGACGCCGTGGCTGGCGCAATCGCCGGTGCATTGGGTGCGACGCGTCTGCTGATGCTGACCGACGTGCCTGGCGTGCTGGATAACGACAAGCGGTTGATCCCGGAGCTGAGCATTGGCGATGTCGAGGCTGGCATTGCCAGCGGCATGATCACCGGCGGGATGATTCCCAAAGTGGAAAACTGCATTGACGCGGTGCGGCGCGGGGCAAAGGGTGCCGTTATACTGGATGGCCGCGTGCCGCATGCGTGTCTGCTGGAGCTGTTTACCGAAGCGGGCCCGGGGACGATCATTCTGGCGTAGACCTGCATCAGCAAGACGCGGGACGCGAACTCCAACGCGCGTTCCTCGTTCGTCAGATCGGCTCGTGCAGAAAGCGATTGACCAGGCGATCAGCGCGACTGCGATCGGCCCGTTGCTGTGCATGCATCAGGTTGCGCGACGCTGAACCCAGATAGAAGCGCTCGTACTGTTCGTTGCGGCTGGCCAGTGCCGTTCCGGCGAAATCCCATGCCAGCCGGAAGATGCGCGCGCGCTCTTTCGCAGTTAGTCCATCGGCGCCGAGCAGGTAAGTTTCCAGCACCGGTCCCAGTGCGGGGTCGGCAAACTGCGCAGCGGTCGGCGTGGTCAACAAATTGTGCGAGCCCAGTTCGCGGATGATCTCGTTCACCCGTGGAAACCAGCGTGGCAGGCTGGTGCGCAAGGCGATCAGCGGCGGTGCATCGGGAAACCAAACACCGTTGCCGTACTCGGTACGAATCTCTCTCGGCTGCGCGGATCGCGGCGCGGGCAAATTCGGCGAATGTCCAGATTTCGCCCAGCATCTGTTGCGCCTGCGGCAGCGAGGCATTGATTGCCGCAGCCATTCGCGTGGCGATCCCCCACGCAAACGTCAGCTTGGTTTCCGCCCGAATCATCGCCTGCTGCATGATGTTGGGCCACCAACTCGACCGCAGGACGCCGTTGTAGGCGGCCAGGCTGCCGTCGATGAACACACGCTCGCGCGGGATTTCGACATTGTCGAAGATCACGAACGCATCCTGTTCGTCGAACCGGCTGGAGAACGGATGGTCGAACACGGAACCGGGCACCGAGACGCTGTCGCGGCACAGGAACTTCAGTCCTGGTGTCGCCATCGGAATGCAGAAGCTAAGCGCATGCGCGGGATTTGCGTCCGGCATCGGGGCGGCCGGGTACACCGCGATCTCGTCGGCGAACGGCGCCAGCGTGGCGAGCACGCGTGCGCCGCGCACCAGGATGCCGTGCTCGGTGTCGCACACCTTGTGCAGCGCGACTGGATCCAGGCCTGTCGGTACCACGCCTTTTGCGCGATCCACCGTCGAGTGGATGATCGCGTGGGTCAGCGACAGATCGGCGCGCGCCATGTGCTTCTGGTAGCGCACCAAGTTTGCCGCGCCGGCCTCGTTGCCGCCGATCGACCATTCGTCGTGCCGCCCGGCAAATCCGGCATATGTCACATTGACGTAGTCGGGCGTGCGGCCCATCAAACCCACAGAGAATTCAGCGATCGCCTGCAACCCCGCATGTCGCCGCTCGAGATCGGCGCGCGAGCGCGGGATCATGTGACTGACATTGATCGGCTCGCCGGTTTCCGGGTCCGGCATCAGGCAGTACTCGGCCTGCGCGTGCTGCAGGTCGAACACCGCGGCGATCGCATGCGCGCCGCCAGACAGGGCAGGGTGCGCTGCTGGATCGGTCACCTTTTCGCCGCCGAGCCAAACCTCGCGGTCGTCTTTCAGTCCGCGAAGGAATTGCTCACCCGTGCGCGCTGGCAAATGCCGCTATTCCTTTACCGCCCCGGTCATCGACGACACATAGTATTCGACGAAGAACGAATAGATCAGCGCCACCGGCACCGAGCCAAGCAGCGAGCCAGCCATCAGCGAACCCCACTGATACACGTCACCGGTCACCAGTTCGGTCAGGATCGCCACCGGCACCGTCTTCTTGTCGGTCGATTGGATGAATGCCAGTGCGTAGATGAACTCGTTCCAGGACAGCGTGAAGGCGAAGATGCCGGCGGAAATCAGTCCCGGCACCGCCAGCGGCAGCGTGATGCGCCGCAGAATCTGCAACCGTGAGGCGCCGTCGATTAGCGCACATTCCTCCAGCTCGTACGGGATCGACTTGAAGTAGCCGATCAGCAGCCAGGTGCAGAACGGTATCAGGAACGTCGGATAGGTCAGGATCAGCGCCACCGGATTGTCGAACAGGCCGAACTGGTAGATCAGCGTGGCGAGTGGAATGAACAGGATCGACGGTGGCACCAGATAGGCCAGGTAGATCGCCAGGCCGAAATGCTGCGCGCCCCTGAAGCGCAGCCGTTCGATCGCATAGGCGGCCAGCACGCTGGAGGTCACCGACAGGAAGGTTGCGGCGACGGCGATTCCCATCGTGGTCATCAGCCAACGCGGATACTCCGTCTGGAACAGCAGCACTTCGATGTTGTGCAGTGTCGGTGAATGGATCCAGAACGGATTGTACTTCTTGTAGTCGTACATCTCGTAGTCGGGCTTGAACGCGGTGATTCCCATCCAGTAGAACGGGAACAGCAGGATGATCACGAACAGCGCCAGCGGAATGTAAACCGTCACGGTGCGGCGCAGCCCGGAGTCCCACGACAGACGCTCCGGCACGTCGATCGTGCGACCGGCGACGGCTTCCACTTCGACCGGTGAGTCGGGAAGGAAGGCCTCAGTCATTCGCTTCGCCCTGCTGCCACTTGCGCCGACCGACGCCGAAGAAGCACAGCAGCGTGGCAAAGATCAGGAACGGAATCATGGACACCGCGATCGCCGCGCCTTCGCCAAGCTGTGCGCCCGGGATCGCGCGCTGGAACGCCAGCGTGGCCATCAGATGCGTGGTGTTGAACGGACCGCCGCGCGTGATCGCGTAAACCAGTTGGAAGTCGGAGAAGGTGAAGAGCACGGACAGCGTCAGCGCCACCGCCAGGATCGGCATCAGCAGCGGCACGGTGATGCGGCGAAATCTTTGCCAGCCGGTTGCGCCGTCGAGCAGCGCCGCCTCATACAGCGACGGCGAGATGGTCTGCAGGCCCGCCAGCAACGTGATCGCCACGAATGGAATGCCGCGCCAGATATTGGCGACGATCAGCGACCAGCGCGCCGGCCACGGCGTGCCGAGGAAGTTGATGTAGGTGCTGCGCAGATGCAGCACGTCGACGATGATGTAGGACACGATGGAGAACTGCGGCGAATAGATCCACCACCAGGCGATTGCCGACAGCACTGTCGGCACGATCCACGGCAGCAGCACGATGGCGCGAATGAATGCCTTCCACGGGATGTGATGGTTCAGCAGCAGCGCGAGCCACAAGCCGAGTGCGAACTTACCGATGGTGGCGACCACGGTGTAGAAGATCGTGTTGGTCACCGACATCCAGAACACCGGGTCGTCCATCAGGTCGCGGAAGTTGTCGAGCCCGATGAAATGGCCCGGCTGGCCGATCGTTGCATCGGTCAGCGACAGCCAGATGCCGAGGCCCAGTGGATAGGTCAGGAACACCACCAGCAAGCCGATCGTCGGCAACAGACACAGGAACACCAGGAACGGCTTATAGTCGAACAGCCGCGTCACCCAGCCATCCGGCTGGCGTTCGAAGCGGATACGTCGAGTGGCGACTTCTACGGTTGCGTCCATGTCTCTCCGCGGGATCGTCCCGCCCCTCGGCAGGGGCGCCGCCGGCATCGGCAGCGCCCCATGCGTTACGTGTCAGGCGCGCCTGTAGTAACGCTCGGCTGCTTTTGCTGCTTGCTTTGCCGCACCTTCCGGCGTGGCGTTGCCGGTGACCACGGATGCGAACATGTCAACCACGGTGTAGTTGGCAATAACCGCAGCAGAGGATGCGCTGATCGGTCCCTTGTAGCCGTCGTAGAATGGCGTATCCATCGCCGAGGCATACGGCAACAGCTTCGGATCGGACTGCCAGAACTTCATGTGGCTGTAGGCCTTCAGCGACTGGCACCAATAGCCGAGGCAATTGGACAGCCACGGTCCGTACTGGTCCGCTTCCATCATGAAGCGCAGATACTCCTTTGCCGCGTTGGGATACTTGCTGTGCTTGAACAGCATCGCGTTCATCGGAGCGGCCGACTCCGGCCGGCTCTTCGACAGGCCGAACGGCGCGTCCTGGTGGAAGGTGTCGGCCGCCATCGCCTGCAAGTTCGGATCCGGCGACTTCAGCAGCACGTAGTAGATCGACACGCCGTTGAACGTCAGGCCGATCTGGCCTGCTGCATAAGCCTGGTTGTTGCCGGCGTCGTTCCACGTCAGCGTGCCGGGGATCAGCGTCTTCTGCAGTTCCGTGGCGTATTTCAGCGCATCGATCGTCGCCTTGGAGTCGAGCGCGATCTTGCCGTTCTCGTCCACGACGTAAGCGTTATGGGTCCACAACAACCACTCGGAGTAGCCGTTGGCGTCGCCGAGCGCGTGGCCGAGTGAAAAGCCTGCGGGATGGCCGTTCTTCTGCAGCTTCTGGCACAGCGTCAGAAAGTCATTCAGGTCGTTCGGGATCTTGTCGTAGCCCGCTGCATTCACCCATGACTTGCGATAGACGGTGGGACCCGTTCCGCCGCCGATCGGCAGGCCGATCCAGTCTTTGGTCTGCCACTTCCGGCCGTACAGCAGCGACAGGTCGTACCAGCCACCATATTTGGCGCCGAGGTAGTCGGCGAGATCGGTCAACTGAACCAGTTTCGAGTAATAGATATGCGGATCGGCGCCGAAGCTGATGACGATGTCGGCGCCGGCGCCGGTGTTGGCGATCACCGCAAGCTGGGGCCTCAGATCTTCCCAGCTCACGAAGTCCACCTTCACATCCACGCCGGTGGCGTCGATGAACTTCTTGGTGTTGGATTTCCAGAACACCTCGTCCGGGTCGATGAACTTGGCTGGCCGCAGTACGTGGAGCGACGCACCCTTCTCGATCTTGTACTCCGGCGGCTTCACGTTCGCCGTCGGCACGTCGTCGACTGCCGCTCGCGCCCCGATGATTGGGATCGATGTCGCTCCCAGCGCGGCTGCGCCGAGAACCAGTGAATCACGCCGCGTAATAGTCATTCGGTGGTTTCCTCCATTGCCGGTCACGTGTGGCCAGGGCCCTCGCGACCGGGACTATCAAGGGCCCAATACGCGCCATATTCTGCCACACCTTGCGCCGCGTAAAGTCGACCGCGCAAAAATCAACGGCCTGCAGCGTCAGCCGACAAGGCGCTGCCCAGTGCCGGCATCGAACACATGCACCAGCGATGGATCAGGGGTGATGCGAATTGTCTCGCCCGGCTTGGCCGACACGCGCTCGCGGAAGGCGCAGACCACCGGGGCGCCGGCGAACTCCGCCATCACCTGGGTCTCCGAGCCGGTCGGTTCGATCACGTGCACTATCGCCGGCAGTCCGTTTGCGTTGAGCTGAAAATGTTCTGGGCGCACGCCGTACACCGCCGGCTTGCCATCGGAACCATTGGGACCACGCGCCAATGGCAATGCCTCGCCACCCTCGGCGCGGAAATTGCCGCCCTCGATTTTGCCTTTCAGGAAATTCATCGCCGGCGAACCGATGAAGCCGGCGACGAACAGGTTGTTCGGCCGGTCGTAGAGTTCCAGCGGCGCGCCGATCTGCTCCACGTTGCCGGCATTCATCACCACGATCTTGTCGGCCATCGTCATCGCCTCGATCTGGTCGTGCGTGACGTAGACCGTGGTGGTGGCCAACCGTTGGTGCAGTTCCTTGATCTCGGCGCGCATGGCGACGCGCAGCTTCGCGTCGAGGTTGGATAGCGGTTCGTCGAATAAGAACACTTGCGGATCGCGCACGATCGCGCGGCCCATCGCGACGCGCTGGCGTTGGCCGCCGGACAGCTGTCGCGGGAAGCGGTTGAGGTACGGCGCCAGGCCTAGGATCTGTGCGGCGCGGTTCACCTGTTGGTCGATGACAGCCTTCGGCGCCTTCGCCAGGCTGAGCGAGAACGCCATGTTGTCGCGCACCGTCATGTGCGGGTACAGCGCGTAGTTCTGGAACACCATCGCGATGTCGCGTTCTTTCGGCGCGACGTTGTTGACTACGCGATCGCCGATGGCGATTTCGCCCAGGGAGATGTTCTCCAGCCCGGCGATCATACGCAGCAGCGTCGATTTGCCGCAGCCGGACGGTCCGACAAGGATGACGAATTCACCGTCGTCGATCTCGACGCTGACGCCGTGCAGCACCTCGGTCGAACCGAAGGTCTTGCGGACGTTTCGAATGGAAACGTTGGCCATGATGTTGTTGGACGTTCCTCGGCGGTTTCTGCGTGGGAAGGTCAGGGGAGGGGTTAATGCGGTTCGCGTGGATCCCCCACCCTAACCCTCTCCCGCAAGGGGGAGAGGGAATAGTGGCGTTGCAGTCGCAGTCTCGGCTTTACTCAGAACTTGGACACCCGCGTTTCCTTCGCGGTGATGAACTCCAGCAGCGCCGGCTTGCCTTGCTTGGTCTGCTCGATGCCGCGCTGGATCGCCGCCTTGATCTGGCCGGGGTCGGTCACGCGCTCGCCATAGCCGCCGAATGCTTTTGCCATGTCGGCGTAGTTGCCGGAGATGTCTGTCGAGCGGTACTTCTCGGTCGATATCGGCATCACCTTCAACTCGATCGCCATGGAGAAGTTGTTCATCAGGCATGACAGGATGGGGATGCGCTCGCGCACCGCGGTCTCGAAGTCCATGCCGGTGAAGCCGATCGCCGCATCGCCCCAGAAGTTGATGCAGGTCTTGTTCGGATGCACCAACTTGGCACCCATCGCCAGGCCGAGACCCATGCCGAGTTGCGTGGTCTTGCCCCAGCCGATGTACGACATCGGCTCGGTGGAAACCCAGAACGGCGAGATCTGATCGCGCGGGCTGCCGGCGTCGTGCGTGATGATGGTGTTCTTCGGGTCGGTGCCGGCCATCAGTTCCCAGATCACCCGGTACGGGCTGATCGGCGCCTCGTTCGAATTGAGCAGCGGCTTCCACTGCTCCATCCATTCTTCGCGAACCTGCGTGATCTCCTTCACCACCGCGCTTGGGTCACGGTTCGACTTGATGGTCTGCTTCAGTTCGCCGATCAGCGCATCGAGCGTCAGGGCTGCGTCGCCCACCAGGCCGATCGCTGCCGGCACGTCCTTGTTGAGGTGGTTCGGGTCCAGCGTAGCGTGGATGAACTTCTTGCCCTTGGGGAACTTGATGCCGAAGTTGGTTTCGGTGAACGAGCAGCCGATGCCAATGATCAGGTCGGCATTGGCGATGAAATGATGCACCGGCTTCGGCACCGCGTTGCCGCCGGAACCCAGCGACAGCGGATGGTTTTCCGGGAACGAGCTCTTGCCGCCGAGACTGGTGGTGACCGGTGCGCCGAGCAGTTCGGCGAATGCGCGAAGCTGCGGCCATGCTTCGGCCCATTGCACGCCGGTGCCGGCGTAGATCACCGGACGCTTGGCCGCCAGGATCGCTGCCGCCGCTTTGCGTACATCGGCTGGGTCGGGCGCGTAGCGCACATGGGCGACCGGCGTGTAGTCGAGATCGCCGATCTCCTCGCCCCACATGTCGGTGGGGATTTCCAGGATCGCCGGACCGCTGCGGCCGTTGCGCAGGTTGTTGAACGCGCGCCGCATGGCGTTGGGCAATTCCGCCGCAACGGTCAGGTGCTCGGATATCTTCGACACGCCGCGCATCTCGCGTGACGCGCTGAAGTTCGGGTCGATACCGGCGATGCGCCGCGGATAGCCTTGCGGGATCACCAGCAGCGGGACGGACTCGCTATAGGCCTGGGCGACGCCACCATAGGCGTTCTCACTGCCGGGCCCGTGCTGCATGCAGAACGCGCCGATCTTTCTGCCGGATGTAACACGTGAAATCGCGTCGGCCATGTGCAGGCCGATGCGTTCCTGACGCACTATGATTGGTCGGATGTCGGCGGCAGCCGCATATTCCAGCAGGTGGTTGACCGGGTAGCCGCAGAGGATCTCGATCCCCTCGCGCTTCATGATCTGGGCAACAGCCTCTCCAACCTTCATCTCTCTCGTTCCCTCTGCTGGGGTTGCGCTTTTTCGGCCGTGCGGCAATGGCCCGCCGGACGCCAAGCGTTCGCAGGGTAGGGCGCGCGTCCACTGGTGGCAACGGGCGGAGCATTTAGGGGCGGGGCGGCGGGCTTCAGATGATCGACCCGGCTACCTGACTATCCGGCCATCGGACTCGGTACGGGCGGATGGACTCAGACGGGCGGGCGGCACGATGGAATACCGCCCAAACCAATTCGTGCATTCTGCTGGGCCAATTGGCGCGCCTGCTGCAAGTCCGGCGTCAGAGTGCCGAGCGGCTGGCTCGATAGCAACTGCTCGCCATCCTTGTAGTGAGCGATCGCACCCTGGCAGTTGATCGGGGCGATCGCCTGTGCCCAGTCGAACTGTGCGGACACCTTCAGGAAGGCCACGACCTGTGGAAAACCGCGCAGATCGTACTTGGTCTCGAGCGTGGCGGCCCGTTGGAACAACGCCTCGCCCGCGGCAACGCCATCTGGCGAATTGGCCGCGCGAATTTCCAGGAAACCGAGATAGCGCAGCGCGATCGACTCGTCGTTCGGGCTCTTGGCGGCGGCCAATGCGGTCTGCAGCAGTTCCTTCGCGGCAGCGGCCTCGCCGTTTCCGTAGTCGATCTGCGCGATCGTCCAGAGTTCGCTGGTCGTGGCGTTGGTTCCCAGCCGTCTGCCCAGTTCGGTGGCAGTATGTGCGGTCGTTTGGACCTGCGCGATGATCAGCTTCGAAATGCCGAATGCAGACTGCGGGTCGCTGGCGTATTTCGTCGAGTTCTCCGCCTGTTTGATGGCAAGATCCTGCAAGACCTGAATGCTCGCCGCGAGCTGCGCCTGCTGATCGTGCAGGTCTTTCTGGTAGCCTGAGTAGATCGAGAACAGCGTGGTGGCCAGCGACAAGGCGAAGGCGCAAGCTGCCACGATCAGCGAGCCATCGTTCCACCAGACCTTCTTGTTCGCCGCGAGCCCGTGAAGCGCCTCGATCTCGTCCTGCGTGAACATATCGACGAAGTGCTGGCCCGGCTCTTGTGCTTCGCTCATGTCGGCCTCCCCAAGGACGGCATCACGGCCAGGCGGCTGGCGCCGCAACGACTAGCGGGTATGATCCACCGTCGCATCGATCCGGGCAACCAGGTCCGCCGGCAGCGGTCCGGCTTCGGCCGCCGCGATGCAGTCCGCCAGTTCCTCGCGGTTCTTCACGCCCAATACGAGCGTGTCGATGTCGAGCGACAGCGCATAGCGGTGAGCGATCACTGCCGGGTTGGTACCAAGCTCGGCGCACAAAGCGCGGAAGCCGGCGGCGCGGACATAATCACGTACTTCCGGATGGTTATCCGGCAGTGTCCGGTCGATCGCTGCGGTCAGCGCGCCGGCCTGCACCGCACGGATCCCCATGATGCCGACGCCATTCGCGCGCGCCGCCGCCATCACCGCGCGCGGCTTCGCCGGGCCATCGAAGAACTTCAAGCCGCCGGGCGAGTTCGAGCAGGTTGGCGATGCACTGAACAGCGCCCGGCGCGGGACGTTCGTTCAGCAACCGGATGATGGTGTCGGGGTGGCCGATGCCGGTGAGGCCCCATGCGCCGATCAGCCCTTCCGCCACCAGCCGTTCGAACACCGGTCGAACATGCGCGATGAAGACCGGGTAGGGCGTCATCCGGCTGGCGCCATCGCCCCGGCCGGCGATGAATGCCGCGTCGGGCACCACGTTCGAATGCAGGAAGAACAGGTCGAGCCGCGACAGGCGCAGACGTTGCAGGCTGGCCTCGATCGAGCGGCGCAGGATGCTCTCGATGTCCGCGGGCGGTGGGTTGCCGAGGTTACACTTGCTGGTGACGCGGAGGCCGGGCGGCGGCTTGCCGGCGAAGGCCTCGCCCACAACCTGTTCGGCCTTGCCGTCGCCGTAACGGGGCGCCAGGTCGAGCAGGTTGATCCCCGCGGCGATTGCCGCATGCACGGTAGCAACGCATTCATCGAAGGTGGTCGGCCCCCACAGCATGCCCAGGCCACCGCCGCCCAGGGTCAGCGTTGAGACGGGGAAGAGCCTGCCGAGGGTGTTTTGTTGCATGGTTGAGCCTGCGATGCCTGGAGGAAGAGTGCAATGTGCAATTAAATCGGACAAGGACGTCAAGGGGTTTCGGTGGACTACCGCATCGAGATGGCAGTCCTCGGCAAGAATGTCGCGCGTTTGCATTACTATAACTGTTCCGAAACCAGTGGATGACTTGTAATTATCTTGGTTTCGATGCTTCAGTAAGCTGGCGACGACCGTTCTATTGAATTGTATTGGCGTATTGGGTCTTTGGTAGGTGCAGTGAACTGATCAAAGCCGCTGGACCTATTGCCCGTATTTTCATATCGTCAAAGTGGCGACAGGTGGGATTTGCACATGCCTCGGATGCAATACTCGGGGATGGCGCATCCCCTCGGGGTGCCCTAGTGTAGTCGCACAACTGGCTAGGTACAGATCGCAATGGCCATCGCCAGATGCGTGCAATGCTGGCCACCCGGGCCCGGACGCGCCTACGCCCTGGCAATAGAACCAGTCGGCTATCCAGAGAGTGCTTTGATCTGTGGTACGGCCGGTTGCGAACGGCCCGCACTGCTATGGCTGCGCGCTTCCGAGCTGATCGAGTACCACGGCGGGCGGCGAATTTTCCCGTTTCCCACGCGCGTAGCGAAGGTGCGGCTCAAGGATCAGCCGCAGAACAAGTCCGAATTGGCCTGAGATCGGCACGCTGGGCGAATTGATCCGTTGCTGTCTCGCCTCGGCGGCCGCGGCAATCAATGCCAGCACGACGGTGCCAGCAGCGATCAGCGGCGTAATCATCATATGAGAGTGTGGGTCGAAGTTGCCCGACAGCAACGTTGCACCGTACAGCGTTGCGATCATGGCTCTGCTCCACGCCGGGAAGCCATGCTGCTGTCCCCATCGCACCAGCCAGGCAAGCGCGATCCCGGACAGCATGAGGTCGTAAAACAGCACCACTGGCAGCGCGATGGGCGTTGCGGCAGCCAGCACGGCCGCGCGGATCGGCAGGCTTTGTCCGCGCCGCCAGACAAGGCCGACAGCCGAAATCATTGCCAGGGCAGCAACCGCCTGCACCTTGTAGGCCAGTGCGGGGCTGCCACCGAGCACCAGCACGACGCCGAAAGGGCTTGCCATTCCTGCATGGCTGACGCTCGTTTCGTAGATGTGGTGCGCGCCTGCGGCCGCTGCAAAGAACGCGCGCCAGGTACCAAGGCCGAATGTCAGCACCGATACCCCCACCAACGCCGTGGCCGTCATCGCCGCCGCAGCGAAGCACTTCCATCGCCCGCCGGCAGCAAGCGCGAATGGCACGAGCAGGCCGAAATGCGGCTTGTAGCACAGCGCGCCGAACAGCATGCCGGACAACACCGGGCGGCCATCCACCAGCAGGGTTGCCGCGCCAAACAGTGCGGCGGTAAGGAAGGCGTTCTGTCCGGTGCCGATGGTGTAGAACACGGCGGGAAATGCGAGCAGCGGCAACAGGCTCGCCCAGCCGCTATCGCTCAGGATGCGGCGCGCGACCAGCAGGCAGGGCAAAAGCGTCGCCGCCTGGAAGGCCATGAAGGCCGCCAGGTAGGGCAACCGCGCGACGATCGCGCACAGCAGGATGAAGACCGGCGGATAATAGAAGAAATTGTAGGCAATCCCCGGCTCCGTCGCCGCTTGCTCAGCCGCATGGTGCGCCGTCGGTTGGTAGACCAGCGCGGGCGTGCCCTCGTCGGCAAGCCGCCCGGCCGCATAAAAGCTGACGAAGTCGGTGCTGACGGGAGCCTTCAGCGGCACGATCCAGCCATGCGTGCCTGCGACGCAGAAGGCCAGTCCCGCCAATTCCAGGCACAGCAAGATCACGGCATAGGCGCAGACGCGGCGGCGGTTCAACCCGCCGCCGCCGCGCAGCTTCCCGGACAACCCTTGCGCCGCTGTTAGCGTGCCATCCATGGTCACGCGTGTTGGTAGCGGTTATGCGGTTGCAACGCCGTTTCAGCGCTTGCCTGATGGCGCCGAAACGGACACATCCAGTCGTCGCCACAAAGATCGAGGACGCAAACCCTGATGGCTTCATCCCGCCTTCGCATTGGCGTCGTTGGCGCTGGGCACTTCGGCCGCTACCATGCCCTCAAGGTGGTGGCAGCCGATCGCACCGAATTGGCGGGGGTGCACGATCTGCATGCGGAACGCGCCAAGACGCTCGGCTGGGAAGCCGGCGCACCCGATCTGGATCTGCCGGCGTTGCTGGCGGTGTGCGATGCGCTGGTGATCGCGTCGCCGGCCGAGACGCACCATGCGCTTGCGGCGGCTGGCTTGCGTGCCGGGAAGCACGTGTTGGTGGAGAAGCCGATCGCCGCCACGCTGGCGCAGGCCGATGAACTGGCTGGGCTGGCAGCAGAGCGCCGGCTTGTGCTCCAGGTCGGTCATCTGGAACGATTTTCCGCCGCATTCGGCGCATTGGAAGGCAAGCTCGGGCCGCCGCTATACATCGAAGCCACGCGCATCGCGCCGTTCAAGCCGCGCGGCACCGATGTCTCGGTGATCCTGGATCTGATGATCCACGATCTCGACCTGATCCTGTCGCTGGTGGCGAGCCCGATCGAAAGTGTGGACGCGGTCGGTGCAGCGGTTGCGAGCGAACATGCCGACATCGCCAATGCGCGCATCCGCTTCGCCAACGGCGCGGTCGCAACCATCGCCGCATCGCGTATCGCCGCGCGGACCGAGCGCCGCATGCGGGTATTCGCGCAGGACGGATATCTGGCGATGGATTTCGCCAATCGCCGGCTGAGCGTGATAGCGCGGGGCCGCGGCAAGCCGGTGCCAGGTGTGGCTGGCTTCGGCATGGAGGAGGTGTCGTGGCAGGACCATGACGCGCTGGCCGCGGAGCACGCCGCGTTTGTCGCCTCAGTGCTGGATGGTGCGCCTGTGATGGTGGACGCGGCGGTTGGCAGGCGAGCGCTGGCGGCGGCACTGGCGGTCACCGACAGCGTGGCGGCCTCGCGCGCGCGCATGGTGGCATCGGGGTTGATCGCACTGGAGCAGGGATCGCGAAGCGCGGGGTGATGGTCTGCTACTTCTCCTGCCCCTGGCCACTCCCGCAAGGGGCGGAGGATGTTGCGGCACCACCGCTTATCGTCAGGCGCGGGGGCCTTGAGGCCACTGTCAGTGGCCGCACGCTTCCTCCGCATGGCGCCAGGTCGCCGGCCGGAAGCGGATTCCTATAGTCCGAGGGCGGCAATTTATTGCCCTGCACCGACACTGCCCAACATGGCGAGAATGGCTGCCGCCGCGGCGTCGGACGGCAATCCCTCCGGTGGCCGCAGCGATGCCAGGGCGTCGCGAGTTGCTGCGACCTGGGCCGCCGCAGTCGCGCGATCGTCCAGCAGCGTCCGCATCGTCTCTGCCAAACGGTCCGGCGTGCAGTCCTGCTGCATCAGTTCCGGCACAACCTCGCGGTCTGCCAAGAGGTTGATCACCGACGCATAGCGCACGGAGACCAGGCGCCGCACAATCACGGCAGTGATCGGATTGAGCCGATAGGCGACCGCCATCGGCACGCCGGCCATGGCCAGTTCCAATGTGGCGGTGCCGGATTTGGTCAGCGCGGCGGCCGATGCGGCGAATGCATCATACTTGTCCTGCTGGTCGGTTACCAAAATTGGCTGCGGGCGCCAACTATGCGTGCCTTGGCGCACCGCTTCCGTCACTGGCCCGGCCACCGGCACCACCGGCACCACATGTCCCAGGCGTTGCAACGCGGCGCCGAAAAACGGCAGCAATCGCGACACTTCGCTGCGGCGGCTGCCTGGCATCACCGTCAACACGCGCGCTGCCGCGTCGATTCCGTGGGTGGCACGGAACCGTGCCGCATCGCCGCGATCCGCGCCACTCTCCAGCACCGGATGGCCGACGAACGTCGCAGGCAGGCCATGGCGCGCGTAGAACGCCGGTTCGAACGGCAGCAGGCAGAGCAACTGGTCCCACAGACCGGGATAATGCCGCACGCGGCTTTCACGCCAGGCCCATATCTGCGGTGCGACGTAGTGGATGCGCTTCACGCCGAGGTACCGATTGCACGCAGCACACGCAGGGTGAAGCCCGGGCTGTCGATCGTTACGACAACGTCGGGCCGTCGCTCGGTAATGTCGGCTACCGTCTGACGTAGCCGGTGGCGCAACTGCCGGAGTTGCGGCAGCACCTCCAGCAGGCCCATCAGCGCGAGGTCCTGCATCGGGAACAGGCTGTCCAGCCCATGCGCCATCATCCGCGCACCACCGACGCCAGCGAATCGGATTTCCGGCCGGCGCGCCGCGATCGCCTGCATCAGCCGTGAGCCCAATACATCGCCGCTCGCCTCGCCGGCGATCAGGTAGATCAACGTCATTCTGAAGTACGCATAGGCCGCTACGATGTAGCAACGCAAGCGATCCTGTTGGCGCGCAGCCCGCACTTTATGATGATGGCTGCCCGAGGCAGGGAACCCTTTGATCACCGAAACGGACTGGCGACCGCGGTGGTCGCATTGGCCGAGTGTCGCAGTCATCCTGCGTGACCAGTTGACCGCGACCCAACCAGAGTTGAACGCTGGGCGGGTTGGCGTCTAGCCACTTGCGGCTGAATATATGCTGTCGATTTCGCGGAAGCCATCAATGGCGGATGACCGAGATTATAATAGTCTCTCAAAGAGATTTCAGAGCTTTGCTGAAAGAGCTTCGGACCCATTGCTTGCCGACGCCTATCGGAAACTCGCGCACACATACCGGGCGCTGGATATCTGGCACGAGCGATTTAGGCAGCGTTATGAAGAATCCGCCGGCACTTCTGATGCCGACGATTCCGTCGTCGGAGGCCGCGATGCCGGCAAACCGGGGCGCGACACGGATTAAGTCAGCGCGGGGCGTTCAAGAAATCGTCAACTGGTTAGCGATGCTGCCGCGACATTGAAGGCGCGGAGGCCTTCCTCGATCACGTCACGCGGAAGATCGCGCGTGATGAACACCAGGCGCGATGTGCGCGGATCGCATTCCGGCCATGCGGCGAGCAGCACCGGCGGGTGGACCAGATGCTGCACCCCATGGATCGCCACCGGCCGGTCGTGGCCCGCAATGTTCAGTATTCCCTTGATGCGCAGCAGAGATTCGCCGCGCGTGGCGATCAGCATGTCAAGCCAGGTTGCGATGCCTTGCCAGTGCAGCGGCTCATCGAAGGTCAGGCAGAACGCGGCGATGCGGTCGTCGTGCCGGTTGGCGTCGTGGTGCGCATGAACCGGGTGATGCCCGTGTTGCGTGTCCGCGTAAGCCTGCGCATCGAGCCAACCGCGCACGTCGGGTATCTTGCTGTCGGGATCGAACAATCCGGCGTGCAGTACCGCGGCAGCATCGACTTCGCCATTCAGCGCGGTCAGAAGCGGCGCGCCGGGGTTCAACCGATGCAGACGCTCACGCAACGCCGTCGCGTCAACGAGATCGGTCTTGCTCAGCACGATACGATCCGCGACGGCTATCTGACGCACCGCCTCTGGCTGCGCAGCCAGATTCGCCGCGCCGTTCACTGCATCGATCACGGTGACGATGCCATCCAGCCGATAGCTGCGCGCCGCCACCGGGTCGCTCATGAGCGTCGCCAGGATTGGTGCGGGGTCGGCCAGGCCGGTGGTCTCGATCACCACACGCTTCACCGTGCCGGAGACGACGCGCGGCAGCAGATCGGTCAGCGCGCGCGACAGATCGCCGCGCACCGTGCAGCACAGACAGCCGGCATTCAGCAGCACGGTGTTTTCGTCGAGCTTTTCCACCAGCAGATGATCGATGCCGATCTCGCCGAACTCGTTCACCAGCACTGCGGTGCCGGACAGCGCGGGTTGCCGCAGCAGATGGTTCAGCAGGGTGGTCTTGCCGGCACCCAGGAAGCCGGTCAGCACGGTTACCGGCACGGTGTCAGTCATGCTGATGGCCGCCATACAAGGTTTCCGGTGAAACCAATGGCGCGGCGATCTCCACCAGCCCGCCGTCGCGCACAGCGCGGAAAAAGCAGTTGCGGCGGCCAGTGTGGCAGGCGACGCCTCCTGATCGACCAGCAGCAGCAGCGTGTCGCCGTCGCAGTCCACGCGCAGTTCCTTCAGGTGCTGGACCTGGCCGGAGGTTTCGCCTTTGCGCCACAGCGCATTGCGGCTGCGGCTGAAGTAACAGACGCGCTGCGTGGCCAGTGTTTCGGCCACGGCGTCGCGGTTCATCCACGCCAGCATCAACACCTCGCCGGTGTCGTGCTGCTGGGCGATGGCGGGGACCAGGCCGGCGGCATCGAACCGGATGGCAGCCAGGGTGTCTTGTTCGCTCATGGCTGTTATCTTGGGGCCAAGATAGCTTGGGTGAAAGGTCCCGCATGCCCCTGATCGCTTCGGCCGATGCGGCGCGCGCGACGCGGCGGCGTGCCAGTTCCAACGGCACGCAGTTCTGGCTGACCACGTTCATCGGCGCCAACCGCTACACGGCGCGATCGGGTGCACCGCCGGAGCCTGGCGCGATCTACCCGATGGCGTTCCTGGTGGAGCAGGACGCGGACGAGGTGGTGGGGGCGCATTATCATCAGTCCGACCAGTTCCAGGTGATGGTCGGTGGCAGCGGGCGCCTTGGGTTGCACGACGTGGCGCCGCCAGCGGTGCATTTCGCAGGGCGTTTTCGCCGTATGGGCCGCTGCGTGCCGGCGGCGGTGGTTTGCATTACTTCACCCTGCGCAATGGCTGGGATCCTGGGGCGCGGTATATGGAATCGCCCGAGGTGCGGGCAGGGCTGCGTGGCGTGGCTCGGCGGCATCGCGAGGCAGTGGGCGAGACGGACGCGCCCGGCCCGGATGGGTTCAGCGCGCGGCGCTTGCGAATTGCAGGTGGCGCGTGTGCGGCAGGTCCCGAGCCCGCGACCGGCGCCGGACAGTTCTGGCTGGTGCTGTCCGGAAGGTTGCTGCATGGCGGCGAGGCGCTGGCGGAGAAGTCGTGCGTGTTCGTCTATCCGGACGAGGCGCCGTTCGCTGCTGAAGCCGACGTGGACGGCGCGGAGGCGATGGTCGTGCAGTTTCCGCGTCAGAGTTCCTGACGGACCTGCGCGCGGGCGAGCAGCGGGAACAGCCCGGTTCATGGCGTCCGTCATTGTCGGGGGCGCGCTGCGCCGGAAGCTGCCGCCCGACATGCCGGGCCAGGACATCATCGCCGATGTCGGCTACAGCGTCGGCTGCCTGATGGTGATCCTGGGGCGGATGCAACTCTCACGGAACAGACGATCGTCACGCCGCCGGCAATTCCAGACCAGAACAGCAACTCCGTGGGGCGGCCGAGCCGGTCCTCGCCCCGTTGGCGAGCAACTTCGTAGATGATGGGAGAGCGTGGTGCCGCGCGTTCCTCGACGTCGCCGCGTTTCTCCTGCGTCAGCCCACCGGGCTGGTCGTGCGCCATGATTACGTCGGCCAGCCATTGCCGATGATCGGGTCGCGCATGCAGTGGTGCATCGCGGCTTCGACGTCGGGGATGACGTAGCCCATCTGGCGCAGCGGTCCGAACAGGCGGCTCATGGTAACTACTTCGCTTGTGGTGGGGCGGGAGTGGTGGAGCGCGGCGACAGCGCTCTCAATCCCTGACGGGCCGGTGGCCTCGGCCTCTGGACCTGGAACCGGCGCTGGCGCATAGGGGCGCCACCTTCACGGCGCCACCTTCACAGGGAATCCGCACCCGTCCCCGATGATGTATTTCACCCCCCTGAAGACCGCGGTCATCCTCGGCCTCTGTCTGCTCGGCGCCATCCTGTGCATCCCGAATCTCTTCTCCGCCCCGGCGCCCTGGATGCCGTGGCGGCAGGTGCATCTCGGCCTCGACCTGCGCGGCGGGTCCTACCTGCTGCTCGAGGTCGACATGAAGGCGGTGATCAAGGAGCGGCTGGACAGCATGGTGGACGGCGTGCGCCAGGCGCTGCGGCCGGGCGCGATCTTCTACCAGACGCTGGAGGCGCAGCCCGATCAGAACCGCATCCTGCTGAAGCTGCGCGACGCGACCAAGCTGGATGCGGCGCAGGCGGCGATCCGGCCGCTGATCACCGCCGGAGGGTCCCACCGGGACGCCGGAATTCGACATGGCCGCAACCCCGGACGGCACGATCGTGCTGACGCTGTCGCCGGTGGCGCTGAACGCGCGCGCCCGCGGGGCGGTGCAGCAGTCGATCGAGATCGTGCGCCGCCGGATCGATGAGACCGGCGTGGTCGATCCGCAGATCACCCAGCAGGGCGACACGCGCATCGTCGTGCAGTTGCCCGGCATCAGCGATCCCAACAGGATCAAGGAGTTGCTGGGCAAAACCGCGCACATGACATTCCAGCTGGTGGAGGAGACGGCGAATGCCAACGCCGGCGGCCCACCGCCGCCGGGCGTGGATTTCCTGCCGATGCAGGACAACCCGGCCGAGAAGATCGCCGTCCGCAAGCGGGTGGACGTCGATGGCGGCGACCTGACCGACGCGCGCGCCGGCACCAACGGCCAGACCGGCGAGTGGGTCGTCAACTTCACCTTCAATTCACTCGGCGCGCGGCGATTTGCCGACATCACCCGCGCCAACGTCAACCATCGCTTCGCCATTGTGCTGGACGGCAAGGTGATCAGCGCCCCGGTGATCCGCGAGCCGATCACCGGCGGCCGCGGTCAGATCAGCGGCAACTTCACCGCCGCGTCGGCCAACGACCTGTCGGTGCTGTTGCGGGCCGGCGCATTGCCGGCGCCGCTGACCGTGGTGGAGGAACGCAGCGTCGGCCCCGAACTGGGCGCCGATTCGATCCGCGCGGGGGCGATCTCCCTGGCCGTCGGCTTCGTGCTGGTGATCGCGTTCATGGCGGTGTTCTACGGCCTGTTCGGCTGGTTCGCGAACCTGTGCCTGGTGGTGAACCTGGTGCTGATGCTGGGCATCATGTCGCTGCTGCAGGCGACGCTGACCTTGCCGGGCATGGCCGGGATCCTGCTGACGCTCGGCATGGCGGTGGATGCCAACATCCTGATCAACGAGCGCATCCGTGAGGAACAGCGCAACGGCCGGCCACCGCTGTCGGCACTGGAGCACGGCTTCAGAAGGGCTTACAACACGATCTTCGACTCCAATGCGACGGCGTTCCTGGCCCACGTGATGCTGTTCGTGTTCGGGTCCGGGCCGGTGAAAGGCTTCGCCGTGACCATCACCGTCGGTATCGCCACGTCGCTGTTCACCGCCTGGATGCTGACGCGCCTGCTGGTCTCGCGGTGGTATATCGCCACGCGCCCACAGCTTCTGCCGGTCTGATCGCCATGTTCATCCGCCCGAAATTCCGCCTGGTCCCGGACCACACCAAGATCGCGTTCATGCGCGGCCGGTTCATGGGCCTGATCGTTTCGGCGATCCTGTCCACCGCGTCGGTTGTCCTGTTCTTCTATCCCGGCCTGAACCTGGGGATCGACTTCTCCGGCGGCATCGTCATGGAGGTCCGCACGCCGGGCCCGGCTGACTTCACGCAGATCCGCGCCGCACTGGCCGCCGAGCACGTCCCGCAACAAGGCGTGCAACAGTTCGGCGACCCGTCGGAGGTGCTGATCCGTCTGGGCGCCCAACCCACCGAGGCCGCGGTCCAGCAAGCCGTGATCCGGGTGCGCACCGCACTGGAAAAATCCGTGCCCGGCGTGAAGATCCTGCGCACCGACGCTGTTGGCGCCTCCGTATCCGCCGAACTGTTCCGCAACGGCCTGCTGGCCCTTGGCATCAGTCTGCTGATGATCCTGGTTTACATCTGGTTCCGCTTCGAGTGGCAGTTCGCGGTCGGCGCCGTCGTGACCCTGATCCTGGACGTCACCAAGGCGATCGGCTTCCTGGCCCTCACGCGGATCGAGTTCGATCTGGTCATGGTCGCGGCGATCCTGACCGATCCTTGGCTATTCGACCAACGACAAGGTGGTGGTCTACGACCGGGTGCGCGAAAACCTGCGCAAGTACAAGACGATGCCGCTGCGCGACCTGATCGATCTGTCGATCAACGAGACGCTGAACCGCACCCTCGGCACCTCGATGACCGTGTTCCTGGCGAGCCTTCCGCTGGCGCTTGTTCGGCGGCGAGTCGATCTCCGGCTTTGCCTGGGTGATGCTGTTCGGCATCGTCGTCGGAACCTCGTCTTCCATCTTCATCGCGGCGCCTATCTTATTGTTTTTGGGAGAAAATCGGCTCAGACGGGAGGCTGCCCCCGTGGCCGCGCCGAAGGTCACGCCGGCAACCCGTCCGTGATCCGGCGACGCCATTTCCTGCTCGCTGCGACTGGGCTGGGACTGGCAAAACCGTCGCGCGCCGCTCGCGACGCTGACCGTGCTGGTCGGCGCCGTCGCCGGTTCGGCAACGGACACGCTGGCGCGCGTGTTCCTGCCATTCCTTGCCCGACACCTGAAGATGGCCACCATTGGTCTGCACAACATCCCCGGCGGAGCCGGACTTGCCGCCGCGCGGGCGCTGGCACAGGCATCGCCATCGGGTACCACACTCGGCTGGGCCGTGACGCCCACGCTGCCGGCGCGGATGGTGGATCATGGCGGCGGCAACCTGATGCAACGCATTCTCCTGCTGGGAGCGATCCAGCGGGAGCCGATCGTTTTCGTTGCCGCCGCACGCCACCCGCCTGGATTCGGTGCAGGACATCATCGAACGCGCGGCCGGGGAAGCCGACGTCGTTCCGTCTCGGAACCCCACCGCCCGGCAGCGCGCCGCACCTCGCCGCGCTGCGGCTGCAGGCGCTGACCGGGACCAGTCTGAACATCGTCGCGTTTCCGTCGGCCGACGCGGTGCGCCAGGCCGCTATATCCGGCAACGTCGCGGCTGCCGCGCTCGGCCTGTCGAACGCAATCGGCGACCTGCGAGACGGGCGTCTGGTGGGTCTGGGGATCGCCGACGACAACCGTGCCGAGGTGTTCCCCGACATGCCGCCGCTGCGCGATTCCGGTATTGACCTGTCGGCTGTCATCCGCCGCGGACTGGCGGCCCCGGCCGGCCTGCCGGACGAGACCGCGGCGCAGCTGCGCGAGGCACTCGAAGCGGTGGCGATCGATCCCGATTTCAGCGACCAGGCGAATACCAGCGGCTTCCTGGCCACCTGGATCGACGGACGCGACTGGACGGCGGAAGCCAGTGCGGAGCGAACGGAACTGGCCGGGCTATGGGCGACCGAGCCCTGGCTGCGGGGTACTTCCGGATGACGAGTATCGCGACGGTCTACCGCGGCACGTAGATCCGGCCGTCGAACAATCTGCGGGCAGTGCGGTAGAATGCGCCGCTGTGCGCCACCCATTGCCCCGCGGCGTCCTGATCGACCTCGGCACCGACGGTCAGGATGCCGGACGGCATGCCAATGCGGACCTCCGCGCCGGCCCCGGGTGCCAGTGCCTCGGACACCAATGTTCCCGCGATGCCGGCTGCGACCGCGGTGCACAGCGAGGCGGTCAGCGGCAGTGCCCGATGCGGCTGGCCATTCGACAGGAACCGCACCGTCAGGTCGACCTGTGCGGCCGTGATCGGGTCGCCTGACAGCGTCGGTGCGTCCATTGGCGGAGCGACAAAGCCGATGATCGGCACTGCGGCGACGGTGCGCGCCTCCGCATCGTCCTTGGCGATCCCCATGGCGATCGAAGCCGCGCGCCGAATTGCCTGAAGCTTCTCCAGCAGGGCCGGGTCGCGTTCCAGCTCCTCGGGCAGTTCGCGGCCGGTGAGGCCGAGGTCGCGGGCGCGGACGAACACGCAGGCGTTGGCGGCATCGATCATGGATGACCTCGATCGGTCCGATGCCGGGCACGTCCAGCCGGTCGGTTGGCTTGGCCGTCGGCAGCAGCTTGCCGGTGGTCGCGCCGCCTGGTGCCAGGAAGTCCAGCCGCACCGGCGCGCCAGTGCCGGCCACGCCCGGGATTGCCAGGTCACCGTCGGTGGCGGCACAGCCGCCCACGTCCAGCGGGAAGGTGGAGCGGATGATCTTGCGCGTGTTGGTGTTGAAAATGCGCACCACGGCGGTGTCGCCATTCGGCCGGACGATGCCCTTCGTCGACTGCGAACGGCCCGACGGCGGAGCTCATGTTGCCGCAGTTGCTGCGGTAATCCACGCGCGGTTCGCGGATCTGCACCTGGGCGAAGGTGTAGTCGATGTCGGCATCCGCGCGATCCGATGGCGCCAGGATGCAGACTTTCGATAACGATGAAATGCCGCCGCCCATGCCGTTGAGCTGACGCCCGTTCGGATCAGGGCTGCCCATGGCGGCAAGGAAGATCGGGTCCCATTCCGCCCGGTCCGGCAGGTCGCGTGCGTGGAACATGATGGCGCGGCTGGTCCCGCCGCGCATGAACACGGCGGGGAGTGAGAGCAAGGGCATTGGCGCCTCCTCGGTTGCAGGCAGCATCGCCACGACACGGCGGCCGGGTCAACCTCGCATTCAGGCCACCTTGGTCGGGCGGACTGATCCAGACAGAGTGCCCGAAGCGCAGTTTCCCCATGGCATTGAGCAGGCAGACCGATGGGGCCGGATGCTTCTGCCCATGCGCTTGCCAAGATGCATGGGGCGCTGTTGCTGTATGCCGGAGACGGCTTCCGCACGACCGACATCATCGCGGCGCTTGCGCGGAGTGCTGTCTGAAGGAGAACGTCATGACCTTGCAATTCGGCTGGTGGGATCATTTCGAGCAACGTTCCGATATCCCGTTGTGGCAGCAGTACGATGAACGCATTGGGCTGATCCAGCGGGCCGAGGAGCATGGGTTCTACGGATATCACATCGCGGAACATCACTTCACCACGCTCGACATGGCGCCATCGCCGATAGTGTTTCTCGCGGCCGTGGCGCGCCGCACGTCGAAGATCCGCCTGGGGACCATGGTGCTGTGCCTGCCGCTGTATCATCCCACGCGGCTGATCCAGGAATTCTGCATGATCGACCAGCTTTCGCATGGTCGATTCATGCCGGGGGTGGGGCGCGGCGTGCGCGATGTGGAGCACGAATGGTTCGGCAGCGACATCCGCCAGACACGCGACGCATATGACGAAGTGCTGTCTGTGCTGCTGCAGGGTCTGCGCACCGGACGCATCACGCACCATGGCAAGCGGTTTCAGTACGACGACGTGCCGGTGCATTTCGAGATGGTGCAGAAGCCGTATCCGCGATTCTGGTACGCCGGAAATCTGCAACGTGCGGCGGAGCAGGGGATGAATGGGCTTGGCCGTGGATCGCGCGAACTGGTCGAGCAATACTGGCAGATCTGGCAGGCGGGACGCGCGCGACAGGATCCTCGGTTCCTGGGCGACGATCCGATGGTTGGATCCACGCGGCATATTGTCATTGCCGATAGCGACGCCGAGGCACTGTCGCTCGCCCGTCGCGCGTTTCGCGCCTATGCGGAGCATTTCCATGCGACCGAGGTGCGGATTGAAGGTGGGCTGCCGCATTTCGGTGCATTGCCGCGGCCGGGCGGCGTGAACGCAGATGAGCTGATCGAGGCAGGGCTGGTGCTCGCCGGGTCGCCGGCCACGGTGCGCGACAGGCTGCGGCGCTATGTGGATGCGATGGGACCGCGGCACAATTACCTGGTCGGTGCGTTCCAGTGGGGCGACCTTACCACTGACGAAGCGCGCCGTTCGCTCGACCTGTTTGCGACGGAGGTGAAGCCGGCTTAGCTTAGGCGGCGCGGGCGTCACCATCATTGCAAGGGGCGCGGGACCACGCACTTTGCGATGGGAGGGGCACACACCTCTCGGCGTTCACGGCGCTGCCGCAATGACAGTGCCTAGCCGCACATCGGAGGATCGAGCAAATGGCGAATGTCGCTGCCGCTTATCAGGCCAGCAAAGGTTCACCGCTGGACGTTGATCGGGCGTTCTACCAACGCATCGCGCACGAGCACGGATCGCGCACGCTGGTCGACAAATTGGTCGTGCCGATCCGTTCCGGACGAGCCTGGCACGTGCCGGCCGGCCACGTGTTTCGCATCGTGACCATCGATGGTCCGCAGGTCGGCGATCTGAATATCTGGAACTACCACAATCCGCGAGAGCGCATGTGGGCCGTCGCGGTCGCGGCAGCTTCAGGCCGCGCATGTCAGTACGTTCGATCGGTTATGGTCAAACCTGCCGTACCTTCGACCGCTGGTGACGATCACCGATGACACGTTGGCCGGCTATGGCGTCGACGAAGTCGGTGGCCGCGTGCACGATCTGCTCGGCACGCGTTGCGATCCCTATGTGAATCGCCTGCTGACCGGCGAGGACTTCAACTTTCATTGTCACTCGAACCTGGTGCGCGCGGTGGTCGCCTTATGGCCTGACCGAGTTCGACGTGCACGATGTGCTGAACGTCTTTCAGGTGACCGGACTGAATTCGGACGACAAATATTTCATGCGGGCGTGCCCGGCGAAGCCCGGCGACCATCTGGAGTTCTTCGCCGAGATCGATCTGCTATGTGCCATTTCCGCGTGCCCCGGCGGCGATTTATCGGTGCCACTGTGGGGGCCCGACGCGCGCGACCCGATCGACGTGTGTCGGCCGCTGGGCGTGGAAGTTTACGCGCTGGGTGGACGGCTGCTGGACGGTTGGAAGTCGCCGGCGGTGGCTGCGTATCAAGGAGCACACGGCATGCATGTCGAGAAGGGAACGTGGGAGAGGTAGAGCGCAGGCGAAATCCATCACTCCAGTCAACCCGCAGCACGCAAGCTGTTCACTTCAACTGGCCGTTCACTTCAACTGGCCGTTCACTTCAACTGATCGGCCACTTTGTCGATGCCGGCCTGCACGCACGGTTCGTCGACACCGGGCGAACCCGACACGCCGACACCGGCGATCACATCGTCGCCGACCTTCACCGGCAAGCCGCCCGGTATCGCAATCACATTCGGCAGCGTCACCTGCTGACGCACCACCGGATTGTTATCGGCGTAGCGCTTCGCATAGACCGATGTCGGCATCCGGAAGCTGAGCGCGGTGTAAGCCTTGCGGCGCGCATTCTCCATCGTGTGCGGGCCGGCATTGTCTGCCCGCATCGCGACCATCGTCTCTCCGGCACGGTCCACCACCACCGCTGCCACGGCATAGCCTTCTGCGCCGCAGCTTTCGATTGCCGCCTCTGCGATCGTCTTCGCCATCGGATAGGACAGATCGCGGTGCGTCAGCAGTTGTGCACTTGCGGGAAACGCAAATGCACAACTGATCAGTCCGACAGCAGCGAATGAATGCGCGCACGGCAGCAAACTACTTGATTGGCGAAAATGCCGCCGGCAGAACGAAGGCATTCTCCTGCTTCACCACGACGCCCGGCGGATTGCGCGCCGGCCATTGTCCTGTAGCCGAAGCGGCGGCGCGTACACTGTTGCGCTCGTTTGCGTCCTTGTACGCCCAGATGTGAACCCACTTGTTCAGCGCGCCGAATTCCGAATACATGCCGGCGACCAGCGGCGAGAACTTCTGGCGGCCCTCGATCTTTTCGGACCAACGCTCGATCAGACCGGGGATAGCGCCAGGGATCAACGTGTATTGGCGAATTTCGAACAGCGGCCCGATCGCGCGCGGCTCGAGCGGCGGGCAGAACGGCGCCGGATAGAACACTTCACTCTGCTGATTGACGACGAAGTCGCGGATCGGCGGCGGCCAGTTTGCTTCCTTCATCGCGGCGGCGCGCACCGTGGCGCGGTGCTCGAAGCTGTCATACGCCCAGACATGGATGATCTGGTTCAACGGACCGACCTCGGTGTGCCAGAACGCCGCCAGCTTCGAGTGCTTCTGGCGGTTCGGCAGCGATTCCCCGAAACGCTTCTCCACCTCGGCCAGCGTGCCGGGTTGCAGCGTGTAGGTGCGCATTTCGATGATCATGTCGTTCCCCCAATGCCTCTGGCATCGCCATGCTAGGACAAGTGCGGCAGTTCGGGAATAGCCGGGCTCCACCAGCGCGCGGTCGAGGGGTCTCTTCCTGCCGAGATCATCGATGCGCCGCTAATTGCTGATCATCTGCCAGACTCGCGCACTGATGCACGCAGGGGCTTTGGGTTCGTCCACCACGACCTGCGTTTGCGGGTCGTGGCCCTGTGTGGTGACTGCCGTTGAATTATCGCCGCGGCGTTGTTGCGGATCGGCTTGCGTACTCCAAGGCGGACGGCATCGACGCGTCCACTCCCCCGTGTTGCTCTTGGGCATCGTCTGGCTGCAGCGGCGGCTGCAGGTCACGCTGTTGGCCGTGCTGCTTGCAGCCTCGTGAAACGGCGGCACTGGCATCCGCCGCAAATCGCGCCAACATATCGTGTCATGATCGCTTTCGCCGAACTGCTGGAGCGTCTGGTCTTTACGCCCTCGCGCAATGCGAAGATCGCGTTGCTGAGACGGTACTTCGCGACGCAACCCGATCCTGACCGCGGCATCGGCCTGGCCGCGATCACCGGTGAGTTGTCGTTCACCGCGGCGAAACCCGGGTTGATTCGTGAACTTGCCGCGACGCGCACCGATCCCGTGTTGTTCGGCTGGTCGTACGACTATGTCGGCGATCTTGCGGAGACGGTCGCGCTGATGTGGCCGGCCGCGCCAACCAACGCGCCACCGCCGCGGCTGGCCGAGGTCGTGGAAGCGTTGGAGACCGCACCTAAGGCTGCACTGCCTGGCCTGGTTGCAGGTTGGCTGGATGCTTCGGACGCGTCGGCGCGACTGGCACTGCTGAAGCTGATCACCGGCGGTTTGCGTGTTGGCGTTTCGGCGCGGCTGGCGAAAATTGCGCTGGCGGAGATCGGTGGCGTGGACCCCGATGAAGTGGAGGAGGTGTGGCACGGCCTGGCGCCGCCGTACCTGGCGCTGTTCGCCTGGCTGGAGCAACGCGGGCCGCGCCCCGATCCGGCCGATGCGCCGGTGTTTCGTCCGCCAATGCTGGCGCATCCGCTGGAGGCTGCGGATCTCGCCGCATTGCAACCACAGGATTGGCGGGCCGAATGGAAATGGGACGGCATTCGCGTTCAGCTTGTCGCAACTGAAGGCGGCAGGCGGCTCTACTCGCGCGGTGCCGATGACATCTCCGGCGCATTTCCGGAAATTCTCGAGGCGATGGATTTTCATGCAGTGCTGGACGGCGAACTTCTGGTGATGCGTGATGGTCAGGTGGCGCCGTTCGCCGATCTTCAGCAGCGATTGAACCGCAAGGGCGTGAGCGCCAGGATGATGGCGGATTATCCGGCTGGCATCCGGCTGTATGACATGCTGTTCGACGGCGGCGCACGATGTTCGCGCGCTGCCGTTCGATGCGCGGCGCGCGAGGCTGGAGGCGTGGTATGCGCGGACGCGTCCGGCTCGAATGGATCTGTCGGACCTGATCCGATTCACCTCAGTCGATGAATTGATGGCATTGCGCGATGGCGCACGTGCCGCCTCGATCGAGGGGCTGATGCTGAAGCGCGGCGACAGCGCCTATGTGCCGGGGCGGGTGAAGGGATTGTGGTGGAAGTGGAAGCGCGATCCGTTGACCATCGATGCGGTGCTGATGTACGCGCAGCGCGGCCACGGCAAGCGCAGCAGTTACTACTCGGATTACACGTTCGGCTTGTGGCGCGACGATGAACTTGTTCCAGTGGGCAAGGCGTATTTCGGTTTCACCGACCAGGAGCTGGTTTTCCTCGATCGCTGGATCCGCAACCACACCACCGCGAGGTTCGGTCCGGTGCGGGAGGTGGAGAAGGCGCTGGTGATTGAAGTGGCATTCGACGCGGCACAGTTGTCCAACCGCCACAAATCCGGTGTGGCACTGCGATTTCCGCGCATCGCACGTATTCGCACCGACAAGCCGGCGGCGGAGGCTGATCGGTTGGGAACCTTGATGGCATTGGTGGAAAACAAGCCGGTCGATCGCGCGGCAGATTGACCCGGCTTCGGCTGCGTGCTGCGCTCTGCCTGCGCAATCAACCCGGGAGGTCGAACGATGCCGCTGGTGCAGAACCACACCAAGCGCAAGATGCAGGCAGGCGAGGTGGCACTGGGCTTTGGTGTCCATCACCTGCGCACTGCCGCAGCACCTGTGCTTGCCGCTGCCAGCGGCCACGACTGGCTGTTCCTGGACAACGAACACGGCTCGTTCTCTGTCCATGAGATCGCGCAGCTCTGCATCGCGTCGCTGCCGACCGGGATCACGCCGCTTGTGCGTGTCTGCGCCTATGCGATCGACGAAGCGACGCGTGCGCTGGATAACGGCGCGCTGGGCATCGTCATGCCACACGTCGATACTGCCAAGGAGGCGCGGCGCATTGCCGAGGCGTTCGGCTACCCACCGCGCGGTACACGTAGCTGGGGTGGTCCGCCGGCGGTCTACGGCTACCGGCCGCCGGCGATGGCTGAGGCGCAAAAGTCGATCAACGACGAGATTCTGACGGTGGTGATGATCGAAAGCCCCGAGGCGGTGAAGAATGCCGCTGACATCGCGGCGGTGGATGGGATCGACGTGTTGCTGATGGGGACTTCGGATTTGTCGTCCGAGTTGGGTATCGCCGGTCAGATGGGGCATCCCAAGGTTATCGACGCTTACGCTACGGTGGGTGCGGCGTGCAAGAAGCACGGCAAGGTACTCGGCATGGGCGGCGTGTACGACGAGGAGAATGCGGCACGTTATGTCAGTATGGGTGCGCTGTTCGTGCTGACAGGTTCCGATCACAACTATATTCTGATGGGGGCGGATATACGCAGCGCTTTCTTTGCCCACCTGCCGCCTGCAGCCGACGTGGGGGTAAAGAAGGGGAAGCGGGCCAAGGGGTGACCGCGGTAGTCCGGGCGCACCGGGGTCACATACGCGTTCCTGAAACATCCGTAACGTGACGATCTTCTCAGGTGGCGTCTATTTACTTTACGCATCGTCCACTACAACAATATCGCTCGATCCGGGGATTCTTGCAGAAACGGGAGAAGAAATGTCCATGACGTGCATTTTGTGGCGCACCCTGCCGGGCGTTGTCGCCGGCGGATTGCTTGCCCTGCTGGGGACGGTTTCGCCGGTGCGCGCTGCCGATGACGGTCCGATCAAGATCGGCGTCATCAGTGAGGAAGCGGCGATCGTTGGCCAGGCGATCAGCCAGGGCGCCCAAATCGCCGCCGATGACATCAACAAGCAGGGCGGTGTCAACGGGCGCAAGATCGAGATCGTCACCTACGACGACCATTCCTCCGCTGCCGACGCGGTGCGCGCCTATCAGCGTGCGGTGCAGCAGGACCACGTCTCTGCGGTGGTGACCACCTTCATCAGCGAGGTGGCACTGGCGATCGAGCCCTGGGCGGCGCGCCTGCACATGCCGACAATCACGCCGGCCGCGGCGAGCAACCTGATCAGCGGGCAGGTGCACGACAAGTACGACCAATACAAGTACATGTTCGATGGCTGGTTGACCTCACCGCTCCTCGCGGAGGCGGTGTGCGATGCTTCGCACGATCTGTTCGTGACGGAGTTGCACATGAAGACTGCGGCAATCATGAGCGAGGATGCCGATTGGACCAAGCCGCTCGATGACGGAGAGATGAAGTGCCTGCCGAAGGCCGGCCTTGAGGTCGTGGACGAGGTGGCTTTCAATCCCGACACCACAGATTTCACGCCGATCTTCAACAGCATCGAGGCGAAACACCCCGACGTCATTCTGACCGGCATCGCGCATGTCGGCGTGCAGCCAACCGTGCAGTGGCACGCGCAGCAAGTGCCGATTCCGCTGGGCGGCATCAGCGCGCAGGCGACGAACCCGACGTTCTGGAAGGATACCAACGGCGCCACCAATGGCGTGATCACCCAGACCGGCACGGTACCTGGCCTGGCGCTGACATCACACACCAACCAGGTCGCGCGAGGAGTTCCAGCAGAAATACAGCCACTTTCCTGCGTTCACCGGCTTTACGGCATATGACTCCGTGCAGATGCTGGCGCAGGCGATGACGCGCGCAAAATCCACTGATCCTGACAAGATCGTCGCGGAGATGGAAAAGACCGACGTGGACGGGACACTCGGTCATCTGGCTTTCTATGGCCGCAACGACCCGTTCACCCACGCACTGAAATACGGCAAGGGCTTCACCACCGGCATCTTCATGCAGTGGCAAGACGGCAAGCAGGTCTGCATCTGGCCGGAGGACAAGTGCCCCAACAAGATGGTGTTTCCTTCCTTCATCAAGGTGCAGCAGGCATCGGCGAAGTAGTCGGCAGGCGACATCGGACCATCTGACATAACGGCCGCTTCCGGATTGCACTGGAAGCGGCCGTCGCACAACCAGACGTAGCGAGCAGGAAGAGCCTTGCGCGGACTGCAAATTCTGATCGACGGGTTCGCGATAAGCTCGCTCTACGGTCTTGGCGCCGTTGGCTTCACGCTGATGTTCGGCGTGTGCGGTGTGCTCAATCTCGCGCATGGCGGGATCATGCTGATCGCCGCGCTGTTCGGCTGGTGGGTCGCCGCTGATTACGGCGCCGGTCCCGTACGGTGGCGCCGCGGTCGGAATACTGGCCGGGCTGTTGGCGTCCTACGTCACCTATTTCGTCGTGGTGCGCCCGATCCAGCGCTCGCGCGCCATCCCGCGGTCGGAGGAGGAGATCTTCCTGCTCACCGGCACGCTGCTCTGGGGCATCATGATCCAGGTCGGGCATGGACTACCTGTTCAGCAACAATCCCGGTGACGATGCAGCCGCTGATACCAGGCGTCATCGACCTGTTCGGCGTGCGCACGCCGACCAACGAATTGCTGATCGCCGCGGTCTGCTGGCTGGCGATCGGATTGCTCTGGCTGCTGGTCAACCGCACGCGGATCGGCAAGCAATTGCTTGCCGCGTCGATCAATCCACGCGGCCTGACGCTGCTGGGTTTCGAGCTGTCGTCGATCTATCTGATTGTATGGACGATCTATGGGCTGTTGGCGGGGCTGGCGGGCGTGCTGCTGGCCTCATTCTTTGGCGTCAGTTCGGACAATGCCGGCAACCTTACCGCGAGCGCCTTCACCATCGTGATCCTGGGCGGCCTCGGCAGCGTGCCCGGTTCGCTGCTCGCGGCCTATGTTGTCGGCTACGCCGAGACGCTGACCGCCTATCTGATCGCACCGACGCTGCGGCCGATCCCCGCGCTGCTGATCCTGGTGCTGGTGCTCTACGTGCGGCCGCGTGGCCTGCTGGGACGACGATGAATGGCGCGTCAATGTCCCTGCTGCGGCGCCGCGGTTTGTGGATCGCCCTGCTGCTGGTGATCGCTGGCTGCCGCGGCGCCCGGCTGGATGGGCGCCTATTACCTCGGCGTCTTCACGACCGCGTATTATTTCAGCGTCTTCGCCATGTCGTGGGACCTGCTGTTCGGTTTCGCCGGCGAAGTGAATTTCGGCCCCACCTTCATGATCGGTGTTGGTGCCTACGCGCGCCGGGCTGATGAACAACGCCGGCTACGGCATTCCGCTCTGTCTGGCTGGCGGCGCCGCGGCAGCGGTGGTCGGCGGCATGGCACTCGCATTGCCCGCATTGCGGCTGCGCGGACCGTATTTCGGCCTGGTCACGCTGGTCGCGGTGCTGCTGCTGCTGGACTGCATCGTGATCTTCGCCAGCGTCACCGGCGGCGAGATCGGCATGATGGTGCCCGACGTGCTGTCGGTCAGTGCCGCAGGTCAACTACTGGTACGCGTTCGGCTTCCTGGTGGTATCGGCGGTGATCCTGTATGGCTTGTCGCGTTCTTCGCTCGGCCTGATCCTGCAGGCCACCGGCCAGGACCGCATCGAGGCCGCCGCGCTCGGCTTCAACGTCACCAAGCACAAGCTCGCCGCATTCTGCATCAGCGCACTGTTCTCCGGACTGGCTGGCGGCATGCTGACTTTCTATGGCGGCATCGCCTCGGTCGATACTGTGGTGAGCCTGGCGATCACCGTGCAGATCGTCATCGCCGTGGTGTTCGGCGGACGGCGCACCATCCTGGGCGCCATCCTCGGTTCGATCTTCCTGATCCTGTTCGATGAACTGCTGCGCCCGATCGGTCAGCTCAACACCTTCGTTGTGTCCGGGATCGCGTTGGCGGTGATCATCTTCTTCCCGGACGGCGCGCTGGGCTGGGTACTGCGCCCGCGGGAGCCGCGCTGATGGACGACGTCGCTCTGACCAGCGTTCAGATCACCGACCGCCACTGCTGGAAGTCATCTGGCCTGACCAAGCGCTTCGGCGGCCTGGTCGCGGTGAAGCGACATCGGCTTCGAGCATCCGCCCGGGCGAGATCCTTGGGCTGATCGGTCCGAACGGCTCCGGCAAGTCCACCGTGATGAAGCTGGTGATGGGCATCGAGCGCATCGACACCGGCAGCGTGAAGCTCAACGGAACCGAGATTGCCGGCTGGCCGACGCATCGCATTGCCCGACAGCGGCATCGGCATCGTGTTCCAGCATTCGCGGCCGCTGCACCGACAGACCGTGCTGGAGAATATCAAACTCGCGCTGCTGCCGGATTCGCTGCTGCGCCTGGTGGCCGAGCCGCATGTGGACCAGCGCGCGCGCGAGATCGCGGAGCGTGTCGGGCTGGGCGCGGTGATTGATCGCCGGCCACCGACCTTGCCGTTTGCCGATCTGCGCCGGCTGGAGATGGCGAAGGCGTTGGCGCGCGATCCGCAGGTGGTGCTGGTGGACGAGCCTTTCGCCGGCCTGACGCTGGGCGAAGTTGCGGTGTTCTCCGAACTGATCGACGGCTTTCGCCGCGACGGCCGCGCAGTGCTGCTGGTGGACCACAACGTGAAGAGCGTCGCTGCGCTGGTCGATCGGGTGCTGGCGATGTATCTCGGCGCAGCGCATCGCCGAGGGCACCGCCGACGAGGTTATGCGGACGAGACTGTGCGGCGGGTCTATATCGGCGGCAAGATCGAAGCGCATCCGCGCAAGGAACTGGACGTCAAGGGCCGCGAGGCGTTGCTGGAGGTGCGCGGCATCGAGGTGTTCTACGGCAAGGCGCAGGCGCTGCAGCAGGTTTCGATCCACGTGAACGCCGGCGAGTTCGTATCTGTGGTCGGGACTGAATGGCGCCGGCAAGACGACGCTGTTCAACGCGATCTCCGGCCTGGTGCCGTTCACCGGCGATATTCACTGGGCGGCCGACAGCCTGCGCGGACGCACGCCTGCGCGGATCGCCCGCGAGGGAATCGTGCAATGCCCGGAGACGCGCGAGCTGTTCGGCGATCTCAGTGTGCGCGAGAACCTTGATCTTGGCGGCCAGCATCTGTCCCGCGCCGAACGCGAAACGCAGCTTGCGTGGCTGCTCGGATCTGTTCCCGATCCTGAACGAGCGGCAACGCCAGCATGCTGGCACCCTGTCGGGCGGCGAACAGCAGATGCTGGCGATTGCGCGCGCGCTGATGATGCAGCCGAAGCTGTTGATTCTGGACGAGCCGACGCTGGGGCTGGCGCCGGTGATTCTGGAACAGTTGTCGAAGGCGCTGGCCGGTTGCGTGAAACTACGCCGATCACTGTTTTTCTGGGCGAGCAAAACGTCACGTTCGCGCTGCCGCATGCCGATCGGGTCTACGTGCTGGAGCACGCCCGCATCGTTTGGGAAGGCGATCCTGCGCGCTTCGCCGAGGAGATGGGGACCGGCTACCTGTAGCTGCCCGGCGGTCTGATTGACCGCAACCGAGGCGCGTGCTGCCGTGGGTTGCAATCGAATTCCGGGGGACGTCATGGCACTGGTGCACAATGCCGCCAAGCGGAAGCTGCGGCAGGGCGATATCGCGTTGGGTTTCGGGCTGCACCATCTGCGCAGCAGCGCCGCGCCCATGCTGGCAATGGCTGGGCAGCACGATTACCTGTTCATGGATATGGAGCACGGTGCCTTCACTGTGCAGGAGGCGACGCAGATCTGTATCGCGGCGCTGGGTGTCGGCATTGCTCCCGTGGTGCGCGTCTGCGCCGGCGCTTTGGATGAGGCGACGCGTCTGCTGGACAACGGCGCTCTCGGCATTGTGGTGCCGCACGTGGACACCAGGAAGCAGGCACAGCGCATCGCAGATGCATTCCACTACCCGCCGATGGGTACAAGAAGCTGGGGTGGACCGCCGCCGGTCTATGGTTACATGGCTCCACATGTGGCGGAAGCACAACAGGCAATCAACGACGAGATCCTGACCGTGGTAATGATCGAAAGCCCCGAAGCGGTGAAGAATGCCGATGACATCGCTTCGGTGGATGGCATCGATGTGCTGTTGATCGGCAGTTTCGACTTAACATCGGAACTGGGGATTGCGGGGCAGATGGGGCATCAGAAGCTGATCGATGCATATCAGGCGGTCGGCGACGCGTGTCGCAAGCATGGCAAGGCGCTGGGTATGGGCGGCATCAACGACGATGCAGATGCTCGACGCTATATCGCCATGGGATCACGCTTCATTGGCACCGGCAACGATCACAGCTTCATCGTGTCCGGTTCGATAGAGCGGGCGAAGTTTTATCGCGGGCTTGCGGTTACGGCCGGCGGGCAGCAGAAACATGGCAAGAAGAAAAAGAAATTGTAGCTCAATTTCGCGCACCAGTTCGCTGCGGCTTTATCACTGATGGACTGACAGGCAGGGCGGGTCCTACCATCACGCCCGTTGCCGCGAGGAAAGCCATATGCCCAGCAATTCGTACCGCTTCTGTCAGTTGACCGCGGTGTCCTTCCAAGAGATCAGCGAGCTGATGGGATTCGGCACCAGCAAGGACATGGAGCAGCGTTTCCTGACCACTGCGCAAAAGCCGGCCAAGTACGGCGCGGTAGCGGAATGATGCAAGGCGCCCGTACCAGGCTTGCTGTCGATATCGGCGGCACGTTCACCGACCTCGTGCTGGAGATGCCGGAGCGCACTCTGTCGGCGAAGCTGCTGACAACGCATGCGGCACCTGATGAGGCGGTGATCGCTGGGACACAGACGATTCTGCGTGAGGCCGGCATTACGGCGGCGTCGCTCGATCTGGTGATACACGGCACGACGCTTGCGACCAACGCGTTAATCGAACGCAAGGGAGCGCGAAGTGCGCTGATCACCACTGCGGGCTTTCGCGACTCACTGGAGATCGCATACGAGCATCGCTTCGAGCAGTACGATCTGTATATGGAACGGCCGGAGCCGCTGATTGCGCGCGATTTGCGGCTGGAAGTGCCGGAACGGCTCGCCGCGGATGGGTCAGTGCTGCTGGAACTCGACGAGACGGCATTGGAGAACCTGGTCCCGTCGCTGCGGCAGCACGATATCGAGGCGTTGGCGATCAGCTTTCTGCACTCCTACATCAATCCATCGCATGAGGAGCGTGCGCGCGACCTGATCGCACGCGCTCTGCCAGATATGGCGGTCACCATTTCCTCTGAGGTCTGTCGGGAGATACGTGAGTACGAACGAACCTCCACCGTCGTGGCGAATGCCTACGTGCTGCCGATGATGGAGCGTTATCTGGCGCGCATGCAGGATGGACTGCGGCGGATCGGCGCGACGTGTCCGCTGCTGCTGATGATGTCTTCGGGCGGCATTTGCACGGTCGAGACGGCGCGGCGGTTCCCGGTGCGACTGGTCGAAAGCGGACCGGCGGGCGGTGCGATCCTTGCGCGCCATGTCGCGGCGCGCGGCGGCTATGATCGGGCGATATCGTTCGATATGGGCGGCACGACGGCGAAGCTTACGCTGATCGACGACTTCACCCCACAGCAGTCGCGCCATTTCGAAGTTGCGCGAACCGCGCGTTTCGCCAAGGGCAGCGGCTTTCCCGTGCGCATACCGGTGATCGACATGGTGGAAATCGGCGCCGGTGGTGGTTCGATCGCGCGCATCGATGCGCTACGACGCATCGTCGTCGGGCCGGACAGCGCGGGCGCCAGCCCCGGACCGGCCTGTTACGGCAATGGTGGTACGCAGCCGACAGTGACCGATGCCGATGTCGTGTTGGGACGCATCGATCTGACGCGGTTCGCCGGCGGCAAGATCACGCTTGATCCGGCGCGCGCGCTGGCAGCCGTCACCGGAACGATCGGCACGCCGCTGGCGATGCCGGTGCACGAAGCGGCGCGCGGCATTGCCGAAATCGTCGATGAGACGATGGCGAGCGCGGCGCGCGTGCATGCGGTGGAGAATGGCAAGGACACATCCGACCGCACGCTGATCGCATTTGGCGGTGCGGCCCCACTGCATGCCGCGCGGTTGGCCCAGAAGCTCGGCATTCGACGCGTCGTGGTGCCGCCGGATGCCGGAGTCGGTTCGGCACTTGGCTTTCTTGGTGCGCCAATCGCGTACGAGGTCGTGCGCACCCTGCTGGTGCGGCTGGATGCGCTGCAACAGACGACGATCGACGCGCTGTTCGACGGGATGCGCACCGAGGCGGAAGCAGTGGTGCGGCTCGGTGTGCCGCGGGGTGCTCTGGTGGAAACGCGCACCGGCTTCATGCGATATCGCGGGCAGGGACACGAAGTGGCGGTGCCGTTGCCCGACGGCACCCTGGATCCCGCGGCGTTGCGTGCGGCGTTCGATGCCACCTACACGCGCGTCTATGGACGCGTCATTCCGCGTCTGGAAGTGGAAGCGGTCACCTGGACCCTTTCGCTGGCCGAGCCACATGACCTGCCGGAGCGACAGGCGTTGCCACCGGATGCCGGCGTCGCAACGCCATCCGGCCAGTGTCGCATTGTCGAAACCGCCAGTGGCGAGGCGGTCGATGCAGCGCGATTTCATCCGCACCGAATTAGCGAAAGGCGAGCGGCTGACAGGGCCGGCCGTGATCGTCGAAGATGGCACCTCGACAATCGTGCCAACCGGCTACACCGCGCATATCAACAGCGGCAACGACATCGTGATCGAGGAGATCGAAGCGTGACGCGCAGAAACATCTCGGAGATCGAGCTGCAGATCATGTGGAACCGCCTGTTGTCGGTGGTGGAAGAGCAGGCTCAAACACTGGTGCGCACTGCGTTCAGCACCTCGGCCCGCGAGGCGGGCGATATCTCTGCCGGTGTGTTCGATCTCGAAGGCCGGATGCTGGCGCAGGCGGTGACCGGCACGCCCGGCCACATCAACACGATGGCGCGTTCGGTCGGGCATTTCCTGGACGTATTCCCGGTCGCGCAGATGAAGGAAGGCGACGTCTACATCACCAACGATCCGTGGAAGGGCACCGGGCATCTCTATGACCTGGTCGTCGTGTCGCCGACCTTCATGGACGACCGCATCGTCGCGCTGTTCGCCTGCACGACGCATCTGGTGGATATGGGCGGAGTCGGTCAGACGCCGGAAGGTCGGCAGATTTACCACGAGGGCCTGTTCATTCCGCTGCTGCGCCTGGCGCGCGCCGGCGAGATGAACGAGGACCTGCTGGCGATGATCCGCGCGAACGTGCGCGAGCCGGTGCAGGTGATCGGCGACGTCTATGCGCTGATCGCCTGCAACGAAATCGGCAGCCGCCGACTGGTGGCGATGATGCGTGAATTCGCGGTTGGGCGATCTGAACATGCTGGGCGAGGCGATCATCAGCCGCAGCCGCCGCGGCATGGCGGAGGCGATCGGCAAGCTGCCGCAAGGCACCTGGACCGCGGCGATGCGCATCGACGGCTACGAGGCGCCGATCGATCTGGTCGGCACGCTGACCATCGGTCGGGACACGATCCATGTGGATTACACCGGGACATCGGGCATGTCGTCATACGCGATCAACTGTCCGATCTGCTATACGGAAGCCTATACGACGTTCGGCGTGAACTGCGTGGTCGCGCCGCACATCCCGAACAACACCGGCACGCTGGATGCAGTGCGCGTCACGGCGCCGGAGGGCACGATCCTGAGCGCAACACATCCGGCCGCGGTGTATGCGCGCTCGGTGATGGGGCACATGCTGCCGGACGTGGTTTATGGCTGTCTGGATCAGGCGCTGCCGGGCCGAGTACCGGCAGAAGGCACATCGAATCTGTGGACGCTGAACCTGATCGCCGGTCATGGGCTGACCGGTATCGGGCGGGCCGCGGGCACCGCCTTCATGGTCAACAGCTTCCATTCGGGTGGCGCAGGCGCTCGGCCATCGCAGGATGGATTGTCGGCGACGCCATTTCCATCCGGCGTGCGCAATGTACCGGTGGAAGCCACCGAGGCGATCACTCCGTTGGTGATCTGGCGCAAGGAGTTGCGTCAGGATTCCGGAGGAGCAGGACGCCAGCGTGGCGGGCTGGGGCAGGTTATGGAGATTGCATCGCGCGAGGACGCGGCGTTCGGCATTTTCGCTCGTTTCGAACGCGTGAAGTACCCGGCGCGAGGTCGTCATGGCGGTGGGGCAGGGCAGGCCGGACGGCTGTCGCTGGCGTCGGGCGCAGAGTTGAAACCGAAGGGGTTGGCGGTGGTGCCGCCGGGCGACCGTCTGGTGGTGGAGATGCCAGGCGGCGGCGGGATGGGGCCGCCCAAGGAGCGCGACCCCGATGCGGTGCGGCGTGATGTGCGGCTGGGTTATGTGTCGCGGGAAGCGGCGGCCCGGGACTATGGGGTGGACGGCTAAACTTCCACCCGCCGCTTCGCCAGCTCCGCCTCATTCAATCGCAACCCCAATCCCGGCATATCCGACAGATGGAACAGCCCGTCCACCGGCTTCGGCGGATTCTGGAACACCGCGTGCGTGCGGGTTGACGGATCGTTCCATTCGATCGGCTTGGTTGCCTGCAACTGCGCGGCAACGACGTGCATATTCGCCGTGTGGCCGATCATCGGCTGCGTCTGGTGCGACACCAGTTCCACGCCATGCGCATGCGCCAGCGCCGCACAGCGGACCAGGCCGGTGATGCCGCCCATCTTTACGATATCGGGCTGGACCATGCGCACGCCTGCGTCGATCAGGTCGGCCAACGCCGCCAGCGTATAGGTCTGCTCGCCGGCCGACACGGTGATGTCCAATGCGCGTGCCACTTCGCCCATCGCCTTGACGTGATAGTGCTGCACCGGTTCCTCGAACCACCAGAAGCCCAGTTCCTCCAGTGCGCGACCGACACGGATCGCGCCGCCGATGGTGAAGCCGTTGTTGGCGTCGAACGCCAGCGGGAAGCCATCGCCCACCAGCTTGCGCACCGCGCGCGCCTTGGCGATGTCGCCGGGAATGTCGCGATCCAATTCGGTGCGCGGATTGTCGAAGCGGATCTTGATCGCCGCGGGCTTGTCCTTCAGCCGTGTCTCAACCACGCGCAGCACGTCATTCAGGCTGCGATCGCCGTTGCCGCCGATCGAGGCGTAGAACGGCAGCGCGGTGCGCCATGCGCCGCCGAGCAGCTTGTAGATCGGCAGGCCGGTCAACTTGCCCTTCAGGTCCCACATCGCGATGTCGAGTGCCGCCAGCGCGCCGGTAAGCGCACCCTCTGGGCCGAGCTTCACGCAGGTGTGCATCAAGCGTGTCCAGCAAGACCGCGTGGTCCAGCGGGTCCTTGCCGATCAGCGTGGGTGCCAGGTCGCGTGCGACAATGCCGAGTGATGCCAGACCGCCCAGCATCGGTGAGGCCTCGCCGATGCCATCGATCCCGTCGTCGGTGAACACGCGCACGAACGCGCTGCGCTGCGTCGGCTTGTCGTCCGGCGACCAGCTCACCTGGAATGCATCGATGCGTGTGATCTTCATGCCGCAGCCTCCCCGCTCGTCAGATCTTCAATCAACACCGGCAGCACCGACAGGACAAGCAGCAAGGCCATCGCGATGTTGAATGCGCGCAGTCGTGCGGGTGATCGCAACAGTCGGCCGGCGCCGCTGCCCAGCAGTGCCCACACCATCAGGCACGGCATGCCGACGGCCAGGAAGATCAGGAAGATGCGTGCGAGCTGAATGACGATGGATTGGTTCGGCGAGAGATATTCGCCGGCCGCGGCGACTGCGATCAACCAGGCCTTGGGATTGATCCACTGGAATGCCACGGCTCCGGTGAAACCCAGCACGCGACCCCTGCCGCCTTCGCCGGGAGGCGCGGCGGTGGCGATCTTCCACGCGAGCCAGAGCAGCCAGGCGGTGCCAACCCAGCGGAACAGCGGCAACAGCAGCGGGAAATTCACCAGCGCGGAGCCAAGGCCAGCGCAGACCAGCGCCAGCATGCAGGAAAAGCCGATGGCGACACCCAACATGTGCGGCACGGTCGCGCGGATGCCATAGCTGGCCGCGGATGCGGCAACCATGACGTTGTTCGGACCTGGCGTGATATACATCGCCACCGAAAACCCGAGCAATGAGAGCAGCAGGCTGTCCATGGCGTGATAGGACAGCATAGCTGTCGTTTGTGTGCAACGAGTTGCTGATGTGCTTGTGTGGGGCGGTCCAACTCACGTTCGCGTGCCCGGTCTGTCTAACGCGCATCGTTGCGGTAACATGATGCCACAGCAAAACCGGACGAGGTGCGACAATGGCTGGCGAAGTTCTGCATGAGGATCGGGAAAAGCTTGGGCCGGAAATCCTGGACAGGCATCGCGCGATCTCGACGATCATGGAGGAGCTGGAAGCGATCGACTGGTACGACCAGCGCATCAAGGCGAGCAGCAACAGCGAACTGCAGTCGGTGCTTCTGCACAATCGCAACGAGGAAAAGGAACATGCATCGATGCTGCTGGAATGGCTGCGGCGGCATGATAGCGAATTCGAGGGGCATCTGCGGACGTATCTGTTCAGTCAGGGGCCAATTCGCGAGGTCGCAGCCCCTGCCGAGGGCAGTGGCGGCGACTACAAGGGCGGCGACGGCTCGCTGGGCATCGGCAGTCTGCGCGCATTGAAGGTCTGAGCCATGAACCATCTGTACCGCGAGCTGGCGCCGATCTCCGATGCGGCTTGGCAGGAGATCGAGAAGGAAGCGCAGCGTACGCTGAAGACGATGCTTGCCGCGCGAAGGCTGGTCGATTTTGTCGGGCCAGAGGGCTGGGAGGCTTCCGCCGTTGGGACCGGCCGTATCAGGGTGGTGGACCCGCCGACAACCGGCAAGGTGGAGGCGCGGCTGCGCCAGGTGCTGCCGTTGGTCGAATTGCGTGTGCCGTTCGAGATGCGCCGCAGCGAGCTCGACGCGATCGATCGTGGCGCCGCAGGATCCAGATACCGATCCGGTCATTCAGGCGGCACGCAGTATTGCCATCGCCGAGGATCGGGCAATTTTCCATGGCTATCCGGCGGCCGGAATTCGCGGGATATGCGAAGGCCGCGCTGATGCCGCCGTGCTGCTGAGTGACGACTATGCGAGCTATCCGGTGCTTGTGGCGACCGCATTGAACAGGCTGCGCGACGCCGGGGTCGATGGGCCGTTTGCTGTCGCATTGAGCGAGCGGTGCTACACCAGCCTGACGGAATCGACGCAGGCCGGTTATCCGGTTCTGGAGCATGTGCAGCGCCTGATCGATGGTCCGTTGGTGTGGGCGCCCGGCCTCGATGGCGCGGTCGTGCTATCGATGCGCGGCGACGATTTCCAACTGACTGTCGGGCAGGATTTCTCGATCGGCTACCTCGATCACGATGCGGAACGCGTGCGGCTGTATATCGAAGAGAGCTTCACGTTCTGGCTGGAGTCACCGCAGGCCGCGGTGCCGCTGGTGTTTCCCGAGGCCAAGGCGGCGCCGCGACGCAGGACGTGAGGGCGCCTGGCGGAATATCCCGGATCAGGTTCGGGGTGTTCCGCCCTACAGATTGCGGGTGAGCAGGCGACCCGCACGTGCCGGCGTGGCGCCCTTGCCGTGAACGTATGCTGACTGACCGTTGATCCAGGTTTGCAGGATACCCGCCGCGGGCCTGGTGGGCTCCGCGAACGTTGCGGCATCGCGCACGGTCGCGGGATCGAACAGCACCAGATCTGCATAGGCGCCGGCGCGGATCACGCCGCGATCGGTCAAGCCGAAGACGTCCGCGGTATGACCGGTCATCTTGTGCACGGCCGTTTCCATGCTGAACAGTCCCAGGTCGCGCGCGTAGTGGCCAAGCACGCGCGGGAAGGTGCCCCACAGACGAGGATGTGGGAACGCATCGTGCGGCAATCCGTCGCTGCCGATCATCGCCAGCCGATGCGCCAGAATGCGCTGCACATCCATCTCGTCCATTTGGAAAAAGATGGCACCCGCGGGCAGCAGTCGTTCGGCAGCAGCGCGCGTCGTCGTGCCCCAGTCACGTGCGATGTCATCCAGCATGCGGCCCGCAAGTTCCGGATGCGGCACCGACCAGGTTATTTGCACGGGAACATCGGGACGCAGCCGTTCGGGCATCAGCACGGTGGAACCGGCGGCATAAGGATAGACGTCGAAATCGACTCGCTGTGCCGCGGCGGCGGTATCGATACGCGGCAGCGTTTCGACGGAACGGCCATAGTTTTCCGGCATCGCGCATTTATGGTGGCTTATCACCACCGGCGCATTCACCGCGCGGCCGATCTGCAGCGTCTCTTCTATCGATACCAGCACGTCGTTGGCTTCGTCGCGCATGTGCGTCACGTAAAGGCCGCCGGCATTGCGGAGCGCCTCTGCGACCGCAATCACTTCGTCGGTCGGCGCCATCATGTTCGGGGGATAGTACAGCCCAGTGGAAAAGCCCGACGCGCCCTGCGCGAGTGCCTCGGCAAGGCGACGCTGCATGTGCGCGGCTTCCTTGTCGGTTGCCGCGCGCTGCGTGGCGCCGTTCATTGCCTCGACGCGCAGCGACATGTGGCCGATCAGCGCGAACGTGTTGACCGGCGGCGGGTCACGCGCCAGGCGATCAGCATATTCGCCGAAGCTGTCGAAAATCCACCATGATTTCGTCGCCCAGCAGATCCAGCGGAGGCACGGGACGCGACTTCATCCGCACCGGTGACAGGCTGATGCCGCAGTTGCCGACCACCACCGTGGATACACCCTGGGACATTTTGCACAGCATGCATTCGGGGCCACACAGAACCGCGCGGTCGTCGTGCGTGTGCGCGTCGATGAAGCCCGGCGCGATGGCGTTGCCGGTAGCGATCACCTCGGTGTCCGCGGTGGCGGAGCCGAGATCGCCGATCGCCGTGATCCGATCGCCGATGACGCCGATATCGGCCTTGAAACGCGACGCACCGGTGCCGTCGAACACCGTGGCATCGCGGATGATCATGTCGCAATGGAGCGCCATTGCGTCAGCCTCGAAGTTTCGCTGTTGCCGCGGTGTCCAGCGTCCCGTCGTCGGCGATCGCGACCTGGTAGAGATCGCGGGCGTTGTTCGCCGACACCAAGCCATCGCGCACGTCGCGCGCCACCAGGGCGGGATCGCGCATGGCTGGATCGCCCATGCCGGCGCCACCAGGTAGTTTCAGAATCAATCGGTCGCCGTCGGGGATTACCTGGAACCCTTTTGTGCGTAACGTTTTGCCGGATTTCAGCGCGATCACGCCAGCCGCGCCGTTCAATCCGCCCTCGCGGCCCTTTGGCGCATTGGCGATGCGGTCGTAGACGGCATTCACCGCAAATTCCAGGTCGCCCTTGGCGCCGACTTCCATGATCTGCGCTGTGCCACCGCGGGTACGGCCGGCGCCGCCGGAATCCGGACGCAGTTCCTTTGTCCAGAACACGATCGGCGCGACGTTTTCCGTCGCTTCGACCGGCATCGTGCGTACGCCTGACGGGAAAGCCGTGGCGTTTAGCCCATCGCTGGTGGGCCGCGCGCCGGTGCCGCCCGAATTGAAGGTGATGATTTCGAAATCGGGCACCACCGGACGATTGCCGCGCGCCTGGCCGGACACGGAGGAACCACCGCGCAGCGGCAAATTCCACAACGCCGAAGCGCCTTCCGCCGTCACCCGTTCCGGCACGGCCTGGTGCAGACAGCCCATCATCAGATCAGGCAGAAGATGGCCGATGACGTGGCGCACCGACACCGGATAGGGATGCGGTGCATTCAGGATGCAACCATCGGGTATCTTCATGCGGAACGGTGCGAGGCTGGCCCAGTTGTTGGGGATGTCCGGCGCGACAACGCATTTGATGCCGAAGCAGGAATAGGCGCGGCAATAGGCCGGCGGCACGTTGATGCCGCGTGACGACAGACCGGAGGTGCCGGCGTAATTCACCTCGATGCCGTCATCGAGAATGGTCATTTCGGCTTTCAGCGTGACCGGCGCCTCGTAGCCGTCGGAATTGATCTCGGCGCGGTAGGTGCCCTTCGGGATGCGCGCGATTTCGGCGAGGGTGGCGCGGTGCGAGCTTTCGAAGATGAAGTTGGCAAGCGGGTCGAGGCTGTCCATCTCAAATTCGTCGAGCATTTCTACCAGGCGGTGCACGCCGGCATCGTTGCAGGCGCACAGCGAGTAGACGTCGCCTTCCAGTTCCACGGGGAGGCGGGAGCCGGCGCGGATGATGTCGAAGAAGGTTTCGTTCGGCTGGCCCCGGTCAAAGCATTTGACGATCGGGATATACATGCCTTCCTCGAACACCGAGCGGCCTTCCGGACCCATGCCGAGACCGCCGACATCGATGACGTGAGCGGTGTTGGCGAACAATCCGACGATGCCACCGTGGTGAAACGCCGGGGTGACGACGGTGAGGTCATGCAGGTGTCCGGTGCCGAGCCAAGGGTCGTTGGTGATGTAGTGGTCGCCTGGCTGCATGGTGTCGGCGGGGAATTTGCGCAGAAAATGGCCGACGCTTTCGGCCATCGAATTGACGTGGCCGGGCGTGCCGGTGACCGCCTGCGCCATCATGCGACCGGCAAGATCGAAGATGCCGGCGGACAGATCGCCTGCCTCGCGCACCGTGGTGGAGAACGCTGTGCGGATCATGGTCTGTGCCTGTTCTTCCACGACGGCGATCAGGCGGTTCCACATGATCTGGCGATGGATCTGGGCCAGTGCAGCGGTCTCTTTCGACATCAGGTAATCTCCAGCGTCAGTTCGATGTAGCCAAGTCCGTTGACCGTGGCGTTCCAGCCTTGGCAGACGAGTGTCGAGGTTTCGTCTTCGGCAATGATCGCCGGGCCAGGGATGCGCACGCCGGGTGCAAGCCCCGTGCGATCATACACCGACCATGGAGCGACTTCGCCGGTGGTCGTGTCACGCACCAGCTGGCTTCCGGATGGCGTGGCTTCCGGCACGAAGACCGCATCGTCGCCCGTGATCAGCATGTCCGGTTCGTTCCCGGGCATGGTTGCAACGACCACGGCGTAGCTCATGATCTCGACGTCGGAACCGGGCACCGGGCGGTCGTAAAATCGGGTGTATTCGGTGTCATAGGCGGCGCGGAGTTCGGGCACATCTTCTTCACCCAATGGATGCGTCGGTAATGGGACGGGAATTTCGTGACCCTGGCCGACATAACGCATATAGGCGATGCGATGTTGAGTGACCGGCACGCCGAAGCTGCCTTGCGCCACGACCTGCATCGCCTCTGCTTCCATATCGGCCAGCAGTGTGTTCACCGCCATGACGTCGAAGGATGAAAATCGCTGATACAGGCTGCGAACAACCTCGTAGCCGACGGGCGCGCGCAGGAAACCGATCGCACTGCCGACACCGGCGCCCGATGGCACCAGCACGCGCTGGATGCCGACTTTTTCTGCTACGCGGCAGGCGTGCACGGGGCCGCCGCCGCCAAATGCGATCAGCGTACGGCCGGCATAGGTCTTGCCGGATTCGATCGCGTGCACGCGCGCCGCGTTGGCCATGTTTTCGTCGACCATTTCCACCACGCCGAGTGCGGCCATCTCCGCGGTAAGGCCCAGTCTGCCGCCGACCTGTGCCAGCAGTGCATCGTGCGCCGCCGCGGCATCCAGCCGCATCGTGCCGCCGGCGAAACGCGCAGGGTCGTAGCGGCCGAGTGCGAGATTGGCGTCGGTTACCGCGGGTTCCGTGCCACCGCGTCCATAGCAGGCGGGGCCTGGGTCGGCGCCGGCGCTTTCCGGTCCGACGGCAATGCGGCCCATGGTATCGACATGCGCGATCGAGCCGCCGCCGGCACCGATTTCCACCATCTCGATCACCGGAATTCGCAGTGGCAGACCGGACCCTTTGCGGAACCGGCCGACGCGTGCGATTTCAAAGGCTCGCGCGGTCTGCGGCTTGCCATTGTCGATCAGGCAGATCTTCGCGGTCGTGCCGCCCATGTCGAACGACAGCACATTGGCTATGCCGCATTGCCGGGCGATGGTGGCGGAGAAGATCGCCCCTCCGGCGGGTCCACTTTCGACCAGGCGGATCGGAAAGCGGCAGGCGGTTTCGATCGTGGTCAAGCCGCCGCCCGACAGCATGAGGAACACCGGGGCGGCAATGCCAAACTCCTGTAATCCGTTCGCGAGTTCACGCAGATAGCGTGTCATCAGCGGCTGCACGTAAGCGTTGGCAACCGTTGTCGAGAAACGCTCCCACTCGCGCATCTCCGGCGACACTTCGCTGGACAGCGACACGGGGATGCCAGGCAATTCGTCGGTCAGCACATCGCGCACGCGGCGTTCGTGCGCCGGATTGACGAACGCGTGCAGCAGGCCGACAGCGATACTTTCGACCTTTTCGTGTTTTAGCATCGGCACGAGCGCACGCACTGCCGCGATATCGAGAGGCAGCAGCACATTGCCTTCATTGTCCAACCGTTCGGGGACCGGCAGGCGCAAATGGCGCGGCACCAGCGGTTCCGGCAGCACGATGTTCAGATCGTATTGGTCGTAACGGCTTTCATTGCCCATCGCGATCACGTCGCGAAAGCCCTGTGTGGTGAACAGTGCGGTGCGCGCGCCCTTGCGTTCTATCACTGCGTTGGTGGCGAGCGTGGTGCCATGGATGACGATGCCGATATCGCCGGCTGCCACAGCGGACGATCGCAGGATTTCGTGGACGCCCGCCATGACCCCTTGCTCGGGTGCTGCCGGCGTGGTGAGGACCTTGATGGTGGTGCGCTTGCCGTCCTGCTCGAGCGCGAGATCGGTAAAGGTGCCGCCGATATCGACGGCAAGTCGAGCAGTGGGCATTCGTCCCCCTGGTTGGTGAGTGGGCGGCGGCAGTCAACCGCGTTGGGCCGCGTGTGGCAAGCATCGATATTGCAATCGCGGACCGTACTGGTGGCAGAGAAGATCGAACTTCACGTCGCGGCATTCGACGCAGGTGCGGCCAACGCGGCTGCCGTGCCGACGGCCGAACGGCGCAGTGAAGGCTTGGCAGGGGAACTGCGCGACACCGGTGGTTTACCGGTGGATTGTCCGAGCAGCAATCAGTAGACGACGCTTTCCGGCATCGGGCGATTATCGCGGACCCGTTGGTAGCCGAACGGCGTAAGATCCAGCGTGCGGTACGCGCCGAAACGGATCAACTCGGCTACGGCTCGACCGGTCGCGGGGCCATGCTGCACGCCGTGGCCGGAAAAACCCGACGCGATAAGGATGTTGGGAATGTCGGGATACGGGCCGATGATCGCGTTGTGATCGAGCAGGCACATGTCGTAATGGCCAGCCCAGGCACGTTGCAACCGAATTTGCTCGAGTGCGGGGATGCGATGTGCGAGCAGCGGCCAAACCAGATCTTCCAGCAAATCCATGTCAGGGTTGAAATCGCCGGTCGCGTCCGGATCAGCGTGGTCGGCGGGGGAAATGCCGCAGATGAAACCGTCGCCTTCAGGTCGCAGCCACATGCCGGACGGATCGAACACCAGCGGCATGCCGGTTCCATCAAGCGGCGCGCGGATCATGAACACGGTGCGCTTGCGGGGTTCTATCGGCAATGCGATGCCTGCGAGCGCGGCGACGCGGCCGGAGGCGGGACCTGCGGCAATCACGACATGATCAGCGGCAATGCGCTCGCCACTGGCGGTGCGCACTGCTGTGGCATTGCCGCCGGCGAGGTCGATCGCCACTGCGTCCTCGTGCAGGAAGCGCGCACCGCGGCCGATTGCGTCGGAGCGCACAGCTGCGCAGCAGACTGTAGGCGTCGAACCATCCTTCGTGCTTCAGGCCGAGTGTTGCGCACGCGAGGTCCGCAGCGTTCAACCAAGGGAACCGGTTGGCGATATCAGCTCCTTCGAACAGCGCGACATCGGCGCCCTCCGCAATCTGCATCCGGCGATTGGCGCGCAGCGTTTCGGCCCCAGCGGCCCCCGCCAGCACGAGATAAGCGCGGCGGACCAGGCCGATACGTTCCGCGATGGCGTCAAGGAATGTGGCCCCGAACAGTGACATGCGCACGTTGAGGGGCAGCGAGAACTGTGTTCGGATGGAGGAGGCGGACAGGGTGGTGGATGCGTACTGATAGGTAGGGTCCTTCTCCAGCACGACCACGTCGTTGTCGCCGGCGAGGAAATACGCCGTGCATGAGCCGATGATTCCGCCGCCAATGATGACGGTACGCGGCATGAGGCAGCCTCCGATCAAGCGCGCAGGGTGCCGGGCGGTCGCCTCTTTCGCAACCCGTGCCGGTTGGCGATAAAGGCGTCTGGACGGGGAGACATGCCGATGAAGCCACGCCTGGTGCTTGCCGCCTTGATGCCTCGCGACGTTGTGGCGCGGGCGCGGAATGATTTCGACGCTGTCGTGGTGCAGGGCAAGGACGACATGACGGCGGCGCAGGTGATCGAAGCCGCCGTCGCCCACCAGCGCCGACGCGATCATGTTCACCAACACGCTGCCGCTGAGCGCGGATGCGATCGCGCACTTGCCGGCCAGCGTGCGCGTCGGCGCCACCAGCAGTGTCGGGTATGATCATATCGACGTGGCGGCGGCGAAGTCACGCGGGCTGTTCGTGACGAACACACCGGACGTGTTGACCGAGTGCACTGCCGATTTTGCTTTCATGATGCTGCTGGCGGCCGCGCGACGTGCCCACGAGTATGACAAGATCATGCGTGGCGGCTGGCGTTTCCGCATCGGCCAGGGGGACCTGCTGGGTGTGCGCGTGACCGGCAAGACTCTTGGAATCCTGGGAATGGGGCGTATCGGCCGCGCAGTGGCGCAACGCGCGCGCGGGTTCGACATGACGGTGCTGTACCACTCCCGCAACCGACTGTCCCCGGAGGCAGAGCAGGGCGCGCGGTATTTCGGTTCCTTCCAGGAGATGCTGCCGCACTGCGACTTTTTGTCGCTGCATGCGCCGGCGGGACCGGCAACGGACCGGATAGTTAATGCGGGGGCCCTGGCGTCGATGCCGCGCGGCGCGGTGCTGGTGAATGTTTCGCGCGGCGGGTTGGTGGACGAGGATGCGCTGTACGATGCGTTGACCTCCGGGCAGTTGTTTGCGGCGGGGTTGGATGTGTTTCGGTCGGAACCCGACTACGATCTGCGCTTCGCCGAGCTGGACAATGTGATTCTGTCGCCGCATATCGGCAGTGGCTCGATGGAGACGCGCAACGCGATGGGGTTCCGCGCGCTGGATAATATTGCTGCGGTGCTTGCGGGGAAGGGACCGATCGATCCGCTGTGGGTGTAACGTCTACTTGATGAAGCCGGCACTGCGCGGCAGGAACAGCGAAAGCTCCGGGATGCAGATGATCAGCATTAGTCCGACCAGCAGCGCGATCAGATAGGGCCAATAGTGGCGTGCGTGCGCGAATACTGTGACATCGGCGAAGCGCAGTGCCATCAACAGCCCGACGCCCATCGGTGGCATGAACAATCCGATGCCGACTGCCGCGGTCTGCACGATGTCGAAGTGCACCGGGTTGATGCCGATCTTGGTGGCGATGGGGAATACCACGGGGATGAGCACGACCGCTGCGGGCAGACCTTCGAGCAACATGCCGAACAGCATGGTCATGACGGCAACACCGGTCAGGAACAGCCATTGCGTGACTTCCAACGGTGCCAGCAGACGGCCCAGCAATTCCGGAACGCCCGAAAGGCCCATGAGGTATTGAAAGATCGTGGCCACCGCGAGCAGGAAGATGACCACACCGGTGAGAACGCCGCTTTCGTAAGCGATGTGCAGCACCTGCATCCAGGTGACGTTCCGGTAATAGAACAAGGCCGCGATCAGCGAGTATAGCGCTACTATGGCGCCAGCCTCGGTCGCGGTGAACGCACCCATGTAGAATCCGCCGAGGATGACAACGGGGATCACCATTGGCACGGCTGCTTCGCGTGACGCGTGCAGCAGGCGGCGCCAACTGAGTGCCGTGTCCTTTGGCCAACCCAGGATGTGGGCCTGGATCAGTACCAGAATGCACAGGCAGACCCCGATGATCGCTGCCGGAATGAAGCCGGCGAGGAACAGCGCCACCGCCGATTGATTGGTGACGGAACTGATGACGATCATGAAGATCGCGGGCGGTACCAGCATGCCCATCGCGGTGCCGGCCGCGATCAACGACGCCGCGTCTTCCGGACGGTAGCCGGCACGCGCCAGCGGCGGCATCAGTGCCGAACTGAGTGCGGAGACCTCGGCCATTTTGGAGCCGCAGATATCGGAAAAGAAATACGACACCACGATCACCGACATGCCGAGCCCGCCACGCAGCCAGCCCACCAATGCGCGCGCCAGTTCCACCAGCGAGTGCGACATGCCGGCGCGCTCCATCAGGCTGCCGGCGAAGACGAAGGATGGGATGGCCAGCAGTACCCAGCTTTGCGATGCGGCGATCAGCGATGAGCCGAGTTGCTGCATGGGATAGCCGCCGAGCCAGAGGCCGGTGACGCCGGCGATGCCCAGGCAGAACACGATGGGCAGCGACAGGACGAGCAGGATCACGAACACCAGAACGGTTGCGGCGAGGATCACGTGCTACTCCCGTCGGTCGGAAATCAGATGGTCGGAGGTGATCTGGTGGTCGGGGCTGGCGGGACGGCGCGCGGCGTCCAGCGCGTAGAGCACCATGAGAATGCCGCCCACGACCGACGATGCGTAGAGCCATGCGAGACTGAACTCGAGCGCCGGCGATGTGAGCGTCGCATTCAGGATCGCGAGCTTCACGCCGACCCAAGCTATCAAGCCGCCAAATGCGGCGATCAGCAGGTTGTTGACGACGTGGATGATGCGCTGCGCGCGTGCCGGTAGATGGGGCACCAGGATGGTCAGGGTAAAGTGGCTACGTTCGGCTACGGCCACGGCGGCACCGATCAACGTGAGCCAGGCCAGTGTGGTTTCACCGACTTCTTCAACCCAGAAGAAGTTGATGGGATCGACGTCGAGCCAGTCGGTAATCGGCAGCATCACGTAGCGCATGAACACGCCGTAGAGCATGGTGCTGATCGCCAGCAGCACCAGAGCGCCAGTCACGATTTTAGGGATCGCCAGGACGGTCTGCACCGTCCTGGCGCTGCCGCGTAAGTTCACGAGGTCAGACCGTGGTGGCGGTGATCTGATCCCAGAGCTCGCCGTACTGCTTCTGGTATTGTGGCCAGACTTTCTCCTGCGCCAGCTTCTTGAAGGGCGCGCGATCCGGCATGTTGACAGTCATGCCCAGAGGCTCCAGCAGGCGTTTCGCCGCGACCAGTGAATCGATGCTCTCGGTGGCCTTGCGCGTCATCACCTGGGCTTCATGCGCGCCGTCGAGCATCATTTTCTGCTGATCTGGTCGCAGGGCGTTCCACATGCCGAGGTTCATCGCCACCAGGGTGGAGCCGTAGTTGTGGCCGGTCATCGAGTAGTATTTCGATACTTCGTAGGCCTTCAGCGGGATCATGTTGACGACCGGAAGGTCGGCGCCATCGATGACGCCCTGCTGCGCGGCGGTGATGACCTCGTTCCAGCCGAGGGGTATGGCGACGGCGCCGATGCCGTTCACTGTGTCGGTGAAGACTTTCGATGGCTGGGTGCGAATTTTCAGTCCGCGCAGGTCGCGCGGCTCGTTGATCTGGCGGCGCGCGTTCCAGATGTGGCGGAATCCGTAGTCGAAATAGTACAGCACCTTGACGCCGTATTTGGCCTGGAACGTTTTGTCGAGCTGATCGCCGACGCGGCCGTTGAGGAGTTTGTAGGCCTGATCGTAGGAACTGATCAGATAGCCGACCAGGAACACGCCCATCTCGGGGAAGATCGTTGCTGCGGCGCCGGATGGCGTGCCGATGGCAATGCTGCCGGTCTTCACCCCGTTCATCACGTCGATTTCCTTGGTCAGCAATGTGCCGCCGAAGAATTCGACCTGAAGTTCTCCTTTGGAACGCTCTGTCATCGCCTTGGCAAACCAATCGAGTGCAACGGCACCCGATTCCGGGACGGGGGTTATGTGGGCGATGATCAGCTTGGTGGGCTTGGTCTGCGCGATGGCGGGCGCGCGGCCGAGAGCAAGGATACCGGCGAGCCCGCCGGCACCCTTGAGGATGCTGCGACGGCGCGTTGAGACGGCGTGCATCGTTATTCCCCCCTGTACTTCTATCATTAGCCACAGGGTAGCTGAATAGCAGCGCTTGGCCAACCGTTATTCTACCGACGTCGAATTGCGCTTCACTCATCTGCGCTGCGGAGCTACAAAGCGGTGACTTCCCGCACCGACACCGACTGGATTGCCGACAGTCGCTGCGCCGACTGCTCCGCACGAACCCGTGCGATGTCAGCGCTTGTTAGTCGGGATCGCGTTGGTGGGGCGGCGCGCGTAGTTCGTCGACGATGTAGTCGCGCATGATCGGCACTGCGTCGATCTTCGTCGACAGCAACAGTTGGAACACCATGTTTGTGCCGCTGGAAAAGCCGACATCCACGGCGGCGAGGTAGTATTCCCACATGCGGCAGAAGCGCTCGTCGTAGAGTTCCGCCGCTCGGGCTCGGTTGGCTGCGAAGCGGCGGCGCCAATGCTGCAGGGTGTAGTGGTAGTGCAGCCGCAGGACCTCCATGTCGGCGACCCATAGACCGGATCTTTCCGTGGCGGCGTAAACCTCGGACAGCGACGGCACGTAGGAGCCGGGGAAGATGTATTTGCGGATGAATGGGCCGGTGCTGCCGGGCGGGCGCATGCGTCCGATGCAGTGAACGAAGGCGAAGCCGTCGTCGGTTAGCAAGCTGCGGATCTTGCCGAAGTAGGCGTCGAAATGGCCGATGCCGACGTGCTCCATCATGCCGACGGACACAACCCGGTCGAAGCGTCCTTCGAGGGCTCGGTAATCGAGTTCCCGGAACTCGACCAGGCTGTCGACGCCGGCGGCTGCGGCGTTCTGTTGGGCGATGCGGATCTGCTCGGGCGAGACGTTGATGGCGGTCACCCGAGCGCCGGTGGTGGTGGCGATGTGGATCGCGAAGGCGCCCCAGCCGGAGCCGATCTCGGCCACCGTCATGCCTGGACGTAGTCGCAACTTCGCTGTTGCACGTTGAAGTTTCAGGAGTTGTGCTTGTTCGAGGGTGTCGGTCTCGGGGTGCTCGAACACTGCGCACGAGTAGTTCAGGCCGGCGTCGAGGAACAGGCGATACAGGTCGGCCGAGATGTCGTAGTGGTGGCGGGCATTGGCTGCGGCGGCGGTTTCGGGATTGGCCTGGTGCCAGCGTTTGGCTGCGCGCCACATGCGGCGCAGCAGGACCTGGGCCGGATGAGCGGCGAGGCCGCCTCGGTTGGCGGCGAACAGTTCCATGAAGGCGCCGACATCCGATCCGTCCTCGAAGGTGAGCGTGCCGTTCATGTAGGCTTCGCCGGCGTGCAACTCGGGGTTTAGGAACAGTTTGGTGTAGAGGCGGGGGTCGTGCAGGCGGATTGCGACGCTGGGCCCGGGACCATGGCCGCCGAACTCATGGACCGAGCCGTCGGCAGCGATCAGGCGCATCCGGCCGTTGCGGATGAAGCGGTTGAGCAGGTGGGACAGGAGCAGCATCGGTCGCACTTTTCTTGTGACGGCCGTCGGTGACAGCGGTCGGGCGTTTAGTCAATTACACCGTTGCTTTGCTGCAGGAGGCGGCGAACCGGCCGAGCGTCGGTGTCAGTGCCATCGGGGTTCGTTCGGGTGCGGCTGTCGTTGCGAACGATGCGAGGTGGGCCGGCGGCGAGGCGGGGTCACCGCCAGGAGCGGCAAACCGCTGAAGTTCTTGGTCTTTCATCCAGGGTCGCTTGGCCAGCGGGCGGTACGGAACTCGCAATGACAGTTTGCTTCGATGAGTTGCGACGGTCTGGTTCAGTGCAGCTTCGCTCTTAATGCCGACAGGCTGCCGCCCATCTTTACCGAGCCGGGCAACGGATGTCCGACGATGTCCTCGGCGAGCTGCGCCACTTCGATCAGCTTGTCGAGATCGATGCCGGTGTCGATGCCCATCTCGTCGAGCATGAACACCAGATCCTCGGTGCAGACGTTGCCCGCGGCGCCCTTGTGCGCGGCGAATGGGCAGCCGCCCAATCCGGCGACGGTGGAATCGAAAATGCTGACGCCCATCTCCAAGCCGGCATAGGCATTGGCGCATCCCATGCCGCGTGTGTCGTGCAGATGCAGCGACAGCGTCAGCTCGGGATAGCGGTTGCGCACCTTGCCGACGAGTTCGCGGATCGACTTCGGCGTCGCCCAGGCCATCGTATCGGCGAGCGAGAACACCTGCGGCTGCACGCCATGCTCGGCGGCTATGTCGAGTAGTTGCTGCATCAAATCCAGCACGCGCTGATGCGGGATTTCGCCTTCGAAGTTGCAGCCGAACGCCGCCATGATGCTGGCACGCTTCAGCGGAATGTCGTTCTGCTTGTAGGCACGGATGGTTTCGTGCGCCTGGCGGATGTTGTCTTCCATCGAGCGCTGCTGATTGCGCGCCAGGAACGTCGGCGAGGCAGTCAGCGAGAACGATCCTTCTATGTCCAGCCGCCTGGTCGCCATCGCGCGTTCGAAGCCTTTCATGTTCAGCCACAGCGCTGTGTAGTGAATGCCAGGCTTGCGCTTGTAGTGCTGCACCACTTCATCGGCGTCGGCCCAGCCGGGGACGCGGTTGGGATTGACGAACGAGGCAACCTGGATGTGATTGAGCCCGGTGTCCGACAGGGCGTCGATCAGCTCGATCTTGCGTTTTGTGGAGATCGGGCCTTTCTCGAATTGAAATCCCTCACGCGGTCCTTCTTCGTTGATCTGCACGAACTTCGGAAAATCGGACATCGGGACGCTCCTGTGGCTTTGGCGCGATTGAATACCGGCGCGCGGCGAATGCCAAGGGGCGGCAGTTCCAGCAGGCGCGGGAATATTCTAGCATCGGGCCATGACTTGGGAGGGAGGATCGTTATGACCGGTGCTGCTGGGTTGCGCGCGTTGCTGCGCGGCGAGGCGATGGTGGTGGCTCCCGGCGCCTATGACGGGTTGACCGCGATGCTGGTGGCGCAGGCGGGATTTTCAGCGGTGTACATGACCGGCGCGGGTACGTCGGTTTCGCACGGGTATCCCGATTTCGGCCTGCTGACGATGAGCGAGATGGTGGAGAACGCTGCGCGCATCGTACGCTCGGTGGCGGTGCCGGTGATCGCCGATGCCGACACTGGGTACGGCAACGAGCTGAACACGTTTCGCACCGTGCAGGAATACGAGCGGCGCGGTGTGGCGGCGATCCATATCGAGGATCAGGTGTCGCCGAAGAAATGCGGCCATCTGGACGACAAGGAGATCGTGCCGCGCGAGGACTATATCGCGAAGATCCGCGCCGCGGTTGCCGCCCGGCGCGACGCTGAATTCATGATCATCGCACGGACCGATGCGCGCGCCGTTGCCGGCCTGGAGGAGGCGGTAACGCGAGCGAACGCGGCGTTGGCGGCCGGCGCCGACATGGCATTCGTTGAAGCGCCGCAGACGATGGATGAGCTGGCGACCGTGCCGAAGATCGTCAACGGTCCGTGCCTGCTGAATGTGGTGCGCGGCGGCAAGACGCCGGAGATCGATCTGCGGCGCGCGCAGGAGATGGGCTATCGGCTGGCGATCGTGCCGGGGCTGCTGCTGAAGGCGGTGATCGGTGCGTGCGACGAGATGCTGGCGGCGTTGAAGGCGACGCATGTGCATCCGGTGCCGGCCACAGACATGACAGTGCGCGATGCGTTCAACCGGGTCGGCGCCGCGGAATGGGATGTGATGCGGACGCGGTTCCGTGATGTGGCGGAGCCGCCGTTGGCGCGTCGGCTCGCTTCGTGACAAGCTACGCGCGTTAATGCGCGATAAGAGGGGAAACGCAGATGGCAACAGTCGGTAGCGGCGAATACACCTATGAACCGGTGGTCGATTGGGCGAAGCTGCCGGCTGGTTGGTCATTCAAGGAAATCGGCTCGGTCGGCGTGGACAAGAAGGACAATGTCTACGTGTTCAATCGCGGCGAGCATCCGATGATCGTGTTCGATCGTGACGGCAACTTCCTGCGCTCGTGGGGCGAGGGGGTGTTTCCGCGCGCGCACGGCGTGTTCATGGCGCCGGACGATACGATCTGGCTGACCGATGACGGCGATCATACTGTCCGTCAGTGCACGCTGGAAGGGAAGGTGCTGCTGACCCTCGGTGTGCCAGGCAAACCCGCGCCTTACATGAGCGGCGAGCCGTTCCATCGCTGCACGCACACCGCGATGTCGCCGCAGGGCGATATTTATGTGTCGGACGGGTATGGCAATTCGCGCGTGCACAAGTTCACGGCCAATGGGAAGCTGCTGCTGTCGTGGGGTGCGCCGGGCACCGATCCCGGCGAGTTCAACATCGCGCATAACATTACCTGCGATGCGGACGGTTGGGTCTATGTGGCCGATCGCGAGAACCACCGCGTGCAGGTGTTCGACGGCAATGGGCGCTACGAGACACAGTGGAACAACCTGCACCGGCCTTGCGGGTTGTTCATGCCGCCCGGCAAGTGCCCGATCTGCTACATCGGCGAATTGGGTGCGGTGCAGTCGGTCAACCGTAATCTGCCGAATCTCGGACCGCGCGTGACCATTGTCGATAATACCGGCAAGCGGATTGCGCGGCTCGGCGGACTGGGACCGGGGATCGGGCCGACTGAATTCATGGCGCCGCACGGGCTGACGGTTGATTTGCGCGGCGATCTTTATGTCGGCGAGGTGTCGTGGACCAATTGGCCACAGACTTTCAAGGATAAGCCGATGCCGGATAATTTGCGGTCGCTGCATAAGTTCCGGAAGCTGTAGGTCGTCGCATTGTCAGGGCTGGATGGGTTCCGGTGGTCAGCACCGGGCCATGTCGGGGGATGATGGCCAGGGAACTCGACATCTGGAATTTTCGACGGCGGGTGGCGGTTGTACGGCCATGGCGCGTCTCAGCGGCGTCTTGTTGCCCGTTTGGTGGGATTTGCAGTCATGAGGCGTACAACTAGCCGCGAGCGTCATGGTAATGAACGCAAACTCAGTGGGTGGCATACGTTGCACGATGCGGTGGATCTCCAGGTGCGGGCTGCCAGCGTTGAGCGGCACAGCGGAGTTGCGGGCCGATCGCAAAGCTGCCCTTAGCCAGGCAGGAAAACTGTCAACCATGTTGCCGGTCCATCGTGTCCGCGATGCAGCCGATCCGGACGGTTCAAACCCTTCCTCCTGACAAGGGGACGGGGACATTCGGCTGATTGAGCGCGTCGCGCCATGGCGGGCACCAGCTTCGGGTTCCCTCAGGGCCTGGTCGGTGGCCAGTGGTCGGGAGGCGTTGTAGAAGTGCGGCCTGATGACCGGGAACTGACCACTGGCCGCCATGAATGAAGCCGCCCGCTTTGCCGCGATGATGCAGCGCTCCGCCGAACTGAAGCGGCGGATTGCGGTTGAGCTTGCGGATGCTGTCGTGGGGGTTGTTGGTGCCTGCGAGACCAGTCTGCGCGGAGGCGGCAAGCTGATGTTCTGCGGCAACGGCGGTTCGGCGGCGGACAGCCAGCATCTGGCGACCGAAATGCTGATCCGCCTGCGCGGATCGGTGGAGCGGCCGTCCTGGCCGGCGCTGGCGCTGACGCTCGATCCGGCCGCGCTGACCGCCGGCGGCAACGACTACGGCTACGAGCAGGTGTTCGAGCGGCCGCTGCGAGGGCTGGGTCGGGCAGGCGACGTGCTGTTCGGCATCACCACCTCTGGCCGTTCCGCCAATGTGGTGCGGGCGCTGGGCGCGGCGCGCGAGATGGGCATCGTCACGGTGGGACTGCTGGGCGGGGCAGGCGAGCCGGCCATGGGCTTGTGCGACCACGCGCTGCTGGTGCCCGACAAGGAGACCGCGCGCATCCAGGAATGCCACATCGCGCTTGGCCATGGGTGCTGGAATTGCTGGAAGATCGCCTGGTGGCGCGGCCTCTGTGACGATCCTGCTGACCGGCGCGGCCGGCTTCATCGGCTATCACGTCGCCGAGGCTCTGCTGGCGCGCGGCGAGCGGGTGATCGGTGTGGACAATCTGAATGCCTATTACGACGTGCGGCTGAAGCAGGCGCGGCTGGAGCGGCTGGACGGCAGAGCCGGGTTTCGATTTCTGCCGTGCGGACCTGGCGGATCGCGACGCGATTTATCGATCTTGTCGGCCGCAACAAAGACATCGACGATCGTTGTTCACCTGGCAGCGCAAGCTGGGGTGCGGCACTCGCTGGTCGATCCCTACGCCTATGTCCAGTCGAATGTGATGGGCCACCTGGTGGTGCTGGAGGCTGCGCGCCTGCTGCCGAGGCTGCGGCATCTGGTCTATGCCAGTTCGTCGTCGGTCTATGGCGCCAACCAGGCGCTGCCGTTCAGCGAGATCGGATCGGGTCGATACGCCGCTTTCGATCTATGCGGCGACCAAGCGGGCCGACGAACTGATGAGCCACGCCTATGCGCATCTGCATCGGTCTGCCGCAGACCGGGCTGCGGTTCTTCACCGTCTACGGGCCTTGGGGCCGGCCGGACATGGCGTATTTCAGCTTCGCCCGGGCGATCGTCGCGGGCGAGCCGATCACGGTCTATGACGGCGGCCGGCTGAAGCGGGATTTCACCTATATCGACGACATTGTCGCCGGGGTGGTCGGTTGCCTGGACCGCCCGCCGGACGGCGACGCTGCCGGCGCGGTGCTGAACATCGGCAACCACCGCAGCGAGGACGGTGAGCACGCTGATCGCGTTGCTGGAGCAGTCGCTGGGGCGGCGGGCAATCTTGCGCGACGTGGCGCGGCCGGCGGCGGACGTGGCGGAGACGTTTGCCGTCGGTGGACGCGATCGGGGCGCTGACCGGGTTTGCGCCGAGCAACGTCGCTGGCGGAGGGAATTCCGCGGTTTGTGGCGTGGTTCCGGGCGTGGGAAGGGGCCGGATGAATGAAGCCGCAGAAAAGCGGCTTGACCGGGGCGGCCGAGGGGCCTACATCCCCGGTCCCGCCGCGCCGGACGGTGGTTTTGCCTCTTGCGTTGCCGGTGCGGCTAGGTTAGTCTTCTTGTTCTGCGCCGCGTTTGGCGCACATCAGAGCAAGTCAATCGTTGGGCCCGTTCTTGCGGGGCTGCGGTCGATTTCGCTTCGATCTTTGACAGTTGCATAGGCTAGGAAGGGATACGTTGGCGGCGCCCTCGGGTTTCGTGCGCGAGCATGGGGCTGATCGAGTGGCCGGACTGGCGGTCTGGGTTTGAGTAGAACTCTGGATTTGTTGGTTGGGCTTTGGGGCGTTCGGACGCGTATCTTTTTTATGCGTTACAGTACGCTTTGAAGCTGTTCCGATGCATGATGGTGCGAGCCATCGTGGATCGGGACAGACCATGAGTTCGGGTCTGTTCGTTGATGTTCTGGTGGCGTTGCTTTCGGGCAGCGGTAGCGGGACTGAGATGAACCTGAGAGTTTGATCCTGGCTCAGAGCGAACGCTGGCGGCATGCTTAACACATGCAAGTCGCACGGGCAGGGGTAACTCTGTCAGTGGCGGACGGGTGAGTAACGCGTAGGTATCTATCCTTGGGTGGGGGACAACCGCGGGAAACTGCGGCTAATACCGCATGACGACTAAGGTCCAAAGGCCGAAAGGTCGCCTGAGGAGGAGCCTGCGTCCGATTAGCTTGTTGGTGGGGTAACGGCCTACCAAGGCTCCGATCGGTAGCTGGTCTGAGAGGATGATCAGCCACACTGGGACTGAGACACGGCCCAAACTCCTACGGGAGGCAGCAGTGGGGAATATTGGACAATGGGCGAAAGCCTGATCCAGCAATGCCGCGTGTGTGAAGAAGGTCTTCGGATTGTAAAGCACTTTCGACGGGGACGATGATGACGGTACCCGTAGAAGAAGCCCCGGCTAACTTCGTGCCAGCAGCCGCGGTAATACGAAGGGGGCTAGCGTTGCTCGGATTGACTGGGCGTAAAGGGCGCGTAGGCGGTTTGTACAGTCAGACGTGAAATTCCTGGGCTCAACCTGGGGGCTGCGTTTGATACGTGCAGACTTGAGTTCGGAAGAGGGTCGTGGAATTCCCAGTGTAGAGGTGAAATTCGTAGATATTGGGAAGAACACCGGTGGCGAAGGCGGCGACCTGGTCCGATACTGACGCTGAGGCGCGAAAGCGTGGGGAGCAAACAGGATTAGATACCCTGGTAGTCCACGCTGTAAACGATGTGTGCTGGATGTTGGGTGACCTAGTCACTCAGTGTCGTAGCTAACGCGATAAGCACACCGCCTGGGGAGTACGGCCGCAAGGTTGAAACTCAAAGGAATTGACGGGGGCCCGCACAAGCGGTGGAGCATGTGGTTTAATTCGAAGCAACGCGCAGAACCTTACCAGGACTTGACATGGGGAGGACGCAGCCAGAAATGGCTGTTCCCGCAAGGGCCTCCTGCACAGGTGCTGCATGGCTGTCGTCAGCTCGTGTCGTGAGATGTTGGGTTAAGTCCCGCAACGAGCGCAACCCTCGCCTTCAGTTGCCAGCACGTTTGGGTGGGCACTCTGAAGGAACTGCCGGTGACAAGCCGGAGGAAGGTGGGGATGACGTCAAGTCCTCATGGCCCTTATGTCCTGGGCTACACACGTGCTACAATGGCGGTGACAGTGGGAAGCCAGGTGGCGACGCCGAGCTGATCCCAAAAAGCCGTCTCAGTTCAGATTGCACTCTGCAACTCGGGTGCATGAAGGTGGAATCGCTAGTAATCGCGGATCAGCACGCCGCGGTGAATACGTTCCCGGGCCTTGTACACACCGCCCGTCACACCATGGGAGTTGGTTCGACCTTAAGCTGGTGCGCCAACCCGTAAGGGGGGTAGCCAATCACGGTCGGGTTAGCGACTGGGGTGAAGTCGTAACAAGGTAGCCGTAGGGGAACCTGCGGCTGGATCACCTCCTTTCAAGGATGCGTCCTGAGGGCCCGATGCTCACGCATCGGGGAATTGGGATGCTCCGATAAAGTCTCCGGTGGATGCCGGAGGCGGCCTGGATTGTTGGTTGGCCATTTGATCGGCGCCGCCAGCGTATCCCTTCCCCGCGATACTTTTCAGTGGTCAGTTGCCAGCGGTCGGCGGTCAGTCCTTTTTGGCTGGGCGAGGATGCGAGGCGGCTGATCGCCGAGGGCTAGTAGCTCAGCTGGTTAGAGCACACGCTTGATAAGCGTGGGGTCGGAGGTTCAAATCCTCCCTGGCCCACCAACGCTCCTGGTTTGGGGGTGTAGCTCAGCTGGGAGAGCACCTGCTTTGCAAGCAGGGGGTCGTCGGTTCGAAGTCCGATCACCTCCACCACGATCCTGGTTTGTGGATTGGGGTGTTGAGCTGGTTGGAAGGTGTCGCGGAGAAGCGAAAGAAATCGGCATTGATGGTTCTGCGCCTGAAATTCAGGATGGAACTGCGATGCCGTTGGTGTCTCCGGTTGGAGGCGTTGATCTTTGTCAGGGTGAATCAGGTTCTGGTGCGTCTCTGGGCGTGCCTGCTCGCGTGTCTGACCGGATGTGTTGCTCCTTCGACGGGGTGGCCTCCAGCGAGCAGGGTGCACGTTCAGATGACGACTGTTGTGTGCTGAGCGAGAGTGATCCGTCTTGTGCGGGATCGTCGCTTGGTCGTTGGTGATTGGCGGATGGTGGTTGACTGACCACTGGCCGGTGAGCGCTGACTGCTGAGGATGGTTTCTGTGCATGGTGGAGGTTCCCGGGCTTCGGTCCGGGGGCAAAGATCTCGAGCGAGAGAAGGGCATTCGGTGGATGCCTTGGCACCAGGAGGCGATGAAGGACGTGGCACGCTGCGAAAAGCCACGGGGAGCCGCGAGCAGGCGTTGATCCGTGGATGTCCGAATGGGGCAACCCACCCCTTTGGGGTATCGCCACATGAATCCATAGTGTGGCGAAGCAAACCCGGGGAACTGAAATATCTCAGTACCCGGAGGAAAAGACATCAACCGAGATTCCGCTAGTAGTGACGAGCGAACGCGGAGCAGGCCAGTGGTCTATAGTTGAGAAGCAGAACGGTCTGGAAAGTCCGGCCATAGCGGGTGACAGCCCCGTATGCGTAGAGACCTGTAGATCCTTGAGTAGGGCGGGACACGTGAAATCCTGTCTGAACATGGGGGGACCACCCTCCAAGCCTAAATACTCCCTGGTGACCGATAGTGAACAAGTACCGTGAGGGAAAGGTGAAAAGCACCCCGACGAGGGGAGTGAAAGAGACCTGAAACCGAATGCCTACAAGCAGTCGGAGCGGTCGATGGACGCGAGTCCTGGTACCGTGACGGCGTACCTTTTGTATAATGGGTCAGCGAGTTTCTGTTCGCGGCAAGCTTAAGCCGATAGGCGAAGGCGGAGCGAAAGCGAGTCTGAACAGGGCGTTCAGTCGCGGGCAGAAGACCCGAAACCGAGTGATCTAGCCATGGCCAGGCTGAAGGTGGGGTAACACCCACTGGAGGGCCGAACCCACGCCTGTTGAAAAAGTCGGGGATGAGCTGTGGCTAGGGGTGAAAGGCCAATCAAACTCGGAAATAGCTGGTTCTCCGCGAAATCTATTTAGGTAGATCGTCGTGTGTTTACCTTCGGGGGTAGAGCACTGGATGGGCTAGGGGGTCCCAAAGACTTACCAAACCTAACCAAACTCCGAATACCGAAGAGTATAGCGCGGCAGACAGACGGCGGGTGCTAAGGTCCGTCGTCGAGAGGGAAACAGCCCAGACCGCCAGCTAAGGTCCCCAAATCGTGGCTAAGTGGTTAAGGATGTGGGAATTCCTAAACAACCAGGAGGTTGGCTTAGAAGCAGCCATCCTTTAAAGAAAGCGTAATAGCTCACTGGTCTAACAGAAATCCTGCGCCGAAGATGTAACGGGGCTAAAGCCACGTACCGAAGCTGCGGGTGTGCTTGTCTGAGCAATTGGGCAAGTGCGCGGTAGCGGAGCGTTCTGTAAGCCTGTGAAGCGGTACCTGTGAGGGGCCGTGGAGGTATCAGAAGTGCGAATGCTGACATGAGTAGCGACAAACAGAGTGAGAAACTCTGTCGCCGAAAGTCCAAGGGTTCCTGCGCAAGGTTAATCCGCGCAGGGTGAGCCGGCCCCTAAGGCGAGGGCGAAAGCCGTAGTCGATGGGAACCAGGTCAATATTCCTGGGCCTGCCAGAAGTGACGAACGTGAAGTCTTGTCCGGGCTTATCGGATTGCCCGGGCTTGTGGATCGTTCCAGGAAACAGCTCTGGCGACGAGACCGTACCCGAAACCGACACAGGTGGACTGGTAGAGAATACCTAGGCGCTTGAGAGAACGATGCTGAAGGAACTAGGCAAATTGCTCGCGTAACTTCGGGATAAGCGAGACCTGCTGGCGGGCAACCGTTGGTGGGTGGCACAGAGCAGGGGGTGGCGACTGTTTAGTAAAAACACAGGGCTCTGCGAAGTCGAGAGACGACGTATAGGGTCTGACGCCTGCCCGGTGCCGGAAGGTTAAGGGGAGAGGTGCAAGCTTCGAACCGAAGCCCCGGTAAACGGCGGCCGTAACTATAACGGTCCTAAGGTAGCGAAATTCCTTGTCGGGTAAGTTCCGACCTGCACGAATGGCGTAACGACTTCCCCACTGTCTCCAGCATCGGCTCAGCGAAATTGAATTCCCCGTGAAGATGCGGGGTACCCGCGGTCAGACGGAAAGACCCTATGAACCTTTACTGCAACTTTGCAGTGGCGCCAGGAAAACTCTGTGTAGGATAGGTGGGAGACTTTGAAGCCGGGGCGCTAGCTTTGGTGGAGTCAACCTTGAAATACCACCCTGAGTTTTTCTGGCGTCTAACCGAGACCGGTCAGCCCGGTCCGGGACCCTGCATGGTGGGCAGTTTGACTGGGGCGGTCGCCTCCCAAAATGTAACGGAGGCGCGCGATGGTGGGCTCAGGCCGGTCGGACATCGGCTGTTGAGTGCAATGGCACAAGCCCGCCTGACTGCGAGAGTGACAGCTCGAGCAGAGACGAAAGTCGGCCATAGTGATCCGGTGGTCCCGCGTGGAAGGGCCATCGCTCAACGGATAAAAGGTACTCTAGGGATAACAGGCTGATCTCCCCCAAGAGTCCACATCGACGGGGAGGTTTGGCACCTCGATGTCGGCTCATCACATCCTGGGGCTGGAGCAGGTCCCAAGGGTTCGGCTGTTCGCCGATTAAAGTGGTACGTGAGCTGGGTTTAGAACGTCGTGAGACAGTTCGGTCCCTATCTGCCGTGGGTGAAGGAGACTTGAGAGGATCTGTCCCTAGGTACGAGAGGACCGGGATGGACGTACCTCTGGTGCACCGGTTGTCACGCCAGTGGCACGGCCGGGTAGCTAAGTATGGACGGGATAACCGCTGAAAGCATCTAAGCGGGAAACCCACCTCGAAACCAGGTCTCCCCGAGGGCCGTGATAGACCATCACGTTGATAGGCCAGATGTGTAAGGGCGGTAACGCTCTGAGCTGACTGGTCCTAATCGCCCGATAGAGCTCGAGATTGCACCATGCATGGAAATCATCCTCAGATTCTTGGCACACGACAGGCACCAGAACCTCAATCATCCTGATCAACCTGCAGGGTGGATTGGACGACCTGGTGGCTTTGGCGGGGGGCCCGCACCCGATCCCATCCCGAACTCGGCCGTGAAAACCCCCAGCGCCCATGGTACTGTGTCTCAAGGCACGGGAGAGTAGGTCGCCGCCAGGTCTTCCAATCCACTCTGTTGGTATTTCCACTGGCGCGGGGTGGAGCAGCCCGGTAGCTCGTCAGGCTCATAACCTGAAGGCCGCAGGTTCAAATCCTGCCCCCGCAACCAACGATCCCACCACTTCTCCAGAACCAACGCTCCTCTCACTAGGACCGGCGGTTCTGGCGTTCCTTGCTGGCACCGTCGTTGCGGCGGAGCCCTCGTCGGCTAGACCAGTAAGCGTCCGGCCTCGGAACCTTGTTTCGCGTCTTGGGACCGGTGCAGCGCGGCCGGATGGTTGATAGAGATGAAGCTGCCACAGTGGCTGCTGCTCGGATGCCACGGATCGAGATAGTTAGCGATCGTCGCCGAGCGCATGCTGCTGAGTTTCGTGCGGAGATGGTGGCGCAATCGTTGTTACCTGGAATTCGCATCCAGGACCTCGCGCGACGCAACGGGATTTGTGCCAGTCTGATCTACCGTTGGCGGCGGGAGCAGCCGGTCTCTGCGGCTCCGGCGCAGTTGGTTCCGGTTCGGATCGCTTCGGAGAGCCCGCCGCGCATCGCGCAGGTCCCACTGCCGCGAGTAGAGCCTCAGAGCACGGGCGGACCGGGATCGATCGAGATCGAACTTGCTGACGGTGTACGTGTCCGCGTTGGTGAGGACGTGAACCTGCCAGCGTTGCGCCGTGTGATCGCGGCGCTGCGGGGATGATCACGCCTGGCCCCGGCGTCCGCATCTGGATTGCGGCCGGCGTGACGGATATGCGTCGCGGTTTCGATGGTCTAGCGGCCATGGTTCAGCAGCAACTCGGGCAGGATCCATTCAGCGGGGCATTGTTTTTGTTCCGGGGTCGGCGCGGTCATCTCTTGAAGATTCTGGCTTGGGATGGCCAAGGCCTGGTGCTGTATGCCAAGCGGCTGGAGCGCGGCAAATTCGTTTGGCCACAAGCCAAGGAAGGCGCCGTACCACTGACGCCGGCGCAGCTGTCGAGGCTCACGGAAGGGATCGATTGGCGCAGCCTGTACGCACTTGGCAGCCAGAGATGGTGGGCTGAAGGATAAACTGACTACGGCTGGTTTTTGCTTGAGGCGACGCGGACACATCAGTGATCCTGCCGCCATGTCAGATGCTGATGCCACGCCCGCACTGCCCGACGATGTTGCCGGCCTGAAGGCGATGGTGTTGGCACAGACCGCAGAGCTTGTGGAGATCAGGGCACTGCGCCAGGCGCAGGAAGCGGAGTTGGCGGCGGCGAGAGCCGGGCTCATCGAGCAGCGCTTCGAGATCGAGGCGCTGACGTCGCGACTTGCCAGGCTGCAGCGCATGACGTTCGGGCGTTCATCGGAGAAGCTGCGTGATCAGGTTGAGCAGCTGGAGCTGACGCTGGCTGACATCGACGAGATGCTGGGCGAGATCACGCCTCCTCCGCCCACCCCCACCCGCCCGCCGCCCTCCTCTGCCGCGCGACATCGTCGAGCATCCCGCACCGTGTGCCTGCCCGGACTGTGGCGGCGCGCTGCGCCCGTTCGGCGAGGATGTCACGGAGATCCTGGACTATGTGCCCGGCTCGTTCCGCGTCATCCGGCATGTCCGTCCCAAAGTGTCGTGCCGGATGTGTGAGACGATTGTCCAGGCGCCGGCTCCCAGCCTGCCGATCCGCCACGGTCGCGCCGGGCCGGGTCTGCTGGCCCATGTGCTGGTGGGGAAATATTGCGACCACTTGCCGCTGCATCGCCAGGCTGAGATCTACGCTCGCGAAGACATCGATCTCAGCCGCTCGACGCTGGCCGATATGGTCGGCCAGGTCGCGGGACTGGTGCGACCACTGATCGATGCATTGGCCCGACACGTCATGGCCGGTGAGCGGGTGCACGCCGACGATACCGAGGTGCCGGTGCTCGAACCGGGTCTCGGTCGTACCCGCAAAGCCCGGTTGTGGACCTATGTGCGCGATGGACGGCCATACGGGTGCACCGACCCACCGGCGATCCTCTACCGCTACTCGCCGGACCGGAAAGGCATCCATCCACAGGATCATCTGCGCAGCTTCAAGGGTGTCCTGCAGGCCGACGGCTATGGCGGTTTTGGCGAGATCTACCGGCGCGGTGAGGTCGTCGAGGCCGCCTGCATGGCGCACGCACGGCGCAAGTTTTGGGACGTGCACGAGAAGACCAAGTCCGCGTTGAGTAGCGAGGCACTGGAGCGGATCGCCAGCTTCTACAAGATCGAGGATACCGTTCGAGGGCAACCTCCCGATCAGCGTCTGCGGGTGCGCACCCAACACCTCGCACCACTGATGGCGGATATGCATGCCAACGCGTTGAACGGACGCTTACTCGTGCCCGGCAGAGGGTTTTCGTTGTGGATCACGCCACGGCCGGCCGTCATCCACTGGACGTCTCCGGTGTAGATCACACCGGTATTCCCGGCGCTATCGAAGCGCTCAAGCGCGCCGTCCAGCACAAGTGTGACGGTTTCGATCCCGCGATGAGGATGCCGCGAGAAAGCGTCCCTGGGCACCCAATCCTCGGCCATAACCAGAAATGGATCGTTGAAAGCCGGATTTCCTCCGTCGATGAGGCGGCGGGCTCGATGCCCCGCGACACGGCCGGCCTCGAACTCTGGGTTCGCAATCAGAGCGACTTCGCGGGATTCCGATGGTGTTACGGCAAGCATGGCGAAAAGGTAAGCACTGGCCATCGCTCGAAAAAGCGGCTAAGTTTATACCGTCTTGATATATGGATTAGATCATGGACGCTCTTACCCTCGATCAGATCAGGGTTTTTCTGTCGGTCGTTGACGAGGGCAGCTTCCCGAAAGCGGCAAAATCGCTGCAACGGGCTCAGTCGGCAGTTACCTACGCGATCCGAAAGCTGGAGGCTGAAATCGGCGTCCCGCTGTTCGATCGTTCGGCCTACCGCTCGGTACTAACACCGGCCGGCCGCGCACTACTGACCCGAGCGCGTCGTATTGCTGAAGAAGCGGGAGCGTTCCGCGAACAGGCACGCGGCCTCGCCAGCGGCCTGGAAGCCGAGTTGAGCATCGTGCTGGACGCGCTTTATCCGATGCCTCAGATATTTGATGCGCTTCGGGCCTTTCACCGAACAATTCCCGACAGTCCCGCCGCGCCTCTACGTCGCGTCACTGGGTGCCGCCGCTAACCTGGTGACCGACGGGACATGCGCCATCGGATTGCTGCCGAGCAACATTGCTGAACTCGCCGCGCTCAAACTTACTCCGATCACCACCATTCATCTCTGCCCAGTGGTCTCTCCATCCCATCCCCTCGCGTCCATACAGGGCATTATCGAGTCCGCACGTGCTTCGCCAGCATGTTCAACTTGTCTTGACGGACGCGTCAACTTTGACGGCTGCGAAAGATTGGGGCGTGCTTTCCAGTCGAACCTGGCGCTTGGCCGATCTTGGTGCCAAAAAATCGATGCTGCTCGCAGGGCTCGGCTGGGGAAATATGCCGGCGCACATGGTAGAGGACGAAATCAAAGACGGGAGGTTGACCGTCATTCAACCGGCCGGCTTCGACTCCCTCACACCGCTGGTGCTTGGCGCTGCCTACATTTCGGAGCACAGCCTCGGACCGGCTGGACGGTGGATGCTGAATTACCTGACCTCCGTAGCGAGCGTTGCGAGGTGAAGGCTAGGAATGAAGCATTGCGGGCGGTTCAATCTCGCCTCACGCTCGCCGTTGGCGCCCGCACACCCGAGAACCTCAAAATCGACCTATCAAGCCCGTCGCGTTCAAGCCTGGACTCGTTGCTTCGCCGCCCGGTGCAACCCCGTTTCTTGATTCGGCCGGCATAGGCCGCCCCGCCTTGCCAGGCGACGCCTCGCGTATGGTCGCTGCGCAGGCGCCCTACCACGGACGAGTTAAATAGTTCGTTTAACCTAGCGGGTGCCGTCATCTGGCGGAACGGCCCGTTCAGTCGCCCGCGTCATGCATGTTGTCGGTCATTCAGTCGCTGAACTCCTGATTGCGCCACAGGTGCGGCAGCACCGTGTCCAGTAGCCTTCCAGCGCCGCGGCGTCACCGTCGCGTACCGCGCTCACCACTGCGCCAGCGTATCGATGTCGAACAGGGCAAGGTTCAGCTTGGCGTTACACGGGAGCCGAACAGATCAGTGGCGGGTCCTGAAGAAGAAAACGGCTTCAGCGGAGCTAGCTAAGCCAACGTCTAGTGGCACGTAACATCCTGAGATCGTGGGGTGATCGATGTGGACGGCGCACATCATCTGATTTGTAGACCAAGAAGGTCTAAACTTAATTGGTTTTTTTGGACCCAGCGTCCCCAACTAAATCGACGAAGCGCAAGTGGGAACAGATCCCTGCTTCCGTGCAACTCCAACGAAGGATGCACGACATGACCAGACTGAATGGAAAGACCGCCGTGATCACCGGCGGCGCTACCGGCATCGGCCTCGCCGCGGCAAAGCGCTTCATCGAGGAGGGCGCCTTCGTCTTCATCTTCGGCCGCCGGCAGGAAGCGCTCGACGCCGCTGTGGCCGAACTCGGGCCCAATGCCCGCGCAGTGAAGGGCTCGGTCTCGGATGAGGCCGACCTCGACCGACTCTACGCGGCGGTGAAGGCCGAGCGCGGAACCCTCGACATCGTCTTCGCCAATGCCGGGGTGGGAAGCCAGCTTCGGCTCGGCGAGATCACCGCCGAGCACATTGACGAAACCTTCGACATCAACGTGAAGGGTACGATCTTCACGGTCCAGAAGGCGCTGCCGCTGATGGGCCAGGGCGGTTCGATCATCCTGACCGGATCGAGCGCCGGCACCACGGGCGCCCCGGCAATGAGCGCCTACAGCGCGAGCAAGGCGGCAGTGCGCAACCTCGCGCGGACCTGGGCGGAGGACCTGAAGGGCACCGGCATCCGGGTAAACGTGCTGTCGCCCGGGGCGGCGGCGACCGAACTCGCGAAGGCAGCGCTAGGCGAGGAGGGCCTGAAGGCCTACGGCGCGATGACTGCGCTCCAGCGCATGGCCGATCCGGCGGAGCTCGGAGGCGGCGGCTGCCTTTCTCGCGTCGTCGGACAGCAGCTTCATGACCGCCAGCGAGGTCGCCGTCGACGGCGGCCTAGCGCAACTCTGACGCGCTTCGCCCGGCCGGGCGCTCCATTCGATATTCGGAGCCCGTAGGGCGTGGTAAACTGAAGGAGAATATTATGAGCTACGCAATTATCGGCTTCGGCAAGATCGGCCACGCTCTTGCCAAGGCGTTTGCCCGCAAGGGCATCGAAGTGTCCGTTGCAACCACGCGCGACCCGGAAAGCTTTGCATCCGATGCGGCCGCGATCGGACCCACGATCATTCCCACAACATTGGCGGAAGCCGTCAAGGCGGACATCATCTTTTTGGCTGTCCGTTTCAGATCGCACCGGGATGTCGCGAAGGCGCTGCCCACCTGGCAGGGGAAGACCATCGTCGATGTGACCAATGCCTACGGCGTGCCCCCTGAGGAACTGGGGGGACAACCTTCTTCCAAGGCCGTCGCGCAGGCCTTCACTGGTGCTAGACTGGTTAAGGGCTTCAACCATTTGGTCGCTGCCGTCCTTGCCCAAGATCCGGCCGTACATGGTGGCAGAAGAGTTGTGTTCCTGGCGAGCGACGATGACGGCGCCGCAGCGGAGATTGGTGCGCTTGCGGAAAATCTCGGTTTCTCGCCGATCAAACTTGGCGGGCTTTCGGAAGGTGGACTGCTTGTGCAGGCGCGCGGAAATAGCTGGGGTCAACTGATCTTTAAGGACTTGGTCAAGTTCGACGTTAAGTCGTGATCGAATAGTGCGATGGTAAAATTTAATATTCAATGATCTGTATGGGATCTGTATATGACCTCTGCTTTAAACGACCAATCGCTTGATCAGATTTTTCGCTCCGCTCGCACCCCCAACGGTTGGGCAGATCGTCCTGTTGAGGACGATACGGTGCGCGAGATCTATGACCTTATGAAATGGGGGCCAACATCTGCGAACTGCAGCCCCGTGCGGTTTGTTTGGGTGCATAGCGCCAACGGAAAGGCAACGCTCGCCGGGCTTGCTGCGGAACCGAATAAGCCGAAAATTCTGAAGGCTCCCGGCACGGTCATTATCGGCCACGATTTGGATTTCGCCGGCGAGCTTCCAAAGCTTTTGCCTCACAATGCCGGGGTCATGCAGAAGTACTTTGCGGCACCAGACGTGGCCGAGGTGACGGCAATGCGGAACGGAACGCTGCAAGGCGCTTACCTCATCGTCGCTGCGCGGGCGTTGGGACTGGACTGCGGCCCCATGTCGGGCTTCGACAACGCTGGCGTGGGTAAGGTCTTTTTTTCCGGCACGCGAATCCAGTCGAACTTTATCTGCAGCATTGGCTACGGCGATCCAGCTTCCGTGTTTCCGCGCAATCCTCGCCTTAGTTTTGAGGAGGCCGGTCGCTGGGCCTAACCATGGAGTAGATCGGACACGATCCGATCCGAGGAATGGAGAAGTTGTTATGAGCACTCAAGAGAATGTCCAGATTGTGAAGGATTTCTTTGCAGCAATGGGCAGCTACAATAAGCAAGATCTGCTGGCGTTGGTTGCCGAAGATATTGAGTGGATCATTCCGGGCGAGGACTGGCCGCTGGCCGGCACGCACCGCGGGCACGCGGAATTGGCGGCTGTGCTTCAGAAGGCGTCCGAAGAGGTGGAAATGACATACCCAGAGCCCCCCGAATTCGTCGCGCAGGGAGACCGGGTTATGGTCGTCGGCGTCGCTACGGGGAAAATCAAAGCCACGAATAGGGCGTTCAAGGACGACTGGGTCTTCGCCATCACCGTTCAAAACGGCAAAGTGACGAATATCCGGGAGTACATCGACACCCAAGCACTGGCGCGGGCCTCCGAGATGGGCCCGTCCGGGCTGGCCTAGCACCGGCCGTCTGCGGCCATCGGATGGGGGTAGGGTTCGCGGGAATCGGGGGGATTTGTATCGCAACGGGGCATGAATGCCCTCCCGAAGATAATTAGAAAACAATGCAAGGAAAAGTCATGGGAAAGCTAGACGGTAAGGTTGCAGTCATCACGGGGGGATCGAGCGGTATTGGCTTGGCCACAGCCAAGCGCTTCGTGGAAGAAGGTGCGCACGTCGTGATCACTGGGCGACGAGAGAAAGAGCTGAAGGAGGCGGCAGCCACCATCAAGAGAAACCTTACGACGGTCGTGGGCGACGTGTCGCGCCTGGAAGATCTGGACCGGCTCTATGCCGTCGTGAAAGAGAAGCATGGTTACATCGATGTACTCTTCGCCAACGCGGGCGCGGGTACAATCGCACCACTCGAGATGGCTACCGAGGTACATTTCGATCAGACCTTCGACGTCAACGTAAAGGGACTGTTCTTTACGGTGCAGAAGGCCCTTCCCCTATTCAAAGACGGCGGCTCGATTATCCTGACCTCTTCGGTCACGAACGTGTTGGGGTCCCCAGGGTTTAGCGCCTACGCCGCGAGTAAAGCGGCCGTGCGCAACTTCGCGCGTGCCTGGACCATGGAGCTGAAAGACCGCAAGATCCGCGTGAATTGTGTGAGCCCCGGACCAACCGATACCCCGGCCTTAGAGAAGACGACGGGCCTTACCGCCGAACAGGCCAAGCAAGCGGCCGCCCAGTTCGCCTCGCAGATTCCAATAGGTCGCAGGGGCAAGCCCGAGGAAATCGCAGCTGCCGTCGTATTCCTCGCCTCCGATGAAAGTTCTTTCATCACCGGTATAGATCTCCCCGTCGATGGAGGCTTGGCGCAGGTCTAGCAAGCAGTGTGCAGATCAAGTCGTGAGAGAAATTGAAAAAAATAACGGTGGTGTGAGAGCTGTCGCGCTGAAGCTTACACGATCCGATGTAAGGGAAATGGAGAGATTTAGATGAGCACACAAGAGAATGTTCAGACTGTGAAGGATTTCTTTGCAGCAATGGGCGGCGGCGATAAGCAACGTCTGCTGGCGTTGGCTGCCGCGGATATTGAGTGGATCATTCCGGGCGAGGACTGGCCGCTGGGCGGCACGCACCGCGGGCACGCGGGATTGGCGGATGTGCTTCAGAAGGCGTCCGAAGAGGTTGAAACTTCATTCCCAGAGCCCCCCGAATTCGTAGCGCAGGGAGACCGAGTTCTGGTCGTCGGCGTCGCTACGGGGAAAATCAAAGCCACGAATAAGGCGTTCAAGGACGACTGGGTCTTCGACATCACCGTTCGAAACGGCAAAGTGACGAACATCCGGGAGTATATCGACACGCAAGCACTGGCGCGGGCCTCGCAGATGGACGCGTCCGGGCTGGCGTAGCGCTGGCCATCTGCGGCCATCGGGTCGGGGTAGACGGTGGATCAGCCGTGGATCGCCCCCTCGCACGCCGCGCGCTCGTCGGATGCCCAACCGCAAAGGAGATCCCAATGTACGACCAATCGAAGCTATCCGAGTTGATCCGGTTCGCACGAGTAGATGCGGGCTCCATCGTCATCGACGTTTACCCAGGCGACGGCGATTGGACCCGTCTCTTCTCCGACATCGTGGGACCCGAAGGACGTGTCTACAGCTTCGTGCCGGCCGAAGTGGCCGACTTCAAGAACGATCCGGTCGGCCGCATGCGGACGCTTGCGAAGGAGCCGGGCCGAGAGAACGTCGAAGCCGTCTCGGCGGACCTCGTTGCGATGCCGGAGGCCACGCAACCAGCGGATGTCCTATGGCTGCACCTGTTCTACCACGATCTCCACACCGCCCTGATCCAGAAGAAAGGTGCGACGGCGGCCGACTTCAATCGAGCCGTCTACGAGCGGCTGAAGCCCGGTGGGTCCTATGTCATCGTCGACCACGCCGCCGCCGCGGGGGCGGGCACGAGCGACGCCCAGTCGCTGCATCGGATTGAGCCTGCATCCGTTCGCGAGGAGGTGGAGGCGGCCGGCTTTGTACTGGACGCGGAAAGCACCATGCTCGCGAAGAAGGACGATCCGCACTCGATCAAGGTGTTCGACCCCTCGATCAAGGGCGAAACCGATCGCTTCGCCTATCGGTTCGTGAAGCCCTGACAGTGTGGATCCCGATGATGTCGGACAGCGATTCCGATCGAAGCCGGACGCTGATTTCGATGCAAGGCGGACAGGTGAAGGCATTTCTTCTATTCCGCTCGCCGTCGAGCTGCATGGCCGCTGGCACGTGATGACGCCCTCGATCGAGTTGCGGGACGGTGTCTGCCTTTGAATGGGAGGAACGACATGTCACAGCTAGCCGATATTGGTGTCACCGGCCTTGCGGTTATGGGCGCCAACCTGGCCCGCAATGCGGCGCGCAAAGGCTTCCGCGTCGCCGTACACAATCGCTCGCCCGAGAAGACCGACCGACTGATCGCCGATCATGGCAAGGAGGGCAAGTTCGTGCCCTCCCATTCGGTCGAGGATTTCGTCGCCTCGCTCGCCGAAGCCGCGCGCAATCATCATCATGGTCAAGGCTGGCAAACCGACCGACGACGTGATCGCCGAACTGGTGCCGCATTTGGACGAAGGCGACATCATCATCGATGCCGGCAATGCGCTGTTTTCCGATACGCGTCGGCGCGAGCAGCGTGCTCGCGGCGAAGAAGCTGCTGTTCGTCGGCATGGGCGTGTCCGGCGGCGAGGAGGGAGCGCTCGAAGGCCCCTCGATCATGCCGGGCGGCGCCAAAGCGGCGTGGGAGCGCATCGCGCCGATGGTGACCAAGATGGCGATCTCGGTCGACGGCACGCCCTGCTGCGCCTATATGGGCCCGGACGGCGCCGGTCATTACGTCAAGATGGTCCATAACGGCATCGAATATGCCGACATGCAGTTGATCGCCGAGGCCTATGACCTGATGCGGTCGGTCTACGGCATGTCGGCCGGCGAGATCAGTAAGGTGTTCGCCGGCTGGAAGAGCGGCGACCTCGACTCCTACCTGATCGAGATCACCGCGACCGTGCTGGCGAAGCAGGACCCGTCGAGCAAATCCGCCCTGGTCGATATGATCCGCGACGAGGCGGAGCAGAAGGGCACCGGCCGGTGGACGGCGCAATCGGCGCTGGAACTGGGCGTGCCGATCACGGCGATCACCGAGGCGGTTTTCGCCCGCGCCCTCTCCGGTCGTCCGGCCCAGCGTAAGGCGGCGAGCGAGGCGTTCAAGCGCGCCAAGCTCACGCCCAAGGCGGCCGGCCCCGGCGAACTCGACAAGATCCGCGACGCACTCTACGCGTCCAAGATCGTGGCCTATGCGCAGGGCTTCGAGCAGCTGGCGGTCGCGTCCAAGGAATATAAGTGGGACCTCAACCCCGGCCTGATCGCCACGATTTGGCGCGGCGGCTGCATCATCCGTGCGGCGTTCCTCGACCGGATTCGCGAAGGTTACGAAGCCCATCCAGACGCACCCAGCTTGCTGCTGCAGCCCTATTTCCGCGACGCGGTGATCAAGGCGGAGCAGGCCTGGCGCGACGTGGTCGTGCTGGCGATTCAGAACGGCGTCGCCGTGCCGGCCTTCGCCTCGTCGCTTGCCTATTTCGACGGCCTGCGGCGCGAGCGTGGCCCCGCCAATCTGCTGCAAGGTCTGCGCGACTATTTCGGCGCGCATACCTACCGCCGGATCGACAAGGAGGGCTCGTTTCACATCCGCTGGTCCCAAGACGGGACGGAAATCGACGCGTGAAACGCGTCCGCGAAGGGACAGCGGACATGATGACAAACTGGACGGTTGGCCGGACACAGCGTCCTGGTCACGGGCGCAAGCTCGGGCATCGGTTTGGGCATCGCGCGGAAGATGGCGCAAGAGGGCGCCGCAGTGGGCATCAATTACCGCTCACATCAAGAGGTCGCGGAGAAGCTTGCCGCGGAAATCCGCGCCTGGGGCGGAAAAGCGGTGGCGATCGGTGCGGACGTCTCGAAGGAGCTGGACGTTCACCGGCTATTCGAAGAGACCGTCTCAGCCTTCGGCCGCATGGATGTGCTGGTCGCGAACTCCGGCCTGCAGAAGGACGCCGCGGTCGCGGACATGACGCTCGACGACTGGCGCACCGTCATCGACATCAACCTCACCGGTCAGTTTCTCTGCTGCCGTGAGGCGGTACGGCTGTTCCGCAAGCAGGCAAAGGCCGACCGGCCGGCGCGGTCGGCGGGCAACATCGTTTGCATGAGCTCGGTTCACGAGCTGATTCCGTGGGCCGGGCATCTCAACTACGCGGCGTCCAAGGGCGGCATCCGGATGATGGTGCAGACCCTTGCCCAGGAGGTCGCCTCGGACACCATCCGCGTCAATGCAGTGGCCCCAGGTGCTATTCGAACCCCGATCAATCGGGAGGCCTGGGAAACCAAGGAGGCAATGGAGAAGCTGCTGAAGCTGATCCCCTATGGGCGCATAGGCGAGCCGGAGGACGTGGCACGCGCGACGGTCTGGCTCGCCTCGGATGAGGCCGACTATGTGACCGGGACGACGTTGTTTGTCGACGGTGGCATGGCGCTCTATCCGGAGTTCCGTGACAATGGCTGAACGCGGGGCGCCAAATCCGCCACCGTTGCGCGCCATCGGCGAACACGGCATCATCGGCAATCTCGGGACGGCAGCGCTCGTGGCGCTCGATGGTACCATCGACTTCCTTTGTTGGCCGAACCTCGATAGCCCGTCGATCTTTGCGGCGCTGCTCGACCCGGACGAGGGGGGCGAGTTTTCCCTCGCGCCCACCCTTCGGGGCACTCGAACCATCCAGCTCTATCTGCCGGACACGAACATCCTGATGACCAGATGGCTCTCGCTTGAGGGCAGCGCGGAGATCACCGATCTGATGCCGCACCCCGACGTCGCCGGCAGCGTCCACCACTGCCTTATCCGGCGGGTGCGGGCGACGCACGGAATAGTCGGCTTTCGGCTTCGATGCCGCCCCCGTTTCGATTACGGCCGTTTGGTTCCGGCGGCGGCGGCCGAAGGGGACGCCGTTGTTTTCTCGGGCGGTGACTTTCTCGCTCTCCGCCTCAGCGGGTGTGTGTCGGTCAAGGTGGGCGAGGGGGAAGCGAGAGCCGAATTTGAGCTGAAGGCCGGAGAGGAGGTGTTCTTCGTCCTTCAGGATGCCGACCAGGAGAAGCCGGCCCGCGAGTGGATCCAACAGAGTCTCGAACTTACCATTGCCGCCTGGCGCGAATGGAGTAAGCGGTCGACCTACACGGGCCGCTGGCGCGAGGAGGTGGTGCGTTCCGCCCTGGCACTTAAGCTGCTGACATCGCATGAGCATGGCTCGATAGCCGCATCGGTGACCTTCGGTCTGCCCGAAGCGACCGGTACCGGCCGCAACTGGGACTACCGCGCGAGTTGGATCCGGGATTCATCCTTTACAATCTACGCTTTTATGCGGCTGGGCCATATCGAGGAAGCGGAGCGGTTTCGAACGTGGATCGGCGCCCGGGTTCGGGCAGCGTGCGACGAAAACCATCCACTTCGGATCATGTACGCGCTTGACGGGTCTGAAGCGGCGCCGGAGCAGGACCTGACCCATCTCGCCGGCTATGGCGACGCGAAGCCGGTCCGGGTCGGCAATGCGGCACGCGAACAGATCCAGCTCGATATCTACGGTGAACTGTTCGACAGCATCTACCTGGCCAACAAGTACGGCACCGCTATGAGCCGGGAGTCCTGGCAGCACGCGGTCGCGACCGCCGACTTCGTTGCGCGCCATTGGCGCGATCCCGATGCGGGCATTTGGGAGGTGCGGGGTGTGCCGAGGGAATATCTCCACTCGCGGCTTATGTGTTGGGTCGCTTTGGATCGCGCGTCTCGCCTCGCGCGCAAGCGCTCGTTGTCGGCACCGATAGAGCGCTGGACGGCGGAGAGGGATCGGATCGCAGACGACATCTGGGAGAATTTTCGTCACCCGGAACACGGCTACTTTGTGCAGAGCAGAGGGAGCACTGAACTTGATGCCGCGCTGCTGATGATGCCGCTGGTCCGTTTTGTCTCCGCCTCCGATCCGGTCTGGCTCTTGACCCTGGATGCGATTCGGGACCAGTTGAGCCACGAGGGCCTTGTGTTCCGGTATCGAAACGACGACGGTTTACAAGGCGGCGAGGGTGCTTTTACTACCTGCACCTTCTGGTACATTGAGTGTCTGGCGCGCGCCGGCCGCCTGGACGAGGCGCGGCTGGCGATGGCAAAGGGGCTTCGCTACGCGAACCATCTTGGACTTTTTTCTGAAGAACTCAGTTTGCTGGCGGAGCCCCTCGGCAATTTTCCGCAGGCGCTGACCCATCTGTCGTTCATCAGCGCGGCCTACTATCTCGACCGTCGGCTTTCGAACCCAATTGGGGGTCTGTGGCAACCGTGAAAGCGGATGACCGCTGGAGGCCGTCTGGTCGGGAAGGCGATGGGTCTGGCTTGATCGTGGGCAATTCTAATGGACGTGTCTCCGAACCTGAACTCATTCGGCCCCAATTCATTTCGGTCGTTCGATGCGATAGCCAATCTTGTAGTTGTCGTTCGCTCACGTTGCTCGGCTCGTTAGGCTCGCACTCGCGATCAAGCGGAAGAGATGATCGGCGCGAGACACCAGCGAGGGCTGGTCGCCAACCCAGGCGAGCGCTCCGACCAGCGCGAATAGTCAGTGCCATCCATGTCATTCCGCGCGGTGCCCTCGTTCTGAGCGCGGACAAGGAGTTGGGTACCTGCTGCGCGCACTGTGACGCGCGAAACATGCAGAGCTTGACCTTTCCTGGCCCCAATGGCAAGCGCCGCCGGAGTTACAATCTCGGCAAAGACAGGCGCTAGCAATTCCGCTGGTCCGTTCGTCACTTTCTCGTAAAAGCGACCAGGGACTTGATATCGGCAGCGATCAAGCGTGTTGATCCCGGGTTTCAACCGGCAAGGGACTCCGTCAGCCGATGAATGGAGGTAGGCACCATATGAGGTGCCGTACGGTCCGATATGCGGCGGGCCGTAATTCGATGCCGCCCCCAGCGAATAGCAACGGGATTGAGTTCTGGGTAAATTCCGAGGCTATCGCCGTGACGGCCGCCTAACTACCTGATCCGGTGAACTCTTTCTTTGCCGCCGTGGCACAGAAATCACGCATATCGCTGAACCTAGCCACCGGCCCACGCGTTCCCTCCGATCGGATCATATAGGGCGAGCCATGCATTTCACCGTCAACGGGCATTGGTACGAGGTGGAACTGGACAGCCGCACATCGCTGCTGGACTTGTTGCGAGAACACCTCGATTTCACCGGCACCAAAAAAGGTTGCGACCAAGGCGCGTGCGGCGCCTGCACGGTTTTGGTCGACGGCGAGCGCATCCTGTCATGCCTTGCGCTGGCGGTGCAGTATGAAGGTCGGAAGATCACGACCGTCGAAGGGCTGGCCGAAGGAAACGCCCTTCACGCATTGCAGCAGGCCTTCATCGATCACGACGGATTCCAGTGCGGCTATTGCACACCGGGGCAGATCTGTTCGGCGATCGGCATGGCAACCGAGGCGAAGCGGGGGGCGCCGAGCTATGTCAGCGCCGATCTCGTCGGCCGACGTAATCCTGACGCGAGAGGAGCTGCGGGAACGGATGAGCGGCAATTTGTGCCGCTGCGGCGCTCATAACGGCATCATCGATGCGATCCGCGAGACCATGCGCAACCGAGATGTTGGCATGACTCCGTTCAGCTATACGCGTGCAGGCGACATGCGCCGAGGCCGCTGCGGCTCGGGTTCGGACAGCGCGGCGGCCAATATCTTGGCGGCGGCACCAACCTTGTCGATCTGATGCGCGAGACGGTGGCGCGCCCGCCACGCTGGTCGACGTGACCGGATTGTCAAACACGATCGAGGAGACCGAAGGTGGAGGCCTTCTGATCGGCGCCGCGGTGCGTAACACCGCGCTGGCCGAGCATCGTGCCGTTCGCACGCGCTATCCGGTGCTGGCGCGCGCCATCCTGGCGGGCGCGTCGGCGCAGATCAGCAACATGGCGACCGTCGGCGGCAACCTGCTCCAGCGCACGCGCTGCACCTATTTCTACGACGCTGACGGTTCGCGCTGCAATAAGCGTGCGCCGGGTGCCGGGCTGCGATGCAATCGAGGGGTTCAATCGCAACCACGCCATCCTCGGCGCGTCGGCCATGTGCGTCGCCACGCACCCATCCGACATGTGCGTCGCGCTCGCGGCACTGGATGCAACTGTCCACCTGCGGGGCAAGGACGGCGCGAGAACGCTGCCATTCATCGACCTGCACCGCCTGCCGGGCGATCATCCCGGATATCGACACCGTGCTGGAGCCCGGCGAGCTGATCACGGCGATCGAACTGCCGCCGCTGCCGTTCGCAGCGAATTCGACCTATCGCAAAGTCCGCGATCGGGCGAGCTACGCCTTCGCTTTGGTCTCGGTCGCCGCCGCGCTGGAGCTCGAAGGTCGCCAGATCAAGGACGTGCGGATCGCGCTCGGCGGCGTCGCGCACAAGCCTTGGCGCGCGTTGAAGGCAGAAGCGGCACTGCGCGGCGGGCCAGCGAACGAACAGGCCTATCGCGACGCCGCGATCGCGGAACTGGCCGACGCCAGGCCGCTGCGCGACAATGGCTTCAAGGTTGAGCTCGCCACGAGGGTCCTCGTCGCCGTCCTCGGCGATATTGCTGGGGCGGCAGCATGAGCATCATAGATAAAGCCAAGATCGCGGCACAGGGCCTGACGCTGGCTGCCATGGCGAAGCTGGTGCCGCTTGCGCCGGACAGCTGGATTCCGGGCGGCGTCCCCGATCCGCTGATCGCCCGCAAGCATGGCCTGATCGGCACGCCCGGTGTCGCGGCTCGACGGCCCGCTCAAGGTGCGGGGCACCGCGCGGTTTGCCGCGGAAGTGCCGCTCGAAAACATGGTCTACGCCGCACTTGTCTACGGGACGATCCCGAAGCGGTCGTATCGCGACGCTGGATACCAAAGCCGCCGAGGCCGCGCCGGGCGTCGTGCTGGTGATGACGTATCGCAATGCGCCGCGCCTGAACAAACCAGCGATGTTCGGTTCCTCGCCCACCGCCGCCGCCGCCAGCGATCTGCCGATCATGCAGGACGACCGCATCCACTGGAACGGCCAGCCGATCGCGGTCGTGCTCGCCGAAACGCAGGAGCAGGCCGATCATGCCACATCGCTGATCCGTCGCGACCTATGCGGCCGAGCCATCGACTGACCTCGTTTGCCGCGGCGAAGGCGGCCGGCGCTCGAAGCCCGGCTTGTTCATGGGCCAGCCGCTGTTGAACGAGATCGGCGATGCCGAGGCATGCTCGCGGCGGCGCCGCACAAGGTCGACTCATGTCTATCGCACGCCGCGCCACAACCACAACGCGATCGAACTGCATGCGGCGACCGTCGCGTGGAATGGCGACGAACTCACCGTCCACGACACCACGCCAGATGGTCACCGCGCCAGGCGGCGACGATCGCCGACATATTCGGCCTCAAGACGGAGCAGGTGCGGGTGATCTCGCCCTATGTCGGCGGCGGCTTCGGCGGCAAGAGGCCTGGGGGACCACCAGATCCTGGCCGCCGCGGCGGCCAGGCTGGTCGGCCGACCGGTGCGCGTCGCTGCTGTCGCGCGAGGGCGTGTACCGCATCGTCGGCGGTCGCACGCTGACCGAGCAGCGCGTCGCGATCGGCGCGCAGGCCGGACGGCCATTTCGAGCGCGCTGATCCACACCGGCATCGTGGCGATGACGCCGCACAACAACATGCCCGAGCCTTTCATCACTGGCGACCCGCGCGGGCTATGCCGCGGACAGCTTCAGGCTGTCGTCGAGACGGTCGCGATGAACATGCTCGCCAACATCTTCATGCGCGCGCCGGGCGAGTCGGTCGGCACCTTCGCGCTGGAATCGGCGATCGACGAACTGGCGATCGAGCTCGGCATGGACCCGATCGAACTGCGCATCCGCAACGAGCCGGACAAGGATCCGACCTCGGGCCTGCCCTTCTCGTCGCGGCACATCGTCGAGGCCTGGCGCTCGGGCGCCGAGCGGTTCGGCTGGGACCGGCGCAGCCCAGCGCCCGGCGCGCGGCGCGAGGGCGAATGGCTGGTCGGCATGGGCTGCGCGACCGCGACCTATCCCTATATCCGGATGCCGGGCGCCGCCGCGCGGATCACGCTGACGCGCGACGGGCACGGCGATCGTCGAGGTCGCCGCGCACGAGATGGGCATGGGCACGGCGACGACCAACCGCAGATCGTCGCGGCCGACCGGCTCGGGCTCCCACTCGATCGGGTCGAGGTCCGCTATGGCGACTCGATCATTCCGGGCGCGATCCTCGCCGGTGGGTCGCAGCAGACCGCGGCGATCGGCGGTGCGGTAATCGCGGCGCATCGCGCGCTTGTCGCCGAACTGCTCAAGCTGGCGGGCAACGATTCGCCGCTCGCGGGCTTGTCGGTCGACGCCGTCGGGAGCGAGAATGGCGGCCTTGCCAAGCTCGGCGAGCCCACCCGGTTCGAAAGCTACGCCTCCATCCTTGACCGCGCCCAGCGCGATAGCGTGACGGCCGCCGAGAAGGCGTCGCCACCGCTCGAGATGATGCACTGGTCGATGCATTCGTATGGCGCGATGTTCTGCGAAGTGCGGGTCAATGCGGTCACCGGCGAAACACGCGTCAGCCGCTTCCTGGGTTCCTTCGACTGCGGGCGCATCATCAATCCCAAGACCGCGCGCAGCCAATTTCGCGGCGGCATCATCATGGGGCTGGGCATGGCCCTGATGGAGGAGACGCAGTTCGACGAGCGTAACGGTCGGATCATGAACCCGAGCCTCGCCGAATATCACGTCCCGGTTCATATGGATGTGCCGGAGATTGACGTGATCTGGACCGACATCGCCGATCCGCACACGCCGATGGGCGCGCACGGCGTCGGCGAAATCGGCATCACCGGCGTGGGCGCGGCTGTCGCCAACGCGGTCTACAATGCGACCGGCAAGCGCATGCGCGAACTGCCGATCACGCTGGACAAGCTGTTGTAACGCAACCGTCTTGCCGTTTAAATCAGCATCCGCCACGATTGCAGCTTCGTGACTTTGTCGCCGTTCCTGGTGCCGCCCGCCGTTCGGGCGCTATGACCTGGGCAAATCACCTGAGCGAGACCTCGATGTGACGAGACATCTGGGGTCGCCATCTTTGATTGTTTCTGCGAAACCGAGGTTCGCAGAGCGAAAGCCATATTGTCACTGCCGTGAACAGACGTGGCACGGTCGGAGACAAGGTAAGGCACTAACTCCGCAGCGTCTTTCGTGCGAAATGGTCTGGCTATTGGGGTGCTGCCGATCATATCCATTACCTCTTGACGCACTGTGATTTCTGAATCTGGATGATGGTGTCTGCGACGTCAGAGATCCTGCCACCGTGGAAATGGATTTACTATTAAACGCCACCGGGTTTCGGGTCAGGCGGTACCGATGGGGTTTGTTGGGGTGGCGCCTGGCCAAGTGAGCGTTCACGCTGATCTTGATACGTTTTTGCTGTCTGGGGCTTCACGAACAGCGCGACAATTTCTGGGTTTTCCTCCTGCAACTTCTGTTCCAGACTGATGACTGCCTCTTCAATCTGTGGGGCGAACATCACGTCCGAAAACTCAAGACTTAGCATAGCTATGACCTGGTCAGGCCCCAACTGCGCGGTGAAGAGGCCATTTGCCCTTAGGCAACTCGGTTGGGCGTTCGCGAGAGACAGAATTGAAGTTCGGATTGAAAGGTGGGCTTGTTCGCCAATCAGCAGACTCTTGCTTTCCCGGACAAGAAAAACAGATGTCGCTGCCAATATTAGACCAATCGCGATCGAACCCGCGCCGTCAAGCTCCGGACGGCCCAGGACGACCGCCGCGAAGGTCGCGGCTGCCGCGATAAGGATGCCGAGAAGAGCGACAGAGTCTTCGAACAGCGTCATGAATGAGGGTGGATCTTTGCTGAGCCTGAATGCCTTGAAGAAGCCGAGATCACCTTTCGCCCGACGAAACTGTCTTAGCGCATACAACCATGAACTGCCCTCGAAGAGGAATGCCAAAGCCAACACGACGTAGCTGACGACAGGCGACTGGATCGGCACCGGATAAACAATCCGATAGACGCCCTCATAAATGGAAAATCCGGCTCCAAGCGCGAATATCAGGAGCGACACCACGAAGCTCCAAAAATATAATTCTCTTCCGTAACCAAAAGGATGATCTATATCGGCCTTCTGTCGGGAGCGATGGATTCCGTACAACAGATAGAACCTCGTTGGTGGTATCGACGATCGAGTGAATGGCCTCGCTCGTCATAGCGGCGCTGCCTGTCCAGATAGCTGCACCCGCTTTGCTGATTGCTACAAGAACGTCTCCGATCAACGCGACGTACACGGCGGCGGTGGAGGACGACTTGCCCTCCGGTTGGTGTCGCGGGTGATGGTGTCCATGTGAGCTCCTTTTCTTGGTCGGCGGTGGCTCGGGGCGGATGCTTTGGGCGGAGGCGATGGAGCCGCTGTCGCGGTCGGCGACAGCGACGGTGTCGATGCTCGCTCCGCGCAACTCCGCCACGGCCTTGTCGCGGCGATCGAGGTCCCGGCATCCGAGCCAAACGGAAAAATTCCGCTTGCCAGGCTGGCAAACGATAGGAAACGCCACACCGCGCCGCGGGGGAGACCCGCGGTATCGCAAAAACACCTTTTCACGCTCAAGTCTCGAAGTCAGAAACCGCATAGCGGAGCGTCGGTTCAGTCAGTCCGTGATGGAAACAGTTATGCGGGAAATCCCATCTCAGACGTGCGGCATCTCAGTGCGCGGCGGGGGCGCCGCCGCTTTTCGAGGTCTTGAAGAGCAGGGTCAGCGGCACCACGCAGAAGGCCAGGATCGCGCACAGCGCGAAGACATCCATGTAGGCGAGAACCGATGCCTGCGTTTGCAGCGTCGTATAGACCAACCCGACAGCGCGCTGATGCACCTCCCCAGGGGAAAAGCCTTGCGACAGCATGGTATGCGCCTGCCGGGCGACCAGTTGGTTGTACTGCTGATTGAACGGATTGAGGTTGTCGACCAGATGCGCAGTGCGCACCTGCGTGCGCTCTGTCACAAACGCGGTAGCCGCCGAGATGCCGATCGAGCCCGCCAGATTTCGGAACATGGTGAACAACGCCGCGGCATCGCCGTTCAGCTCCTTCGGCAGGGTGGAATAGGCGATCGTGCTGATCGGCACGAACAGGAAAGCCGAGCCCGAAACTCTGCGCCGCCCGCATCAGGACCAGGGTCTTGAAGTCGATGTCCGGAGTCAGCCCGTGCGAATAGACCAGCGAACCGCCCAGAAGCAGGAATCCGATCGCGATCACGAACCGTGTCTGGATGTAGGGCATGATCTTGCCGACGATCGGAATGGTGAGGCAGACCAGCAGCGCGCCCGGCGACAGGATCAGGCCCGCCCAGGTCGCGGTGTAGCCCAGTACCGTTTGCGCCAGCTGCGGAATGTTGACCGCGCTGGAATACAGCACCATCGCCATCGCGAAGATCATGACGCAGCCGACCGCGAAGTTGCGGTTGGCGAAGACGCGCATGCTGACGACCGGGTTCTTCACGCTGCTCAGCCATACCACCGCGCCGGACAGGCCGATCGCCGCCACCATCGCGCATCCGACGATGAAGTTGGAGCCGAACCAGTCGAGATCCTCGCCGCGGTCCATCACGACCTGCAGGCTGCCGAAGCCCAGCGCGATCAGGGAGATGCCGATGAAGTCGACGCGTCGCTTTTGCCCCTCCAGCCGCTTCTGCCAGGGCGGATCCTGCACCAGCTGCGAACACGCCGAAAAAGGTCATGATGCCGATCGGGTATGTTGATCAGGAAAATCCAGCGCCAGCTGTAGTTGTCGGTGATCCAGCCGCCGAGCGTCGGGCCCGAGCACCGGGGCGACGATGGTGGCGACGGCCGTCACCGCGAAGGCCTGCGCGCGCTTTGCCGGGGCGAAGGTGTCGAGGATGATCGACTGCTGGTTGGGCTGCAGCCCACCGCCGAAAAATCCCTGCAGCAGGCGACACACCATCAGCTGCGGCAAACTCTCGGAATGCCGCAGAGCAACGAAAATAGCGTGAACATCGCAATGCAGATCAGGAAGTAGCGCTTTCGCCCGATCGTGTTGCCGAGCCAGCCGGAAATCGGCAGCACGATGCCGTTGGCGACGAGATAGGAGGTCAGCGTCCAGGTTGCCTCGTCGTTGCTGACCGACATGGTCCCCGCGATGTGCGGCAGCGCGACGTTGACGATGGTGGTGTCCAGGATCTCCATGAAGGCGACCAGCGTGACGACAAGCGCGATCGCCCACGGATTGACGGCGGGCTTCCAGTTCGCGTCCTCGGCCGCCGTGTCCGGCGCCGCTCACTTCAGGTTGACAGTCGGATCGACGGACAGGCCGAGCGGCAGGGCCAGCTTGGGATCGAGCCCGCTATCGATGACGATCTTCACCGGCACGCGCTGGACGATCTTGATGTAGTTGCCGGTCGCGTTCTCCGCCGGAAAGGCGGTGAACTTGGACCCGGTGCCGCGCTGCACGCTATCGACATGGCCGCTCAGCTGCAACGACGGATAGGCATCGACGGCGATCGCGACGTGCTGGCCGGGGCGCATCCGATTGAGCTGCGTCTCCTTGAAGTTGGCGGTGACCCAGACCTCCGGCGTGACGATCGAGAAGACAGACGCGCCGACCTGCAGATAGTCGCCGCGCTCCACGTTGCGCTTGGTGATCCAGCCATCCTGCGGCGCCCGCATGGTGGTGTAGGAGAGATTGAGCTCCGCCTGATCGAGGTTGGCCTGCGCCTGCTGTGATCTGCGCCTCCGCCTCGGCCACCGGCGCTACGGCCTGCGCGATCAGTTGCGGAACGAGTGCGGCCTGCACCTCAGCCGCCGCGGCCTGTGCGGTCTGCGCGCCCGCCTGAGCGTCGGTGGCGGTGGCCTTTTCCACGTCTTGCTTGCTGACCGCCAGCGGTGTCAGCGCATGCTGGCGACGGTCATCGGACGCGGCGACGAACTGGGCGGCAACGGCGGAAACGGACTGCGCCTGCGCTTGCAGGAGCTTTTGCGGCGCGGTGATTCGAACAAGGTCCAGGTCGACGAGCGCGGCCTGGCGCTGCGCCTGCGCGAGCGCCAGTTGGCCGCGCGCCAGATCGCGCGCGGCGACATAGTCGCGCGGATCGATCTGCAGCAGCACGTCGCCGGCGCGCATAAACTGGTTGTCGGTGACCGTGAGGTCGGTCACCACGCCCTTGACCTGCGGGGCGATGGTGATGGCGCGGCCATCAACAAATGCGTCGTCGGTGCTTTCGAGATTACGCGTGGAATACCAGTACCAGCCGCCGCCGATCAGCGCCGGCCAGCACCACCACGCCCAGCACGATAAACCCCCAGGGGAGGTGTTTCTTTGCGGCCTTGGCGGGCGCGTCATCGCCTTCGGCAGCCGTGCCGTCGGGCGAGACTTTGGTTTCGATGATAGCGTGATCACCCTGCGGCGTTGCGTCGTCGCGTGTCGATTCGCGATTTTCGCCCGCCGGCAAGTCGCTCAGATCCTGCCGGTCGTCCATGACCCACCTTTTTGCGTAACTTGAGACGCGGTCGCGCCGGAAATCGCGCCATGGCAAATTTGGAAAATGCACATCCCGCCACGAACCATGTGTGAAGCCCGCATCCGCTTGCTATGCATTGGGAGAAACTCCTGGGTTCTGGTGCGACCGCGATAGGGCCGCCGACTATACGCGGGAGCTTCAAGTGAAGTGCCTTGCGTTCACGGTGTTGCCGAATGGACGCAGGCAAATACATGGAAACACATAGGAGAACCGTCACTGCATTTTCAGACTCGGAAAGTACTCACGCAACAAGCGGCTAAAAGAGCCGCGATCGCGGCATTCGTAATTGCCAAACTGAAGTTGACCCGGTTTCGTGGACACCGGACGGTTTGCGTTCAAGGAGTCCACGATGGCCAAGACAAGATTGCCATACGCGCCTCAGTTCCGTCGGCAGATGGTGGAACTGGTGCAGGCCGGCCGTACGCCGGAGGAGCTGGCGGCGGAGTTTGAACCGACGGCACAGTCGATCAGGAACTGGGTTGCGCAGTCTGAGCGCAATGCGGGGCGTGGCGACGGCGGCCTGACGACGGCGGAGCGCGAGGAACTCAATCGACTGAGGCGTGAGAACCGCCAGCTACGGCTCGAGCGGGATATTCTCTCAAAGGCTGCGGCCTGGTTCGCTCGGGAGACGAACGCGATCCCTGCGAAGGGTTCCGGTTCGTGAGCGATCACCAGGCGCGTTACCCGATCGTCACCATGTGCAAGCTGCTGGGTGTCTCCTTCAGCGGCTACTATGCGTGGGTGAAGCGGCGGCCATCACGGCGGGCAGAGACAGACGCTGCACTGATCGCCGAGATCCGTGCAGCGCACGGAGCCTCGCACGGCACCTACGGTGCGCCACGCGTTCATGCCGAGCTTGCGGCCACTGGCACTCACCTTGGTCGCAAGCGCGTTGCGCGATTGATGTCACGGGCCGGCCTTGTCTTGGGTGGGTCTTGGTCCGGAGGGCGAGGTCGCGGGCGACGGTGCTGTGGAGATCAGCACGGCTGAAGATCCATGGGTCTCCAACTCACCCGCGACGAATCGGTTCTCAGGATCGGCCGCGTCATACTGTCGGAAGGCTCGATCAGCGGCGTACCGCGCCGCCTCGAGATCGCGGGTCATGGCCTCCCGCGCCTCGTCACGCTGCACTGTGACCTGTGCCTCGGCCTCTCGCGCCGACAACAGCGCCGAGCCGTGCTTGGGCGCGCCGCGGGCTCCGGCGGTCGGAACGTTCTCGCTCACCATCTTCCGGATCGCCTCCGCGCGGTCCCAATCGACGTAACCTTGGTGGGCACCAGGCTGCAACGCCAGCCATTCTGCGCGGGGCTTGCGTCGGGCACGCGCCTTGACCCCGGCACCACGAGTTCACCACGCCGCGCCTTCGCATAGCGCGCAGACAGCGAGCGCTGCCGCAGCAGGTCAAGCTCGTACTCCTTGAGGCTGCCCTTCAGTCCCAGGAGCAACCGGTCATTGCCCTGACGAGGCGCATAGACGGCCTCCTGATCGACCAGCAGTGTGTCAACGACACGGCACATCTCGACAAGCTGCTGCCAATCGTGGCTGTTGCGCGCAAAGTGCGATACCTCTCGCGCGGCCACCGCACCGACCTTGCCAAGGCAAACTTCGGCGACCATGCGTTCGAAGCCGGCGCGTGTGGTTCCGCCCGCTGCCGAGCAGCCAAGGTCTTCATCAATGACCTCGATCTCCGACCAGCCAAGCTGCACAAGGCGGTCACGCGTGGCGTACTGCAGTATCTGGCTCTCGCGGTTGTGCTGAACCTGATGGGCCGAGGACTGGCGGACATAGAGCAACGCCTTACGCGCTCGGTGTTGCGCGCCGATCTTGTCAGCGCTCATCGCTGTCGCCCTCCGAGGGTTCGCCCAGCTCCTGGTCGGCGGCGCCGGGGTGTGCCATCAGCAGACGGGTCAGCAGGGAGGCCAACGTCTGCTGCGTCTGATCCGGCAACGCGCTCCATCTCGGTGCTCCCCCAATTCGGGCAGCGGACTCGCCAACCAAAGATCGAGTTGATGGCGCGGCAGTCGGGGCCGGCGACGAAGGTGCGGCATGACGATCTCCACGATAGGAATCGGGAGATGCTATCCCTGGATCCGACGGCTCCTCGGCTGCGGGTCCGCATCGCTTCCAAGAGCAGGATCCGCAATGCTGTGAGGGCAGACAACGACGTAGCTGGCTCCGCTGCCAGCGGATTCTAACAGCAGGCAGCCGCGTCCAACATCCAGACCGGGATCTCCTGAACACGAGCAATAGCAGCGTCAACGAGGCTGCAGCGCGCAACCGCACCGGTCGGCCGCTCGATCACCTCATGAACGCGAACAGTGCGCTCAGCCCAGGGATGCCACAAATAGGAAATGGCCATCTCATCGACGGCCACACTACTGTGGGTCTTGTGGCGTAGAGTTCTACAATCCGCGCCGCCGCCATTCCTCGATCGGATATCTCTCACCGCTCGACTACGAGCGCCGGCATCAGGTGCTGACGGTCGATCCCGACGCAGATCAGCCTGCCGCCGTGCTCGCGACCGTCAAGGACAAGCCCTCCGGGCGGCCCCAAAAGCGGGCCGTCCTTGACCGCCGCTGCGCGCGACGGCCGCACCATCGTGCGGGTCGGGACGGAAGAATGGCGCCGCCAGGGGGCGAACCCCAGGGGAATCGCATTTGGAATTTCCTTTGACGGGCTGAGGTAACGGTTGCCCGGCGCGGGCCGAATCAACTCTACCCCTGGTGATCACCACAGGGGAGGGCGATGGACGGCTTCGCAACTTGCTTTGAGGGGTTGAAGGATCCGCGTCGCGGCAACGCCGGCCGGCACGATCTGCTGGAGATGCTGGTGATCGCGCTGTGCACGGTGCTGTCCGGCGGAGAAGACTGCACCGACATGGCGGAGTTTGCCCGCGCCAAGCTGGGGTTCTTGCGCGGCTTCCTCAAGCTGGCGCACGGCGGGCCGAGCCACGACACGTTCAGCCGGCTGTTCCGGCTGCTCGATCCGGAGCAATTCCGCGAGTGTTTCCAGCGGTTCATGGCCGGCTTTGCCGAGGCCTGCCAGGGCGTGGTGGCGATTGATGGCAAGGTGCTGCGCCGCTCGTTCGACAAAGCCAGCGGCAAGTCAGCGTTGCACATGGTTTCTGCCTGGGGCTGCGAGCAACGGCTGGTGCTGGCGCAGCTTGCCACTGATGCCAAGTCCAACGAGATCACGGCGGTGCCCCAACTGCTGAAGCTGCTGCGTCTTGAGGGCTGCATCGTGACCGTGGACGCACTCAATTGCCAACGCGAGATCGCCCGCCAGGTGATTGACCAGAAGGGTGACTACGCCCTGGCGTTGAAGGGCAACCAGGCGACGCTGCACGATGACGTGGCGACTTTCCTGGACGATCCAGAGACACAGCTGTCGGTCAGCAAGAGTACAGTCGACGCCGATCATGGCCGTATCGAAACCCGGACCAGCATGGTTTCGACCGACATTGAATGGCTGCAGGAGAACCATGACTGGCCCGGCCTGGCAGCGATTGGCAAGATCGTCCGCATCCGCGAGGCTGCCGATAAGACGACGACAGACACCGCCTATTATCTGCTGAGCACGCCGATGGCCCCCGAGCGGTTCGGTGAGGTCGTCCGCTCGCACTGGGCCATCGAGAACCGGCTGCACTGGTGTCTTGACGTCACCATGAACCAGGATCGGGCACGAAACCGCATGGACAGTGGCCCGCAGAACCTCGCCGTCCTGCGTCACATGGCACTCAACCTGGTTCGCAAGGAAAGCTCCAAGGGCTCATTGCCGAAAAAGCTCAGGCGAGCCGCCTGGAGCGACGCCTTCCTCGCCAGGGTTCTGGCTCAACTTTGAAATGCGATTACCCTGGGGCGCGTCCCGTCACTGCGGCGAGCGTAGCGACGCGATAATCGCTTGGATCAGTGGTGGTGCACGTGCACGCTGGCGGTGATCGCAATCGGATGTGCAACGATATCGCGGATTTCCGCTTCCAGCACCCGCGGATTTGTCCAGTCACCGGGATCACCCGGTCGCCACGCGGCGCGCAGCCACGCATTCTGGTCGACCAATATTTGCGCGCCGGCCAACGCATTCGGCGATACGCCGAGCAGGATGGCGAATGCGGTCCAGGTTTCCGGCTCGCTGGCGATGCAAGCGGATGGCGTCGGTTTGGCGTCGCGGGTGGGCGTCACAATGATCGTTGTCACAGCTACGCCTGGCAGCGAAACTGGTACAACCTGTGCTTCGCCGGACGCGGCGATGATGCGCAGTATGCTGCCACGCAGGTCGTCGAGGTCGATGGTCCTGGCCTCGGCGCATTCCGCATCGAATTGCGGCACCGGCAGCGGGTGCGGCCATTTGCCCGATTTGCGCATGCTCTCGCCGGCATTGTGCGCGCGCAGGTAATCGATCAGGTCCCAGCGACCCTCGCTTGAAAGCGAACCGGCGAAGCCTGGCATCGTGATGCCGCCCTGCGGTGCTTCAAAGCCGTGCGAGATGTACCAATACATTTCCCCATCGCTATGCGCCCATAAGTGTTCCGCGGTCAGATCGGCTGGCCGTATGGGAAGCGACTGCGCGGCCGGACCGTCACCCTGGCCGTCCGCGCCGTGGCAGGTTGTGCAATTCGCGGCGAACAGTTTGCCGCCGTGCACGATCGCGGTGGCGGCGAACTCGGTAGGCGAGGTGTAGAAGCTGGTCGGAAACGCCTCGACGAACAACAGATCGAGGTGCGGCAGAGCCAGCACCAGGATGACGACTGAAGCGGCCAACGCGGGCCAGCGAATGCGGCGCCACAGCAGGCCGAGCACCGCGATGGCGACGGCGCCGATGGCAGCGATCAGTGCCGAGATGACTTCATGCTGCAGGAGCGGCTCGTACAGCGCGTCCAGGCTCGGGCGCCAAGGGAACGGCCAGACCGGCTGTTCGTGCGTTCCAGGTGTGTGCGATGCGAGAAATCCCGCAGTGATCACCACGAGGACGCCCAGCACTGCCTCGGTCGCGACCGATAGCCGCATATGCCGCCGCGCCGCGAGCGAAGCTGTTCCAGCCAAACGGTCGGTGAACACTAGGCGATTCAGTGCCGCAAGCGTGAGCAGCACGACGAACAGTCCAAGCTTCACCAGGGCGACATGGCCATAGCCGGTACCGAACAGGCCAGGAAGGCCGCCCATGAACTCCGCGACCTGCACCACGGCGGTCCCGGCCAGTATCAGCACAGCGGCAAGGCCTACCGGTGTGAAGTTGCGGCAAGCTGTCGCCGCTTGTTCGTGTGGCAGGATGCCGAGCGCGATGAACAGAGGCAACAGACCACCAAGCCAGGCGCCGGCAGCCAGTAGATGGAGTGTTTCTGATATGATCAGCTCGATGCCAACGCTGCCGCCGATCGCGCCGGCATGACCGAGCATCGGTTGAATTGCGAGTGCGGCACCGGCCAGCACGGTCGCGGCTACTGTCGCCAGAGGCGGCGCGCAAAGCAGCGGAAACACGAACAGCAGCAAGCCCAGGCGCACCGTAAGCCATTGTCCGAACTGGGTCTGCAGTGCAACCACCGGCAGGACGTGCAGGGTCATCGAGACGCTATCCGCTGACGCGATGACCCCGCTCTCCAGCGTTAGCCATGCAAGCCCGACGATCAGTGCACATGCCGTGCTGATGCGCGCAAGGCGCAGCAGCACGAGCCGTACGCGTGCCGCCGCGGTGACTGCTTCCGCAATCGCGGGCGGCGTGACCACCACCAGAAACACCAGCGTGCCGAACAGCGACACCAACGCGGCAACATGTGCGCCGCGCAGTAGAGCCACGAAAATCTCCAGCGTGCTCATACGCTATGTCGGCGGCAGCGCGCGATCACAAGCGAACACGGCGCGCACCGAAGCCGCTTGATCGTCATCCACCAGCTCCTGCCGGTCCATCGCGTCGGCGTCGTGCGAACCAGCAGACCAGCCGCGCAATCGCCGGTGTGGTGGTGGGACGCAACAAGCGACGGTCATAGCCAGCGAAGCGCCTGTCGTTCTCCGCCAAGCAAACCGCCATGAGCGCCACGGGGCTGATGTCCGCGTCGCTGACGGCCTTGCTGCCGGTCAACGTGAAGTTGTTGTCCGCCGGTTTGCCGTCATCGCTGCCCAGGCCACGCGCGATGCCAATTCTCTCCCACGCAAGAAACACCCAGACCGCGGCGACGCGCAGTTCAAACCACGCCCGTCGCCACAGCGGCAGGCGTCGCCGATGCCATGCAAGCCAATTGGCGAACAACAGGATGTGTCGCGCTTCCTCCTGGATCACCGGCTCGAACGTGTCGACCAGTTCCGGTGGGAAATAGCCTGAACGACGCGCCATTTCGAACAGGCCAAAGGCGAAGAAGCTATCGATGCACTCGCTGAACCCGGTGACCAGGTAAGCCCATTCCGCGTCGCGCGGCTCGACATAGGCGGGCTCTGGCGCAAGCGCAATGCCATAGGCCTGCACCAGATTGGACAGGACTTCCTTGTGGCGCCCTTCCTCCCAGCCATTCAGGGAGAGGGCATCGTGCCACGCCGGATCCCGTAGACTGGCGGCGTAACACTGCATCCGCAATCGTGCCTTGCCCTCGGTCTGTACAGCGATGTCCCAGATCGGCAGGCTGGTCAGTCGTGCCAGTGCTGCCGGATCGAGTTTCGGCCAATCGATCACGGAGGGTTTGTACGGATTGAACGTCTCATGGAACATGCGACAGGCAGCGTGCTTGTGCTGCTCGGTCCCTATCCGCATGGGACCCGGTTCCGGGAATCGCCAATGACGAGCGGCATGATCGGCTGCCTCGATCTGCGCAGCCTGTGCGCCAAGCGCGGTCAAGGCTGCCTACGGCTGCGCGGCATCGGTGCGGTAGCGTTGTCGTCCATGAGAATGGCAGCCAGCAATGGGCGCATGGTCTCTCTCCCTCGGGATCGAGTGATCAGCGTGAAACGGTGAACCGATAGGTTCCCTCGGTCTTGTGCGTATCCACGGAGGTGACGTGCCAGATCACTTTGTATGGACCGGGCGCCAGTTTCGGCAGTTCGATGACCAACTGCCGGTCGTTTTTGGATGCCAGATGCGGCTTGCCGGTGGATACAGCGGTGCCATTGGCGTTCTGCACTTCGATCGTACTGAACAGCGGTTCGACGCCTTCCGTGAAGGTGATGAACAGTTCGGGCGGCGAGGCCGCAACCTCGCTGCCCACGGGCGGACTGGCGCGCTCCAGAAAGGCATGCGCGAACGCGGGCGAGACCACGAACGGAATCGCGACCGCAGTCCAATACAGCGAGCGCATCATTGCCACCACTCCGAGATCGGTTTGCCGAGAGTGTTCGGCAGCAGGTCATCGAAATAGAGGTGGAATTGCGCGATCGCACCGATATTGTGCCCGGCAGCGCCGTTGAGCGGCCACAGCACCTCGGCGGAGATCGCATAATACCGTCCGGTCCACACGGCGCCGGTACCCAGCAGGAACGTCGTGGGATTATTGGTGGGCCGGATGGCAGAGGCGCCGGCCGCGGAGGTCCAGGCGAGTTCGGCCACCGGCGTCAGATTGGCCAGGATGCTCGGTAGGCCGTAATCCTTGATCTGCGACTGAAGATAGGGAATCGAGTACTGTAGCGACAGCCCGCCCGACCAGGTCGTGATGCCGCCCCCGGTTGCGGGACCGTTATTCGGAATGTTGTAGTCCAGCTCACCGGTAATGGCGAAGGGGCGGATCGGGGCAAACGGAATATCACCAAGCCCCTTGCCGAAAAATCCGGAAACCGTGGTGGTGTTGAAGCCTGAAGTCGATCCCCGAGGTGCCGGCTCGGCCGAAGCTTTGCGACACTTGCACCGAGCTCATGAACTCATGTTTTGGCAAGACGATCCAGCGATATTTCAACTGCACGTAGGGATCGTCGAACCCGCCGTGCGACTTGTTGAAATCGTTCGCGTCGTGGCTGATCCAGTCGTAATCAGTAGCCGACACCCACGCCGAGTTCCGGGGTGATGGTTTTGTCGTACTCGAAGTTGGCGTCGGTCACCCAGCTTTTGCCGTCAGGGCTCTGCAGCGAGATCAGCGGCAGGTTCGCTTCGTCCCCGACGCCGGGATCGTCGATCAGGTCTGTGTTGACGAAGATGCGTGGGCCAGCGACAGCGTGGCCGAACGCAGGTTGTAGCGGTAATAACGCCGCGCCGGCGAGCGCGGTCAGAAGTTTCGCACGAGACACTTGGGACCTCCTGTGATCCGACATGGCACAGCCGGTGCGCAGGCAGGCGCCGGCATTCGATGGCCAGATTCAAATCAGCGAAGGTGGTCCACGTGGTTGGGCGGCGGCGGACGGACGGACCGGTGGTGCGCGAGGAACTGCTGCGTCGAGCCGCACGGTGACGACCGATTGCCGCGGGGACAATGCCGGGGGCGGCGACAGTATGGCAACGGACCACACGTGCGCCTGACAGAGAACGCACACCACGCAGTCATGGCCATTGTGCCCGGGCTTTGTCGGTACCGGCTGTCCGGAACCCCCATTCGCCTCGGCGTGGCAGATCGGAACATTGCCGAGTGGGTCGGCGACAATGGCAAGTGGTCCCAGCGGCATCGCGGCGACCAGGACGATCTGGCACCAGGCCGCCAGCCAGGACGCTGCGATCCCAATCATACGACCGTGAAGAAAGGGCGATGCGCCGATCATTTAATCCGCCAGATACCACCAGTAGCTTCGCGGGCCGCGGCTGGCAAGCTGCCTGCCAGCACCGCCACCATAAAGACACCGCCACTCAGCGAAGTAATCCAGAAGCTGGTCGGCCAATCGGTGTAATAAGCTAGTACAAGACCCAGCCACGCTTCGCTCAATGCCAGCGCCACCGACAGCGTGATGCCGTGCCAGAACCGGGTGGTGAGGCGTTGCGCCGCCGCGGCCGGACCCACCATCAGTGCGAACACCAGCAGAACGCCGACGATCTGTGCGCACTCCGCGACCCCGAGCGCGACGATCGCCAAAAACAGTACCGAAATCAGCCGCAGCGACACCCCCTTTGCCTCGGCAAGTTCGGGTTGCAGGCTGGCAAACAGCAGCGGACGGGCAATCGCGCCAAGTGCAGCCATGGCAAGGATGCCAAGCAGCAGCAGGGTCCAGACCGTTGCGGCGTCCACCCCGAGGATGTTGCCGAACAGCAACGCGGTTGCCTGCGTGGCATAGGCCGTGAAGAAATGCAGGAACAGCAAGCCGAGCCCGAGCGACATCGCCAGCACGATGCCGATCGCCACGTCGCGCTGTTGCAGGCGTTCGCCCAGCAACCCCATGCCGATGCCAGCCGCGAGTGTCAGCACGATCAATCCCCACAGTGGCGATACGCCGAACAGTACCGCACCGGTGGCACCCGCGAAGCCGACGTGCGACAGCGCATGGCCGGCGAAGGTCTGTGCGCGCAGCACCAGGAAGAAGCCAACGAGCCCGGAGACCACCGCGACGATGCCGGCAGCCGCGAACGCGTTCTGCATGAAGTCATACGTGAACATGGTGCCCGCTATGATCGTGCTGGTGGGCATCGCGTTCGACGTCGTAGCCGCCCGCCATCACAAAGATGCGCCCGCTTACCCGCACGACATCGATTGCAGAGCCGTAGAGCCGCGACAGCACTGGGCCGGTGATGATCTGTTCGACCGTGCCGATCGCGGCGTGGCCGCTGCCGAGATACAGTACGCGATCCAGTGCATCCAGCAGCGGATTGATCTCGTGCGCGCTGAACAGTACCGCCAAGCCGAGTTCCTTTTGCAGCGCGCGAGTCAGTTCGACCACGGTGCGTTGGTGGTGGGGATCGAGGCTGATCAGCGGTTCGTCGAGCAGCAGCAGGCGCGGGTGGCCAAGCAACGCCTGCGCCAGCAGCAGTCGCTGCCGCTCGCCGCCGGAGGTTTCGGCCAACGGTCGCCGCGCGAGTTGCGTTGCGTCGACCATGTCGAGCGCCCATTGCACTTCGCGGCGCGCGGCCGAGCCGAGCAGCGGCAGGCCCCAGCGATGGCCGCTCGCGCCGCTGGCTACGAAGTCCCAGCCGCTGAGCCGCAGATTGTCCAATGCGCCACGCGTCTGCGGCATGTAGCCGACGGAGGGATTGCCGCGTGCCACGGGCCGGTCCAGCACGCGGATGGTTCCGCGGCGCGGTGGCAGCAAGCCCAGGATGGCGCGCATCAAGGTGGTCTTGCCCGCTCCATTCGGGCCGAGCACGCCGATGAACTCGCTGTCGCGTATCGCAAGATCAATATCGGACAGGACAGTCCTGGCGCCGAAGGCGAGCGTCGCCCCGCTGAGTTCGACTGCGCTCACGGTGGCGGGTTGGCCAGTGCCTGCGCGACAGCGTTGAGTTCGTCCATCATCCAGTCCTGCCAGGTCTTGCCGGCTGGTTCCGTCTCGGTTACGCCAACGACAGGGATCTTTGCCTGCCGGGCGATCGCGACAAGACGCTGCGCCGCGGCATTAGTTGCCTGGCTGTTATAGAACAGCAGCCGCACCGTGTGCTTCCGCAGGTCGTTCTCAAACGCCGCCACGTCCGAGACACGCGGTTCGGTATCGTTCATCACCGCAAGCTGGAAGCGTTCATTGCGCATGTTGAAACCGAGTGCGGTCGCCATATATCCAAACACAGGCTCGGTGGCGGTTACGGATGTTCCGCTGAATTTGGCACGCAGTTCTGCGATCTTCGCCTGTATTGGTTGCAGCGACGCGAGAAAACCGCGCAGTCGTTGTTGATATTTGGTCTGGTGCGCCGGATCGCGCTCCTCCAGCAGGTTGGCAAGTGCCTTCGCATAGGTCGGCATCGTCGGCGGGTCGTACCAGAGATGCGGATTGTCGCCGGGCGTCCTGTGCATGAGGTTCGCCACGACGATCACCCTGCGATTTGGCGACCGCGAGACCGCGAGCAGTTTCGTCATCCACGGATCATAATCCGCGCCATTGTAGACGACGATCGCGGCGCTCGACAGTAGCCGGGCGACCGATGGGCTCACCTCGAACAAATGCGGGTCCTGGTCGGGGTTGCTGAGGATGCTGGCGACCGTGGCGTTCGCGCCGGCGACTTGCTGCGCGACGTCGCCGTAAAAATTCTCCGCCGCCACTATGTTGATGGTGGTGGGGACAGGTTGCGCCGCCGCCGTCTGTGCCAGCAGAATTGCGACCGCCGCCAAAAGGCCGGGATTTGCCAAATCGTCACCTCAACCACTTATCGATCCGCTGTCTGTAATGCTATAACGTATCCTATGCAACCGCACGACCTTCGTGCATGATATGGTGCGTGGCCGGCTGAGGAGAGCGAATGCCCGCAGAATTCTCACGACGGACCGAACACCTGCTCGATCGGGCCGAGGCGATTTGCAAGCACCGTGGCGCGAAGCTGACGGAACTGCGCCGGCATCTACTCGGCTTGATTCTGGATGCCGCATCACCAACCGGCGCGTACGATCTGCTTGACCGGCTAAGCCAAAGCCGGCGTGGCGCAGCGCCGCCCACCGTCTATCGCACACTCGATTTCCTGCTCGAACAGGGCCTGATCCACCGGGTAGAGCGGCTGTCGGCGTTCGTCGCCTGCGTGGCCGGCTGCACAGCCGACCCGAATGGCGACAGTCATACCCATGCGGCGCAATTCCTGATCTGCCGCGAATGCGGCAGGGTGGTTGAGATGCAGGATCATCACGTCTCGACGGTTCTCGCGCGTGCTGCGAAGGACGCCGGCTTCAGCATCACCAACGCGACGATCGAGGCGGAAGGACTATGCAGCACGTGCCGAACAACACCCGCAGGCCGAACTACACCCGCTGAACGTAAGCGGGCGCACTGACCTGTCATCCTACTTCTTCAGCGTATAACGGATCAGCAGCGTCACCATAACCTGCGCCTGGTCCATGTCGGGTGGGACGGGGTGCGTGCCTAGAGCAAAACAGCTATGTTATACCGTATCTTTGGTAAAGCATTGAACTGCCCGGACAACTTTCCGTATTTGGCACTGAAATCCCGTTTTACCAGCCGAATTTCGCGTACATTGGCCGCGCCGCTCCGGTGCATTGGCTAAGCACCAGCGATTACATCCGCGACGCGCCACTACATGCAGTGCACGCCGGATATACCCGCTCCATCGTACCGCCACCTTTCGACTGCTTGCGTCCAGCACGATTGGCAGAACTTCGGCACTGGGGTTGGTGTCGGCGCCCCGCAATATGGGCTGCGCCGACACCATCCTGGCTGGGCTGACCCAACGCTTCTGAGCGCGATTCGGCCTCGCGGCAAAAATCGCCTTTCGTTCGCCTGGGCGTCGCCGTAACATGATCGCAATCCAGTTCGGCCAACGAGGGTGAGTGGCAATCTGATGGATGTGACGATTTCTCCGGTGCTGTACAGCTTGGCGCGCTTGTCGGTGATTAATGCCGATGTTCTGCGCGGGTTTGCCCGGACTGGCGCCGCATGTGGTGCCACCATCTCGCACCCGATTTCCTTCTATGCCGTGGCAGCATTGCGGCTGGTTGCCTGATTGCCCCGGGTCCCCAGCAATCGATCCAAGCGCGCGACACGCCAAACACCGCGCGTGGACGCCGTGCGGGTCAAGGGGTATCCGTACGCCTTCCACATCGCGCTTGACGGCAACGGCATCAACGGCCTGGAAGGTATGGCCGGCGTCTGCCTGTTGCTGTTCGACCCCATCGATAATCGCCATGCGTACAAGATCGTCTATTACGACGGTGTCGCGGGTGGCCACGCAGTATCGGTCAATCCTTCAGGCACCGTCGGCTATCTGGGCAATGCCGGTCAGCATTTGCTGTTCTACGACGCACAGACACTCGCGGAAATCAACCGCATCTCCACCCTGCGCTTCGAAACGGCGCGTACCTCGCTGCAAGGCAGCACCCACGTTGTCTGGCTGTCGGACGACGAAATCGTCACGGCGATCGGCGACCATTTCTACACATTCAAACTCGGTGATCTGGAAAAGCCACGGCGCCTGGTGCGGCATGGCGTGAAGCTGCCACACGGCATGAAGCGGACCGCATCCGGCCGTTACATCGTGTACGGCTCGATGGACAATCCTGCCGATGGCGAGGCGGGTGAGGCGCGGCATGTCGGCATTTGGGACCGCCAGGACAACAAGGTCACGGTGCTGCAATTGCCCGCCACCTGTTGGCATGTCGCCATTCACCCGAAGGAGGATATCTTCTACGCGGTGTCATTTCGCGTCGCACCGCAGGATTATCGCGATTACCACGAATGGGGGATGGCATTCTTAAAGGAATACGCGTTCGAGATCGATGCCCGGCAGAAGCGTGTGCGCCGCCACTGGGCAGCCGGGCGCGAGATTCCCGCACACATCAACTCCGATGTGACGCTATCCGACCGCGAGTTGATCTTCTGCAATGGCGGCAGCCAGACAATCATCGCGATCGAACTCGACAATTTTTCCCGTTTTCGCATCATCGACGAAAAGCCCGACCTCGCGGCACATCTGGCGCGCCCGCGCGAAGTTGCAACTCAGGTCTATGACGCTTTTGCGCGGGGAAGTTTCGGCACCAACAGCCGGCACTTTCTTGGGGCGTTGCGGGTGAGCCGGTTCAGCCTGCTGGATTCAGTCTATGCCTGCCAACTCTCCGCCGATCAATCGCTGCTTTTTACCGCCAATCGCGGGCTGAACTGTATCACGATCTATGATTATCCCACGGGTGAAGTTCGTATCCGCATCCCCATGCCGGAACTGCAGGCATATCTACCGTGGCTGTCTCCTCTTGCCGACCCGCGGCTGGGCTTTCACCACAGCATGCTGATCGGCTAGGCGGAACAACGGATAATCACGGACCGAATGTGGCTGCCGCCTCTATCACACTGCGAAAATTGCGCGGGATCTCCGTGGTCACGATCGATTCAAGAAAGCCCGACAGCAATGTCTCGACGCTACCCAGGGAGCCACCCAGCATGCCGGGCTTCAGGTCCAGCCCACCTTCAAACGTCACTCTGGCGCCATTTCCCGCCATCGCCGCTACGAAAATCGTCTGCCCCGAACAGGCGATATAGTCAGTCAGGAAATCCGGTTCGATCGTCCACGAGCAGGTGTAGGTAGCGGCATCCCAACGATTCCGATCGATCCAACTCAGTTCGTCGGTTTTCAGGACTGATCGAAGCATGGCTGGCACCGATTGCCGTACGCGCCATTGGTTCACAATATGCACAACCCCGTCGGCACTCACTGTCCTCTCGATCTGTCTGATTTCCTCAATATCGGCGATACGTCCGGAGAAATCCACCAGATGATCGCGCATGATCGTCCAAAGTTCCTGATGGGGACGCTTGAGTACAACGAGACTGCGAAAGGTCTTCATGGTTGCTCTGCCCGAATGGAAGCGGCACGGAAGCGGTAGATGTCGCCAGTCAGGTGCATGCCAATCCTGACCTCGCGCGAAACGTGCGACGATGCCGCGAGCCAGGATATCGTCTCCACCAAGGCGTCACGCGCGGGGATCGGTGCATAGCCGAGACCTGCTGCCTTGGCATGCGAATACCAATAATGACGCCCCACCATCGAAGCCTGCTCACGACTCGATAATGCAGCGTGTCCGCGTCATGGCGCCACGCAGTTCTTCTGCCGTTGCCGCCAGAAATGCGGCGGTGTGATTGAGTTCCAGCCTGGGGGCGCCACGCCCGCCAGTTCGGCGATGGTCGTGTGGATTTGCCGCCAGGTGAGGTTCTGCGATCCGAGCAAATAGCTTTCTCCCGTGGCGCCGTGTTCGGCAATGAGCAAGTGTCCGAGCGCAACATCGCGCGCAGCCACAATGTTGCAACCACCCGGGAAAGTACAGCCGAACGGATCAGCCAGATAGGCAACGATCAGACCGTTGCTGGGACCCAGACGGGAACTCGTAGGGCCCATCGTCATCGTCGGGCAGGCGAGCCTAACGTCCAGTTGCAGCCTGTCGCCGAGTTCCACCGTGCGACGGTGCTGCGCAATTTTCGCCTCGGCATAGGGTGATTCGCCAATGCCATTTGTGATGCCCGCGCGTTCGTTGATAACTGTGCCGTCCACACTGATATCCGAATACCACGGACGACGACGTCACGACGATCTTGCGAACACCCATTCGCGCGCAGCTTCGCAGCATATTGTCGGTTCCGGCGACTGCCGTCCGGTGCAATGCAGCCGAACTGATGCCGGTATAGGCAAAATGCGCCGCGGCATGAAAAACCACGTCGCAGTCCGCGCACGCCGCATCGAGCCGATGGTCTGCCTGCAGCACATCGGCAGCGATGATCGTCGCGGGATGCCCGGCAAGCGCATCGAGCCGGCTGGTTTCACGCACCATGGCGCGGACTTCGTGCCCATGGCTCAACAGGAGCTGGACCAGATGTGCGCCTATCAGACCAGATGCTCCGGTTACCAGGGCTCTCATTCGACCTGGCCGAACTGTGTCAGGTCGTGTTGCGCGGCGTCGCGGAATCCAGTGATGAACCGTGCGATCTCCGCGATCCAGCGATCCAGCTCCAACGCCGGCGTCTCCATGGTTGACGGCGACGACGACGCGGGCGTTATATGAACAAACCCATCGGCATCGATCTCGACGGCGGCCATCGGTTGTGGCCGACCCCGACCGCTCTGTCATGCGTTGCACCAATGGCATCACGATCTCGCCAATCCGCTGCAGCAACGGCATGAGCTGTTCCATTGCGGGGGGCGCGGGTTCATCCACCGGCCGGCCGATGCGGATTTCCCGACCTTCGACCAGCGCCTCGAAATTCGCCATGGTCCGATCGAAGAACGTGCTGTAGGCATGCGTGACCAGCATCGATTTGATGGCGGGAACCAGATTCAAATCGAATACCTGCCAGAACAGCGGCAGGGTGAACAGCTGGCGGCCGATGATGGTAACGCGCGTTCCTTCAGCCGACTGCTCGAACGTCGCGATGCCATCATCGTAGGTGGCGGAGCCGTTCTCGCTGGCGATTGTCTTCCAATACAGCCGGTGGCGGTCGGCACGTACTCGACAACTTCCAGCTTGCTGACATCGATTGGCTGGCCCCGGTAAAGCACCAGGTAGTTCGGCTGCGGCAGGTAGATGTTGCGTTCCGCCTGGCGGACAGGACGACCCTCCTGATCGTGCCCGAGCGGAACCACCACGCCGCCCAGGTAGTCATTCATGAACTGGATCGTGCGAGCGATATCGACCCGTGCCACGAATAGTCGGTAGTCGATCGGCAATATTCTGGTGTAGTGGAAAACCACGGCGTCCTCGATATATCGCCAACGGAGTTCGCTTGACACCTGGGGCGCGATTGCTGCGATCGCTTCCAGTCGCAGCAGTTCCGCCACCAAGGTGTTGAACGCTTCGTCGGGCACCGCATCGATGTCGATGCCCAGTGGAACCGAGTGCTGGCGCAGCGCATCCTTGTTGAACAGTGTTCGATACGATTCGATGGATTGGCCAATCAGTCCAAGCAGCACGTCCGCAATCATCATCAGCCAGTTTGCGGCGCCGTCAGCGCCGGCGTCAGCGAAGAATTCCGCCAGCGCGGCATTAATTCGCGCGTCGAGCGGATGTTTGATTGGAAACAGCTCCGGATCGAGTTGCTGGAGCCACGGTTCAACAAGGCGATCGAGTGTACCGGCATTGCTGCGCATTCGTGCCGTCCGCAACCGTAGTGCCGGAACGTTCGTCCAGTTGGCATACGGCCCCAGTTTGCCCGCAACGGCATAATGCGTTGGCAATGGGTGTGCATGCAGAATACGCGCAAAAATTGGTGACATTACCGGATCGAGGCCCATCTTCAGCGCACCGATATAATCGGCGAGAACAACATCGGTGGCGGCGATCAGTGTTCCGGTGCTGACTGGTTCAGGTGCGCGCCGGCCGGCAGCGCCATGAGCGCTGACGATGGCATCGATCAGACAAAACCGCACGGGCGCCGCCGCCAGCAGCGCGGCGACAACATCGCCCGGATGGCGGCGTTTTCGATAGTGCAGGTCTTTGTCGGGCAGCGGCAGCACACCGATCAGTGTGTCGAGGCATAGCGCAGTACCCGGCCGTCTCGTCCGTGCGGTTCTTGGTGAAGACGATACGGAGATCGGCGTCGAGCCAGATGCGTGAGATGCCGCTATCGTGCAGAATACTATCCGAAGGAAACGCGGTTCCGTCCGGGGCGTCGGCAAGATCGATGATGTCGTAGCAACGGCCCTTCGGCGTGGTGAAGCGGTATCCGAGCAAATCGGTCAATGCGTAGATGTCGCGGTTCTCTGCCCATAGCGCGCTGCTGTCGGATGTTCCGACAATCGCTACGTTGCTGAAATCGCGATCGTGCAGCAGGTCGATCAGCGTTTCGACCAGAGTGGGATCCGTGATTGACGGTGAAGCGATGGTGAATCCGGCAAGTTCGGGTTTGATGACGATGCTGAAGCCGGCCGCGGCCCGGTCCGCCAGCGCCTGCGTCAATATTTCCCAAAGGCCGCCGCGGTCGAGTGCTGTTGCCAATTTGTCGGTTGGTGACAGACACTCATCGTCAACAATGGCGACCTTGCGAATGTCCTGGTTGGGGTTCGTCAGCGGCGCCCCCGCTGTGCCGGTTTGCCGGCTGGGGCTGCATCCTTCGTCGATTTACCTTCCGGGCGGACAACCTTGGCGCCAGGCATCGTCAGCAACCATGAGTAAATGGTGACCTCCGCGCGGACCAGGGTCCAGTAGGTATGCGCGGCTTCCCTGATGTAGAGGTCGCTGGACTCCTTGACCAGTTCCGACCAGCCAATCTCGCTTTCACCGAAACGGTGCAAAGCCTTGCCGTAATTGCTGTATGCCAGTCCCTGATGGACCGCGATCTCTCGCGATACGCGGGTTGCTTCGTCCAGCAAAGCGGTGGTTGACCACGGCATGGCCCGGCATCCCATAGGGCAGGTAGTCAGCCTAGCAAGTCCGGTGCGACACATCCAGCGCGTCGCGCCAAATTGCGGTGGCACGACCGGTATCGTAGAAACAGGGCACTATTCTTGGCGGCAAATCGATAGGGGATGACATCATGATCAGAACCGGCGCGCAGTATCTGGACTCCTTGCGTGACGGCCGTCAGGTCTGGATCAACGGCGAACGTGTAACCGACGTGACGACGCATCCGTCATTCCGCCCGATCGTTTCGCTGCGCGCGAGGCTTTATGACATGGCGCACGAAGCGCAGCACAGTGCAGCAATGTCCTATGTTGACGACGCCAGCGGCGAACGCTGCAACCTGGCGCTTGAAGCTGCCGAAGACGCAGCAGGACTGGTGGGACAAGCGCGCCTACGTCGACGCACAACTCAACGAGGTTGGCGGCGTCGTGGTGCGGGTTGGTGACGAGACGATCGGCGAACTGTGGTCGCTGTGGGACGGCAAGGCGGTGCTTGACGAGATCGACCCGCGATTTAGCCAGAATGTCGAGCGGCATATCATGCGTGCGCTGACCGCCGATCCGTTCCATGTGTCGGCGAACACAGACCCGAAGGGGGATCGTTCGAAACGGCCGCAGGACCAGGACCCTGACATGCTGCTCCATGTGGTGAAGGAGACTGATGCGGGAATTGTGGTACGCGGCGCGAAATATGAAACCGCGGCAGCCTACGCCAATCAGGCCTTCGTCAAGCCGACGATCGCCAACTGGGGCGATGACAAGCTGTCCGACTACGCGGTCGGGTTTATCGCCGACATGGGTTGGCCCGGAATCAAGCACATCTGTCGCACCGGATTTGCCGGCCGCGCACCGGCCGAGGATTATCCGTTATCCAATCGGTTCGATGAGGTGGATACGCTGATTGTGTTCGACGATGTGCTGGTGCCGTGGGAGAACGTGCTGTTCTATCGGCACACGCGCGCCGCCACATTCATCCGCGCGACACTGCATCGCTATTCGGCGTTTCCCTATACGCAGCGCATCCTGTATCTGGCGGACATGTTGATTGGCGCTGCATTGTTCAACGCGCGACAGACCGGGTTGGACAAGCAGCAGGCGGTGCGGGAGAAGTTGGCCGAACTTGCCTGCTATCGCGAGGGAATCAATGCGCATCTCACCGCGGCGATTGCCACGGCGCAGCCGAGCCCCGCGGGGCTGCTGATGCCGAACCAGTCGCTGCTGTTCACCGGCCGCGTGCATGCGTGCACGAAACTTCCCGCAATGATGCATCTGGCGCGCGAGCTGTGCGGCGGCCAGATCTGCGTTACCCCGGATTACGCTGCGTTCGTTGATCCGGAAACCCGGCCCTGGCTGGAGAAGTTCTACAGCGTCAACGAGGCGTGGAGCGCCGACGATCGTCGGCGCCTGCTGGCATTCGCGCGCGATCTGCTGAATTCCGACTATGCCGGCCACCGGCTTACATTCGAGTTGTTCGCCCAGTCGCCGCCCTATGCGCATCTGAACGCGGTCTACATGAACTTCGACTTCGATGCACCGTTGCGTTTTGTGCAGCATGCGGCCGGTCTGAGCAACCGGGTGATGTAGCCGGCGCGGGCAAGCCGATCAGTGCGGCCGATCGCCGTTGTTGGTGCGACGATCGCCGGCGAGCCACCGCGCCAGCTCGGAATGCGCGTCCTTCCGTCGCATCGCTGCAATCTGCTCGACATCGGGCGCGTCGACAGTGAATTCCAGTCGCAGGCCGTCCGGCGACTTCAGGTACATCGACACGCAATACCCATGATCTATCTTGCGCACCGGAACCCCGGCCGCGGTCACGCGTTGCATCAGCTCATCGAAAGCCGGCTGCGTCACCTTAAAGGCGACGTGCCACGAACCGCCAACCTCCTGCAGGATCGCCCGGTTCTTCTGCCATGCTTCCTCATCTGCAAATTGGAAGAACGCCAACGCCCCGCCATCAGCCATCTCATAGAATGTGTGGCAGTAATCCACCTCACGACCGACCTCGGGACGAAACACGCGCTCGCACCATGTGGCTACCAGCGGAATTCCCAGTACGTCCTCGATGAACTGCCGGTTGACCTCCTGATCCTTCACTGCATAGGCATGATGATGCAGCCGCAACGGCAGTTCTGTCAGCAGCCTTTCCGCACCCTGGCGTTGTGGGCGATCAAGCATGTCTTCCTCCCGCGATCCGCCGCGGACGTATAGCACGCCGCTTGCATTACGTCGATTTTCCCGCTTTTGATCGCATCATTGCGAAGGAGAGGGCACTTGGCCGGACAACGCATCCTGATTGCCGGTGCCGGGATCGGCGGCATAGTCGCGGCGCTGGCGCTTTTACAACGCGGCTTTCAGGTCGTGCTGTATGATCAGGCCGCCGAACTACGCGAGCTGGGCGCCGGCGTGCAGATCTCGCCGAATGGTTCGCGCGTGCTGTGTCAGCTGGGTCTGCAATCGGCGCTGGAAGCAATTGCCTCCGTGCCGACTGCCAAGGAAATGCGTCTTTTCAACACCGGTCAGTCCTGGCGCGTACAGGACCTCGGCGCCAATGCCGTCACACGCTATGGCTCGCCGTACTGGCTGGTGCATCGCGGTGATTTCCACCACGCCCTGGTCCAGGCGCTGGCGGAACGTGCACCTGGCGTCGTACATGTCGGCGCGCGCTGCATCGGATTCGAACAGGATGCCGCCAGCGTGACCCTGATGCTGGAAAACGGTGAACGCATCCGCGGCGACGTGCTGATCGGTGCCGATGGCGTGCATTCACAGATTCGCGAAACGCTGTTCGGTGGCGCACATGCCACGTTTACCGGCTTCATGGCATGGCGTGCGGTCGTGCCGATGGAACGGCTGCCGGCACGGCTGCGCCAGCAATATGGCATGACCTGGATCGGCCCCTATGGCCACGTCGTAACCTACCCGCTGCGTCGGGGCGAACTGCTGAATTTCGTCACCGCCATCGAACGCGATGACTGGTTGATCGAAAGTTGGTCGGAAGCCGGCACAGTGGCGGAATGCCGTCGCGATTTCGCCAACTGGAATGAAGACGTGCTGGCGATCGTCGATGCCATGGACATCCCCTACAAGTGGGCGATGCTCGGACGCGAACCATTGGAACATTGGTCTGTCGGGCGCGTCAGCCTGCTCGGCGACGCATGCCACCCGACCCTGCCGTTCCTTGCACAAGGCGCCAACATGGCGATAGAGGACGGCATGGTACTGGCGCGATGCCTGGCAGCATACCCGGACATCCCGCAGGCATTGCAGCACTACGAAGTCGCACGGCTCGACCGCACATCGCGCATCGTCCGCGGCTCGCTGGAAAACGTGTCGCGCTACCACAACCCGCAACTTGCCGACCCCATCCAGGCGCAGGAATTCATGGAGCGGGAGTTCGCGCCGCGCGCAATGGGTGCGCGTTACGACTGGCTGTATGAATACGATGCGCGAACCGTGCCGATCTGACCAGGGAGAGACGTCCATGCGCACCCGATTACTGGCCTGCTGGGTGGCCGCGCTGCTTGCGCTTGCAATAAGCCAAACCAACGCCGACGAACCGGCAGAACTCAACATCGGCGTGGTTGCTTCGGTTACCGGTCCTTTCGCTGCACCCACCAAGGATACCTTCGACGGGTTCAACGCCTGGATGAAGCAGCAAGGTCTGCCGGGCAAAAAGATCGTGCTGCAGACGCTGGATGATGAGACAAATCCAGTGAACGCGGCCAATGCGTTCCGCAAGCTGGCGTCCGATCCGCGGATTGCGCTGATCTACCTCTTCATCAACAGCAACTCGGCCATGGCGGCAAAATCCTTCGCCTCGGAATTCAAGGTGCCGATCATCACCGGGGGCGGCGCGGATGTGCTCGGTATTCCACCTGATCCGTGGATGTTCAAGGTTGCGCCTTCGAATCGCGACTACATGATAGCGCTGTCCGAGTACATCAAACGCAAGGGATATACGAAGGTCGCCCACCTATATTCCACCGATACGTTCGGTCAGTACGACCACACCAATCTGGAGAAGCTCGCGCCCCAGTATGGCTACAAGTTGGTGGCCGAGGAGAGCTTCGCTATCGAGGACACCAGCTTCAACGCGCAGTTTACGCGAATCCGCGCGGCGAATCCGGATCTGATCTACAGCAGTGCCAGTGCCCGGGCCGCGATCCTTGCATTCAAGCAATATAGGCAACTCGGCATCACGACGCCGCTGGTTGTCGCCGGCTCCGCCATCAGTGCGGCCTTTTTCAATGCCATCGGCGGCCCAGCCGCCGCAGACGGCCTGATGATGATGACGCAGCGCGGTTCACTCGGTGAAGGACTCGGCGGCGAGTTGGCAAAATACTACGCTGAGCTGAAGGAAGGCATGGGCGGCCAGACCCCGGTGTTCTTCAATGTGTTCGGCTTCGACGTAGGCTTGATCACGGCCGCCGCAATAACGCAGTCCGATGGCTCCCGCCAGGGTATCCGCGATGCGCTGGAGAAGCTGAAGGACCTGCCCGCGATCAACGGTCCGGTGACCTATACGACGCAGGATCACACGGGCCAGGACGCGCGCTCCATCACGTTGGGCAAGCTGCAGAACGGCAAGCCTGTCCCGGCCGACTGATGGACACGACCGTCTTCCTGCAACTACTGCTGCCAGGACTGACCACGGGATGTGTCTATGCACTGGTGGCGCTGGGCTTCGTGCTGTGCGCCAACGTCTCCGGCGTGGTCAACTTCGCGCAGGGCGAGTTCGTAATGCTCGGCGGCATGGCGGCTGCGTGGCTCATCGGGCTCAATGTGCCATTCGTTCTCGCGATCGTCGCCGCGACCGCGATCGGTGGGGCGGTTGGGGCGGCGCAGGAATTCCTGACCCTTGCGCCGGTGCGACGACAGCCGCATTTCATCCAGATCACCACCACCGTCGGTTTCGCCGTGGTGCTGCGCGGCATCACGCTGATCGTCGCCGGCAAGGATGCGCTCAGCGTGCCTGGTTTCTCCGGTGACGGTGTGTTCTTTGTCTTCGGCGCGATCCTGCCGGTACAAAGCCTATGGGTGTGGGGCGCGACATTGCTCCTGCTGGTCGGCACCTTCACCGTGTTGCGCTACACCACGATTGGCCGTGCTGTGCGAGCCTGCTCGATCAATCTGCAGGCGGCGCGGCTGATGGGCGTGAATGCCGAGAGACTGCGTGTCATCGTGTTCGCGGTCAGCGGCGCAACCGGCGCGCTGGCCGGCGTCGTGATCACGCCGATCGTGTTGGCAAGCTGGGATGCCGGCCTCACCTACAGCACCAAGGGTTTTATCGGTGCAATCCTCGGCGGCTTCCGCTCACCAATGGCTGCGGTGTTGGGCGGACTTTTCATCGGCCTGCTGGAATCGCTCGGTGCCGGCTATGTTTCTTCCGGCTGGAAAGACTTCATCGTGTACGGCGTTCTGTTGGCCTGGCTGCTGATCCAGGGCGGCGTGTTCCTGCGCGGTCGTGCCGGTGCGGCGGCAGGCGGTCAGTGACGAATTTTCTGTCGCGCCGCAAATCGACGATCGCCACGCTGCTGTTCGTCATCGCCGTGGCGCTGTATCCGCTGGCATTCCCCGACAGCTATCATCTTGGCGTCGGCATCAGCGCCGGTGCGATGGCGGTCAGCACCGTCGGCGTCGTGTTGTTGCTTGGCCTTGCGCACCAGCTTGCGATCGGTCAGGCAGCGTTCAGCATGATCGGCGGCTACGCGAACGCGATCCTGTGCGTGCGCTATGGCTGGGACCCTTTCGCGGCACTTCTCGTCGGCGCCGTGATCGCGATGGCGCTCGCCTATGTCGTCGCCGCACCAATCCTGAAACTGCGCGGCTTCGTTCTCGCGATGGCAACGCTGGCGTTGCATCTGATGCTGATCGTCGTCGCGGTCGAACTCGCGTTCACCGGTGGTCCGATGGGCGTTACCGGCATTCCGAAATTCCGCGTATTCGGCCTATCGCTCGCCGATGATCGCATGTTCTTCTGGTTCGTCTGGCTGCTGGTCTTTGTCGCCGTATGGATCGGACTGAACATCGACCGCTCCGCGATCGGTCGGGCGTTGCGCGCGATCGCCGCCAGTGAACAGGCGGCGGGTTCCGTCGGCGTCGATATTACCCGTCACAAGGTACAGATGTTCGTCATTGGCGGTGGCATGGCGAGCGTCTCCGGCAGTCTCCTGGTGCACTATCTGCGCGCCACCGACCCGACCGTGTTCGGCTTCAGTTATAGCATCAATTTGATCACCGGCACGATCATCGGCGGCCTGACGTCGATCTGGGGCGGCGCGCTGGGTGCCGCGATCATCATCTTCCTGCGCGAGTTGTTGCGCGATCTGGAACTGCCGTTGTGGGAATCGGTGATCATGGGCGCGCTGACCGTGATCGTGCTGATCACTTTTCCCCGCGGTATCGCCGGCTTCGTCAGTCGCATATACGATCGTGCCTTCGGTCACCGCGACGAGCGCCGGATCATGGTGACAGAACCTGGGACGACGCCGTTGCCACCGCTTGCCGAACCACCGGCACCGAATCGTCCGTTCCTGGAAGTAATCGGCATCTCGCGCGCGTTCGGCAGCCTGCTTGCTGTCCGCAACGTGAGCTTCACGGTTCAGCCAGGTTCCATCACCGCGTTGATCGGGCCAAACGGTGCCGGCAAAACCACGGTGTTCAATCTGATCGGCGGTTATCTACCGCTGGACGAAGGTGTGGTGCGCTTCGAAAATCGGGAAATCCAGACACTCCTGCCGCGCGACGTGGCGCGTCTGGGCATCGGGCGGACCTTCCAGAACCTGCAACTGTTCGACAACATGACCGTGCTGGAGAATGTGATGTGCGGCCGGCATCGCTTCACCACGCAGGGCGTCGTGCCGATTGCACTGGGCTTCGCCGGCGCGCGGCAGGAGGCAGCGGTACGCCGCGCCGCGTTGGATGCACTTGGATTTGTCGGTCTGCAAGGCGCGGAACAGCACGATCCATCGTCGCTGGCGTTCGGCCATCAACGGCTGGTGGAAATCGCGCGCGCCCTGGCGCTCCGCCCACGCCTGCTGCTGATGGATGAACCGGCATCCGGGCTGAACGACGGCGAAACCGAGCGGCTTGCGGAACTGATCGTGCGCATCGCGGCACTCGGCGTGACGGTGCTGGTGGTCGAGCACGACATGCGACTGGTTATGGGACTGGCCGACCACGTCGTGGTGATGGATCGTGGGGAGATGATCGCGGAAGGCCTGCCCGACACGGTCCGCGGAGATCCTGGCGTGATCGCTGCCTATCTTGGCCAGGAAGTTCCTGCGCGTGCTGCTTGAACTCGATCGTGTATCCAGCGGGTACGGGCGATCGCCCGCGCTGCACGAAGTCTCGCTCAGCGTCGGCACCGGCGAAATTGTCGCGTCTGATCGGTGCCAATGGCGCCGGCAAGAGCACATTGCTCAACACTGTCATGGGACTGGTTGCCGTCTCTGCCGGAGACATCCGCTTCGATGGCCGCGCCATAGCGCATCTGGCCGACGCCGTCCATCGTTCGCGCCGGCATCGCACAGGTTCCCGAACGGCGGCAGTTATTCGGCAGCATGTCGGTCGAGGAAAATCTGCTTGATGGGCGCTTATACCAGCGTTGATCGCCGCGCGGTGGCAACGCGCTGGAGGAGCAGTTTTCCAGGTTCCCGATCCTCCATCAGCGTCGACGCCAACTTGCAAGCAAGCTGTCCGGTGGCGAACAACAGATGGTCGCGATCGCGCGTGCCAGCATGTCCCGGCCTCGGTTGCTGCTGTTGGATGAACCGTCGCTTGGCCTGGCACCGATGATCGTCGCGCAGATCATGCAGCAGATCGTGGCTCTGCGTGCGGCAAGCGGCACCGTCCTGATCGTGGAGCAGAACGCGCATGCCGCGCTCGCGATTGCGGACCGTGGATATGTGCTGGAGAACGGGCGCATCGCGTTGGAAGGACCGGCATCGGACCTGCTGGCAAATCCGGCAGTGCAGGAGGCATATCTCGGCGGGCAGGGCGGCCACTATGCTATCGAGGCCCGCATTCGCAGCAGGAAGCTGGCGACTGCTGGGGCGGTGAGGCGGTTGGGGGGAGGGATCAAGCGTGGTTTGATCGATAGATAACGCCCACCTGGGAGAAAGTGCCAATGCTTGCGCGTGTGCTTCTGTAGCTTATGCTCATGGCCGGCCCCGCCGCCGCGCAGACCGATTTCAAGATCGGCGTCGTCGCATCGCTGTCCGGCGCATTCGCATCCGCAGCCACGGATGAAAATGCCGGCGTGCAGGCCTGGGTGAAGGCGCAGGGACTGCCGGGCCGCAAGATCGTATTCGAAACACTAGACGATGAAACCAATCCGGTGAACGCCATCAATGCATTTCGCCGCGTCGCCAGCGATCCGTCGGTCATGCTGATCTATGCACTCACCAACAGCAACTCCGCGATGGCGATCAAGTCGATCGCATCCGAATTCAAGGTTCCGATCGTCTCCAGCGGGGCAGTAGAGGCACTCGGCGTTCCGGCGGATCCCTGGCTGTTCAAGGTTGCGCCCGGACCACGCGACATGATGGTCGTGCTTTGCGAGTATGCGCAGAAGAAAGGCTACAAGCACCTGGCCTCGCTGCACAGCAAGGACGCGTTTGGCCAGGCCGAGGAAGGCTATCTCCGGGAACTTGCGCCGAAATACGGACTGGACCTCGTGGCGGTCGAGGAGTTCAATCCGGAGGACACCAATTTCACCGCCCAGATCGTCAATCTGAAGGCGGCCAACCCGCAACTCATCTACAACGGCGCGACCGGGCGCCCCGCCATCCTGACGTTCAAACTGATCCATCAGATGCAGATCACCGCACCTGTCGCGGTACAGCAGGCAGCCGTCAGCAAGGCGCTGTTCGATGCGATCGGCGGGCCCGATGCAGCCGATGGACTGCTGACACCAAGCCAGATCGGTGCGTTCGGCACCGTGATCGGCGGCGACACCGCGCGGCTCTATACCGAGTTGCAACAGGCGTTGGGCCGCACCCCTGTCTACCTCAACACATTCGGCTATGATGTTGGCCTGATCACCGAGGCTGCGGTGAAGAACTCGGATGGCACGCGACAGGGCATTCGCGACGCGATGGAAAAGTTGAAGGACCTGCCCGGCGTGAATGGGCCGATCACCTTCTCGCCGCAGAACCATACCGGGCAGGACTATCGTTCGCTCACCATGGCGAAGCTGGAAAAAGGCGTGCTCGTGCCGGCCAACTGAACAATCCGCGAAGGAATCCGCTCATGAAGTTCGGCGTTTTCTACGAACACCAGCTACCCCGCCCCTGGACCGAAACCAGCGAATACGACCTGCTGCAGCAGTCGCTCGATCAGTTCCAGTTCGCTGACCAACTCGGCTACGACTATGCCTGGGTCGTCGAGCACCACTTCCTGGAAGAATACTCCCACTCGTCTGCGCCCGAAGTCTTCCTCGGCGCGGCAAGCCAGCGCACCAAGAATATCCGGCTCGGCCACGGCGTGATCCAGCTCACCACCAACCAGCCACAACGCGTGGCCGAGAAAATCGCAACACTCGACCTGCTCTCAGGCGGCCGAGTGGACCTCGGCATGGGCGAAGCCGCCGGCCCCGCGGAACTGCATCCGTTCGGTGTGCGCGTGCGCGACAAGCGAGATCGCTGGGAAGAGGCAGTGCGCGCCATCATCCCGATGTTCACCCGCGACAACTGGGAATTCCACGGCCAGTACTACGACTTTCCCGCACGCAATGTCATCCCCAAGCCGTTGCAGAAGCCGCATCCACCCCTCTGGGTCGCGTGCTCCAACATCCGCACCATTGGCGACGCCGGCGCCTGGGGCATGGGTGCGCTGGGCTTCAGCTTCGTGTCACCGGACGCGGCGCGGGCCTGGGTGCATCGCTACTACAACAATCTGCTGCATCGCCCGAACCGGCTCGCCGACTACGCCGTCAATCCCAACATCGCCATCGTCAACGGCTTCATGTGCGCGCCGACCGACGAAGAAGCGATAGAAGCCGCGTCCGGCTGGACGTTCTTCATTTTCGCGCTGAGCTACTACGGGCGGAACGGTATCGACGCGCCCGGCACCGGCAATCTCTGGCGCGAGTACCAGGACTGGCGCCAGACCGACAAGGCAAAGCAGGCCCTGCGCAACGGACTGATCGGATCACCTGAAACCATCCGCAGGCGGCTGCGACAGTTCGAAGACGCGCATGTCGATCAGGTTATTTTGCTCAATCAGGCCGGCCGCACCAGCCACCAGGCGATCTGCGACAGCCTCGATCTGTTCGCGCGCGAGGTGATGCCGGAATTCCATGCGCGCCAGCCGGTGCAGGAAGCGTGGAAGGCCGATGTGCTGGCAGGCCGCATCGTGCTGGAAGAACTGGAAACCGAAACCTACGACCTCGTACGCGCACCAGAACGAGGACATCGTTCGCCTCACCGCCGAGCAACTCAAGCAGCGCATGGCCGAGAAGGAGAAGGCTGCGCAGGGCGCGTAGCCTCGTGGTGCGCGTGTGGCGCTTGTTTTGCTGCCTCGCGATGCTCGCGCTGCCATCGGCGGCACACGCGGCGGATCTACCGAACGCCTGGGTGGAACTCGCCGCCGACGGTGGGCTCGACGTGCGCGCTGTTACCATGCCGGACGCGCCGTGCCCGAAAGTGGCGGCTGATGGTGCTGGGCTCGCCGGCACGCCGCGTGGTACGCCGGATCGGGCCTATCCAATACAGGTTTGCATTGCCCATGCGCCCGCCACGACACGCAGCCTCACCGTTGACGGGCTGGCGGTCCCCGCGTTGCCGCGTTCGATCAAGCGGATCGTGGTGATCGGCGGCACCGGCTGCCGGCTCGACAACGACCGGGCGCAGGACTGCAACAATCCGGAAAAATGGCGATTCGCCACTGTTGCCCGACTGGCCGCCGCGCGTCATCCGGACCTGGTCATCCATCGTCGGCGATTACTATTACCGCGAATCACCATGTCCGTCCGGTCAATCAGGTTGTGCCGGCAGTCCGCACGGCGACAACTGGGCCGTCTGGCAGAAAGACTTCTTCGATCCAGCTGCGCCGTTGCTCGCCGCTGCCCCGTGGGTCCTGGTACGCGGCAATCACGAGGCCTGCGATCGCGGTGGGCATGGCTGGTTTAGACTGCTCGATCCGCATCCTGACGCGATCGATTGCATCGCGACCACCGCGCCCTACACGCTGCACATCGATTCGCTGCATCTGCTCATGTTCGATGGCGCCGATGCAGATGATGACAAGCCGGACGCGGCGAAGCTCACGCTGTATCGCGGCCAATTGCAGTCGCTGCTGGGCAATGCCCCCGCGCATTCCTGGCTGCTGACCCACCGTCCGGTCTGGGCGCTCGTGCAAGGCGCCGATGCAAAACCGGGGCAAACACTGAACGCCACGGAACAAGCGGCGATCCGCGATCTCGTGCCGCCTGGCCTCGACATGGTTCTGTCGGGTCACGTCCACGGCTTCGCCAGCTACGATTTCGGTGCGGGACATCCGGCGCAACTTATCGTCGGCGAAGGCGGCGACAGCAACGACGCCGTTGCCCAGCCGCTCAAGGCCGGTACCGTCGTCGACGGGGCGTCGCTCCGCCGAGGCTTCGGCATCGCGGATTACGGCTACCTTTTGCTGCATCGGACCGGGGCAGGTTGGAGCGGCACGGTTTATGCGGTGACCGATCAGGTTCTGGCGCACTGCATACTGCATGGACGCGCGGTAACCTGCCGCGCTGTGACGCAGTGACGCGCGCGGTTTCCGACCCCACACGCGGGGCCGCGTTCGATTTGCTGACGACGGTGCTCGATCGGCGCCGCACGCTAGAGGACGCGCTGGGTGCTCTCCCCGAGCTGGCGCCGCGGGACCGCGCCGCGGCACATCGCCTGGCTGCCGCGGTCTTGCGTCGCATGGGGACGCTCGACGCGGTGCTGGAACCATACCTGCGCAAGGCTCCGCCGGACCCGGTGCGCCACGTGATGCGCATTGGTGCGGCCGGACTGTTGCTGCTGGACACACCGAGCCATGCGGCCGTGGCAACGGCCGTGGCGTTGGCGCGCGCACGGCGGCTGATCCCATTCGCGGGCATGGTGAATGCGGTGCTGCGCCGCGTGGCGGAAGCCGGGCGCGCGGTGCTCGTCGAACTGGACGCGCCGCGCCTGGATACGCCGGCTTGGCTGTGGACCTCCTGGGGAGAGCAGGCGCGGGCGATCGCGATGGTGCATCAGCGTGAGGCACCACTCGATGTGACGCTTCGGCCAGGCGTGACTGCGCCGGAGGGTGGCGAAGTCCTGCCGACCGGATCGGTGCGCTTTCCGGCTGGCACCCGAGTTTCCGATATCCCTGGTTTCGACCATCGGCGACTGCTGGGTGCAGGACGCCGCCGCTGCGCTCCCCGCACTGTTGCTTGCGGCGCGGCCGGGCGAGCGTGTGGCTGATCTTTGTGCCGCGCCGGGCGGCAAGACCGCCCAGCTCGCCGCCACCGGAGCCTCGGTCACTGCCGTGGAGCGTGACCCCGTGCGCCTGGGCCGGCTGCGCGAGAACCTGCACCACTGGCGGTTTGCAGCCGAAATGGTGCAGGCGGATGCCACCGCCTGGACCCCGTCACAACCGTTCGATGCCGTGCTGTTGGATGCGCCGTGCAGCGCCACCGGCACAATCCGCCGCCATCCCGACGTGCCGCACCTGAAGCGGCCACGCGATGTTCGCGCGCTGACCGAAATGCAGGACAGGCTGCTTGTGGCGGCCGCGGCGATGCTGCGCCCCGGTGGCCGCATGATCTACTCGGTCTGTTCCTTGCAGACCGAGGAGGGTGCGGAACGCGTCCTCGCGGCCCAGGAGCGCGGCGGTCTGCGCCACGACCCATTCACGCCGAAGGAGCTTGCCGCCCTGCCGGAGGCGATGACCGCCGAGGGCACCCTGCGCACGCTGCCGTCCATGTGGGCCGAGCGTGGCGGCATGGACGGATTCTTCGCCGCGCGCCTGATCAAAGCCTGAGAAGCGTGCCGCTTCGGTCACCGAGAGCCGCTGACCCGTCACCCAACCTGTTTCGCAAGGGGCGGGGGCTTTGCGGTACCAATTCTCCGTCTCCCCGTGCGGGAGGGGAGAGGGGTTCGGCAAAGGGCGTGGCTGCAGCCTTGTCTTCCGACCGGCGCACTGTCTACATCGCATGCATGCCCGCATCGCGACCCGGCCGAGTCACCATCGCACCAAGCCTGCTCGCCGCCGATTTCGCGCGTCTTCAGGACGAGGTGGCGGCGATCGAGGCGGCGGGCGCGGATTGGCTGCATCTCGACATCATGGACGGGCATTTCGTGCCCAACATCAGCTTCGGGCCGCCGATCCTGAAAGGCCTGCGTGCGCACACGAAACTTCCGTTCGACGTGCATCTGATGATCGCGCCGGTCGATCCCTATGTCGCTGCGTTTGCCGATGCCGGCGCCGATCACCTTTTGGTGCATCCAGAGGCGGGACCGCATCTGCATCGCACGCTGCAACTCATCCGCTCATACGGGAAACGTGCCGGAGTCGTGCTCAATCCCGCGCACGCCGCTGGAAAGCATTGCGTGGGTGCTCGATCTCGTCGACATCATTCTGGTGATGACGGTCAACCCCGGATTTGGCGGGCAGGCATTCCTGCCATCGCAATTGCCGAAGATCGCGGCGTTGCGCCGGATGATCGACGCCTCCGGGCGCGCCGATCGCCTTGTCGGTTGATGGCGGCATCACACCCGATACGGCGCCACAGGTGATCGCGGCAGGCGCCGACACGCTGGTGGCGGGCACCGCGGTGTTCGGCGCCACCGACTACGCCGCCGCAATCGGCGCGCTGCGCGGCGAGAGCCACCCCGGATGAGCGGGACTGACCCTCGGCGCTGGTTGCGCGACGCGCGGCGGGTGATCGCGCGCCTGCCCAGCCTGCGTATGAGCCGCGTGCCGGACGCACCAGCGCTGCCGGTGCGCGATCCCTGGCCCGGCGATGCCGGCCGCGGCGCGCGGCTGTTGCGGGGCGATCTGGAAATCGGCGGCGGCGTCCGCTCGTTGCGGCCCGGTGCCTGGGGCGAATGTCTCGGCGTCCGCGGTGTTGGAAGCCGCCGCGCATGGCTTCACCTGGCTGCGCGACCTGCGTGCTCTCGGCACCGATGCGGCCCGGCTGCGCGCGCGCGCGCTGGTGTCGGAATGGATCAACGCGCCACCCGAGCGAGGCGCTGCCGCACCGGCCCGACGTTGTCGGCGCGCGGATCACCGCCTGGCTTGGCCACTACGATTTCTTCGCCGCCACCGCCGACGATGCGTTCCGCCAGCGGCTGATGGGCCGGCTGGTATCCGATGCACGCAGCCTGTCCGCCGCGTTGCCGGCCGAGGAACTGGATGCCCGCGCGCTGACCGCGCTGAAAGGCCTGATCGCCGCGGCTGTCGCACTGCCGGAGCACGCCGCCTTCCTGACCCGCGCGCTGCGTTTCCTGCCGCAGGAGATCGCCCGCCAGGTGCTGCCGGACGGCTGCCACGTGGAACGCAGCCCGGCGGCGCAACTTGCGGCGCTTGCAGGACCTGACCGAAATCCGCGCGCTGTTGCAGGCGGCGCAGGCGCAGCCGCCGCCCGCACTGACCAGCGCGATCGAACGGATGGCGCCCGCGTTGCGGGTGATGCGGCATGGCGATGGCGGCCTGGCGCTGTTCAACGGCAGCAAGGAAGAGAGCAGCAGTCTGATCGATATCGCACTGACCCAGGCGGGCCGCGGCGGGCGCGGGCCCTCGGCGCTGTTGGACGGCGGCTTCCAACGGTTGCAGGCCGGCCGCAGCGTGCTGATCGTCGATTGCGGCGCGCCGCCGCCGCCGGGCGTGGATCGCTATGCCCATGCCGGCACGCTGTCGATGGAGCTGTCGGTCGGCCGCGACCGGATGATCGTGAACTGCGGCGCATTCTCCGGCCGGTGATCCCGCATGGCGCGACGCGACCCGCGCCACCGCCGCGCATTCCACGCTGGTGATCGCCGATGTCAGTTCCTCCGAACTGAAGCCGGAGGGCCTCGGCCGTCGCCCGGCGTGGTGGAGGTGCAGCGCCAGGAGGCGAACGGCGCGCATTGGCTGGAGGCCAGCCACGACGGCTGGAAGAAGCTGTTCGGCGCGGTGCACCGCCGGCGCCTGTATCTCGCGGAAAGCGGCGAGGACGTGCGCGGCGAGGATGCGGTCGAGGCGCCGACCCCGCAGCCGTTCACGCTGCGGTTCCATCTGCACCCGGACGTCAACGCCAGCCTGCAACAGGATGGCGAGGCGGTGCTGCTGCGCCTGCGCTCCGGCGGCGGCTGGCGCCTGCGCGCCGACGGCGCGCGCATGAGCCTGGAGGAAAGCATCTACCTCGGCGGTCCGGAACCGCGACGCAGCGAGCAGGTGGTGCTGACCGGCTTCGCCGATGGACCGCAGCAGGTGAAATGGGCGATCAGCAAGGTGGGAGTCGAGGGCGGATAAGCGCTGCGCTATCCGTCACTGCGGCGGCGCATTGCGCTGCGCTTATCCGCCCTCCGGCACCTGTCACCGACTTGAAGATCATCGAAATTACCAACGTCGATTTCTCGCTCCGGCAATTCCTGCTGCCGCTGATGCGCGGCATTCGCGCGCGCGGCCACGAGGTGATCGGCGTTTGCGCCGAGGGGCCGACTGCTGGACAGCGTGCGCGCGGAGGGATTTCGCGTGATCGGCGTGCCGTTCCAGCGCGCGGCTGACGCCGCTGGCGCACGTGCCGCGCATTCCGCGACCTGGTGCGGCTGTTCCGCGCGGAGCGGCCCGACCTGGTGCACGCGCATATGCCGATCAGCGGCTTCCTCGCGCGGATGGCGGCGCGGGTCGCTGGTGTGCCTCGCGTCGCCTACACCTGCCACGGCTTCCTGTTCAACCAGCAGGGCTCGTGGCCGCGCCGCGCTGCGGGCTTCGTCATGGAATGGATCGGCGGCCGCTTGACCGATGTGTTCATGACGGTATCGGCCAGCGAGGCGGCGGATGCGCGGCGGCTGCGCATTTTCCGCGGCGCCGAGACGATCGGCAATGGCCGTGACCCGGCGGTGTTTCATCCCGATCCCGCGGCGCGTGCGCGCATTCGAGCCGCACTCGGGACGCCGGCTGATCGCGTGGTCGTCGTGGCCGTGTCGCGGCTGGTGCGGGTCAAGGGCTATCCGGAACTGGCCGCCGCGATGCGCGAGGTGCCGGACGCGGAACTTTGGGTGGTCGGCGAGCGGCTGGACTTCGGATCGCGGCGACGACATGCGAGCAATTGCTGAGCAGCTGCTGGCCTGGGCGACCGGCTGCGTCTGCTGGGTTATCGCGACGATGTGGCGGCGCGTGTTGGCGGCGGCCGATATCTTCGCCCTGCCGAGCTATTTCGAGGGCCTGCCGATGTCGGTGATCGAGGCCATGCTGACCGGCCTGCCGGTGGTTGCCAGCGACATCGACGGCCCGCGTGAGCAGGTGGTGCACGGTGTCACCGGGCTGCTGGTGCCGCCGCGGCAAGTCGCGCCGCTGGCCGATGCGCTGGCGCGGCTTGCCGGCCGATCCGGTGCTGCGCGCGGCGATGGGCGCAGCCGGGCGCGCGCGCGCAATGGAGCTGTACGACGAGGCGCGGGTGGTGGCGCGGACCCTGGACCTGCTGGGGATCGCGCGTCTATCCCGCGCGATGAACATCCGAGGGCCATCCGATGACCGACATCGTGCCCATCACGCCGCGCGCTGATCTCGGTATCCGACAAGACCGGACTGGTGCCGTTCGCGCAGGCGTTGGCCGCGCGTGGCGTGCAGATCCTGTCGACCGGCGGCTCGGCGCGAGCGCTGCGCGATGCCGGCATGCCGGTCACGGAGGTATCCGAACACAGCGGCTTTCCGGAAATCCTCGACGGGCGGGTGAAGACTCTGGTGCCGCAGATCCACGGCGGCATTCTTGGCCGGCGCGATGTGCCGGAGCATGTCGCGCAGATGGCGCAGCATGGTATCGCGCCGATCGATCTGGTGGCGGTGAACCTGTATCCGTTCGAGGCGACGGTGGCGAAGGGCGCTGCTGCAGACGAATGCGTCGAGAACATCGACATCGGTGGCCCGGCGCTGATCCGTGCGGCGGCCAAGAACCATGACTTCGTCGCCGTGCTGACGGAACCCGATCAGTACCAGGCGGTGCTGCATGAGATCGCGCAGCATGGCGGCACCACGCTGGCGTTGCGCCGCCGTCTTGCCGGCGAGGCTTATGCGCGGACAGCAGCGTATGATGCGGCGATCGCGGCATGGTTCGCCGAACGCGAGCGGCGATGCTTTTCCGCGACGGCTGCGATTGCCGGCGCGCTGCGTCAGTCCGCTGCGCTATGGCGAGAACCCGCATCAGGCGGCGGCGTTCTACGTCAACGGCGAGCGGCGCTGGCGTCGCGACGGCGATGCAGGTGCAGGGCAAGGAGCTGTCCGTACAACAACCTGGCCGATACCGATGCGGCATTCGAGTGCGTCGCCGAATTCGATGCTCCGACGGTGGCCATCATCAAGCACGCCAATCCGTGCGGTGTTGCCTCGGCCGGGTCGCTGGCGGAGGCGTGGGATCTGGCGTTCCGCTGCGATCCGGTCTCGCCGTTCGGCGGCATCGTCGCGGTGAACCGCACGCTGGATGCGGCGGCGGCCGAGAAGATCGCGGCGATCCTGACCGAAGTGATCGTCGCGCCGGACGCGGACGAAGCGGCGAAGGCGGCGGTGGCGCGGCGGAAGAATTTGCGGCTGCTGCTGACTGGCGGTTTGCCGGATCCGGCCGCGCCTGGGCTGACCTTCCGCAGCCTGGCTGGCGGCTTCCTGGCGCAGACGCGCGACGCCGGACGCATCGGCGCGGCAGACCTGCGCGTGGTGACGCGGCGCGCGCCGACTGACGCGGAACTGGCGGACCTGCTGTTCGCATTCCGCGTCTGCAAGCACGTGAAGTCGAACGCGATCGTCTATGCGAGGGACGGTGCGACAGTCGGCATCGGCGCGGGACAGCCAAGCCGCGTCGACAGCGCGCGCATCGCGGCATGGAAGAGCGCCGAGGCGGCGAAGGCGGCGGGCCTGGCGGAGCCGCTGACGCGCGGCAGCGTGGTGGCGTCGGATGCATTCTTCCCGTTCGCCGATGGGCTGGAGGCGGCGATCGCCGCCGGCGCGACCGCGGTGATTCAGCCCGGTGGTTCAGTGCGCGACAAGGAGGTGATCGCGGCGGCGGACGCTGCCGGTGTCGCGATGGTGTTCACCGGGATGCGCCATTTCCGGCATTAGAGAGAGTTATCGGTCCGACTGAGGCAATCGCAGAACGATTTGCCCTACTCGCGATGACCATTGGGCAGTCCGACAATGCTTTTGGGTTACTGCAGACGTGGTGGGCCCTAGACCACCACGTCTGCATTTCCGATCGTCACTTCGCATCGGCGTACGGATAGATCAATGTTGCCCGTCTTCAACGCCGGCGGCCAAAGGATCACCTCGGTCTTCGGGTCCTTGAACTGATCCACGTCATTCGCCTTCACGTTCTGGAACTGCACCTCCATCACGCGTGCCTCGGCCCATTCGCCATCCGCTCCGAACTTCACATCGCCAACCACGGTCTTGAATGTATGCGACCGCAGGTAATCGGCGAGCTTGTCCTGATCGAGGCCCTTGGTGCCCTCCACCGCCTGCTGCAACACCTGCATGTAGCCGTAGGCGAACGGCGGCAGATAATAGCCCAGCGGATCAACGCCGGCCGAGGCCGCCTTCGCCTGGTACTGCGCCAGGAACGCCTTGGCTTCGGGTGAGGCAAGCCCCGACCACGGCAGCCAGAAATCGTAATCGACGATGCCGTTCAGCAACGGACCGAGCTGCGTCTTGATGGCGGTGCTCTGCAAACCGACCATGCCGCCGCCGAACAGCTTTGCCTTCAGACCGACTTCGTGCGCGGCGCGGATCATGCCGACGGTATCCGGCGGATAGGAGCACACCAGCACGAGATCCGGATTGGTCGCCTGGATCGCGCGGACGATCGGCGTGTAATCGGTCGTCGTCGGCGGATAGGTCTTGTCGTAGACCACCTTCAGCCCGTCGTCCTTCGCCAGCACCCGTGCGCCATCCATCGCATTGTGCGGAAATTCCGCATCGGCGCCGACAATCGCCAACGTCTGCGGCTTCGGATTCTGCGCCATCGCAGTCGCGAAGAAACCGGCTGCGAAACTTTGCTTGGGCTTCGGGCCGCCGGTCGGCGTGAAGGAGAAGTAATTCGGGTAGTGGAATTCGGTGTTTACCGCGAGCCCGAGCAGACCGAGGAAGGTTCGGTTGTGCTGCATGATGATCGGCATGGCGGGCGCGATCATGTTGGTGGCATAGCCGCTGACGACCAGGTCGACCTTGTCGACGTCCAGCAGTTTCGTATAGATGCCAGGGATTGTTGCGGGATTGGACTGATCATCGTAGTAGACCAGCTTCACCGGCCGCCCGAGCAGGCCTCCCTTGGCATTAATGTCGGCTTCCCAGATCTGCATCGCCAGCAGCGCGGCCTTGCCGTTGGGTGCCAACCCGCCGGTCAACGCCATGCCGAAGCCGATGGTGATGGGGTTCTGCGGCTGGGCAAGTGTGCTTCTCGGGTTGAGCCCAAGGAAAGCCAGACCTGCGACGACAGCGAGTACGAGGCGCCTTGCCAGCATACGAATTTCCTCCCGGTTGATTGGTTGCCGGCATCCTATGGCGCGGCAAGACAACATGCCAGGGGGTGGGTCGCGCAAGACAGAGCAATCGGGTGAACGTGCTTTTACTGTCATTGCGAGCGGAGCGAAGCAGCCTCGGGCAAGTTTGGCACTTCGATCGAGATTGCCGAGCCCTGCGATTCTTGCAACGAGAGGGAAAACCGTTCACCCGATTGCCCTGTCGCACAAGAGGTCCGCTTGTCCTATGCTGCCGCAAGCCAGCGACAGGAGTTTCCCATGCAGGACCTTGATGAAAACAGCGTGACAGAAGCCGCTCTCGCGCAGATGGCGAATACGCCCGATCCACGCCTGAAAGAGATCATGGATGCGGCGGTGCGCCACCTGCACGCCTTCGCCCGCGAGGTGAAGCTGACGCCAGCCGAGTGGCTGACCGGCATCCAGTTCTTCACTGCGGTGGGCCAGGCCTGCACGCCGTTCCGCCAGGAGTTCATCCTGCTGGCAGACGTGCTGGGCCTCAGCGCGCTGGTCAACGCGATGCACGACAAGCAGGCACGTGAACTGGGCAGCCAAAGCAGCCTGCTCGGGCCGTTCTACCGCGAGGGCGCGCCGGAACTGCCTCTCGGCGCCAGCATCGCGGCGAAGCCGACCGCGCCGGAGATCGTGGTGTATGGCCAGGTGACCGACAATGACGGCAAGCCGGTGCCACACGCGCTGGTGCAGGTGTGGCAGACCAGCGAGTTCGGCCTGTACGACCTTCAGGCAGAGAATGCCGCCGAGATGATGGACCTGCGCGCCAACTTCCGCTCCGATGCCGATGGTCGCTATCATTTCCGCACGGTCCGGCCGCTCGGCTATTCGATCCCGATGGATGGGCCGGTTGGCGACATGGTGACGGCGCAGAACAGCCACGGCTTCCGCCCCTCGCATATCCATTTCCTGATCGGCGGCGATGGTTATCGCGAACTGGTCACCGCGCTGTATTTCGGCGATGACGAGCATATCGATTCCGATACGGTGTTCGGCGTGTCAGGTTCGCTGGTGGTCGGTGCGAAGGACGATCCGGCCTCGCCGGTCCCGGGACTGAAGGCGGTGCATTATGATTTCCGCCTGGCACATGCGCAGCCTGGCGATACCGGTCGCGTCGGCGCCGATCCGTCGAAGCTGATGAAGGCGGCGGAATAGGGGAGGGGGCGATGCCGCGCCGGCTGATCGACATCTCGGTGCCGCTGAAGGCGGGGATCAAAAGCGATCCCCCGCATTCGCTGCCGAAGATCGAGTACATGGACCACCACATGACCGCGCCGGCGATGGCCGAGTACATGGGGGTAAGTGTCGATCAGTTGCCGGACGGCGAATACGCCGCGGTGGAGCGCTGCACCATCAGCACCCACAACGGCACGCATCTCGATGCGCCGTATCATTATTTCTCCACGATGAACCACCGGCTGAAACCGGGTGGCGAGCCATCCTGGCGGATCGACGAAGTGCCGCTGGAGTGGTGCTTCCAGGCTGGCGTGAAGCTCGATTTCCGGCATTTCGACGATGGCTATGTCGCCACACCTGGCGATGTGGAGGCGGAGCTGAAGCGGATCGGCCATGCGCTGAAGCCGCTCGATATCGTGGTGGTGAACACGTCGGCCGGCGCGAAATACGGTGACGATGACTACGTGGATTCGGGTTGCGGCATGGGCAAGGCCGCGACGCTGTGGCTGCTGGAGCGCGGAGTCCGACTGGTCGGCACCGATGGCTGGAGCTGGGATGCGCCGTTCTCTCATACACGGCGCAAGGTTGCTGAGACCGGTGATGCCGGACTGATCTGGGAGGGCCACCGGGCGGGGCGGGAGATCGGCTATTCGCATCTGGAGAAACTGCACAACCTGGAACAATTGCCGGCAGACGGGTTCGACGTCGTGTGTTTCCCGGTGAAGGTGCATCGCGCATCGGCGGGATGGACGCGTGCGGTGGCGATTCTGAACGACTAGCGCGGCCACATTGTCCTTGCGATGAGCAAGGCGAAGCAGCACCCTGGTTCGGCAGAATGCGCCCCCACTATGACCAGGATTGCCGCGTCGCTACGCTCATCGCGATGCCAGCATGGTCATGACGAATACATAGGGAAGGAAATGCGATGAACTGGTCCCGTTCGATGCTCGCGGCCGCTGCCGCGCTGTTGCTTGCGCCAGCCGCATGGGCGGACGGTGTGTGCGAACACCCCCGGCAGATGGACGGCTTCAAGACCTGCGCCAATGTCGAGCAGGCGGAGAAAGAGGGCCAATTCGTCCTCTACAGCACTGATCCGGAATCCAACATGGCGCAGTATCTGGAGGCATTCCATAAGATGTTCCCCAAGATCGCCACCAATTACGTTCGACTGCAGGCCGGCGCGCTGTACGCCAAGGTGCTGGCAGAACGCCAGGCGCACCAATACCTCGCCGACGTGATGCAGATCACCGACATGAGCTTCGTGCTCGATTTCCAGAAGCGCAACGGTTACGTGCCGTACGCTATCGCCGGAGATGGCGGCCTACAAGCCCGAGTATAAAAGCAATCCCGAAGGATTGTGGACCTGGGGCGTGATCATCGTCGCCGGCATCGCCTACAATCCAAACCTTGTGCCGGCAGATCAGGCGCCGAAGAACTGGAAGGACCTGCTCGATCCGAAGTGGAAGGACGTCATCAACGTCAAGGTATCTACCTCCGGATTGCAGCATGAGACCTGGTATCTGATCAGACAGATCTATGGCGAGGATTACTGGAAGAAATTCGCCGCACTCAACCCGCGAGCATTTGACTCCTACGTTCAGCAGTTCGATCGCACGGTGAACGGCCAGGACAAGGTGATCTCCACCGCGCAATATTCGGGTTATCTGCAATTCAAGGCGAAGGGTGCACCGATTGCATTCGTCAATCCGCCGGAAGGGCTGCCGGCCGATCCAGGCGTTTACGGCATCCTGCAAAGTCCGCCGCATCCGGAAGCGGCAAGACTGTTCATGGACTGGGTGCTGGGCGTGCCCGGACAGAAGGCGCTCGCCGAAGCAACCGCCCTATATTCGCCGCGCGCCGATGTGCCGCCGCCGGCGGGTGGCATTCCGATCACGCAGATGAAGATTCTCGCGCCCACCGACTGGGATGCATTCCTGAAGACGCACACGGAGTTCGTGCGCGAATGGGACAAGATGACCGGCCTGCGCTGATCGCTCAGGTTTGTGACGGATGCATCCCCCGGCCGATCGTGCGCGCCAGCGTCAGCGTGGCGCCGCGATCGGCATTGGGGAACGCCGCCCAGTACAATGTGCAGACCACCGGGCAGACCACTGCGTACGGCGCCAGCGACGTGAAGCGGAAGAATGCCTCCAGCATCAGCATCATGAAACCCTGTAGCGCCAGGAAGACAACTGACACGGCGATCGGGCTCAGAGCGGACGCCACCAGAAGTCGCGAGACGGAGATCTTTGCGGCCATCAGCCAGGCGATCACGCTGCCGATCGCCGTGGCGAAGCCTGCCAGCACGATCTGTGCCGCGAGGCCGGTGGTTTCGTGGTAGAGCTCGATCATTGTGGCCGGCGCGGCGAGGCCGATGTCCAGCACAAGCTGGCCAATCGTCACGAAGGACTGCACAGCGGCCGCGTTGAACCCGTCGACGGGACTGAACCCGAAAAGCAGGCTACGTGTCATTTGGTCGATGGTCGTGGCGTAGCTGGTGAGCAGGTTGCCCGGAGTGAACCGGCTGATCGCCACGTATACGTCATTCTGCGTGATCAGAACGTCACGCAGATACTGGTCGCTGGCCGATGCCTCGAAAAACCATCCGAAGGCAAGCACGAGGCAGACCGAAGCCATGAGGTCGATAACGTACTGCGCGATCATGCGGCCTGCGAACGAGCGCGGCGCGATGCTTGTCGCGGGTCCTGGCGATATCTCGGATCGCGAAAAATTCATGGCCGCCGATCATCTCTCCAGGTGTCGTTACAACTTCCTTTCACATTCTGGTTTTCTTTTGTAACCGTTTCGTTGCCAGGCGCGTTCGGGTAGCGGAGTTGCGCGCTCCCCTTGCGGGTGACGGCTGGGGCAGGGGTGAGACCGCACGCAATCCACGCCGTCATTACACTGCGACGTCCCACCGCCTGGTCCCAGGCGCGTCAGCATGGTGCCAAGCTACCGAGCACGTTGTCGTTAGCCGAGTGCTGACGGAGATCGGTTGTCATCGCGAGCAGCTGAGCGATGCTCAGGCGAAGCCCAAGGGCACGCCCCCCTCGCGCCCCAACAGAACACGAGATTGCTTGATCGCCGCGCTCCTCGCAGTGACAGCCGTACGGTGCAGTGACGCCCAGGATTACTCCGCCGCCGCCTTCACGCCGCCACCCGCCGCATCCAGCGCCTGCGACAAGTCGCCGATGATGTCGTCGATGTGCTCGATGCCCACCGACAACCGGATATACCCCGGCGTCACGCCGGTCGCGAGCTGCTCGGCTGCCGATAGCTGCGAGTGAGTCGTGCTGGCCGGATGGATCGCCAGGCTGCGGGAATCGCCGATGTTCGCCACGTGGTAGAACATCTGCAGCGCATCGATGAACGCGCGCCCCGCCGCCACGCCGCCGGCCAGTTCGAACCCCAGCAGCCCACCCTGACCATGCGGCAGATACTTCGCCGTGCGCTCTGCGCCGATGCCCTTGTGGAACGCCGGATGGATCACCCGCGTCACCTCCTTGCGCCCGGACAGATACTGCGCCGCAGCCAGCGTGTTCTTGCTGTGCTCGCGCATGCGCAGCGGCATGCTCTCCAGACCCTGGATGAACAGGAATGCATTGAACGGGCTCATCGCCGCGCCGAGATCGCGCAGCAGCACCACGCGCATACGCAGGATGTAGGCGATCGGCCCGAGCGGTTTCGCCGCTTCGGCCCAGACCGCGCCGTGATAGCTGGGATCGGGCGTGTTCAGCAGTGGCTGACGATCCTTGTGCTGATCCCACGGGAAGTTGCCGCCGTCGATCACCACGCCGCCGATCGAAGTGCCGTGCCCGCCGATGTATTTCGTCGTCGAATACATCACCACCGCCGCGCCATGGTCGAACGGCCGCACCAAGGTCGGCGCCGCGGTGTTGTCCATGATCAGCGGTATGCCGAACCGTCGTCCGATCGCCGCTACCTCGGCGATGGGAAATGCCACCAGCTTCGGGTTCGGCAGCGTCTCGGCGTAATAGGCGCGCGTGCGGTCATCGGTGGCGCGCGCGAACGCCTCCGGATCGGCCGGATCGACGAAGCGCGTCTCGATCCCCTGGTCCTTCAGCGTGTTGCCGAACAGGTTCCATGTGCCGCCGTACAGATCGGTCGAGCTGACGATGTTGTCGCCGACGCGCGCAAGGTTCTGCACCGAAAATGCCGATGCTGCCTGGCCGGACGCCACCGCGAGCGCCGCCACGCCACCCTCCAACGCCGCCATGCGCTTCTCGAACACGTCCTGCGTCGGGTTCATGATGCGGGTGTAGATGTTGCCCAGCTCCTTCAGGCCGAACAGATTCGCCGCGTGTTCGGCGCTGTCGAACTGGTAGGACGTGGTCTGATAGATCGGCACCGCAACGGCATTTGTTGCCGGATCGCGTCGCCAGCCGGCATGCAGCGCCAGCGTTTCCGGATGCTTCGTCTGGTTCGACATGGTCGCCTCCCGCTTTCCTGCCCGGACTATAGCCGACGGCGACCCCGCGTGAAGCATGGCTCTACCGGCGGGTCGGGCTTCGCCTGTCCATTCCGGTCGGGTGCATCCTGGTGCAGATCGACGTCACGCGGATCGTCGCTAGGCCGCCCGCTGGCGCAGGATCTCGTGGCCCTTGCGCAATGCGTCGACCATGGTCTCCGCCGGCATCGCGCCAGAGAACAACCCGTGGCCGTCGAGGAAGAATGAGGGCACACCATTCACACCAGCCTCACGCGCGGCCTGGTCCGCCGCTCGCATCTCCTGTGCCGCCACGTCGCCGGCCAGGAAGTCGACCACCGACGCGCGGTCCATGCCCGCCGCCGCGGCGCAGTCCCCCAGCACGTCAGTGTCGCCGATGTCACGGCCCTGCATGAAGTAGGCCCGGAACACGGCCTCCATGACCGCGTCCTGCACATCTTGCCGTCCCGCCAGCCAGATCAGCCGATGTGCATCGATCGTGTTGGGTGTGCGCAGCATCAGATCCTGGCGAAAGTTCAAGCCAACCGCCGCAGCGGCCGAGCCCACGCGCTCGTCCAGTTCGCGGGCCCGTTCGGCACTGCCGAACTTCATTGCACGATAGGCGGCGCGGTCGCGGCCTTCCTTCGGCATGTCGGGATTGAGTTGGAATGGGTTCCAATGAACCGAAAAATGCAACCCCTCCGGTGCCAGCGTGGCCAGCGCGCGTTCAAGCTGCCGCTTGCCGATATAACACCACGGGCAGATCGCATCGGAAACGATGTCGATGCGCTGCCCCACCGGTGCGTCCGCCAGCCTTTCGTCCATTACCCGCACTCCTGAACTGTTGCTGGCTAAATGGGTGCGGATCGGTTGTTCAGCAACCGGTGCCGCTTGCCAGAGCCGCAACACCATGTACCAATTGGCCAAATACCAAAAGCGGCGGGCTTGGTTCCGCCACGCGGAGGAGCCATGGCCGTTTCGCCGATATCGCCACGCATGCGCCGCATGCAGTGGATCGCGATCGCACTCGTCACCGCGGCCATCGCGCTGAACTACGTCGATCGCTCCACCCTCGCGATTGGCAACGTGAAGATCCGCGCGGAATTCGGCATCAGCGCCACGGCAATCGGTGCACTGCAATCCGCGTGGTCGATCACCTATGCGTTGTGCCAAGTGCCGATTGGCTTTTTCCTCGATCGGCTCGGCCCGCGCTATCTGGTTGGCATTGCGTTGGTGCTCTGGTCGGTCGCGCAAGGCCTAGGCGGCTTCGCGGCCAGCTACGTGCAGTTGCTGTGGGCACGAGTGGCGCTGGGCGCCGCGGAGTGTCCGGCATTTCCCGCAGCGGTGCGGGTCACCAGCGACTGGTTCCACGTCAAGGATCGCGGTCGCCCGACCGGCCTGTACAATTCCGGCGGCAGCATCGGGCCGTTCATTGCGCCGCCGCTGCTGACGGGACTGATGCTGGCGTTCGGCTGGCGGGCCATGTTCATCACCATGGGCGTCATCGGCGTATTCGGCGCGTTGGTGTGGTTCAAGGTCTATCGCGATCCGGCGAAGACCGAGCTTGCGCCGCAGGATGCAGCGTATCTGGCAACCAATCGCGCGGCCGAGGGCAAGGTGGAGATGCGGAACTGGGGCAAGCTGTTTCGCTTCCAGTCGATGTGGGGCCTGATGCTGGGCGCGTTCTGCACCGGCTACGCGGTCTGGATGTATCAGACCTGGTTGCCGGCGTACCTGGAAATGCAGCAGCACATCAGCATCGCGAAGACCGGCTTCCTGGCTTCAATTCCGCTGTTCTGCTCGATCCTCGGCGCGTGGGCGGGCGGTTGGTTCACCGATCGGCTGAACGCGCGCGGCATGGAACTGGTCGCGAGCCGTCGGCTGCCGAGTATCATCGGGCTGCTGGCGTCCGGCGTGTTCACCGTGGTCGCGACCACCGCGAGCGACGGCACCCAGGCGATCGTATACATCTCGCTGGCGATGTTCTTCCTGTCGTTGGGCATTGCCGGCAAATGGACGCTGATCACCGCGGTTGCGCCGCAGTCGTACTGCACGTCGGTCGCCAGCATCCAGAATTTCGGCGGTTATCTCGGCGGTACGGTCTCACCGATCGTCACCGGGTTTGTGGTGGACGAGACTGGATCGTTCGTTATCGCGCTTGGCATTGGCGCGGCGATCACCATTCTTGGGGCGGCGATTCTACAGCTCTTGGTGCGTTCGCAGATTACCTCGGAAGATCTGGAGGGACCGGCTGTCGCGGTGCCGGCTCAGTGAGCCGGCTTATCGAGACAGTCGCGCGAAACATTTCCGGCGCCATCGATCATTCTCGATTGCCCTGGGGCGAGGCATGATCACCCATCAGGCCCGGTAGCGGCGACGCCGCATAGGCAGCTTCACCAGGTCCAACGCTGCCGCCATGTCAGCCAGATCGGCAATCGGCGCTTTGCCCTGCGCCACGCGCCGCAACGTGTCCTCCACGAACGTCGGATAGAAGAACGAATTGGTCAGCGGCATCGACCGCACCTCTCGCCTGCGCGAATTGTCCAGAATCTCCAGTGTCTGGTTGTCGCGCGCAGCGAAGTAATGACCTTCGGTGCGGATTGAATAGTGCAGATCGAACACGGAATTTGGCGCCGGATAAAGATACCCGGTCTCCACCGAACACATTGCGCCACCGCCACGCAGCAGCACCATCGCATGGTCCTCGATATCCAGGCCGCCGAAATTATTGGACATCGCCGACCCGACCACCCGGAGCGGCACATTCGGCAGCAGCACGCGGCACAGGTCCAGGAAATGCACGCCAAGATTCAGCAACGGCCCACCGCCGGCGGTGGCGCGATGCAGCATCCACTCAACTCGCTGCTCATGATACCGATCCACCATGCCGCCGATGAACTTGAATACGACGTACTGCACTGCCTCGCCCGCGGCGACTTCCCTGACCGTATCGATCAAAGGGCTGTAGCGGATCACGAACGGCACCGCCGCGAACACGTTGGCCGCCGCGGCACGTGCGGCGATATCGTGCGCGTCCGCCGCGGTGATGGCGCACGGCTTTTCCATCGCGAACGGGATGCGTTCGCCGATCAGAAAGCGCGCCTCTTCCGCCATGTCGCAATGCCGGCCGAGTGCGAACGCGAAGTCCGGCTTCAACCGCGCGCACATCTCGCGATAGTCGCCGAACGCCGGGCAGCGTGCCTTCGCCGCACTCTCCTCCGCGCGCGACACATCAGGATCGCTGACACCGACCACCGACACGCCGGCCATGGTCAGCAACGGATCCAGATAGAACGGCGTGTGCCAGTGCGAGACGCCGATCAGAACGATGCGCATGTGCGCCTCCTTTGTCGCCGGGGCCCGGTGGTCCTACCATGCGTGCGACGCAATGTCCAGGAGACCTCCGATGGCGATCCGGCTCTCGGAGAACTTTCGCGCCCTGTTCTACGCGCCGTTCTATGCCGCGCACGCCATCGGTGCCTACCACGCAGAAGGCGTCGACGTGACGCTGCTGGCCTCGCCCGATCCGGCGCGCACTGCCGCCGCACTGCGCTCCGGCGATGTCGATGTGATGTGGGGCGGCCCGCTGCGCGTGCTGCTGAACCATGCGCAGGACCCGGCATCCGACAGCGTATGCTTCTGCGACGTGATCGCGCGCGATCCGTTCTTCATCATCGGCCGCGCGCCGCGCCCGAATTTTCGCATTTCCGACCTTGCTCGGCGTCCGCTTCGCCTCGGTCGCCGAGGTGCCAACGCCGTGGCTGTGCCTGCAGGACGATCTGCGCCGCGCCGGCGATCGATCCGGCGACGCTGGACACGGACCAGCGGTCCGAGCATGGCGGAGAACGCCGCTGCGTTGCGGGCGGCAACGTTTGATGCCGTGCAACTCTTTCAGCCCTATGCCGAGGAACTGATCGCATCCGGCGCCGGCCATCTCTGGTATGCCGCGGCGGATCGCGGCCTCACCGCCTATACGGTGCTGGTGACGCGGCGCCCGCTGCTGGACACGCGACGTGATGAACTGCTGGCGATGACGCGCGCCATGACGAGCACGCTGCGCTGGATGGCCGCTACCTCGGGCAGCGACATTGCGCGCGCGCTGCAGGAGTTTTTCCCCACGGTCGCCCCCGACATCTTCGCCGCGGCAATCGACCGCTATCGCGCGTTGAAGCTGTTCGCTACGGATCCGATGCTCCAGCGCGAAGGCTTCGACCGGTTGCAGATGGCCATGCGGTCCGGCGGCGCACTCGATCGGCCGATCGCATTCGAGACTTGCGTGGACAATTCGCTGGCCCGTCAGGTGCTTGTCGACGACAGACCTGCGGAGTAGGAATTTCGGCGAATCCGGGTTGCAAGAGAAAAATTGGGAGGTGCTGCATGAATCGTCGGCAAATTCTGACCGGCATGGGCGTGGCTGTGCTTGCCGGCGGCCCGGCGGGCGCCGTGGAAAAGCCCCGCTGGATGAGCCCGCAACTGCCGGACGGCACGCGCGACGAAGCGACGCTCGAGGCGCTGCCCGGCAAGCAGAAGCTGATCAAGCTGACCGGCCGGCCGCCGAACTACGAAATCACCGATCGAGACATTCCGCACCGCGATCACGCCGGACGACGAGTTCTTCGTCCGTTACCACCTGGCCGGTGTTCCCTCGATGGCCGCGCTAGGCAAGTGGTCGCTGGCGGTCGGCGGCGACGCAGCCGACCAGCAGATCACGCTGAGTGTTGCCGACCTCGAGAAGAATTTCGACCAGCAGGAAATCACCGCCGTCTGCCAATGCTCCGGCAATCGGCGGGGCCTGTCGCAACCGCATGTCGCCGGCGTCGAATGGGGCTACGGCGCGATGGGCAACGCAGTGTGGCGCGGACCGCGGCTGAAGGACGTGCTGGCCAAGGTCGGCGTGAAGCCTGCCGCGGTGGAGGTATGGCTCGACGGCGCTGACGGCCCCGTGCTGCCGACAACGCCGGACTTCAACAAGGCTCTGCCGATGGACAAGGCGATGGCCGATGAAGTGATCATCGCGACATCCATGAACGGCAAGCCGCTGCCGCATCTGAATGGCTATCCTGCCCGCCTCATCGTGCCCGGCTGGACCGCGACCTACTGGATGAAGCACATCAGCCATATCCAGCTCAGCAGCAAACCGCTCGACAACTTCTGGATCCAGAAAGCGTATCGCGTACCGGCGGGTATGTTCCCGGTAGATCATCCGTTCCCGTCACAGGACAATCCAGACCACGTGGCCGATCACCGAGATGGTGGTGAACTCATTGGTCGCCGACCCGATCGCGGGGGCGCGCCAGCACGCTGCCGGCTTCACCATCGAAGGCATGGCCTGGGATCGCGGCCATGGCATCAAGCAGGTCGAAGTCTCGCTGGATGATGGCAGGACCTGGAAGCCGGCGGCACTCGGCCCGGATCTCGGCCGCTACTCGTTTCGTGCCTTCAGCTTCCCAACGGGGAAGATCGAGCCTGGCAACTACATGATTTCGTCGCGTGCCACAAACAATGCGGGCGAAACGCAGGTGGACAAGCTGAAATTCAATCCCGCCGGTTACCATAACAACGTGCCGCAGCAGATCGCGGTCACGGTGGCATAAGGGAGGCAGTCATGATCCGATATGCGTTGATCGCTTTGCTGCTGTCCGCAGCTCCTGTTCTGGCGCAAGAGCAGAGCAGGAACAGGTGACACTGAAGCCCGGCCCCGGCTTGGACGTCGTGACGACGACCTGTGCCATCTGCCACACATTGAACTACATCAAGATGAATTCGGTGTTCCTGAGCCCCGCACGATTGGAAGGCGGAGGTAACCAAGATGCAGCAGGCCCTCGGCGGCCCGTTCGACGACGACACTGCCGCGACCATCGTCAAATATTTGTCCGCCACCTACGCGGTACAGCCCAAGTCCTGAGGCGCAGATGCCGTTCTCCCGCTCCGCTTGTGGGAGGAAGGCGGGGCAGGACAACGGCCCCGGCATCGGTTGGTGTACGCACCCCTCGCCCAACTCCTCCCGCAAGGGGACGGGAGGATGTTTCGAGGCCCGGGCCATGACGCGATCGGTGATGTCCCCGGTCAGCCCGACGATGCTTCCGACCGGCGGCTTGTCACGCCGGCAGGCCGCGTCATCGATTGGCGGATAATGGCGACGACGGTGGGGCAGCAACCCCTGCGCCGAACGGCGGCCACGCAGCCCGGTCAGCCAGCTTGCAGCGCGCCCGGTCGAGCTGTTCGCCGGCCACCACGAGCGGTGCATAGGCCTCGGCCTCCCACAGCATCGCATAGTGATCGCGCGGCGGTTCGAAGTCGGGATACAGTTGGATAACGCCGTCGACGTTGGCGAACGCGCCGCGCGCGCCCGCCTCGAGATAACTTTCCGCCGGCATGCCGTCAGCCAGCAGCACGTCATGCCGCGGCAACTCGATGTGGTAATACGTGATGGTGTCGCACTCGATCTGCGCGATGCTGCCGCCGTTGATCAGATGTCGGATCGGGATCAGCACATCCTCCACGAACACCGCGTGATCTGGCGACAGCAGCAGGTCGCGCTCCGGCATTCCATGGCCGAACGCATGCGCGGCGACGCGAACCGGCAAGATGCGCTGGCGGTTCGGATGGCTGTGGAAATTCACGTGCCGATGACCGATCCAGCTGATTGGCTGCGTCCGGCCTGACACCGTCAGCACAAGGTCGCCTTCGCGCAGGTGCTCGACCGCAACCTCGCCGCGTGTCGTGCGGATTCGCGTGGCTGCGGCATAGCAGGTGGCAGTGACTGTGATGTCGGTCCCCGACCCGCCGTCGCCGATGTAGCTGAAATCCGCGGTGTGCAAAGCTTCCGGTCATGTTCAGCGTGTCAGTGGCGCCGCCGTCAGCGGTCACCACCAACTGGTTGCTGGCAAAGGCGACGCTGGTCGCGGCGAAGTCGGTCAGGTCGATCGTGTCGCCGACGCTGAAGCCGCCCATGACGATGGTGCCGAGACCGTCGGTCGAACTGTCGCCGGATATCGTCCAGTCCGCGCCGGTTTCGAACTGCAACGATGCGAAGTTGGTGATGGAAGTGCCGTCGAAGCCGGACAGCGTGCCGGCACCGCCGGCGGCCAACTCGATCACGCCATTGCCGCCAGCGACCTGACCGTAAAACGCCGCGCCGGGGTCAACGATCAGACTGCTGCTGCCGCCGTACGCAAGCTGCACAGCGACGCTGAGAGAAGTGCCGGCGTCGATGGTGCCGCCGTTGATGATTGTGCCGGCGCTGTCCAACAAGACACCGATGGCGTCGGAAGCAATCGTACCGCCTGGCTGGTTGGTGAGCGTTCCACCGCCCAAATAAACACCATAGTTCGCGCCATGGATGTAGCCACTGTTGGTGATCGTTCCCGTCGTCCCAGGGATTATGTCGATGCCAAAAGACGAGCCAATCAGGGAACCGGCGTTGACGATCGTGCCCGAGGTCCCACCGATTCTGATGGCGCCAAGCAGGGTTCCCTCAATCGTTCCGCCAGACTGGTTGGTGACGGATCCACCCTGGGTCTCGTTAACGCCGTAATACTTGCCAACCACGAAACCGCTGTTGACGATCGTGCCCGAGGTCCCACCGATTCTGATGGCGCTAAATGCGCTTCCTACAATCGTTCCGCCAAACTCGTTGGTGACGGATCCGCCCTGCCTCTCGTAGATGCCGTAGGAGGTGCCAACCACGGAGCCGCTGTTGACGATCGTGCCCGTGGTTCCAACGACGTAGATGGCGTCGCTGATGGTTCCCGTTATGACACCGCCGGACTGGTTGTTGATCGATCCGCCCTGGCCCAGATAAATTCCGTAGTACTTGCCAGACACCGAGCCGTTGTTGACAACGGCGCCCGTGGCACCCTTGATGCGGACGCCATCTTCGCCGGTTCCCGTGATGCTTCCGCCGGACAGGTTGGTAACCGACCCACCGAGCGCCTCGTCGACGCCGAAAGCCCCGCCAAGCAGTATTCCGGAATTGACCACCGTGCCCAGGCCGCCCCGAATGTACACGGCCCTGCTGGTAGTTCCCGTGATCGTTCCGCCGGATTGGTTGGTGACCGAGCCACCCGCGATCTCGTCGGTGCCGTACAGGCCGCCAAGTATGGCGCCGCCGCTGACAATTGTGCCGAGACCACCGGCGATCTGCACGCCGGCATTTCCAGTTCCCGTGATGGTTCCCTTGGTTTCGCCGCCAGAGTTGGTGACCGATCCGCCCTGCGCCTCATCGACGCCATAAGACCCGCCAAGCACGGTCCCGCCGTTGACAACCACGCCCGGGTCGCTGCCGATGTAAATCCCGGCCAGGATGCTTCCCGTGATGCTTCCGCTGGGCTGATTGGTGACCGTTCCGAAGCCGTGGATGTAGACACCGGCGAGGACACCGGAGATCACGCCGGAGGCCTCGTTGGTGACGATGCTGTTGGCGACGGTGGTCGCGCCGAATCCAAGTGCGATGGCAGACGAGCCATTGGCGCTGTTGCTGATCGTCCCGTAATTGGCGATGGACCAACCGTATAATGCGCCGTCTCCGCCGCTGATCGTACCGCCGATGCCGTAGAGCGCGTTGCCGCTGGGTGCGGTGATAGTGCCGGTCACCGTGACCGGGTTATCCCCGGTACTAGTGAGCGTGATGCCTGCGGAATAGCTGCCCGAGATGATGGTGCCGGTGTCTGACATGACGGTCCTCGCTGACGCGCCGGACTGGCACGCTGGACCGCCTGCATATGTCTGGGTGGTTTAATGAAGCGTTAACCCGCAGCGGATCCAGACCCCCCGTGTGCATCCGCCTTCAGTCCTCGGGCGCCGCCTTGCACGGCATGGCTCCGTCAGCTGATGAAATGCCGCCGCGCGCAGCTGCCAAGCGACCTGGTGCTCCGGGGCGATGGCGCCGAAGTGAACTCCGCTGCACCGTCAGGTTGCGGCATTCGCGGCGTGAATGTGCGGACTTGCACGACGGCGGAGCCCAGAGGACAGCAGGGGGGACAGCAGGCGTGCCTGGCGCGCAAGTCTCTCCCGTGTCCGCTCCAGCTGTCCGCCGGCCACCACCAGGGGAGCGTAGCCCTCGGTCTCCCACAGCATCGCATAATGGTCGCGTGCCGGTGCGAAGTCGGCATGGAGTTGGATGACTGCGGCACCATCGGCGAATGCGTTGCGGGCACCGGCCTCCAGGTAACTCTCCGCGGGCATCCCCTCGGCCAACAGCACATCGTGGTGCGGCAGCTCGATGTGGTGGTAGGTGATCGCGGTGCGCTCGACCTGCGCGACCGTGGTGCCGTTGACCAGATGCCTGATCGGGATCAGCACATCCTCGACAAACACCGCGTGGTCGGGTGACAGCAGCAGGGCGCGCTTTGGCATTCCCGGACCGAATGCATGCGCGGCGACGCGAACCGGCAGGATGCGTTGGCGGTTCGGATGATGCCGGAAATCGACATGGCGATGGCCGACCCAGCGTATCGGCTGCTGTCGGCCGGACACGGTCCGCACCAAATCGCCCTCGCGCAGGTGCTCGACCGCGATCTCGCCGCGTGGCGTCAGGATGCGCGTGCCGGCGGCATAGCAGGTGGCGGTTATGATTGAATCCGTGGTGGTGTCGTTGACCTGGAAGTCGGCGGTGGTGAAGCTGCCCTGAATGTGCAGCGTCGCGTGGCTGTTGCTGGCATTGGTGAGCACCAGTGCGTTGCCGACGTACGTCTCGCTGGTCGCGACGAAGCCCGTCAGGTCGATCGTGTCGTTGATGGTGAAACCACTGATGGCGATGGTGCCGAGGCCGCCGGCCAGGCTGTTGCCGGTGACTGTCCACTGCGCGCCGCTGTCGAATTGCAACGACGTGAAATTGGTGATGCTGGTGCCGTTGAAGCCGGACAGCGTTCCCGCGCTCGCGGCGGAGGCAAGTTCCACGACATTGGTGCCGCCGCTCGGGCTGCGGATGTTGCCGGTGAATGAGGCACCTGGATCGACGATGAGCCGATTGGGTGCTGTAGCCGAGTTGAACAGTACGGAGCCGAAGCCCGCATTGGTGCCAATGACCACGCCGGCATTGGTGAATGTGCCTGGCTGCTGAAACCAGACGCCGCCAGCACCGGTGATTGTGCCGCCCGACAGGTTGGTGATCGACCCGCCATTGTATTCATAGGCCGCGACGTTCCCGCCGCGCAGGACCCCGCCGTTGACGATCGTACCTGGACCGCCACTGATGTAGACGGCCTTGAAGTCGCCTCCCACGATTGTTCCGCCGGCCTCGTTGGTAACCGAACCGTGCCCATTGATGAATACGCCATAGCCACCTGAGGAGATCAGGCCACCTGACTCGTTGGTAAGGGTGCCACTGGCAACAGCGCTTTCGTACGCCCCAAGGATGACGCCCGTGCTGACAGCGGTGGTGATGATCGTGCCGGCATTGTTTATGGTCCAGCTATAGGACGCGCCGGCCTTGCCGGTAAGCGCCACGCCGCTGGTCACCGAGATCCGGCCGGTCACCGACACAGGGTTATTCGCCGTATTGGTCAGCGTGATCCCGGCTGTGTAGGTGCTGGAGATGGTACGGGCTGCCATGACGGTCCTCGCTGACGCGCTGGACCGCGTGAATATCGAGGAATGGCTTAACGGAGTATGAAGAGGCGGCGGGTTGCAGCCCGCCCTACGCGTCCGCCGCCGCCTTCCGTGCCATGGCTTCCTCGGCCGAGGAAATGCCGCCGTGCGCGGCTGACCACGCGACCGGGTCTTCCAGGAACCGCCGCACCTCTGCCAGCGCCGGCTCAGCGAAATACGGCCGATCCTTGCACGCCTCCAGCACGTCCCACCACGTGCATAGATGGTGCAGCGCGATGTCCATCCGCGCCAACGTCTCGAACGCGCCGGGGAACACGCCGTAGAAGAACACCACGAAGGCGTGGTTCACGATCGCGCCGGCATCGCGCAGCGCCTGGGCGAAGCGGATCTTCGATTGGCCGTCGGTGGTCAGGTCCTCGACCAGCAGCGTGCGCTTGCCCTCTGGCACGTCGCCTTCGATCAGCGCGTTGCGGCCGAACCCCTTGGGCTTCTTCCGCACATAGGCCATCGGCGCCAACATGCGGTCGGCGATCCAGGCGGCGAACGGGATGCCCGCGGTTTCGCCGCCGGCCACCACCTCGATCGTTTCGTATCCGACATGGCGGTTGATCTTCTCCACCGCCGAGTTCGCAGATCTTCGATCGCGCGCGGGGGAAGAAGATGATCCGCCGGCAGTCGATGTAGACCGGCGACTTCCAGCCGGAGGTAAACGTGTACGGCTCCTCCGGCCGGAAATTGATCGCCTGGATTTCCAGCAGGATGCGCGCGGTGGTCAGCGCCGCGTCGCGATCCCAGTCGGTGGTGGCGGTACTCGGCATGACTTGCGGCTGCCTGGCCATGTCTGGCGGCCCTCTTTCGCTCTGAACCCTGATCCCTGATAACTGACCACCGAGCGGGAGGATAGTCCATGGCGAAGACGCACAGGATCGCGGTCGTTCCGGGCGACGGCATCGGCAAGGAGACGGTGCCGGAGGCTCTGAAGGTGCTGGACGCGGCCTCGCGCCGCTTCGGCTTCGGCCTGGAATACGCGCATTACGACTGGTCGTGCGAGACCTACAAGAAGACCGGCGCGATGATGCCGGCCGATGGCATGGAACGCCTGGCGCAGTCGGATTCCATCCTGCTGGGCGCGGTCGGCTGGCCCGACGTGCCGGACCATATCTCGTTGTGGGGTTTGCTGATCCCGATCCGCCGCGGCTTCGACCAGTATGTCAATCTGCGGCCGTGCAAGCTGATGCCCGGCGTGCGCACGCCGCTGGCCGGCCGCACCGAGGCGGATATCGACTTCTACGTGGTGCGCGAGAACACCGAGGGCGAATATTCGTCCGTTGGCGGCCGGATGTTCGTGGATACGGACCGGGAATTCGTGTCGCAGCAGAGCGTGTTCAGCCGCCACGGCGTGGATCGCATCCTGAAGTTCGCGTTCGAACTGGCGATGACGCGGCCGAAAAAGCACCTGACATCGGCGACCAAGTCGAACGGCATTACGTTCACCATGCCGTACTGGGACGAACGGTTTGCGCTGATGGGCAAGGCCTATCCGGAGGTGCGCACCGACCAGTACCACATCGACATTCTGTGCGCGCATTTCGTGCAGCATCCGGATTGGTTCGATGTCGTCGTGGGGTCGAATCTGTTCGGCGATATTCTGTCGGATCTGGGGCCGGCGGTGGCGGGTTCGATCGGCATCGCGCCATCGGCCAACATCAATCCGGAGCGGCGGTTTCCCTCGATGTTCGAACCGGTGCATGGATCGGCGCCGGATATCGCGGGCAAGTTCATCTGCAATCCGATCGGGCAGATCTGGTCGGCCGGGCTGATGCTGGAGCATCTGGGAGAAGTCGAGGCGGGGCGCGCGATCGTTGCCGCGATCGAGACGCTGCTGCGGGATAGTGGGCCGAAGACGCGGGATATGGGCGGTCAGGCGGGTACCGCGGATGTCGGGAAGGCGCTGGCGGAGATTGTGGGGCAGGGGTGAAAGACGATTCGTACGCCCTTTGACCGCGCGACGCTGGACGTCCGGTTCTCACGGTGGAGGCCCGCTCCCCCACCTGTCCCGTCGGCGCTGGCTACCCGGCAGCCGGTCGCGGCGCCATCCTGCCTGACGGTCCCTCCAATTCAGTGCCACTGATCGGGGTCGTGACCATTAGCAGATAGACCAGTGCTCCCATAACAGCCATCCCGGCGCCGATGAGCAACGCGAGCACGAAAGAGCCGGTGGCATCGACGATGATGCCGGTCACGATGGGTGAACACGTGCCGCCAATGTAGCCGCCGAAATTCTGAATGCTGCCGCTCGATGCAATGTAGTCGGGTGGTGCCGCGGCTGTGACGAGGGCCCATATCGAAGCGGATGCAACGCCACTCAGAAGATAGGCGAGCGAGACGTAGCTCATGACGGCCGTCTGGCTGGCAGCGTACGCCGTCGCGATAGTCAGAGCAGCCGTTCCGAGCAGGCCGCAGATGATCGGGATCTTACGGCTGTTCAGCGGCGTGAAGCCGTGCGCCGCCAGCCAATCCGATGCATAGCCGCCGAACAATGATCCGACGATGCCGAACACCGGTGGAATCGCAGCAAAGATGCCGGTACGTGCGATACTCATATGGTGCTGAATTTCAAGAAAACCCGGCAGCCAGGCGTAGTAGACCCATGAGAGATAGCCGCTGCCGAAATTCCCGATGATCATGCCCCATGTGGTTCGGCATCCGAACAGCCGTCCCCATTGCTTGAGGCCGACCGGCGATGACGTGCGTGCGGTGTCCCCCGAGCGGATATAACTTCGGTCCTCCTCGGTTCCGTGCTGATCGGCGTCCCGGTAGAACACAAACCACGCGGCTGCGACGATAAGTCCGATGGCACCCATGACGATAAACATCACGCGCCAGCCGTAGGCCAGCATCAGCCACGTCAGAATGGGCGGCGCGAGCGCCGTGCCGATGCTGGGCGCCGCGTTGAAGATGCCCGTGGGAAAGCCGCGTTCCTTGACGTGAAACCAGTTGCTGACGACGCGGGCGCCAGTCGGAAACTGCGGCGATTCCCCAATACCAAGGCCGATGCGCGCGGCAAAAAACTGAGTGTAGCTGGTGACGAAGCCCGCCGCTCCCTGCGCCAGAGACCAAATGACCAGTCCTGCACCGAGCAAGATGCGCGGGCCCACCCTGTCGACCAGAATCCCCGCGGGCAGCTGCGAGAAAGCATAGCTCATGAGGAACGCCGAAAGCAGCACGCCCATCGCTGTTGCGCTAAGGCCCATCTCCTGGCGAACTTCGATATTGGCGATGGAAAGCGCAGAGCGGTCCAGGTAGTTAACGATGCCGCTGGCAACTAGCAGCAGCAGGGCGACGATCTGCATGCGCCGCATCTGCCGCGATGGCTTGAACATTGACATCGTTTCCTCCGACCCGACCTTTTTGGCGCGAACCCAACCTTCTTGCGCGAACAATTCGAAGAATTCCGCGGTGATGATACTGGACGACCACTCGTCGTCGGGGTCAAGCCGTTGGGACAGTCATGCGCGGTTGTTCAGATCCACCGTTATCCCATAGGCCGGCACGTAGGGCTTATCGCACCGGATAACCCCGAGGCATCGTCACTCGTCCTGGCCTTATCTGATCTGAGCTCCCCGGGGGATTGGCGATGATGCTCATGCTCGCTCCTCACAATCTCAATCAACGCCGCTGAGCAACCGAAGCACCGCCGCGCCATACCGCTGCAGCTTCGACGCCCCGACGCCCTTGATCTGAGCCAGCTCATCCAGATCAGCCGGCCGCACCGCGGCAATATCGCGCAGCACCGCATCATGGAAGATAACGTAAGGCGGAATGCGCTGCGCTCTTCGCCTCGGCCGCGCGCCAGACACGCAGCGCCTCGAACAAGGTCTGCAGCTGCGGGCCCGCCCACGGGCGCCACGGAAGCCCGACGCTCGGGACGCAACGTGTCAGGCCGACGCTTGCCCTCCTGGCGCAGCATCACACGGCACTCCGCCGCGCAGGATCGGTCGCGCCTTGTCCTGCACCAGGAACAACCCACCGTGCCCTTCGGTATCGACGTCCAACGCCCCGGCTGCGATCAGCTGGCGGATCATGCTGCGCCAATACGGCACCGTGTGTTCACGGCCGACACCGTAGGTCGGCAACCGATCGTGCCCGTGTCGCAGCACGCCTTCGGTCTGTTCGCCGCGCAGCACAGCGACAATGTGCAATGCACCGAACACCTGGCCGGTTCGATAGACCGCCGACAGCACCTTCTGCGCGTCCACCGTCGCATCGACCATCAGCGGCGGCGTCGGCGCAGTTGTCGCAATGGCCGCACGGCTCCGTCAGTTCCTCGCCGAAGCAGGCCAGCAGCGTACGCGTGCGGCAGGTCACCGCCTCGGTCAGCGCGATCATCTCCTCGAGCTTGGTGCGCGTCACGCGCTTCTGTGCCTCGGGCGCCGCGGATTGCGCCAACCAATGGCGTGCCTGGGCAATGTCCTGCCCGCCATACAGCAGCAGCGTATCCGCCGGATCGCCGTCACGTCCGGCGCGACCGATCTGCTGATACCAGGCCTCGGGACTGTCCGGCATGTCGAGATGCACGACAAAGCGCACGTCGGGCCGATCGATGCCCATGCCGAATGCGATCGTCGCAACCACCACGACCGGCTCACCCGATCGGAAGCGCGCCAATGATTCACGCTTGTGCGCGGGATCCAGGCCGGCATGGAACGCGACCGCCGGGATCGACCGGTCCTGCAGCTTCTGCGCGATGCGCTCGGTCTTGGCGCGGCTGCCGCAATAGACGATGCCGCAGTCGCCCTTCGTGGCGCGCCAGCAGTTCCAGCAATTGCGCGGTCTCGCCCACCTTCGGTGCGGCGGCAAGATGCAGATTTGGGCGATGAAAACTCGCGACGAACACGTCCGCGGTGTCCATGCGCAACGCGTGCAGAATGTCGGCGCGCGTGCGCGGATCGGCGGTGGCGGTCAGTGCCAGGCGCGGAACGCCGGGAAAATGCTCCGTCAGGCACGCCAGTTCGCGATACTCGGGCCGGAACTCGTGGCCCCATTGCGACACGCAATGCGCCTCGTCGATCGCGAACAAGGCAAGCTGCAGGCGTGACAGCCGCTCCAGCATGCCATTGCCGAGCAACCGCTCGGGCGAGACGTACAGCAGATCGAGCTGCTGCTCGAGCAGATCGCGCGTGACGCTGCGCGCCTCGGCCGGATCGAGGTCGGAGTGCAACGCGCCAGCCGCCACGCCAAGCTGGCGCAGCGCCGCCACCTGGTCGTCCATCAGCGCGATCAGCGGCGAGACGATCACCGCGGTGCCGGGCCGGCACAGCGCGGGAACCTGGAAGCAGATGCTCTTGCCGCCGCCGGTCGGCATCAGCACCAACGCGTCGCCACCGGCGATGACGTGGTTTACCACCTGCTCCTGCTGGCCACGGAATCCCGGGAAGCCGAACACCCGCCGCAGCACTGTCGCCGGATCCTCGGCCAGCAGCGATTGCAGCATCAGCTCAGTTCCGGCTGATGCTGATTTCCACGCGCCGGCTTTCCTGTGAGGTCAGCGCGAACTGCACCGAGCCATGGCCGCGTTGGCTGATGCGATTCGCAGCGATGCCGTCGGCCTGCAACTGATCGACCACCATCTGCGCGCGCAATTCGGACAGCAGTGACATTCGCTCGCTTGCTGCCGGTGGGATCGGCAAAGCCGTTGACGTGCGCGACGTTGCCGGGATGCGACTTCACCCACTCGGCTGCATGGCTGATCACTGTTTGTGCCGAGTCGTCCAGCGCTGGCCGACCATTCCTGAAAGAACACGACGAATTTCTGCGGCGGTGGATCGGCGGCGCGCGCGCTGCCTGTCGCGACACACAATAGTAAGAACAGAATGGCAAGGCGCCGCATGGCCGATTCCCTTCTCGCGCGGTCCGAACAACTACCTGCCGTTCGGTTAACCCGCCGTCAACCGCGACGATAAGACAACATGTTGCCATGCCCGATAATTCCGTTGCGCAGCCAGATGGCAACCCTGCCATCCAAGTGTGGAAGTGCGCGTCTCCCGATTGGAAGAAGGCGTGAACGACCTCAAGTCCGCGGTTGGTGAGGTGCAAACGACGACCAACGGGCTCGAAGCGACTGGCGCCGGGCTCGAACCTGGGATGGGCCCACTTCAGGTGACCACCGCCATGCGGGGCGAAAGGTTGGGCAGGGTCGAAACAGGCATTGCCGAGATCAAGTCGACATTGCCGCACCTCGCGACCATTGCCGCAATCTGCGGCTGACCACCATGCCGAGGCCTTGCCGAGTTGCGCAGCGAAGTGGTGGCCGGATTCGCCGACAAGCCGGGCAGGACCTACATGTGGGACATTCTCGCGGGACCGTGAGGCCGCATGCGCATGCGGCGTCGCCCCCCGCCATCCTGAAATAGCGCCGCTACGCCGCGGCGGCGATCGCCTTGCCCGCCGACAACCGCCAGATCCGATCCAGCTGCTCCACGCCGGTCAGCCGATGCGTGATCAGGATGACGCTGCGGCCGTCCGCAACGTCGTTCAGTGTCGCCAGAAACGCCCGTTCGGTTTCCGCATCCAGGCCGGCACATGGTTCATCCAGAATCAGGATCGGCGCCGGCGACAACAGCGCGCGGGCCAGCACCAGCCGCCGCCCCTGTCCGCCCGAGAAGCGCGCGCCCGCCTCTCCCACCCAGGTATCCAGGCCATCCGGCAGCGCGCGCACCATCTCGCTGATCCTGGCGGCATCCAGCGCGGCCCACAGCGCCGCATCATCGGCCGTCCGGGCGGGCCAGCAGAAGGTTGGCGCGGATCGTGTCATCGAACAGATGTGTCGCCTGCGCCAGCCAACCGATCCGCGCGCGCACGTCGGCCGCGGCCAGCGTGGCGATGTCGACGCCGCCCAACAGCACGCGTCCCTGCTGCGGCGCGGCGACTTTCAGCGCCAGCGCGGCCAGCGTCGATTTGCCGACGCCTGACGGCCCCAGCAACGCCACGCGAGCGCCTTGCTGGCACGTCGAGCGTAAGACCATCGAACACCGGCGGCCGATCCGGCTGCCAGCGGAAATGCACGCCGTCGAAGCGCAGCGCGAAGCCGGCAGGCAGCGTGCCAGGCTGTGCCGGATCGGGCACCGGCACCGGCGCCTCCGCGGCTTCCAGCACGCGCCGCGCTGCGGCCGATGCGTGGCCGGCGAGCACACCGGCGCGCGGCAGTCCGCCCACCGCCTCGAACGCCGCCACCACCAGAAACGCGCCAGCCACCGCGGCGGCGGGATTGGCGCCGGCAGCGACCAGCACGGCAAGGATGGCCATCTGGCCGCACAGGAACGCCCCCGCGCTGGCCAGTGCGGTGCGGCCCGCAAGCTCGTGCTGCGCGGCCAGCAGGCTTGCCTCGCGTGCCTGCACCGCCGCCAGCATGCGGCCCTCGGCGTTGAACGCCCGCACCTCGCGCAGCCCGGTCAACGCATCCAGCGCGGCGATGCGCAGCGCACCGGTGGTTTCGGCGAGCGTGGCTCCCGCGCGCGCAGCCATGCGGGCGCCGATCCAAGGCAGTGCGAACGCGGCAACGGCGAACAGCACGCCGACCGTCAGCGCGAGTGCGGCACTGTGCAGGAAGATCAGCACGACGAGAACCGGCAGCAGCAGAACGGCGCCGGCCAGCGGCACCAGAATGCGCAGGTACAGGCCGTCCAGTGCCTCGATGTCACCGACCAGGCGCGCCAGCACGTCGCCCGCCTGCCGGAACCCCAGCCCACCGGCGGTGCTGCGCGACAGATTGCGGAAGAACCAGACGCGCAGGTCGGCCAGGGCGCGGAAGGTAGCGGCGTGGGTCACCAGCCGTCTCGGCATAGCGCAGCACGACGCGCGCCGACCCGAGCAGGCGCAGCGCCGCCGGTGCAACCAGCACGCCGCCGATGACCGCGGCCGCCACGGTCGCGCCGCCGATCGCCATCATGCCCACGCCGGCCGTCAGCGCGGCAAGCGACACCAGACCGCCGGCCACAAGCCAGCCCGCACGGCTACGCCACAAGCCGAGTATGCGCAGTAGGTCAGTCATGCAGCACACAGTTCATGCCGGTACGGTTCGCGCCGGTCCGAGTCACGCCAGTACGGGTCACGCCGGTCCTCAGTCATGCGGCACCGCGTGCCGGCACGGCGCGGCCGTCGCGCATGTCCAGCCGTCGCCCGGAAAAACCGTGCGCCGCCGAGGAGTGGCTGGCCAGGATCACCGTGCGGCCCAGTGCCAGTCGGCGCAGGCTGTCCAGCACTTCCGCCTCGGTCGCCGGATCGAGATGCGCGGTCGGTTCGTCGAGCAGCAGCAGCGGTGCGTTCTTCAGGAAGGCGCGCGCTATCGCCACGCGTTGCGCCTGGCCGCCGGACAGGCCGTAGCCACCCTCGCCGACCCTGGTATCCAGGCCATTGGGCAACGCGGCCGTAAATTCGGCAACCCTGGCACTCCGCGCCGCCTCATCCACCTCGGCGTCAGTGGCTTCCGGGCGGGCGAAGCGGATGTTGTCGCGGATCGTGCCGGCGAACAGCACCGGGCGTTGGCCGATCCAGGCGGTGAGTCGAGCCAGCGCCTGCGGCACCAGGTCTGCGATGTCGGCGCCATTGATCGTCACGCGCCCACGGTCAGGACGGACGAAGCCCAGCAGGATCTCGATCACGGTTGACTTGCCGGCGCCCGATGGGCCGGCAAGCACCAGCGTCTCGCCGGCCGGCACCCGGAACGACAGCCCGTTCAGCGCCGGCCCGCGCTCGGCATCCCAGGTGAGGACCACATTTTCGAACATCACGGTCACACCCTGCGCAGCCACGGTACGGACTTCACGCAGCGGCTGCGGCTCCGGCGCCGCCGGCAAAGCCGCCAGCGCCTCCGCGGCGCCGGTGGCATGCAGCCGATCCTGGTAAGCCGCGGAGAAACCACGCAGCGGCGCAAAGAACTCGGGCACCAGCAGCAGCACGAACAGCGCCGTTGCGGGATGCTGCAGCCCGCCGCCCAGCAATGCCATCCCGTAGCGCAGCACCAGGACGACAAAGGCCAGCGCGGCCGCCAGATCGAGTGCCGCAGATGACAGGAAAGCGACGCGCAGCACCCGCATGGTACGCCGCCGCAGTTCATCGGCGGCCGCGGCCAAGCGAGCGCGCCTCTGCTTCCGTCTGGCCATACAGCACGATGGTGGCGATCCCGCGCACGCGGTCGAGGAACCGCGCCTGCAACCGCGCGAGAGCCAGGAACTGGCTGCGCGATGCGGCGGCCGCCCCAATGCCGGCGGCGGCCATCGCGACCGGCACCAGCAAGCCACACAGCAGCAGGACAAGCCCAGCTATCGGATCGGTCAGCAGCGCCGCCAGCGCCACCAGAGCCGGGCCGGCGATGGCGAGCACCGAAGCCGGCAGCCAACGGGCGAACAAACCGTCCAGTGCCTCGATCCGATCCACCACGGTCGAGGTCAGCTCGCCCGAATGCTGCTCGCGAAGCTGGGCCGGACCGGCATGCAGCAGGCGGGTCAGCGCATCGCTGCGCAGTCGCCGCCGCGCCGCCGCGCCGGCGTCGAAAGCAGCCCGGTCGGCTGCCACCGCACAGGTCGCCCGGAGCAATGCCAGAATCGCGAATGCCGCCAGCGCCAGAGCCACGTCGGCGGAGCCGCCGGCCAGCGCCGCCCCCAGCACCAGCGCCGCGCACCAAGCCTGACCGATTGCCAGGGCTGTGCCCGCCAAGTCCAAACGCTATGGCCGGTCGCGCCGCTCGATTGCCCTGACGCGTTTCGCGCCGCAGCCATGCCTTGGCTGGCGCCATGCCGGACTCGTGCTCCGCCTGCCCCATGGAGGGCCGGATTAGAGCAGGCAGCGCCCGATGCACAGAGGGCTGCCGATTACCGATCGGCAATCAATCCGTCCGGTGTGCGGTGCATCGAACGATCTTCCAACCAGCCTGGCCCGATCCGCTTTCGCACGGGCTTGCCGGATCGCGACGCCGCGATATTCGATCGGTCTACAGCGCGACCGACTTTCGCCGACTTACCATCCAGCACCCTACCGACGACACCACCAGCCCCGCCACCGTCAGCCCTGACAGTTGCTCGCCCAGCAGCGCCCAGGCCATCAACGCCGCGGTGCCGGGCACCAGATAGAAGTTCGCCGTCGCCCGCGCCGCCGTGCCTCGTGCCAGCATCAGGTAGTACAGGGCCATTCCGCCCAGCGACACCGCCCCCGCGTTCCACAGCACGGCGGCGATCGCGCCCCGCGTCCAGTCGGCGTGCGGCGTTTCGAACACGGCCGTCGCTGCCACGCAAACTACGGCGGCAGCGACCAATTGCACCGACGGTGCCCTCCAGAATTGGCACACCGCGGCAGAATTTCGCGAAATACAGCGTCCCGCCGCACAGCCCCACCACCCCCGCGGCGGTCAGCAGCAGGCCGTCCAGTTGCACGTGACTGCGCGCCGCAGCCAGACCGACGATCAGCACTACACCTGTCGCGCCCAGCACCAGACCGAGCCATTGCATCGGTCGCAGCGGCTCCCCCAGCAGCGGCCACGCGAGCAGTGCGGTCAGCAGCGGATTGAGCGTCTGCACCAGGGCGATCGGCGCCGCGCCGATGTGCACCATGGCGTAATGCGCGGTCATCAGCAGCACGCTGTTGGTCAGCACGCCGGCCACCGCGAGATGCACCCAACGCCCGGCCAGGACGCGCCATGGCCGCCGCAGCGCCAGCGTGACGCCCAACAGCACCGCGGCGGCAATTACCATGCGCACCGCCACGAACAGCAAAGGCGACAGATCGCGTAATCCCGACGCGGGCCGCGATGAATGAGGAACTCCACAGCAGCACGAAGATAAACGGCGCCAACCGATTCATCGGCGCTGAGTAACCGCGGATCCGACATCAGACCAGTACCGCTACCGGCCGATCGCTGGCGACCGATCCGGCGGTCAGTTCGACGTCAAACATCCATAGGGCGTGAGCCGCGTCCCTACCGCGGCTGAGCGACTGATCACCGCGTCGTGGTTGATGGATTCGTCACGGAGTTGAGACTTATTTCACTATAAGCTGCCTATGCCTGACCCGGAGACGTACGATAATACAATTCACCACCCGGAAGGTTGTATGCCCGTTGCGATAACTTGGCGTGCTCGCTTCCGCGCGGGACAACGCTGCGTTAATATCCGGTCATGTTCCACAGGCGCCGGTTGGCGCCGCCAATTGCAGCAAAGGCGAACGCGCCGCCGATGACCGCCCGGATCCTGATCGTTGACGACGTGCCGGCCAACACGCGCTTGTTGGAGGCCAAGCTCGCGGCGGAATATTACCAGGTCGCCAGCGCCAAGGAGGGGTTCGAGGCGCTGCGCATGGCGCATAAGTGGCAGCCGGACCTTATTCTGCTCGACGTGATGATGCCGGGCATGGACGGGTTCGAATGCTGCCGCAAACTGAAGAGCGACCCAAAGACCCTGCACATTCCGGTCGTCATCGTAACGGCGCTGGGTGAACCCGCCGAACGATTGCACGGCCTCGAGTTCAGGTGCGGACGACTTCCTCACCAAGCCGGTCGAATACGAGACGCTGATGGCGCGGGTGCGCAGCCTGGTCCGCCTCAAGCGATTGCTCGACGAATGGCGCGCGCGCGGCGAGACCGCTCGGGCGCTCGGGTTGACCAGCGACGCCCCGGCGGTGCCATCGGTTGCCGGCGCGCGCGCGCTCGTGGTGGACGATTGGGACCTCGGCGCACAGACCATCCAGGAAGCGTTGGCGCGCGACGGCATCGTGGCAGGCCGCGCCCGCACCGGCGCCGAGGCCATGCAGCTTTCCGCGGCCATTCCGTTCGATCTGATCGTGCTCAGCCTGTCACTGATCGAGGAAGACCCGTTGAAGCTCGCATCGTCCCTGCGCGCCGCCGACGCCACGCACGAGATACCGCTGTTGGTGATTGCCGAGCCCGAGGAGCGCGAGAGCATCCTGCGTGGCTTCGACCTCGGTGCGAATGACTGGCTGGTGCTGCCGCTCGACGAGAACGAACTGCGGGCGCGGGCGCGCAACCAGATCCGCCGCAAATACTACCAGGACCGGCTGCGCACCGACTTCGGAACGGTGCTGGAAATGGCGCTGGTCGATCCGCTGACCGGCCTATACAACCAGCGCTATATGATGCGGCATCTGCGCGGCCTGCTGGATGGCAGCCACAGCCGTGACATTGCTCTGCTGATGATCGACGTCGATCATTTCAAGAAGGTGAATGATGATTACGGCCACGCTACCGGCGACAAGGCGCTGCGTTCGGTCGCCGATGCGCTGCGCGCCAATACGCGCGTGTTCGACTCGCTGGCACGGTATGGCGGGGAGGAATTCGTCGTGGTTATGCCGGGGAGCGGCGCGGACGATGGTGCCCAGGCGGCGGAACGCCTACGCGAGGCGGTTGAAGCCACCCCATTCGCCTGGGAGCCGGGGGGACATTGCCGGCTGACGATCAGCATCGGTGTCGCTTGCAGCGGCGAGCAGCCGACCACGCCGGAAGCTCTGCTGCACGCGGCCGACCTGGCGCTCTATGAGGCCAAGCGGGCAGGGCGCAACCGCGTCGAAATTGCCGCGCCAGTCGCCCCGGGCGCCACTACTTGATCTTGGCTTCCCGGAACGGGACGTGCTTGCGCACGACCGGATCGTATTTCTTCAGCTCCAGCTTGCTGGTTTGCGCGCGGGCATTCTTCTTGGTCACGTAGAAGAAGCCGGTGTCGGCGCTGGAGACGAGCTTGATCTGCACAGTGTTGCTTTTCGCCATGGCATGGTCCTCTTGATTAGTGGAAAATGCGATTCCTGGCCGCGCAGGTCAAGCCACGGGCCGTCTTAATGGGCAGCGCGCGAGAGCGCGAAGCCCCAGCCGTCGCCCCACGCCTCGGTGTCCCTCCAGCTGGCTCACCGCCCGGCATCCTGACCACTCACCACTGACAACTGCCCGCTGTCCCTGAACGCTGGCAGCAGAGCGGCGGCATAGGCGGCCGGATCGTGGATCAGCAGCCGCGCGGCATCGAGGTCGGAATCGTGACCCTCGGCGGCCGGGCAAGCGCTGCGGATCGCCAGGATCTGTGCCGGCGGCAAGGGCGCCCGTGCTGCTCGCTCGATGGCCAGCGCCTGCGCCATCGGCTGCTGGCCATTCGCCAGCAATCCAAGCTGCCAGTTGAGCGTGTCCTGGCCGAGACTGGTGCAGACCTGCGGCAGGACGCCCAACCCCTGGATCGGCCAGCCGCGCGGCGCCAGCACTCGGCTCCACGTCACGAACAGCTCGCCGCCATCCGGCAGGGGTGCGATGGTCTGCACCAGCCCCTTGCCGAGAGTCGAGCTGCCAACCACCACGCCGCGCCCCCGGTCGGCCAGGGCCGCGGCCAGGATTTCCGCCGCGCTCGCCGACCGCCCGTCCACCATCACGACGACCGGCATGTCTTCGGCCAGCTCGCCCGAAGTGGCACGCCAGATCCGGGTCGATTGCGGATCGCGCCCCGCCGTGGTCGCGACAATACCCGGCGCCAGCAGCATCTCCGCCGCTGACACCGCCTGGCGCAACAGGCCGCCGCGATTGCCACGCAGGTCGAGCACAATGCCGTCCGGCGGATGCGTCCCGGCAATGCCTTGTTCGATGGCGTGTTCCAGGTGGGTATCCGTGCTGCGGTTGAAGGCGGATATCTGGATCAGCAGCATGTCGCCGACGCGCTGGGAAACCACGGTCTCCGGCGGCACCATCGCGCGTTCCAGTTCGGCCGACCGTTTGCGCCCGTCACGGCCACGCCAATCAACCACGACGTATGTTTCTTCAGGGCCGGCGATCCAGTTCGCCACGGTGAGCGCGTCCTTGCCCTGCACGGACTGGCCATCGACGGCGACGATCGTGTCACCAGGATGGATACCCGCGAGCGCCCCTGGCCCGTCCGCGATGGCTTCGACCACAACGATGGCTGGACCTCGCCGAATGACACGCAGACCGGCACCAGCCTCGCCCGATCGACGCTCGCGATCCTCCCCCGCATCGCGCGGCGCCACGTAGCGCGAATAGGGATCCAGGTGGTTGAACAACTCGTCGAAGAAGCTCTGCACCACGCCCTGTGTACCGGCGCGGCGCACCGGCATGGAAACCGCCACCGCCGTATTGGCCAGTTCAGCCGCCACCACGGCCCAACCCTCGACATCGTTGCCGGCGGGGGCGGGCCGCGTTATCAGCACGCGCCCCTTCGCGGTGAGCAGAAGCTGGCCGTCGCGCAGTTCCGTGTTCAAATTCGGATCGAGCGCCGTCAGCCCATGCAGTCCCCAGATCGTAAGCTGTGACACCGCGACCGGCTCCAGCGTGCGCGGTGCCATGAAGCTAAGCGCCGTGGCGTAGACGTTGGTCACGAGACGCGGATCGAACCCTCCGGCGGTAGGGACGGGCTGGGCGTGCGCGGGAGCGATCAGCAGCAACAACAGTAGGGCGCCGATGCGCATCACCTGGATCGGGACCGTTTCCCCGTTTGGCGCTTGCCGCGCGAAGCGTCAGGCGTGCCCTGCAGAATGTGGAACACCAGGCCGCCGGTGATCGGGCTGGCTTCCGCAAGCCGCACCTCGACTTGCTGTGCCAGGCGAAACGTAAGCCGGGATCGCCGTCCAGTCAGCGTCTGCTCCCTTTCATCGTGCTGCCAGAAATCGTCCGGCAGCGAGCGCACCGGCACGATCCCACTCGCGCCGCTTTCCGCGACTGTGACGAAAAGTCCGAAGCGCGTCACACCTGAAATTCGCGCAGCGAAATTCGCGCCAACTTTGTCCGCCATGTATGCAGCAAGGTAACGGTCGATCGCGTCGCGCTCCGCCATTTGGGCTCGACGCTCGGTTGCGGTGATGTGCAAGGCGGTGTCGGGGAAGCGTTTCGCGCCATCTTCGTCCAGTGCGTCTTCGGCCAGCGCGCCGTCGCCGAGTTGCAGCCCGCGAATCAACGCGCGGTGCACCAGCAGGTCGGCATAGCGGCGGATCGGGCTGGTGAAATGCGCATAACGCGACAGCGCGAGGCCGAAGTGGCCGATGTTGTCGGGGCTGTATTCCGCCTGCGACTGGCTGCGCAGCATCACGTCGTTGACCAGCGGCGATTCAGGCGTGCCGGCGACACGGCGCAACACGCGGTCCAGATCGCGCGGATGCACCTGGTCGCCGGGCGGCAGTGAAATGCCGAGGCCGTGTAGGAAGTCGCGCAGCGAGGCGAGCTTGTCCTTCGAGGGTGGCGCGTGATTGCGGTACATCGTCGGCTGATGGCGGTGTTCCAGTTCCTCGGCCGCGGCGACGTTGGCGAGCACCATGAATTCCTCGATCAGCCGGTGGCTATCGAGGCGCGGGCGCGGCGTCCACTGCGGCGACCCGGCCATGTCGATCCAGCTCTACCTTGCGCTCGGGCAGATCGAGATCGAGCGTGCCGCGCGCAATGCGGGCGGCGAGCAGAGCGCGGAAGGCGGCGTACAGGTGGGCGAATTCGGCATCCCCCGTATCCTGCGCGCGCTGCACCTGTTCGTATGTGAGGCGCGCCACACTGCGCATCAGGCCGCGGCCGAAGCGATGCGCCGTCTTGTGGCCTTGCGCGTCGATGTGAAGTTCGACGAACAGGCAGCCGCGGTCTTCGTCGCGGACGCAGGCTGCACCAACCGTTGGACAATGCCTCGGGCAGCATCGGCACGACGCGGTCGGGGAAATACACGCTGTTGCCGCGCGTGCGGGCTGCATCGTCCAGCGCGGAGCCGGGTCGCACGTAGTGCGCGACATCGGCAATGGCGACGATCAGGCGGAAGCCCGATCCATCCGGTTCGGCGAACACCGCATCGTCGAAGTCGCGGGCGTCCTCGCCGTCTATGGTGACCAGCGGGGTGTCGCGCAGATCGGTGCGCCGGCCGAGTGGCGTTGGGGCGGCGCTGTCGGCTTCAGCCAGCGCGGCGGCAGGGAATTCCTGCGGAATGTCATGGGTGTGGATCGCGATCAGGCTGACCGAGCGCGCGTCGCCCATGGTGCCGAGACGCTCGATGATGCGGGCGGGCTTGAGGCCGAGTTTGTGGTGGGGCAGTGGTTCGGCAAGCACGATTTCGCCGTCGGCCGCTCCGCCGTCCTCGCCGGGCGGTACGATCCATTCCGCCTTGGCACGCCGGTCGGTGGGGATGATGCGGCCACCGTCGGGCGCTCGACCTCGGGCACCGTTCGGGATGCCGGGGCGGTAGACGCCGAGTACGCGGCCTGGCGATTCGGTAACACGGCGCAGGGTGTGGCCTTCGTAGCGGCCGGGGCTCGATCCCGGAGCGAGCCGCGCCAGAACGCGTTCGCCGGGTGCCAGGGCCGGGCGGCCGCGCGGTTCGGCGACCATGAAGATCACCGGGGGTGGGCCATCGGTGTTGTCCCAGGTGGCGGGCCGGGCAATCGCGTCGCCATCCGGGTCGGTGCCGGTGACCACGACCATTGCTGTTTCCGGCAACTGCGCGCGTGGCGCCCGAAGGTAAGACCGGTCGGTCCGACGGGTCATGGGGTGGCGGAGGAAAAGTTCACTTCGCGCATATGTGCCTTGGGTGGCCGTGCTGCCAGCGGCTTCGTCATGCACGGGGCGAAGCCGGCGGGCAGTTTCGCAAAGCCAGCAGCGCGTGGCGGGTTCCGCGGCCTGACCAGCGCCGGTGAGGGGCATCGAGAGTCCAAGGCTGGCTGCGTGACCCTTCCGGCCAATTCACGCCGGATGTGCTGCGATTTCCTGCACTCGGGTTGATCGGCCTGATGGCCGCGGGCTGGCTCCCCGCCGCGACGGACTGCGCGGGATGTGGGGCCAGCCGCCGATCGCGGACTGGACCATCTGGTCAAGGTCCGCGATTGTCCGGCAACGCGGTTGGGTGGCGACGAGATGGAACACGGCATTTCGCTCGCCTCGCAGGTCGATACGCTGGCGCCGCCGCGGGTGAGTGAATTGATGGCACTGGTCGGAACCGGAGCCTGACCGAAGGGGGAACGATAAGATGCCTGATTATGACGTGATCGTTGTTGGCGCCGGCAATGCGGCGTTCGCCGCCGCGGTGTCCGCACGGGAACACGGCGCGCAGCGTGTGGTTGCGCTGGAGAAGGCGCCGGCCGCGATGCGCGGCGGCAACACGTATTGGAGCGGCGCGATTTTGCGCTTCGCGTTCGACGATCCGCAGGAGATTGCACCGTTGCTGCCCGGCATCGAAGAGCGCTTCGAGGATTTCTATGCCGGCATCAATCCATATCCGCGGTCGCAGTTCCTTGGCGATCTGATGCGCGTGACATCCGGTCGCGCCGATCCAGAGCTGTCCGATATCCTGGTGTCGAATTCGCGCGACACGGTGTTCTGGATGCACGAGAAGGGCGTACCGATGGAGCCGGCGCTAGGCGTTGCCGGCGTGAAGCGCGGCAACGTGTGGTACTGGCCGCCTGGCATGGTGGTTCGCGCCGCGCACGAAGGCGTCGGATTGTCCAATTCGTGGTTTGATATTGCCGAACGCAACGGCGTTGAAATCCGCTATTCCAGCGCGGTGACCGAATTGCTGGTGGACAAGCGCGGCCACATCTGCGGCGTGAAGCTGCGCGATGACGAGGGGATGCAGGAGTTGACGGCGAAGGCCGTGGTGCTGGGTTGCGGCGGGTTCGAGGCAAATGTGCAGATGCGCACTCAACATATCGGACCTCTGGTCGGTCAGGCGAAGGTGCGTGGCACGCCGCACAACCAGGGCGACGGGCTGCGCATGGCGTTCGCTGTGGGTGCGATGCCGTGGGGACAGTACAGCGGCTGCCACTCCACGCCTATCAGCGCCGACTGGGGCGAGTTCGCACCGCGCGAACTGACCGACAAGAGCAACCGGCTCAGTTATGTGTATGGCGTGATGATCAATCGGCAGGGCTTTCGGTTCGTCGATGAGGGCGAGGACACCAACCTTTTCACGTATGCGAAGTTCGGGCGATCGATTCTGGCGCAGCCGGGCGCGATGGCGTGGCAGATTTTCGACCAGCAGGTCGTGCATTTGCTGGAGCCCCGCTATTCCACCAGCAAGCCGATCAAGGCGGATACGCTGGAGGAACTGGTCGGGCTGATCGACATCGACAATCGCGAGCAGGCGGTGAAGACGCTGCATCAGTTCAATGCGGCGGCGCGCGATGCGGGCGACGGGTTCGATCCGACGCAGCAAGGACGGGATTTCCACGCGTGGTCTGTCGCCGGAGAAGACCAACTGGGGGATTCGGCTGGAGAAGCCGCCGTTCTATGCGTACAGCGCCACGGGCGGCATCACCTTCACCTTCGGTGGGCTGAAGGTGAACGACAAGACGCAGGTCATCGGCACGGATTGGCGACCGCTGAAGGGGCTGTATGCGTGTGGCGAGATGATCGGCGGACTGTTCTATGACAATTACCCGGCAGGCACTGGCCTGGTTTCAGGCGCAACCTTCGGCCGCATTGCGGGGCGACACGCGGCGGCGGAAGCGGGCTGATCCGGTGCAGCGAAACCCACCAGCTTGATAAAGGACATCACAACATGCCGCTCGCCCTGGAGATCGCCGCACGCATCCACCGATTGCACTACGAGGACCTCACGCCGACCGCCCTGGAATGGACCCGCGCTGCGTTCATCGACACGGTCGGGGTCACGCTGGCCGGCATCGTGGAAGACGGCCCACGCATTCTGATGAAGGTGCCGGGCATCGCCAGCGCGCCCGGCCCCAGCCTGATCTTCGCTACCAACAGGCGCACCAGTGCGCTCGATGCCACGCTGGTCAACGGCACGGCATCGCACGCGCTGGACTACGACGATGTATCCGGCACGTTGGGCGGACATCCGTCGGTGATGCTGATCCCCGCGATGCTTGCACTCGGCGAGGAACTTGGTTGCACGGGCCGCGATCTGGCGCTGGCTTATGTCGTAGGTTTTGAAACCGAATGTCGCATCGCGCGCGGCGTGCATTTCCATCATTACGACAAGGGCTGGCATCCGACCGCGACACTCGGCATCTTTGGCACCGTTGCCGCTGCCGCGCGGCTGCTGCGCTTCACGCCGGACCAGACGGCCATGGCGCTCGGCCTGGCCGCCTCGCTGGCATCCGGGTTGAAGGCGAATTTCGGCACCATGACCAAGCCGCTGCATGTCGGGCATACCGCGCGCAACGGGCTGTTCGCCGCGCTGATGGTGCAGCAGGGTTTCACCGCCAACCCCGCCGCGCTGGAACATCGGCAGGGTTTCCTCGATGTGTTCAATGGTCCCGGGACCTACGACATCGATCGCATCCTGGCGGACTGGTATGCGCCCTTGGAAGTGGAGGGCGGCGGCGAACCGGGGCTGAAACCGTATCCGTGCTGCGGCAGCACGCATTCGTCGATCAACCGCATGATCCACCTGGCGCGCACGCACGATCTGACGCCGGAGCGTGTGGCGAGGATCGAAATCATGCCGCACGCTCGCCGCCTGCCGCACACCGACAACCCCGACCCGCGCACGCCACTCGGCGCGAAGTTCAGCATCCAGTACACGGTTGCGCGTGCGTTGGCGGACCGCGCGGTGCGGCTGGAGCACTTCGAGGGCGACGCACATTTCGATCCGGCTATCCGCGATCTGATGGCGCGGATCGAGGCGCGGCAGCATCCCGACATGCCGGATGCGTCACCGCTGCAATGGGGCGCGGAGGTGGTCGTAACGACACGTGACGGTCAGCGCCTGGCGTCGCGGCTGGACGACTTCGAGCGGCGTGGGCCCGGCGGCGCTCCGATGAGCACTGAGGAGTTGTGGGCGAAGTTCGAGGACTGTGCCGGGCGTGCCTTGCCGCGCCGTCAGATTGCCCCGCTGTTCGATCTGTTGCGCAGGATCGAGACGGTTGGCAGCGTCTCGGAGCTTGGCACGCTGCTGGAACGGCGCGAGGCTGTGGCCCACGCCGCGCAGTGAAGCCGCGTATCGGGAGGTCGACACATGAGTGCTGACAAGAACCTGGCCGATCTCGGCCTGGCGCTGCCGTCGCCGCCGAAGCCGATCGGCAACTATGTGCCGTTCAGGCTGGCCGGCAACCTGCTGTTCCTGTCCGGCGTCGGGCCACGGCGCGCCGACGAGACGATGATGACCGGCAAGGTCGGCGCCGATGTCACGGTTGAGCAGGGCTACGAGGCGGCGAAGCTGTGCGGGCTGAACCTGCTGGTCAACATGATCGCCGCGGTCGGCACGCTGGAGCGTGTGGATACGGTGCTGAAGGTGCTTGGCATGGTGAACGCGGTGCCGGACTTCACGCGGCACCCGGAGGTGATCAACGGCTGCACCGACCTGTTTGTGCAGGTACTGGGCGACAGCGGGCGGCCGGCGCGGTCGGCGGTGGGCATGGGCAGCCTGCCGCGCAACATCGCGGTGGAAGTGGAAGCGATCGTGCTGATCAAGGGGGCGCTTAACGGAACCTTCATTGGCGAGGTCGATAACCGGCAGTTCCCCGGGCGCCAGAATGGCGCAAGCTCGCGGTCAATGTCCGCCATGTCGAACGATCTCTACGTCCAATCAATCGCGCCCACACGCTCTGCCAACAATACCCTTGGCGAGTTCGATCGCGGCGACGGTTCAACCGTCGCCACAGCCCGCGGCTGCCGTAAAGTCACCGCAGCTTACCAACCCGTCTTTGCAGTTTGACAGCACGCTCGGCCTGGTCGTCATCGAGTTCAGCAACGACGCTGGCGTCGTCACGACGCAGGTTCCAAGCCAACGACAACTCGATGCCTATCAGCGATGGAACCTGACGCGCCTGGGACCTGCGCCGCCTGGTGAAAGCGTGCTCCCGACACCGGTTTCGGCCTCGCCTGTCGCCAAGCCGGAAGTGAGTGCAACCCCGGCGAAGGCGATCGGCGTCAAGTAGCGAATCCCCGGGACTGCCAGCAGGCGGCCTTTGGCGCGCGCGGCGCATACGGCGGTTGCTTCGCGTACTCCTGCGAACGCCGATCACGATCAGGCGCACTGCCGAATGGCATCGGTCGGCGCCCGATGGCGCGGCTCTCCGGCCAGGGCAGTGATCTCAAGCAGTGCCAAGGTGAAGTCGTCCTCGGGCAGTATCGCCTGCGCGCCGAGCAGTACTTCGGTCAGCGTACGCACCAGCCAGTTGGCCTCGACCGGTCCGGCAACCGCGACCGTCCGCAGCATCCCTGGCAATGCCGAGTGCAACGCTGCCGCTTCGCGCCGCATCAACGACAACCAACGAGCGCGGAATATCTCCGGCACGGCGTCCATCAGCATCAGACGCTGCGACAAGGGCAGCCGCACGGCGGCGAACGTCTCCATGTGCGCGTAGGCTGTGGTGATCAGCGGCGTGCGCCAGCGCTGCTCCGACAGCCCGTCATCCAGCGGCACGCCACGGTTGCCCTGCTCGGTCGCGCCGCGCCCCAACAGCATAACCGGCTTGCCGCCACCGCGCCGCCAATATAGCGCTTCGGGGACATGGCGCATCTCGCCGTACAGCGCCAGTTCGGCAAGCATCGCGTGATCGAAGCCGGGCCTGTAGCGAATGGTCGAGAGTTGATCGACGGCATCGCGCCGGTAGATACCCCAAAACGCTGGCGCACTGGTGTAGCGTTGCATCACGTGACGAGCCCGCTCGACCGGATCGGGGCCGGTCGCTTGCAGCCAGTGTTCGGGCGGATAGCGATAGCTCACCCGATTGACGCCGCCGGTGAACACCAGACCCGCCGCGTGACACATGGCGCAGGCCGGATGCGCCAGCAGCACACCCATGAGCCGTTCGATATAGTCTGGCGCGATCAGGTCATCACCGGTTTTCGGCATGATGTAATCGGCATCACCGAACCAGAGGGCACGCTGGATGTTAGCGACAGGCCCGACGTTGCATCGGTTCCGCTTGATGCGAATCGCCGAATGCCGCGTGGCGTAATCCAGCAGCACCTGCGGCGTGCCGTCGGTCGAGCTGTTGTCGAACAGCGTCAGCGACACGGATGGCCAGGTCTGTGCCAGCACGCATTCGATGGCGGCACCGACCGTATCGACACAGTTGTATACCATCATGTTGACATCGACGTTCGGCGCCGCGGCCATCCTGTGCTGCTCCTGGGGCATCAGCGCCGCGCGCACCAATCTTGCCACGCGGTGCGCAGCGCGGCGCCCAAGTTGCGGCCGAAGCGCGGCGCATCGCACAGCGGACTCGCCTTGACCTGTGCGCGCAGTACCGACCGCAGCGCGCCCAGTGCCTGGATATCGGACGCCTTCGCGACGGCAAGTTCGACATAGGCGGCGAGGTCCGGCGCCACCCAGTCGGCCAGACCGGCATTGCTCAGATGGCTCATGGAATGGCGAGAGGCGAAAATCTCGCCGGGTACGGTCACCGTCGGCACGCCCATCCACAGCGCCTCGCATGTCGTGAGGCCACCGGAGTAGGGGAACGGGTCCAATACGATGTCGATGTCGTTGTACTCGCGCAGGAACGCTCGATGCCCGGATGCGCCGCGAAGCTCCAGCCGTGTCGGCGGAATGCCGTGGGCGGCAAAGTCGGCCAGGATGCGGTCGGCGGTCGGCCCATGGACGAACTGGTGGGTCTTCAGCACCAGGCGCGCACCGGGCAGGCGATGCAGGATCGCGCACCAGGTGGCGATGACACGCGGCGTGATTTTCGCCAGGTTATTGAAGCAGCCGAACGTGATGTGGCCGTTGGCCAGCGCGGGCAATGGCGCGACGTCCGGCGCGTAGGGCGGTGCGCTGTAGCATACATAGCCGTCCGGCATTTCCAGCAGGCGCTCGGAATAGGCGTGCGCCAGTTCCGGCGGCGTCTCCCAACGATCGGTGATGATCCAGTCCATCTCCGCCAGACCGGTGCTATGGCTCTGCATGCCAACCCATTTCACCTGCACGGGCGCCAGGCGATAGGTGCAGGCCGGCATGCGCGCCGAATCCCCGTAGCCGCCGAGATCGATCAGGATGTCGATCCCCAGGCCACGCGCCATTTCGGCCAATGCTGCGTCGTTCAGCATATCGACGTCGTGCCATGCGGTGGCGATCCAGCGAAAGCGGCGGGCGATCCAGTCATGCGCGCCATTCTGCGCCAGACAGACCACAATGAAGGACGCGGGATCCAGCGTCTCGAAACCGGCGACCGTCAGCCAGCCCACCGGATGCGTCCGCAACGAGCCTGACAGCAGGCCGATGACAAGCGGACGATCGGGATCGGGCAGGTTGGCGAAAGTTGGCGGCTGATCGCGCGGCAAACGGTCGGAACAGTCGCGCAATGCCGCAAGCAGTTCTGCGCCCGTGACGCCGTCGCGATAGGGCAGCGTATTGCAAAGTGCTCGTCGCGCCAGCGTGGCATCGGGCGCCAGCGCGATGGCGCGCCGTGCCACGGCCACCCCCTCGGCCTGCAAGCCGACGCAGCTCGTCGCGTTGGCCAGATTGCACAGCTCGGTCATCTGTTCGCCATTGCGTTCGATCGACGCGAGCAGTTCGGCGCGCGCATCGGCGTGGCGCTGCATCCGGAACAGCACGGTGGCGCGGATGTTGGCGAGATGTGAATTGTCGGGATCCAGCGCGATCGCGCGCCGCAGCGTGGCTTCCGCCTCCTTCAGCCGGTTGGCGCGGGCGAGCAGTTCGCCCAGCAGCGCCGCCGGCAGTTTCGCGTCGGGCGCCAGTGCTGCTGCCGCCTCCAGCGCATCGATCGCCTCGGGTCGCCGGCCAAGTCGTTCCAACAGGATACCGCGCGCTGCCGGCAGCACCGGGTTCAACGGATCGTCATCGGCCACGACATCGAGCGTGGCCAACAATGCGTCCCCCGTCCCGACAGCGAGCGCGGCATCGACCCGGTGCAGCGCGTATTCCAATGTATGCGGTGACAGGCGCTGAGCCTCGGCAAACGCTGATTCTGCAAGCGGCTTATCATTGGTCAGCATCAGTGCGAGTCCCAGGGTGTCCCATGCGTCGGCGCGCCCGGGCGCAATGCCGCAGCAACGCAGCAGCAGGTCGCGCGCGGCCTCGGCCTCGCCGCGCATGATCAACAGGCCGGCCAAGCCCAGCAGTGCCGACTCGCGACGCGGATTGATCGCGAGTGCGCGGCCATAGGCCAGTTCAGCATCGGGCAATCTGGCCGCGGCGCGCAGGGTTTCCGCCAACCGCAATGGCGGTTCGTCCCACGCGGGAAGGTGGTGTTCCAGCGCTTCCATCAGGTGCAGGGCGCGCGCCGGATCGCCCGCCTTGTCTTCCGCCAGTGCCAGATTCAGCAATGTCTCCGGCATCGTGTCACCAAGTGCGACCGCCATGCGCAGCGCGGTCAGCGCCTCTGCCGGGTGATCGTTGGCGAGTTGCACCATGCCTCGCGCCACGAGCCGCGCCGCATCCGTCTCGTGCGGCGACATTGCATCGTCCAGCAGTGCAAGCGCACCGGCGGGATCACCACCATGCAGCAGCGCGAGTGCGGCGTCAGCGGTCATCTTGCGGGCGTTCCAGAACAGCGTAGATCCCGGCGACCGGTGCGTCGGCCTCGTGGCGTACGATCTGGCGTTCCAGCGTCCGGACGACGAAACCAGCCTGCTGTGCCGCGGCGGCGACGTAGGACATGCGGTGTGCATAACGACCCATTCGTTGCAGCGCCCAGTCGCCGTTGCCATGCACTGTGCCATCGTGGTCGGTCAGCAATTCCTCCAACGAAAAGACAAACCAGCCGCCGGGTTCCAGGCGGGCATGCACAGCGGCCAGCATCTCTGGCAGTGCGCCGAAATAGATGAGCACATCGGCTGCCAGAACGAGCTTCCATCGCGTCGTGTCGTCGGTCAGGTGCTGCATCAGGTCCGCCTCATGCAACTCGGCATAACGCTGTTTCGACGCTGCGTGGGCCAGCATGCGCGAGGACACATCGACGCCGACCAGCGGGCCGATCGTCAGATCCGCGAGCACCACGGCCATCAGCCCGGTACCGCAGCCGAGATCGAGTGCCGGGCCGAGTGTCTCGCCTGCCATGATTGTCGGATGCTGCAAGAGCGTCGCCCGGATCAGGCCCGGGATGCGATAGCCGAGTGAGACTATGTGGCTTTCGAAGTGATCGGCATAACCATCGAACACCGCGCGGAGATAATCGACGGGGGCGCGCACGGCGCCAGGCACGATTCCCGAGGCGGCGACGAGATGGCGCACGTAAGGGTCGTCGGGACCAAGCTTGAGCGCTTCGGCATAGGCGTCCGCGGCTTCGCCATGGCGTCCAAGGCTGGACAGCGCATGGCCCATCATGCCGAACGAGCACGCATCCGCCACGCCGACGACACGCGTTGCCTCGGCTTGGCGGCAGGCGGCGGTGAAATCGCGCCGCCGCACCGAAAGCAGGATGGCGGCGTTGCGCAGATCGACCCGCGCTGGCGCGGCTGCAATCCCGGCATCCAGCGTGGCGACTGCGGCGTCGGTGTCGCCGTTCGCTTCCTGAGCGGCAGCCAAGCCCCGGCAATAAATCGGATTGTTCGGGTTGGCGGAGACCGCCTCGCCAAGGCATGCGACCGCATCCGCCGGACGTTTGAGTTCCAGCATCAGGATGCCGAGCAATGCCTTGGCCGCGGGATCGCCGCGGTCGAGTATCACCGCCTCGGCGGCATCCTTGGCCGCACCGTCGATGTCGCCCAGAAGCATGCCGACATCGACGCGGCACTTGCGCAGACCGGCGTGGTCCGGGCTCTGCACGACCGCCTCATTGAGCTCCTGGAGTGCGAGATCGGCGCGCCCTTCGTGCAGCGCGAGGCGTGCGGCGAGTTCCGCGAGGTATGGCGAAGGCGGGACACGGCGACGGACCGCGGTCAGCAGAGGTCGGGCAGCAGCCGGACGCCCCGCATCGATCAATGCCGAGATGCGCGCGGTCAGTGCGTCGGTGTCGGCGGTGGCTTGCAGGGTTTCCATGTGGGGCTCCTTTTGAGCCGGGGGTGTTCGGCGACGTGCGCACGACGGCGCTCGCGCATCATGGTCGGCGGAGCAGCGCTCCAGCGAGTGTCACGCGACCAGGCCCGTGGTGCGCGCCGTGAACGCGATGATGTCCGGCGTTGTGCCTGCACCATTGGCTTTCGCGGCGGGTATGCATGGTGGCCTGGGCTCAATTCTGTCCGGACGCGCCGGCCGGTTCCGACAGGCCGGCGGAAATATTCTCGTTGATGGCGATCAGGAATTCGAAATTGGGCGAGGTCCGATCCATCTCGCGCTGCACGGCCAGGCCGACCGACACGATCGCGGCACGCAGGCCGTCCGGCAGGGGATTGAGCGGGTCCCGCATCAGATCAGCGATCGTCAGCCAAAGACGACGATTGTCGGCGATCGCCTTGACACGCGGGAGCGACCCGGAATCGCGCGCCGCCTTCAACGCACCGGTGGCGCGGCGGAAGACATCCGCTTCCTGCTCGCGTTGCGTGCGATGGGTGGACGCGGTTGCATAGGCGCCGGCCGCCTGTCTCATTGTGTGCATGGCTGCGGTAGATCCTCCTGGAGTGAGATGGAACGCGGCTGCGTCGCGGTTGCAGCCTCTGGCGCGCGGCCGAGCACGGTGTCTTCATGCCGCATGATTCGCCGCGCGAGCTTCAGCGCCTGGTAGCACTCATCCGCTTCCGCGGCGGTCAGCGCGCGGTCCAGAATTTCGCACGCAAGCGGCGATGTGGTTGCCTGTTTGAAAGCACCGATCAGTTCGCGCGCTGTTTCCAAGCCGCGGGAACGTTCGTCTTCAGCGCCGATGTAGGCGGACTGCAATGCGAAGTAGATGCGCCGCGCCGGGCTGTCGGCCTGATCGGGTGGCATGATCTGCTTGCCGAAGAGAAACCGCGCCTTGGCGGTAAGCTCGATGCGCGACTTGGTACGAAATCGGATTGGTGCGCCGTTGACGATCATGACTTCGCCCTGGCGCAGCTCCAAGACAAGATTAGACATGCGCCTGTTCCTCGTTCGCCTCGCCCGCCAAAGGGACGCCATGCGTTGGTTGACGGTGTTGCCGGCAATTTGCCGGATCTTCAATGGCGCGCAGCTCCGGACGGGTTTCCTAGCCCGCCCGGAGGGATGCCTGGACCGCGCTGCTACTTGAACAGGCTCAGCAGCGTTTGCGGCGCCTGATTAGCCAGCGACAGGGCTTGCGTGCCGAGCTGCTGGCGGATCTGAAGTGCCTGCAACTGTGCCGACTTCCTGGGCCAGATCGGCGTCCACCAGTGCGCCGATCCCGGTGTTCAGGGCATCGACCTTGTCACTGTTGTAGCTGATCTGGTTGGCCACGAAGTTCACTTCGGAACCGACGGTGTTCAGCGCCGTACCGACGGAGTTCTGCTGATTGAGGAACGTGCCCGTGGCGGAGAGCAGGCCCTGAACGGTTCCTGCGCCGCCCAACTGCGTCGAGGTGAACGTAATCGAGGCGAGCAGTGCCGAACCGCTGAACGAGGCGAGGCCATAAGTGGCACCCTGATCGTTGCGTACCGTTGCCACGCGCGCGAACTTGGCGCGGGTTCGAGCCAGTGATGTTGCCGATCAGTGTCTTGCCGGCGTAGCCGGCGTCCTGGATGTCCGACTTCACATTGGCCAGCAGCGAGTTGTACTGGGCCATGTACTGGGTTCGCTCATTGCCGGTCGTGGCGCCATCCGACAGCGACACCAACACATCGCGCATGCTGGCCATTGTGTTGGAAACGTCGTTCAGACCCGACTGCGTGGTAGACAGCAGTCCCTGCACGTTGCCGAGCTGCTGATTGGCGGTGGTCAATGCCCCCACTGTCGACCGGACCGACTGAGCGACCGCGTAAGCCGCACCGTCATCGGTGGCATCCGCCACACGAAAGCCGGTGGAGACCTGCTTCTGCACGCTGTTCAGCGCCGAGTTGGTCGCAGTTCAAGGGACTGCAGCGCGATCATTGCGCCGTAGTTGGTATTCACTGAATTGAGAGTCATGGCGTATTACCCTTATTACTCAAAGTAGATTTCATGTCGCCGCATTTTTGCGGGTGAAGCCGCATATTGCGACTCCGGAGTTAACGGCTGGTGAAATTGGTTGCGAATTCCATCATCACACCGGCAGGAACTTCGCAAGTGACAGTCCGCTCATGCCCGCAATGAGCTGGTAGGACCCCTGAAGCTGCGTCTGCACCAAGGAAAGTCGCGACAGCGTCGCCGCCATATCAACGTCCTCCGCCGATGAGACCTGGCTGGTCAGTGCCGTCTGCGTATCGGCAAGGCTGCTTTGCGTGGCCGTGAGTGACGTTTGTATGTTGCCCAGCACGCCGGCGTCCTCACCCATCGCACTGACCGCTCCGGACAGACTGGTGCGTGTGTCCTGCACCAGATCCTGGAAGCCGGGCACACTTGCCTGGCTGCTGCTGAGCGAGCCGATCGTGGCAAGCGCCCGCATCACGTCGCGCATGTACGATCCTGTGGTCGAGGCCGGCCCGCCGGCGATGGCCGGCCCGGTGCTTGCCGACGCCGGTATCAGCGAATTGGCACTGGCCAGCAGGCCGACCGGCTGAGAACTGTTCTGACCCACCTGCACCGTGGGAAGCTGCGTCAGCAGCGTAGCGGCAGGCTGCGACAGATACGTCGAGAATGGCGAGGTACCGGTGGCGTTGGACGTCGCGACACCGAATGTGGTGTTCGCGGTCGCCGCGGCGCCGCTGGCAGCCATTCCGGTGACCGCGGCGTTGATCTGCGTATAGAAGCCCGACGTGAGGATATTATTCGGATCGGGCACCGGTGGATTGGCGGTGTCCTGCCCGGCGAACACGTAGATACCGCCGTCCTGGGTATCCAGCAGCCCCGCCATCTGGCTCAGCGCGTCGCGCGCTGATGCGGCGATGGTGTCCACCGCGCTGGCGTTCGTGCCGTCCACATTGTTGAGCTGCGCGTAAAAGTTCGACGCGATCGACTGGATCTGCGTCATGGCTGTCTGCGTCACCGATGTTCGTCCGGTCGATGCATCGATATTGTTCTGCCAGGTCTGCATGGCCGTGATCTGTGGCCGGATGTTGAGCGAAACCGACGCGCCGGTGCCCAGTCCGGCATACGTGTTGCTGATCAAGCCGGAACTCGCCTGTTCGGTAAGCTGATCGAGCTCCTGCCGCACTGTGGAAGCACCGGAAATCAGGCCGCTCATCATGCCATAGTCTGAAAGACCGGTCGTGCCTGCTATGCCGCTCATGACAGTCTCCTCACTGGACCGTGGCCAACAACTGCGTCCACATCGCCTGCACTGCGGCGATGACCCTGGCGTTGGCGCCGTAGGCGTTCTGCAACTGGATCATGGTCGACATCTCGGTATCCATGTTCACGCCGCTCTGCGTCGACAGGTTGCCGGCCAGCGTTGTCTGCACCGCCTGCTCGGTGCCGAGTTGGGTAGTAACGCTGGCGCTGTTCTGCGCCTGGGCCGCGACCACGGTGGATGCAAGCTGTCCCAGCGTATCCGGCGCGGTATAGGGCGCGGTCAGATTCCCCTGCCGCACCCAGGTTTGCGACGTTGGTCGCCAGCGCTGGCGTGTCCCCCAGCGCATTGTTCAGCACTTGGTTGATGATACCGGTGAAACCGGCCAACCCGCCGGAGATCGCCGGCGTGCCGTCGCGCACTGAAGACGGATTGGCCAGCACTGCCGGATTGACCTGTATGGTGCTGGCGAAGCCGACATAACCGGTTTGCACCGGGACGCCACCGCCCGTCGGAACCGCGCCGGTCGGGTCGGTGAACAGCGTGATCCCTTGCGTGGCGAACCGGCTGGCGAGGTTCTGCGAGAACTCATCCAACTCCGCCTGGTCGGTCGGCAATGTCGTGTCGCGCAGCGCGATGTTGGCGCCGATCTGGCCGCCTTGAAGAGCGGTGGTTACGTCTATGCCCCCGAGCATGATCGCCGGGATGCCGCCCCCCGGATAATAGCTGCCGGGCTGCATGTTGGCACCGCTGGTACTCAGCGGGTTGATCACGCCGCTGGTCGGCAACGTCGCGCCCGATACCGTGGTGATCAGCAGTTCGCCGTTTGGCTGCTCCAGCACCTTCACGTTGACCAATTGCGACAGCGTCCCCACCACGGCGTTGCGCTGGTTCTCCAGGTCCGCCGTACTCTGGCCGTCGGCCTTCAGAGCGGCGATCTGGTTGCTGAGGCCGCCGATCGAGCCGAGCGTTGCATTCAGTGTGCCAACCTCGCTGATGATGGAGTTTTCCGCCGTCTGGCGTTGCGACGTGTAGGCGTTGCTAAGCGCGTTGATGCCCTGTGTAAGGCTGCTGGCAGTCGAGACCACCTGGTTTTGTTGCGTCGGATTGCTGGGATCAGTCAGTAGCGTCGAGAACTGGTTCTGGAGATTGCCAAGCAGGCTGCCAATGTCGCCACCCTGTCCCGGCGTGCCCTGCACTGCGTCGATCGCCTGCAATGCCGATTGCTGTGTTTGCAGTCCGGCGACGGTGGCGTTCTGATTGTACAGCGCCGTCTGCATCGCCGTATTGACTGTCAGGATGGCCGGGCCGATCTGCACCCCAAGCCCTTCGCCATCGCCATTGATGCTCTGCTGGGTGCTGGTTTCGGTCGCGAATCCTGGCGTGCTGGCATTCGCCACGTTCTGCGATACCACGGACATCTGGCTGTTGATATTGGCCAGTCCGCCGGTCGCGATCGACAGTGCACTTTCGATACTCACGTCTCATGTCCTGCTGTGTGCGGCTACTGCTGCATGTTGATGGTTTCTTGCAGCATCTGATCCGCGGTGGTTACCACCTTGGTGTTGGCCGAGTAGGCCTGCTGGGCGACGATGAGCTGGGAGAACTCGGTCGCGATGTCGACGTTCGAGCCTTCCACCGATTGGGTCACCAGGCTGCCGGCCCCGTTGTTGCCAGCGTCCTCGGCCAGCGGCGTGCCGGAATCCGTGGTGGCGGTGAACGCCTGCCCATTCTGGCGCTGCAAGTTGTCCGGCGCGTTGAAGGTGACCACCGGGACCTGTGCGATCGTGCGTGACTGGCCGTTGTTGTAATTCACCACGATGTTGCCATTCGTCTGTGTGGTGACGGAGGAGAATGCACCCGGCGGCACACCGTCCTGCGTCAGTCCGTTCAGGCTGAATTGCGTGCCGGCGTATTGCGTGACACCGTTGGTGCCGCCATAGGTGCCGAGATTGAGCGTGACTGCCTGCGGGCCGGAGCCGAAATCGGCGGTGAATGTCAGTGCCGCGGGGCCGCCGGCGGTATAGCCGGGGCTTGTTACAGTGCCCGTGGCAGCGGTGATCTGGCCGACCGTTCCTGCTGCCACCGGCTCGCCGCTGGTGGCGGGCCCGAACTGGACCTCGGCGGAACCGAGCGCCGCCGCGGCACCCATATCCGGCGCGTTGACCGACACCGTCCAGTCGTCAGCTGCGTTCTGCACCCAGTTCAGCGACACGGTATGCAGGGTGCCGAGGGAATCATAGACATCGATGTCGGATGAGATCGGCGCCGCCGCTACCGCCGTCCCAGTGGCGGGCGTTGCCGGCAAGTTGGCCGATAGGGTCGCATTCGAGGTGGCCACCGGTTTATACACCGTTTGCGTCACCTGGATCGGCGCGAGCGTATTCTGATTGACCACGCCGGTGGCTGAATTGACCGGCCAGCCATTGAGAAATTCGCCGGCGCTGTTCACCAGGTAGCCGTTGCTGTCCATCTGGAAGTCGCCGGCACGCGAGTAGTACTGCTGCGCATTGAAGGTCGGGGCGCTGCCCACCTGGCCAGACTGCTGCGACACCGCGAAGAATCCCTGGCCCGCGATCGCGAGGCCAAGCGGGTCGTCAGTCTGTGTGATGGTGCCCTGCACGTTGTTCACATAGTCGGGCCGCGCCACCACGGCGCCTGAATCATTCTGCGCGGCTGTGCTGGTGGTCAGGTAGTCGATAAAGCTGGTGTCCACCCGCTTGAAGCCGACGGACTGGCTGTTGGCAACGTTGTCGGAAATATTGCTGAATGCGCTAGACTGTGCGGTGAGACCGCTGATCGCGGTGTTCATTGCGCCGAACAAGGACATAGGGTCGCTCCTGCGTGTACTGCGAACGGTGGTTCGCTCGCGCAGTCCTTCGCATGAAGCGTGCCAGACGTGCAGAGCCGGTTATTGCTGGGGTTCGCGTGGGATGGCGTTGGCATTCCGTGCCGGCCGGACACAAGCGGCCCGGCATTTCCTGCCGATCCCGGTCATGGAATGCGTATCCCGCCGCTTATTATGGGTGCCTGATCACTGGCACGAGCCTTGCTCTCCACTTGTGCCGAGGAGTGACGGTTATGCACGCAGGTCTGCCCACTATACCCAGAATGCCGGTTGCATCGCCGGATCCGGCTTCCGCCCAGTCACCACCGGCAGGTGCCGATACGGCATTGGGCGGCGTATCCAGATTTGGCCATCAGTTGGCCACGGCTCTGACCAACACAGGGCAATCGAGACCGTCCGGTGGGCAGCCCGCATCGGGCGTTGTCGACAAGGGATTGGCTGGCCTGCCTGGACCCGACGGCAAGGTGGTGACGGTCCCGACCACTGGGAACCAGCCCACTGCAACGGTAACACCGCCGGCGACAGACCCTGCTGTCGCAAGTGCCCCATTGCCTACTTGGCGTTGCCATCGACGGCGTTGCCATCGACCGCGCCAGCGATACTGCCCGCGATCCAGCCGACACCAACTGCCGTGCGCGCGCGGACGGCGCCGCCAACTCGCCACGCCACCAGCGCGCAGTCTTTGGCTGCGGTGCCACTGACACCCCCCGCGCCTGTAGCGCAGACGCTTCCGATGACGGCGCCCATTGTCGAAGTTGCCGATACCGCGCAGCCACATCAGGGCGCCCACTCCAATGGAGCGAATGCCGACGCCATTCATACCGTCGGTTCCGTCGCACCTTCAAAGCCAACGGACGCGCCATCCCCAGGGTCCGCCACCAGTCAGGACGCACCTGCACTGACGCCTGCCGGCATTGCCGACGCGCCGCCCGTTGCACCCCCGGTTGTGCCCGCGGGCACGATCCCGACAGCGACGGACATGCAGATCGCACCTGCGCCCGCGAACCCGCCCGCGAACCCAATAGCATCCGCATCGCCAACCGCCGCTCTGCCAGCGACGCTAACGGCCGCCGCGCCGTCGCCCGCCGCGCAGGTCGCTCCGGCTCTTGTCGCACTGACGCATGCGCCAGACGGAGCGCCGCGACTTACGCTGCGGCTCGATCCGCCGGAGTTGGGGCTGGTGCAGATCCGCATCGACCGGCCGCAGGATGCTCCGGCGCGCGTCGAAATCACCGTGCAGCGACAGGAAACGTTGACATTGCTGCTGCGCGACCAGCCACAGTTGCAAACCGCGCTCAATCAGGCCGGTGTGCCGCTGGACGGCCGCAGCATCACCTTTCACCTGGTCGCTCCCGATCCGGTTGCGCGATCGGACGGATCGGTTCCGAATTCCGGCACGGACTTTGCAGGGCAATCCGGCAATGGCGCGGATGGTGCATCACGCCAGGGCGGCAGCGCCCAGCAACGGTCAGCCGACGGTATGGACGACAACAACGACGCGAACTTCACGCCGATCGCGGTGCCCACGTGGCTGCGCGCCGGTCTCGACATCACTGCCTGACCCGAAAGGAATAAGTCAGATGAGTATCGCTTCCATTGCCGCACAACAGAGCGCCGCGGCGGCCGCGGCCAATTTATCCGCCGCCGGCCTGACGCAATCCGGCAGCACCGCGCCGGCATCGTCCACAGCGGCACCATCCTCCTCCACCTCCGCACTGAGTTCCCTGTCGTCCAACTTCGGCGACTTCCTTAATCTGCTGATGACGCAGTTGCAGAACCAGGATCCGACAAGCCCGCTGGACAGCAACCAGTTCACCAGCGAACTGGTGCAATTCTCCAGCGTGGAGCAGCAGATCAACACCAACACAAGTCTGACGCAGTTGATCCAGCTAACCCAGGGTGGCGAGGTGATGCAGGCCTCGGCCATGACGGGCAAGCAGGTGACGGTGCAGTCCACCCAGGTGCCGCTGCAGAGCGGGCAGGGCACGATCAATTTCACCGCGCCTGGTGCCGAACCGGTGGCAATCGCGATCTACAACAGCAGCGGCGCCCAGTTGTACGACGCGGCAGTGACTTCGGTGACCGGCCAGAACACCTTCACCTGGAACGGCAAGGACAGCGCCGGCAACACCGTGCCGGACGGCGCCTATAATGTCGCGGTGATCGGCGCCAACAGCGACGGCAGCACAACGGCACTGCCGTTCACCGTGACAGGCACCGCGACCGGCGTGTTGAGCAACAGCACCGGCATGCAGCTCGAACTCGGCGCGCTGGATGTGAACTTCAGCGCTGTGCAGTCGGTCGGCAACTGATGTGCATCGTCAGGGCCCCATGCGCGCCGAAGCCGGATGACCCTGCGCCTTGAAGCGTTTGCCGGTGTCGGTGACGGTGGCGCCATCAACCCTCAGGATGGAGAAATCCTGATCGGCGTAGTTGCCGGCATAGATGTAGCGGCCATCCGGCGAGAACGCGACCGCCTCGGTGAACGCACCGAGCTTGATGGTCTTGATCGGCGTCACCGTCGTGCCCTGGATGTGCAGGACCGTGAGGCTCGCCGTCGGATGGTGGAACCAGGCCTGCTTCATGTTCGAACCGTCCACGCTGGCCACCACTGCGAGATTGCCTTTCGGGCTCATCGCCAAACCCTCGGGCGCATCACCGACCGTGATGTGCGCGATGGCGTGGGGGTGCTGGCCTTCCAGGTCAACCACCGTCACTGCGTCGGCATTGCCGTCGGACGTGCCGCCGTTGCCGTTGTCGGCGGTGATCGCCAGTTTGGAATCCGGCGTGACCACCACGTTGTACGGGAAGGCATAGGTCGGAATGTCGAGCTTGTTGTAGCTGACCTTGTCGCCATCCACATCGAGCACCGCCAGCTTGTTGTCGGGCGACTTCACCGCGAGCGCGTGCTTGCCGTCGGGTGTGAACACGACCTGCGACACGCCGGGGCTTAACGGGATGGTGCCGGTCTGCGTCACGTTGGTGCCGTCGATCTTGAGTACGCTGATCGTGCCGTCGGCGCGGTTGCACACCAGCGCCATATCGCCCTTGGGACTGAATGACAGGCCCGACGGTTGCTTGCCCAGGGTGAGTGTCTGAACCAGCTTCGGCGGATTGGCTTTCATGTCGATCACGAACAGCTTGTCGGTCGGCACCATCTTGCGCGTGCCGGTATCGTCGATGACTGTCATCGAATCGGCGACCAGGGCGACATTGCCATTCGGTGATATGGCAAGATTGACCGGCGGGCCGACGATGGAATTTTCCAGCGGCAGCGTGGCGACAATCTTCGGTGCCTCGGGCTTCGCCAGGTCGACGATGAGCACCGTGTCCTTGCCGGTGGGATTGACCACCGGTTTGCCCTGCGCGTCGGTGCCTGGCTTCTCGTCGTTGCCGACGATCATGAAGGGCGCGGCATAGACCGGAATGGCGGCAGCGGCGAACAACGCGATGCTCGCGACGGCGCAATGCTTCAGCGGTAGCAGTAGCATCGTATCCCCCCAATTTTATTTTTTTTCAGCGCCGAAGTGTGGGCAGGTACGGCCGTGTCGGCAAGTCCGGGCTTTTGGGACAACGGTCTTTTGGGAACGCGCCCTGTCCTGCGTATGGGCGCCTACGCGGCCTCGCAATCGGCGAAGAACCGGTCGAGGTCGAGCATTGGCTTTCTCCCTGGGGGGCGATCGTTGAAAGGAATATAACCGATACGGTGGGTGTGGGGAGCAAGATTCTGTGACAGTCATGGGGCGGCGCCGCTACGTCAGGCAGTTGGCCGCAGTCGGTGCCCGGCACGGGCCGGCAGCAGCCGATCGTCGCACTGTGTTGTTGACACTGAATTGGCTGCTGGCTAGGGTCGGTTCTTCACAATTTGCATGTGCAATGTACTGGCTGCCGGTCATTCAGCAGTTTCGCGAAGATCTGCGCGCAGCAGACGCTGCCGGTGACGCTCAGAGACGGCTCCAGCAACTCAGTGTGCTCGCCGCACACCGGCTCGGTCTTGTGGAGATGCTGCAGCTCGACCGTGCACTGTTCAAATCCGCCGGCTTGGACTTCGACGGCTTTGCCCGGGCACGAGTTGCTGTGGTGGGCTCGGCGACCCTTGACCACCTGGCGCCCGCTATTCGTGTAGCCGCACTGCGGCACCGACTCCTGCTTGACGTGCACACCGGAGCCTATGGCCAGATACCGCCAGGAGATCCTGGACGCCGCCTCGCCGCTGTACGCATTCATGCCGCAGGTGGTCGTCCTTGCTGTCACGGCAAATGATGCCATGGGCGATGTCCCGGTCACCGCGACCGAGGCGGAGGTGTCCGCCACTTTGACACATGCGGTCGACGAACTGCGTGCGATGTGGCGAACGCTGCGTGACCGCCTCAAAATCACGGTGATACAGCAGACGTTTCTTGATCATAGCCTGCCCGTTTTTGGCAGTTATGATCGATCCGTTGCCGGTGCGCCGTCGCGCATGATCCGCCGACTGAATGACCTGCTGGCAGACGCGGCACGCAGCGATGGCGTCCTTATACTTGATATCGAGCAGCACAAGCAGCGCGATGGCATCGATGCATGGTTCGATGTCCGCCGGTGGCTGCAGGCCAAACAGGAGATCAGGCCCGAGGCGGCCGCACTCTATGGGGAACTGCTCGTCCGTATCATCGCGGCGCAGCGTGGGATGTCTCGCAAATGCCTCGTATTGGACCTTGACAACACGCTATGGGGTGGCGTCATCGGCGACGATGGGATTGATGGGATCATTCTTGGCGAGGGCAGCGCGCAAGGTGAGGCTCATCTCGCCCTTCAGAGATATGCCAGACAACTCATGGACCGCGGGATCCTCCTTGCCGTCTGTTCGAAGAATGATCCGGCCATCGCCGAGGCGGCAATTCGCGATCATCCGGAAATGTTGTTACGGCGTGCGGACTTTGCCGCATTCGTCGCCAATTGGCACGACAAGGCGGCGAACCTCGAAGCGATAGCGGCTCAACTGAACATTGGTATCGACAGCCTGGTCTTTGTCGACGATAATCCGTTTGAACGGGCCCGCGTGCGCGAGGCACTGCCGATGGTCGCCGTTCCGGAACTGCCAGATGATCCGGCTGAATATGCCAAGACGCTCGCGGCAGCCGGATATTTTGAGGCTGTCAGCTTTACCAGCGAGGATCGTGCACGCGTCGAACTCTACGCAAAAGATTCCCAGCGCAACGCACTGTTGAGTGAATCAAAAAGCGTGGCCGATTTCCTGCGCGGTCTCGATATGACCGTTGATTATGGCCAGTTCGGCAGCAACGACCTGATTCGGGTGACGCAACTTGTCAATAAGACCAACCAGTTCAATACGACAACGCGGCGATACGCGGCTGAAGAGATTGCTGCCGCGGCCTCAACATCGGCATACATCACACTTCAGTTCCGCCTCCGTGATCGGTTCGGAGACAACGGCCTGGTGAGCACGATGATCCTCGGCCCCAACGATGAGCCGGCGACCTTCGAGTTGGAAAACTGGGTGATGAGTTGCCGCGTGTTTGGTCGCGAACTGGAATTCGAGGCAATGAACATTGCGGTCGAGACCGCCTTGCGGCGGAACGCCCGAGGCTTCTTCGCGGATTACATTCCAACCAAAAAGAACGTCGTCATTAAGGACCTGTTTACCAGCCTGGGCTTTGATCTCGTGTCCGGCGGCGCCGCGACGGATCAGCCTTCCCGCTGGTTTCTCGACCTATCGCGCTACATCCCGCGACAGACCAGCATTGCCCGACGAGGGGCCGCATGACGGAAAATGATATTCTGAGTGACCTGACGATCATCCTGCGCGACTTGCTTGGTGATGATTCGATCATGCTTGCCATGGATACCCAACGCGAGCACGTGCCGAATTGGGACTCCTTTAACTACATAAACTTCATGGTTGCGGTGGAGCAGAAATTCGGCGTCAAGTTCAAGGTCAGCGACATCGAGACGTTTCCCAACGTTGGTGCGATCGTTCGGCAGATCGCAGCATTGCGGCCTGGTGCGTAGCCCGGCGGACGCCACGTGCTGTTCAATTCTGTTCCGTTCATCTTTGGATTTCTGCCCCTGGTCCTGGCGGGCTTCTACACGCTCGGCCACTGGCGCAGGGATTGGGCGATACTCTGGCTGATCCTCGCCTCATTGTGCTTTTACGCATGGTGGCGTCCGCTCAACGTACTGCTGATCACCCCATCGATCCTGGTCAATTATGTATTGGCACGCATCATTCAGCATCGCGTGGATCAGCGGCCAGGAGTTGCGCGCGCGGCACTCATCGTCGGCATCCTGTTCAATCTGTGTTTTCTTGGATATTTCAAGTACATAAATTTCCTCGGCGTCGTCTCCGGCGACGTGTTCGGCGTCAACATGGTCTTTGCCAATGTCATATTGCCGCTGGGTATATCGTTCATAACCTTTCAGAAAATCGCCTTCCTGGTCGATGTGCACTCCGGCCGAGTGACATCGTTCACGCTGAAGGACTATGCGCTTTTCGTGCTGTTCTTTCCCCAGCTCGTCGCTGGTCCAATCGTCCATTACCGCGAGATGATGCCACAGTTCCATGCGGCACCCTGTCGGTTTCACGCGGACGATATGGCTATCGGTATCGTGCTATTTTCCTTCGGCTTGTTCAAGAAAACTGTGCTGGCGGACTCCATCGCAACTTATGTCTCGCCACTCTATGCCGATGCCGCTCAAGGCGCGCCGATTACGCTGTTCCACGGGTGGATGGCTGCCATCGGTTTCATGCTGCAGATCTATTTCGATTTCGCCGGCTATTCCGAGATGGCCCTCGGGCTTGCTCGGTTCTTCGGCGTGAAGCTCCCGGTCAACTTCTACTCACCCCTGAAAGCGGCAAGCGTCATAGAATTCTGGCAGCGTTGGCATATGACGCTGACCCGCTTCCTCACAGCATATCTTTACAATCCGATGACGCTGGCGCTGACGCGAAGGCGTATGGCGCGCGGCGCTCCAGCCAGCAGCGCGACCAGCTCGCCATCGGCGTTCATCACACTGATAGCGTTTCCGACCGTCGTGACATTCGCGATCTGCGGCATCTGGCATGGCGCTGGCTACACCTACATTGTCTGGGGCTTCATCCATGGCGTCCTGCTGACAATAAACCAGGGTTGGCGTGCGTTGAGACGAGCTTACCTGCCACGTCGAAAGGTGATCGGCTCGCCACTCCGGCTTCTCGGTCGTGCCTTGACATTCATTTCTGTCGTAGCAGCCGTGGTTATTTTCCGCGCGCCGACAGTAGGCGCGGCGCTGCTTATCTGGAAGGGCATGATCGGGCTCAATGGCGCAACGGTGCCACAGGCCTATTTCGATCATGGCGGCGTGCTCGCCTGGATTCTGCAATCGGCCCACGTGCGGCCGGATCCATCGAGCGGAATGCTCTTCATTTCTGCCTGGCTATGGATCGCCGGCCTGCTGACCGTTGCCTGGATCATGCCGAACGTTCTGCAAATTCTCAGAAATTATGAGCCAGCCCTCGGCATTTCTGCCACGGTGCCTCCTGGCGAGAAGCAAAATATCTGGCTGTCATGGCGTCCCACGACTGCCTGGTCCGTCGGAATGGCGGTGGTCGCCGCCGCGGGCATTCTGTCGCTGGGGCAGCTCAGCGAGTTCCTCTACTGGCAGTTCTGATGTCGGAAACCGCACGGTTCTGCGTCAAATGGCTGATTGCGCTTCGTCATCCCTCTTCGCACTTATCGCATTGTTCAACGTTGCGGTTGATCCGTATGACGTCATGGGTGCGCCGCGTATCGCCGGATTCAACCAGTTCAAGGTTGAAGCGCCTTACCATACAGGTCTGGCCAAACTCTATCAGATCAGGCGCACTCCAACCCACCACGGTGCTTTTCGGCAGCTCTGTGGTGAACGTCGGTCTGGACCCCAAAAGCTCCACTTTGGCCTGCCGTTATGCGGCCTGTCTACAATTTTGGCGTTCCAGCGATGGGCGTGCAAGGGAACTACGAAGCGCTGAAATATGCCGCGGCAGTGAGTGCGGTACGTAACGCCATCGTCGTACTCCAGTTCGAGACATTCCTCGCATCATATCGTGAGGCGCAGGGGCAAGGTCATGACATACCCGACGATCCCTGCGTCCGTGCCAGCGGCTGGATGATTTCCTGTTGCCGATGTTCACGCTCAGCGCGCTGAAGGATAGCGTCAGCACAATTATCCATCAGCGGGACGCCAATCCCATCGACCTTGCGCCCGACGGTGCGATTGGTGAATCGGTTTTCCGTCGCGCAGTAGCGAGAGACGGTGAGCGCACGGTTTTCGCACGGTCTGAAGATATGGAGCGTACGGATCTCGGCAAGTTTACCGCTCTTCATGCACCGCTTGAGTGAGGCAATCCCTAAAATCAGTTATGTGCGCGGTATCATGGAATTCTGTGATGCTCATGGTATCACCTTGACTCTCGTGCTCCCACCAGCTCACGAGGATGAGCTTCTCCTGATTGATCGTGCCGGCCTATGGAATGTGTACCAGCATTGGTTGCGGTCGTTGGCCACGATCGTTTCCGGGCAGCGCGGCGCACCGATACCATTGTGGGACTTTGGCGGGTATTCGCATTATACTACCGAGCCGCTGCCAGTACAAAACGAAGAAAGAACAGCCAAGACGGTATGGTTTTGGGATATCTTCCATTTCAAACGGAAGCTTGGTGACCTGATCATATCAAGGATTACTGACGGATCAACCGAAGCGATTTCGGCTTTCTGTTGACTCCCGGAGAACGCCGAGATAGAGCTTGCCAGGGAACGTACAGCAATCGATTGCAGCCATACATCCGACTTCCGCGCCATCGACCAGCGAAACCTGCCTGCGTTTCTCCTCGCACCTATGATGAATGACTACCAGAAAAGGCGGCGGTTGGCGTCGACGGCGGAATGGGGCATGCCCCTGAGGCGCAAGCGCATCAAGCGGGGGCGGTGGCGTGGCGCGGCGGCAAATCTCAGGCCCATATCGTGAAGGGGCACATTCAAGTGCTGGATGATCCATCGAGTAGCACAATATTCATTGCTCGCCGCTATGGATCGCCGGCCTGCTGGCTGTTGCGTGGACTATGACGAACGTGCTCCAGCTTCTCCGAGCATATGAGCCGGCACTTGGTATTTCTCCCAGGACTCCTCCGAACGGCCAGCAGAACCGCGGGCATTCATTGCAGCCATCTAACGCCTGGTTTGTGAGCATGGTGGTGATCGCTGCTGCGGGCATGCTATCGCTGCGTCAGCTCACCAAGTTTCTCTACTGGCAGTTCTGATGTCTGAAACTGCACGGTTCTGCATCAAATGGCTGGCGTCTATCGCAACCCTCTTCGCACTGATCGGATTGTTCAACGTCGCGGTTGACCCGTATGACATCATGGGTGCTCCGCGTGTCGCCGGATTCAACAAGTTCAAGGTCAAAGCGCCATACCATACCGCGCTGGCCAAACTCTATCAGATCAGGCGCATCCACCCCACCACAGTCATTGTCGGTGGCTCCGTGGCAAACATCGGGTTGGATCCCGAAAGTCCGCTCTGGCCTGCCGCGATGCGTCCTGTCTACAATTTCGGCGTCCCTTCGATGGGTGCTGAAGGTAGCTACGAAGCGCTGAAATATGCCGCGGCAGGCGGTCGAGTACGCAACGCTATCGTGATACTTCAATTCGAGACCTTCCTCGCCTCGCATCAAGAGACAGAAGGACGCAACATACCCAACAATCCCTCGTCTGTACCGCGGCTGGACGATTACCTGCTTTCGATGTTGACGCTCAGCGCGCTGCAGGACAGCGTCAGTACAGTCATCCACCAGCGGGACCGCATGCCCCTCGACCTTGCACCGGATGGTGCTATCGGTGAATTGGGTTTCCGTCGGATGGTGCAGCAAGACGGTCAGGGCGAAGTATTCGCACAGTCAGAGAATATCGAGGTTAACGACCTCGCGAAGTTCACCGCACTTCACACGGCATTGAATCAGTCTATTCCCAAGCTCAGCTATATCCGCAATATCATGGAATTTTGCGATGCTCATGGGATCGCCTTGGTTTTCGTCATCCCACCAGTCCATATGACTGACCTTCAGATGATCGATCACGCCGGCATCTGGAATGTGTATGAACTCTGGTTGCGGTCCTTAACGAGGCTCGTTACGGAGCATCGCGCCGCGCATATACCACTTTGGGATTTTGGCGGATATTCCCCCTACACGACCGAGCCGGCGCCAGCAAAGGACAGCAAAACAGCTCAAACGGTTTGGTTCTGGGATATCCTGCATTTCAAACAGAAGCTCGGTGACCTGGTTCTGTCACGCATACTGACGGGTCAGCCGTCCGATTTCGGCTTTCTGTTAACTCCGCAGAACGTCGAGAACGAGCTTGCCAGGGAGCGTGAGGCAAACGAATGCAGCCATGGCACATCAGCGTCATCGAACGGCGCCGGCGACCCGCCCAGCGAAGCCTGCCTGCGTTTCTCATCCCACTGACGATGGCCTGGGTGTGCCGACCAATGTGCCGATGGCAGCATCGCTGAGCGGCGCACCTCGTTGCCAAAAGAAGCATTTTGAATTGACCTGGATCATTGGCTCCTTGATGCCGTGCTCGTAACGGAATTCGTCAACCGCTTTCCGGCAGTATGTCCAGGTATCTTCGCCATAGTCGTCGATGATGGCGTAGCCACCGACGGACAGCTTGTCATAAAGATTGGTCAGGGCGTCCATGGTAGATTCGTAGTAGTCACCGTCCAGGCGCATGATCGCAAGCGCTCCTATCGGGGCGGTCGGCAACGTGTCCTTGAACCATCCCTTGAGAAATCGGACCTGCTCATCCAACACGCCATAGGCCATGAAGTTCGCCCGCACCTCGTCGAGGCCAGCAGCAAAGTGGTTGTAGACCTTCGTCATTACAGCGCCTTGATGAGTCTTGGCCTCGACCGGGAACCTGTCGGCATCAGGTTCCGGCAAACCCTCGAAAGAATTGGCGACCCAGACAATCCTGTCCGTGATCCCAAGCGCCTTCAGCATGGCACGCATGAAGATGGAGGCCCCGCCGCGCCAAACGCCCGTTTCGATGAGGTTGCCCGGTACGTTCGCAGCCACCACGTTGGCGATGCAAGATTGCAGGTTGTCGAACCGCGCTAGCGGCAGCATGGAAACGGCAGGCCCTTTGATGTAGTGCTGGATGAAGCTGTGTACAAACCTCATCTCGCTCTCTTGGTTCGTGTCGGGCTCGACAGCGTAAAGCGTGTTGGTCAGTGATTTCTTCAGTAGGTCGAGGTAGAGTCCGACTGCCTTTGCATCGTTCGATTTAATGGTCACGGCGTGTCCCTCAGTTTGACAGACGCTAAATTATCACCAGGCTGCCCGTGTGGCACCCCACGGTATGCGAGTTCAGCTGCCATTTACCAGGCGGTACTTTCGATATACTTCGTCTGTGCTCCCTTCGTCACCGAACCCTCAGTGCAACCAGCCGAAGCGATCCCCTCCCGGTGCTTCCTGGACGGTCTACAAGGTCCCGGGCTCAGATGAAGCGGTCCAACCGGCACCCCCACGTTGCGACCAGGTGTAATCTTGACCCAGCCTTAACTCGATCGTCTCGTACCGAAACACAATGGCAGGTCATAACCTGCTCCGCAACCCTAGCCCCGCCCACCCGGCAGAATCTGCCCGCCCGTTAACGGCAGGGTAAGCCCGGCACGCCAAGCTCCCGTCCAACGGCAGCAGGCCATGCTGCGCGGCGCCCAGTCAGGCGCCCCAGCACACGCCCTGTCCAGAACGCAGAGGTGACAGCGATGAAGGCCCTGGTGGACGGGCTGCGAGCACTGGGGCCAGCCCGGCTTGCCGCAATGGGGGCCGTCGCCCTGGGCATGCTCGGGATGCTGGCGCTGATGGTGCTGCGCGGCGGCACCGAGCCGATGGCTTTGCTGTATGGCGATCTCGATCTGCGAGATGCCTCACAGGTCGTGGACCAGCTCACCCGCCAGCACATCCCGTACCGCATCGCCGGCAACGGCAGCCAGATCATGGTCGCGGCCGACCAGGTGCCGGAAGCCCGCATAGCGCTGGCCAAGGAGGGGCTGCCCAGCGGCGGTACGGTTGGCTACGAAATCTTCGACCGCAGCGACGGCCTCGCCGCCACCGAATTCCAGCAGAAGATCAACGAGACCCGCGCGATGGAGGGCGAACTGGTCCGCACCATCCGCGCCATCAACGGCGTGCGTGCCGTTCGCGTGCACCTGGTGCTGCCGCAGCGCGAGCCATTCGCGCGCGAGCGCCAGGAAGCCCAGGCCAGCGTGATGCTGACGATGACCGGCGTCGCCCGGCTGGACCGCGAAGGCATTCAGGCGATCCTGAACCTCGTCGCCGCCGCGGTGCCGGGGTTGCGCCCGCAGAACATCGCCATCATCGATTCCCGCGGCGATCTGCTGGCGCGCGCCGGCGAACCAGTGGGCCGAGGCGGCCGCGGCGTTGACCACCGAGGAAGTGCGCCGCTCCACCGAACTTCGGCTGTCGCGCGCGGTGGAAGAAATGCTGGAGCGCAGTCTGGGCGAAGGCAAGGTGCGCGCCGAAGCCGCGGTGCGCATGAGCTTCGACAAGGTGCACCAGACCGAGGAACATTACGATCCGGACGGCCAGGTGACGCGCAGCACACAGAGCGTCAACAACACGTCCAAGAGTACCGAACCGTCCGGCACCGTCACGGTGCAGAATAACCTGCCCAACGCCGATGCCGGTCGCGACAGGTGCCGGTTCGCAGGATGCGCGGCAGGAAGAGACCACCAACTATGAAATCAGCAAGACCGTACGCACGTTGATCCGTGAGCAGCCGCAGATCGACCGCATCAGCCTTGCGGTGATGGTGGACGGCACGGACACCGTCGGCGCTGACGGCAAGCACACGTGGCAGCCGCTCCCGGCCGAGCAGCTCGATCGCATCACCAGCCTGGTCAAGAGCGCCATCGGCTACGACGAGAAACGCGGCGATCATGTCGAGGTGCAGAGTATGCGCTTCGCCGCCGACGACACCGCGCCGGTGGTGAACGACAGCGGCCTGCTCGGTCTGCACCTGGAAAAGGCCGACCTGATGCATCTGGCGCAGACCGCCCTGTTCGGTGTGATCGGTGTGCTTGCGCTGCTGCTGGTGCTGCGGCCGATGGTGCTGCGGCTCACCACGCTCAACGTCGCCGGTGCGTTGTCCAGCAGCGGCACGGCACTGGCGGTCATCGGTGGCGGCGCGCCCGGTGGCGCATCCGCTGTCCCTGAGCTGGGAGCACTGTCGGTGGTCGGGCCGGCGCCGCGTCTGCTGGAAGACGAGAGCATGGTGAACATCGCGCAGATCGAAGGGCAGATGCGCGCGTCCTCGCTCCGCCGCATCACGCAGATCGTCGAAAAGCATCCGGACGAAACACTGTCGATCGTGCGCGGCTGGATGGTTCAGGAGAGCAACTGACGTGCTGAAACCCGAAGACTATCGCTCGATGGCCGGATCGCAGAAGGCGGCGATCTTCATGATGGCGCTGGGCGAAGACCAGTGCACGCGGATGTTCGCCATGATGCATGAGGACGAGATCAAGGACATCTCGGCGGCCATGTCGCAGCTTGGCGCGGTGCGTGCCGAGGTGGTCGAGCGCCTGTGCGTCGATTTCGTCGATCACATGGGCGCCGCCGGCAACATCGTCGGCAGCTACGAAAGCACCGAACGGCTGCTGCAGAAGTCGCTGCCGCGCGACCGCGCCTCGCAGATCATGGAGGAAATCCGCGGTCCCGCCGGCCGCACCATGTGGGACAAACTCGGCAACGTGCACGAGGCGGTGCTGGCGAACTACCTGAAGAACGAATACCCGCAGACCGTCGCGGTGGTGCTGTCCAAGGTGCGTGCCGACCATGCGGCGCGCGTGCTGACGCTGCTGCCGGATTCGTTCGCCATGGAAGTGGTGATGCGGATGCTGCGCATGGAGAGCGTGCAGAAGGACGTGCTGGACGGCGTCGAACGCACGTTGCGCGCGGAATTCATGTCCAACCTGGCGCGCAGCACGCGGCGCGACTCGCATGAGATGATGGCCGACATCTTCAACAATCTCGATCGCGCGTCGGAAACCCGCTTCCTCGCGGCGCTCGAGGAACGCAACCGCGAATCCGCCGAACGCATCAAGTCGCTGATGTTCACCTTCGACGATCTGATCCGCCTGACGCCGCAGGCGGTACAGATCCTGCTGCGTGCGACCGAGAAGGACAAACTGCCGGTGGCGCTGAAGGGCGCATCGGAGAAAATCCGCGACATGTTCTTCAAGAACATGTCGGATCGCGCCGGCAAGATACTGAAGGACGACATCGAAGGCGCTCGGTCCGGTCAGGCTGCGCGATGTCGACGAAGCGCAGTCCGGCATCGTCGCTCTCGCGAAGGAACTGGCGGCGCAGGGCCAGATCGAGATCGCCGAAAGCAAGGACGAGGAGTTGGTGTACTAGATGGATGCACTCCTGCACGCACCACCGCGGGCGCGCTTCGTCAGCGGCGTTGTTCGACGAGGATTTCGATGTGCCGGAGGCCGCTCCCGAACCCGAAGTGATCGAAGCGGTGTTCTCCGCCAGCGAAATGGCTGGCGCGCGCGAAGCTAGCGTGGCTGGCCGGTCACGCAGCCGGCGTGCAGGAAGTTGGCGCCAGCGGCGAAGCGGCAACGCGGCAGGCGCTCGAAACCATCGCCGCCCAGTTCAAGCGCCGAGCGCGAAGCGACCGCCACGCAGGCCGAGACAATCGGCAGAGGCGATAGCCGGCCTGCTGCTGGGCAGCCTCGCCGCCACGTTCCCCGCGCTCTGCGCGCGTCTACGGCGATGCGGAAGTGCGCGCCATCGTCCGTGCCGTTTTGCCGGCGCTGACCCAGGAGCCGGCGATCACCATTCGCGCGAATCCGCGCACCGCCGCGGCTGTGGCGCAGGAAATCGAGCTGTTCGATCCGGAACTGGCCGCGCATGTGCAGACCACGGCAAGCGACGCGATGCCGCCAGGCGATGTGCGCATCACCTGGCGCAACGGCGCGGCCGCGCGCGACGCCACCGCATTGTGGCGACAGGTGGCCGCGGTGCTGGTGCCCGCGGCGCTGCTGCCGACCGCGGACGCTGGTAGCCCGCGGCACAGCTGCAGACCGAGATAGCGATCAAGGAGACAGTCGATGGCTGACATGGAACTGGCGGAACTGGCGGAATCCACCGCGAACAACATCGACAGCAACGCGCCGCGCAGTGCGCGCGAACTGGAGGCGGTCTACGACATCCCGGTCACCGTCAGCGCCGTACTCGGCAAGGCGACGATGCAGGTCAGCCAGTTGCTGAAGCTCGGTCGCGGCGCGGTGGTGGAACTGGACCGCAAGCTGGGCGAGGCGATCGATATCTACGTCAACAACCGCCTGGTGGCCCGCGGCGAAGTGGTGATGGTCGACGACAGCCGCCTCGGCGTGACGATGACGGAAATCGTCAAGACCGATCGGGCGAATTGAGGCACCGCAGTTGCGCGTCCTGATCATCGGCTCGCTGGCGGGGGAACTCGGCCAGGCCGCGCGCCTCGCGATCGCCCGCGGCGCGAAGCTCGACCAGGCAGATGACGCGGATGCCGCGCTGGCGCGCCTGCGCGCGGATGCCCGCGTCGATCTGGTGCTGTGCGATCTGGCGCACGATGTCGGCGCCGTGGTGCGCGCGCTCGCGAAGGAGCGCATTGCCGTGCCGGTGGTCGCCTGCGGCACCGGCGACGATGCGGAGGCCGCCGCGCGCGCGATCCGCGAGGGCGCGCGCGAGTTCCTGCCGCTGCCGCCCGATCCCGACCTGATCGCCGCCATCCTGGAAGCCGCGGCGGGCGAGAGCCACGCGATGATCGTGCGCGATCCCGCCATGCAGGAAGCCGTGCGCCGCGCCGAGCAGGTGGCGGCATCGGAAGCATCCGTGTTGATCGTGGGCGACACCGGCACCGGCAAGGAGGTGCTGGCACGCCACATCCATCGCCGTTCGCGGCGTTCCGGCGGGCCTTTCATCGCGCTGAACTGCTCGGCGATCCCCGACAACCTGCTGGAATCCGAATTGTTCGGCCACGAGAAGGGCGCGTTCTCCGGCGCCATCGCGCGACGCATCGGCAAGTTCGAGGCAGCCGACGGCGGCACCCTGCTGCTCGATGAGATCAGCGAAATGGACATTCGGCTGCAGGCCAAACTGCTGCGCGCCGTGCAGGAACGCGAGATCGACCGGTTGGGCGGATCGGCGCCGGTGCGCATCAATGTGCGTATCCTCGCCACCACGAACCGTGACCTGCCGGCCGAAGTGCAGCGCGGCACCTTCCGCGAGGATCTGTATTTCCGCCTGAATGTCGTCAGCCTGCGCATTCCGTCGCTGCGCGAACGACCAGGCGATATCGCGGCACTCGGCGATCATTTCGCGCGGCGGTATGCCGATGTGAATGGCTTGCCCTTTCGTCCGCTGTCGCGTGAGGCGCTGCTGCGTCTCACGTCGCATCACTGGCGCGGCAATGTGCGCGAACTGGAGAATGCCATCCATCGCGCCGTGCTGCTGGCGGACGGCGCCGAGATCGGCATCGCGGCGATCGAACTTGGGCCGCCTGCCGCGACCGTGCAGGTATCGACGGTCGGCGGCATCACGTCGCTGGTCGGCCGCAAGATGCAGGAGGTAGAGCGCGACCTGATCATCGAAACCCTCGGCCATACGCTGGGCAATCGAACGCACGCGGCGACGATCCTGGGCATTTCGATCCGCGCTCTGCGCAACAAGCTGCGTGACTATACGGCACAGGGCGTGATGGTGCCGCCACCCGCTGCCGGCGTCGCGGCTTGATCATGCGCGCGTATCTGGCTCCCTCCGGCCATCCCCTCTCGTTGTGGGAGGCGGGTGGGGAAGGGGCTCACCCGGACCACCATGGCTGACGCCGTCGCGGAGCAAGGCTTCCTGCCGGCACTGACGGCACGCCTGCGCAAGTTCTCGCCGGGCAGCGACATCGGCCTGGCACTGGGCGTGGTGATGCTGCTGTCGGTGCTGGTGCTGCCGCTGCCGACCATGCTGCTGGATTTCGGCCTGGCGCTGTCCATCACCTCCGGCGTTCTGGTGCTGATGGTAGCGCTGTTCCTCAACCGTCCGCTCGATTTCTCCAGCTTCCCGACTCTGCTGCTGCTGTCCACGCTGCTCCGCCTGTCGCTGAACGTCGCGGTCACGCGGCTGATCCTGTCGCACGGCAACGAGGGCCCGCTTGCCGCCGGCCACGTGGTCGCGGCATTCGGCGGGTTCCTGATGGGCGGCGACGTGGTGATCGGCCTGATCATCTTCTCGATCCTGCTGGTGGTGAACTTCATGGTCATCACCAAGGGATCGGGGCGCATCGCCGAGGTCGCCGCGCGGTTCAGCCTGGACGCGATGCCGGGCAAGCAGATGGCGATCGACGCCGACCTGTCCTCGGGGCTGGTGGACGAGAAGGAAGCCCGCCGGCGCCGTCGCGAGCTGGAGGAGGAAAGCAGCTTCTACGGCGCGATGGATGGCGCGGCGAAATTCGTCCGCGGCGATGCCATCGCGGCTCTGATCATCACAGTGATCAACATCCTGGGCGGCCTGACGATCGGGTTGGTGCGCCACGGCATGTCGTTCTCCGACGCCGCCGCCACCTTCACCACACTCACCGCGGGCGACGGGCTGGTGTCGCAAATCCCTGCGCTGCTGGTCTCCACTGCCGCCGGCATCGTGGTGACCAAGGGCGGCATGGAAGGCACCGCCGATGTCGCGCTGATCCGGCAGCTTGGCCGCAGTCCGAAGCCGCTCGCCATGGCAGCCGGCGCGGCGACAGTGCTCGCGCTGCTGCCAGGTCTGCCCGCGCTGCCGTTTTTGGCGCTGGCCGGGCTGGCAGGCGGCGGCGCCTGGTTCCGCCACAAGAACCCGCCCGGTGCAGCGGCCGCGGCCACACCGTTGGCGCCGGTCGTGACGGAGGCACCGATCAGCGACGCGCTGCGCATCGACATGATCCGCCTGGAACTGGGCTATGGATTGCTGACGCTGGCGGGCGGCGAGACGCCCGCGACTGACCGAGCAGATCAAAGGGCATGCGCCGGTCGATCGCGTCCGAGATGGGTTTCGTCCTGCCGCCCGTGCGCATCCAGGACAATATGCAGTTGGCTGCCGACCGCTACTCGATCCGCGTCAAGGAGATCGAGGCAGGCACTGGCGAATTGCGCCCGACCATGCTGCTGGCGATGGATCCGAAAGGTGCGACGCCGGGTGTCGCGGGCGAACCGACGCGCGAGCCCGCGTTCGGCCTGCCGGCAATGTGGATCGATCCGTCGATCAAGGAAGAGGCGCTGTTCCGCGGCTGCACCGTCGTCGATCCGCCCAGCGTGCTGACCACCCACCTGACGGAGGTGGTGCGGGAAAACATGGCGGAACTGCTGTCTTATGCGGAAACGCAGAAGCTGCTCGACGAACTGCCGCGTGAGCAACAGAAACTGGTGGCGGACCTGATCCCGTCGCAGATAACCGCCGGCGGCGTGCAACGGGTGCTGCAGACGCTGCTGTCAGAACGGGTTTCCATCCGCGACCTGGCAACGATCCTCGAGGGCATCCAGGAGGCCTGCGGCGGTGCCGCGCGCGCCATTCCGGCGATCGTCGCGCATGTCCGCGCGCGGCTCGCCCGGCAGATCAGCGACAGTCATATCGGAGCAGGCGGCTATCTGCCGCTGGTCACGCTGTCGGCCGAATGGGAGGCGGAATTCGCGGAGGCGTTGAGCGGATCGGCCGAAGATCGTCAGCTCGCAATGCCTCCCAGCCGGCTACAGGAATTCATGCAGCGGCTGCGCGCGGTGTTCGAGACCGCGGCGAGTGCCGGCGAGTCGCCGGTGCTGCTGACGTCGGGCGGCATCCGCAGCCACGTGCGCGCCATTGTCGAGCGGATTCGCCCTACGACGCCGGTACTCGCCCAGTCGGAGATCTATCCACGCGCGCGGATCCGCACGGTGGGCACGATATGAGACATTCTGACAACTTGTCCCCCCTGCCCATAAGGAGCTGGGGTGTGCCGTGTTTGCGGCTGCTCCCCCGCACCTTGTCGGTGGGGAATAGTTCCCAGCATCGCTATACCCGCATCCCGCCATGCGTCTGAAAATCTACCGGGCGGCCACCATGGCCGGGGCGATGGCACGGATCCGCGCCGAGTTGGGTGACAATGCGCTGATCCTTGCCACCCGGCGTGTCGGCGAAGGCGTGGAAGTCACCGCCGCGCTGGAACCGGATGAGGCGCCACCGCCGTTGGCGCCGCCCGACCTCGCCCGGCTCGCTGCGCTGGACTTCCACGCGGTTCCACGCCGCCCTTTACGCAGCCCTGCAATATGGCGCGCTCGACGTTGCCCTGACCGGTGCGATGCAGTTCGCCCCGTTGCCGCTGGACCCCGGCGAGCGGCCGCTGCTGCTGGTCGGACCGCCTGGCGCTGGCAAGACCCTGACCATCGTCCGACTGGCGACCAGGTTGGTGATGGCCAGCGTGGCCCCGATGGTGATCACCGCCGATGGCAAGCGTGCCGGCGCCACCGAACAACTCGCCGCCTTCACCAAACTGCTTGGGATCAGCCTGATCGTCGCCAGCCATCCGGTCACACTCGGCCGGGCACTGACCCAGCGGCAGCACGCGGTTCCGGTCCTGATCGACACGCCGGGCTACGACCCATTCGATCCGAGCCAACTGGACGAGTTGGCGGCATTGGCCGCCACGGCGGACGCTGCCGTCGTGCTGGTGCTGCCCGCCGGCCTGGATGTGGCGGAAGCAACTGACCTCGCGCTCGCCTACGCCTCGGCGGGCGCCAAATTGCTGGTGGCCACGCGGTTCGATCTGGCCCATCGCCTGGGCGGCATCCTGGCGGCATCCGCCGGTGCGCAGTCTGGCGCTCACCGAGGCCGGCATCGGCCCCGGAGCGGCCGACGGGCTGCTGCCCATCACCCCCGGCTGGCTCGCCGCTCGCACTGCTCGCAATCCCTGGTTCGGAACCCCGCAAATGACCACAGGCCGCATCATCGCCATCGCCTCAGGCAAAGGCGGGGTCGGCAAGACCTGGTTCGCCATCACGCTGTCCCACGCTCTCGCCAGGGAACGCATGCGGGTCCTGCTGTTCGACGCCGACCTGGGGCTTGCCAACGTCGACATCCAGCTGGGCCTGACACCGCAGCGCGATCTGGCCGGCATCGTCGCAGGCAGCGCCACGCTGGCCGAAACGACGCTGCATCACGCCGATGGCGGGTTCGACATCGTCGCTGGGCGTTCCGGTTCCGGCGCGTTGTCGGCTGTCGATCCGGCTGCCCTGGAACGCACGCTGGCCGCGCTGCGCGAGGCGGCCGAGCGTTACGATATCGTCCTGCTCGACCTCGGCGCCGGCCTGGATCGGGGGGTCCGCCGGATGTCCGCCTGGGCCGACACGCTGCTGGTGCTGGCCACCGAAGAGCCCACCAGCCTGACCGACGCGTACGCCGTGCTGAAGCTGTATGCCGCTGGACCGGCCCGGCGGAGATGCCCGCGTCGTGGTCAATCAGGCCACCACGCAACAGGCCGGCGAACGAACCTTCGCGACATTGCAGCGAGCCTGCCAGACGTTCCTTGGCCATGCGCCGTCCCTCGCTGGCGTAATCCGCCGAGACGATCGGGTGCGCGACGCAATTCGCCGTCAGACCCCGCTGCTGTCCCGGCATCCCGCCTGCGCCGCCGCTGCCGACGTGGAGGCCGCCGCCCGCGCCCTGCTCGGCGCGTAACACTTTGTCGCCAAAGGCTGGCTGCACGGCCGCGTGCTGCACGCTTTGCCTCTGCTTGCCGCCGCCCCACATAGCGGCGCAGAGGGGAAGCATGCAGTTGATCCGCAGCAACCGGAATCGCGACCTCCGCGTGGATTTCTTCCGCGGCCTCGCGTTGTGGTGGATCTACACCGACCACATCCCGGGCGACGTACTCGGCGACTACAGCCTGCGCAATTTCGCCATGTGCGATGCGACCGAGGTGTTCGTGCTGCTCGCCGGCTTCGGCGCGGGCATGGCCTATGGCTCGGTCATGAACCGCCAGGGTTACCTGTATGCCGCTGCCGATACGCTGCGTCGTGCCTGGACCCTGTATGTCGCCCACATCTTCCTGTTCGTCGTCTACACGGCGCAGGTGGCGTACTCGGCTACCGCGCTCGATCGGGTGTCATATCTGGAGGAAACGCGGCTGGACGTGCTGGCCGATGCGCCGTATCGCGCCTTGCTCGAGGCACTGCTGCTGCGGTTTCAGCCAAATCTGCTGAACATTCTGCCGCTGTATGTGGCGCTGCTGCTGATCTTCGCCATCACGCTGCCTCTGCTGCGCAAGCCGGCACTGCTTTTCGCCGTGTCCCTGACGGGCTACGCTGGTGGTTCGTTTCACCGGGCTCAATCTGCCTGCCTGGGCGGGCGACGGATGGTTCTTCAATCCATTCGCCTGGCAGCTTCTGTTCATGATCGGCGCCATCCTGTCGTATTCGCCACCGCAGATGCCGCGGCTGCGCTGGCCGATCGATCTGCTCTCGGTGCTGGTGCTGCTCGCCGGGATCATCGTTATCTGGGTCATCGACATCCATCCGCGCGATCCTGGCCTTGATGCCGGCGCCGGTGATCCGCTTCGTCATCACCGAGGACAAGACCGGGCTGCATCCCTTCCGCCTGTTCTCCATCCTGTCGCTCGCCTGGCTGACGATTCGTCTGGTGCCGAGGGATGCCGCATGGCTGCGCTCCCGCTTGGCGTCAATGCTGGTTCTGCTCGGACAGAACTCGCTGCCGGTGTTCTGCTCCGGCATCTTCTTCGGCTTCATCGCCCGGCTGGGTCTGGAGTTCGATGATACCGCGGCGATGCAGGTGGGGGTGAACGAGTTCGGCGCGGTGGCGATGGTGGCGGTGGCCGGTTTGGCGGCGTGGTATCGCAGCAAGGGGCGCAGCGCAGAGCCAGCGGCAACCGGCCGCCTTGCCCGCGGACGCGCAGGACTGATACCGGATAGCCTCGCATGCGCCGCCTGGCCTCGAGCATTCTCGTCTGCGCCATCCTTGCGTTGCCGGTACCGTCGCGGGCCGGCAGCGAGTTGGCCAACGCCTGCGGTGCGGCCCGCCGAATTTCTCACTGCCAACAGCGCGCTGGCACAGTTCGGCGCGGCAATCGCTGCCGGCGGCCCGATCGAGGTCCTCGCCGTGGGTTCCGCAACCACCGTCGGGGCAGTGACCGCGAGCGGGCTGCACACCAGCGGCACTCAAGGTGCGTCGTTCCCCTGGCACATGATCGGCGCCTTGCACGCAGCGCTGCCCGATGTGGTGTTCCACGTTACCGTCCGCGGCGGCCGCGGACTGACGGCCGAGGAGATGCTGCCGCTGCTCGAAACCGCGCTGAAGCAGCAGCATTACCCGTTGGTGTTGTGGCAGACCGGCACGGTGGAGGCGGTGCGCGGATTGCAGCCGGATCGCATGCTGGACGTGCTGCATACCGGCGCGGAACTGGTGCGCGATTCGGGCGGCGATCTGGTCCTGGTCGACCCGCAGTTCAGTCGCTTCCTGCGCGCCAACACCGACCTTGATCCGTACGAGGGCGTGATGGAGCAGGTCGACGACGATGCCCGGCGTTGCCCTGTTCCGTCGCTTCGACCTGATGCGTGCCTGGACCAATGACGGTGTGGTCGATCTGGAGCGCACCCCGAAGACCGGTCGCGACAAGGCGCTGGATACGCTGAACCAATGTCTCGGCCAGGCGCTTGCGCAATTCGTGCTGAGCGGGGCGGACGTGCAGAAGAAGTAGGCGCGGTGTGACGCCAGGGCATTACGGGGAACGTGACAAACGCTGATTGGGCCAGCCGTTGAAGCCATTGCGAGCGGAGTAGAGCAATCCCAGGCCCGTCGACGTCACCTTCGACCGATTGACCTGTGTGCGGCGCACATGCGTGTGGTCACCGGTCTGCTGACCGCAGCGGACCATTATGCTATTCCCCCCGGCTGCGCACTTCCACGCCGGCCCAGCCTTCCAGCACGTGGATCAGCGAGGTGATGTCCGCCTCGCCCAACCCCTGTGTGGCGCCGAACCGCCACAGCTGGTCGACCATTTCATGCACCCACATCGGCACGCCCAGCGTTTCGGCTTCCTTCAACCCGAGCGCGATGTCCTTCACCATTGTGGACAGCTTGGCGCCATAATCGAACGTCCCGGGCAGCACCGCCTTCGGCACCTTGTCCAGCGTAGCGCTGTTGCGGCCGGTCGAGACGTTGATCACGTCCACCATCATGTCCGGGTCGAGCCCGCCCTTCGCGCCCAGCACCAACGCCTCGAATGCTGTCGCCATGTTGGCGGCACTGATCAGGTTGTTCACCAGCTTCATCAACTGCGCCTGGCCGGGACGCTCGCCCACCTCAAACAGGTTCTTGCCAATTCGCTGAAGCAATGGCCGGATTTCATCCATCGCCGCGCTCGGCCCCGCGGCGATCACCGACAAGGTGCCGGCGCGCGCGCCCTTCGGGCCGCCACTGATCGGACAATCGATCAGCGTGACATCTCGCCCCGCCAGCATCTCCGCGATATGCGCCATCGGAACGCTGCCGATAGTTGACATCTCCACGTAGATCCGAAGGGTCGATGACTCAGCGGCCTCGGACGCCGTGCTCTCGCTCACCGTGCCATTCGGCAGGCAGGCGAACACGATCGGCGCCGCGGCAGCCACCGCGGCGGCCGATGCTTCGTCCACCGCGCCGCGCAGCACGAATGGCGCGACCGCCACCGGATTCGGATCGAACACGTGCAGCCGCACATCGTCCGCTTCCAGGCGTTCCGCGATCGCCGCACCCATCTGGCCGAGGCCGAGAAATCCAAGCTCCATGTGCCACCTGTTCATGTCCCGTCTCGGGGGAGGATGACACACGCGGCGCCCCGGCGCATTCTCGGTCCATCCAGATCGAAGGGGAGAAACGCGAATGGCTGGAATGCTTGACGGCAAGGTCGCCGTGGTCACCGGTGCGGGCCGAGGGATTGGGCGCGCGACCGCGATCTGCCTGGCGGCGAACGGCGCCAAGGTGGTGGTGTGCGATGTCGGCGCGGCGGTCACCGGCGAAGGCCACGATGTCGGCCCGGCGCAGCAGGTGGTGGCGGAAATCGCCCAGGCCAACGGCCAGGGCCGCGCGGTGGCCAACACCGACAGCGTGGCCGAGTGGGAGAACGCGCAGAAGATCGTGCAGACCGCGATCGACAATTTCGGCCGCATCGACATGGTGGTGAACAACGCCGGCATTCTGCGGGATCGCATGTTCCACTACATGTCGCCCGAGGAATGGGACGCGGTCATCAAGGTGCACCTGTACGGCGCGTTCTATGTCAGCCGCGCCGCGGTGCCGCATTTCCGCAAGCAGGAGAGCGGCTGCTTCGTGCACATCACCTCGACCTCCGGTCTGATCGGCAGCGTCGGGCAGACCAACTACGGCGCGGCGAAGCTGGGCATCGCCGGCTTGTCGCGCTGCATCGCGATGGACATGCAGCGCTACAAGATCCGCTCCAACTGCATCGGGCCGCACGCGTTCTCGCCGCATGATCGAAACCGTGCCGGGGCAGAGCGAGGAACAGTTGAAGGCGCGCGCCGAGAGGACACGTCCGGACCACATCGCGCAGTTGATCGCGTTCCTGGGGACCGATGCGGCGGAGGGCGTGTCGGGCCAGATACTCGGCGTGCGCGGCAATGAAATCTACCTGTACAACCAGCCGCGGCCGATCCGCATCATGGCGCGCACCGACGGCTGGACACCGGAGAAGCTGGCCGAGAGCTGGCTGCCGGCGGTGAAGAACAGCTTCACGCCGCTGGAGCGCACACGCGACGTGTATCCGTGGGATCCGGTCTGAACCCGGTAAGGCGTATGCCGGCAAGCCGCCCCTGGGCGTCGTTCCAGGGGCGGCGGCGCACGCACCGGAATCGTTGCCAACCATGACCACGCACGACCCGGTTCGCTTCGTCGCCAAGAACATGCGCGTCGATCTGCGGCTTATCGCCGAGATGATCGCGCCTGGGTCGCGCGTGCTCGATATCGGCAGTGGCGATGGCTCGCTGATCGACTACCTGTCCCGCACCAAGGGTTGCGACGCGCGCGGTATCGAGATCGACATGGCCGAGGTGATCCGCTCGGTGGCGCACGGCATGCCGGTGATGCACGGCGACGCCGACACCGATCTGGCGCACTACCCGGATGGCGCGTTCGACTACGTGGTGCTGTCGCGCACGCTACAGGCGGTAGAGCGGCCGCGCGCGGTGCTGGGCCAGATGCTGCGCATCGGCGCGCGTGCAGTGGTGAGTTTCCCGAATTTCGGCCACTGGCTGGTGCGTTGGCAGTTGCTCAGCAAGGGCCGCATGCCGGTCACGCCGGCCTGGGATCGGCCTTGGCACGAGACGCCGAACATCCATCCGTGCACCATCCGCGACTTCTTCGACCTGTGCGCGCATGAGGGATACGCGGTGGAAAGCTGGCTCGCCGCCGATGACGAGGGCGGTCGCACGCCATGGCGTCGGGCACCTCGGCTGGCGAATCTGTTCGGCGAGCAGGGGTTGTTCCTGCTGCGGCGGGTGTAGCTGCCGCGTCGTCCCATTGTCCGTGTCGTCACCGGACCATGATTGCCCCGGGCCACTACTAAGATGGCACTCTCCCCCCATGGCGACCCTGGAACTCTCCGGACTGCGGAAAAGCTTTGGCCTGGTCGACGTGCTGCACGGCATCGACCTGACGCTGGCCGATGGCGAGATGCTGGTCATCGTCGGCGCCTCGGGCTGCGGCAAATCGACCTTGCTGCGCCTGGTCGCCGGGCTGGAACGACCCACCGCCGGCCACATCATTCTCGGCGGTCGCGACGTGACCAATCTCGATCCGTCCGAGCGCGACATGGCCATGGTGTTCCAGAACTACGCGCTCTATCCGCACATGACCGTATTCGACAACATGGCGTATGGTCTGCGCATTCGCGGCCTCGCCCGCGATGACATACGCCAGCGCGTGGACGAGGCAGCCGAGTTGCTCGGCCTCGGCGCGCTGCTGGAACGCAAGCCGCGGCAACTCTCCGGCGGGCAGCGGCAGCGGGTGGCGATGGGGCGGGCGATCGTGCGCCACCCCAAGGCGTTCCTGTTCGACGAACCGCTGTCCAATCTGGACGCCAAGCTGCGCCTGCAGATGCGTGCCGAGATCCGCCGGCTACAGCGCCGGCTTGGCGTCACCAGCCTGTATGTAACGCACGATCAGGTCGAGGCGATGACACTGGGGGATCGCCTGCTGGTGCTGCACCAGGGCCGGCCGGCGCAACTGGCCACGCCGATGGAGGTGTTCGAGCGCCCGGCGGACACCTATGTCGCGGGCTTCATCGGCGCGCCGACGATGAACTTTTTGCCGGCCGAGTTGGCGCGCGACGGTGCGGCGGCGCAACTGGCCGCCGGTCCGCTTATTCCATTCGTCGATGGCAGGCGGCAGGGTCCGGATGGCCGTAAGCTGACCATCGGCATCCGGCCAGAGCATCTGGAACCTGGCCCGGGGCTCGACCTGCTGATCGATTTGATCGAGCCACTGGGCTCGGAAACCCTCGTGCACGGGCACCTGACCGGTGGCCAGGAGCAATCGCTCGTGGTCAAACTGGTCGGTCCCGCGCCACCCGGTGATCGGCTGGAGGTGCGGCCGCAGGTCGGGCAATTGCACGTGTTCGAGGAGGCATCTGGCCAGCGCGTTGAGCCGGTCGGGGAAGAAAGCGCGGCAGTCCGGCTTGCCGCTGCGGGCACGGCTGACTAGGGTTTCTCAGCCGTTTCGAAAGGGTTCTCGATTCGCATGCCCGCGTCTCCGGCCATGTCCGTCCCGCCGATCAGCCCGGGGGAGATGCAACTTCTGCTCTCGCGCGCAGGATTGGTGTTGAACCCTGGTCAGGTGGCGGACCTCGTCCTGGCCTGGCGGCAGGTTGCCGGGCTGATCGCCAGCATCCCGCACGACCGGCCGCTGGCCGACGACATGGCTTACTCATTTCATCTGGCGCCGCCCGTCGGGCCGGTAGCCACATCGCCTTCCAGCGCAGCGGCCAAGCGCCAGCAGCCTATCGCCCGGCCCAAGCCCGCCGCCAGGACGAAGGCCAAGGGCCGCGCCAAACGCAAGGCGGCTGCGCCGCGCGCGGCCACTGCGTTGAAAGCCAAGTCGAAAGCGCAAGCAACGCGCAAGGCGACGCCCAAGCGGAAAGCCGCCAAGTCGGCAGGACGCAAAACCGCCCGTCCCAGGCGATGAAAGGCGGCGCTCCACCGTTCCTTACCATCGCAGAGGCCGGCCGGTTGATCGCCGCGAAGCGACTTTCGCCGGTAGACCTGGTGAAGGAATTGTTGGCCCGGATCGAGACGGTCGACCCGCGGCTGAACGCTTTTCTGCTGGTCACCGAGCGCCAGGCCCTCGCCGATGCGCGCACTGCGGAACGTGCAGTCATGGCGGGCAGCAGGTCTCCGTTGCTTGGCATCCCACTGGCATACAAGGACATTTACGAGACTGCCGGCGTGCGCACTACGGCGCATTCGCGGATCCTGGCGGACAACGTGCCGAAGCAGGACGCCGAGACAGTGCGACGACTGCATGCCGAGGGAGCGGTCATGCTGGGCAAGCTGGCGACGCATGAATTCGCGATCGGTGGCCCGGCGTTCGACCTGCCCTGGCCGCCGGCGCGCAATCCCTGGGACACCCGGCGCTTCACCGGCGGATCCAGCTCGGGTTCGGGCGCGGCGGTGGCGGCTGGGATGGCGCTGGGGGCATTGGGTTCGGACACAGGCGGTTCGATCCGCTTGCCGGCGGCGTATTGCGGCATTGCCGGCATCAAGCCGACGCCGGGCCTGGTCTCGCGCCGTGGCGTCATCCCGCTGGCGCCCAGCCTGGACACCGCCGGCCCTATGGCATGGACCGCGCAGGACTGTGCGATCCTGCTGGATGCGCTGGCCGGTCATGATCCGCTCGATCCGGCGTCCGTGGCCGTGCCGAAGGTGTCATACGCCGGCGCCATCGCTGCTCCCGTGAAGGGGCTGCGCGTTGGCCTGCTGCGGCGCTTCTACGAGCACGATGTGCCAGCCTCGACAGAGATGCTGCAGATGGTCAACCGGGCGGTCGCCACCCTGAAGGGGCTCGGCTGCCGGGTTGACGACGCCACGCTGCCCGCCGTGCAGGAATACAACGCGGTCGGCCGGGTGATCATCTCGTCCGAGGCGTACGCACTGCACGAGGCAACGCTGAAGCAGCGACTGTCGGACTATTCGCGCGCATTTCGCGTGCGCGTGCTGGCGGGCGCACTGGTCCGCGCGGCCGACTACATCGCGGCACAGCGCCGGCGCAGCGATCTGATCGCCATCACCGCGCAGGCGTTCGAGAAGTTCGATGTGCTGATCGCGGTGCCGACCGCGGGCGCCGCGCCGATGCTCACCGAACAGCGGCCGGATGACGGATTTTCGCGGCCACTGCTCACGACCGTGGCGAATGTTGCCGCCATCCCGTCGATGGTGGTGTGCGGCGGGTTCACCACGGCCGGTCTGCCACTGGGCCTTGAGATCATGGGGCCAGCGTGGGCCGATGCGACAGTTCTGCGCGTCGGCCATCAGTTCGAACAGGCCGCTGGCACGCGCGAGAGGCGGCCGGAGCTTTAGGTTCTCGCTCGCGATGAGCCGACTTGTTGCGACCGCGCGGCATTCGTTCCCAGCAGGCTCCGGATGCTCGCTCCTTGCCTTCGCGAGCATGACGGATTTTGCGGCGCTGCAGTTTTTCCCCAACATCGAAACCGCTGGTGGCATGCCGCTTGCTGCCATATTCCAGCGGCAGCCGGCGCGTCTATAGGGATCATAGCCATGTGGGACTGGGAGACCTTTTTCCACTATCTGCACAGTCTCTATCTGATCAAGGGCGCCGGCATCTCGCTGGCCCTGTCGATCGGCGCGATGCTCATCGGCTTGGCATGCGGCCTGCTCGCCGCCTTGATGCGCATGTCGCGCCATAAGCTGATCCGCCAACCCGCTTCGTTCTATGTCTGGCTGTTCCGCGGCACGCCGGTGCTGGTGCAGCTCATCATCATCTATACCGGCCTGCCGCAGCTTGGCATCACACTGGGTGTCATTCCATCGGCGCTGATCGGCCTGGGCGTGAACGAGGGCGCCTATCTGGCCGAGATCATCCGCGCCGGCATCTCCGCGGTGCCGCGCGGCCAGTTCGAGGCAGCGCGCGCGATCGGCATGACGCGGACCACGACGATGCGCGTGGTCGTGATGCCGCAGGCACTGCGCATCATCATTCCGCCGCTCGGCAACGCGTTCAACGGGCTGATGAAGACCTCGTCGCTCGCCTCGGTGATCTCGATGGAGGAACTGCTGCGCCGCACCGAGCTGCTGATCCAGGTGCAGTTCAAGGTGCTGGAGATCTTCATCGTCGCCGCGTTGTATTATCTGCTGCTCACCACGCTATGGGGTTTTGTGCAGCATCGGCTGGAGGCGCACTTCTCCCGCTCGGTGACGGCATCGAACCGGTCGCGCGACAAGGCGCCGCAACTCCAACTGAACGAGGCGGTGCTGTCACATGATGCCACCTGACAAGGGTGCCAGCCCGACCGGGTTGGATGGTGGAAGCCCATGGCATCCACAAATACTTCGGCCACAACCATGTGCTGCAAGGCGTCGACCTGAAGGTCCGCAAGGGCGAGGTCGTGGTGATCGTCGGGCCGAGCGGCAGCGGCAAGAGCACGTTCCTGCGCACCATCAATCATCTCGACGCGCCCGATGCGAGGCTGGGTGCGGATCGATGGCGCACTGCTGGGCTATCGCGCCGGCAATGACCGGCCAGGTCGCGGTGTCCGACGCGACACTGTCCGAGCAGCGCCGGCAGATCGGCATGGTGTTCCAGCAGTTCAACCTGTTCAGCCACATGACCGCGCTGGACAACGTGATGTCCGGTCCTGTCCAGGTGCTGCGCACCAACCAGGACCAAGGCAGCCGAGGACGCGCGCGTGGTCTGCTGGCGCTGGTCGGGCTGGAGGACAAGGCGGCGTCGTATCCCGACCAGTTGTCCGGCGGCCAGCAGCAGCGCGTCGCGATCGCCCGTGCGCTGGCGATGCATCCGAAGGTCATGCTGTTCGACGAACCGACATCGTCGCTCGATCCGGAAATGGTGCACGAGGTGCTGCAGGTGATGCTGGACCTGTCGCGGCAGGGCATGACGATGATCATCGTCACTCACGAGATCCAGTTCGCCAACAAGGCGGCCGATCGCATCCTGTTCATGGACAGCGGCATGATCATCGAGGAAGGCACGCCCGCCGAGTTGGTGAACAACCCCCGCAATGAGCGCACGCAGAAATTCCTGCGCCTGGTGACGGGAGGCATCTGAGCATGGACCTGCATCTGACTGTCTCGCTTGCGGGCAGCGGCTATCATCCGGCTGCGTGGCGTGTCTCGCCGACTGCCGGCGCGGCCCGATGCCGCCGCGATCCAGGCGATGGCGCGCACCGCGGAGCGCGGCAGGCTGGATGCGATCCTGCTGGGCGTGCCGGTCGATGGTCCCGCGATCGCCGAGAGTGGCCGTGCGAACACCATGCAGCTTGATCCGTTGCCGCTGCTCGGGTCGCTGATCGGCGTCACGCGGCAGATCGGGCTCGGCGCCGCGTGGACGGTGGACTACACCGAGCCGTATCAATGTGGCGCGGGTGTTCGCCACGTTGGATCATCTGTCGTATGGGCGCACCGCCTGGATCGTGCGCATGTTCGGCACTCGATGCGCTGGCGCCGCGCATCGGCCGCGCCAGCCGAACTGGATGATCCAGCGGCGTATTGCGCGCAGGCCGCGCGAATTCATCGATGTGGTCGAGGCAACTTTGGGACAGTTGGGAAGACGAGGCATTCGCGCTCGACAAGGCGAGCGGCATGTTCGTCGATCCGGAACTGGTGCATCCGATCAATCATGTCGGCAGGCGTTTTCGGTGCGCGGTCCGTTGAATGTACCGCGGCCGCCGCAGGGCAATCCCGTGTTGGTGCAAGCCGATCCGACATCGGCGATCGGCCGGCAATTTGCCGCGGCCACCGCCGATGTGGTGCTGACATCGTGCGCGTCGCTGCCGTTGGCGGCCGCACGCTATCAGGAATTGCACGCGCTGGCGGCTGATCGCGCGCGCCGGCCCGAGACCTTGCGCATTCTCGCCAACATGATGTTTGTGCTGGGTGAAACCGAGGCCGTGGCGCAGCGCCGTGCCGCCGAGCTGGACGCGCTGGTCGCCGCCGGCACCGGATGTCCGTCGTCGCGCTTTGTCGGCACGCCCGAACAGTTCGCGACGTTGTTGATCGCGTGGCACAACGACCGGCGCCTGCGATGGATTCAATCTGCTGCCGGCGGTGTTGCCGATCGATCTGGATCTGCTGGTTGACGCGGTGATCCCGCTGCTGCGGCAGCACGGCGTCGTTCCGCAGCGAATACACCGGCAACGACCCTGCGCGAGCATCTCGGCCTGGCACGTCCGCGCAGCCAGTACGCGGCGCCGCGGTGGAGCGCGCGGCCATGAAAGCCGCGCCTGCATCTCGGCCTGTTCATCTATCCGGCGGGCCATCACATCGCCGGATGGCGGCATCCCGCAGTTGACCCGCATGGCATCGCGGGCATCGACTACTACCGCCAGGCGGCGCATGACAGCCGAGCGCGGCAAGTTCGACCTGTTCTTCGTCGGCGACATGCTGGCCGCGCGCGAGCGGGATGGTCGCGTGATCCGCGAAGGCGGCCTGAACAATATCGACTCGATCTCGATCACTTCGGCGCTGTCCGCCGTTACCGAATGCCTGGGGTTCGTGGCGACGCTGTCGACCACCTACAACGAACCCTATTACATCGCCGAGCGCTTTGCCTCGCTGGACCATATCAGCAACGGCCGAGCCGGATGGAACATCATCACCACCGCCAACGATGATGCCGCCTACAACTTTGGCCAGAAGAGCCACATGGAGAAAACCCTTCGCTACGAACGCGCGAAGGAGTTCATCGATATCTGCACCGCGCTGTGGGATAGTTGGGACGATGATGCGCTGGTTGCGGATCGCCGCGCGCGGCATATTCGCCGATCCCGCACGGATCCACCCGATCGACCACCAGGGCCGCTTCTTTTCAGTGCGTGGCGCATTGGAGTTGCCGCGCCCGCCACAGGGTTGGCCGGTGCTGGTGCAGGCCGGTGGCTCGCCGTCGGGCATCGAATTTGCCGCCATGGTGGGTGAGGCGATCTTCGCCGCGCAGAGCAAGCTGGACGAAGCCCGCGCCTATCGTGCCGCGGTCAAGGAGCGCATGCCGAAATACGGCCGCTCACCCGGACACGCTGAAAGTGTTGCCCGGGCTTGTCGCCCATCCTGGGCTCGACCGAACAGGAAGCGAAACGCAAGGAAGCCGAGCTGGACGAGCTCATTCTGCCCGCGGTCGGCGTCTGGATGCTCAGCGAACAGATGCGGTTCCGGCTGTACGACTACGAGCTGGATGCCAGGCTGCCGTGCGACGACATCCGCGCATCGGACCAGGCCTTCACGCCGCGCGTGGTCAGCCTGCTGGATCGCGCCGAACGCGAAGGCCTGACGGTCCGCGCCTGCGCCAACCTGGTTGCGAAGTCGCGGTCGCATGGCACGTTTGTCGGCACGCCCGAGCAGCTTGCCGATCACATGCAGCTTCTGGTTCGAAACCGGCGGCTGCGACGGTTTCAACATCATGCCGGCCTATTTCCCCGACGAGCTCGACGTGTTCGTCGATCAGGCGGTTCCGGTGCTGCAACGCCGCGGTCTGTTCCGCACCGAGTACGAAGGCACGATGCTGCGGGACCATCTTGGCCTGGCATATCCGAAACGCAGCCGCGCCGCCTGAGCGCGACACCTGCGTCACTGCGTTTGCGGCGGGCACTGTCCGGCGTCGGCAGATGGCGCCGGAGGTGACCTTGTACGGCCCCGGCAGCAGGCAATGGCCGTACGGCTTGAATATCTTGTCCATCGTGCCGTCGGCGTGCATGTCGTTCATCACCGTCACGACGGCATCGGCCAGCGCCGGATCCTTGAACGCCAGCGCTTCGGCGTGCGGATCATAGCCGGTCAGCGCGATGCGGAAAAAGTCCTGGCCCTTGCGGCGATAATAGAACGCCTGCTCCGTGCCGATGAACGCACCATCCACCTGGCCGGCCTCGAGCGCCTGCAGCACGTCGGCATAGGTGCCGAATGTATGGATGTCGATCGCCGGCTTGCCGGCCTTCTCCAACGCCGTCACTGGCCGCCTGGGCGTCCTTCAGATCGACGGTGCCAAGCTCCACGCCGAAGCGCTTGCCGGAAAAATATTCCGGGCCGGTGATCGTATCGGTGTTCTTCTTCGCCGACCACGATCGCCATCGTTGAGGCGCCATACGGCACCATCAGCACCTGGGCCGCGCGTTCCGGCGTGTAGAACATGAAGGAGTTGATCATGTCGATCCGACCCTCCTTCAGGATCGGGATCATCGTGGCGAATTGCGTGCTCTGGAATTCCATCTTCAGGCAGAGCCGCTTGGCGATTGCATTGCCCAGATCGACGTCGAGGCCGATGATGTTGCCATCGTCATCGATGTATTGGATCGGCGCGACCGTCGGATTGATCGCGGCGATCAGCATGCCCTTGCGCGCCAAGGGCGGATGGCCAAGTTTTGGCGTGCAGCTGGCCTGCGCGAAGGCCTGCGGCGCGCCAACGGATGTCAACCCGGCCAGCAGGACCATGACGTCGCAGATTTTCTTCATGATCCGTCAGTCCCCTTCCTGTCCCAGGTCGCGCGCAGATCGACCGCGCACACGCCGGTCCCGACCGTCCCCTGCGATCAGGGGATTGATCTCCAGATCGACCAGGCGCGTGCCGAGATCGACCGCCAGCCAGCTCAACCGCACCAGCGCATCGACGATCGCATCGACGTCACGCGCCGGGCTGCCACGCCAGCCGTCCAGCAGCGCTGCGCTACGCAAGCTGCGTACCAGACGCCGCGCGCCGGCGTGTGACAGTGGCGCGGGCGCCGAGGCGACATCGCGCATCAGTTCGACCAGCGTGCCGCCGGCGCCCACCAGAACGAACGGACCGAACTGCGGATCGTGGCGTATCGATGCGATCAATTCCAATCCGGGCGCCACTTGCTGTTGCAGCAGCACGCCGGTCGAATCTGTCGGCCAGACCATGCGCCGCGACCGACGCCGCGATGTCCTGCCATGCGGCGTTCACGGCAGTCGCAGTCGCGCAGCGCCGGTCTTCACCAGGCCCAGGTCGGTCTTGTGCGTCACGCCGGTGACGATGCCCTTCAACACCATCGGGTAACCGAGCGCCGCGGCAGCCTCGATCGCCTGTTCGCATGTCGTGCAGGTGACCGCGGCGGGAACCGGAATGCCGTAGGCGCCGACAAGACGCGGAAGTTCGTGCAACGCCGGGCAGCGTGGTCGGCAGATCGGCCGGACGTTCGCGGCTTCGTCCACCGTGCTCCGCCGCCATCCGGTGATAGTCGAACAGGCCGCGCATTGCCGCCAACAGGTCTTCCGCTGAATCGAAATACGGGCAACCGACGTCGCGAAGCACCGCGCGCGGACGGTCACCGGCAGGCCCGGGCAGCATCAACGCCACCACGGGCTTGCCGCCCGCCAATGCCTCGGTCGCCAAAGTCCGTGTGCGTGCCTCAAAGAATGGCATCGAGGTCAGATACATCAGCAGAACACCGACATCCGGATCGGCCACCAGGCTGCGCAATGCCGGTGCGGCGATGTCATCGGGCTGGCCGGGCAAGACGGCCGCCAAGATCGACCGGATTATCGGCCTGCGGCGGCAACAGAAGCTGGCCCAATGCGGCGCGGGTCTGCGATGACAGCCGCGCCAGACGCAGCCCCGCGGCAACGACCCGATCGACCATGATGCCGGCGCCACCGCCGGAACCGGACAGAATGCCGATGCCCTCCGCGGTCAGACGCGGATACCGCAGCAACAGATCGGCGACGCGGACCATCGTGACCGGGATCATCCACCAGCACCACGCCATGCGCGCCGGCAAACCGCGGCGAAAGTATCGTAACTGCCGGCGAGGCTGGCGGTGTGCGAACGCGCGGCACGCACGCCGTCTTCCGTCTTGCCGGTCTTCAGCACCACCATCGGCTTGCCGGCAGCGCGACAGGCAGCCGCGGCGCGCACAAAGCGCTGCGGATCGCGCAAACCTTCGATATAGACACACACTGCATCGGTGGCGGGATCGTCGATGAAGTACTCGACGAAATCGCAGATCTCCAGATCCGACTGGTTGCCCAGCGAGACGCAGGCACTGAAGCCGATGCCGTCGCCCGCGGCGCGATCGAACAGCGAGACCATCAGCGCGCCGCTCTGGCTGACCAGCCCGATGCGTCCGTGTCAGCAGCCGTTCGGTGTCCAGTACCACCGACGAGCACAGCGCCAGTTGCCAGCCAGGATTGATCAGTCCCATGCAGTTCGGACCGACAATCCGCATGCCGACTGGTGTCGCGATATCCAGGATGCGCTGCTGCAATTCCGCGCCGGCGTCGTCCGCCTCGGCAAAGCCGGTGGTGATGATCACGCATGCGCCGACGCCGGCCGCCGCACATTCCTCGATCGCCGGCAACAGATGTTGGCTGGGCACCGCGAGGATCGCCACGTCAACGCCAGGCGGCGCGTCGGTCAGATGTGCATAAGCTGTGTGGCCGCGAATTTCACGTACGGCGTGGATTGATCGGCACGATGCGGCCGGCGAAGCCATGCTGGATCAGGAAGTAGACGATCCGGCCGCCGAACTTGTCGCGGTCCTCCGACGCACCGAATACCGCGACCGCGCGCGGATGCAGGATCTCACGTACCGACAACCGCGATGCGGCCGCAGCAGCAGTCACGCGACGGCGGCCGACTGAAACGCCACCTCGGCGACCTGATTGAGGCCATAGCCATTATGCGCCGGAAATCCGTCGCCGAGCGGTCGACGCTCGCGGAACGTCAGCCAGAGACGGATCATGTGGCGGCGTCGCTCGGGCTCCGGAAAATCCTCGAAGCCGGTGCGCGAATGCAGGATCGTGTAGTTGTTGCAAAGCTGCATGTCACCCACCTGCAAGATCCATGTCCAGGTGGATGTCAGGGGTCGTACGCCAGGCTATCCAGGAAATCCAATGCCTGCTGCTCGATCGGGGCCAGCGGAATGCCGGTCTTCTGACAGGCCGCATTGATCTGGTTGCGCACCAGTCGAGCACTGACGAAGCCGTCCTTGGCGCCGAACACCGGCACCCGGTACGGCGTCACCGGATCGTCGGTCAGCGCCGCCTCGCGCTTGATGTAGTGGAAGCCGTTGTACAGCGGCGCCAGGTACTCGGGATGCTGGCGCAGGATCTCGTTATGCAGCGTCACCGAGCTGACGATGCTGCTCAGCCCGCCGCTTTTTGCCCGGCGCAGGCACAGCAGTCCGACCAGATCGCATCCATCCGAATGGAACGGCAGATGCGCGTTGGTCTCGTAGCCGCGCACGTCGATGTCGCCATAGCGACGACCATGATCGTAGACATGGCCGAGCAGATCGCCGTGTGGGTTTTGCGTGACCGGAATGCCGAGATAGGCGCCGATCGCCCAGAAGATCAGCCCGACGTCGTCGTCACTGTAATCGGCGGCGTTCAGGCCACGCAACACAACGAAGCCGCGACCGGAACGAATTTCCTCCAGATACTCGCACCAGCTTTTCGCCAAGTGTCGGCAGCGGGAAACTGCCGCGCCCCACCTCGGCCAGCGCCAGATTGTGCGCCCTCACGCCGTGCACCGCATCGGCGATCTCCGCCAGATCGCGCGACGATAGATGCACCAGCCATGATCCGGTCGCTCGCCAGATCCTTGCCGTACCAGGCTGACGGATGCTGCACCAGTTTCGTATGGATAGGCCCCGACATTTTCCCTCCAGCGTGACGAACCCGTCAGCATACTGACGATATTTGCCGCGCACAAGCCCCGCGCATTCGAGCCCACTCACCCCAGCGGAAGAAGCGCTGCGCGTTCCTGGTACAGCCATTTGTCGATCACCGGCTCTTTCAATGGCAGCGCGGCGTATTCCTCGATCAACGTTTCCATCGGCAAGCCGAAAGCCTCCCACGACAAGCCGACCATGATTTTGTCCTGCAGCAGCGTATTGCCGAATTGCAGGAATTGCTCCCAGCCCGATCCGCGGCACGCCAAAATAGCGCGGACGGTGGGAGGCCGTGTCGCAATATAGGTTCGGGTGCCGTCGCAGCAGTGCGACCATGTCGCCAACCCATGGCCAACCGCTCAGTCCGGCGACGATCCGCAATTCCGGAAAATCCATGGCGATCTGGTCGAGGTGACGCGGATGGCCGAGATCGTACGGCCGATCGGTGGCGTAATTCATGTTGGTGTAGATGCGCACCGGAATATCCAGCTCCACGCATTTCGCATATAGCGGATAGTAGCGCCGATCGCTGGCCGGAACCATGTTGTACAAGGCGGACACGCGCAACGCCGCAAAACCGTGATCGTGCACCAGGCGCATCAGTTCGCGCACGCCGCGCATGCCGTCGTGCGGGCTGATCGACGCCAGACCGATGAAGCGTTTGGGATATTCGGCGAGGATATCGGTGATGATCGCGTTGCCGGCGCGCAACACGCCAACCTCCACGCCGGCGCGATCCATCAGGCCAACGAAATCGGCGATCGACATGCCATGTTGCTTCGCGGGCTCGGCTGTGGCACCGGCATCGGTGCGTCGCGTGAAGATGCGCTCATAGTTGGAAAAGCCATGGCCATCGAGCGGTTCAAGCCGCTCGGGATCGCCGTAGCCCGGTGGATGGGTTGCCGTTTCCAGTTTCGTGGATTGCCGTTCTCGTCTGGCGGCAGGTCGCATTCAAGGTCGATGACTTTCCGCATGTGCCTGTTACCTGTCCTGTTGCTGTAAGGCCGCGTCCGACCGCTTACCGAACGCGCAAACTGAGCGGCGCGATCTCATCCGCCCGGCGGCCACGCCAGTCATTGTTTGGCACATCGGCCATCATCCGCGCCTGTGCCTCCACCAAAGTCTCCAGCGCGCCTGCATGGTCGAGCGTCAGCACGCGCTGGTTCTCGACCACCTTGTGGCCGTCGACATAGACCGCATTCACCGCGCGATCGGCGGCAGTGTAGATTAATGAACGCAGCGGATCACGTGCTGGCATCATGAATGGGCATGTCAGGTCTACCAGGACGAAGTCGGCCTTCATGCCAGGCGCCAGTCGGCCGATGTCGTCGCGCCCGAGTGCCGTCGCGCCGCCGACCGTTGCCGCGTGGAACAATTCCGCCGTGCTGGTCGTGGTGATGTCCTCTGCCGAAACCCGCGCCAGTATCGCCGCCAGACGCATCTCCTCGATCAGGTTATGCGGCGCCACATCCGTGCCGAAGCCGATCGTGACGCCGGCGCGCCGATAGCGTCCAAAGTCTTCCAGCGTCTGGCCATATCGCGCGAACGGCGAGGGGCAGTGCGCGATGGACGTGCCGGTACCGGCAAGAATGCCGAGATCCTCCCGTGTATGCCAATGTAGCCACGAATGTTCGTCGATGAAGATTGCGTGGCCAAGAATGTGCGCGGTCCCAGGATGCCGATGTCCCTGGCCCATTGCACCGGCGTCTTGCCGTGCCGTTGCACCATCACGTTGAACTCGCTGACGCTCTGCGCGCAATGCGTGGTGAAGGGCAGGTTCTTCGCGGTCGCCGCCTCCCAGCTTTCGCGCAACAATGCTTCCGTGCACGTGTCGATCTGCGCCGGTGTGACGATGCCGGAAAGGCGGCCGGATGGATGCGCGCGCGCTTCATCGATCAGCGCCATGGCAGCGTGGAAATCGCGTTTGCCCGCCGCCTCGTCCCATTGGTATTTGAGTTCCCAGTCGTTCTCGAGCTGCCAACGCGCTGATGCAAAACCAGGCGCGAGGAACACGCGCAGCCCGCTTCGTGCAGCCAGATCGATCCAGCCGGGTCGTTGCCCGATAGATCAGCGACCGTGGTAATGCCGGTCAACAGCATTTCGCAATACGCAACTTCCTTGCCGGCGCGCCGCCCGCCATGTCTGGGCGGAACGCCTGCGAACGCTCGTACAGTCCGCTCATGAACATGGCCGGGACGCCGTGCTCCTCGCGGATGCCGCGAAAGAACGGCTCGGTGCTGGGATGCGAGTGAATGTCGATCAAACCAGGCATGACCATCAGGTCGCGGCCATCGATCACCTCGTCAGCGGCGCCAGCATAGCCGCGGCCCACGTGCGTGATCGAATTGCCCGAGAATACAACGTCCGCATCCCGCAGATAGACGTGGCGCTTAGTCGAGGCATCCCAGGCAATGACCCAACTCGCGTTCCTGATGCAGGTCGTCACGGCGTTGTCTCCTGATGATGTTGACGAATGGCAAGCATATCGGTGTGGCGCACAGCGCTTCGCATAATCTCCGCAATCCGCATACGGCCGCACTACGATCACATTATATGACTAGATAATCAGCGCTATGACCGCCTTTCGGTTTGCATATGCCGTGATACGGGCGTCAGGTTACCATGCGACAAACTTGAGCTTGCATTCTTTGCACAGTCTATGTTCATATAGCTAAGTTTTGAGAAAGGGGCGGCCATCCGATGATGCATTGGCGTGATCAACGGCACGAGAAGCTCGGACCGGCGCCCGGCGCCACGTTGACGCCTGTGCTGGCCGTCGTGGTGACGATCTTGCTCACGGCCTGCCTTGTTACGATGTTTCTCCATGCAAATCGCCGCGTACGATCCTCCAGTCGGCGCCATCGTCGTGTTCAAACCAGGCGCACAGGGCATGGACCTTTGGAACGTCGGTGTCTCCACTGTCGACAATGACGACGCTGACCCGTCGCCGTCACCGCGATCACCCGCGCTTGCGTTCTCAGCCCGGGTCAGCATGGCCAAAGGCGGTGGCAGCCTCGTCGTCGAGGCGCGGCAGATGACCAGCCCGCCGATCTATCGCGTGCATTGGGCGGGCTCGCGCACCAGCGACGGCAGCGATGACTGCGGCAAGGCAGCCGATCTGGTGCTGTCCCGCACGGATCTGCAGAAACTGGCGAACAGCGCCGGCGGCTTCGGTGTCGGTCCGAGGATGATCGGACCGTAACGCGACACGGCTACGCGCGCCGGACGATGACCTCGATCGGCGTCGGTCCAAAGCCGGCGGCCGGATTGGAACGTTGCGGGCAATTGGAGAGCACCGCGATCACCGGCATCTCCGGCGATCAGTTCCACATAGTCGCCCGGCTTCGACAGTCCCGGCTTCGATCGCCATGCCGCCATCCTGGCGCACCGGAACGTTCATGAAGAAGTTCACGTTGGCCACGATGTCGGACGGGCCCAGCGACCAACAGGCGAGTTCGGCAACGAAGTTCGCGTGGCAACCGGGCGTATCCTTGCATGCCGTAGCGCGCGAAATTGCTCCATGCGCTGCAACAGCCGCCGATCGTGTCATGCCGCCCGCAGGTATCCTCCACGATGCGCATCAACACCTGAGCGCGATCGGAATACAGTTTCGTTCCTTTGCCAAGATAGATGTTGCCGTTGATCTTCATCGTGTTGGCGGCGTTGTAGCGGTCGACCGGCAATCCAGCCGCATAGCACAGGAAGTCGACCGCCTGCTGGCCGTGCGTATCGACGATGCGCAGACGCTCGCCGGTGTCCAGCCGCGCGGAGAAACGGCCACCGGCCGGAATGGTCTGCCGCGAGATCTCGCCCGGCAGTGCTGCACCGCTCATCGGTTCACGCCGCCAGCAAGCGCGGCCGGCGGGATCAGCGGGCTGTCCGCAGCCACCTGCCTGCCGGCGCGCAACGCGAAGGCCGGCGTCAGCATCTGGTCCGCGATGACCTTTTCGCCGCTGTTGTCGGACAGCGTGAAGCGCCCGCGCAGCAGGTCGAGCACCGAAATATCGGCTTCCCGTCCCACAGCCAGCGCGCCGAGCGTGTCCTGCATCTTCACCATGCGCGCGGGATTGCTGGTCACCGTCGCGACGATGTCGGGCAGGGTCATGCCCAGCGCCATCAGTTCGGTCATCGCATGCGTCAGGTTGAATGGCGCGACGCCGAGAGAACGGATTCTCCTGGCGCTGCCGCGTCGTCGCCGGCACCGGGCGGACGCACATTGTAGCCGTGCATGTCGGCGCCCAGCGTGTGCGGACGGATGCCGGCGGTGATGGTGCGGCGAGCCATTTCGAAACTGAAATGCGAACCGTGGCCGACATCGACGGTCACGCCGCGTTCCAGCGCCGCCCAGACGACCGGATGCACCTCGCCGGTTTCAGTCGAAACGAAACCGCCGGGATGGCGGGTGAACGGATGCGCCAGCACGTCGCCCGGCTCCATCATCGGCATCAGCGCGCGCACCACCTCATCGGGGTCGATCGTCACGCCGTCCTTCACCGGCCAGAGCTGGCCGAGATGGATGTACAGCGGGACGCCGAGTTCGCTGGCGATGCGCTTGCCCAGCTTGACCACCTCCAGCCCCCAGCGCGAGGCACCGCCGATTTCCGCATGCGCCTTCACGCCGCGCACGATGTCGGCGTTGGCGCGCCCGGCGCGGATCGTCGCCTTCACGTCCACCTGCTCCGGGCCGTACAGCGACGGGTAGAGATGGCCTTCCATGCCGCCGACCAGATACATGGAGATGAAGCACAGCACGCGGCTTTCCGCCGGTTCGACGATGAAGTGGCGAAAGCCCGGAATGGTCATGCAACTCGGGCCGCCCTGATCCACCAGCGTGGTGACGCCGGAGCGCACGCCGACCATATCGGCATTCAGGCCGAAGCGGCCGGTGACGTGCTGATAAACATGGGCGTGCGTGTCGATCATGCCGGCGGTGACGATCTTGCCCGCGACGTCCAGCACCTGACGCGCCGTGCTCGGCGGGGATCGCCGGTTCGATCGCGGCGATGATGTCGTCGCGAATGCCGATATCGGCGACGCCGTCGCGCCCCGATGCCGGGTCGATCACCCGGCCGCCGCGTAGCAGCATGTCGAATTGCGCGTCCATCGGTTCCTCCGTCACAATTTGCCGGTGCAGCCGCATCGTCAGTATGCTGACGGTCGCGCGCGACGCGCAAGCGGAAAGGAACCTGGATGCGGCAGGCACAGGGCGAAGGCATCGGCATCTCCGTCCCTCGGCTCGAAGACGATCGTTACCTGCGCGGCAAGGGCGAGTTCATCGCCGACATCCGCCTGCCGGGCATGCGCGATCTTGCCTTCGTGCGCAGCCCTGTCGCGCATGCGCGCATCCGTGCCGTGCGCAAGCCGCCGGGCGCCGAGGCCGACGGTGTTCATCGCAGCCGATCTCGACCGGCGTGCAGCCGATCGTCGCGGTGTCCGGTCTGCCTGGTTTCAAGCCATCGGTTCAACCGGTGCTGGCCGACGACAAGGTGCGCCATGTCGGCGAAGCGATCGCCGTCTGCGTGGCCGACAGCCGGGCCGCGGCCGAGGACCTTGCCGCGTCGGTGGAGGTGGAGTTCGACGAATTGCCGGCGGTGGTCGACATGCGCGCGGCGCTCACCAGCGAAACCAGGCTGCACGAGCACTGGGACGACAACGTCTTTCTGGAGACCTTCGTCGAGGTTGCATCGGAGCGATTTGCGCGCCCGGCGCCGATCGTGGTGCGGCGGCGGTTGCGCACGGCGCGGCAATGCATGTCGCCGCTCGAAGGCCGCGGTGTGGTCGCGACCTGGGACCGGCGGCTGGAGCAACTGCTGGTCTACACCTCGACCCAAATGCCGCACATCGTGCGCACCGGGCTGGCGGGCTGCCTTGGCCTCGACCAGGGGCGCATCCGCGTCGTCGCGCCCGACGTCGGCGGCGGCTTCGGCTACAAGGGCATCCTGCTGCCGGAAGAAGTGTGCGCGGCCTGGCTCGCGCGGAAGCTCGGCCATCCGGTGCGCTGGATCGAGGATCGCCGCGAGCAACTGACCGGCAACGCGAATTGTCGAGAGCACGACTACGATATTACCGTGCACGCCGAAGCCGATGGCACGCTGATCGGCATCGATGCCGAGGCGGTGGTCGATGCCGGCGCGTATTCCGCCTATCCGTTCTCCGCGTGTCTGGAAGCGGCGCAGGTGGCCTCGATCCTGCCCGGGCCCTTATGTGATGCAGGCCTATCGCTGCCGCACATTTTCGGCCGCGACCAACAAGCCGCCGATCCTGCCGTATCGCGGCGTGGCGCGGGCCGGCGTGTGCTTCGCGCTGGAAGTGACGCTGGATGCGGTGGCGCGTCAGGCAGGGCTGGAACCGCACGAGGTGCGGCTGCGCAATCTGGTGCCGCGCCGATGCGATGCCGTTCGACAACATCACCGCCAAGCATTTCGACAGCGGCGATTATCCGGAGTGCCTGCGCCGTGTCGTGCGCGGCGATCGACATCCCGGCGGTGCGCCGCCGCCAGGCGGAGATGACCGGCGCGCTGCGCATCGGCGTCGGCTGCACGATCTTCTGTGAGCAGGCGGCGCATGGCACGTCGGTCTACGCCGGCTGGGGCATCCCGATGGTGCCGGGCTTCGAGCAGGCGGTGGCGCGCATGACGCCGGATGGCGGGCTGGAACTGCGCGTCGGCATCCAGAGCCACGGGCAGGGGCTGGAGACCACGCTGGCGCAGGTCGCGCACGAGGTGCTGGGGATTCCGCTCGCGCGCAATCCGCGTCGTGCACGGCGACACGGCGTTGACGCCGTATTCCACCGGCACCTGGGGTTCGCGCTGCATGGTGATGGCGGGCGGCGCGGTCGGTACCGCGTGTCGCGAACTTGCCGACCGCATCGCCAGCATCGGCGCGCATCTGTTGCAGGCACCGATCGAAGCGGTGCGCGTCGGCGACGGCATGGTGACCGGGCCGGCTGGCAGCGTGCCGATCGCGGAGGTCGCGCGCACCTGGTATCTGCGGCCGCAGGACCTGCCGAACGACGTCGCGCCTGGCGGCCTGGAAGTGACCGCCGGCTACAAGACGCTGCGCGACAGCGGCACGTTCAGCTATGCCGCGCATGCCGCGGTGGTTTCAGTCGATACCGAACTCGGCGACATTCGCATCCTGGATTACGCGATCTGCGAGGATGGCGGCACGCTGGTCAATCCGATGATCGTCGATGGCCAGGTGATCGGCGGCACGGCGCAGGGCATCGGCACCGCGCTGTATGAACAGATGCCGTTCGACGATGCCGGCCAGCCGCTTGGTTCGACGTTGGCGGACTATCTGCTGCCCGGCGCGACCGAAGTGCCGGAGCCGCGCATCGAGCACATGCCGACGCCATCGCCGCTGTCGATGTTCGGCCAGAAGGGCATCGGCGAGGGCGGCGCGATCGGACCGCCGGCCGCGATCGCCAACGCGGTGAACGATGCGCTGGCGCCGCTGGGCGTGGAACTCACCGAATTGCCGATCACGCCGCGCCGCGTCCTCGCCGCACTGCTGGCGCGCGCCGAACGATGAAGCCTGCGCCGTTCGAGCATGCGCGCCCGGCGACCCTGGCCGAGGCGATTTCGCTGCTGGCGGCGGCAGCGGGTAGCGCGCGTGTGCTGGCGGGCGGACAGTCGCTGGGGCCGATGCTGAACCTGCGACTGGCGCAGCCGCGTCTGCTGGTGCAGGTGGATCGGCTTGCCGGAACTCGCCGGTGTCGCCATCGATGCCGATGCGGTGACGATCGGCGCCTGTGTGACGCATGCGGCGATCGCCGATGGCAGGGTACCGGATATCGGCGGCAATGTGCTGGCGCGTGTGGCCGACAACATCGCTTATCGCGCGGTGCGCAATCGCGGCACGATCGGCGGCAGCCTGTGCCATGCGGATCCGGCAGCGGACTGGGTGACGGTGCTGACCGCGCTGGATGCGGTTGCCGTGCTGCAAGGCCCCGATGGTGCGCGGAGCGTACGCGTGGCGGACTTTGTGCAAGGGGCGTTTCGCACGGCACTGCTGCCAGGCGAGATCCTGTGCGCGGTGCGGGTGCCGCGCCTGCCGGCCGATGCGCGCTGGGGCTACGTGAAGGCGTGCCGCAAGCCGGGTGACTTCGCCCACGCGATGGCGGCAGTGCTGTTGACCACCGCATCACGGCGCGTGGTGATCGGCGCGCTCGGCGGCAAGCCGCTGCTGCTGGAAGGTGAGGCTGCGTCGATCGATGGCGCGACGCGCGCGTTGCAGGCGATGGACGGACTGGACCAGGTGCAGCGCCACATGCAGCTTGCCACGCTGCGCCGCGCTCTGGCCGAGGCGGATGCATGAGCCGGGTTACGCTCACCGTGAATGGCGCAGCAGGTGACGGCGGAGGTGGAACCGCGCACGCATCTCGCGGATTTCCTGCGTGAGGACAGGCTGCTGACCGGCACGCATCTCGGCTGCGAACATGGCGTGTGCGGTGCATGCACGCTGCTGATCGATGGTGCGCCGGCACGGTCGTGCATTGCCTACGCCGTTGCCTGCGATGGCGCGGATGTGCGAACGATCGAAGGGCTGGAAGACGATCCGGTGATCGTCCGCTTGCGTGCCGCGTTCACCGCGGAGCACGCGTTGCAATGTGGCTATTGCACGCCCGGCATGCTGGTGACCGCGCGCGACATCGTGCAACGCCTGCCCGAAGCGGACGAAGCGCGCATTCGCCTGGAACTGGCGGGTAATCTGTGCCGATGCACCGGCTATGCCGGCATCGTGCGCGCCATTCGCGCGTGTGTTGGCCGAAGCCGTGCCGCTGCCGATCGCTGCACAGCGTCGCTCTGCCCGAACTGGTGGTCATGCCGACGCTGACGCCGGCATCCGCGACGGCCATGCCGGCCGGCACGCCCGCGGGCACGGAATTCGCCCAGACGATGCGCATTGGCTTGCCGCTGGCGACGGTATGGGCCGCGATTCGCGATCCGGCACTGATCGCCGCCTGCGTTCCGGGCGCGCGTCTCGCTATCCGTCGCGGGCGATCGGCTGACGCGGCGAAATACGTGCTTCGCTTGGGCCGATCGAGACGCTGTTCACCGGCGAAGGCATCATGACATTCGACGAACGCCGGTCGGCGCGCGGAAATCTCCGGCGAGGGCCGCGACACCCGCACCGGCACGCGGCTCAGCGCGCGCGCCGTGCTGACGCTGCGCGCCGCTGGATGCCGATGCCACCGCCGCGACCTTGGCTATCGACTACACATTGCGCGGGCCGTTGGCGCAGTTCGCCCGCGGCGCGGTGGTGCGGGAATTCGCCGCCGAAATCGCTGGAATTGTCGCGCGCAATCTGGAAGCGCGGCTGCGCGGCGCCAGCCCTGCCGCACCGCGCCGCCTGTCCGTCGGCAGGCTGATGCTGCGCGCGATTTGGCGCCGGTTGCGCGCAGTGATAGGCCTCGGCTGAACAGTCATCGCCAGACCACGAACAGGAGAATGCAGAGCATGGATGCGGGGATTGCTCCCGACAACTATCATGTGCTCGCGCGGCGTCCCGGCTTCCTGATCCGCCGGCTGCATCAGATCCATCTCGCGCTGTTCGCCGAAGCCTGTGGGACGTTCGGCGTGACGCCGGTGCAATACAGCATCCTGACTGTCGCTTCGGCGCATCCAGGATTGGATCAGGCGGCGCTGGCGATCGAGGTTGGCGTCGATCGCGCCACCGTGGCCGATGTACTGGCGCGACTGGAGCGGCGCGGCCTGGTGCGTCGCAGCCGCGCGGCGCGCGACGCCAGGCTGAAGCTGGTGCATGCGACGTCGCGGGCCGCCGGCTGCTGTCGCGCATGGATCGGCACGCGCAGCGTGCGCACGAGCGCACTATCGCGCCTTTGCCGCCGCGGACCGAGCCGCCTTCATCGACGCACTGGTCAGGCTGGTGGAAGCCGGCAACGGTCTGGGTCGTGCGCCGCTTGCGCCTGGCATGAGTGGCCATTGCTCAGGGGAGTGCTGACATGCGGATCGCGATCACCGGTGCGTCCGGGCGTCTTGGGTCGCTATGTCCTGCGCGCGCTCGGCGGACCATGAGTTGCGCGTCGTCGATCTGGCGGCTCCGGACGGTCAGCAGGTCGATTTCCGGATGGCCGATCTGCGGGCCTTCGATGCTCTGCATGCAGCGTTGCAGGGCATCGAGGTGGTGGTGCATCTCGGCGGCATCGACCGATCGGTGGCGACCGATGATGCCGCGACGATGCAGGTGAATGTGATCGGCACCTGGAACCTGTTCGAGGCCAGCCGACGCGCCGGGGTCCGGCGCGTGATCCATTGTTCGAGCAATTCCGTCACCGGATTGGACCAGACCAACCCGACCATGCCGCCGTGCTATTTGCCGATCGACGAAGACCATCCGCTGCGTCCGACCGACGCCTACGCGCTGAGCAAGCTTGGCGGCGAGCAGATTGCCGCGAGCTTTGCCAGGCGTGGGCTGGAGGTGCTGGTGCTGCGGCCGTGCTTCATTGCGTTTCCGGAGCAGGTGGCATTCATGGCCGGGGGCGCCAACCCGAGCGGGCGGGACGAACCGATGTCGTACCTGTGCGCCTATGTCGGGCCGGAGGATTGCGCACGAGGTTTTGCCGCAGCCGTGACATTGGCCGACTACGCCGGGTGCGAGACGTTCTTTCTGGCCGCTACGGATGCGTTCTCGATGCAGGGAACGGTTGCGCGGTTGAAGGCGCTGTATGGCGCGCCAATTCCGCTGCGTGACCCGGCGCTGTACGCAGGCTCACCGCGCGCTTCGCCGATCAGTTCCGCGCGTGCGAAGGCGCGGCTTGGCTGGGCGGCTACGACGCGTTGGACGGGCGACCGGATTGTGTAGGCTGTCGTTGGGAGCAGGGATGCGGCAACATCCGTTCCAGTCGGGGCGTTCTACTGGACCGGGATTGCCGCGTTGCTGCGCGCCTGACAAGAAACAGTTGCCACTGCCAGAGTAGGAAAACCGCGGAAGTCCCCGATCTTTCATCCAAGGCCGGTACAGAACCCGCAATGACACGGTATAATGGTCGCGCCTTTTGCGGTGACAGTGTTCAGTCACGCGACCTCGTAAATCCCGACATGCAGATCGGTCGGGTACCAGCCGGCCACCGGATTGAACTCCTGCGGACACGCCGATAACGCAATGACACAATCGATCCACGCCTTGAACACCACGCAGTCGCCTGGCTTCGATGGATTGTCACCGGTCTCCACGCGCCCGTCGGGAAACACTCCAACGTTCATGAACAGATTGACCGGTTGTGGAATGAACGGCGCGGCACCCAGATACGGCGCCATCACCTGGCGGAAATTGCCGGCGCAACTCGCATGCTCGCCCTGCACGCCATACAGCCGGTAGCGGTACTCGTCGCACGGCGCGGTCAGCAGATCGTGCACGCCGCAGGTGTCCTGCACGAGTTGCAGCATCGGCCGGCGGTGATTGCTGTGAAACGACTCGCCAGGCCGTGGACACAGCCGGTTCACCCAAACGCGGGTATGCATCGCCGAAAGATGTTCCGCCGGGTTTGCGGCATTGAACGCCCAGAAGTCTCCCGCCTGCTTGCCATTGGGATCGACGATCTTGAGGAATTGTCCGGCCTCCAGCCGGTCCGACCAGCCGGTGCGCGCCGCCACCACGGCGGACCGCGCCAGCCGCAGCCGCAGCGACAACTTCCCGTTCAGATCGACTGCAATAAGATCGTCCATGGTGTCCCGAACCGTTGCCCGACATCGTCAGCATACTGACAATATGCCCAACGCCTATGCAGGGCGCGGTCAAAAATTGGGCGGCCTGCCCGCATTGTCAGGTACTCGGTCAGCACCTCACGCAGGGTCGTGCCGGTATAAGCGGTGCGCATCAGTCCCAGCCGTTGTAGCGCCGGCACCAGCCCTTCGGTGACCTCGGTGATGAAGCGGCGGCTGGTGCGCTGGAATGGCGTGCTGATCAGGAACCCGTCGCCGCCGATCGCCTCCGCCACGTTGCCCATGCGTTCGGCAACCGTGGCGGGCGAGCCGATGAACTCCACATCCGACGGCACCGCGCCAAACCGTTCCATCGCGAGCTGGCGCAACGTCTTGCCGCTGCCCCACTGCGCGAACTTGTCGAGCGAGCCTTGCTCGCCGTTGGTGGTCAGCCGAGGCAATGGCTGATCCAGATCGTATTTGGAAAAATCGATGTCGGTGACAGTGGCCGTGCTCGCCAATGCGCGTTCGATGAAATGCTCCGACGAAACCATGCGTTCCCGCTTGGCATACGCCTCCTGGTCTGTCTCGGCCAGGATCGGATAGACCAGGAACAATACCTTGATGTCATCGGGATCGCGGCCGAACGATACCGCGTGGCGCCGCACATCGTCGCGGTACTCCTTCATCCCGTCGATGCCGGTGGCGGTGGCGATAATGGAATCCGCGTACTTTGCCGCGAATGCGCGACCGCGCGGCGACCCGCCGGCCTGCACAAAAGCCGGCCGTCCTTGCGGCGAGCGCACGGTGTTCAATGGGCCGCGGCACTTGAAGTATTTGCCCTCGAAGTGGATCGGCCGGACCTTGGCGTGATCGGCATAGGTTCCGGTTTCGTGGTCCATCACCACCGCGTCCGGATCCCACGAATCGAACAACTTGCAGACCAGGTCGACATATTCGTCGGCCATCTCGTACCGCTGCTCGCGCGGCGGCAGTTTGTCCATGCCGAAATTCTGTGCCGCGGTATCCTCACCCGAGGTGACGATGTTCCAGCCGAAGCGGCCGCCGGCGATGTGGTCCAGCGTGCAGCAGAGGCGTGCCAGCATGAAGGGCGGGTAGGCCAGCGTGGACAGCGTCGCCACCACGCCGAGCCGCGTAGTTGCCGCGCTGATCAGGGCGGCAAGCGGCGAGGGGTCGTGCTTGGGTACCTGCAATGCGTGCTTCAGGGCGGCTTCCGCGCTATCGCCATAGGCTTCGGACACCATCAGAGTGTCCTCGATCATGATGTAGTCGAAGCAGGCCCTTTCCAGTGCCTGGGCCATGTCGACGTAGAACTTGCCGTTCCAGTGCGAACCACCGGTGGCGAGCGGATGGTCCCACTCACCCGGCGTGAAGTTCATGAACCAGCCCAGATGCAGCTGCTTGTTCGCCATTGGCAAGATTCTCCTGCTCGCGGGATAGGAGCTGAGCAGCAAATTCCGGGCCAACGAGTTCGCTGGCACGCTGGTTGCTTCATATCAGGGGTCGGACACAAAACCGGGGACCGCCTCATGCAACGACGCACACTCCTGACCGGCGCCGTCTCGGCAACCCTGCTGGGCCTTGTCAGCACCCGCCAGGCCCGCGCCGATACGCTGGACGACGTGAAGAAACGCGGCACGCTCGTAGTCGGCATGGAAGCGGCCTATGTGCCGTACGAGTTCTTCAAGGACGGCAAGATCATCGGCTACGACCCCGACATCATCGACCATATTGTCGGCAAGCTCGGCGTGAAGGCGCAGTTGGTCGATACCGCCTGGAACGGCATCATCCCGGCGCTGTATGCCAAGAAGTTCGACGTCATCGTTTCCGCAATGACCATCACCAAGGAACGCGCGGAGAAGGTGCTGTTCTCCATGCCCTACGCCGATGCGAGCAACGTCATCCTGTTGCGCGCCAATGAAGACCGGATCAAGTCGGCGGACGATCTGTCCGGCAAGATCGTCGGCGTGCAGATCGGCAGCGCCGCGGCCGGGATCATCAAGGTGTTCGAGGCCAAGCTGAAGGCCCAGGGCAAGCCCGGCTACGCCGACGTGAAGCAGTACGAGCACTATCCCGAGGCGTACCAGGACCTGATCAACAAGCGCATCGATGCCGTGGTCAACTCGAAGTCCACCATGATGGTCGTGATGCACGACGCACCGGGGCAGTTTAAGATGCTAGGCGGGATATCGGATATCACGGCGTATTTTGGCATGGCGTTCCGCAAGGATGACACGGCGTTTCAGGCGTTCGTCAACACGCAACTCGCGGATATGAAGACGAGTGGCGAATTGGCCAAGCTGCAGGAGAAGTGGTTCGGCGGCACGATGGAAACACCGAATACGGTGCCTGACGTACTGCCCTGATCCCGCGCCGACATGGTCGGCTTCGATTGGTCGGTCGTCTGGTATGCCATCCCCTACATGCTTCAGGGGGCAGTGGTTACGCTGGAGATCTCGTTCTGCGCCATGGCGGTCGGCACCGTGGTCGGGGTTATCTGCGGGCTGATCAGCGTCTCCGACCTGCGGATACCAAAAGGCATCGTCCGGGCCTATGTGTATTTTGTGCGCGGCACACCTGCGCTGGTGCAGATTTTCCTGATCTACTTCGCCCTGCCACGCATCGGATTCGAGCTGTCGGCTTTCTGGAGTGGCGTCGCGGCGTTGGCGTTCAACTCTGGAGGGTTCATCTCCGAGATCGTCCGCGCCGGCCTGCAGTCGATCGATGCCGGGCAGACAGAGGCTGCACTGTCGATCGGCATGACCGACCGCCAGTCCATCCTGTTCATCCTGCTGCCGCAATCATTGCGTCGGATCACGCCGCCGCTGACCAATGAGGTGATCACGCTGGTCAAAAGTTCCTCACTGCTGTCGGTGATCTCGATCACCGAGCTTACGCGCTCCGCGCAGGTGATCATTGCCGAGCGCTTCACGCCGTTCGAACTCTATGCGGAACTGGCGGTGTACTATCTGGTGATCATCTCGGTGCTGGCCTGGTTCTCCGAATTCGTCGAAAAGCGACTGGCATGATGAAACGACTGGTGTAATGAAACGATTGACATGACTTCGAAGCCGCTGCTGGAAATTCACGGCCTGTCAAAGATCTTCGGGCAAATCCCGGTGGTTGATCGTATCGACCTCTCGATCGCCGTGGGCGAGATCGTCATGGTGATCGGACCAAGCGGCGCCGGGAAATCAACGCTGCTGCGCTGCGTCAATCGCATCGAGATACCTTCGGAAGGTGGCGTCATACTCGATGGCATCGACATGGCGGGCGAGATGCGGAACGGACGTCTGGTCCCCGATCGCCCGACGGTGACTGCGCAGAAACGTCGTCACATCGGCATGGTGTTCCAGCGCTTCAACCTGTTCGCTCACCTCACCGCGCTGGATAATGTGGCGATCGGTCCGCGCCGCGTGCTGGGCATGAAGCTCGCCGCGGCGCGCGCGCTTGCCGCCGAACAACTGGATCGGGTGAAACTTTCGGACCATGCGTCGAAGCGGCCGGCGCAACTGTCCGGCGGGCAGCAGCAGCGCGTCGCAATCGCGCGCGCCATGGCAATGCGGCCGATGCTCATGCTGTTCGATGAACCGACCTCGGCGCTTGACCCCGAGCTGGTCGGCGAAGTGCTGGAGGTGATCCGTGCACTGGCGCAGGACGGCATGACCATGCTGGTGGTGACGCACGAGATGCAGTTCGCGCGGGAAGTAGGCACGCGCATCCTGTTCATGGACAACGGACGCATCCTGGAAGATGCGGCGCCCGGTGTGTTCTTTGCGCGGCCGGAGCAACTGAGAGCACGCGAGTTCCTGCGCCGCATCCATGCGCCTGGCGCCGGCTGATAGCGCAGGCCCCAGCGCCGCCGATCAGGCATGGCACGGCATGTCGTTCGCCACCTGTGGCAGGCCGCACGCTGTCTCCGCGCCACACCGTGCGTTCCGTCAGGTGACACTCCCGTTGATCCGGCCGAGCGTTCTGGTCGGCGCGTTGTTTGCCTTCATCACGTCGTTCAACGAACTCATCATCGCATTGTTTCTCTTCGGCTCCGGTGCGATCACCCAGCCGCGGCGCATGTGGGATGATTCACGTTCCGCTATCGACGCGACAATAGCGGCGGTCGCCGTACTGACGATCCTCCTGACGGCGCTGTTGCTGAGTGGGGCGCATGTCCTGCGCCGACGTGCATCAGCGGTGCGATAATCGTTATGGCGCTGCAGTACCCACAAGCAACTTGCGTGGCACGTCATGCGCGCAACGGCCCAGCCCGACACAGAACTGGCCGACGACAGGCGCCAGGCGTTCCGCCGTTGCACGCGTTTCGGCGTTGGCCTCTGCCAGGCGCGCGGCTGCGTCGCGGGCGCGCGCGACGATGCGTGGCCAATCGATGCCGATCACCACGCCATCGCGCAGCACGAAGCGCCCGCCGACCATGACGTCACGCACGGCGGTGCCATCCTCGCCGTTGACCAGTTGCTGAGGCGCATTGTTCAGCGGCACCAGATTGACATGCTGCAGATCGAGGAACACGAGATCCGCCTTGAATCCAGGCGCGATCCGGCCAATCAGGTCTGCCATGCCGAGTACCGCCGCACTACCCTCGGTGGCAAGTTGCAGCGCCTCGACAGCGCCGATCCAGGCGTCGGGCGGACGATCGAACACGCGCGAAGCAAACGCGGCAAGCCGCATCGCTTCGAACATGTTCTGGTTGTCGGCGGAGGCCGATCCATCGGTGCCCACGCCCACCCGCACGCCACCAGTAATGGCTGGACGCATGTCGGCGATGCCGTTGCCTAGCCGCAGATTGGAGCCGGGATTGTGTGCGATCGCACCGCCATGTTTTGCGAGCAGCTCGATCTCGTCGGCATCGATCCAGATTGCGTGCGCGGCACTGAATCGTGGGCCGAGCACACCAAGCTGAGCCAGGTGGCGCGTCAGCGTGGTGCCATAACGCCGAGTCGCACCGGCGCGCTGAACGCTGGACTCCGCCAGGTGCGTCTGCAGTGGCAGACCGAATTCGGCCGCGAGGTCCCGGCATCCGCACAGGAATGCATCGGAACAATGCAACGGAATGGTCGGCGCAATGCCCAGGCGGATACGGTCGGCGGGATATGGCCATGACGTGGCGGCGTAACGGATGGCGGCCAATGCAGCCTCGCCTGGGGCGGTCTGCATCGTATCGGCCACGGCGCGCAGTTCCGGCGGAAACGCATCGAGCAAACCGGGAATTGCCTGATAGAAACTGCGGTCGGCGATCATCGGCGCGATCACCGCCCGAATGCCGGCATCCGCATAGGCCTGGGAGATGCTGTGCAGGCCTTCCACCGTCGGCAGCGGCAACATCGCCGCAAGGTCGTAGCAGGCGGTGCATCCCTTGCGCAGCATTTCGACCGCCGCGAGCAGCGCAGACAGGTAGCGATCGTCGTCGGTGCGCCCGCCATTGAGCCAAGGTCCCGCATTCAGCAGCAGTCTCCAACGACCAGCGGTCGCCGGCGCCTTTGGCGAGCCCTCCATGGCCATGGGTGTGCGCGTTGATCAGGCCCGGGATGATGAGGCGGTTCGCGGCATCGATCCGCTGCGCGGATCTCGGATGTCACTTCACCGGGCGGTGTTATCGCCACGATCAGATCGTCGTGCAGCAGCAGATCCGCCGGCGCGGCGTGGCTGGCGCCTGACGCCAGCACCAATCCCCCCGTTATGACCGTCGGACCCGTTGCCATGCGCTACCTCTGACAGAACCGTAGGGTGTTGCGGCGACCACTGATGAAACTCTCCCAGTTCGGATCGCGTGACCGAATAGCGGCACAATTTCGGCGTTCAGCCTGGCTATCGTGACTGGCGTCCCCGGCGAGATTCGAACTCACGACCCCAGGATTAGGAATCCCCAGGCCGCATTCCGCCCATCCTCCGCTCAGGTCCCGCGCAGCATCCGCCGGCCTTACGATTTTTGCAGTTAAGACCAGGGTTACTCGCTACGCCGCCGCCCGCACTTTCCGCTTGCCTCCGCGGCATCTGTCCTGTCAATGTCCTGTCAGGCGATGTCCTGACAGGACAGACGGCAGCCATGCACGTCACCAGCGAAGGCCCGACCAAGATCACCAAGGCAACGATCGACGCGGCATGGCGGCGGCGAGAAGCCGGATCATCGGCTGATCGTGCGCGATAAGGATTGCCGCGGCCTCGCGCTGATCGTGAATCCGACCACGATGACGTGGAGCTATGCCTACCGGCCGCGCGGGACCGATCCCGTGACAGGCCGGCGCTGGCCGAACCGGACGATCACGCTGGGCAACCCCGCATCGCATTCGCCCGACGATGCTCGCGCCGAGGCGAACCGGATCAAGGGCCAGGCCGCAGCCGGCGCCGATCCTGCTGCGGAGAGGAAGGCCAAGGCGCCGAGGCCAGCGCCGGGAGCGCGGCACCACGCTGGGCAGGCTGGTCGAGAGCTACGCGCGTGCCCTGCCCGCCGCCGAAGATGCGCGGCACCGGTCCGCCCTCCCCGGCGTATGTCGCGGAGGAATTGGCGCAAGTCCGCTTGGCGCTGGCCGAGATGAACGCCGAGACATGCCGGCGGCCGAGCTTGACCGAGGCAGACGTGCGCGGCTGCTCGATCGTCGTGGGAGTGCAGCGATCTGCTCGCAAGCGGTTCGGTGCCCTGTCCCGCTTCCTGGACTGGTGCCAGGACGCCGGCCATATCCAGGCCAACCCTTGCGCCCTGATCGCCCGCGCGCGCCGTCCCAAGGCGCCGCAGCCCGCGCGCACTATCTGACCCCGGCCGAACTTGCGCGGCTCTGGGAAGGCGGCTGAGCGGCTGCGCGAGCCGGTCTGGCGCGACCTCGCCCGGTTCCTGATCGCAATGCCCTGCCGGCGGGGCGAGGCAGCCCGCACTGGATTGGTCGCATCTCGATCTGGCCGCGGCCGAGTGGCGCCAGCCCGGCCACATGACGAAGAACCGCGATCCGCACCGGCTGCACCTGCATCCGCTGGCGCTGGACGTGCTGCGCGAGCGGCACGAGGCGACCGGCGGCAAGGGGCTGGTTTTCCCGCGCCGGTTCCGGGGGCGCTCTGGACACTTTCAGCGGCATCAAGGCCGCACTCGTCGACGCCACGGGCCGAAGGAGCGATGCGCACGCTGACCGGCTGGACCTGGCACGACTTCCGCCGATCGTTCGCCACCGCGCTGGGCGAGGCCGGCTATCCGGAGACCGTCGCCGACGCGGTGCTGAACCACCGGCAGGCCGCGACGCGTGGCGGCGTGCTGGGCGTCTATCAGCGGGCGAGCCGGTGGCCCGAGCAAATCCGGGCGATGGACCTATGGGGCAAGCTGCTGGCCGAGGCGATCACCGGGGCCGAGCCGCCGGCCAATGTGGTGCCGATGGTCGCCCGCGCTGGGTGATCGGCCGGCGGGCGAACCAAGTCCTCGGTGATTGTGAGAGGCTTGACGCTAGGACAACCGCCGGCAGGCGAACGGTGCCCACCCTGAGGCGGTGACAGGCGCGGCTCTCGGCGCACCCGGTTAGCCGGGATTGGGGCTGGGTATTGGCAGAGAAGACCGCAAATCTAATCGAGAATGTCAGGGATTATTCGCAAACCGAGTTAGGTACGATTTGCATTTTCGCGGGGTGAAGGACGATATCATAAGCCCAGACCTTATTCTGGCGAGTAAGGCGTCAGCAACTGCGTAATTATGCTTTGTGAACCTGCCGGCATCAACGCCGCTGCCTAGATCGATAGCCATCCAGATTTCAGCGAATTGGTACTCGACGTAGCTGGGCGTTGTAATGAATGGATGTTCGCCCGGCACAACCAGGCACGAGGTGTCATGTGGAACACTGGGTTTTATGGAGGAAAAATTGGCAATCAAATGAGTGCCGTACGAGGTTGCAATGTTAATTCCGGTAAGAACTATAAATAAATGATTACCGGCTAGACCAGACGGCATGAAAAGAGCGTCACCTTTTGCTGGGACGTAGGCCATTACTCGTCGTCATCCAGATATTGCCTCAAGAATCCGACGCCGATCCATGACTCTGCTCGCCAACTCATCGCTATTTTCTTTACCCAAGAATTTGAAGACGCGAGCGTACGGAATTGGTAATGACGACCCATCTGGGTCTTCCCATTCTGGACAATGGTCATGCGTGTAATCGCGAATGTCCCACTTGGACAGATGTCCAACTTCTTTCCACGTTTCAGCGAGGATCGTAATTTCAGCGTCGCTCAACTCGTCCAGGTCGTCAACGGTTAGTGCAGTATTCACAAGACCTACGAAATAGTGCTCGCGATCGGTGACAAATTCCTCCCACGCAGCTCGATCATCCTCAAACCCATTGATGTAGTCATATGTGATCGAATTTACCGGCCCCTGATCCATCGACACCAGAATGTCGTTCACCAGCGGGAAGCCGAGTTTCCCCATTGAATTTCTGTTGGCCAAGTAGAACAGCTTCACCACCTTTAGCACATTGATCCTGTTCCCCTGCGCCTTAGCGAAGTAGGCAACGACTTGTGCTGCTTTGCGGACATTGAACCACGGCCTTCTCATCAGTGCCGCCGCTCCTCCACAGCCTTCTTGGGAGAGACATTGATCATGTTTCGTTCCTGTACTTGGCTTGATTCGCTCAAATCGCGAGACTGCGCAAGAACATGTCAACCCTTATTTGCGATGCGGCACACAAGGGATAAGGCTGATTAGCCCGAATTTGCCGATTCGGGACACAAGAGTTGACATACGACTCCAGGGTAGTGTGGAATTTATTTGATAAATACGCGTCAAGATAATTCTATGATCGCAGAGCGCAGCCCAGCTATGCGAGTTACGCGCTACTAATGCGAGTTGCCTACGGTGACACGCCCCACACCGCCGACAGCCCGGGTCGCTTCTTCCGCGTCACAATCCCATTCTCCCACTGCCGAGTGAGTGACACCCGTAGCTTCTCCATATTCCGGTGCATCAGCCCGGCTTCCGCCGTGTTCTGACCATGCTCAGTCATCACCGGGACGGTCAGGGCGGGTATCCCCCATAGGCGCACCAGCCCGGCGCACGATCGTCAGGGCGTCGCGCGTCACACCACGTTGTCTTTCGTGGGTCAGGTATGCAGTCGAGCCTTTAGGCGCTCAATGGCGGTAGTGAGAATGGCAATAGCGGTGCGCGCCAGTTTGACATCGATTGCTCGACCAGCGGTGTGCCTCACCGGTCGGGACGACGCAGAGGCCAGGCCGGCGCTCCCATGCTGACTCCGGCGCCAGAGCTAGTACCCTCGTCACAGTGATTTCGACTCTTTGGCGGTGTCTGGATAGGCGCGGGCCAACTTCTGGCGCGCCTTCTGCGTTGTGAACTTCCATTTGATGCGCGCGCCTGACGCATTGCGCTGGCGCTGCCATGCCTGCAACTTCGGTGTTGAGGACGGCGCGATCACCGATGCGCCGATCCAGGCACTGCCCGCGCAGTACGCCGATCTCGATCTCCACCATATTCAGCCAACTGGCGTGCTTGGGTGTGTAATGAAACTCCAGGCGCTGAAGGATGCGGTGTGCTTCGGGTGCCGGGAATGTTTCGTACAGAGCTCCGGCGGTGTGGGTCGAAAGATTGTCCATCACGACGCGGATCTGGTCCGCATCCGGATAGTGGATATCGGCCAGATCGCGCATGCAGACAGCAAAATCTTGCGCGGTTCGCTGATCTGTCACCTTCACATGGCGCCAGGATCTGTGCGCGTCAAGAAACACGAACAGATTGGCGGTGCCATTACGGCGGTATTCACAATCGTAACGCTCCGGCTGACCCGGCTCAGCCGGGATCGGCTCGCGCACCTCGCCGATCAACTGTGTCGGACTCTCATCAAAGCAAACCACCGGGCGCTTCGGATCAGCCTCTTCGGCATAGAGATCAAGCACATCCTCCATCCGCGCGACATAGGTGCCATCGACCTGCGGAATGCACCACATGTCCCGCCGCCACGGCTTCAGATCGTCCTCGGCGAGGCGCCGGCGCACGGTCTCACGCGACACCCCTTCATGTTCGGTCAGTCGGACCATCGCTCCGGCCAGCAGATCCAGCGTCCAGCGCTTGCGTCCCTCGGGCGGGTTGGAGCAGGCGAGTGGCAATCAGCAGCGCCGTCTCCTTGCCCGACAGCTTGCGGGTTGCCCCCGGACGGGCCTCCTCGCTGAGCGCCAGCTCCAGGTTGCCTTGCACGAAGCGCCGCTTGGTTCGGTAGACCGTCGATCCGCCAACCGAGAGGCTGCTTGCGATCACCTCGTCACTGACACCAGCGTCGGCCGCCAGCAGGATCTGCGCTCGCTTGATCTTGCGCGCCGCGTGTTTGCCGCCATTGAGCAACGCCGTGAGTTGTGTGCGCTCGATGTCGCTCAGATCGACCCGGTATCGTATGTTCATCGCTGATCCCCCGCTGTTGAGGACCACGATGAATCGAGCCGCTGATTCGCGACGAGATTTCACACCAAAGCAGGGCCAGTATCTGGCGTTCATTCACGCCTATACACTGGTGAATGGACGCCCGCCGGCGGAGGCGGACATGATCCGGTTCTTCCGGGTTACACCCCCGACCGTTCACCAGATGGTGCTCAGCCTCGAGAAGGCGGGGCTGATCTCACGCAAGCCAGGGGTCCCGCGGAGTATCGCGGTCCTGCTCGAACGGTCGGCCTTGCCCGAACTAAATCCGAGGGACGCTCAACCGGTCAAAACCACTGTGACGAGGTACTAGTCAGGGAAGGCCGGCAAGTTCCGGCAAGGAGCGCTGATCGAGGTTCTGCGCTATCCTGCGACTCTGGCGGGATAGGCTGATCCCCAAAAACCCGGCTCCGCACCGGGCTGCCCGCCGATCGCTCTCTGCGGGATGCGCTGCGGAGGCGCGGCCACCATGCGTGAACCTTGGACATACTATCAGGCGGTAGCATTCCTGGCGTACGACAGCGTCGAGGTAGCGGCACGGTACGGCGGATCCAATAACGCGAGTGATGGGGGCAAAGGCCGCCGTGACCGCGATCTGAGGTTCCCCCTGCTATCTGGGTTGCCGGGCATGGACGACGTGTTGGACATAAAGGACCGGAACGAGCGCGACATCGCGTTGCACGGAACAAAGGCGACGACGACGCAGTGGCGCGGTGTCGGCCTGGGCAAGGACAGGCCGCCGGGCGAGGAGACAATCGAGAGCAGGAACCGCGACGGCTGGAAAGCCACCGACGAGGAGCGTTGGAAGGCTGGCGCGAGGAAGCTGTATCAAGCCTTGCTGAGCGGTGCCGTGAAGGCCTATCGCAGGACTGCCGCATATACCCCGAACGGCCTTATTGATCCCGTGCCCTCCGAAATTTGGAGGCGTGGTCTGGACGGCGTGGAGCGGTGCCACTTTGACGCAGCAGAACTATTTGCGATGACAGGCGATCCCCGTTCAGGACGCGCGTACCGTGTGGGCAGCACCCCGACGGCCCGGCGCGCTATCGTTATTGGAGTTCAAGCGGTGGATGCCCGTGCTCGGGACGCGTGAGCCACCACCCGCGACGGAAGCTGATGCCCCGAAGTTCTTCGAGCCGGCTAATCACGAGGAGTGCGAGCGGTTTCGATCTCGCATCTCTGCGCTGCGGAGTTTCACAGTGCTGGATGCCATTGCTCGGATCGTCCATGGGAGCGCCTACGACAGGCGGTACGCCACTCTGCCAGGCGATGCGGACGCCGAGCAGGACGCGCAGCTTCGCCGGAAGCGCGATAAGCAGTACGGCTCCGGTCTAACGATCGCAGCGCCCTCGGTTGGATGCGAGCCACCGGGCGGTACCGGCACTGACGGTGTGTCACGCTCGCGCATCACGCCGCCACGCAACTCGGAACCTGCGATGGACAGAGTGGACACGATTATCGAAGCGAAGAAGAAAGGCAAGGCCGCGGAAGCGGTGGCCTGGGACGCGGCGGAGCGGCAGCTTTGCGACTGGCTGTGGGGGGGCCGCGTCGAAACGCTGGATCGGGCCGGGAACACAGTGCCAAAGACGTTCTACCACGACGTCAGCAATCTGCGTGAGGCGTCGGCGCGAGGCTACCGCGTGCTGGCCGATGGATTTCTGGCGCTGATCGAGAGTTGCACGCCAGCACCCGCGATGACCGTTGGTCAAGCTCCCGTCCTGTTCACGATGACATACCACCCCGATCCGATCGAGTTGCCGACGCTGGTTCGGGGTGAACTGCCCGCAGCGCAGACGCCGACCGAGAGGACGCCGAAGCGTCGGGGAGGGCCGCGACCGAAATATAACTGGCCCCCTGTCCTGGCGAAACTTCGCGTGCGGTTGGAGGAGGACGGCGCGCCCGAGGATGGCGATGGGGGTCAAGCGAAGCTGGAGGAATTCGTTGCGTCTCTATTTCCACTAGACCGCTGCCCATGCGAGAGCTTACGCCGCAAGAAGGTGGGCGACGAGATCAAGGCGTACCGGCGCGACGTAAACGCGGAAGGCCAATAACTCAGTTATCGGCCTATTATTGGCCTAATCGGCGGACTTTCTCTCTGCGCTCTGCTTTCGTGGCGTCAAGCAACGCTACGGAGTTACTCGCCATGTCTTGCCGCGACACGCCGAACGCCGGGCCTGGCAGCATACCGACCCATCTTGTCGAACTCGTGACCGCGCTGCCGCCCGATTTGAGAACGCTTGTCCACGAGTTGCCGCAGCGCCTCGTAGATGTGGCGGCGATTGCGCCAGTGTACTTCGGCTCGGCCGCCCGGAGCCGCGCTGCTGAAACAGCACGTCGTGGAGGTGTCCCCCCGCTCGTTGGAAGCTTGGCGGCTACCCTGGCAGCATGTGAACGGGAAGGCCGTCACACTCACGATCGTGCTGCTCGCCGTCGGCTATGCCAAGTTGTCTGCTGCACCCGTAACGATGGGAGGCCGCTCCCGCGCCGGGGCTTCCGATCAAGACGTCGCGGGCTAATCCGTGGCCGCCAGCACCAGGACACCGGCCGGCACACTGTCGCCAGCGCTGACACGGTTGCGCGAAACGCGCGAACGCCGCAAGCGTGGTGTTTTGCTGATTTGGCTTGAACTGCCGCCTTCCTTGCGCGATGGCATGGTGACCGCCGCGCTCCTGTCGGCCGCCGATCGGAATGATCCCGACGCAGCGACCCGCGCCGTACTCGTCTGCGTGGAGCGTGCAACCGCCGTCCCGTCTCAGGCCGGAGAGCCTCCAACACTGGCCGACCTCTTAGGCGGAGCAATCCGCCGCCGTCGGGCCTTGGCGGAGGCAGACGACTACCGTGCCTCGCAAGCGTCCATACACTGTCACGCGCAACGCCACTCAGATCTTCCTTGCGGCCGAGATGATCTGATGGACCGCGTCACGATCTGCGCGCCGACTGCGTCGCGTCGCCATCGCCACACTGGCTTGGCACCGCCCCCAAAACGAAACCGCCCGGGGCGGGCCAACGCTCCCGGGCAGTCAATGGTTTCGTCAGTAGTAGCAACGCCATTTATGCCAGAGCCACCCGTCCCGGGCAATGCAAAGGTTGCTGGCCGGCGCTGAGGATATCGCTATGACCGCGAATTCCGACGCACCAGCCAATCGAAATCACCGTCTTTACCAAAACAGGCGGACCGCTGACGAAACGGATTTCGCTCGACCCAGATGGGAAGGTGATCAGTGACGGCAGCGCTTGCGTATGTCACACGGTCGAGCGGAGCGCGTGATCGTATCGAACCTTACAGAGGCCGCGAGGCTTATCGCTGGGCAACGTTCCAATCAAGCCATCACACTCGGCATGCTGCGGCCCGATCTGCCGGACAACGTGAAGGTCACCACCAAGGACAAGCTCAACGAACTGAGCGCAACTTGGCATCATCGCGCGCACTGGCGATTACATCGTCTATAGGCCCAACCAGCTCGCGCTTGTGCTGATCGACATCGACACGAAGGGTATGCCTGCCGCAGTGAAGGCCGCGATCAACGCGATAGGCGGCTTCCGACTTGCACTCTGAATTGATGCTGCCCGAATTGGCGATGGCCGGTCGCGTGGTGCGGAAATCCACCAGCACCGGCATATCCCGCACGGACACTGGCGCGAGTATGCCGGGGTCGAACGGCTTTCATGTGTACGTTCTGGTGAAGGACGGTGCTGACATCGAACGGTTCTTGCGCACACTCCACGCGCGGTGCTGGCTGCTCGGCTTCGGATGGATGATGGTTGGAGCCGGGGGCCAGATGCTTGAGCGGTCACTGATTGATCGTATGGGTGCACGCGCCGGAGCGCTTGGTGTTCGAGGGCGCACCGATCCTGGAACCGCCGCTTGTTCAGGATCAGGCCAGCCGGACACCAATCGCCACCGAGGGACCGCCACTCGACACACGGGCGGTCTGCCCGGCCCTGAGTGCGGTCGAGCAATCCAAGCTCGGCGTCCTCCTCGCTGCGGCAAGGCACCATTTGGCTCCTGAGGCTGCGAAGGTTCGGGCAGAGGACATCGGGCAGCAGGCTGGGCGCATCGTCCATCGCACCGGCTGCACATTGGACGCGGCCCGCCACATCGTCGAGCGCCAGTGTGGCGGAGTTCCCTGCCTGACGTGGTCCTACCCTTCGATGCTGCCAGAATTCGAAGGCAGCACCGTAGCCGATGTGCTGGCCGATCCCGACCGCTTCATTGGTGCCACTCTGTCGGACCCGCTCGAAGGCCCAAGCTACGGCGTCGGCAAGGCGAAGATCATGCAGCGATCCGACGGCACGCTGTGGATCAACAGCTTTGCCCACGGCCGCACAGTCTACGAGCTCGAAGCACGACGCCAAATCGGTCGAAGCTGCAATCATTGCTACGCCAAAACATCGGGTTGCCGACGTCTTCGTCGAGCATGTTCTGGCCGCCGACCTGGAGGCGGACGAGGAGCAGAGGCTTCGGTACCTTGCATGCGATCGGTCGGGTACCGGCCGACAACCGATGGGGGACAAACTCAAGGCGGCGCGCGCCGGGCGCGCAAGCCAGCGGGCGAAAGGCGAACGCGAACGTCGTGCGGCGGAGCGAACGGACCCACGACCACAAATCGACGCACCACCGCACGATGCGCCCTGGCTACCTCAGATGGACGTACTGAACGGCGTCCTCGGCCGCTCGGCCGATGACGAACCGCCGATGCGGAACATCGACGGCGTGGTGGCACAAGTTAGAGTGCGTCGGGTTCCGAACATGCACGCCTTACCCCCAACGGTTCAACGGAGAGGCGACCGAGGAGAGACGACTGCCACCGCCCGGACCAACCTCTCTGACCCGGCTCAATGAGGATGCACTCGCTGAACTGATCGAGCGGCATATCGAATACATCGACGGGCAAGGCAGACCTGTTCACCTGGGCACCGCGTTTGTCCGGCATTATCTGTCGCGCCGACGATGCACTCCCGATTGTCGTCGCCATTGCCACATTGCCGATCGGTCCTCGGGGACGGAAGCCTCCTCGCACCGCGAGGGCTGGACCGCGACCGGGGCATCGTATTCCGTGTGCCGGAAGAACTGCTATCCCTGCTGCCGACGCGTGATCAGTGCGACGATGCTGCTGTCCGCAAGGCGTTCAAGTTCCTACACGACGAGTGGCTGGTCGATGTCGCCACAGACTTCACGGGCAAATGTATCCTTATCGCTGCGGCTCTGACCCTGATCGAGCGATCTCTACTCCCGGACCGGCCCGCGTTCTTTGTGACCGCAGGACGCCGCGGTGGTGGCAAGACCACGACCCTGATCATGCTGCTCATGGCGATCACGGGTGTGCGACCATCTGCGGCCGCCTGGTCGCCGAATGAAGAGGAACGACGCAAGGCCCTGCTTGCGTATCTGCTGGAAGCTTTGTGCGCGATCATATGGGATAACATCCCGCGCGGAACACAGATTAGCTGTGCCCATATCGAACGGTCGTGCACGACCGCGCTATACTCCGATAGGCGGCTCGGGGTCAGCGAGCTGGTCGCCGTTGCCGCAGCCACCATCCATTTCTTCACGGGCAACAACATCGGCCCGCGCAGCGATCTGGCGTCGCGATCACTGATTGCGCGTCTGGAGACAGATCGTGCCGATCCTGAGAATCGGCCATTTAAGCATCCCGACCCAGTCGGATGGACGGAGGCCAACCGCGGCAAAATACTAGTCGCGCTCTACACGATCCTGCTCGGCAACCCGGCGCTACGCCCAGGTTCGAATGTCGCTCCCAAGACCCGGTTCAAAGCCTGGTGGCGTCTGGTCGGATCGGCTGTCGAACACGCCGCTTCCGTTGCAGATGGTACACTGGACTTCCAGACCCTGTTCCTGTCCCAGGAGGAAGACGATGAGGAAGCCACATCTCTTTCCGATGCGTTGATCGCGCTGTCCACCAAATGGCCGGGCGGAGCCGACTTTCAGGCGGCTGACGTAGCGCGCATGATCAACGACCACAGCGACTTCTCAATCGATAAAGAGCGTGGTGCGGCCCTGCGGCAGTTTCTGTTCCCCGAGCTCGAACACAAGGCAGATCCGACCGTGACGCCGAAGTCGGTTGGCAAGCGGTTGAAGAAGCATGTCGGTGAACCCGTGAAGGTCGGGACACAGACCCTCTGCCTAAAAGAGCAGCCCAAACCGCCCGGGAAACCCGATGCCGCGGGCACCTACATAGTGCGCATAAGCTAGACGGTTTGGACGGTTTAGACGGTTTCCTGCGCGGTGGCTCCCTCGCCGGTAGGGGTATTATTGGGTCCATTTGACCTCAAGAGAGAGATCTGCGCGCGTGTGCACAGCCTTCTGTACAAACCGTCTAAACCGTCCAAACCGTCCAACGCTGGTGTCGTGGTCTCTTACCATGCGCCTCGGAGAGTGCAGCCGGCCTGATTTGCACTCCTGCAATCTCCAACTTCTCGTTGCCCGGCGCGCAGAAATTTCGCATGGTAATCGGCATGCTCTTGCAACCCGAACCGACGAGAGAGATGGCCTGCAAACCAGCACCCAGCCCGGTCACGGAGCGCACGTTGGCCGCGCCGGAGATACCAAACGCTTCTCGGGCGCCAACCAAGCCCAGCCCAGTCCCCGGCCCCGGCAGACCAGCCGTTAGACCGTCCGTCACTGATCCGGAAGCAATCGAGAGGGTCTGTGATCGCCTGATCGCCGGCATGGGAATGCGCGAAGCATGTGCGCCTCTGGACTGTCCCGCTGAGTGCTCGGTCTATGCGCGGATGGCTAAAGACGCCGAATTCGCTGGGATTATCGCGCGCGCGCGCGAAGCCCAGCAGCACGCGATCATCGACCAAACCGTTGATATGGCCGACGCGGCGACGCCGGAAGACTGGCAGGTCGTGAAGTTGCGGATCTGGGCGCGGCAGTGGCGGGCCTCGAAGTTGGCGCCGAAGGTCTACGGCGAACGGATCGACGCCAAAATCTCGGGGGCCCTCTCTCTGTCGGCCCTTGTCGCCCAATCCTTCAAGCTCGACGCGCCCGCGCCTGCACTGACGATCGAGGGGCGTGCGGAGGACGAAACCGACACATGAGTGCCGAGGCAATCCAGGCTTGGCGCGCCGATCCACGACGCTTCGTGCGGGACATGTTCGGCGTGACGCCGGATGCGTGGCAGGACGACGTGCTCGAAGCCTTCCCGCATCAGCAGAAGATCGCGCTCAAGGCTTCCAAGGGGCCGGGCAAGACGGCCGTCGAAGCTTGGTGCGCCTGGAATTTCCTTCTGACACGCCCGCACCCGAAGATCGTGGCAACGTCGATCACTGCCGAGAACCTCGCCGACAATCTCTGGACCGAGATGGCGAAGTGGCAGCACAAATCGGAGCTGCTCAAGGCCGCGTTCACCTGGGGCAAGACGAGAATTTTCGCCAACGACCATCCCGAAACCTGGTGGATGTCGGCGCGGACTTGGCCGAAGACGGCTTCTGCCGAGGAACAGGCCGAAACGCTGGCTGGGCTGCACGCCGATTACGTCCTGTTTGTGATCGACGAATCCGGCTCGATCCCGCCGGCGGTGCTGGTGGCGGCCGAGGCGACGCTGGCAACGTGCACCGAGGGGCATATCCTCCAGGGCGGCAACACCACCAGCCCGAACGGGATGCTCTACGAGGCCGCGATCACTCAGCGGAAGAACTGGCATGTCGTCACTGTCACTGGCGATCCAGAAGATCCGAAGCGGTCGGCGCGGGTGTCGATCGAATGGGCGCAGAACCTGATCGACCGCTACGGGCGCGACCATCCCTACGTGCTCGTGAATGTGCTCGGGCAGTTCCCGCCGGCCTCGTTCAACACGCTGGTCAGCATCGACGACATCCGCGAGGCGCAGTCGCGCAACTACGCCGAGCCGGACATCCGACAGCATCCCCGGATTCTCGGCGTCGACGTGGCGCTGTACGGCGACGACATCTCGGTGATCTGGCCGCGGCAGGGGTTGGTTTCATTCAATCCCATGCGGTTCCGCAACATCGAGCCGCACCTCGGGGCCGGCTTGGTTGCGCAGAAGTGGACCGACTGGGACGCCAACGCGGTATTCGTCGACAACACCGGCGGCTATGGCGCGGCGTGGATTTCACACCTCCGGCTTATGCAGCGGTTCCCTGTCGGCGTCGGTTTCGCGCAGGCGCCCAACGACGAGCAATTCTTTAACAAGCGCGCCGAGATATATTTCCTCGGCGCGCAGTGGATCAAGGATGGCGGGAAGCTGCCGCCGGCGAGCGTGCCGGGTATGGCCGAACTGACCGCGGCACTGACGCAGACCACCTACACGACGCGGCGCGACAAGCTGATCCTGGAGCCGAAGGAGCTGATCAAGGAGCGGATCGGCTACTCACCGGACGATGCGGATGCCTTCTGCCTGACGTTCTCGCACCGGGTTGCACCGCGGCGGGCCAACATCATGCCGCAGGTGCGCCACCGTGAAACGGAATGGTCCCCGCGCGCCGCTCTGGAGGCAGATCGGTACGGGCTGAGGTAGGCGTATGAGCATCTTCAGCACGCCGAAAGCGCCGCCGGCCCCGGCCACCGCCTAGAGCACGAACCCGGGCAGCGCCGCGAACTCGCCGGTCAGCGCGGCCAGCTGCGAACTGCCGGCGAGCGCGTCACTTGTTGCCCCCGGAAACGGCGCGACGGCGGTATATCCGCTGCCGTCTATCAGCTATTGCATATTTCGGAAAAACTTGTTTAGGTATCGATAACTGTTATTCTCGCTAGTAAAAGATGGCCCCATGGAGACCTTGCCCACCACCATCGAAGCCGGCGCGCTGCCTGCCACGATCCAGGCCGAGACCGACGCGGCCCGCGAATTCGCCCTGGCCGAGAAATCCGCCGCGACCCGCCGCGCCTACCGTTCTGACTTCGCCGCGTTCACCGCCTGGTGCCAAGCCCGCGACGCCGAGCCGATGCCGGCCAGCCCCGAGACGGTCACTGCCTTCCTGGCCGCACAGGCGACGGCCGGCGCGAGGGCGTCAACGATCAGCCGCAAGGCCGCCGCGATCCGCTATGCACACCGGTTGGCCGGACACGCGCTTCCCACCGACACCGAGACAGTCAAGATCGTGATGCGAGGCATCCGCCGCACCATCGGCACCGCGCCCGACCAGAAGGCCGCCGCCACGGCTGATCGCATCGCGGACATGATTGCCGGCATCCCAGGCGATACCCTGGCCGGCAAGCGCGACCGTGCCCTGTTGCTGCTGGGATTCGCGGGTGCGTTCCGCCGTTCCGAGCTTGTCGCCCTGACGGTGGTGGATCTGATCGAGGTCGAAGGCGGCTTGCGCGTCGCGATCCGCCACTCGAAGACCGATCAGGAAAGCGCGGGCCAGGAAATCGCCATCCCGGCCGGCGGCAAGCTGCGCCCGGTCGAGGCCCTGCAGGCTTGGTTGGACGCGGCCGGCATCACGGATGGCCCGGTCTTCCGCCCGATCGCCAAGGGCGGCCGACTGCTGGCCGGTGCTCTTACGGCGCAGAGTGTCGCCCTGGTGATCAAGGCGCGTGCCAGGCGCGTGGGCCTCGATCCGGCCGAGTATGCCGGGCACAGCCTGCGCGCCGGGTTCCTGACCACGGCGGCGGAGCACGGGGCGAACGTCTTCAAGATGATGGAAGTCAGCCGCCACCGCAGCGTGGATACGCTGCGAGGTTACGTGCGACGTGCCGATCTGTTCCGCGACCATGCTGGGGCCGGCTTCCTATGAACCGCGCCCCGCCGCGCTGCCGCACCCTGGCCGCGGCCCGCCTCGATCGGGATGCGAACCTTGACCGCGATCTCGGCGCAGTCGCAACCGCGCTGCACCACGATGCTGGCATGCCGGCCGATCAGGCGATTGCCACGGCGCGCGAGACATTCCGACCGGGCGAGACGGTGCGCGGTTGGTGGAATCGTGCCACTACTGACACGGGGCAGTGTCTGACCGACACCCGCCGACGCCGTTGATGGGACATGAACCGTATGAGCGCAAAGGCAACGCCCCGACCCGGCGCGCGCGGGCGCCTGCAATCTGAAAGTCGTAATTCGGGAAGACGGAAAGCCATAATCACCTCCACGGCGCCAATCGACGCGCACGCACCACATGGCGAGAAGAGCGATTTCATCAAAGTCACCGCGACCTTGTCACCAGAGGTCTACCGTCTGTTGGCCGACGAGATGGTGCGCCGGAAGCTTGCCAAGGAACCGAACGCCCAGCTTTCCGCGATCTTACGGGAGGCCGTGGTGCAGTCCCTCAGGCCGCGGGACTGACGGGCGGGGTGACTTCCCTTTATCGCGCCAGCCGCCGGTAACCGGTGGCGTTGCCACAGCCCGGCGTATAGGGGATGAACTGGGTGTCTGGCGGCGCCGGATGCGAGCAGAACATCAACTGACAAGGGTCGCGTATCGCGGCCTCATTGGGGAGTGGCGGCTTCGTCGGAATGCGGCCAACCGCCGCGTTCGGCCCGAAGCGGTCAAACAGTAGCCGCGGCTGGCCGTCGGTAACGCGCCGATTGCGGTCGGCCCAGCCTGCATGGTTCACTTCTCGAAAGCGGACATAAACGTCAGCGACCCCATCCACCGAGCGCCCGATCAACGACCGTAAACTCCTGATAATACAGCGATAGCGGGTTCGTTCTTCGGCCATCCGACGGCCACAGCATTACAATAACGTCATCTCGAACCCACGCCGACGCAGATCGCTCCGAGCCTCGTTTAAGGCTTGGCGCAACTTCGCCATGAACGGTGTCAGCAGCCGCGGTACCGGCCGCCGACGAGTGTAAATCGAAGTCAACACCAGAGGTGTTTCCGGCTCGAACGGCCTCGCCTCGAGATCGTCGGCGATCCCCGACAAAAGAATGATCGGTTCGGTTACGAAGATCCCGACCCCTTGCCGCACGAGTGCCACTGCGCCCAGGGACAGGTTCGCTTCCACTGTGGCTTCCAGACGGGTTCCAAGGGTCGTCGACCGCTCGTGCAGGACGATGCTGGGTGGCGTGCTGGGATGCATAATGAGGTTCTGCCCGAGGAGTTGGCTCAGGTTGATGGTTTTTTTATTCGCCAGTACATGCTGACGCGGCAACAGACACAGCATCGCGGTCCGCATGATCGGGTCGACCGCGACCGTTGCGTCGTCTACCGGGGAATACGCCAGGGCCATGTCGAGTTCCTCAAGGCGGATTAGGCGGGTCAGTTCCGCCTTGTCATGGCCGTTCATGGTCAAGCGCACGCGCGGTCGTTCGGCGCGGTACAGCGCAACCGCGCGTGGCAGCACCGATCCGGCCAGCGTGGGTATGCTGCCGACCGCTAGGTGCCCCGCGTTTGCGTCGCGCAACTCCATCGCGCGGTTTTCCACCGCACCAAGTTGTTGGAACAGCCGTTCCACCTCCCGCAGCAAGGCATGAGACTCGACTGTGGGTATGATGTGCCCGCCTCGGCGCAAAAATAGCTTGATACCAAGTTCTGCTTCGAGGGCCTTCAGCGCGAGGCTGACTGCGGGCTGCGACACTCGCTGCAGACGCGCCGTCTCTGTGACATTGCGCACTTGCATGAGGAGACGAAACAGGTCGAGGTGACGCAGACTGAGGGGCATAAGCCAAAACTTATCACGACATGTATTTTTTTGTATTAGACGACGCCTCACGCCTGCTCAACACTGCTGAACGTGGCGGTTGGGACGTTGTGGGGTATGGTGAGGTTTTGGCAGTGCGTTTCGCCCGGCGGACACGGACTGAAGCTTGGCCACCAGATACCGACAGCTACCGGCACCGACAAATCCTGGAGGGAGAGAGCTATGCCTGAATTCCTCGAACAGATCGATTATCCCCGCTCCTGGACTTCGGCGACCTTACGGCGGGAAGATTGGTTTGTAGCCATTCCGCCGGCATGTGTCGCGGAACTGCGTGCCGTGTTGTCACAGATCCAACCATTGCGGCACCCTGCAAATCCTTGCGCACTGCTGATTTTGAACTATCGACCTGCGCCGCGTTCCTCGCTGGTACTCGCCAGAAGCTCGACAATGGGACGGGATTCGTGTGCTATGATCGGTTGCCTGTTGAAGTCTGCACCAATGTTGAGGAGGCTAAGGCGCTCTACTGGTTGATGGCATCACTGCTGGAAGAGCCACAGCCGCAATATTTCGAACGCCATATGATCTACGATCTGCGCTACACCGGTATCCACGAAGAAGACAACGAGCAGGCGCACCGGGTGAAGACCGATGAGATCGAACCGCACTCCGACGAGAGCCTGCCTGACATTGGACCGAAATATGTTGGGCTGATGTGTTGGCGGCAGGCCAAGACTGGCGGTGCCAGCCGGTTGTTCAGCTTTCTCGAAGCGTATCGGCGTATGGTGGAGAGCGATCCCGCATTGGCCACGCGCCTGACCGAACCATATTTCTGGCTGCCGGAGCGCAAAGTTCAGGAGGACGCCATCTATTACCACCCGGTTGTGACACGCAACAACGGGCGGCTGCGCTTCCAGCACAGTCAGGACTACAACTGGCGTGGTTACAAGAAATGGGGTGAGACCTTCGATGCGACCAGTAGTGTACGGCTTTGCAAATGTTGAGCGACCGGTTGGTTGAGACGATGTTCGAAGTCACCTTGCAACCCGGCCAATTTGCTCTGTTCCACAATGACACCGTGGCGCATGGCAGATCGTTCCACACGGATTGGCCGGAGCCGGAACGCAAGCGGCATATCCTACGTCTGTGGTTGGGGCAGAGCGGTGAGACCTATCCGATTCCCGACACGCTGCGCGCTCGGCTGCTGGCGAGGAAGGCCGCATGACCGGTCCACGGGCCGGGCTAACCCGGCGCGGCCTGTTGGCCAGCGCAGCCGTTCTAGGGGTAGCCCTGCCTGATGTCGCGCAGCCTGGCGCCGCTCGGGCCGAAACCCCGAAGCTGTTCGTTTTTGCCAACAGCGACCGCTACGATACGCTCGATCCACACCAGTCGTTTGACGTCGCCCGGGTCGCGGTCCGGCTTAATTTGTATGATAACTTGTATCGCTGGGAAGATAACCCACCCCAGCTCAAGCCTTGGCTGGCAGAAAGTCATACCATCTCAGCCGATGGCCTGACCTACACGTTCAAGCTGCGTAGCGGTGCCAAGTTCCACGATGGCGCGGCGGTGACCGCGGACGATGTGGTCTACAGCGTCGAGCGCCTGCTGGGCATGGGCAAGGGCGCGGCGCCGCTGATCGGGATGATGGTGGAAAAAGGCAGTACCAAGGCGCCCGATGTCGCAACAGTGGTGTTCACCATAAAGCGGCCGGCGGCGATTTTCCTGTCAGCAATTCCAGAGCTGCACATCGTCAATGCCAAATTGCTGCGCACCAAGGAAGTCAACGGCGATTGGGCGGGTCCATGGCTGTCCTCGAACGACGCCGGATCCGGCGCCTATATGCTGGACAGTTTCGATCCCGTCGGCAATTTCCGCGCGAAGCGTTTTCCCGATCATTTCGTGGGATGGCAGGGCAATCATCTTGACGATGTCGAGTTCCGTGCCGTGCTGGATACGTCGACCATCGTTCTTGGCATGACACGCGGGGACTATTCTGGTACCGACGGGTATCTGCCCTTCGAGCAGATTGAGCGGCTCCGGCGCGCGCCGGACGTGAAGATCCTCGAGGCCGAGTCGATGCGTCTCGCGGCAATTCAGATGAACAACAGCAAATCACCGTTCGATGACGTGCATTTCCGCCGCGCGATTGCCTACGCGTTCGATTACGATGGCATGATCAGCGGGATTTTGCATGATTCGGTGGTCCGCAATCCGGTGCCAATCCCGAACAACTGCCCGGGATTTCCCGTCGGCGTCACAGGATATTCGTTCGACCTCGACAAGGCGCGCGCGGAATTGAAGTTGGCCAAATCGGTTCCCGACCGGGTCTATCAGATCGCATTTTCCTCCGGACAGGTAACGCTGCAGCAGCAGGCCGAAGTGCTGCAGAATGGACTGCGCCAGCTCGGCATCAAGACCGAGCTCAAGGTATTGCCTTGGGCCTCGTTGCAGCCGTTGTTTCGGAGCGCGGAGACATCGCCGGATTTCTTTTCAACGATCATCAGTACCTACTACCCGGATCCGCACAATTGGATTGGAGAGATGTTACAGCTCCGCCGCATGGGGCACGTTCAAGTCCGCCGCCTACTACAAAAACCCCGAGGTTGATCAGCTATTGGCGCAGGGTATGGCCAGCACCGACCCCGAAGCCCGTTGGAAAATCTATGCCGCCGCAGCACGAATCGTGCTGAATGATTCGCCGGGCATATTCATATATAATACGAAATGGTTCGGACCTTACGCAAAGAACGTCGCTGGGGTTCGTTTCAGTCCGATCGGCAATGGCATGGAGATGCGGTGGGCGAGTTTCGCTTGAAGTCCACCTGATTGCATGAAGCGGCTCGGCGTATTGGCGGCAAGCCGTTTGTTGTGGTTGGTGCCGACACTTTGTGGCTTGGTGTTGCTGACCTTTGCGATCGCGCATGTGATTCCGGCGGACCCAGCCGGATTGGTGGCAGGTGACACAGCGACTTCCAGAACAGGTTGCAAAAATTCGTCACAATCTTGGGTTGGACCGCCCGCTTGGCGATCAGTTGGCTGCCTATGTAGCCGAATTGGTACGTGGCGATCTCGGGACAAGCCTCTTCACCAACCGCCCGATCGCACAGGATCTGCTGAACCGGCTTCCGGCGACGTTAGAACTGACCGGATACGCCATGCTCATCGCGGTGCTGGGTGGCGTGCCTTTGGGCGTTGTCGCTGGCTACCGACATGGCACTGTGTTGGACCATCTGATCCGGGTTGGCACCGTCGCCGGCTTTGCCATAGCGAGTTTCTGGCTGGCGCTGATGTTGCAGTTACTATTCGCCATGCAGTTGCGCTGGCTGCCTCTGGCTGGACGCGGTGGCAGCGACACTCTGGTCGGACCGACGGGATTGCGCACCGTCGATACGCTGTTGTGTGGCGATCTTGCCGGTTGTGTCGACGCATTGGCCCATCTCGCGCTGCCAGCTCTCGCGTTGGCGCTGCCGATCATGGCGACGTTGGTGCGGTTCGCACGCGCCGGCATGCTGGATGTTCTCGGTGGTCCGAGCTTTGCGTATCAGCGCGCCATGGGTCTTCCCGTGCGAATTTCGCTGTGGCGCTACGCGCTGCGGCATGCGCTGGTGGCGGTGGTGACCCAAGCCGGTCTATCGTTTGGTGTTATGTTAGCGGGGTCGGTGGTGATCGAAACCATCTTCGATTGGCCCGGTGTGGGCAATTATGCCTACAAATCGATTACTCATTCGGACTATCCCGCGGTTATGGGCTTCGTCCTGTGGTCGGGTGTGGCGTTCATCGTTATCAATTTCGTCATCGACGTGCTGCTGACGCTGATTGATCCACGCGAGCGCGCCCGATGAAACGCACCCGTTCGGTGCTGCGCGATCCCGCGGCACTGATCGGCGGCGGGATCGTCCTGGCGATCTGTCTCGCAGCTGTGCTTGCGCCGGTGCTGGCGCCCTATCCGCAGGATCTGGTTGCAATGCATTTCGGCCAGCGGTTGCGCCCACCTAGTGCCCTGCATTTGCTGGGCACGGATCGAGTTGGCGCGGATATCCTCACACGCCTCTTGTTCGGCGCGCGCACCACATTAACGGTTGCGGTGATCGCGGTTTCCGCCGCTCTTGCGATTGGCGTCCCGATCGGATTGGTTGCCGGTTATTGGGGCCGCGGGCTGGGTGAGGTGTTGATGCGGGTGTCCGACGTATTCCTCGCAATACCGCAGCTGATCCTAGCGATCGCCATCGCCGAGACGCTTGGGCCGGCATTGCCGAACGTAATCCTGGCACTCTCGATCACCTATTGGCCGTGGTTCGCGCGGTTGATTTACGCTCAAACGCTCTCGGCGTTGAAGGAACCCTATGTGGATGCCGCGCTCACTATCGGTGCCCACCCGCTGCGGATCATGTTGCGGCACGTATTGCCGGCGGTGTCCTCGGCGATCATGGTGCGTACAGACGGTGGGTTTGGGTTTCACCATTCTGACGGCGGCTGCGTTGGGCTTCCTCGGACTGGGAGCACCGCCAGATACACCGGAATGGGGCCGCATGGTTGCGGATTCGCGCGATTATTTGCCGGATGCCTGGTGGTATGCGTTAGCGCCGGGCGGCGCGATATTCCTGTTAGTGATGGGCTTCAACCTGCTCGGCGATGGGTTGCGTGACCTGCTGGATCCGCGTTTCGCGCAGGCAGCGGACACTGGGCGCGACGCATGAAGGCAATCGTCGAAGCGCGTGCCAACGCATCATGCATTGAGGCCCCATTATGTATAGAGGCACTGTCTGTGGAGGTCCGCGTTGATGGGCGCACCACGACGATTTTGCGGAGTGTCGACCTGACCGTCGCGCCAGGCACCATCTGCGGGCTGATTGGCGAAAGCGGCAGCGGCAAGACGACCCTGGCGCGCGCGGTGCTTGGCATTCTGCCACGTAATTTCGCCGTTGCTGCGGGATCTATCTCGGTTGCCGGACAATCGGTGGCAGGGGCGGGGACGCCGGTGGCTTATGTGCCGCAGGACCCATCCACCGCCCTGGATCCACTGTTCACCATTGGGGCCCAGATTAACGATCTGCTGCGTGCGCGGCGGCCGGATTTGCGTACGCGCCGGGCGCGTCGTGCCTGTGCGTTCGAACTCCTGGAAGCCGTGCATCTGCCTGAGGCGCGACAGATCCTGGCGCGCCGACCACATGAAGTCAGTGGCGGGCAGCGGCAACGGTTGATGATCGCTTTGGCATTGATGACCAAGCCGGCGCTGATCGTTGCGGACGAACCGACCACCGCGCTCGATCTGACTATTCAGGCACAGATCCTGCGATTGATTCGCCAGTTAGCTGATGCGCACCATCTCGCGGTGCTGCTGACCACGCATGATCCCGGCGTGGCCCATGAGGTCTGCGACATGGTGGCGGTGATGTATCGAGGCCGTATCGTTGAGGTGGCGCCGACCGCCAGGCTGCTGCGCGCGCCGGAGCATCCCTACACCCGGCAATTGCTGGCCGCGCGAGCGGGTGGCACGCCATGAGCCCGCCGTTATTGGTCGCCACGCGGGTGGGCAAGGTGTTCGCCGCCAGCGCGGTGGCCGCGGTCGAGGATGTCTCACTGACGATCGAGGCCGGGACGGTGACCGAAATCGTCGGCGAAAGCGGCAGCGGCAAGACGACGCTGGCACGCATCATGGCGGGGCTGCTGCGGCCGAGCGGTGGCGAAGTGACGTTCGACGGAACGAAACTGGGCAGCCTGCGCACCGCCAGGCTGCGGCATCTACGCCAGCATTTGCAATATGTGCACCAGGATCCGGCGTCGGCGTTGGACCCGAGGATGCGCGTGAAGAATATTCTTCATGAGCCACTTGTGATTCACACACGCCTGCGCCGCGCTCAACGGCAGGCGCGTATCCTGCAGCTGCTGGAGGCTGTTGCTCTGCCAGCGACGCTCATGGACCGGTTTCCCCCATCAGCTCAGTGGCGGACAGCAACGCCGTGTCGGACTGGCGCGCATTCTGATCCTGCGGCCTCGATTGGTCATTCTGGATGAACCGACCGCTGGGTTGGATTTGTTAGTGCAGGCATCGCTGCTCGCGTTGTTGGGTAAGCTGCGTGCGCAGTTGTCACTGACCTATGTCGTAGTCACCCACGACCTTACCGTGGTGGAGGCGCTGTGCCCGTCTGTCCTGGTGATGTTTCGTGGGCGTATTGTGGAGCAAGGTGAGACGAAGCCCGTGCTGCGCGCGCCACGCCATCCGTATACGCAGGAATTGCTCAGCGCGTTGCCACGGCTGGACGGGCCACGGGTGATCAATCAGGCGCGCTGGGATGCAGAGGCTTTTCGTGCAGAACGACCGGCGGAGGGATGTCCGTTCCGGCCCCGGTGCGCATTCGCGGTGGTGCGGTGCGCGCAGGAGGCGCCTGATTTGGTGTCGCGAGCCGGGCGCCAGGTTGCCTGCTGGGCCGTCTCGACCGGCTGAGGGTTGCGCGGCGGACGGAGACGGTCACTCGGTCGCCATCTTCGGCTGGCGTCGCTGGTCCCTGGATCGGCCCACCGCAATCGGTGCGTCGGTGCATGTGGGATCGGCGTGATTGACGGCGCGAGCGCATCATCGGCCGCATGGGGTGTCGATGGCCGATGCGATAAGGCAGCGACCCATTGTAGGTACGAGCCGTGCCGGGTCACGGTGTCATCGTCCCGGTTGATTCGGGGGAAGCTGGCGGCCCGCGCGGCTGCATCCAGCGCTGGAAGGTTTCGGTGATGATCATGTGCCCGCCGCAGCACGGACAGGGCGGCCACGGCTCCGTCAGTTCGACCGGTTCATCTGGCTCTGCTGCCGGCGGCACCGCGAGCAGTTGTCGGACGCGGGCGACATTGGCCTTGCGGGTGGCGCTGGCGAGCAGGCCATAATGCCGAATGCGGTGAAAACCCTTCGGCAGAACGTGCAGCAGGAAACGCCGGATGAACTCATCGGTGGCCAGCGTCATTGTGCGATAGCGCTCGGCACCGTCGCGGCGATAACTTGTAGCGAAAGGTCACGCCGTTTTCGTCGAGCGAGATCAGCCGGCGGTTTGAGATGGCGACACGGTGCGTGTAGCGCGACAGATAGGCGAGCACCGCCTCTGGCCCGCCGATGGTGGCTTTGCGTAGACCACCCAGTTCTTCTTTCGCAGAAGCACGATGAAACGCAGGAAGGCGTTTTGTTCGCGCAACCCGGCGTGGTCACCGAAGAAGGCGAGGCGTCCGGCGGTATGAAGTTCAAGCAGCCGCGCCAGGAACAGGCGGCGGAACAGTTTGGACAGGACACGGACCTGAAGCAGAAAGGCCGGCCGGGACGACACCCAGCGCGTGCCGTCCAGCGAAATGCCGCCACCCGGCACGATCATGTGGATGTGCGGATGGTGCGTCATCGCCTGACAGCGCGCAAGGTTGTCCGCAAAGTGACCGCCAAGCGCCGCGCCAAGGCCGCCTGACCCGCCTCGCTCCTGAAGTGAGGCTGTAACCGCCGCCGTGCTTTCTGATCCCACGCCATCGGAACGGCGTAGCACGTCTTCCTGGCCGCTCCAGCATCTCCACTGGGGCGGCCTTTTTGTTGCTCCCCATACATTACCACTTGATTAACGCTAATTTAACGTGCTCAATGTTCGGGCTACACAGACTTGGCCTTAGGGCGCGCACCCCCAAACTTGCGCGCCCTTCCTTTAAGCGGTCAGCCGATGCCGACATCCAACATCTCCACGTGATGAGCGTGTCGAACGCCATATATTGGTCACGACGCGCTGCCCGGCTGAAGCAGCGTGCCGAGCATGTCGCCGACCTTGATCAGCGGGCGGTAATGCTAGGGACGGCCCAGCACTACGAAATGCTGGCTCATTACAGCCGCGAGACCACCCCATCCTGGGCGGTAGAGGAGAAACCCGGCCCTAACTCTAGGGCAGGCCGCGTGTCGATCTAGTCGGGGTGCGATGTCGTCCCACCGCATTTTTCCCATTCTTGCACGGCCATTCCTTTGGCCGTTCAGGCACATCCGGGATGCGCGCGATTTGCGGCGATTGCGTCGTGCGATGCCGAGTGCGTACCGAGGGTGGGTTTCTGACGCTGGGCGCGGCGTACGGCCGGAAAGCGATGCTGAATACTTGGCGCGACTTCGACGTTTGGCCCGCGAACGTTCGGGCGGGTGACGGTGGTTCGGCGCTGGCGGCGGTCCGCGAGTTCCGTCACCACGAAGCTTTGCCATCTTGCGGCGACCGGTCCATCGTAAGGGTCGGAGGGCGCGCCAACGGCCGATGTCTCGGAATGGTTGGAATTAGCCAAGCAGGCGAGGGCCATCGCCAACGCCATGAATGATCCTGTCTCCAAGCAGCACATGCTGGAAATCGCGGCCAACTACGACGCTCTGGCAGAGCGGGCCACGATGGAGCATCCGAATTTCCAGCCGGTAGACAATTCTGAATGAAGTGCGTTCTCGTGTCGGATTATGGTGAGCGCTGGCGCCGTCACCGGATCGCCCGCTATACCCGCGGCACGATGCCACGGAATCTGCGACAGCTGCACTGAGAAGATGCTGCACGGCGCAGATACAACCTTAAAGTCTGATCGCTGACCGACGAGAAGGACGTGCATATCGCTGAAGGGCTATCGGCCTCGCTGAGCAAAGGCGCGGTATAATTGTTTCTGTAGGTGACAGCCATGGATGTAGATCGCTCCCCTCAGTTATGATCGAGCCGACCTCAGCATGGATCCCGCGCATGTCGCGTTCCTGCACACGCTTCCCGGCAGCGACGGATTCAGCCAGGACTTCAAGGAACTGGCCGAGTGGGACTGGATGGAGACACCCATCGGGATGGTCTACATCGACACGCGCCGTTACGAGGACAAAGTCTGGGTGCGCGTCGCGGATTTTATTCTGCCCAACATCCACCAATTCCCGCCCAACCAGGATCCAGTGGCACTGCGCAATGCGATCAACCGGCCGCAGGCGACTACCTGGGCGGTTCCGCTCGACGATACGCACACGATGCAGATCGGCTATTACCGCGCGCCCGAGGGCAAGGACCCTCAGCGCGGCACCGTGTTCGGCCAGGACGACAGCCGGCCGTATGAAGAGCGGCAGCGCGTTCCTGGCGACTGGGACGCCCAGGTGAGCATTCACGACGGCATGTCACGCCACGGGTTGGAGCACCTGGCTTCCACCGATGGCGGCGTCATCATGATGCGCAACATGATCCGCCGCGGTATCCGCGCGGTGCGCGATGGCGAGGCACTCGGCTATCGCATTATGCAGAACGGCGCCGCTGTGCCGACTTACAGCCATGACCAAGTCATCCCGGGCATCGCTCCGGCCGCGACGCCGGCGGCCGACCGGCAATCGTTGCGCGAGGTCGCGCTCAGCGTGGTCGCGGAGACAGTAAAGGGAGGACTGGCACAGCTATGACGGAGCGCCGCCGCGACTTTACCGTCGGTCGAGTGATTGGGTGGATACCGCAGGTACCGGGATTGCCGTGCTGAGATCCGCACAGCGCCCTTTGCCGTTATGTGCGTGCCCGAGTGCCGTACTCCATAGCTGACGTTCGCTGAGGCGAGCCAGGCCGACAGACCGGTCGGCGGCCACTGTGCAGAGCGAGTTCCAAGTTTCACGGTGAGTGACTTTCGCACCGAAATTGTCTCCTCCGGTGGCAACGACGTCAGGACATCGATCAATGGGCTCGGCCAGGAGGTGGTGTCCTCCGGAGGGACCACCAGCCTCACCCGGGATTTCAAGGGCTTGATTGACGTAGACGGCGACACGACCAATGGACGCCGTGGTGATTGGCGGGGGCCGAAGGGACGTCGAAATCGCGCTCCGGGGCCCCTGCCGGACCAGTCAGGGTTTTGTTGTCTGCTCACCGAACCGGATAGACAGTACGACGGCTACGCGCGGAATCGACCGTAAGCAAGCTGTCACACGCCCCAGCAGGAGAGTCCATGTCGCCGGCCCTATCTGTTTCTGCCGTGACGAAAACTTACAAGTCCGGTCAAGTCGCACTTCATGAAATCGATCTTACAGTAGAGAAGGGCGAAATATTTGCGCTGCTCGGCCCTAACGGAGCCGGCAAAACCACGCTCATCAGCATCATCTGCGGTTTGGTCTCGATGACCTCGGGGCGGATCCTCGTCGATGGACACGACATCGTGGACCAATATCGCACCACGCGCGCGATGATCGGACTTGTGCCACAGGAGATCGCGCTTGATATCTTCGCGACGGTCGAGGACACGATGCGCTTCAGCCGCGGTTTGTTCGGCAAGCGTGCGGCCCCCGACCATATCGATCGGCTGCTTCGCGACCTCTCGCTCTGGGAGAAACGCAGCGCACCCATCATCGAGCTGTCGGGCGGCATGAAGCGCCGCGTGATGATCGCCAAGGCGCTGAGCCATGAGCCAGACATCCTGTTCCTCGACGAGCCGACCGCCGGTGTGGATGTCAGCTTGCGTCGCGACATGTGGGAGACTCGTGCGTCGTTTGCGGGATCGCGGCGTCACCATCATCCTCACCACGCATTACATCGAGGAGGCCGAGGAGATGGCGGACCGCGTTGGCGTGATCGACCGCGGCCGTCTCGTGCTGGTCGAGGAGACCGCCGCGCTGATGCAGCAGGCACGGCAAACGGCGCGTGAGCATCATCATGCGGCAGAAGCTGGAGGCGATCCCGCCCGCGCTCGCCGGCTGGAAGTTGCGGCTGGAGGCCGAGGGCGAGCGCCTCGTCTACGATTTCGACGCGAACGCGCCGGACACCGGTATTGCTCGCCTGCTTCGAAACCTTGGCGCCGCCGGGATCGACTACAAGGATCTCGAGACCAGCCGGAGTTCGCTCGAGGACATCTTCGTGGGTCTGGTGGAGGGCCGGGCGTGAGCGGACTGCAATCTTCCCGGAATGTGGGCGATCTACCGTACCGAGTTGGCGCGCACGCGACGGACGGTATGGCAGAGCGTGGCGACCCCCGTGATCACCACCATGCTCTACTTCATTGTGTTCGGCGGCGCGATCGGCTCGCGCATGCAGCAGGTGGGCGGCGTCGGCTACGGCGCGTTCATCGTGCCCGGGCTCATCATGCTGACGTTGCTAACGCAGGGCATATCCAACGCATCGGTCGCGATCTACTTCCCGAAATTCACCCACACGATCTTCGAGCTATTGTCCGCGCCGATTTCGAGCACCGAGGCGGTATTCGCCTATATCGGGGCGGCCGCAACGAAATCGGTGCTGATCGGGCTGATCATCCTCGCCACTGCGACGCTTTTCGTGCCGGTGCGGATCATGCATCCCGGTTGGATGGTGGCCTTTCTCGTGCTGACCGCGGTGAGCTTCGGCTTGTTCGGATTCGTCATCGGCATCTGGGCCGAGAGTTTCGAGCAGCTGGCGATCATTCCGTCCCTTGTGGTCACTCCGCTCACCTTCCTGGGCGGCGCGTTCTATTCGATCGACATGTTGCCGCAGCCATGGCGGACAGTCAGTCTGTTCAACCCGGTGCTTTATCTCATTAGCGGATTCCGCTGGAGCTTCTACGGAGTGGGGGATGTCGGCGTCGCGGCGAGCCTCGCGTTTGTTGTGGCTTTTATGGTGCTGTGCCTGGTGTTGCTCTGGTGGATATTCCGCACGGGCTACCGTCTGAAGCCGTGAATTGGAGCGGCGCCACCAGAGCGTCGCGGTCCGTCGATCAAGCATCGGGAAGGCGAGCATGCTTACCCCGAAAATCAGAAGTGTCATATGCAAACACAACGGCGGGTTCTCGGCCCGACCTTATGCGGCACGAATATCACTGGAAGCTGCCGCAATTCGTTTTGGTGCCGTGGCGCGCGCGTATCGGTGGATCATGTTCGCGGTCACCGACCTTGATCGCTAATCTCGTACGCAATCGGAAGGTCCATGCCGCCTAGACTTCCTGTTCCGCAGCCTGCACGGGGCGTTTACCGCCAAATGGCTGCGAAACTGCTGTCGGTGTCTATGCTGGCGGCTTCGCTGATGTTTGGCGCTGCCGAGGCAGCAGATGGCCAGCCGCTTATGGCCGGTTTGGGCGGCCAACGGTGCGGTGCGTGGACCGCGAACGGCGGAAGCTCCGCGAGTGAAGGAATTGGCTTGCTCTATCTGCAGTGGGCGCTTGGATTCCTATCCGGCGTTGTCTTTTCTGACCACGATCATTGGCCAAACGGTGTGGATGTGGCCGCTGTGAACGCGTCCATTGACGAGTTCTGTCGGACCAATCCGACTTCGACCATCGCAGATGCTTTGACAACCTTCGTCCGGAACCACCGACCCTGAGCCGCTGTTGCGTGGCGGCGATTCGCTCTGACCGAAAATTAGCTGTTGCGCCAGCGTGGCTGACCTATAATGACCCCAATGGACGAAACGAAGATCCACTGCTCAGGCATGCCAAATTGTTCCGACGCTTCGAGGACATAGGGTCACCAGGGATCGTCTGGTGTCCCTGGCGGCGGATAGTATCGCGTTGGCCCCGCGTAGGCGCGGCCGTGCTGCTGGGCAACCGGCCCATAGTTGCTCGCGCAAGCTGCTAGTATGCAGAGCGGAGCCAGTGTTGAGGCAACACGAAACCGGATGGTTGGAGTGGCTGAGGATATGGGACGCACGCGTGGTAGCATCCGGGGCTCCGACGGTGAGAGCCGTCATCATGCCAGGAAATAGCGGCGTCGGACAGATCATTCCGTTACCAGCAAACTTTTGGCTATGCGAAGTGGCCGGTCACCCGGGCAGCGCTGGCATTGGTGGAACGCCGCCGCGCTCCCGATGTGGCGCTAATTTCTTGGTTCGCTGCCTGTGCCGGTTGTGCTGCTCGATCCGGACAACCGGTTCCGCTTCGTCAATCCGGCGGCGGAACAGTTCCTCGGCATTTCAGCATCCGGCCCAACTCCGACCATTCTGGATTCGCCAACTCAGGGCGGTAGTCAGGAAAAGGCTTGCGGCCCGCGAGTCTATCTTCAAAATCGCGAGCTACGCCGTCCGCCCCCTGCGCGGCAGACAAAATACCTTTTGCCTGCATATCTGCTTGGTAGGACCTGATCAGAACCAAACCACGTTGCGTGTTTTGTATAACCCACGCCGGTGGGGATTCCTTTTTCATTGAGAGTCCTCCTTACCTCTTTCCAAAAATCGTCAGGCAACTGAGGGGCCGTCGTGAGGCTGTAGGCGCGAAGCAGGCCAATCCAATCAAAGGCCAAAACTTTCTGCGCATTTCTTGACGTTCGCACCACGAGAATATTCCTTGGCGCGCGCCAGCCACAACCGCCATGAGGACTGGATAAGGGCGAAGTGCCTCGACCCCAGCAACACTGCTGGTGCCCATTGTGGTATGGGCGTATCCGGGAGCGGCCGTTTCGCCACAATTTGAGGAGGCATAGATGCTCGCCGAAACAATGGGCCCGGATATCTCTCGCTCCGCACTGATAATCGTCGATATGCAGAACGATTTCCTGCACCAAGACGGCGCCTTCGCCCATACTGCCCGGGAACACCCGGAAGCGAAGCGAAGATTGATATGCCATTCCTCGTGGGCACAATCCCCTATGCGAGCGAGCTGGCAGCCGCCTTCCGCGCTGCCGGAAGGCCGGTCATCTATGTCGCGCATGTGCTCAAGTCCGATTACTCAGATGCGGCGTGGCCGTATTGGCGGCTGGGAATCGAGCCTGCAACCGGGAACCGAACACACTGCGTCGAGGGGACATGGGGGGCGGAGATCATCGACGAGCTAAAGCCTCATGATGGCGAACACCTGATCGTAAAGAAGGGATTTGGAGGATTCGCCAACACGGCGCTCGATACCACCCTTCGCAACATGGGGGTCACCACCTGTGTCATGGCGGGCGTGACCACATGTGTTTGTGTTTCCAATACCGTTCGCGGCGGGGTCGCACATAACTACCGAATGATCCTGGTCAGCGATGCTGTCGCCGAAGTCTCTCGCGACACGCATGAGGGCGAACTCAAGACGATGAGCCGCATTTTCGCGGACGTGAAGACGACCGATGAAGTTAAAGCACTCCTCGGCACAATTCGATCATGACGACGTGATTGACTGACCGCCCTGACTCTGCGGTCGGCCAAATGTCCGGAACCCACCCAATTCCACTGTAGTCGATGCGGCACGGAGAAAGCCACCCATCCTTGGGCTTCTGCAGAATCGAACTTTCGGTTTCGTTGCTACCGGACCCTCGAAAAGGAAAAGGCCAACCGTCCGCCGGACGGGCGCAACTACCGGCCTGGTCTCGGCCATTCCGCATCCTGGCTCAACGCCATCGAAGGCTACTTCGCCAAGCTGACGAATCGGCGGCTCAAACGCGGCGTCTTCCGATCGATCGTTGAACTCCAAGCGGCCATCAAGCGCTTTCTCGCCGAGACCAACGCTGATCCACGTCCCTTCCAATGGACCAAGGATCCAGACAAAATCATCGCAGCCGTCAAAAGAGGGCACCAAGTGTTAGATTCTATCCACTCTCATGTTCGCCACTTCAAGCTGCAGGCGCAGAAATTCCGTCGCTTGTTCTTCAAGCTGTTCAGCATGGCCGCCGCTGGGCAAGGCAGGAGGCACGATCATGAAACGACGGTTGATCATGCTCTGATGCGCGGGTTGGTTACCGCCGGACCGGTGATGCGTCGCGGAGCTTCCTCTGTCTAGTGGTCCAGCGTCGGATGAGATCCGGCTGATAGTGCCTGCGAGGGTTCTCCTGGCCGTGACCGTGCCTCCAGCCTTGCCCAGCTTTGGATGTGTCGTTGTGGGTGTGTGACCTCCTTGGATTGGTGTGCCGAGCGTCAAGCTCGGCGTCATCAGGTGCCGTGCCGGCTGCACCTGTTTGGCGATCGCCCAGACGAAGCCAGCCAGCTCGCGCGCGATCGCGGCGGTGACCACCGTCGGCAGCTTTCCGCCCGGGCGAGCTTGCGATATCGCCGACACAGTCGCTCCTGAGCCTTCCATGCGATGTCGCGGATCGGCTTGGCCAAGCTCTCCTGCCGCAGCAGCTGTTCGCGGCTGATCCGCGCCGGGAAAGCGATAGCTCCAGGCCGCCTCGATCAGCATCCGCCGCGCCGCGCCGTTGCCGGCCTTGGTAATCCCGCCCTGGCGTCGCGTGTCGCCGCTGGAATGCTCGGACGGCACCAGGCCGAGATACGCCATGAGTTGGCGGGGATTGGCGAAGCGGCGTGATGTCACCAAGTTCGGCGACCAGTGTCGCCGCTGCCACCAGAGCTACGCCGCGCAGCGCTTGCAGCGCTCGCACCACCGGTGCCAGCGACCAGTCCGGCAGCGCCGCTTCGATGTGTGCTTCCAGACGGTCGCGCCGTGCCGTCGCCGCCTCGACCGCTGCGATGCAGTCTTCCAACACGATATGATGCACGGCCTGTTCGAACTTCAGCCCGGCCAGCCAGCGCCGGTGCATCAGCGTCCAGGCCGGGCGGTGGTAGTGATGGCCGTGGCGCAACAGGAAGCCGGACAATTGCTGGCGAGCCTGACGCAGCGTGCGCACCGCCGCCAGACGCGCACGCACGAGATCGCGGATCGCCTCATGGGCCTGATCCGGAACCCAGACCGGGGTCAGTTCACCGGCCCGATGCAGCTTGGCGAGATTGATCGCATCCCGCCGGTCGGTCTTGATCCGCTCACCGGGCTTGCGCGGGATCAACGACGGAGCAACGACGACGCATCCGTGCCCGGCCGCGCTCAGTTGCCGCTGAATGCCATAGCCGCACGGGTCCGGCCTCGTAACAGAACCGCAGTTCGCTGCCCGCCGCGAGCCAACTTTGCCGCCAGCGTCTTCAACGCAGCCGGCGTGTTCGCGATCTTGCCATACTCACGCACTTCTCCCCGCTTGCCCGCCTCGGCCAGCGCGACCGCTATCGTATCCTTGTGCACATCCAGACCGACATACGTGATAGGCTGTCTCCATGACCCGTCTCCTATGCATGAGGCTCGGCACCGGACCATCCGGCGCAACCCTCGAAAGCCTGCATACTGTGAGACGGGTCGCCCCTATCTCAGGCGAACATCTGGTCTAGCTTGGTTTGAACGCCGGGCAACAGAACGAAAACCTTGGCCAGAACAGAAACCTGCTGTTCCGGGTCGTCAATCGGCCCACAGGGTCGAGGCCATACAGCATCCGCCGTTTTGCCTCCTTCCTGGACGCTGGCCGGGCAATAGCCAAAGCGCGGTGCTGTACGGTTTCGAGGCCAAAGACAGGGAAACCCAGGTGAAGGCGTTTGTCCACGTCGTAGCCGGTTGCTACCCGCCGTCCACAATCGCGAGGTGTGATTTGCATCGCAACGAACGCCCGGTTCGCGTATCAGCGCGCCATGACGGCGATGAACCGCCGCCTACCGGAATTGCCGACAGGGTGCATTCCAACGTATTAGGGGGAATGAAAATAAGGGCCCTGGTGCGGGGAGCCCATTCGTGGACGAGCGAGTGTCCGGAAAACCTCCCGCCATGGTCCGTGGTGCCATGTCCGGCTTCGCGCGGGACGACGGGAGGGTGCACATGAGCTATCTCGACAAGACCGCACTTCGGGTAGTCGGCACCCGGCCGATCCGCCCCGACGGCGTCGACAAAGTCACGGGCCGAGCCAATTTCGGTGCCGATATGACAATGCCGGGTATGCTGTGGGGCCGCATCAAGCGCAGCCCGCATGCTCATGCCCGGATCGTATCGATCAATACCGAAAAGGCGCGGGCGTTGCCCGGGGTCAAGGCAGTCATCACCCGCGCCGATTTTCCCGACATCACGCCCGAGCGCGCGCATATCGGCGCCGCGCCGCATAATCTGCGCGACCTGTCACTGAATTGCATGGCGAAGGGGAAGGTTCTCTACGATGGCCACCCGGTGGCCGCGGTCGCGGCGACCTCGCAGCTGATCGCCGAACAGGCGCTCGACCTGATCGAGGTTGAATATGAGGTCCTGCCGCACGTGATGGATGTCGAAGCAGCGATGGCCGAGGACGCGCCGCTACTGCACGACAACATCTTCACCGCGGGGATCGAGCCGAAGCCCGAGAAGCCGTCGAACATCACCAAGGTCGTGCGTTTCGCCAAAGGCGATGTCGAGGCCGGCTTCAAGGAAGCCGACGTGGTCATCGAGCGGCGCTACACGACAAAGCCGGTGCACCAGGCCTATATCGAGCCGCACGCCTGTCTGGTTTCGGTTGGGGCCGATGGCCAGACGACGATCTTCAGTTCGAGCCAGGGCCAGTTCATGGTGCGCGCCTACACCGCGCGCATCTGCGGCGCCGACATCGCCAATATTCGAGCCATCCCGGCCGAGATCGGCGGCGGCTTTGGCGGCAAGACGATCATCTACCTCGAACCGCTCGCCTATATGCTGTCGAAGAAATCGGGGCGGCCGGTCAAGATCCAGATGAGCCGCGAGGAGGTGTTCCGCGCCACTGGGCCGACCTCCGGCGCCGTTGTCGAAGTCAAGCTCGGCGGCAAGCGGGACGGTCACATCATCGCGGCGCAAACCATCCTCAAATTCCAGGCCGGGGCGTTCGCCGGCTCGCCGGTGCAGCAGGGCTGCATCTGCGCCATGGCGGTCTACGACTTTCCGAATGCACTGACCGTCGGCTACGACGTGGTGTGCAACCGGCCGAAGGTCGCGGCGTACCGCGCGCCCGGCGCGCCGATCGGGACGTTCGCCTTGGAAAGCTGCGTCGATGAGCTGGCGCGCGAATTGGGGATCGATCCGCTCAGGATGCGCGAAATCAACGGTGCCAGAGACGGCGCCAAGGCGACCCACGGCGTCACCTGGAACAATATCGGCTATCAAAAGACACTGGAGGCGGCGCGCGCCAGCGAGCACATGAAGGTCGCGCTGAAGCCCAACCAGGGACGCGGCATCGCCTCGGGCTACTGGCACAATGCTGGCGGCGAATCGAGCGCGGCGGTGCACATCAACGAAGACGGCACGGTCACCGTCACCGAGGGTCATCCCGATATTGGCGGCTCGCGCGCCTCAATGGCGATGATGGTGGCGGAGGTATTGGGCATTCCGTTCGAGCACGTCCGGCCGGTGGTCGGCGACACGACCGCGATCGGCTTCAGTGCCTCGACCGGCGGCAGCCGCGTTACCTTCGCTGGCGGGATGGCGGTGACGCAGGCCGCCGAGAAGGTGATCGAGGAACTGAAAAAGCGCGCCGCGATCATGTGGGAGATCAGCGTGGACGCCGTCGAGTGGAAGGATGGCAACGTGGTCCCGGCCGGTCCCAATGCCGGCGGCTTCGAGCCGCTCGATCTGGCCGCCATTGCCGCGCGCTCGGCCCGCACCGGAGGGCCGATCAGCGCCGAGGTGCAGATCAACGCGCAGGGCCAGGCGCCGGGCTTCACGACGCATATTTGCGATGTCGAGGTCGACCCGGAGACCGGCCACGTCAAGATTTTGCGCTACACGGCGATCCAGGACGTGGGCCGGGCGATCCATCCCTCCTATGTCGAGGGCCAGATGCAGGGCGGTGTGGCGCAGGGCATCGGTTGGGCGCTCAGCGAGGAATACGTCTACGATCGGGATGGCCATTTGGAGAACCCGGGCTTCCTCGATTATCGCGTGCCGGTCTGCTCCGACATGCCGATGATCGACGCGATCCTGATCGAGGTCCCGAACCCGCGGCATCCCTTTGGCGCACGCGGCGTCGGCGAGGTCCCGATCGTGCCGCCAATGGCGGCGGTTGCCAACGCGATCGCCGATGCGACCGGGCTGAGGTTGCGCGATCTGCCAATGTCGCCGCCGAAATTGCGCGCGGCCTTCGATGCGGCCGAATCAAGGGTACGCTGAAGATCCGGTTCCGTCAGCTGTCGCGCCAAGCCTTCGTTCCGGTGGGTTCGTCGTCCCCGTAAGGTACCCCTTGGCAGGGGGAAATCGCGGGTTCGATAAAAGTGCATCGCGTGCGGCGAGACAGCGGTCACGGAGCGAGCTGAACGGACGGCACGGGGATACCGGCGCTTCGTCGCAGCGAGCGGTAGACCGATGCGCAATCAACTCACGCCATGCTGCATGCGCCGTCGCTGCTGCATCCACTCGGCACCGATGATTTCGGCCGCGACGTGTTTACTCGCACGTTGTATGGCGGCCAACTTTCGCTGGCAGTCAGTCTGGTTTCCGCGGCGCTGGTGATAGCCAGACCGGTCGGAGTGCTGGCCAACTATGTCGGTGGCGCAGCCGACGAAATCCTGATGCGGTTGATCGACAGCCTGGCGGCGCTATCCGCACTTGTGCTGGCGCTCACCATCGCCACTGTACTCGGCCCCGTCATGGCGGGCGTTGCGCCGGTACCAATGGACAATCATCTCCTGGAGGACAAAATGAACTTTCGCATGGCCTGAACCCGGTCAATCGCCATCCCGACGCTGGCCCTGCGTGATGAGCTTATGGCTGGCGCCGTCCACAGCAGCGGCTGAACGCCAGCTACTCTGCCATCATCAGCTTTGCGTGCGGGCTGATCCTGGTTAAATCCGTCCATACGGCCTAGCCCGAGCTTCCCGCTGCTTTTGCGATGAAGTTGTTGAAAAGACTCGCGATGTTGGCTGAGATCCAGCCAAACCGTAGCCATGTAATATCATATTTGAGACTTGTACGCTTGCCGTCGGATGTGCTCATGCTTCGCCATGTACATTGAAGCCGTTCCGAATCGGAACTCGCCGCCCGCCATCCTGCTGCGCGAGAGCTACCGCGAAGGCGGCAAGGTGCGTAAGCGCACATTGTGCAATCTTTCCGACTGGCCAACCGCCCACATCGAGGGCCTGCGCGGCGTCCTCAAAGGCGGCACTGTCATTCCCGCCGAGCGTGAAGCCTTCACCGTGATCCGCAGCCTGCCACACGGCCACGTCGCCGCTACGCTCGGCACTGCCCGCAACATCGGGCTCGACCGTATTCTCGGCTCCAGCAGCGATCGCTGCCGCGACCTGGTCCTCGCCCTCCTGGTCAGTCGTATCCTCGACCCCGCGTCCAAACTGGCGGCCGCGCGCGCGCTGTCGCCCGCCACCGCCGCATCGAGCCTCGGCGAACTGCTCGGCCTCGGTGAGGTCGATGAGGACGAACTGTACGCCGCGCTGGACTGGCTGCTGGAGCGCCAACCCGCGATCGAGGCCACGCTGGCCAAACGCCATCTCACTCACGGCACGCTGGTGCTGTACGACGTGTCATCGAGCTACATGGAAGGGCGCTGCTGCCCACTCGCCAAGCGGGGCTATAGCCGAGACGGCAAGAAAGGCACGCTGCAGATTGTCTACGGCCTGCTCTGCGCTCCCGACGGTTGTCCCGGTTGCCATCGAGGTGTTCGACGGCAACACCGCCGACCCGATGACGTTGGCAACACAGGTCGAGAAGCTCAAGCGGCGCTTCCGGCTCGATCATGTCGTGCTGGTCGGTGACCGCGGCATGATCACCCAGGCGCGCATCACCGCGGACATCAAGTCGGTAGGCCTGGACTGGATCTCCTCGCTGCGCGCACCGGCGATCAAAGTGCTGGTGGAAAGCGGCGCCTTACAGCTCTCGCTGTTCGATCAGCGCGATATGGCCAGCATCACCGTGCCCGAATTCCCCGGCGAGCGCCTGGTGGTTTGCCGCAATCCCGATCTCGCCGCCGAGCGCACCCGCAAGCGCGAAGAACTCCTTGCCGCCACAGAGCGTGACCTTGCCCGCATCCAGACCGCCGTGGCACGCAAGCGCGATCCGCTGCGTGGCACCGCAGAGATCGCGCTCGCGGTCGGCAAGGTGATCAACAAGCACAAGATGGCCAAGCACTTCGATCTCGACATCGCCGATGCCACCTTCAGCTTTGCACGCAAGACGGCTGAGATCGCCGCCGAGGCGGCGACCGACGGCGTCTACGTTATCCGCACCAGCCTGCCGGCGGAGACCTTCAACGACGCAGAAGACAGTGCGCAGCTATAAGTCCCTCGCCCTCGTGGAACGGGCCTTTCGCTGCATCAAAACCGTCGATCTGCACGTCCGGCCGGTTTATCACCGATTGGCCGATCGGGTCCGGGCGCATGTCTTCCTCTGCATGCTGGCCTATTACCTGGAATGGCACATGCGTCAGCGCCTGGCACCGATGCTGTTCGACGACACCGACAAGGAGGCCGCCGAAGCAATGCGCTCGAGCGTGGTGGCGACGGCGCAGCGCTCACCGGCCGCTGTCGCCAAGCAGACCACCGGCCTGACTGCGGACGGGTTGCCGGTGCACAGCTTCCGCTCCTTGCTGGCCGATCTCGCGACCTTGGCGCGCAATACTGTCATCACCGCGATCACACCGAACTATCCGCTCACCGTGCTGACCAGACCGACCCCCATCCAGCACAAGGCATTCGCCCTCCTCGGTGTCCCGATGTAGCCAGTAACGCAGGTCTTCCGCGATGTATTCCGTCGACAATTCAAGCCTTTGCGCGTTTCGCACTCCAGGAAGCTCGGCCTAGCTAGGCAAGCCAGCACGAAAGAGGCCGCCCACCGGGCGGCCTTCCAAATCCAGAAGCCCATTTGATTGAGCTAGGCGATGACGGGGCTAGCCTTCGCACTTCGGCGATATCGGGCAAAGCCGAGGCCGGCAAAGCCCACAACCATCATGGCCCAGGTCGAGGGCTCGGGGACCGCTGCAAAAGTCAGGTTGTTCAACGACGCAGGACCATCCCAGTCGCTGTTCCCTGGAAATGGATCCTGATAGTCGAGGATCGCGGACGTACTGGCGACCGCAGCGCCGTAGATCGTATTGCCCGTGCCGCCATCGCTCCAGATGTCGAGCACGTCTCCATTCGAAAGCGTCACCATCATGCCGTAATTGTCGAGAAGACCTCCGGCGGGCACGCCAGTGCAGGTCACCGGAGACCCCAAGCCCGGGTAAAACAAATTGTCGTAGGAGAGGAGTGTCGCTGGAAAAGCTCCAGGGAAACCAGCCTCCCGTCCACCAGCTGAAGCTGTACGGGATAGTCGGATCGGGGGCGAAATGCGGCAGGTAGTTGTTTGCGACCACGCCGGTGATCGACACCCCCGAAATGCCGATTCAAGTCAGCAAATGTCCCGGCGGCGCCCGTAATCGCCAGGGCGTTGGTCGGGTCGGCGAGTCCACAAAACCCGGACCGGAAGGCGTCGGTGCACCCCCGAATGCCGAGCCGGCATGTGAGTCCGGACCGACGGTGAACGTCCCGCTCGCGCTCATGCCCTCGCCGCTGAGAGTGAAAGTGTAGGCTTGTGCTTGCGAGGCAATGGCAAGCGCCCCGATCAACGGAAGCGCGGACCAGATTTTATGTCTCATGCGATGTTCTCCCCGAACCGAAGCTCGCCAGGTTTCGCATGACGAAAAGCCGCCAGACATCCCCCAGATCCGCGTCGTATGTCGTATTTTGTATGCAAGGGTTGTTAGGCAATCATCGTGCCAAGTCTCACAATGAGTTGGAATCAATCACTTAGTGCCACCCCGAATCACGTAAGCGTGCGTGGTGTAAAGAACCCCGACACTATCCGGCCCAGCTGAACGACGAGATTGACACCGCGCGAGCCGAGGCCCAGGGGCGGCGTGGCGGGGGCAGGATGGGGTAGTTTGCCCAGGCCGAGGCAATCACCCAGCCTGTTGCAGTAGCGTCCCGCGCCTGCGAAGGTGCGACCAGGACGCTGCTTACGACCCTGATCGACCGTGCGCGCTCACCCCCGCGTTGGACGCTGCCACGAGAGCCTCAGTAACGACTGTTGCTGGGTGCGATCCCGATGCTGCTTATGACCCGTCCCAGGGTTGCGCAGGCACAAGTGCAGCGGCCTCCCTGGACGTTCCCACAGGCACCGTGTCGCGGTCCTCGCTCTATCAGCCCGCGGCGCCCGTCGCCTCGACCAGCGCACCTACAACAAATGCACCGCGAGCAACAACCTCAGCAACCTCAAGCGGCGGCGTCTGGGCTATTCAAGTTGGCGCGTTCAGCGACCCGGTGTTGGCGCGTGCAATGGCTACCGGCGTTCACGATGCTCTGGCGGATCTACTCACCACCGCTCAAATCGAGCTTGTGCCAACCACGCCCTTCGGCGGCAAGATTGTCTATCGGGCGCGCCTTGGCAATCTGACTGCCAATGCAGCAAGCGCAGCTTGCACCCGACTTGCGGCCGAACAGCAGCCTTGCGTGGTTGTCGCTCCCGCGCAGACGTTGTAGCCAGCCCACTTCTCACATCGCCCGATCGGCTAGAGCATTTTCAGGCTTGGCGGAATCATAGGGTCTTCCGAAACGGTGATGATGTGTGATTCCTGGTTGTCCGGTGGTGGTAACCGGAGGCGAGGATGCTGTATCAGCGAGGCAAGGCGTATTCGCAGGATCTGCGGGAGCGGGTGTTTGCTGCATCGGATGACGGCGAGCGGGTTGGTGAGGTGGCCGAACTGCTTCGGGTGAGCGTTGCGTATGTCTCGAAGGCGCTGACGCGGCGTCGGACGACAGGGGAGACGACCGCGCGCTCGCGGCGAGGCCACAAGCCGCCGAAGCTGTCGCCGCTCTACGCGGCGATCCGCCAACATGTTGCCGAGCGGGGCGACACCACGATCGAGGAATTGCGGGCGTGGCTGTTGGCGACGCATCAGGTCGCAGCGAGCGTCGGGCTGATCTGGCACACGTTGAAGCTGCTTGGCCTGACGCTCAAAAAAAGTCGCTCCGGGCCGCCGAGCAGGATCGGCCGGACGTCGCGGAGGCTCGTGCGGAATGGCGCAAGTGCCAGCCGACGCTTGATCCGGTAGTGTCTCAGTTTGAATTTCTCACTTTATAGACGGTTGGGCGCTTCGGTGCGACGGCCCGCGCGTCGATCAGGGCAATGATGTCGTCCATCACCAAAGCCGTCGCTGAGCCCCGCCGCCATCGCCGGCGTGCAACGCAGCGTCTTGTGGATGCGGACGAAATTGTAGATAGACATAGAACAGCGCCAGCGTGTCGCAGTGGCCTTCGACGCGCTTGCTGAAGGCGTTGGTCAGCCGAGTGAACCGGCGCATGCTCATCCGCATAGTGAGGTTCTGCCGCTCGACGTAGGACGTGCTGATATGTTCCGGGTCGGGGCGGCCCTCGACCCGGCTTCTTGATCACGCCAATGCACTCGCCGGGGCTGTAGCGGCCCAGGGCGCCGTCGGATCGCCATAGTGCTTGACCAACATGCGCGTAGTCGATGTCGGCGCCGAACGCGTCCTCTACGGCTTCCAGATAGGCCCGTGGCCGTCCGTGGTTAGCTGCACCCGGTTTGCGAGCCGGTCCGCCACGTCCTGCATGAAGCCGCTGGCGTGCCGGCATCCCGGCCGCCGACGAGACCACGCGATCATCAGCTTTGTGTCGGCATCTAACGCGGTCCATGTCCAGCAGTCGCCAGCGCCTTGCGGAGCGGCCTTCGCCGTCGCGACATTCTTTGCCTTGGCATAGACGAAGCTACCAGATTTCGTCGCACTGGACCCGCTTGGCCTGCACGTTCCGGCACCGTCTGATCGTGGAAGGCTTCACAAGCCTCGCCAGCCTGCCGCAGCGTCGCCACCGTGTTGAGGACACGTCCGCCACGCGAGAGATCGACCGCATGGAAGAACCCTCGACCAGCATGGAGAGGATTTGGACGCGCTTCGCATGAGGCAGCTTGTTCATGCCCGGTACGTTATGATAACGATGCTTGACTGTCAAGCAAATGTTCATTTTGTTTCGGCTTAATGCCAGATATGCTTACCGCCGACCATGAAACATATTGCCAGTCGGGCTGGTGTTACCATATAAGTCAACTCTTGAGGCGCTCAAGGCCCATGCTGGCCGTACGTGTACCTTTTGGAGTTCCCGAGTTGGAGGAGGATGGGCGATGGATATACGTGATGGCCGGCTTGCTCAACGTCCTGACTGACGTAAGCGATTCGCACGATGGGCAGCGCCACATCGTGCTACGGGACTTTCTCGATGGATATTCTCTCGGATACCATCTTACAGTTTCTGAGCATCCATACGCGAAACCGAGCGACGTGATGCTGTCCAGGGTTGATCCAGTAGAGGAGGAGTTCTGGGCATTCCGCTGCTTCGACGGCAAGCAAGGCATCCGGTACTTGGGTGCTTTATTGCTCAGAATTGCTTTGTCGCACTTGACTGGGACTACAGAGAGAATCTGCTCGAGGATGATTCCTGGGGCGGCATCCGAGGCGAATGCAAAGGCGCATGGCGCGGCCTCTTCGGCGACTTACAACCACTTCGTGGGAGCTCTGTACATGAATATCTCTCATCCAATTTCGAGGTTATCCCCGCCACTCGTCGGCGAAAAGGTGCCGGGCGTAACGTTTAGTTACGTCAACTCCAGGAACCGCCGTCATGCCTTCGAATTCCTGATGCGCGAGTTCAAAAAGAGCGGCATCACTCGGGCCGAACTGGCTGTCCGGACAGGCAAGAGCAAAGCTCAAATATCGCGGTTGTTGGGGCGCCCCAGCAATTTTACCATGGACACGGCTGGGGAATTGCTGTTTGCAATATCCGGCAAGGCGCTTGAGTACAGTAGCTACGACCCGTTCAGGCGTGGGCACGAACGGCATAAGCAGCCTATCGCAACGCACGTATTCATCGCAACGCACGTATTCCCGGATGAGTTAAAGGCAACGATGCAAGGGGTCGTATATTACCACGTCCCGATTAAGGCGACTGGAGGCACGATCGTCCCAAGAGGAGTCGAACGTATTGAAGCGATCGCTGCATGAGCAGTCCACGTCAAGCCTATTGCTTATTTTGCGAGGATATAAGAGCGGAGCAAGGAAACAAGCAGTCCTATATGGGTGTTTACTCGGGAGAGATGACGGCCATGATGCCGCTAGGCACATCCCATGAAACCCCTTTTGGACTACCGAAACTAGTTATCGCGTTCTGGCTAATGACCGAGATCGACGATATACACCGACCGGGTTACCGTAACGCTATATGCCCCGCCCGGTCGTTCTGAGATTTTCAAACATGAAATGGATGTGAAAGCCACAGCCCCTCCACATTTCCCAGAGTGGGCTACGAAATTTACCCTTCATGGCCAAATACCTTTTCAAAACTTCCTGCTCGCAGAGGATGGGATAATTGAGCTTACGCTGGATACTCAGCGAGAGATTCTCGTAGCCGGTCGTCTAAGATTAAGGCTGCAGCATACGGAAGCGGGGGCGCCTATCGAGGTCCCCACCGCTTCTTTGCCGCCGCCCGAGCAATCTCTGCCCGTCGCTCTGGAGACAAAACGCGCGCGCGCGCGTCGCCCCCCTTCAAACCGCCGGACCGCGCGAACTCCTGAGCAGGGGTAGGAGGCGATTGTTCGCAGGGGGCCTCAATTTCGTCCCCCACACTGATCTGGGCGACGCGGATAGCCGCGCCAACTACATCGGTGGGGCGCTTCTCGCCTCGGGGTCCTCGGGGCATTACGAAGCGCTTCGCGAGTCGTAAAGGATGCTACCTGCGATCTCTTGAGCGTCAGCCTCACGGACGGCGAATGAAGCAGGGAGCACTCCGCCGGGCCACGGGTCGCCGGTGGCGGGTGCCCGGCCAGTAATCCACTGCGTTCCGCCGTGAATTGCCTCATTCAGATCATTGACGGTGACCGTCTTCCTTGTGACTAAGCCGCCACTTAGGTTCATGAAATCCAGGATAACTACCATTCGCGCCTCGTTAGCTTGTGCCTACCGCCAAACATATAGCAATGACGGTAAGCGCGCGAGTGCGACGGACAAGCTGTCTCAGTCTTGGGATTTTCAAACTGAGACACTACCCTTGATCCGGGCAGGTTGATCTTCATCGATGAAACCTGGACCAAGACCAATATGGTCAGGCTCTACGGCTGGGCCGAACGGGGCGATCGGCTGGTTGATGCGGTACCGCACGGGCACTGGAGCACCTCCACCTTTATCGCCAGGCTGCGCCAGCAAGGCCTGGTTGCCCCCTGCGTGTTCAACGGCGCAGTCAATGGCGAGTTGTTCCTCGCCTACGTCGAGCAGGTGCTGGTTCCCACACTGATCAACGGCGACATCGTCATCATGGACAATCTCGGTTCGCACAAGGTCGCCGGGGTCCGCCAGGCGATCGAGGCCACCGGCAACGCTCTCGGCGATCTTGTCGCATGCTTCTCGCCAACCGAATGCGCCAACTTTCTCCGTCATGCAGGGTATTTCTAATCATCCTGAAAATGCTCTAGCGTGACGTCCTTGCCTTCAAGATCGTTGGATTGGATAGGGTGCGAAACGGCAATGACTGGCCGGCAGCGGAATGGCAGCTGCTGGCGCCGAATCCACAAGAGCCGACAATCAGCCCGGCGCGAGCACTGTCCTGACCTGATCCAAAGCTGACATATATTGCGATCTCTTGCCTCAGCTGCCGAGTGGCCCTACCGTCTTTCAGACGCGTGCACGCGGGCTCGTTGGGAACGCCCGATGGACAAAGAAGTCCTGAAGCGTCAGCCGCGCGCTCATTCAATGAGAGCGGGCTGCTAAATACCTCTTTCGAAGATGAACAGCGGTCTGGTCGATGCTCGGGTATACCGTGGTGGCGTTGATGTTGATCTTGTCTAGCTGGTCCACGATATGCTGCTTGTTGGTGATCGTCACACGGGCAATCTCTATGCCTTACCTGCCCCGACTCAGGCAGCGCGGCCTCGTGACCGAAGAGCAGAAAGGCGCCAGACTGTGATTTGATCCGTGTGTTGGTTCGTTTCGCCTTCACGCAAACAATCGATCCCAGATCGTCTGGGACGATGCGCCCCTCGAAAAAGCCCTTCTCCGACTTGATATGATGTAGCAGCTTCTGGGCTACAACAGTCTGATTGAACGCTCCGACGTCCAGCTTGAGGTTGATTTCGCTCTTCTGGGCGTAGGTGAGGTTTGAGAGGTTGGCAAGGCAGCTGACGGTGTCGGAGTTGTAGTACCTCACTTTATCTGACGACACCCGAAAGACGATGACTTCGCTGACGATGTTGAGCAGTTTCGGTGCGCCATAGCAGGCAAAGAACAGTGCAACCAAGGGATTGCCTGAAACATCGAGAAGCCGGGTCGGCAACCCGTAGTGCTGCATACGGACGAGAGTTAGCATGCGGCGTAGACCGCAGCGAGGTCACTTGGGGTCAGAGGACCGCTTGAGCAGATCAGGATCGGCCTTGTAGATCTCGATAAGACCGGTGAGGGTTTCGATGCCAAAGTCGGTGAACGCCATAACGCCATCGTCGCCCGGGCCATAGACCCAGATCAATCCGTCCTCCTGATCCATTTCGTTGGCGACGTCCCACAGCCAGTCCTGGTCCTCGCCGAGCAGTTCGGCGACGAGGGCAATGGTGCGGACATGATGAACCTTGTTGACCGGGGCCAAGGTCAGGCCGCCGCGGCAACCATGGCGGATGCCTTGGGCGTCCAGTTCCACGGCAGCAACTCGTTCAGCCGATGGGCCGGATACATGGCAATGCGGGACAGCACATCTGCCAGCCAAGCCTGCGGATCGACATCGTTCATCTTGGCGGTGACGATCAGGCTGTACATGGCAGCCGCACGTTCGCCGCCGCGATCGGATCCGCAGAACAGCCATGATTTTCTACCCAGAGCGATGCCGCGCAGAGCACGTTCCGCGGCATTGTTCGATAGACACACGCGCCCGTCGTCAAGGAACAGGGTGAAGGCCGTCCAACGCTTGAGGATATAATCGATGGCCTTGGCGAGGTCGTGACCTCGGGAGAGTTTGGCGCGTTGCTCGCGCATATAGATCTGCAACGCCTCGACCAGCGGCTTGCTCAGCTCCTGGCGAACGGCTCTGCGTTCCACCGCAGGTTTGCCATTGATGGTCCGCTCGATGTCGAACAGCGCATCGATGCGTCGCACCACCTCGATCGCAATGGGAGAGAGCGCGACAGCCTTCTTGCCCCCCGCCTGCCGTCGCGCGTTCTCCTCGAGATCGGCCATGGCAAAGAACGGGCGGCGGGCGTGGACCCAGCATCCTGCCTCAACGATCGGACCCGGACTTCGGTTGGGCAGATAAAGTTGGCGATATCCGTCAAACGCGTCGGCCTGGAACAGTCCTGCGTAGTTGGCCAGATGGCGCTGCGGATGCTCGCCTTTGCGGTCGCGGGAGTAATAGAATATTGCCGCCGGCGGCGCTGTTCCAGCGAATGGCGTGTCATCGCGGACATAGACCCAACATCGACCGGTATCGGTCTTGCCTTTGGCCAGGACCGGCACCGTGGTGTCATCACCGTGCAGGCGCTCTGCCGCCAGCACATGCGCCTCGACGAGCCGTAGCAGCGGATCCAGCGCCACGCAGCTCGCCCCCACAACGTCCGCCATCGTCGACAGGCTGATCGGCACACCTTCCCGAGCATAGCGCTCGGCCTGCCGATACAAGCGGCAAGCGAGTCGCGCGGAGGAATCTCACCCCCGCGCGCTCCCAGAACCGTACGTGAGCCTCTCAGCTCATACGGCTCCCAGTGTTCGGCCTTGTCCATACAGAAGCTGCCAGTGAGCAAACAGATCCGGCGATGATCGGATCACCCGTGCCAGCCAGTCCCGCGCACCTTTCGGCCTTTGCCGCAGGCGCTTGAACTTGCGACGTGCCCACCGAACCAGGAAGACGTCGATCCGACGCAGCGTCGGATACATCGCCGACTTGTAGAAGTGACTGTAGTAGTTGATCCAGCCTCGGATGTACGGGTTGAACATCCGGGCCAGGTCGTCCAGCGCCTTGTCGCTCCGGGTCTGGAGTGACCATCCCCGGACAGCCTTACGAATTGCCTTCAGCGCCTTGGGGCTTGCTGCCGGGAGAAATGACAACCCGTACAGCTCACCCCGCCACTTCGCCATCCGCGGTCGAAATGTATAACCGAGAAAGTCGAATTGATAGATCGAGTGCTCACCTTTGCGGTTGGTGTCCTTGCAGTAGACCACCTTCGTCTTCTCCGGATGGAGCACCAATCCACATTCGGCAAACCGCCGATCCAAGCGCCTGACGCAACGCCAAGGCCTCACGCTCGCTGCGGCAGTGGCAGATAGCATCGTCGGCGTACCGTTCAAACGGCACGCCGGGAAACGCCCGCCCCATCCAAATATCGAACGCGTAATGCAGGAACAGGTTGGCCAGCAGCGGGCTGATGACCCCCCCTTGCGGCGTTCCCCGATCCCGCTGCACAAGTGTGCCATCCTCCAGCATCGCCGGCGCCTTCAGCCAACGTTCGATATAGAGCAACACCCACGGGCACTGCGTGTGCTTGCGCACCGCCGTAGCAGCAGTTCCCAATCGATGCTGTCGAAGAATGCCTTGATGTCGATGATCGACAATCCAGTCGTATCGCCAGCATCGCTGACGCGCCGTCCGGACCGCATCGATCGCCGAACGCCCCGGCCGATAGCCATAGGAGTCCGCATGGAACATCGGTTCCAGCAACGGCTCCAGGTATCGCCGAACAACCTCTTGCGCAATGCGGTCAGCGACTGTGGGTATACCCAGCGGCCGCGTTCCGCCATTCGCCTTCGGGATGTCCACCCGGCGCACCGGTGGAGGCATGTAACTGCCCGACGACAGCCGGTTCCAGAGCTTGTAGAGGTTGCCGGCAAGCCGGGCCTCGAATTCCTGGATCGACTGCCCATCTACTCCAGCCGCTCCCTGGTTGGCCTTCACACGCTTGAAAGCCTCCCAGACTTCCCGCTTCGGAATGTCAAACGGCTTTGCCCTGTTCAAGCGGCTCCTCCCATCACCGGTTGGCCGCCTGCCAGGGCTGAACACCACAGCCCCTTCGGTCCAGCACCATTACAGCGCCTTCATCCCTACTACGAGCTGTTCTGCCCCTGTGCCCCGCATCGGTACTCAGAGCCTCGCGGGGATCACCCGCTCGGCCCGCTCCCTTCGCATCGGAGCGACAGGTTCCCACGTTCCATATAAGAGCCTGTTCCAGATTCACGCCGCCTTCGAGCCGGATGCCGCAAGGGCCGGGCTTCAGGTCTCCGCCCTTACTTATCCCGGAGTGACCACCGCCCCCGGTTTCGACATCAACTGTACGCTTTCGGCAGTTCATCGACGGTTCGCTTTCGCTCGTCTCTCTGGACCTTACCTGACGGGATCATGTCCCGCCTTTTCCGCGACGCTCACCACCATCGCTCTTAACGACAGCAGCTCGCGGTGGTTTGGAGCCGACTCCTGATCGCCGGCTCCGAGGGGCCTGCCCTCATCTCTCACACAGCTCCACACCTCCATTGCTGTTGGTGTGTTCGTGGCACACGATGCTGGCCGAACTTCTCGAACAGGATCATGGCAAGCAGATTGGCGCCTGCCCATCCTCTCGGGATCACATAGAACGGGGCCGGCGCCTGGCTGATCTTCTCACAGTCCGGGCAGGTGAACTTCTCCCGCACCGTTTCGATCACCTTCCACTGGCGCGGAATCGATTCCAGGGTGCGAGTCACGTCCTCGCCTAGTTTGCGCAGTCGTGCGCCGCCACAACAGTCACACGCCGTCGGAGGATCAATCACCACCCGCTCGCGGGGAAGGTGCTCGGGGAAGGTGTTTCGTTGGGGGCGCTTGCGCGTGAATGCCGCCACTGTCGTGGTCTTGGCCACGGCGCTTTCCGCGACCAGCTCATCTTCGGTGGCGCTGGCTTCCAGCTCCTCGAATTGCAGCGCCATTTGATCAATGAGTTGGGCTGATCGCTCCGAACGAGTGCCGTAAAGCTGGCGCTCCAGCTTGGCGATCCGTAGCTTCTGATGCGCGATCAAGGCCAGGTCTTCAGACGCCTTGGCCCGTGCCACCGCCAATTCTGCTGCGCCGGCATCGCGTTCCGCGACGACCTCTTGCATCTTCGCGCGTTCGACTGTCAGCGCAGCCTTCAGCGCATCAACGTCGTTCGGCAGGTCTGCAATGTCGCCGTCCACGACCGCAGGGAATCACACAGCGCTCGTGTGCGACAACTATATCTTGTGATCCAACTCAGATATTTCTCGGCTCATCCCGCTGCGAGCGGACGCCAGGTTCGTTGCGGATGTCGCCAATCGATCCCCTCGAGCATATAGCCGAGCTGTGCAGCTGAGATCGGAACGACACCGTCGGCCGGTGATGGCCAGATGAACCGGCCACGCTCCAGTCTTTTGGCATACAGCGACATCCCGAGACCGTCATGCCAAAGAATTTTCAACAGGTCACCGCGTTTCCCGCGAAAGACGTAAAGGTCGCCGGCATGTGGATCGCGATGCAGCGCTTCCTGAACCTGCAAGGCAAGACTGTTCATTCCGCGACGCATGTCCGTCGCACCGGTCGCCAGCCAAACGCGAAAACCAGACGGCGGAACAATCATCGACGCAGCACAGTCATTACCCGCCGCAGCGTCACCAAGCCGACATCGTGCCCAACCTTGATTGATGTTCCGTCAGGCAGCGTGATCTCGATCTTGCCGTCGGTCGCTTGCTCCGTTCCCCTTGCCGACGGCAGCTCGACATGCCCCGCGCCATCGCCGTTTGCAGATTCCCTGATCGTCTGTACCGGCAAGAAGACCGGCGGCGCTTCCGGCCTGAGCACGCCGCGCCGCACTTGGCTGCGCCAGTTCCATAACAGCCCTCGGCTGATCTCATACCTCCGGGCAATCTCAGCAATGCCGAAGCCAGGCTGCTCGGTCTCCGCTACGATCCGAAGCTTCTCCTCAAGGCTCCATCGTCGCCGACGCTCAACCCCGGTGATGATCTCCATCCGGCCGACTGTCCTTGATCTAAACGGCGCTCATACAAGCGCCGTTTAGATCAAACCCACGTCCGCGTCGGCAAGGCGGTGCTCAGCGGGGGGATACGGACGAGACGGTCGAAGCAGGACCGATCACCCTGGAACTCGTCATAGTGGGCAATGAGCAGCTCCTTGCAGAGTTGGTCCTCGTTCGAGATGTACTGCCACGCTCCGTCCGGCCATTTCCGCAACAAGGATGGCGTCAGCTCAAACTGCGCGTCCTCGTGTCCGCGGAAGAAAGTCTCGATCGATCCCTTAGCTGGCAAGCCGTACAGCAGTTGAAGAAACGTTTCAACGCTACTGGCGATACCGATCGTATTCTTTGTGCGCGGCGGCGGCTCGGCGCCGGCTAAGAGTTCGACTCAATCTCATAAGGAACGAGCCAGCCGTCGTGTGAGCAGCAAGACGGAAGCGGCATAAAGGAAGGCGGTTGCTGAGGCGACGGTTGCCTCGAAATCCTTGGCCAGACGGCGGTTGCGGCCGAGCCAGGCGAGGAAGCGTTCGACCACCCAACGCCGGGGATGCACGGCAAAGCCGATCTGACCAGCCTGCTTGCGCACGATCTCGATGATGATCCTGGTCGCGTTTGCCACTCGCTCGGCGACATAGGCGCTATCGGCGAAGGCCCGCTCTATGAATGGAAACCACTGACGTGACGCCCGTAGCAATGGGATGGCACCGTCGCGGTCCTGGACCGAGGCCGCATGGACATGCAGGATCAACCCTCGGCCATCAGTATCGACCATGGCGTGACGCTTGCGGCCGTTGATCTTCTTGCCGGCATCATAACCGCGCGGACCACCGGCTTCGGTGGTCTTGACGCTCTGACTGTCGATGACCGCCGCGCTCGGGCTGGCCTCACGCCCGACACGCTCGCGATCCTGCATCACCAGTCGGTGGTTCAGGTTTTCCCAGGTGCCGTCATCGCGAAACCGGGTGAACCAACGATAGGCCGTCTGGTGCGGCGGGAAATGTTCCAGCAGCATGCGCCAGGGACAGCCGCCGCGCAGCACGAAGAAGATCGCGTTCATCAACTCGCGCATCGGCCAGGACCGGTGTCGGCCAGTCTCGGCGGGTGGCGGCAGCAGAGGTGCCAGTATCTGCCATTCCGCGTCGGTCAGATCGCTGGGGTAGCGCAGTTCGTCCCGGTCATGCTCTGCCCGGGTTTCGGCGGTCCACATCGAGGACTCCAGAAATGGGGGAGCGCGTAGATTCCCTCGAATTCGTGGGATTTCAAGCCCCCTCCAGCCGCGTTTCGAGACAGCCTCTAAGTCCGGCTCCAGCTCCCCTGCGACCGCATTGGCCAGCTCCGGCTTTAGTCGTACAAGCTTGTTCAAGATTTCCTGTACATTGCCTTCTCTGACTGCCCAGTGCGTGCGGTAAAGCTGTAATCTGTCAGCGCCGAAGAGGTCTCGTGCTCCGTCAACATTGGCGAATTCGACGTCGCCAAAATCGATTAGCGTCTTGAACCTCGTCGAGACTTCCTTCCGGCCTGGCGTCGTGTTTTCAATCCGCCCGTACTTGACGACCATTGAGGCCGCACCGTCCTTAAGGCTGATTTCGCTGCAGAGGAATGTAGGCAGTTTCTCCAGGAACGCGATCGAGGTCAGGGCGAGGTCCTCGAGCCGCTTCTCTATGTCGGTGGGCGTGTATTCAAACATGCGCCCCCGATCCATATTGATAATGTCGACCGCCCCCTCGACATACGCCCGGTCGCCGAAGGCGATATAGTTGAAGCTTTCTGGCACGTGCCTTCGTCCCGTCCGCTCGCGGCACCACTAATCATACTCACCGTGGATATTGCAATGGCCAGCGCGCCAGAACGGCTACTACTTGGATACCGGTAGCGTCTCGTCCGCTGCCGTTGGATCGTGAATTTGCGACTGAGCCAATGACAGCTTTCAGGGATCACGCCTGGGCTACTGAGCGACCGCGACGGGCGCTAAGCGGATCGTCTGCTCTTTCGCACGGATGTGATTACCGCAGCTTCGGTTCAGTCTCCCCGACATGGAAATTTCTTTATCCGCTTTTCAAAATCCCGATGCACAGGCTTACCATCCATGTGCGCGATGGTCCGGTCGATTATGCTGTTGGTGCCGCGGCACAGAACACCTCGACGCTGAAGTCGCGGACGGAGTAATCTTTGGGTTGTGACGACTCCGCTTGCGTGCCGCATTTCGGCATGGACCTCCAGGAAGCGATCGAAGCCCCGGGCGTGGCGAGCCATAATTTCCCGTACTCCTTCGTGCCGTTCAGTATTTCCCGAGGCGCGCGGCGGTTGAGAGACGAATCCCATTGGGAACCCGGAATGCTCTCATGGATCGGCCCACGACGTGCCTGACTGGTCGGAATGGATGTGGCCAACGGGCTCTATTGAACTCATCTGCACTAAGCCAGACACTGGCCTGATCTCGGTGGCGGCGGATTCGCGGCCGCCGGCCTATGTGATCGTGCACTGATTTATTGTGGGGAACCCGTTGTGACGACCTACCGGCTGGGCATAGACATTGGCGGCACGTTCACCGACTTCACCTTGATCGACAACGAGACCGGGCACAGCCCGGATCCTGAAGACGGCGTCGAACCCGACCAAGCCCGAAGAAGCCATCTTCGTCGGCTTGGACCAGATATTCTCGGCGTTTGGCGTCGCGCCCGGCAGCATCACCTACTTCATCCATGGCACGACGCTGGCGGTGAACACCATCATCCAGCGGCGCGGACTGCGCACCGCACTCTTGGTGACGCAGGGTTTCCGCGACATCCTGAATATCGGCCGCCATCGCATCCCGGACGTGTTCAACTTCTTCACCGATGTGCCGGCGCCGTTGGTTCCACGATCGCGCACGTTCGAGATCGCGGAGCGCTGCCTGAGCGATGGCACGGTCTACCTGCCGGTTGACGAGGCGATGGTGCGTGACGCGGCGCAGCGGATGCGTGCCGACGGCGTGGAGGCGGTGGCGATCTGCTTTCTGCACAGTTACCGCAACGATGCGAACGAGGTGCGCGCGCAGGAAATCCTGCGGGAGGAATCGCCCGGGACTATATGTCTCCATCTCGTCCGACATCTGGCCGCAAATGCGCGAATATGAACGCGCTCTGGCGGCGGTGATGAACGCCTATGTCGGGCAACGCATGCAACGCTATTTCCACGATTTGGAAGTTGGCGTGCGCGATCGCGCGGTGCCGGCCCGCGTGCTGTCGACCAAGTCGAATGGCGGTGTGATGCCGGCGTCGGAGGCGGGCAGTCGCCCGGTGGAGACACTGCTGTCCGGACCGGCCGCCGGCGTGATCGGTGCAGCGTTCGTTGGCACGGCGGCGGGGTTTGATCGGCTGATCACGTTCGACATGGGGGGCACGAGTGCCGATGTCGCTGTGATCGAGGGAGCGCCGCGCTATTCGACGGAAAGCCAGGTTGGCGACTTCCCGGTCATTCTGCCCGCAGTCGACGCGACCTCGATCGGTGCGGGCGGCGGTTCGATTGCGAGGACCGACGATAGTGGCGTGTTGAAGGTGGGACCGGAAAGCGCCGGGGCGCGCCCGGGGCCGGCCTGTTACGGGCTAGGGTGGCGAGGATGCCACTGTGACCGACGCCTATGTGAGCCTCGGTATCATCCATCCTGAGCGTTTCCTAGGCGGAACGGTGGCGCTTGCAACCGGCATTGGCGCATGCGGCGCTGGCGCGGCTTGGCAGCAGGCTCGGCCTGGATGTCGCGGCCTGTGCGGAAGCCGTGCTGCGTGTGGCGACCTCACAGATGTATTCCGCGCTGGTCCCACTGCTGGCCCGCAAGGGCGTCGACTATGAACAATACACCTTGCTTGCGTTCGGCGGTGGCGGCCCGTGCCATGCCTTCATGCTGGCGCAGGATGTCGGCATCAAGCGTGTGCTCGTGCCACTCAATCCTGGCACATTGTGTGCCGCGGGGTCATTGGCGGCCGATGTGCGCAAGGACCTGGTGCAGACCATCCATCGTCAAATGACTGCGCCCGCGATCGTGCTGGGGCAAATCGAGGCCGCGGTCGATCGGCTGTCGAGCCAGGGCAGTGCCTGGCTGGAATTGCTCCATCTCGATCTGCTCGAGCAACGTCAGGAATGCACCGCTGAAATGCGCTATGTCGGACAGTCGTTCGAGATGGCGGTGGTGATCGATCGCGACGCCTTGGCCGACCGCACCGGCACCCGCCTTCGCGATCGGTTCCATGCGATGTATCGCTCGGTTTACGGGTATGCCGATGAGGTGGCGGAGCTGGAGGTACTGGATGTTCGTGTGTCGGTGGTCGGTGTGACACCGAAGCCGCGCCTGGCGAAGTTGCCCCCCAAACCACCAAGTGGATCATCGGGCGACCCACCCTCGCGCACGCGCACGATCTTCTTCGGCGGCGCGCCGTGCAACGCGTTGGTATTCCAGCGCGACGAACTGCCGGTCGGTTTCCGCTTCGCCGGACCGGCCATCATCGAGCAATATGACACCACGACATTCGTTACGCCGGGCTTCACGGTCACGGTGGACGAATTCGGCAATTTGGTTGGGGAAGCTGATCATGGCGAATGATACGGTGCCGGTAGTCGGCCAAACTCCTGTTGTCGACAAGGTCCTCGTCGAGGTCCTCAACAACCATTTCAATGGCATCGTCGAGGAGATGGGCTTTGTCATCCACCGCGCGGCGTACACGGTGTTTGTAAAAGAGACCTGGGATTTCGACACCTCGCTGATCACGCGGGAGGGTGAGATCTTTTGCCACCCCCGCAATATCGGCGTCGGCAACATGATCGGCATCGACATGGGGCCGGCGATTTGATGCATCGACAGCTATGAGCCAGGCGATGTGATCGTCACCAACGATCCGCGCACCACGCAGGGTCTGTGCACGCACATGCCGGACATCATGCTGTTCAAGCCCCTGTTCTTCGAAGGCAAGGTGCTGTGCTTTGCCTGGTGCTTCGTGCATTCCTCCGACGTCGGTGGCCTGGTGCCTGGCAGCATAACGCCCGCGGCCTTCGATCGCTACCAGGAGGGAATCTGCATTCCGCCGACCAAGCTGGTGAGTCGCGGCGTGCTGAATGTCGAGCTGCGCGACCTGATCCTGGCGAATTGCCGTATCCCCGATCAGAACTGGGGTGACATGAAGGCGTTGCTCGCCTCGCTGACAGTGTGCGAGCGGCGCATGACCCAGATCGTCGGCCGCTACGGCTTTGATGTGATCGATGCGGGCATACGTGCACTGATGGATTATGGCGAGAGCCGCGCCCGGGCGATCATCAGCGCGATCCCGTCGGGCGAGTACGACTTCCACGACTATGTCGAGATTGACTACATCTCGCCATATCACCTGCGCATCAAGGTCAAGGTGATCGTGGCAGGCGACAGTGTGAAGCTGGACTTCACTGGCACCGATCCGCAGGTCCGCGCCGCTCTGAACTTGCCGAGCTTCGGCCGACCAAACCAATGGTTGGTGCTGGGCATTGTTAACTTCCTGCGGACCAGCGATCCGCACATGCCGCTCAACCGCGGCATCCTGAGGTCGGTTTCAGTTGAGGTGCCGTATGGCAGCGTGCTCAATCCGACGCCAACTGCAGCGACCGGTGTCCGACATACCACGGGCTATCGGGTTGCCGATGCCGTGCAGGGCGCACTGAGCCAAGCCGTACCGGCTGCGATTCCCGCGGCGGGTGCTGGGCAGGTCGCGATCGTGCTGTTCTCCTATATCGATCCGTCGACCGGTGGCTACAAAGTGAGCGTGCTGCAGCCGATGCAGGGCGGCTCCGGTGGCCGTCCCAGCAAGGATGGCATCGACGGCGTGAATTTCTCGGCGGGTACGCTGCGCAATGTGCCAACCGAAGCGATCGAATTAGAGGCACCGGTTTTCGTGCAACGCTACATGCTGGCCGATCAGGTTTCCGCCGGTGAGTATCGCGGCGGCAGCGCGGTCGTGCTGGAGTTCAAATGCCTGTCGGCCGAGGCGATGGTGACCGCGCGCGGCATGGATCGATTTCAAGATCCGTCCTTATGGCCGAATGGGTGGCGAGGCTGGTGGGCTCGGCAATTGCACGCGTGACCCGGGGACCAATCGGGAACAGGCAATCGGCAAGATCGATATGTTGAAGCTGGAACGCGGCGATGTGGTTTATGTCACCTCCCCCGGTGGCGGTGGATTTGGTGAGGCGATGCATCGGTCACCTGCGCGCGTGCTCGAAGACGTCGGCAACGGCTTCGTGACGGTGGCGGAAGCCAAGCGACATCTATGGCGTGGTGATTTCGGATGGGTTAGTCGATGTGCAGCGCACACAGCAGACGCGTGAGGCCATTGCCACCGGAGCGGCGCCTGAGGCGTTCGTGTTCGGGGATGAACGCCTGCAATACGAGACGACTTTCCCACCGATAGTGCAGGATATCGTCGCCGAGCTGCTGGCCGGACGCGCGGCTGCGGTGCGGCAATATGCGCGCGGCAAGTCTGTATCGCTTGATAGAGCGCGAGCCGGCGATTCTGCAAGTCGCACCGGATGCGTTGCGCGATATCCTTGCGGCCGAGCTGAACCAGGTGCTGGCCACCGGAGTCGGCCGCGATGGCCTGAAAATTGCAAGGTCAGAGATGCACAAGCCGATGTTTTGTTGGTTGCGCAGATGCCTGGCTGGTCTGGGGTCTGTGGGATGGCTGAATGGTTTGTCGGATCGGCGGTTCGTCGCTGCCCTGGCCGACAAAGAGAGGAGACAGTGATGCAAGCTTATTCCCGGCGCGATGTGATGCGGGCGATGGCGATGATGTCGGCCTCTATCGGCGCGGTTGAAGCCGGCATGCTGAAACCCGCGCGTGCCGAACGCGATTTCATCTGGGCGTCGACCGGCGGCGCGTGGGGCGAGCACCTGAATTCGATCTTTATACAGCAGGGCAATTTCGCGGCCGATGCGAAAGTGACCCCCACGCCATCGTTTCAGCTTGAATTGATCGCCTCCTCCAAGATCCTCGTGGCGAACGGCAATCCGCCCTACGACGTGAGCAATCACGGGCAGGCTGAGGTCACGGTGCTGCAGAAGGCGGGTCTGCTGCTGCCATACAAGGTCGCACTGATGCCGAACTACGCCGACGTGCATGATACCGCGAAGATGGGCGATTTCTACGCTTCCACCAGTTTCCTGCTGTTCGGCCTTTCATGGAACACCAAACTGATTGCCAAGGCCCCCACCAGCTTCGACGCTCTGCTGGCACCGGACCTGAAGGGGAAGGTGGGCGTGCCGGCCTTTGGGTGGTACGGCATGTATTGGTTGCACGGGCTCAACAAGGCGCTGGGCGGCAACGAAGACAATATGGACCCCGGCATGAAGTTCGCCACTGAGCTGGTGCGGAAAAACAGCGCCGTGATCGTGGAGAACGCCGATCACGCCCGCAAGCTGTTCCAGCAGGAGGAAATCATCATGTCGCCGTTCTGGAACGGGATCAGCGCGCAGTTGCAAAAGACCAATGTGCCGGTGAAGTTCGAAGCGGTACCAGGTACCTTGGCCATTGGCACCGGGTTCGTCGTCCTCAAGGGCACGCCCTATGAGGAAGCGGCTAATAAGCTGGTGAATAATACCCTCGATCCCAAACTGCAGGTCGCGTTCTCAAGCTGGAACATGTATCCGCCGACCAATCGCCGTGCGGTGCTGCCACCGGAGTTGGATAACATCCGCGTCACGGAGGCACAACTTGCCAACACCGTCGCATTGGATTGGACGAAGGTGGCAGACCGGCGCGCCGAATACCTCAAGCGCTGGAATGAAGAGGTACTCGGCTGACCACAGGCTAACGCGCCTATGACCGCACAGTTGGAAGTGCGCGATCTAGTCTGCCGCTATTCTCAGGACGTGGCGGTGGGCCCGGTATCCTTCTCGGTTCAGGACGGTGAATTCTTTTCCCTGCTGGGGCCGAGTGGATGCGGTAAAACAACGACCTTGCGCTGCATCGCCGGGCTGGAGGAGGTGACTTCTGGTGAGATCGTACTGGGTGGGCGCAATATTGAGCGGATCGCCCCGTACCGCCGCAACGTCGGCCTGGTCTTTCAGAACCACGCGCTGTTCCCACATTTGACGGTCGCGAAGAACGTCGCATTTGGCCTGGAGTTGCACAAAATACCCCGAACCGACATCAGGCGGCGCGTGACGGCGGCGCTGGCACTGGTGGAACTGTCCACCTATGCCGACCGGATGCCGAACCAGTTGTCGGGTGGCCAGCAGCAACGCGTGGCGTTGGCCCGCGCGTTGGTGATGGAGCCGCCGTTGCTGCTTCTGGATGAGCCGTTGTCCAGCCTGGACCTAAAGCTGCGCATGCAGATGCGCGAGGAACTGCACGCGTTGCAGCGTCGGCTGCGCATGACCAGCGTATTTGTCACGCACGACCAGACCGAGGCGCTGGCGCTGTCGGACCGCATCGCCGTGCTGTCGCATGGTCGCATCGAACAGATTGGAACGCCGCAGGAGATCTACCTGACCCCAGCGTCCCGGTTCGTCGCGGAGTTTATTGGTAGTTCCAACCTGATGCTGGGCGAAGTGACCGCATTCACCGATGGCGTGGCGGCACTGGTGACCGCCAATGGCTTGCGGCTGAACGTGAGGTGTGAACGCCCGCCCTCCGGCGCGACCGTCACGGCACTGATCCGTCCAGAACGCGTGCAGATCCTGACCGCCCAGCATCAGCGCAACGATGGCCTCGTCGCTGAAATTCGTAGCTTGGTCTACCTGGGCGAGGATGTGCAGTTCCAGGTCCTTGTCGACGGCCGCGAAACGATGCTGATTTCTATGAAGGCGAATGCGGACATTCTGCCGGCGGTGGGCGAGCGGCTGACGGTAGTGATCGATGCCGGCGATGTCTTCGTCATTCCGCACTGACCCAACGATGGCTCTGACCGTCGGTGCGATCGCGCCGGCTCGCCGGCGTGTCGTGCCCGGATGGGTTTGGCTGGCAGGCCCCTATGCCGTGTGCCTGTTGGCCTTCCTGCTGGTGCCCTTGATCAATGTCGTGGTGCTTAGCTTCTACACCTATTCACCGATACTCATCTGGGTGCCGAAGCTCACGCTGACCAACTACGCGGCAATGCTGACGCCCTATTTCGCCAATGTGGCCCTTCGAACTTTGCGCATCGCGGCCGCGGCGACGTTCTTGTGCCTGGCGTTGGGATATCCTGTTGCCTATTACCTGGCCCGTTGCAGTCGCCAGGCACTGACAGTCGGCATGTTCATCCTGACGCTGCCGCTGATGGTCAGTGCCGTGGTGGGATCATTCGGCTGGATCGTGATATTGGGCCGTAATGGCCTGCTGAACCTCGGCCTTGCCGCAGTTGGTATCGAGGCACGGTTGTCGATTCTCTACACCGAGTTAGCCGTCGTGATTGCCCTAGTGCACTTCCTGCTACCAATGATGGTGCTGCCGCTGATGGCCTCGATCGAGAAGATCCCGATCCGGCTGGAGGAGGCGGCAATCATTCTTGGCGGCTCACCGCTGGTGACATTCCGTCGCGTGATCCTGCCAATGAGCCGGTCGGGCATGATCTCCGGCATTGTGTTGTGCTTCTCGATCGCAATCAGTGTGGTCGTGATCTCCCTGCTGCTGGGTGGCAGGGCCGGGCGCATGTTCGGCAACGAGGTTTACGAACAGGTCATCACGGCCGGCAACTGGCCCTTTGCGTCCGCCCTGTCGACAGTGCTGGTGTTGCTGATCGTGCTCTCGATCGGCGCGGCGATGGCGCTGTCGCGCGCCGGAGCGCGGGCGCGATGATGGCGCACAGCAAGCTGCTCAAGGCGTACGTCTATGTGATCTTCACGCTGATCGCGGCGCCACTGCTAGTGGTGATCGGCGTGTCGCTCAATCCGACCGAGCGCTTCATAATCACGCCGCTGACCCCATCCTTGCATTGGTATTACGCCTTCTTCCAGCGCCCGGAATACGTGCAACGCGCTGTTCGGCGTAACGTTGCCCGTCGCTTGCTGCTCCGCCGCGCTCGCGACTTCTGATCGGCACATTGGCCGCGATTGCAATGGTCCGCTTCCGTATGCGCGGCCGGGCGGCGATCGAATTGGCGTTCATGATCCCAATACTGGTGCCAGGCATTCTGCTGGGTGCGGCGTTGTATTTGTTCTTTTCGGAGTTGCACATGGCCGGGACCTATACGCTGCTGGTGATCGGCCACACGTTGATCGGCATCCCATTTGTCATTCGGGTTGTCAGCGCAGGGCTGGTTGGCATCAATCCGGCATTGGAGGAAGCGGCGATCAATTTGGGCTGCACGCGAGTGAAAGCGTTCTACAAGGTTGCCTTGCCGCTAATCCGCTCAAGTCTGGTTTCGGGGTTGATTTTTGCTTTCATCCTGTCGTTCAGCGATATCAATATCGCCATTTTCCTGACAGGGCCGCACACCAACACGCTGCCGCTGCAAATCTTTTCCGATATACAATGGCAAGGCGATCCGACCATTGCCGCCGCCTCGACGATCCAAATCGTTGTCGTTACGAGCCTTATCGTGTTGGCCCATCGACTGTCACGCAAACGCCTGGTGTTCTAGATTGTCGACGGGCGGGCTAACGCGGCGCGCCGACGACAACAGCAAGTTACTATTCGTAGGTCACACCCGGCAGCCGTGACGCGCAAAACTGCCCGACGAGCCAAATCGATCAATGATGGCGGGTTGGCCTACGGGGACGTCAGCTTGAAGTTGCGCGCGGCAGCGATAACTGGAGCGGGGTCGAAGTCGTTGTAAGGGGCGACGAACGCGTTGGAAAAATATGTCGACGGCGTCCGCCGGGTGGTGATCGCATGCGTGTCCAGCATGAAATCCTGCCAGGCCACCATCTCCGCCTCGGTGATGGCGCCCCACTGCGCGCCCGGGGCCTGATCGATGCGTTGATTGGCGATACGAACTTCGAGCGCTGCGAGCTCACGTTTGAAAGCACGCTCGCGCAGCGCGGTGGACTCGGGGGCCGCACCTGGATAGCGCTCCCACATCAATTGGACCGCGGCTGCGGGATTGGTGAGAGTGAAGAGTGTCGCCTTGGCAAGACTGCGGCCGAGCGCAGCAAAGGCATCGGGTCGTCGCCGCGAGGTTGGCGTCGAGCGCAATGAGACAGGAGGACGGTGTCAACCGATCGAGCGCGGGTGCGGGCAGCAGTCGCAACGGCACGCCCTCCGCCGCCATGAAGCCAGCGAAAACATCAAGTTGCCACACGGCCTGCACCTCATTGTCCCGGAGGGCAGTGGCCATGCGCTCGGCATCCAGTGGGGTTCCCGGCAGGGTCACGAAGCTGACTTCCGATTGCGGATCGACGCCGGCGCTGCGCAGCGCCGCGCAGGCGAATTGGAACAACTCGGGATCGTTGTAGTACAATCCGATCGTCTTGCCGCGGAGATCAGCGAGGCTTTGGATTGTGCTGTCGCGCGGAACTGAGAAACTCCGATTCTGTGCCCGCACGAAGGCATAGAACGGGCGCAAGGGTACGCCACGATCGCGTGCCAGCAGGGTGAAGACGATATTGATGAACGTAAAGTCTCCGCCGCCGGAAATCACAGCATCCGCTGCATCCTTGGGCGTGCCCGCGAGTTCAATCCGAAAATCGAGCCCCTCCTCTGCTGCATAGCCCAACCCATCGATCAGCCAGATCGGCGCGAAATTGGTGGTGGGTTGGGGAACCGGCGCCGAAGCGACGATGCGGCCGAGCGATGGTTTGCTCATTGGTAGTTTGTCTCCGTGAGCGATGGATCGGACAGCGCTTGCAGGCGGGCACGAGGATTACGGTTCCTCGCAAGATACGCAAGCAGCTCTGATGGCGACCGGTGCTTGTCATTCGATCATTCGCTGAAGCGTCGAGTGGTTCGCCCCTTACGGCGTGCCAAACTCAGGCTGCCATTGCCATCTTGATCCGCGACACCGTGCCATTCCCGACGCCAACCGCCTTCGCGACCTTCTTGACGCCCTCGCCTGCCGCCAAGCGGGCACGTATGGCCGCCTCGACCTTCGCGCCCGTCCTTGGGCGCCCCAAGCGTACCCCGCGGGCCTTGGCACGCTCCAGGCCCGCCCTGACGCGGCTGCGGATCATCGCCCGCTCGAATTCGGCGAAGGCACCGGTGATCTGGAAGAACATCCGCCCGGCTGGCGTGGTGGTGTCGATCGCCTGCTGCGTGCAGAACCAGCGCAACGCCAGCTGCCTCCAATTCGCTGAGCGTGTCGAGCAGGTCCAGTAGCGAGCGGCCGAGTCGATCCAGTGCCCAGGCCATCACCACATCGAACCGTCCTCGCGCGGCATCCTTCAGCAGTGCATCCAACCCAGGCCGCTGCTTGCGTCCCTTGAAACCGGACACGCCGTTGTCGGAGTAGACCTGCGTGATTTGCCAGCCGCGCTGCTCGCACACCGCTTCCAGCGCCAGCCGCTGGTTGTCCATGGTCTGGCCGTCGGTGCTGACCCGCAGATAAAGGGCTGCCCGCTTCGGTTCGCTCGCCATTTTCACCTCCATCGCGAGGAAGACTAGGGGTAGTTGGGCCAGAAATCAAATGTTTTCCGGACCACCAAATTTACCACGTCAAATCCCGGCAATATCAGCGGCTTGGATCAACGCAATTCAATAGAGTTTTCTGGACCCTGGCATTTGCAGCCCTTCCCGGTCAGCGGCCGCTTGGTGTGTGCGGTGCGCAAACGGACCGCCCAATTCAGTCCTCATTTTACCGCCTGCAGGAGCGGACGCTGGCCGTGTCGATCGGCTGAGAACCACGGCGGACCACCGTCCCAGGCGTTGCAGTGCATGTCACCGGCACCGTTGTGTTCATGAAACTCGCCTCCGGCTGCTGCTTTACCGCATTACCGCTTCCAGTGATGGCGACAACACATTCGGCGGCCATATTCCCCTGCTCCCGTAAGACTTTGCATAGCGCCAGAAGCCAGTCTTCAGGGGGCAGCAGGAATTGTTCAGGGAGGTGCATCGATATGACCATCCCCACGCTACCGCACAAAGAGCCGTTCAACCGAAACGCCTCGTCAAACCGTGAGCGTGACCGCAGGTTGCCGTTTCCACTTGTTGGTCTCGTTTTGCTTACCGTCAGGCTCGATATCAATCCGATGCTCCAGTGTGAAAAGAACGCCGGTCGCATCGGATTCATCGACCGGCTCAATGCTGATACGCGGGCCGCCGCTATTATTCCCAGCAGTCTGCCAGACATCATTCACGAAGAGATACAACAGTCCCGATGGCGCATTGCTTTTGATAAAGATGAAATCGTTTACCTGCGTGAGATCGCCCCCGATCAAGGCAATCTGGTCGAGCAACAGCCGGGACCATTTCCGAGGAGATAGCGCACCCCTTCGATAAGGCCCCTTTCCTGCGGCGTCCAAATGCGCGGATGTGCGACCGTCGCGCCGAGGAACATCCGATGTTGGTCAGGCAGGCGCGGCGCGAACAGGGAAAAGCGCCTGATGCCGCGGGGTTTGCTTCTTCGACCGCCAGGATCGGCTGGCGGATCCTCGCTGTCCCGTGTCAGTCCGCCAAGTACGTCAGGCGGTAGTAGCGGCCCTTTTCAATGATCATCCCGGTCCGGAACCACGGCGTATTGGTGATTACGACAAACTCCTCCTTCTCTTCGATTTTGCGGAGGTCCGGACGGCCGGTTTCGCGTTCAACGGTCGCCGCCCGCTCGATAACGCTCGGGTGCAGCCTGGATACTTGAGCGGCTTCATCGTCGCCAGGGACGGGATGCCAGCGGGGCCACGACCCGAAGAAGTTCCATGTGGGCTCGCGGACCAGTTCGTCATGGAGTGTAGCTACCGGATTGGGCACAAGGTTCGTCTTTGCTTCCGGCTTGAACTGGAGGCCGTGCTGGCTCATCGCATCCGTCATCCAGCGAAGGGGGATGTCGGACACGTCATGGCGCGGATAGCCGCCGCCGATATCGGCATGAGCGCCCCTGAACCAGACCTGCTTCAGCACCGCCGGGCGAGATCCGGATGTCGGCATCGTGTACAGCGTCGGGAAGAATTGCGACCGTCTCTCATCCATCGCGAGCGCATGGTAGATGTGCCGGCATACCTTTGCGGGGTCGGTGGAGAACGGCAGGTTGCTCCACACCGGAGAGGCGCGGAACCACCATCCCCACAATGGGAAGCCAAGGGAAGCCACCGTATCGAACACACCAACGAATTCGATAGCGACGGCATGTTTGGCCTTCGGTTCCAGTCTCGCTGCCTACCCCAGGATATGCCATATCGAGCCGTAGCGGCTCATCGTTGTCCGGGCTTGGCCTTGTCCTGTAAATCTGCACGACATCCGGCGCGAACCTCTCATACTCAGCGCGCAGGAGACCGCAACGCGAGATTACCCCCGCGATGCAACGGGCGGCGAAAGCCCCGCGCGAGAAGCCGATGAGGTAAATGCGATCGCCGGGCCGATACAGACGCACGATCGCCTTGTAGCCGTTCACTATCGTCTCGCTTATGCCGACGCCGAAGCCGCCTTCGATAAGCTTGATCAGCATATCGACGCCCGCGAATATCTTCGTTCCCTCTGCGAATCCCGTCAGCGACAGGAGATACTGCGTACGCTTGGCACGGGTGGCGGTGGACGAGCTATCGGACCCTACTCCGGCCTCATACCAAACGGTCTGCGTATCGTCGTCGCGGAGAAATCCGGACAGCTTCCAGATGTTGGTCGCGATCGATTCGCCGTCAGGATGATTGTCGGGTCGGTTGGATGTCCCGTCACACAGGATGACGATACGGCGACCTGGCCCGGCTTGCACAGGCATATCGACGTCTTGAATAGCCGGATCTGGAGCCTTTGGCGGACTTGGGTTGAAAAGAAACCGGCGACGCTTCGCAGCCCCTATGGCTCCTACAACCTCACTCAGTCCTGCGAACGCACCGGCTACCACCGCCAAGACTATGCATATGATAACGACAATGTAGCCCGCGGTGAAAAGCGGCGCGGCAAGGCGGTCTTGAGCCAGTCGCCCAGCAGCGACCTCAGCAGAATGAAAATGACGAATACAAGCGCTGCCGTCAGGACCGAGAACACCACCCAAACGCCGAGCAGTATGGCGATGCATGCCTTGAGCCACCCCTGCCGGACTACCCTCTTCCGTTCCAGTCGACGAAGGAAGAGTCCCTATCGCCACGGTATTGAACCACCACGTCCCCGCGGCGGAGGTTACGAAGACACCGAACAAGGAGAAGACCAGCGAGAAGATGCGGCCCATGCGATTCCCTCCTTCATTTTGGAACGAATTTGCCGGTTAGGTGCGCTCTGCAACCGGCCACGCAACATGATCCCGCTTCGGTGCAACGCGTCCAGCGAGAGCTTGCGCCCATGCTGCGTCTCCAAAACAGTTTGGATCGCGCGCAGGGTGGCACCATCTGCCGCAGGGTGCGAGCGTGGCCAATCAGCGCCTGTTCTGCGGCGTCGGCCACAAGGCCACCATCGTCGCCGACCCTGGTATCCTAAACGGCATCCTTGCCACCACGATAACGGCCTCGGCGCTTTCGGTCTGCTTCACTGGGCCACCCGTCGCGGATGACGTGCTCGGTCGCGACGGCGAACAGGATGGTGAAGACCAGCTTGGAGATCCCGCTCCCCGTCACGTCGCCGCCCAGGTCGATCATGTGCACGCTGACAGTGTCTGCAAAGCAAGCCAGACAGAGCATCCTGGCTGCGCGTCGCATAGCAGGTCGCATTCGTTCGAAGAGGCGACGAAAACAACTCCAAGACAGCAGGATCGACCGGGAGCGAGCCAAGGTCCTGGATGCAGCTCCTGTCCAGGCGGCCGGCGCCGCGACGCACCGGGGCATCGCTGCAGCGATGAACGCGCGCGGCATTCGCACGGCGAGCCGCTACCGGCCACAGGCGGCAGCAGCGCTGCAACGCCTTGCGGACGCGCTGGATGGATCGAGGCCAAACCGCTGCTCTGAGCGCAGTTGCATTGCGTTCTGCGCGGCCAACTCGTTGCAGCTACGGGCCGTCGCCACCCCCTTGATCCGATCTGGCTCGTTCGTCCAAGACGATATGATATAGAAAACGATACGATCCAAAATGGCTGCTCATTCAGGTTTCGGTCGCAAGCGCCAAATCGTCGCGGCCCAATACGAATGCCTGGCTCGCCCCCGGCTGATCGCCGGCACGTCAGCGTTGGCATCGCGGCGGCGTGAGACCGTGCGATTGGACCAGGCGACGATAATCAGACCAACATCGCGGCTCAACCTCATCGACGCCCCGGT
>CAWBON010000021.1:0-289591 GCA_963790445.1 uncultured Alphaproteobacteria bacterium | reverse complement strand
ACGCGATCCGTACCGGAGCGCGTTTTGGAAGAGTGGGCGCGCGATGGCCTGCGCGACGACCCGGCAGCCAAGCTGCGGGCCCGTCATACCAGGTCGCATCGGCGGCGTACGGAACTTGCCCGACGCCGTCGCGCTTCCCGATGCGGACGGTGAACGCCGCGACGCGGTGGCGTTCCTGCTCGAGTGGGCGCGCGATCCGAATGGCCAGCCGTGCTGCGCATTGCTCGGCGAGCTCGGCATGGGCAAGACGACGACCTGCATGGCGTTCACCCGCGAACTGCTGGCGGAACGGCAAAACGACCGCCAGACCCCGCTGCCGCTCTATTTCGATCTGCGCCATCTGGGTGAAGATGCCAAACGCGAGCTCGACCTTGCCGCGATCATCGATATCGTGCTGCGGCGAAGCTGGCGCGGCGGACAGATGCAGGCGCTGGTATCGGCCGCCGAGGTGGTACGCCTGGTGCAGCAGGAAGGCGCAATCGCGATCTTCGATGGGTTGGACGAGGTGCTCGTGCATCTATCGGTGCGTGCCGGCCAGTTGTTCACGCGCGAGCTGTTCCGCATCCTGCCGCCCAATCTCTGGCCAGGTCGCCGCCGGCCGGACGAGCCTGGCCGGGCCGGCCGCGTGCTGGTGTCGTGCCGCACCCACTATTTCCGCTCGGTCCGTGACCAGAACACGCACCTTACCGGCGAGGATCGCGACGACATCCGCGACAGCGATTACCGTGTGCTGCTGCTGCTGCCGTTCACGGAAGAGCAGATCCGCGACTACCTGCGGCAGACGCTGCCCGGCGAGGATATCGACCGCGTGATGGAGACGATCGGCGCGGTGCACAACCTGCCGGAGCTGGCCGAACGGCCCTATACGCTCAGCCTGATCGCGCGCGCCCTGCCCGAGCTGGAGAAATGGCAGCTTGAAGGGCGGCGAGTGACCGGCGTGCTGCTGTATCAGCACATGGTGTCGTCCTGGCTGGAGCGCGACGCCGGCAAGCACGAATTCGATCCGGAACATAAGCAGCGCATCATGGAGCATGTCGCGGCGCAGCTCTGGCGGCAGCGGCAGCCGCGCCTGGACCGCGCGCGCGATGGACGACTGGCTGGCCGGGTTCCTGCGGCAGCACCAGGACGTGGCGATGCACTACGAGCGCACGGCGCTCGACATCCTGAAGAAGGACCTGCGCACCGCGACGTTCCTGGTGGGCGGCCGGCGCAGCGAGTTCCGCTTCGCGCATACCTCCTTGCAGGAGTTCTTCCTTGCCGGCTTCCTGTTGCGCGCGTTGCGCGAGGACCGCATCGGCGACTGGGACATGCCGCGGCCGAGCGACGAGACGTTGGATTTCCTGGGCCATTGCTGCTGCACCAGGACGATGCGGCCTGCATGGAGACGCTGCGGCGGATGCGCGCGGCGTATCGGCCGCGGATCAGCGAGTTGGCGTTCCGCTATGTGTTTCGGCGCTGGCGAAGGAGTATCCGGCGCCGTTGCCGGCTGGATTCCGGTTGGACGGCGCCGACTTGCGGGGCTGGGAGATCGGAACGGGCGGCGACGGGCCGCTACTGAACCTGCGCGGTGCATCGTTCAGCGGCGCGCGGATGCGCGGGGCGAAGCTGCGCCAGGTCGATCTGGAGGCACGCCGATTTTTCGTTAGCCGATTTGGCGATGGCGGAGATCGTTGGCGGACGGGCGCGGAATGCGAATTTCGCGCGGGCGAGCTCACCGGTGCCGTGCTGCGTGGGCTCGATCTTGCCGATGCATCGTTCGACGGCGCCGTACTGCCATCGGACGCGGTTGCTGCGGTGCCGTCGGGGGCGCCCGGGCCGCATGCCGGACGGCGTGCTGTGCCGCACCGACATTTCGTGACGAAATCACATTACGAAAGGCCGGTCGCGTCTCGCGGTGCTCGACGGGCATTCCAGTTGGGTGAGGTCGGCCGCCTTCTCCCCGACGGCGCGCGCATCGTCTCCGCCGCCTATGACAGCACCCTGCGCCTCTGGGACGCCGCGTCCGGCGAATGCCTCAGCGTGCTGCGCGGTCACGATGCATTCGGTGAGATCCTGCCGCCTTCTCCCCCGACGGCACGCGCATCGTCTCCGCCGCCAATGACAGCACCCTGCGCCTCTGGGACGCCGCGTCCGGCGAATGCCTCAGCGTGCTGCGCGGTCACGAGAATTGGGTGAATTCCGCCGCCTTCTCCCCCGACGGCGCGCGCATCGTCTCCGCCGCCGATGACAGCACCCTGCGCCTCTGGGACGCCGCGTCCGGCGAATGCCTCAGCGTGCTGCGCGGTCACGATAATTGGGTGAAGTCCTGCCGCCTTCTCCCCCGACGGCGCGCGCATCGTCTCCGCCGCCAATGACAGCACCCTGCGCCTCTGGGACGCCGCGTCCGGCGAATGCCTCAGCGTGCTGCGCGGTCACGAGAATTCGGTGAATTCCGCCGCCTTCTCCCCCGACGGCGCGCGCATCGTCTCCGCCGCCAATGACAGCACCCTGCGCCTCTGGGACGCCGCGTCCGGCGAATGCCTCAGCGTCCTGCGCGGTCACGATGATCCGGTGAATTCCGCCGCCTTCTCCCCCGACGGCGCGCGCATCGTCTCCGCCGCCGATGACAGCACCCTGCGCCTCTGGGACGCCGCGTCCGGCGAATGCCTCAGCGTGCTGCGCGGTCACGATAACTGGGTGAATTCCTGCCGCCTTCTCCCCCGACGGCGCGCGCATCGTCTCCGCCGCCTATGACCGCACCCTGCGCCTCTGGGACGCCGCGTCCGGCGAATGCCTCAGCGTGCTGCGCGGTCACGATAATTGCCGGTGACTTCCGCCGCCTTCTCCCCCGACGGCGCGCGCATCGTCTCCGCCGCCGATGACAGCACCCTGCGCCTCTGGGACGCCGCGTCCGGCGAATGCCTCAGCGTGCTGCGCGGTCACGATGATCCGGTGAATTCCGCCGCCTTCTCCCCCGACGGCGCGCGCATCGTCTCCGCCGCCGATGACAGCACCCTGCGCCTCTGGGACGCCGCGTCCGGCGAATGCCTCAGCGTGCTGCGCGGTCACGATAATTGGGTGAATTCCGCCGCCTTCTCCCCCGACGGCGCGCGCATCGTCTCCGCCGCCTATGACAGCACCCTGCGCCTCTGGGACGCCGCGTCCGGCGAATGCCTCAGCGTGCTGCGCGGTCACGATAATTGCCGGTGAATTCCGCCGCCTTCTCCCCCGACGGCGCGCGCATCGTCTCCGCCGCCTCTGACCGCACCCTGCGCCTCTGGGACGCCGCGTCCGGCGAATGCCTCAGCGTGCTGCGCGGTCACGATAATTCGGTGAACTCCGCCGCCTTCTCCCCCGACGGCGCGCGCATCGTCTCCGCCGCCTATGACAGCACCCTGCGCCTCTGGGACGCCGCGTCCGGCGAATGCCTCAGCGTGCTGCGCGGTCACGATAATTCAGTGACGTCGGCCGCCTTCTCCCCCGACGGCGCGCGCATCGTCTCCGCCGCCTATGACCGCACCCTGCGCCTCTGGGACGCCGCGTCCGGCGAATGCCTCAGCGTGCTGCGCGGTCACGATAATTCGGTGAATTCCGCCGCCTTCTCCCCCGACGGCGCGCGCATCGTCTCCGCCGCCGATGACAGCACCCTGCGCCTCTGGGACGCCGCGTCCGGCGAAGAATGCGGCTGCCGGGTCCATCAGTTTGCCGACGATGCGTTCGCGGTGATCGACCCGCAGGGCAACCGCATCATCCAGGTCGGCGGCGAGGCCTGGCGCTATCTAGCCTGGATCGGGCCCGACGGCGTGCGCTACCCGGCGGAGACCTTCGGTCCGCTGCCGGAATTCGTTCGAACCCCAACCGTCCCCCGCTTCGCGGGCGAGGGAGGCCATCACCAACCCTCCGGCGGAATGACGTTCTGCGCTTTTGGGCCCAGCAGCGCGGCGCGCATCGTCTCGGCTGATTTCACCCGGATGTCGTCCCAGGCTTCCGGCGAGAAGAACGCCGCGTGCGGCGTGATGATCAGCCGGCCTTCCGCCCATGGTTCGCGCGCACGGTAGGCGCGGATCAGTTCGGGCACCGGTTCGACGGGCGGTTCCACCGGCACGACGTCGATCCCGACCCCCGCGAGATGCCCGCTGCGCAGCGCCGCCGCCAGCGCGTCGATGTCGACGATCGGGCCGCGCGCGGTGTTCACCACCACCGCGCCCTTCGGCAGCAGCGCGAGTTCCGCCGCGCCCGACCATCCCGCGCGTCTCCGGCGTCAGCGGCGCGTGCACCGACAGCGTGTCGGTCGGCGCGCAGCAGCTCCTCCAGCGTCGGCGCGCGGCCGATGCCCAGGCCCGAGTTCCACGCCGTTCGGCAGATACGGATCGAAGAACACCACGCGGAAGCCGAACGCCTTGGCGCGCAGCGCGACCGCGGTGCCGATGCGTCCCATGCCGATGATGCCGAAGGTCTGCACCGAGGACCGCCGCACCAGCGGGTCCAGCACGTAGCGCCAGGCGCCGGCGGGTCCTTGCGCTGCAATTCGTGGTGCAGCAGCAGGCCGCGGCGCAGTGCGAGTGCCAGCGAGATGGCGTGGTCGGCGACCTCGGTCGTGCCGTAATCGGGCACGTTCAGCACCATGATCTGGCGCTCGGCCGCGGCGCGGCGGTCGATCACGTCGTAGCCGACGCCCATGCGGCACACCGCGCGCAGCCGCGGGAACCGCGCCAGATCGTCGGCGGACACGTGGTAGCGCAGGATCATCAGGCCCTCGGCCGCGGCGCAATCGGCGTCCGGCAGGTCGGCGAGCGACGCCGTGGGACCGGGAAAGATCACCCGCACGTCAGGGCCGTAGATGCGCCGTTCGACGCTGTCGTCCGGGTAGTCGTTTTCCGGAGTACAGCACTGTGATCGGCATCGTTCGTCCTCGCATTGAACCGGGGAAATACTGTTGCCAGCCGGCCTGCCCTCGCGCAAGTTCGCGACGCAACGTGCGTGACCGGAAGGACCAGCGATGAACGGCGCCGAAAGCCTTGTGCACAGCCTGCTGCGGAGCGGCGTCGATACCTGCTTCTGCAACCCCGGCACGTCGGAGATGCATTTCGTCGCCGCGCTGGACCGCGTGCCCGGCATGCGCTGCGTGCTTGGCCTGTTCGAGGGCGTGGTGACCGGCGCGGCCGACGGCTACGCGCGGATGGCGGGCAAGCCGGCGGCGACGCTGCTGCATTGCGGGCCCGGCCTGGCGAACGGGCTGGCGAACCTGCACAACGCGCGGCGGGCGCAATCGCCGATCGTCAACATCGTCGGCGACCAGGCGACCTATCACCGGCCGAACGACGCGCCGCTGACCGCGGATACCGAGGGTTGGGCGCGGGCGCGTCCGCCTGGGTGCGCACCGCGACGTCGTCGGCGACGGTGGGGGCGGATGCGGCGGTGGCGGTGCAGGCGGCGCGCACTGCATCCCGGCCAGATCGCCACGCTGATCCTGCCGTCGGACACGTCGTGGGACGAGGGCGGGGTGGTGGCGGAGGCGCTGCCGGTGCCGCCGAGGCCGCGGTCGGATCCGGCGCAGATCGCCAACGCCGCCGAACATACTGCGGCGCGGCGCTGCCGACGCTGATCGTGCTGGGCGGCGAGGCGGTGAGCGCCGGCGCGCTGGAGAACGCGCATCGCATCGCGGCGGCTACCGGGGCGCGGCTGATCGCGCAGGGCGCCAATGCGCGGATCGCGCGCGGCCGCGGGCGGGTGCCGGTCGATCGGATACCGTACGTGGTGGAATCCGGGGTGAAGGCGCTGGCCGGAACGCGGCACGTCATCCTGTGCGGGTTGCGCAAGCCGGTGACGTTCTTCGCCTATCCGAACAAGCCGACCACGCCGCTGCCGCCGGACGCCGACATCCACGTGCTGGCTCGGCCCGATCAGGATGCCGCGGAGGCGCTGGCGCGGCTGGCGGACGAATTATCGGCGCCCGGTGTGGCGATTCCGGACCCGGGCCCGGTGGCGGACCCCGGGCGCGGCAAGCTGACGCCGGAATCAGTCGCCGCGACGCTGGCGGCGCTGATGCCGGAACAGGCGGTGATTACCGACGAGGCGGTGACGTTCGGGCGCGGCTTCTTCCCGTTCACCTATGCCGCGCCGCCGCATGACTGGCTGAACTCGACCGGCGGCGCGATCGGCTGCGGGCCGCCGCTGTCCACCGGCGCGGCGGTCGGCGCGCCCGGGCGTCGGGTGATCGCGCTGCAAGCGGATGGGTCGGCGATGTACACGCTGCAGGCGCTGTGGACCCAGGCGCGCGAACGGCTGGATGTCACCACGGTCCTGCTGTCGAACCGGAAATATCAGATCCTGCTGGGCGAGTTGGCGAATGTCGGGGCCAACCCCGGGCGCACCGCGCTCGATATGCTGGACCTTGGCAACCCCGACCTCGACTTTACGAAATTGGCCGAGGGGATGGGGGTGGAGGCGGCGCGCGCGGACAACTGCGAGCGGTTTGCCGACCTGTTCGCCCAGGCCAATGCGCGAAAAGGCCCCTTCCTGATCGAGTTGGCGATCTAAAGAGGCTTTCAATGGCGTCGCGGGATCAGAAGCGCAGGCGGCGGCGGCGCGGCATTAGTGCCAGGGCGGTGGCGCAGCCGGTCCGGAGCGTTGGGGGCTGGCAACATTTCCGCCCTAAGCCCACCGAGGTGCTCGCGTCGATCGGCGTCGCGGTCGTGGCGGCAACACTGATCATCCTGGTCTGGATCAACGCGTCGCGCTCCATTGCGAGTGAAAGCAGTGAGATGCGCGCGCACATCGAGGCTACCGTCACCGGGCAGGCGGTGGTGCTGGCCGATGAAGTTCGTCGCGAGATGCTCGGGGTTGAGCAGGGGCTGCGTATCCTGAAGCAGGCGTTCCAGGCCGATCCGTCACATTTCAATATACAGGCCTGGCGGGACCAGGTGCCGGCGCTGACCAATGTGACCGATGACGTGTTCATCGCGGACGCGCAGTTTGTCATTCAGCAGGACATCAATCCGCAGTCCGTCGGCCTGGGCATCGGCGCCCGCATTGCCGGCGTGCTGGGTCCCGTGACGCCGAAGAGCGACAGCGACAGTGACGGCGCGATGCTAATCGGGCCGACAGTGGACCGGCCGCAAGTCCGGCAGCATCTGTCGTTTCTCATGATCCGGCTGGATCGACCGGGGGGTTGGCTGGTGGGCGCCGTCTATCGCACAAATCTGCTCACCCGGCTGTATTCCGAGGCATCTCTCGGCGTGGCCGGCATGACCGCGCTGATCAATACCAGGGTCGGTCGGGTGCAGACGATCGTTGGTCCTGGCGCCGCCAACCCCAACTACGATATCGCCAATTCCGCCATGTATGCGGAGATGCAGAGCCGGCGCGGCGGCACCTGGACCGGCCCATCGGCGCCGGATGGCGTTCAGCGGATTCACGCATTCGAGTCTGTGCCGGGGCGTGACCTCGCGGTGGTGGTCGCGGTGAACGAGAGCGATGCAATGCACCCCGCCACAATCTGGGCGGACGATGTGCGGTCGCTGGCGTGGGTTGCCACGCTGGTCATCCTGGCAGCCGCAGTTCTGACGCTGCGTGCGGTCTGGACGTTCCGGTCTTTCCGCCGCCAACGCGAGGCGTTGTACCGGGAGCGCACGATCGTTGCCGTCACTCGTTCCGACCTGGCCGAGACCCGGGCGCGGCTGGATGCCAGAACGGCGCAGTTGCTGTCGGTGGTCGGGGACATCGATGAGGGCGTCGCGGTGATCGACCCGGATCGTCGCGTGACGGAGTGGAACCAGCGATTCGCGGTGCTGCTCGGCGTGTCCCCGGAACTGGTGCGGCCAGGCGTGGCGCTTGACGAGATCCTGCGCGAACAGGCGCTGGCCGGGTTTTTTGGACCGCTGGAGGATGTTGAAACCGAGGTGGCCCGGCGCGTGGCACAATTGCGGGCGGCCACCGGCACGGAGGCGATCCATTATGTGGGACCGGCCGGCAGAATGCTTGTGGTGCATGCCGCCGAGGTGACGGACGGTAGCGTGGTTATGGTGGTGAGAGAGGCCACCGGGCAGGAGCGCCTGCCGGGTCCGGTCGATGAGGTGGCGGCGGCGGCGACCATTGCGTCAGCGCCAGCGCCGAACTCCGTGGAGATGATTTGATCGATCGGTGCGGGTTGGCAGGCCGTGGCGCCGCAATTTTCCACGAAGCTGTCGCGGCGGTTGCGTTGGAGCATGCCTGATTCGACGTGCCGGTGCGTTGCTTCCCGGTTCATGCTGACGTGGGTCGGTACGATGAAACGCAACGATCGCCGGATGGTATGGCCCGTGCTTGCCGGATCGGTGCGGCGCATGCGAGAACCTACGTGGAACAATGAACGCACCCGTATCCATTCTGTGTCCTTGCGGCAGCGGACTGCGCGCGGTTCGTTGCTGCAACCTGCAGCTACACTCGGCGCCGCCGCCGGAGGCGACGCGGCATCTCGTGCCGCTGGTGGAACGGGCGATCCAGGCGCACCGGCAGGGCGCGAACGAAACCGCCGAGACGCCTGTGCCTCGATGTGCTGGAACTCGCCCCGGACCGCCCCGGCGCGCTGTCGGTGCTGTACGAGATCCGCAAGGCGCAGGGCAACGCGCGGCGCGGCCGAGGCGCTGATCCGCCGCATCGTGGCGCTGGACCCCAACAACCTCGTCGCCACCAACGAATTGGCGCTGATCCTGCTGGGCAAGGGCAGCCTGGCCGGACGCCGAAGCACCATGCCCGCAACGCGGTCCGCATCGCGCCGGAAAACCCGCAGGCGCACAACCTGATGGGCATGATCATGACCGAGGCGCAACCGGCCGCAGATCGGCGAATACCACTATCGCCGGGTGCTGGAACTCAGCGGCGCAGCGCGATCCGATCCTGCTGGCCAACCTGGCCTGGAACCTGAAGAACCAGGGCCGGATGGAGGAAGCGCCGCGCGCTGTATCGACGAATCCGTCGCCGCGGCGCCGGACATCCGCCAGACCCTGCTGGGCTTTGCCCGGCTGGAGGAAGCCGACCGCAATTTCGACGCCGCGGCCGAGCATCCTCGACAAGATGGACGCGCAGTTCCCCAACGATCCAGGGCGTGCGGCTGACGCGCGCGGTGCTGCTGGGCCGGATGCGGCGCTACGACGAGGCGCTGGCGCTGATCGACGCGTCGGCGGACTGGCGAGGGGCGGCTGGGTCCCAACGAACTGCTGGAGAAGGGCCGGCTGCTCGACCAGATGGGCCGCTACGACGACGCCTGGGCCGCGTTCGCGGAGGGCAAGCGGCTGGCGCGCGAACTGTCCGGGCAATCCTATCTGGACGACGAGGCGCGCCAGCAGATCGACCGCCTGCGCGAATTTCTTCACCGCCGGCCGGCTGCGTCTGCTGCCGCGCGCCAACGTGCGCACCGATGTGCCGCAGCCGATTTTCATCCTCGGCTTTCCGCGCTCCGGCACCACGCTGGTGGAGCAGACGCTGTCGGCGCATCCGAAGATCGCCGCCGGCGACGAACTGCCGCTGATCCACGAGATCACCGCCATCATGCCGCGCATGCTGGCGAGCCCGCTGGGCTATCCGGAGGCGCTGGCCGAACTGTGGATGGGCGACCAGCGCGAGGGCCTGGACAATCTGCGCGACTACTATCTGCAGAAGGTCCGCCAGATGGGCGTGCTGCGCGGATGGCGCAACGCGCTTCACCGACAAGATGCCGCTGAACGAGACGCATCTGGGCCTGATCGCGCTGCTGTTCCCCGAGGCGCCGCTGATCCATGTGCTGCGCCATCCGCTGGACATCATGGTCTCGGCGTTCTCCAACGCGTTCACCCACGGCTTCTACTGCGCGTCCGATCTGGAAACGGCGGCGACGCATTATGTGCGCGTGATGGACCTGGTGCAGCACTACCGCGGCGAGATGACGCTGCGCTACCTGCCGATCCGCTACGAGGACATGGTTGCCGATCAGCAAGGCAGCGTGCGCGCCGTGCTGGCGTTCATCGGCGAAACATTCGACAAGGCGTGCCTGACCTTCCACAAGAACCGCCGCTATGCGCGCACCGCCAGCTACGCGCAGGTGACCGAGCCGCTGTATGAACGCTCGGTCTATCGCTATCGCCACTATCGGAAGCACCTGGAGCCGGTGCTGCCGATCCTGCAGCCGGTGATCGAGCGGCTCGGCTACACGGTCGATGGACTGATGGAGACGCCCGCCGCCCACGCGACGGGCGCCTGGTCCTGGTGACCGGTGCCGATGCCGATCGGCGAGGTGCTGCGGATCGCCAACGAGTACGAGCGCGCCGCGCGGCTTGACGACGCCAAACGATTGCTGGACCACGTTCTTGCCGCGTCGCCGAACCAGGGCGATGCGCTGCATCTTTCCGGCATCGTCGCATTCCGCCAGGGTCATATCGCGCAGTCGCTGCGATTTGATGGAGCGATCGCTCACCTACGGGATCGATACGCCGCTGTATCTGCGCAACATCTGCGAGGTCTACCGCACGCTGGGCCGGCTGGATGAAGCGCTGGCGCGCCGCGCGCCGCGCGACGATGCTGGCGCCGGCCGATCCGCTGTGCCTGCACAACCAGGCGATCATCCATTACCACCGGCTGGAACTGGACGAGGCGCTGGATTGCGCCGGACCGCGCGCTGCGCATCGACCCAGGCTTGCCGGGCGCGCATTTCGTCCGGGCCGAGGCGCTGCTGCTGCGCGGCGAATGGGCAGCAGGCTGGGAGGAATACGAGTGGCGCTTCCGTATCGGCGGCGCCGCGCCGCTGATGCCGCCTACCGACAAGCCGCAATGGGACGGCAAGGCGTTCGCCGACCAGAACGCTGCTGCTGGTCGCCGACCAGGGTTTTGGCGACGTGATCCAGTTCAGCCGCTACATCGCCTGGGCGCGGAACGCTGTCCCGACATCGCCATTGCGTGCAGTGCCGAGATGCAGCCGCTGCTGCGCCAGATCGCGCCCGACGGCGCGGCATATTCGTGCGCTGGCAGGATGCGCCGGATTATGCGGCGTTCTGCGCGCTGTCCGGCCTGCCGCGACTGGCCGGCACGCGCATCGAGTCAGTGCCCGCGCCGGTGCCCTATCTGCATGCCGATCCGGCGCGAGTCGCGCAGTGGGCGGAACGGCTGCGACGGGGTGGTGCCGCATGGGTTCCGCCGCGTCGGCGTGATCTGGGCCGGCCGGCCGACGCACAACAACGATCGCAACCGCTCGGCGCTGCTGGCCGATTTCGCGCCGCTGGCCAACGTTGCCGGGGATCGCTTTGCTGGCGCTGCAGAAGGGTCCGAAGACCGGCCAGGCAGGCGAGCTATTACGGCCGCGCGCCGCTGATCAATATCGGCGCGGAAATCGAGACTACGACGACACGATGGCGATCCTGGACAACCTCGATCTGCTGATCACTGTGGATACCTCGGTCGCGCATCTGGCGGGCGCGATGGGGCGGCCGGTGTGGATCATGCTGCCGCGCGCACCGGACTGGCGCTGGCTGCTGGAGCGTGCGGACACCCCGTGGTATCCGACCGTGCGGCTGTTTCGCCAATCGACCGTGCGCCGCTGGGACGACGTGACGCAGGCCATCGCCGCGGAAGTCGCCACGCGCAAATGGCCCGGCAGCCTTTCGCCGGCGCCGCGTCGCCAGTACCGGTGATCAGTCTCGTTCCCAGGTAGGCCCCCGTTGCGCTATCGTGGCGTCGCTTTCGCCAGCTACAGGTCGCCAATATGCCAGTCCGCACCATCCCCCGGATCCTGCCGCCCGATGGCTACAACGAAGTTGCCGTCTGCCGCGATGGGGTGATGCTGTTCAACCGGAATGACACCTATGTCGGTGCCTCCCTGCGCAAGTATGGCGAGTGGTCGGCGGCGGAACTGGACGTGTTTCGCCAGGTCGTGCAGCCGGGCCAAATCGTGGTGGAGGTCGGTGCCAATATCGGCGCCCATACGATCGCCCTGTCGCGTATGGTCGGGCCTACCGGCGGGGTGCTCGCGTTTGAGCCGCAGCGCCTGGTATTCCAGACGCTGTGCGCCAATCTCGCACTGAACTCCTGCGCCAACGTGGCGGCGCGCCAGGAAGCCGTCGGCGCCTCGGCTGGCCAGATCATGGTGCCGATCCTGCCGCCCGATCAGCCGAACAATTTTGGTGCCCTGCCGCTCGCCAATAGTTGGCAACACGGCGAACCCGTGCCGGTGGTCACCATCGACAGCCTGAGACTGACTGCCTGCCGCCTGCTGAAGCTGGACATCGAAGGCATGGAGTTGGAGGCGCTGCAAGGCGCCGCCGACACAATTCGCCGCCTGCGGCCAGCACTGTATGTGGAGAACGAACGCGACGACCGGTCGCCGGCACTGATCACTCTGCTGCTGTCATACAGCTACCGGCTGTACTGGCATGCGCCGTTCCTGTTCACGCCGACCAATTTCGCCGGCGATCGCGAGAACATCTTCGGGCGCATCGCCTCGCACAACATGCTGTGCGTGCCGCGTGAGGCCGCCGGCGCGATCGATGGTCTGGTGGAGGTGTCGGGCCCGAGGGACAGCTGGCGCAACGCGCCGTCATTCTGAAGCTATCGAACGCGGCGGCGTCCGGCATGACGGCGCTATCGGGATGACGGTGCTACCGATCCCCGGTGATGGCATCGATATCGCGTGTGTCGCAGCCGATCTCGCGCAGGACTTCCGTGGTGTGCTGCCCGAGTGCTGGCCAAAGCCTGCGCACGGACGGAGGGCTGGCGGAGAACCGCGCCGGGATCGCCGTGATGGTGACGTCGCCGTCGAGCGGATGCCGCATCTGCTGGAAGAATTCGGTCTCCTGCAGGTAGTCGTCCTGCAGCAGATCGGTCAGCGAATTGGCCGGCCCGCAGGGAATGTCGAGCGCGCCCAGCATCTTCAGCCATTCCGCGGTGGTGCGCTCGCGCATGCCATCGGCCAGCACCGCGTACAGCGCATCCACATTGTCCGAGCGCGCGGCGATCGTCGCGAAGCGCGGGTCCTCGATCAGCGCCGCCCGGCCCATCGCCTCGAACAAGCCGGCGCCAGTGCGCATCGCTTACCGCGATCACCGAGATGTAGCCGTCCTGCGTCGCATATGGCCGCCGATGCGGCGTCAGCATGCGTGGATAGCCGAGCCCCAGCTCCGGCTGGTTCGGTCACGGCGCCCCACAGATGCTCGACCAGCAGGAAGGACAGCATCGTCTCCAGCATCGGCACGTGCACTTCCTGTCCCTGCCCGGTGCGCTCGCGATGGAACAGCGCCATGCCGATCATCGAGGCCAGCATCTGGCCGGTCAGCTTGTCCACCACGACGCTGGGCACGTAGCGCGGCGCGCCATCCGGGCCGGCATTCAACGCGGCAACGCCGCTCATGCCCTGGATCAGATCGTCGAACGCCGGATGCTCCTGCTTGCTGCTGCCCTTGCGAAAGCCCGAGGCGCACGCATAGACCAGCCGCGGTTGCGCGCCGACAGGGCGGCGTAGCCCAGCCCGAGCCGTTCGGCCGCGCCAAGCCGCATGTTGTGCACGAACACATCGGCGCCATCGACCAGCCGCAACAAGCGTCCTCTGCGCGCGGGCCGTTTCAGATCCAGCACGACGCTGCGCTTGTTGCGGTTGAGCATGGCGAAGTAGGAGCCCATGCCCTTGTTGCGGCTTGGCCCGATCCAGCGGCAGTCGTCGCCATCGGGCGATTCGATCTTGATCACGTCGGCGCCCAGGTCGCCGAGCATCTGTGTCGCGTACGGTCCGAGCACGACGGTCGTGAGATCGATCACCCGAATGCCGGCGAGCGGACCGCCCTGCATCCTGCCTCCTTGCGCATTGTCATCGTGCGAGCTTGCGCACGGTGGTGTCGATTGGCAACGCGAAGCAGCACGGATAATGTGCCGTTGTCGTTGCGCGGAGCGGAAGCGACGAAGCGATCGCGGTGGTGTAGCAATGACCGGGGCCGCATAGCGTGACCGGGATTGCTTCGTCGCTTCCGCTCCTGCGCAACGACAGTCTGACACGGGACACGAGAGTAATCTGCGCATGCCCAGCATGATCCTGACCGGCGACGTCAACCTGATGAACGTCGATGATCCGGCGGTGCCGTTCGCACGCGTGCGGGACGAATTTCGCGCGCGCCGACATGGTGTTCAGCAATCTGGAATGCTGCCTGTACGATCCGCCGCGCGGCCATGCGGTCGAGAACGAAGGCTTCTTCGCTTCGCCCGACGATCGCGGCGAAGCGCTGCGCGTCCGCGGGTATCGCCGCGGTCGGCATCGCCAACAACGTGAACTACGGCGAGGCGGCGATCACCGCATCGATCGCGCGGCTCGATCGAACTCGGCATTCCGCCACACCGGCGCCGGCGCGAACGTCGCGGCGGCGCGCGCGCCGTCATCGTCGAGCGCGACGGCATCCGCTATGGCTTCCTGCAACGCAGTTCGGTGTTACTGGCCGACCAACCACGAGGCCGGCGCCAATTCGACCGGCATCGCGGTGATCCGCGCGCACACCGCGTACCAGGTGCCGATGCACAAGACGCGCCGGAGATCCCGCCGATGAACCGGCCCGGCATTCCGCCGGTGATCATCACCTGGGCCGATCCGGACTATCTGCGCGCATTCACTGACGATATTGCAGCGCTGCGCGCCGCGGCCGACATCGTGGTGGCGTCCTGCCATTGGGGGCTGCACAAAGAGGTGCTGGCCTACATGCGCGAGATCGGCCATGCCGCGATCGATGCCGGCGCCGACATCGTGATCGGCCACGGTCCGCACTATTCGCTGGCGGTCGAGATGTATCGCGGGAAGCCGATCTTCTATGGCCTGGGCAGCTTCTCCTTCCATACCGGTCATGGCGGACGCAGGCATGGCGACTGGATCGGCATGATGGTGCGCGCTGCCATCACCGGCCGCGCGATCACCGGCGTCGGCTTCCAGTTCGTCCGCCACAACGATCGCAACGAGACGGTGCCCTGCCGCCTGGCCGATGAAGCCGCGGAACTCGAGGACATCGTGCAGCGCAGCGCCGAATACGGCACGCGCTTCACGCCACACGGCGATCACGTGCGGATCGGGTTGTAGACCGCCAGTTCATTCCCGAGTCATTCCTCTGGCATGTCAGGGCAACTTGATCCCGCTCCGGCGGTTGTGAGACCTCCGCCAGCGCGCGCACCGTTTCGCTGATTGTCGCCAGCGCGATGTTCATGGAGCAACTCGACGGCACGGTGCTTGCGACCGCGCTGCCGACGATGGCGAGCAGCTTCAACGCCGATCCGCTGCACATGAACGTCGCGCTGACCTCCTATCTGCTGACGCTCGCGATGTTCATCCCGGCCAGTGGCAGGCTGGCGGACCGGTTCGGATCGCGGACCGTGTTCCGCGCCGCGATCGCGCTGTTCACCGTCGGCTCGATTGCCTGCGCGCAGGCGCCGACACTCGGCTTCCTGGTTGCGGCCCGCATGCTGCAAGGCGTCGGCGGCGCGATGATGTCGCCGGTCGGACGGCTGGTCATGCTGCGCGCGGTATCGAAATCGGAACTGATCCACGCGATGGCATGGCTGATGATTCCCGCGACCATTGGCCCGATCCTCGGGCCGCCGGTCGGCGGCTTCATCGTCACCTATCTGTCGTGGCACTGGATCTTCTACATCAACGTGCCGATCGGCGTGACCGGCATCATGCTGGTGACGCGCTACATCGAGGAAATGCGCGAACCGACGCGCACGCCGTTCGATCTGCGCGGCCTGATTCTCGCTGGCACCGCGCTGGCATCGCTGCATGTTCGGCATCGAGATGGCCAGCCGCGGCGTCGGTTCGGGCGCGACCGCACTGGCCTGGTCGGCTGCCGGCGTCATTTCTGCCGGGCTCTATGCGCTGCATGCGCGGCGCCATCCGCATCCGATGCTGGATTTCCGCATGATGCAGATCGCCGACGTTCCGCCTTTCGGTGATCTGCGGATCGCTGTCGCGCATCGCCGTCGGCGCGATGCCGTTCCTGCTGCCGATGATGCTCCAACTCGGCTTTGGCCTGTCCGCGGCGCAGAGCGGGCTGATCACGTTCGTGAGCTCATTCGGGTCACTCGGCATGCGCCTGGCCGCGCCGGTGCATCCTGCGCCGGCTGGGCTTCCGCAACGTGCTGATGTGGATCGGCCTGGTCGCCACGCTGCTGCTTGCCGCGAGCGCCGCATTCCGTCCGAGTTGGCCGATGTGGCTGATCTACATCGTGCTGCTGCTGAACGGCTTCTTCCAGTCGCTGCAATTCATGGCGTACAACACGATCGCCTACGCCGACGTGCCGCGGCCGCAGATGAGCACGGCGACCAGCTTCTACACGACGTTCCAGCAGATGTCGCTGACGCTCGGCATCGCGATGTCGGCCGGCGTGCTTGCCGCGTCGGTGCGGATGCTCGGCCATGACGCAACTCAGCTGTCGGACTTCTCGGTGGCGTTCCTGGCCGTTGCCGCGTGTCTCTCGGCGCCCGTGCTGAGCAGCCGGCTCGACAGGTCGGCGGGCGCGGAGTTGAGCGGCCATCGCGCGCGCCCAGGGAAGCCGCGCATCGCGGTGGCGGAGTGACGATTATGGGTGCGGCGTCAATCGCTTGGTCATGTAGACGCGATCGTAGCCCTTTTCGCTGATACGACGGGTTTCGACGAAGCCCAGGCGACGATAGAGTGCGATGTTCTCGTGCATCAGCGCGTGGGTGTACAGGCTGATCTCGTGGCAGCCATGGCGGAGCGCTTCGGCTTCGGCGAATTCGATCAGTGCGCGTCCATAGCCTTTGCCTTGGTGATCCGGTTGTACGGCGATGTTGTCCAGCAGCAAGCCGTTCGGTGTTTGCTGGAGGACCAGAATACCGACGATGCACTCGTCATCTTCCAATATCCAGGTTTGGCTGTCGGCGATGCGTTGTGCGTAGTCATCGAGCATCGGCCCGGGTGGTTTGCCGATGCGGTCGATGTAGTGGCGATACGCTGCGTGGACGATGTCGCGCACTACATCTACGTCGCGGTTGCTCGGCGGGGCGGATCATCCTATCGGCTCACATCCATTTGCCATTGCGAGGGGTGATGGACCCATCGGTTTGGCCGCGTGGCCCCTTGCTTCTGCCTTTGTCCGCGTTGTGGCCCTAGCCCGCAAGGGGAGGGGAAGGTTATTTTGGCACCGCTGCTTATCGGTATGCCGATGGGTTGCGTTCAGCCTGGATTTCCCGGATGAGCAACAATGTAGTTGTACAAATTTGCCATGAATATCAGCATGTTGCGTTGCGCATGGTGGTGAGTTCATGGGACACCCAGCGGGTGAATCGGATGGTGGAGTAGCACCCCGGCGAACTTTATCCCCGCGTCGGGTTCATCGTAACCGACGTGACCCGACCAGACCAAGGGTGGTGACGTTCTACAATCAGCGCGGTATGGCGGAGCAGCAACATCAATGAGGGCAAGAACGCGATCACGTGGACGCGCATGCCGTGCCATCGCTTCGCCGCCAACGCCGTGCGGTTGCAACTGCACGCGCTGGCCTACAACCTCGCCAACTTCCTGCGCACGTTGGCGCTGCCGGATGAGATTAAGCAGTGGTCGCTCACGACCCTGCGCGACCGGCTGGTGAAGATCGGCGCCGGGATCATGCGACATGGCCGGTCGATCGCTTTCCAGATGGCTGAGGTCGCGGTGTCGCGCGTCCTGTTCCAGGAAATCCTTGCCGCCATCGCGGCATTCCGTACCACTGCCGCCGGTTCGATGCTGAGGGGCTGTGCCATCGGTGGGCGACTGAGCGGTCAGCAGGAGACCTGCGTCCAGATGTTGACTTGCTCGCACAGATTCCCGCGCGCGCGGCGTTCATCGGACAGCCGGCAGCTCTCTGTTTGGTTCACGGGCGATCTGGTTGTTGCGGGACGGAGGGATCGGAGCATATGCTGGCCTCATGGCCGGGGAGGAAGCCCTTCATCGGCAAATCCCGTATCAGAGGACAACAATGAGAGAGGCGCTGCTAAGGATGTTGCTGAATCCGGCACCCATGCGCGTGGTGCTGGCGCGAAAGATTATCCGACGCTTCTCTTTATTTTCTTACTGGCAGCGTCTGAGCCTTTGCGCGATTGCGAGACCCCACTATGGCCATTGCATATTTGAAGCGGCCCAATTGGCGGCACGCCTTGGCCATCCCAAGATCAGCGTCATCGAGTTCGGCTGCGGCGGAGGCAATGGCCTTCTCAACGCAGAGATGCACATTGCGGAGATAACACAACTATTTGGCGTTGAAATCGAACTGTACGGGTTCGACACCGGCGCGGGCTTGCCTCCGGCACAAGATTACCGCGACTTCGCCCATTATTTTCGTCCTGGATTGTATCATATGAATCCCACTGCCCTGCAGAAAAAGTTGAAGATAGCAAAGCTCGTGCTGGGCGATGTAAAGGACACATGCAGGACGTTTTTCTCCGACTACGATCCTGCTCCTGTCGGATGCATCTTCCATGACCTCGACTATTATTCTTCGACGACCGATGCGTTCACGTTATTCGAGGCCGATTCTGCGCACTTTCTTCCTCGGGTATACATGTATTTTGACGACACGATCGGCAGCAATACATGGCTGGTCAGCGAATTTGCTGGAGAGCCGCTCGCGATAGAAGAGTTCAACAAAAATCACTCCACCAAGAAAATTGCGGCAAATCGCCGCATGCCCCTTGAATACCCAGATCAGCAGGAGTGGACACATCAAGTATATATTTATCACGATTTTCAACACCCTAAATATGACGTGTTCGTCGCTGACCCGGAGCAGGACGTTCATGAGAGACATATCAAACTCTCGATGAGAGGCTGAACTGCCGGTGTTTGCTCATTTGCCGGTTCAGACACTCCCAATCCTTGGCCGGCCGTCGGCATCGGTTGAACCAACCGATTGTTCGACGATCCAGCGTTTGGGCAGAACCGCAAAGGACTTCGCGGTATCCGAACGCTTGACGATCTCCACGTTCCCCTGCCGCAATACCGTTTAGGGCTTGGCACTCAAAGTGCTTTGAATGGAATGTTACCCGATTTATATGCAAACAATTCCCGGGTTGCGACGGAATGCCTGCACGGGTTCAATGGCGTCTATGGCATGATTTCCCGCGATGCAGCTGAAAAATTCCCGATTTTAGCGAGGACATTTCCCGAAGTAGAGAATCCCTGCCGGCAAGGCAGGAGCGGCTCTAACACAAAGCTTCACGCTCCCCTGGAATAGTTCCCGACTTCTGTACAATAAATTCCTGGAACACGGATAAACTTCGTTGCACTGGTTGACGTGCATCACGAGGTCACAACACAGTCGGTGCGGAATTCAGGGGGACCGGAAATGCGCACGCGCATTGTCATCGGCTTGTCGTTCGCACTCGGCGCAGTCCTGCCGACATGGATTGCTGACGCGGAGGGTACGGTGTCCACTTACCTGCACGACGGATGGGAAATAAAGGCAGCTTCTCAGATTTCCAGGTACTGGCCGTACGCAAATTGTTTTGCAAAAAAGGCAATCTAGGCGTGGTCTGCACCATCTATTACTCAGTCACTGAAAACGGTTGGACACCCCAAGGGTGTGATTTTCTTCCTTAATGGCCGGTCGGCCACCGGCGGTGTGGAATTCGCAAAGGTCACAGCATCGCCGCTACGCCGCACTTTCGCGTGCCGCTTCCGTTGCGGCTTCCAGGCCCACCGCCTGCGCCAGACGATCCAGCCGGCGCATCACGCTCTCGCCGGCGAACACGCCGCTGTCCTCTTCGAGGCGCAGGATCAGCCGGCTGCCCGACAGACGCAGCCCTGTGCCGCCCAGCAGATCCGGCGTGCCCGCCGACAGCGTGTAGGCAAGCCGCAGCGCCACGCCGAGTACCTCCGCGCGGTGGGCGCTGGACACATCCAGCAGCAGGCGCGCCGGACGCAGGAACCCGCGTCCGCATCCACTTCGTACCGCATGGCGATCGCCAGTGCGAGAAACGCGCGTGCGTGATGATCCAGTCCGATCCCGGGCTGGCGCAGCACGCGCAGAAATGCCTGCTCGGCGCGAAACTCCGGATGATCGTGGCTACCGATGTCCGACATCCAGCATGCCGCCTCGCGCAGCCGCCGCGCCTCGCCGATTTCCTGCGGAAACAGCGGATCGGTCCACGCCAGCAACGCCGGCGGCAAATTCGCGATCGCGGCCCAGCCGCCCGGCGTAATTCGCGTCCCGCGGCGAGCAGCGGATCCTGGGCGCGAATCTCCGCTGGCATGCGCTGCATGAACCAGCCCTCGCGCAGCCCGCTGGCGCTGAACACGACGCGACGCACGCCCGTCGCGCGCAGCACACGTCGCAGCACCACCGCGGCAAACGGCAGATCGTCGATGCGACGGCGCGACAGTCCCGGCATGACGCTCCAGCGCACGGCGGCCGGCGCCGGCGATCACACCGGTCAGGTCGCGCGCCTCCTCACGGCCGATCGTGTAGTGATGCACCATCTGCAGCGGATAGCCGGTCTGCGCCATGTGGATGCGCGCCAGCGCTCGCCATGCGCCACCGACCAGATACAGGTCGCGATTGGTGCCCTCGGCCAGCCAGGGCACCGTCGCAAGATCGGCATCGGCAATCGCGCGGGCGCGCACCGGATCGCCGTCCGCACGCTCCGCCAGTCGGATCGCGCCGAGGCTCAAGGTGTGGGAGGCGCCGCGCGTGCCGCGATCGAGCCGCACGATTTCCAGCGACCCACCGCCGATATCGGCCAGGATGCCGTCGGCGGTCGGGATGCCGCACAGCACGCCCATCGGCCGAGATATTCGGCCTCGTGCAGTCCCGACAGGACGCGGATCGGCACGTCCGGCATGCGCTATTGCAACGCGGCCGACGAAGTCGGGACCGTTGCGCGCGTCGCGCACCGCGGCGGTGGCGAGGACCTCGAACGGTTCGGCACCCATCGCGCGGGCCACCGCGTGATAGCGGTGCATCACGGTGAATGCCTGGGCCATTCCGTCTTCGTTCAGCCGTCCCGTCGCCTGCAAGTCCGCGGCCAAGCGCAACACCGCCTTCTCATTGAAGATCGCCACGGGATTGCGGCATTGCCCTTCGTAGACGACGAGGCGCACCGAATTCGATCCAAGATCGACCACCGCGCAGCGGGGCAAATCGGCTGGCGGCTGGTACGGCATGCGATCAGTCCTGGTTGACGCGATCCGGTCGGCGATGATTGGCAAGCGGCGAGACGACCGCCTGCCCGTGCAACGCGGAGCCTCGCCCGGACAGTGACGGATTGGTCATGAAATAATCGTGAGCGGAAACCGGTTTCTTGCCGGGCGGAACGCGCCTGCCAGGCACCGTCGCCGCGCAGTTCCCAGGACTGCATCGAGTCCTTGAGGTTGACCACCATGATCTGGTCGAGCACCTGCGCATGCACGGTCGGATTGTGGATCGGCACCAGCGTTTCCACGCGCCAGTCCATGTTGCGCACCATCCAGTCGGCGGAGCTGATGTAGACGCGCGCATGCCGGCTCGGCAGCGGATGGCCGTTGCCGAACACGCAGATGCGGCTGTGCTCCAGGAAGCGGCCGACGATCGATTTGACGCGGATGTTTTCCGACAGGCCGGGCATGCCCGGGCGCAGGCAGCAGATGCCGCGCACCACGGCCATGATCTTCACGCCGGCGCGCGAGGCTTCGTACAGCAGGTCGATCAGCGTCTCGTCGACCAGCGAGTTGAGCTTCAGCCAGATGCCGGCGGGTCTTGCCGGCATGCGCGAAGGCGATCTCGCGCTTGATCAGGTCGGCCAGCACGGTGCGCATGGTCAGCGGGCTGAACGCCAGCGCATCCATCAATTCGGGCCGCGCGTAGCCGGTCATGTAGTTGAACAGCCGCGCGGCATCGCGCGTCAGATCCGGATCGGTGGTGAAGAACGACAGATCGGTGTAGATGCGCGCGGTGATCGGATGGTAGTTGCCGGTGCCGAAATGCGCGTAGGAGCGCACGCCGGTGCCCTCGCGCCGCACCACCAGCGACAGCTTGGCGTGCGTCTTCAGTTCGGCGAAGCCGTACACCACCTGCACGCCGGCGGCTTCCAGCGTGCGCGCCAGCCGGATGTTCATCTCCTCATCGAAGCGGGCGCGCAGTTCGACCACGGCGGTGACGAATTTTCCTGCTTCCGCCGCCTCGATCAGCGCCTTGACGATCGGGCTGTCGCGGCTGGTGCGGTACAGCGTCTGCTTCACCGCGATCACGTTGGGATCCTGCGCCGCCTGGCGCAGGAACTGCACCACCACGTCGAAGCTCTCGAACGGATGGTGGACGATGATGTCCTTGGCGCGGATCGCGGCGAAACAGTCGCCGCCGAAGTCGCGGATGCGCTCGGGAAAGCGCGGCGTGTAGGGCGGGAACAGCAGGTCCGGCCGATCGTCCACGATCAGCTGCCGCAGGTCGGCGACACCGAGGATGCCGTCGGCGATATGCGTCTCGTCGGGGCTCGCGCCGAGTTCGGCGGCGACCAAGGCGCGCAGCTCCTCCGGCATCCTGGCATCCATGCCGAGATGGATCGCCACGCCGCGCCGGCGACGCTTCAACGCCGTCTCGTACGAGCGCACCAGATCCTCGGCCTCTTCCTCGAATTCCACGTCGGTGTCGCGGATCAGTCGGAACGTGCCCTGTCCGCCAACGCGGAAGCCGGGGAACAGCCGGTCGAGGAACAGCGCCGACCAGGTCATCCAGCATGACGAAGCGGATCGGCTCGCCGATCGCGCCGGGCAGCCGGATGAACCGCTCGACCTGGCTCGGGCAGCGGCAGCAGACGCGCGCATGCTCAGGCCGTCTTCCTCGCGCAGCAGCAGCAGCGCCATCACCAGGCCCATGTTGGGGATGAACGGGAACGGGTGCGCCGGGTCGATCGCCAGCGGCGTCAGGACCGGGAACACCCGCTCCATGAACCATCCGTCCAGCCACTGCACGTCATCGGCGGACAGCGTGTCCGGCTCGCACACCTCGATGCCGGCATCGCGCAGCAGGCCGCGCAGCTCGCGCCAGACCCGCTGCTGTTCGGCCAGCAACGCTTCGGCGCGCAGCTTGATCTCGGCAAGCTGCTGTGCCGGCGTGCGGCCGTCGGGCGACACCGCGGTGACGCCGGCCTTTGCCTGGCCGATCAGGCCGGCGACGCGCACGGAATAGAACTCATCCAGGTTGGACGCGCTGATCGAGACGAAGCGCAGGCGCTCCAGCAACGGATGGCGCGGGTTCTCCGCCTCCTCGACCACACGGTGGTTGAAATCGAGCCAGGAGAGTTCGCGGTTGATGAACCGGTCCGGGCTGTCGCGCGCGATTACCATCGGACTGGATTGCGGGACCTCGGCAACCTGCGCTGCGGGCGGCTCCCGCAGGTCCACCGCGCTGTCGGCGCGCGCAGCCAGCTTTCGGGCGGACACCTTGTTCATGGTGCGATCCTACAGGACAGGTGGGTCGTACCGCGAGGGGGAAGCGGTTGACGGGGCCGATTTCGTCCGGGCTGAGAATATCGGCGAGCACTTCGCGGGCAAATGCCGCGGTGATGGTGCGATGCTGATCCATCGATGCTTCATCCAGGCGGACGACGGCATCGCGCATCGCCGCCGCACTGCGGGGCAGGCGAAGTAGCAGCCAATCCAGCACCTGCAACGGGAGACGCAACCCGCGGGCGTCCAACAACCGAGCCAGCAGGGCATGCAACAGAGCATCTTCCGGCGGACCGATCCGAACCGCGGTGATTGCGCGCAGCCGACTGGCGAGGTCGGGCAGTTGAATGATCCAGCGCGAGGGCGGCGTGCGGGCCGCGAGCAGGACGGGCAGACCGGCTTCGCCCGCTGCATTCAGCAGGTGGAACAGCGCGGTTTCGTCTGCCACCGCATCGGCTGCATCGATCGCGATGCCGGATGCGGCCGGCAGTTCGGGCAGGCCGCGCAGTGTGGCTCCGGCACGCATTTCGGCGCCGGTGTGCGTCGCCCAGATGTTCAGCAGATGGGTTTTGCCGCAGCCGGGTTCACCCCACAGCAGAAGCCGGTGGTCTGGCCAATCGGCGGTTCGGTTGAGCCAGGCGGTCGCCGCGGCATTCGACGGTGCCGCGCGGAAATCCACGGCTACAAAGCGCGGTTCCGCGGAAAGGGGCAGGGACGGTTGATCCGTGGCGCGCATTGGCACACTCCGGACCCACGGGCGTCACCGCGTCAAGGCTGATCCGTCTCGGCGGTTCGCGTAAGCTTGCCGTGAGGTTCCTGACGAGATCAGTCTATCCAGGCTCCAGCACCCGCCGCCGACGATGAAGAGGTAAAAGTAGATGAAGCAGTAGAGGATCGCTGCATCGCCGCCGTTGACCAGCGGGAAGAAGCTCTTCGGGAGGTGTACCATGAAGTAGGCGACGGCCATTTCACCCGACAGGATGAATGCCACGAGGCGGGTGAACAGTCCGAGCGCGATCAACATGCCACCGAACGTTTCCAGCACTCCGGCGAACCAGATAAGCTGGAACATTGCCGGGTGACCCGCGGCTATCGGAAAACTGAACAGCTTGGCAAGGCCATGTTCCATGTACAACAGACCCACCACGATGCGTAGGATGCTGAGCGCCCGCGGTTCCCATTCCGCCTGATGTTTGGCGAGAAATCCCATCGTGGAAGGCCCTTTCTTGAGAGGACGACGCCCGCAACCATGTGGGTTGCCCTGAACAGACGCAAAGAGGTTGGAAATATTCCGTTACTGTGTGCGGCCCCTGCAAATCAATCAAGCCTGACACCGATTACACGGATCAAGCAGGGAGCTGCACCGATAAGCATTCAATGCGCTTCGCGCGCGATACGGGCCTATGGGACTTGACCACAGGCGCCGTTTCACTGTTCGTGCAGATCCCGGGTCAATCCGGACAATTCGTGTCGGCCTCGATTGCTTCCCGGCGACCTTGGCGTCGTGTCGCTGCCAAAAGGCACGCGTGTTTTCAGCCCTTCACGCCGCCCATCGTCAGACCCGCGGTCATGAAGCGGCGGAAGGCGTAATAGATCGCGATTGGCGGGATCGCGTACACGACCGCGGTAGCCATCATGTAGTTCCAGGGCGCCTCGTCACTGTTCAGGAACTGCGACAGCGCCAGCGGCACGGTCATGTTGCTCTGCGACGACAGGAGCAGGGTCATGTAAAGATATTCGTTCCACGCCAACAGCAGCGCGTAGGTCCCGACCGCGACCAAGGCCGGGGCCATCAGTGGCAGGTAGATGCGCCAGTAGATCTGCCAGGGGAGGCGCCGTCGATGCGCGCCGCCTCGTCCAGTTCGATCGGGATGGACGTGCCGTATTGCTGGAAGATGAAGATGGCGTAGGGCGTTGCGAAGGTCACCTCCACCGCGATCACCGCCCACAGATTGTTCGACAACCCGTAGATATTCATCAGCCGATAGAACGGTATCGCCAGAAACGACATCGGGATGACGTAGGTCAGCAACGCGGCGTTGGTGAGCATCCAGCCGTTGCGGATACGCATCCGCCCGACCGCGAAACTGGCGAGGGTGCCGATTGCCAAGGTGCAGGCCACGGTCATCACGCCGATGAACAGGCTGTTGTACATCTCGCGCCAGAAGTGCTCGAGATACCAATAGCCCTCGGTGAAAACGATATGGTACCGGCTTCAAGGTCGGGTGCGGCGGGAACAGATGGCTGCTAAACACGTTGCTGTGCGGTTCCAGCGACACCATCGCCATGCTGTAGAGCGGCGTCAGGGTCCAGATCAACAGCAGGATTGCGACCCCGATCGCTGCCACGTGTGTCAGCGCCTCGCGCATCCGCCAGTGGCGCCCCCGCGCCCCACCGCTGGCGCCGAGTACGGTCGTGCTCATAGCTGCACCTCGGTCGTGCGCAGCTTGCGCATGAGCAGGATCACGAGCGGGATCAGCAGCGGCAATGCCGACATCACGGTGGCCATGCCGAGCCGCGGCTGGTCGATCTCGAACGCGTCGCGAATGCCCAAGGTGGCGAGCACGTGGGTTGCCAGCGCCGGGCCGCCGCCGGAGACGAAATGCACAGTATTGAAGTCGCCAAGGGTCCAGATGGTGGAAAGCATGGTGCAGACCAGGTACAGGTTAGCCAGCAGCGGGAACGTGACATGGACGAAGCTGCGGAACCCGGTCGCGCCGTCGATCCGCGCCGCTTCGTAGATATCGCTTGGAATCGCCATGCGCCCGGCGAGCAGGATCACGGTCCAGAACGGTGTCCATTTCCATATATACGACACGATGACCGAGCCCATTGCAGGCCAGCGCGTGTCCAGCCAGGCGGGTCCGTCGATGTGGAATACTTCCCACAGCACATTGTTGATGAAGCCCCACTGCCCGTCCAGCATCCAGTGAATGGAGATGAACGTGGGCAGCGCCGGCACCGCCCAGGGCAGGATGAACACGAGCAGCAGCGGCTTCACCCACCAATAGCGCAGCATGAAGAACCCGGAGAGCAGCAGCGCCAGGAACAGATGTACGTTCACCCCGACGGCAAGGAACAGCAGGGTGTTGAACAGGGTGCGCAGGTAGATCGGGTCGGCAAACAGCTCGACGTAGCTGGACGGTTCGCTGCCCAGCCACAATCCGTAGGCCACGGGGAACAGCACGAACGCGACAAACACCGCGGTGTACGGCACGACGAAGGCGAGACCCCAGGTGAATTCCGAGCCTCGCGGGCTGCGAAACAGGCGAAGCCCTTGTGACCGCCGCAGCTTTATGGGGCGTGCGGCGTCCAGAAACGACGTGCCGTCCATCGCATGTGCCCCCTGCTAGGCGATCTGGTATTTCGCGAAGATCGCCTTGATCTGCGTGAACGCCTTGTCGGCCGCCTTTTCCGGTGTCATGCCGTTGCTTATGATGTCGGATTCCGCCACGCTCCAGATATGTGCCGCATTGACTTGGCCGTAGGCCGGGTTGAACACGTAGAACCAGGGCACCGTCGGTGTGATCACGCCCTGGCGCGTATAGGTGGCGATCGTCTCGTCCTTTGGGTTCAGCCAGAACGGATCCTGCTTGACGACCTCGGGCATGACCGGCAGCCACCTTCCCTCGGCGTTCTTCAGGTAGTCGCCGACGATCTTCGGCTGGATCAGGTAGGTCAGGAATTCCTTTGCCGCCGCTACATTCTTCGCCCCCTTGGGAATGAAGCCGAGTTCGACTCCCAACTGGCTCGCCACCGGCTTGCCATCGTTGCCGAGAGGCAGCGCACTGCTGTAGATCTCGCCGTTGGACCAGCCCTTGGTGCTCTTCACCGCCACCGGGATCGAGGTCGTGTCGTTCGGCGTCATGATGCATTGCTTCGCGTGGAACGCGTTGTTGTTGTCCGGATCGCCCCAGTTGATGGCGCCGGGCGGTACGAAGCCCTGCTTGTACGGGGTGGTGAGCTTTTCCAGCGCCATCACCGCGGCCTGTTTCACCTTCGGGTCGTCGGCATGCAGCACGCCGTCCGGCGTGACTATACCGTAGCCGCCGTAGGCGATCAGGAACGCGTTGAAAAGATTGTTGGGGTCGTCGCCGTTGGTGGACACGGTGTAGCCCAGCGCATAAATGCCGCGGATCGAGTTGCGCAGCACCTTCTGCATCGGCTTGAACCAGTCGAAATACGCATCCCAGTTCTTGGGCATATCGCTCATCTTGAAGCCGGCTTTCTCGACCAGGCTCGCCCAGACATCCATGGTCAGAACCGAGGATTTGAACGGCACACCGTAGTAGCTGCGCTTCTTCTCCGCGTTATTGTAAAACTTCGCCGACAGCAGCGCGCTGTCAAGAAACTGCGCCTGCTGAGTTGCTACCACGTCCGACACATCGAGCAACTTGCCGTCCCAGGCGCTTTGCGGAATGATCTGACCCGGTGCGTTGTCGGCGTACATCAGGTCCGGAACGTCGCCACTGGTCAGCGCGGAGACGATCTTCTCGTTCAGTGCCTGACCCGGAAGCAAGGACAAGTCGAATTTGTTGCCGCTGACCTTTTCCCAGTCCGCGACCAGCGTCTTGAAGGCCGCATCCTCGGCTGGATAGAAGCCCTGATTCCACCACCCGGTGATGGTGGTCGCTACCGCGTTGGCGATGTACGGTCGCGCCAGAGCGCCAGCCGCCGCCAGACTCAATGACGCGCGCAACACTGATCGTCGGCCAAGTTTCACCATGGTCCGTTTTCCTTCCCTTTAAGTAATGACCGACGCGCTTGTGAGCGTGTTCGCCGCTTATATGGGGGGATGGGTATGATAGGCCAGAGCCGTACGCGGCCTTCTTCCGTGACGAAACATCCATGTTGCGCGGCAGCGGTCAGCCCGGCGCACATCCAACTGATCTTTGATGGCTACTTAGCGGGCACGCATCGCGGTTTCATCGATCATCGCTGCACCGGACACAGCATGTTGTCGCAGCGCAATCTCATGATTGTGTAAATCGCCAGCCAGTCGGTTATTGCACCTTGTCGCCTTGACTAACCAACTATGCCGAAGGTTGCCGATCGAATGCGGTCCACATATCGGGCATCAACAAATACGGTATCCGCGCGCCGGAAACCTACCGCTCCAACCTACCGCTCCAACCTACCGCTCCAACCTACCGCTCCGCTGGCGGATCCAGATACAGCGGGCTCGCCAGATAGCGGCGCAGCCAGAAGCGGCACAGCACGCCGATGGTCGCGGCGACCGGCACCGCCAGCATCACGCCCAGGAAGCCGAACGCCGCGCCGCCGGCGAACAGGGCGAAAATCACCCACACCGCCGGCAGTTCCACCCGGTCGCCGAGGAAGCGCGGATAGATCACGTAGCCCTCCAGGATCTGGCCCACCACCAGCACGCCGCCGACCACGATCACGCCGCGCCACTGTGGGGAACTGCGCCATCGCCAGCCCGAGCGCCGTGATGCCACCGGTGATCGAGCCGACATAGGGGATGAACGACAGCAGGCCCGCCGCCATGCCGACGATCAGGCCGAGGTCCAGGCCGGCCACGGTCAGTGCCAGGGCGTAGTACAGCGCGAGGATCAGGCAGCACAGCGCCTGGCCGCGCACCCAGGCCGACAGGATGCGGTCCACCTCGCGGGCCTGGGCGCGGATCACCTCGGCGTAGCGGTGCGGCAGCCAGGAATTGACCATGGCGACCACCCGCGGCCAGTCGCGCAGCAGGTAGAAGCCGACGACCGGCGTCACCACCGCCAGGGTCAGCACGTTGAAGATCGCGAAGCCGGCGCCGGTGACGCTGGTCAGCGACGAGGCGATGAAGCTCAGCATGTTGCCGGCCTGGCTGCTGACCAGGTCACGCAGCTTGTCGTTCACCACGTCGGAGCCGAAGTTCTGCTGCAGGTCGGTGAGCACCTCGCTCGCCCAGCGCTGCAGCAGTTGGACGTATTGCGGGATGCGGCCGAGCAGCAGGCCGATCTGCTGGAGGATCAGCGGGTAGAGCAGCAGGGCGAACAGCAGGACCGCGGCCAGCAGGGCCGATGATCATCAGCAGCGCGGCGATGCCTCGGCTGAGGCCCAGCCGGGTCAGCCGCGTGGTCGGCGGGTCGAGCACGTAGGCGATGCCGGCCGCGGCGACGAACGGCGCCAGCACGGAGGCAACAGCTGCAGCGCGAGCCACGCACGACCAGCAGGCCGACGACCAGGGCCGACGCGCTGGCCGCGCGTCGCCTGGCCGGAAATCGGTGACGGCGCGTTGCGGGAACCAGGCACGGCGCTCGGCGGGCGGAGGCGTGTCGGGCGGCGGCAGTTCGGCGCTGTCGCTCATCGCCGGCGCGCCGTGATCCAGACATAGGCCGCGCCGGAAGCCAGCGTGGTGGCGCGCGACCAGCCAGACCAGCGCGTCCATGCACGACCGGGGCGGTCAGGCCGAAGCCGGTACAGCAGCAGGGTCACAGCGACCAGCACGATCTGCAAGGCGGTGTTAAGCTTCGAGACGTAGAGCGGGCGGATCATCACGGTCTGGCCGAGCAATGACAGCACGACAACGCCGCCGACGATCACCGATGTCGCGAAACACCACCAGGATCGCCAGCCAGTCGGGCAACGCCTTCACCGCCGCGAGGGTTACATACATCGTCACCAGCAATGCCTTGTCGGCCACCGGATCCAGCAGCGCTCCCACGGAGTTGCCGCCGCCGTTGCGGCGCGCCAGCCAGCCGTCCACCGCGTCGGACAGGCCGGCCGCGACGAACAGGAAGAACGCGTGGGCGAACTGTTGCTTCCATCACGAGCCAGACCGCGAGCGGCACCGCGCAGAGGCGGCGCGAAGGTGATGACGTTGGGCAGCGTCAGCAACGCGGCGGACGCGCTGCGGCCGACTTGCGATCCGTCAGGCATCGGCCTGCCTTTCCCCGGCTTGCGGCCACTGCATTGCGCGAAGCAGCTGGCCTATGGTTGTTTCCGCCAGCGTCCACCCGCCTTGCGCCCGACGGCGCAGTTCAGCGGACCAAGGCAGTAGCGTATCGAGGGCCGCCATGACCAGGGGTGATCACGATTTGGGCGCGACGACCGGCAACGGCCTGAACTATCGTGCCGCCGGCGTGGATATCGAGGCGGGCGACGCGCTGGTCGAGGCGATCAAGCCGCTGGCGCGCGCCACGTCCCGCCCCGGCGTGATCGGCGGGCTTGGCGGCTTCGGCGCGCTGTTCGACCTGAAGGCGGCGGGTTTCGTCGATCCCGTCCTGGTTTCCAGCACCGATGGCGTCGGGCACCAAGCTGAAGGTCGCGATCGAGACGCGGCATCCATGACACGGTCGGCGTCGACCTGGTGGCGATGGTGGTCAACGATCTGGTGGTGCAGGGCGCCGAACCGCTGTTCTTCCTGGATTACTTCGCCACCGGGAAGCTCGATCCGCGCCAGGCGCGTGAGGTGATCGCCGGCATTGCGTCGGGTTGCAACGAGGCGGGCTGCGCGTTGGTGGGCGGCGAGACCGCCGAGATGCCGGGCATGTACCGCGAGGGCGACTACGACCTGGCGGGCTTCGCGGTCGGCGCCGCGGAGCGCGGACGCCTGCTGCCGCATGGCGTGGTGCCGGGGGACGCGGTGCTGGGCCTGGCAAGTTCGGGCGTGCATTCCAACGCCTATTCCCTGGTGCGCCGGGTGGTGGAGGTCAGCGGGCTGCCGTGGAGCGCGCCGGCGCCGTTCGATCCACAGATGACGCTCGGGCCAGGCGCTGATGGTTCCGACGCGGATTTATGTGCCTGCGCTGTTGGCGCTGCATCGCGCCGGGCTGCTGAAGGCCGCGGCGCACATCACCGGCGGCGGACTGCCAGGCAATCTGCCTCGGGTGCTGCCGGAGGATACCGTGGCGGTGCTGGAACCGTACTGGTCGGTGCCGCCGGTGTTCGCCTGGCTGGCCCGCACCGGGCGGCGTCGCGCCCGAGGAGATGTTCCGCGTGTTCAACTGCGGGATCGGCATGGCGGTTGTGGTTGCCGATGTGGATGCCGCCACGGAATTGCTGCGCGACCAGGGGGAGAGCGTTGCGCGGATCGGCCATATCGAGGCCGCGGGCGGTCCGAGCCGAGTGTGCGGATGGAGCTGCCCCCTGGCTGGCCAGGGTGAGATCAAGCGCCACCATAGGCCGGGGGTGGCGGGCATTTGGCGTGCTGTCCGTCTTATGGCCCGGCGTGTTCCTGCAAGACTTTGCGGCGTGGGGCGGGCGGTGATGACGGGGGCCGGTCCGGCCACGACGGTTGAGGTTGTCCGGGGAGGCGGGAAGCGCCGCGCCGCGGTCATGATCAGCGGGCGTGGGTCCAACATGGCAGCGCTGATCGCTGCCGCCGCGCGACTCCGGCATATCCGGCGGAGATCGTGCTGGTGATCTCGAACCGGCCGGAAGCCGCAGGCCTGACATTGGCACAGGAAGCCGGCGTGCCGGTGCGGGTGATCGATCATCGTGGATTCCAGGGCGATCGGGCTGCGCATGAGGCGGCGATCGACGCCGCGCTACGGGAGGCTGCTGTGGAGATCGTGTGCCTCGCCGGCTACATGCGGTTGCTGACGCCGCTGCTGGTCGATGCCTGGCAGGGGCGCATGCTGAACATCCATCCGAGCCTGCTGCCGGCGTTTCCCGGACTGGACACTCACGCACGCGCCCTGGCGGCAGGAGCGAAGCTGCACGGCTGCACGGTTCACCTGGTGACGCAGGCGATGGATGAGGGGCCGATTCTGGCGCAGGCCGCCGTGCCGGTGCTGCGTGGGGATAGCGCCGGTGAACTGGCGGCGCGGGTGCTGGCGCAGGAGCATGTGATCTATCCGCTGGCGTTGCGGCTGTTCGCCTCCGGTGATCTCGGGGAGATGGCGTCGGGCGCGGCCGCGTTGCTCAACCCCTTGCCGGCTGGCTCTCCGCTGCCATAGAACGCTGATTGAACAATTCTGGCAGCCAAGGGGCCCGTATGTCCGACCACAGCGCTACCATTCCCACGAGGCGGCAGGAGGAGACGCCGGAAGCCTTCCTGGCCGATCGTCAGGGCTTTTGGAACGGGTTCACCAAATTTACGCTGTGGGTGGTGATCTTTCTCATTCTGCTGCTGGTCGGGATGGCGGTTTTCCTGCTGTAGGGCAGACCGGCGTCTGAGCCGGGTCGCCGCGAAGGCGACTGGCGCGAGGGTGGCCGGCGCGGTGCAGGCAGCCATTCGCGTGCATTGCTGGCGGTGTGCGCCAGGGTTTCCGGCCGCTACATCGCGAACTCCAGCACCACGTTCCCGGCGTGCGATGGCGGCACCCGCACGCATGTTTGCAGGCGTACATGCGGCACCGCGTTGCGGCGCATGATGCCGTGCACCAGGTCGATGTCCGGCGCACGCACGGCGATCGCGATGGCGCATGGCGCATCGCGCCAACAGTCCGGCATGGGCATTGGCGCCAGGCGCGCTTCCGCCGATGAACGATCCAGCACCAGCAATTCACCGCCAGGCGTCGTGGCGCTGAAGCCGTTGGGTAGGTCGTGCAACGCGGCGTCGCCCCAGATGTTGGCGAAGCGCGTCCGGATCGCCTGGGGGTTCGGCGCCGCGTAGACGATGCGGCTGATTGCCTGGGCACCGTTGGGATGGCGCATCCAGTCGGGCACCCACACGAACTCCGGGCGGTGCTGCTGGCAGATGAAATTGGAAAGCTGCGGATTTACCGGGTCGATCAGCATCGCCAGGGTCACCACCGCTTCGTCCGTGCTGCCGTCCGGCAGCACGACCGCCCGTCGGAAATCCACCAGCGCCGTCGGTTGCCACACCGCGCGCGGTCACCGTGGCGAGATCCGCCTGCGCGTCGTCGCTGTGCAAGGCGAGCATCGCAATGCCCTCACGGTGTGCGAGCTGGTCGGCGATGAAGCGGCCGAAGCGGAATCCGCTGGGGCTTGGGACGTCGAGCAGGGAGCGGTTTTCGATACCCATCAGTTCGATGAAGTTATCGGCGAACAGCACGAGCTGCGTGCCGGTGCCCCAGGGATGAAAACCCTTCCGGGTCGGCGCAAACCCCATGGCACGGTAGCGTGCGGCCAGCGCGTCCAGATCGTGCGAGACGAGGAGCGGATGTTCGAGGCCGAGCGGACCGTTTGGCATGGCGGGTGCTTTGCTACCGTGTCGCGTCCAGCATGTCGCGAGGTGGGCCAGGATGCCAATCGGACGCGGGAGGTGAGCCGGGCATTAAAGGGCGGGATCGTCAGACGGGCTTGATTGCTGAAGGCTCCACGCCCGGATGCAGCTGCGCGCAATGTCTGGAAATACGACGCGGCTTGGCGATGCGACCTACCCGACGATTTCGATCCCGGCGAAGAAGAAGGCGATTTCCGTGGCGGCATTCTCCGCGCTGTCGGAGCCGTGCGCGGAATTCGCCTCAATGTCTTCGGCGAACTGCGCGCGGATGGTGCCGGGGGCGGCCTTTTTCGGGTCGGTGGCGCCCATCACCTCGCGGTTCTTCGCCACAGCCTTGTCGCCTTGCAGGACCTGCGCCACGACGGGACCGGAGATCATGAATTCCACCAGTCCGCGGAAGAACGGGCGTTCCTTGTGGACCGCGTAGAATGCCTCGGCCTGCGCCTGGGTGAGTTGCAGGCGCTTCTGCGCGACGATGCGCAGGCCGGCGGCTTCGAGGGCCGCGTTGATCTTGCCGGTAAGATTGCGCCGCGTGGCGTCGGGCTTGATGATCGACAGCGTGCGCTCGGTCGCCATAGGCATTCTCCTGGTAATTGGGCCGGTGAGGGCGGCTGACTAGGCGGTCCGGACGCAGAGGGCAAGCGGGCCACGCATTGCGGCTGGCAGTAGGCTTGTCCGGGCTGTGCTGCCTGGTTTCCCGCGGATGAATATCGTCATCGTCGGACCGGGCTGGACGATCAGGTTGCGCCGATGAGCGCCAGCCCCTCCGCGACCGAGACAAATTCGCCGCCACCGGTCAGTTTCTCCAGGCCGAACCGTGCCTCGAACAGGCGGCGGACGGCCGGGACGAAGGCGGTGCCGCCCGTCAGGAACACGCGATCGATCGTGTGCGGCGGCGTCCCGGCCTCGGCCAACACCTGATCCACCGTGGCAGCGAGCCTGGTCAGGTCGGGTTCGATCCAGGATGCGAATTCTTCCCGCGCGATGACGCGCTCCACGGCGAAGTTCTTGTGGTGGAAGCGCAGTGTTGTGGCGTTGGCGCGCGATAACTCTGCCTTGGCGGTGGAGACGGCCTGGTAGAGCGCGTAGCCGAGACCATCCTCGATCAGTGCGATCAGGTGATGGAGGTGCTCCGGATGGTCGGCGGTGCGCGCCACTTCGGCGATCTGGCGCAGCGTGCGCGGGGCACGCATCAGCGACAGCAGGTGCCAGCGGGCGAAGCCGGAATCGTACTCCGGCGGCACCGGCAGGGATTTGCCCATGATGCGGTAGCTGTCGCCCTTGCCGAGCAGCGGGGCGATCGCCGCGTTGATGATGCGGAAGTCGAACACGTCGCCGGCGATGCCGATGCCGGCGTGGCCGAGTGGCGTCATGCCGGCGCCCGGTTCGAAGCGGAGGACGGAAAAGTCGCTGGTGCCGCCGCCGAAGTCGCCGATCAGCACGGTGGCGGGCTCGGTCAGCGTCCGGGCGAAGCGCCAGCCGGCCGCTTCGGGTTCCAGCGCCAGTGTCACGCCCGGAAGGCCGGCGTTTGCGTAGGCACCACGGAGGCGATCTGCACCGAGCGCATCGTCGGGGAATTCGCCGGCGAAGCGCACCGGGCGGCCGACGACGATGCGGGGGACCGGGCCGGTGTCTGTCAGCAACGTCTGGAGGAAGCGGCCGATCAGGCGTTCGAGGGTGAAGGGATGGCCGAAGATGCGGGTTTCGGTGAAGCTTCGCTGCGCCAGGTAGGTCTTCATCGACATGATCAGGCGGCTGTCCAGCGGGTCGTCCAGATACGACGCGATGGCGGCTGGGCCCGCCGCGTCGCGGAGGATGTTGCGGGCGCGGCCTTCCTCCTGCCAGAAGCACAGCACCGAGCGGAACACGTCGAGTTCCGTCGTGGCGGTGGCGTGACGCTGGGTTGTTACGCGGCCGTCGTCATGCAGCAGCGCGACCACGCTGTTGGTGGTGCCGAAATCGACGCCGATCGCCTTGATCATGCGGGCACTCCGCCAAAGGGCGCGGGTTCAAGCGCGATTGGCGGCGTTGCGCAAGGGTGGGATTGGGGTCTTCAGCCGGTGACGCCACGGGACATGCGGTTCTGCCGGCACAGCTAGCGATTGCCCGGCGGACCGACCCAGACCGGTTCGCCCTGTCGCTGCTCCAGCGTGTTCAACATGCCGCCCATGGTGCGCGACAGCATGGCGGCAGTTTCAAGCAGTCGGATGTCGAGGCTCGATGTCTGGCTGGATTGCGCGGCGCGGCGATAGCACTCCAGGGCGAAGTGATGGGCTAGGACGGCGTGGGTTGCGAGCATGGCCTCCGCTGGTTGCTGGGCGTCCAGCGAGCGGAGGGCGCTGAAGGCGGCGGCCTGGCGGCGGTGTTTCTGTTCTTCCGTCTGGTGCTCCTGCGAGGCCAGGCCGGCGGTCAGCGCGTGCAGGGTTTCGACGGTGAAGACGGGGTCGAGGCCATCATCGGCCAGAAGGTCGGGTGGCGGCGCGTCGTTGGCGTGGGGGGCGGCGGCGGTTTTGTGGAGGAGAGGTTCTGGCATGGGGTCTCCGTGCGTAACGGTCACCTATACTAACTAAAATTGGTGGATGATGTCAAGGCTTCATAGCCAGTATGGGACTTATATCACTGGTTGTCGTGGAGGTTGTTGTTAGTTTTGCTTTCTTTTGTGACATGGCACCGGCAACTTCTGTCGGTCACGGACGATGGCCCGTGGCTGGTGAAAGGGACAACCGCAACCAACCCTTGACCGCCTACCCAACCGGGCCGATCAACCCGCCGCCATGTCCCTTCTTGTCATCTCCGGCGCCGCCATCCGCCTTGGCGGCCGCCCAATCCTCGACGGCGCCGATCTTACCGTGGACCCCGGCCGCCGCATCGGGCTGGTGGGGCGCAACGGCGCGGGCAAATCCACGTTGCTGCGGGCGATCATGCACGAACTGCCGTTGGACGGCGGTGACATCCGTCTGGCCGCGCGCGCGCGCATTGCGACCGTGGCGCAGGAAGCGCCGTCCGGCGACGCGTCGCTGCTGGACACCGTGCTGCAGGGCGATGCCGAACGCCTGTCGCTGTTGGCCGAGGCTGACGGCGCACCGTCGCTGCGGCTGGCGGAAATCCACGAGCGGCTGCGCGCCATCGGCGCCGATGCGGCCCCGGCCCGCGCCGCCGCCATCCTGGCCGGCCTGGGCTTCGACGAAGCTGCTCAGGCGCGGCCGGTGGAGGAATTCTCCGGCGGCTGGCGCATGCGTGTGGCGCTGGCGACGGCGCTGTTCGCCAATCCCGACCTGCTGCTGCTGGACGAACCGACCAACCACCTGGACCTGGAAGCGACGTTGTGGCTGGAGACGTGGCTGGCGCGATTTCCGGGCGCGGCGCTGCTGGTGTCGCACGACCGCGGGCTGCTGGATCGCGCGGTTGAGGCGATCGCGTTCCTCGACCGTGGCAAGATCTCGCTGACACCAGGCGGGTTCGACGAATTCGTCCGCATTCGCACCGAGCGCGCCATGCAGCAGGCCAGCGCGGCCAAGCGTATCGTTGCGGAACGCGCGCATATCCAGGCCTTCATCGATCGGTTCCGCTACAAGGCGAGCAAGGCGCGCCAGGCGCAGTCGCGCATCAAGGCACTGGCTCGGCTGCCGCAGATCGATACGGTGATCGAGGACGCACCGACGCGCTTCGATTTCCCCGCGCCCGCGCGGATCGCGCCACCGATCTTGACGCTGGAGCGCGTCGCCGTCGGCTATGACGACACGCCGGTGCTGCGCAACATCTCGCTGTCGATCGACATGGACGACCGGATTGCGCTGCTTGGCGCGAATGGCAACGGCAAGTCGACGCTGGCGAAGTTGCTGGCGGGGCGGCTGGCGCCGCAGAGTGGCGAGATGCGGCGCGGGCCGAAGCTGCGCGTCGGGTATTTCGCACAGCACCAGACGGACGAACTGGTCGCGATGAATTGCCGATCGCGCACATGGCACGTGCGTTGCCGCGGGCTCACCCGCCGCAGGTGCGCGCGCAGCTTGCGCGGTTTGGGCTGGATGTGAATCGGGCGGAGACGCCGGTTGCGAATTTGTCGGGCGGTGAGAAGGCGCGTCTGCTGCTGGCGCTCGCCACGCGCGATGCGCCGCAGCTGCTGCTGCTGGATGAGCCGACCAACCACTTGGACATCGATGCGCGCGAGGCGTTGGTGAAGGCGCTGGCGGATTTCGAAGGCGCGGTGCTGCTGATCACCCACGATCCGCATCTGGTCGAACTGATAGCAGAACGATTGTGGCTGGTGGCGGATGGCACGGTGCGGCCGTTCGATGGCGATCTGGATGAGTACCGCGCGTTGCTTGCCGAACGCGCGCGGCCGGCAGCGAAACAGGATGCCGGCACGCGTCGCGATGAGCGCCGCGAACGGGCCGATGCGCGCGCGGCATTGGCACCGTTGCGCAAGCAGGCGCGCGATGCGGAGGCGCGATTGGGACGGCTGGCGGCGGAGCGGGCGACGATCGAAGCGAAGCTGGCCGATCCCGGGATGTATGTGCCGACGCGCAAGGCGGAGATGGCCGCGGCGAATGCTCGCCTGGCCGCGATCCGGAAGCTTGCCGCGACGGCGGAGGCCGAATGGCTGGCGGCGGAAGAGGCGCTGGAATCTGCGTCCTGACGCCGGCCGCCATCTGCTTGTTCGCCAGTGCCACTGGGACGCTGGAATCACGTTGCCGCGTTGCGAAACGGCGGGTCCATCACCTGGGTCAGGCATCGAACTGTCGAATGCACGCGCCACCCGGAGCGCGCGAGGTCTGGCCGGTGCGGATTTGTTCCGGCTCGCGTGGGCCTTGTCGGCCGTCGCGCGCGCTATGGCTGTCGCCGGACCATGCGGTGTATATTGGCGACGTGCCGATGCCTGTGAAACAACCGGCCAACGACACCAGCATCGCTCGGGTGCCGGTGGACCATGTAACGCATTACCGCGGCGCGACGTGCGTGTGGTGAGGGGACCCGCGCTGGTCGCGGCGAAGCGGTGGGTCAAATCCATTGCCGCGGAGACGAGGCGGGCAGCATGATCTACATGGTCGAAATGGCTCTGCTCGATACCGCGCGACGGGCCGAATGGGATGCATGGTACGTCGCGCATCAGCATCACCTGCTGTCGATTCCCGGCATCCATGCAAGTCAGCGCTTCGAGTGCATCCACGCCGCGGCCTCGCCGTTCGTCGCGTTGCATGAAGTGGATGGGCCAGAGGTTTTCACCAGCGACGCCTATCGCGCCAGTGCCGGTCCGAGCCAATACGGGCGAATGGCAGAGCAAGATGGGCAACTGGCACCGCAACGTGTTCCGCGGCATCGACCACACGCCGGACGTTGCCAATGGATGCGAGGCTTGTGGTGGTTGAACGCGGCTGCGAATTATCGATGCCGCGTGATGCCGACATGCGCTGGATGGAAGCCATCGGACTGGACCAGAGTGTCCGGCGCCGCGGTCTTGCACTGATGCAACCGACGCAGGCCGACATGCTGGCAGGGACGCCTGGTATTCGCGTGCTGAAGGCGCTTGGGCCGAGGCTTACACTTTCTTCTCCCAACCACGGGGACCCTGCTGCCAGTACGTAAGGCTGTGCCCGGCGGCCTTTGCTGCGGCCCAGCGCTCGCGCGCCGCCACAACCGCTGCTTCGTCCTGGCCATCGAACAGATCGAACACGCGGTCGAACTCGCCAAGTCGCGTGCTTTTTGCGCCATCGATCACGAACAGAAAGCGCGCGTTGTTCGGCGACGCATCTTCCGTTGTCAGCCAGACCGGTTGCAGGTCCGCGTCACCATCGGCCGCGGTACCATGCGGCAGCCAATCGGGATCCGTGCATTTCCACAGCGCATCATCCAGCGATGCGACGCGTTCGGCGGTGCCGCACAGCACGACAGCGCGTTGGCCCGTTGCCAACGTGCGCCCAAGCAATTGCGGCAGCGCATGATCCGGTCCGGTCCGCGTCAGGTGATAGAAACCGATGTCGGTCATTCGCCTTGTTGCCCCAAGCCGTCATTTCCACGGGATGACATTTGCAGCGCAACGGTGAACCGATTTACCCCTCGTAGTGCTCTGCCACCAGCCGATCCAGCAGCCGCACAGCGAATGCGGTCGCACCTTTCGGCACGGTCGGCGCATCTCGCGTGCTCCACGCCACGCCGGCAATGTCCAGATGCGCCCAGGGCTTTTTATTGACGAAGCGCTGGATGAATTGCGCCGCGCTGATCGATCCCGCGGGCCTGCCGCCGATATTCTTCATGTCGGCGATGTCGGATCTGATCAGCCGGTCGTAAGCGTCATCCAGCGGGAATCGCCACAGTTTCTCGTTCGTGGCCTGCCCCGCCGATGCCAGTTTCTGCGCCAACGCATCGTCGTTGCTGAACATCCCGGCATACTCGTGGCCGAGTGCCACGATCATCGCGCCGGTCAGCGTCGCCAGATCGACCATGAAGCGCGGATCGAATTTCTCCTGGCAGTACCACAGCACATCAGCGAGCACCAAGCGCCCCTCTGCGTCGGTATTGATCACCTCGATGGTCTGGCCGGAATAGCTCTTCACCACATCGCCCGGACGTTGCGCGCTGCCGGACGGCATGTTCTCCACCAGTCCCACAAGTCCAACCGCATCAACCTTCGCCCTGCGTCCCGCGAGCGCCGCCATCAGACCGACGACGGTGCCGGCGCCGGCCATGTCCCACTTCATGTCCTCCATGCCGCCGGCCGGTTTGATGCTGATGCCGCCGGTGTCGAACGTGACTCCCTTGCCGATGAACGCCAGCGGCTTGCCCTTGCTTTTGCGGCCGTTGCCAGAGGCACCGTGCCACTGCATCACCACCATGCGCGGTTCATTGACGCTGCCTTGCGACACGCCGAGCAAGGCACCGAAACCGAGCCTGGTCATTTCCTTGGGGCCGAGTACTTCCACCTTCAGTCCCAGTTCGGTCAGCTTGCGGCAGCGATCGGCCATCTCTGCCGGGTTCAACACATTGGGTGGCTCGCTGACCAGGTCGCGCGAGATGAACACGCCCTTCGCGATGGCCTGCAACGGCTCCCACGCGGTTTTGCCGCGCGCCGGATCGCCGGTGAGCAGCGTCAGTTTTGCGAGTTTCGGCTTATCCTCGGGCTTTTCCTTGGTGCGGTAGCGGTCGAAACGATACGCGCGCAGCACGGCACCCAGCGCAACCTCTGCCGCCTGCGCCGGTTGCAGCGTGCCGGTGGCCACGGTCGCGGCGGCTTCGCGCAACAGGGCGCCCGCCGCGTGGCCGCCGGCCTCGTTCAGTACATGCGGCGTTACTTCGGCCGGCTTGCCGAGACCCACTGCCACGACGTGCGACAACCCGGCTCCCGGTGCGAGGATGGTGCAGGTTTTGCCCTTCGCGCCCTTGAACTCGGCTGACTTCAATGCCCGCGCGATTGCTCCGCCTGTCGCCTCGTCGGCCTGCTGCCATACGCCGGATGGGTGTTCGCCTTCGCCCATCAGCAGCACCAGAGCACCGGACTTCGGCAAGGCCGGCTTGGCGAAGGCGATGTCGAGCATGAGTGAACTCCCCTGGATTCTGTCGCCGGCGTTGTGACGACACCGGATTGTAGCAGCGCGTTCCGCCTTTGCCATGTCTGACGCGTGCGGCTATCTGCAGCGAGCATGACCGAATTGCTGCAACCCGATGTTGCCGGTATCGCGCGCGCCGCGGCATTGCTGCGCGCCGGCGAACTGGTGGCGTTCGGCACCGAAACGGTTTATGGGCTCGGCGCGGATGCGACGAATGATCGCGCTGTGGCAGGTGTCTTCGCCGCCAAGCAGCGACCGCGGTTCAATCCGTTGATCTGCCATTACACGGATGCTGAAACGGCGTTCGCCGACGTGGTCGCGAATGCGCTGGCGCGGCGATTGGCTGCTGCGTTCTGGCCTGGACCACTCAGTCTGGTGCTGCCGCGCGAGCGCGGTTGCGCAGTGAGCCTGCTGGCCAGCGCGGGGCTGGATACCATGGCGGTGCGCGTTCCGGCACACGACACGGCGCGGGCATTGCTGCGCGAGTTTGGCCGGCCGGTTGCCGCGCCATCGGCGAACCGTTCCGGGCAGGGTCAGTCCGACCGCCGCGCGGCATGTGTTGGCCGAACTTGCGGGAGCCATCGCGGCGGTGCTGGACAGCGGGCCATGTATTGTGGGTGTGGAATCAACCGTGCTCGATGTTTCAACGGGCGACCCGGTGTTGTTGCGGCCTGGTGGCGTGACGGTCGAGGCGATCGAAGTCGGTGATCGGACCGATTGCACCGCCGTGCAACTGCAATCGGGCGCGTTGCGGTCGCCGGGGCTGCTCGCATCGCACTATGCGCCACGGTTGCCCCTGCGGCTGGATGCGGTCGATGTGGGGAGCGACGAGGGGTTGCTCGCGTTCGGTCCGCCATTGCGAGGAGCCGGGACGGTGTTCGCGTTGAGTGACGGCGGCGATTTGACGGAAGCCGCCGCCAGGCTGTTTGCCGGTCTGCGGACGCTGGACGAGAGTGCCACGGCGCTGGGGCTGGTACGGATCGCGGCGATGCCAATTCCGCAACAGGGGCTTGGTCTGGCGATCAATGATCGGCTGCGCCGCGCGGCGGCGCCGCGCGCATGACGGATTGCATGCTGTTCGCTGCCATCGGATGATCGTTGGGACACGCACCGCGGGAGGAAGTAATGCGGCTCAAGGACAAGGTGGCGATCATCACCGGCGGCGCCCACGGCATGGGCGAGGCGGAGGCTCGGCTGTTTGCGCAGGAAGGCGCCCGCGTGGTCGTGGCCGATGTGCTGGTGAAGGAAGGCGAGGCGGTTGCCGCCGACATTTCCGCCAACCAGCGCCAGGCGCGGTTCGTGCGCACGGATGTGACGTCGGAGACGGATTGGAAGAAGCTGATCGCCGAGACGATCGCGGCTTATGGCCGGCTCGATATCCTGGTGAACAACGCCGGCATCAGCGGCAGTTCGGTTGGCGATGCCGACGGGCTGGAGGGCTGGCAGAAGCTGCTGGCGATCAATGCGACCAGCGTGTTTCTCGGCACCAAGCTGGCGGCGGCCGAGATGGCGAAGACCGGCGGCGGTTCCATCGTCAATATTTCGTCGATCATGGGCATCGTTGCGAGCGAGGACAGCCATCCCGGCTATCCTGCCTCGAAGGCGGCGGTGCGCAACTACACCAAGGCAGCGGCGTGCCGTTATGGACCGCAGGGCGTGCGGGTGAACTCGGTGCATCCGGGCTATATGCCGCCGATGCTGAACGCGACCAACGCCGCGGGGCGGCAGACGAAGATCGCGCAGACGCCGTTGCGCCGGTTGGGCGAGCCGATCGAGGTGGCGTATGGCGTGCTGTTCCTGGCATCGGACGAGGCTTCGTTCGTCACTGGGGCGGAACTGGTGATCGATGGCGGCTATATCGCGCATTAGGCGGCGAATGCGGCGACGGGTTCGCTCGCACTATCCTACGGAGCGATGCGGCGTTCGCGAAGCAGTAGATGTGAGCGCAGCGAACTCGTTTCGGAAGGCAGGTGCAAATGGTTCAGGTGCCGACGCAACAAATTCCCGGCGTGTATCATCGCCGCATCGGCGATATTGTGGTGACAGCGCTGTCCGACGGCTACCTCGATGGCACGGTGGATGTGCTGCAGAACATCGCGCCGGACGACGCCATGCGCGATGCTGACCGAGAACTTTTCGGCCCGGCCGGCGGACCTCGGTGAACTGCTACGCGATCCATTCCGCTGGACGGCTGGCGTTGATTGAAACCGGCTCCGGCGATTACCTGCTGCCGACCGCGGGCAAGCTGCAGAAGAACCTGGCGGCGGCCGGGATCGATCCGGCGGAGATCGAGAAGGTGATCCTGACGCATATGCATCCCGATCATTCGGCTGGGCTGACCGATCCGAAGACTGGCCGGAAGCTGTTCCCGAACGCCGAACTGGTGGTGCACGAGAACGAACCGCGGCACTGGAACGACGATGCGGCGATGGCGCAGGCGAGCGAGCGGGCGAAGAAGCTGTACTTCCAGTGCGCGCGCGAGCAGATGGCGCCGTATCACAACGTGATGCACACGTTCTCCGGCAGCGTGGAGGTGTTTCCGGGAGTTACGTCGGTGCCGCTGCATGGGCATACGCCGGGGCATAGCGGCTACATGATTTCATCGGGCAAGGACTCGCTGCTGATCTGGGGCGACATCGTGCATGTGCCGGACATCCAGATACCGCGGCCGGAGGTGACGATCGAGTTCGATACCGACCCGCATGCCGCCGCGGCGACGCGCAAGCGGGTGTTGGACATGGTGGCGACCGACCGGCAATTGGTCGCCGGGATGCACATGCACTTCCCCGGCTTCGCGCATGTGGTGAAGCACGGCGACAGCTACGCCATGCTGCCGGAGTTCTGGGACCAGGCGTTCGGCGAGTGATGGCGTAACCGTCCTTGTCACCGCCGTGTGACGAGTGATGGCAACGCGCGGAGAGCCGTTTTGAACGCTGATGCTCAGCCGGTTCGCACGAACTTGTCCACGCTGCGGTCCACCGTCAAACCGGCGTAGATGTCGCCGCGCAAATCCACGCCTACGCCGTGGACATGGCGGCTTTCCATGCGGGCGAGCACGGTGCCTTGTGCATCGCGTACGCAGACATATGCTGGCTTGTCGCCGTCTTCCTGCTCGGCGATGGTGAATGTGCCGTCGTTGCCGCGGGTGATGTCGTTCGGGCCGCCCATGCCGGTCCACATGCCGAGGAAATCGCCGTCGGGGGAGAATATCTGGATGCGCTTGTTGGCGCGATCGGCGACGTAGAGTTTGCCGTCGGGGTCGATGGCGATGCTGTGCGGCAGGTGGAATTCCCCTGGTGCCTTGCCTGGCGTGCCCCATGATGTGACGAGTTCGCCTTCATTCGTGAAGCGGTGAACGCGGGCATTGCGATAGCCGTCGGTCACATAGATGTCGCCGTTGGGGTGGGCGATCATCTCGGTGGGGTGATTGAAGGGGCCGGCCGCGCGTTCGGCGAGCCAGGGGGAGCCGGTGCAGCCGGTATCGGAATGCACGCCGAGCTGGCCGAGTTGCAGCAGGGGTTTGCCGTCCAGGGTGAACGACTTCGCGACCGAGCCGGAGCGGTCGGTGGTGTAGACGATGTCATCGACGATTTTCAGGCCGTGCGGGTCGGTGATTTCGCCGGCGCCCCAGGCGTTGAGGTAGTTGCCGTCGCGGTCGAAGACCAGCACCGGTGGGTCCTTGCGCTGGAAGACGTAGACGCGGTCTTGGGAGTCTGTCGCCACGCGGCTGACGACGCCGAGCGTTGTCCTGGGGGTGGTTTGAGGAAATCGCGGATCAGTTCGTAGGTGTGGGTGTTGGTGCCGAGTTGGGTCATTGCTGTGTTCCTCCCGGGAGAATGAGTGCGAAAATTCATAGCCTGGATTCCTCAAGCCGACGAGGTAAGGCCACCGTTCGTCGGTCGGCCTTGAACGGATCGAGGGAGGAAAAATTCTGGCGCGGATGAAAGCAGATGCACGCGGAACACGCCGATGATTCCGTGCGGTTCACAGTGCGTTGGCCACGCGGTTGATTTCCAGGTGTGGCTTGCTGAAAATGAGCAGCAGGCAGAGCTGCGGTTGGTCGCATTGGGATAGTTCGTGCATTTCCTGCTATGCGCGTCGTCCTGCGCTTTGACAGTCTTCGGCTCAACGAGAAGCACGTCCTCGACCAACAGGTCTGCGAACTACTCACCGACCACCGCGCAGCCGAAGACACGGCCCGACAGATCATTCAGCCTGTCACTATCTGCGTGCATCAGCGTGCATCTGCTTACATCTGCGTTAAAAGCCTTCCTTGCGCAATGCTGCCCGCCGGACGGTTACGGAAATATTGACGGACCTGCAACGCATCCGATGGCAATCGGCCCGCACGATCGAGGTGATGAAGCGCCAGTCTTCAAGGTTGGTAAATTCACTCGCTCTCCGGCACCACCCGCTCGTACAACGCTGCCAGGGGGACGGTGATGCCGACGCTGGGCAGCGCCATCTGTGCCTCCGGTCCGGCGATCGATTCGAAGATCCAGACCGCGCCGTGCCGCCGGTAGGTGTGTGCCAGCATCTCGTCCTGGAATACCTCGATGATCTCCTGCACGCCCTCGACCGCTTGCAGGTCCGCTCGCTTTCGGTCCCACTGCCGCTTGTGCTGCAACTCCGAGGGGGAGATCACCTCGAACAACACGCGCGGCAGTTTGCCGCAGCGGATCGTGGCGTCTGGAATGCGCGCCGTATCGCGCTGTTCGTACTGCGGTGCAGCGCCACTGCCGACTTCCGACCTGCACTCGGGATGGTTGCGCAGGCGGTTGTAGAGTTCGCCTGCCAGATTGCTGAGGATGACACCATGTTCGGGAGAAGGCGCTGCGTGCGCGACGACGGCGCCGCGCACCAGCTCATACCGCCAGGCGTTACCGAATTCGGACTGGTCGGTCCGCAGGAACGTGTCGGCGTCGAGGAACGGGCTGTTGCGTGCCGCTGTGTCCATGCCGTCACGCTATCACGGCCCGGGCCGATCCGCCACGATCCGCCGGATCGTCTTATTCTGCCGCAGTCACCGGTGCATGCGCCCGGAGGAACCTGCGCACATTCACTCGCCCTCCGGCTCCACCCGCTCGTACAACGCTGCCAGGGGGACGGTGATGCCGACGCTGGGCAGCGCCATCTGTGCCTCCGGTCCGGCGATCGATTCGAAGACCCAGACCGCGCCGTGCCGCCGGTAGGCGTGTGCCAGCATCTCGTCCTGGAAGACCTCGATGATCTCCTGCACGCCCTCGACCGCTTGCAGGTCCGCTCGCTTCTGGTCCCACTGCCGCTTGTGCTGCAACTCCGAGGGGGAGATCACCTCGAACAACACGCGGGGCAGTTTGCCGCAGCGGATCGTGGCGTCTGGAATGCGTGCCGTATCGCGCTGTTCGTACTGCGGTGCAGCGCCACTGCCGACTTCCGACCTGCACTCGGGATGGTTGCGCAGGCGGTTGCCGATCTCGCGAGCCAGATTGCCAAGGATGACGCCATGTTCGGGAGATGGCGCTGCGTGCGCGACGATGGTGCCGCGCACGAGCTCATACCGCCAGGCGTTACCGAATTCGGACTGGTCGGTCCGCAGGAACGTGTCGGCGTCGAGGAACGGGCTGTTGCGTGCCGCTGTGTCCATCCGGCCACGCTATCACGGCCCGGGCTGATCCGCCATGATCCGCCGGATCCTCTTATTCCGCCGCCAGTCACCGGTGCATGCGCGCGGAGGAAGCTGTGCACGTGGCGCAACGCCTCGGCAATCTGCTCCTTGGTTTCCTTCCATGGGTAGATGCTCGCTTCGGCGTTCGGCGCGAGACGCACGGTCTCCATCGCCACCGCGTATGGGTGCGCCGGGCACGTCGTCCGGCAGCACCAGTATCGGCGTCTGGCAGTCGCGCACGAAATCGCGTGTCACGGTGAAAACGAAGTCGGGATTGGTGCGGTACATTTTGGTCAGGAATGCATCGACCTTATCCATCGTGATGTCGGGCCGCCGGGCGCACAGCGCCGGGCCCCAGCCCTTGATGTTGTTCTGGTAGAACAGGTCGCGCATCTCCGGACGCGATCCGCTGGGCTGCGCCAGCACGGCGGCGACGATGCGATCGGGCGCGCGCTTCAACAGGTTCCAGATGAACGGGCCGCCGATGCAGAAGCCCATCACCATGAACTCCTTGATGCCGAGGTGATCCATCAAGCCGAGTTGGTCATCGGTGTAGGAGTCCCAGGGCCGGTCGATCTCCAGCGGGCCGGATGACTGCGCCGCCATTGGCGTTGCGCAGGTCGCATGGTGATGCAGCGGTACTCGTTCTTGAATTCCTCCATGCAGTTGAATGGCCCGAAGCCGGTGAGGAAGTAGATGTTCGAGTTCAGGCCGCCGCCGGGGATGAACAATATGGGGAAGCCGGAGCCGGTTTCTTCGTAGTGAATGCGGACGTCGCCTCTTTCGTAGAATGGCATGGCGGTTCTTCCTTCCCGTCGGGGTTACGCGGACGCTGCGGTCAAGATTGCCGCGTCGTGGGTGTTCTCGCAATAACGGTCGGTGCCGAGCGGCAGGAAAGCAAGGCATTTCTCGCGGTAATTCACCGAGATAGGCAAAGCCACTAAGTGCCCACATGACGGACGATAATAGCGACTTCGCCGCGACCGGGTGCTGCATTGGGGCAAACATTGCTTGACGCCGGCCGGCCGCGGGTTCACGCTCGACGCAACGGAACTGCGACCAGCCGACCAAACGCTCGACAATCAATCGGGGGACAGGAGGCTTGCCATGGCGACGACGGGCTCCGTTCTTGAAGGCGCGCTACAGCGGCTACCATCATCGACAGGTTCCGCGGGAGGATGCCGGCTGACGCATGTCGGCCCGGACACGCCCTGCGGCGAGTACATGCGCCGCTTCTGGCAGCCGATCTGCTACACCGACGATCTCAAGGACCTGCCGCTGGCGCTCAAGATCCTCGGCGAGGAACTGGTGGTGTTTCGCGACGGCAGCGGCGCGATCGGCCTGCTGGAGCGGCATTGCCCGCATCGCGGCACCTCGCTCGAATTCGGACTGGTGGGCGCGAAGGGCATCCGCTGCTGCTATCATGGCTGGCTGTTCGACGTGGACGGCACGATCCTGGAAACGCCGGGCGAGCCGGCGAACAGCACGATCAAGCACAAGCTGTGTCACGGCGCCTATCCGGTGCACGAAGCGCACGGCATGGTCTTCGCCTACATGGGCCCGCCCGATCAGATGCCGGCGTTTCCCACCTATGACAGCTTCAAGCGGCCTGGCTATCGGATGATTCCCGGGCAGAAATATTTCTATCCGTGCAACTGGCTGCAGATCCTGGAAAACACGATGGATGCGGTCCACACCGCGTTCCTCCACACGATCGTCAGCGGCGCGGTGTTCACCGACGAATTCGGCGTGCTGCCGGAACTGGATTTTGCCGAGACGCCGGTCGGGATCATCTACATCGCCACGCGCCGGGTCGGCGACAACGTCTGGGCGCGCATGGTCGAGAACGTGCTGCCCAATCTGCAGCAGGTCGCGCCGATCTGGGAAACCGGCCAGCAGCCGCATCCGTTCAGCGGCCCGATGATGAGCCGCTGGATCGTGCCGCTGGACGACACCAACACGATGCTGATCGAATTCCGCCATGTCAGCGAGACCGAGGGCGTCGTTACGCCGGCGTGGTGGGCCGATCGCGGCATCATGCTGCCCGGCCAGCTTGGCGCCGACACGCTATGAGGAAGCCAGCGCCGGCCGGGCGACTTCGAGGCGCAGGTGTCGCAGCGGCCGGTCGCGGTGCATGGCCTGGAGCATCTCGGCACGACCGATCGCGGGATCACGATATTTCGCAACCAGATCCGCAAGGGGATCCGCGCGGTGAAGGCGGGTGACGAGCCGGTTGGGCTGTTCCGCGATGGCGGCGGGGTCATTCCGACATATTGCAACGACACGGTGGTGCGCGTGCCGCCGGCGAAGACGCCGGAGCTGGACAAGAAGCTGCTGCGTGAGACCGGGCGTCGGCTGGCGCTGGGCTACATCGAGGCGCCGCCGCTGATGGCGGCCGCGGAGTAGGGGGCTGGTGGGTCGGGCTGAGGCCCGCGCTGCTGAGGTTACCAACCGACTGATCTGACCTGCGATTCTGTGGGTGCAATCTGGGCGGCTGCGCGTCAGTAACGCCTGTGCTGATTGGGCTGCGGCGATGGCGGTATTTCGTCTGCTGCGCGGTCCCAAGTGGGGCGGTGCCACGAGCCTGTTCTCTTAGCATCGAGGCAACCCCAGCGCTCATCGGCTGCCCGCCTTGGTTTGTGCCCTGGCGTTGTTGCTTGTGCGAGAGCGGTATGCCGACTTTGGCCCTTTGGCCCGACACTGGCGGCGCTCCTTGGCCGCACGTCCAGCGAGCGCGCTACGATTCAGGTGCGAGTATTGTACAGTGTTGCGGATGAAAACAGCGTAGTCGTCGCCGGCTATTTCAGAAAAGACGTTCTTTATCCCAATATTGGCGATTTTCGATTTTGTGTCGTTGTTGGCTTTCGCCTCGACCGCGGTCAAAAGATCCAACATCGCGGATGTAGGGTTGCAAAGCAGGTAAACGTTTGATGCCCCGGCAGCGGAACGAACTCGAGAGGCCTCGTCTGCCTTATCTCGCGTTACCGGATCGGAACCTTCGCGTGCGCCTGCGGCAATGGCGCCGTCCAGTTGATCACATAAGGCAGCGCGTTCCTGGTCGAGGAAGTTCAACACATAGGAGGCGCCGGGGAACCCGAAAGGGCGCATCGTGGACAGGTCACTGCCAACAAATTTCCAGAGTATGGCGGCATCAATGAGAGAGACGACGTATTCGAAAGGCAAACCTGTGCGAATTGAGGTGCGAATTGGGTCGATCGATATCAGTTGTAGGATTGTTGAAATGCCTTCAAGCGTGAGAGCTTGCGCTTTTTCCTGGTCTACACCTGCCAGAGCGAGGATGACATCGTCACGCTCCGCCTGTGTGCTGGTGGGTATCCCGCCAAACTTCGCTGCGGCGCTGCCAGAGAATGGCGGTGATGCTATCCAGGGAGAACATGCTGATGACAAAGGCAAGGAACGCTCCAGTAGAGGGGCCAAAGCCGCTGCTGCCGTTGGCAACCCAGGTGACAGCAATTGCTTGACCCAGAGGCACGGCGAAGATCAGACGCAGACTGTACCAGGAAAGATCCGATGGATGAAACGTCCATTGATGATTACGGGTTATGGCATCCGAGGCGATCCAGGTGAAGGCACCAAAAATAGCGGCGATGCTTACGAGATAGAGTCTCAGCCCGAGCGGGCGAACCGGAGGTGACAGTTTCGTGACCCGGAATTCGGCATAGCCGATGCCTCCCGCATAGCCGATGAAAAGGACAATGAAGGCAACTGCAGCAAACAATATGGCGGGTATGACGTAGACCGAGAGGCCGAAATTCTCCTCCAGAAGGGCCTCGAATTCGGTAGTGAGCGCAGCGGATGCCAGGTCGCGCAATTCATTGTTCTCACCTGCATCCGATAAGGCTTTCGCGGCCGCGAGGGCTTGGGGATTACCGCTGGTGAATTCACGAAAATAGGCCGCTATGATGGCGGGTGGAAAGAATCCCTTGATGACGCGAATTTTCTTGGCTTGACCCGTGGTAACGTATGCGAAGGCCTGGCCCAACACGAGCCAGAGCGAGAGCATGACGCACAGCAACGAGAAGCCATAGATTTCGCGGCGTGGCTCAAACCACGTAGCACCGATGCCACTACGGAGATGGTCGATGGCAACGATGGCTAGCATGCAAATGGCGGCAGCGACGAGGACATACAAAGCAATGAATGGGAGAGCCCACACGCCTCCATAGCGCGCGTACCAGTTCTGTGCGTCGGTGTTTTCATTCATTGGCAGCTGTGTCGGGCTTTGCGCGACGGGGACTTGCCGACTGAGGGCCTCGTTCCTGGGGCGGCGCGGATTCAGACGAGCGATTCAATTCGTTGGCACTTTGCACCGCCGGTACGCGCTCTTGCTGCAATCCAGACATTTTGTGTTTACTCGCTGTGGTCGGTAACTACATGATTGCCGTAGTGGTCTCAGCTACCCTTGAGTGTAGCGGTCACCTTACCTGCGGCAGTGATCAGTTTGGTCACGTTCGACAGGAAGGAGGCGGCTGATACCATCACTGCTGCAACGGTATTCATCTCGGATGTTGCCGCCTTCAATGCAGCGAGCGCGGCGGTCATAGTCGGATCGTCAAGGCCGGCGGCATATGCCTGCGCAGCGGTATCTGCACGCTGCTGGGCCAATGCATCGATGACCCGATCCATGCCCGCCGCTCCATTATTTTTCAGATCGTTGGCGGCCACTATCTTCTGATCAAGGATGGCCAGTGCGGCATCCCGTTGGCTATTGATATCGTCGAGTATCGCCATGACTTACTTTCCTTTTGTTGGGGCCGCCGTCTTTTGTGTTGTCGGGGCAGTCAGGGCGCTTTGCAGTGCCCCGACCTGATCTGCCAAAGCGCCAACAGCGGTAACCAGGCTTGGGTAATTCCGAGAAGGGTCCTTGAGCGCAGCAAGCAAAGCCTGGTGTGCCTTCACCAGCGCTGCCGTTGCAGCAGTCGGATCGCCTGCCGAAGTCCATCAAGCACACTTACAACGGCATGCGCGCTGCTCAGGCCTTGCGTATACGCGGCTTCATTCAGAGAGGGGCCAAGCCGGTCGATCAGAATATTTTCTTCCGCGATGAGCACTGCCTGCCGCTGTTGACTTAGCGCGAACAAGCCGTCCCTCGTCCCAGGATACAACATAATCAAATGGAACCGCGCCGTTCGGAAGGGGAGTGCTGGCAGCAGTTACCCCTGCCTTGAGGCTGTCGAGACGCTGCTCGTCGAGAGCTGTGCCAACAAGCCAGCCAACGAGGTTTACTCCCGCCGGAGCAATTGTGCTCAATTCGGGCGCAACAGGACCCGCAGCCTTCGCCAGCGTTCCCACTGCTGAAGATAACTGTCCTACCGCTAAATCGTAGGTAGCGCGGTCGGTTGCGTTTGTCACTGCGGACAAAGCCTGAGCATCGATCGTTGTCAGAGCGGGAGCTGCGCCGCGGAATTGGTATATCGTGCAAGGATTTTGATTGGTCGGCGAGACTGGCACGAGACAGCTCGAAGACATGACCACTTTGGAGCGCGTGCTGGTCAAAGTCAGATCGAGCTGAGCAGCGCGGTCAGCTGCGAGTTGCAGTTAGCCTGGGTGAATACGTCGGACAGTTGGCTTACGCTGGTGCTGACAGCTGTGACTTCCTTCTGGAAATTGTAAGGAGAGCAAGCAGTAATCGCTAGGAACAGAATGCCGATCCAGCCCTTAGCTCTTCTGGTCCCCCACGACCGAAAGCTTCTTGAAATACTCCTTTTTAAAGCGCATCATTCTAGACCTGCCCTCGATCTGAATATCCCTGAACTCAACCATAAGCCGCGTCATCACGTCACGAACGCCGTTTCTGACAGACAACGAATTCTTGAGAGAAAAGCAGGACTTTGTCTGTGAGGTAGATCACAGGTTTCAATTCGCGATTTGATACTAAATTTCAATCAGGGGGTGCAATCCTTCGACGAGGCCGCGCCTGACGCCGTCTTGCCCGACCTCACGGCCCGTTGGCTCAGATAGCGATGCGCGCATTTTCAAACGGACCCCGCCCTTGCCTGGCCACGCCATCCGTGCTTAACCCCGCGCCTTCCCTGCCGGGCGGCGACGGCATCGTCCCCGGCTATGCCCGGCCCCCATGGGGGTGAGGCCATCCCGGCCGCGGGCCACCAGCCAGAGGGAGTACATCATGCCGCTATATGAATGCGTGCTGATCGCACGCAACGATGTGACGCAGCAGCAGGTCGAAGGCGTCGCCGACAACATCGCCACCCAGCTCGAAGCCGAGGAAGGCGCGGTGAAGAAGCGCGAATACTGGGGTCTGCGCGGCCTGGCCTACCGGATCAAGAAGAACCGCAAGGGCCATTACATGCTGCTGGGTCTGGACGCCAAGCCGGCGTCCATCACGGAGATGGAGCGGCAGCTCAGCCTGAACGAGGACATCCTGAGGTTCATGACCATCCGCGTGGAGGAGATCGAGGAAGCTCCCTCGGCCATTCTGTCGCGCAAGTCGGACGACCGCGAACGCAGCTTCCGCGGCCCGAAGCCGGCCGGGCGGTTCGAAAGCGGCCGCCGCCGCGGCTTCGACGACCGCGAGGAATTCCGCGCCCGCGACGAATTCCGCGGCGAGGACCTGCGCGTGGACGCCGAGGAGTAAGCCATGTCAGACACAACCGACGTCAATCCCGCCGCCCGCCGCGCCGCCGTTGGCGCCCGCCGGCCGTTCTATCGCCGCCGCAAATCCTGCCCGTTCTCCGGCCCGAATGCGCCGAAGATCGACTACAAGGACGTGCGCCTGCTGTCCCGCTTCCTGTCGGAGCGCGGCAAGATCGTGCCCAGCCGCATCACCGCGGTCTCGGCCAAGAAGCAGCGCGAGTTGGCGGTGGCGATCAAGCGCGCTCGCTTCCTCGCCCTGCTGCCGTATATCGTGAGCTGAGGGAGCGCGTCATGGCCGATGTGGAACTGGTGCTGCTCCAGCGTGTCGAGAAGCTTGGGCAGATGGGCGACGTGGTGAAGGTGAAGCCCGGCTTCGCCCGCAACTACCTGTTGCCGCAGAAGAAGGCGCTGCGCGCCAGCAAGGAGAACCTGGCGCGTTTCGAGCAGGAGCGGGTGCAGCTCGAGGCGCTGAACGTGAAGCGGCGCGAGGAGGCCGAACGGCTCGCCGAACGCGTCGGCGGCCTGTCGGTGGTGATCATTCGTCAGGCGGAGAATCCGGCAGCCTGTATGGTTCGGTATCGGCGCGCGACATCGCCGACGCGACGACCGAGGGTGGTCTGACCGTGACGCGCTCGCAGGTGGTGCTGCTGCATCCGATCAAGACGCTGGGTCTGGCGCGCGTTCGAGTGGCGTTGCACCCGGAAGTGTCGATCCCGGTCATCGTCAACGTTGCGCGCAGCCAGGAAGAGGCGGAGCGGCAAGCCCGTGGCGAGCGGGTTGGCGCGGATGCGGAGGAAGAGAGCGACCAGCCCGAGGTCGATCCCGCCGCGATGTTCGACGCAGGCACAGCGCCGGAGCAGCCGGAAGTCTGAGGCCAGGGCTGGACTTCGTGACGGCGCTGGACTTCGTGACGTCGCTGGGCTGCGTGCGCCCGGTGGGGGCTGAGAGGGCGCCGGCCGGCGGGTGGACGGTCGAACTCGCCCGGCGTGACGGCATAGCGGTTCGACCTGCGTCTCTGGGTCCGTCAGACCGCCGCGGTCCACGACTTCCGGCACAAACGCGTAGGCTTCGCCGGCACGCACAACGTAGCCAAACCCTGGAAAGTCCAGATGCATGCCGGTGACGCGCAACCGGTCGGCCGCAGCCATTTCCATGATGCGGCGGCGGCTCGCAATCGCCTGCGCGCCATCGACGTCGAATGCCATGCCGGCCTGCGGATGCGCGAACTGGATGCCGGGCAGATGCACGATGTCGCCCCATATCAACAATGTGTCGCCAGCGGATGCGATCAGCCATCCCGTGTGACCCGGTGTATGGCCGGGCGCCGGGATTGCGGTGACGCCAGGCAACGCCTCGCCGCTTGTAACGGTGCGCGTGCGATCGCGGTATGCGGCAAGCGTGGCGCGCGACAGCTGCACGAACTGCCTGTCTTGGTCATTGGCAGCCTGGGTCAGCAGCTTTTCGTCCGACCAATAGGTCGCCTCCGCGGCGTGCAGCACCAGTTCCGCGTTGGAAAACACCGCATGGCCTGACCCATCGACCAAACCGCCGACATGGTCCGGGTGCAGGTGCGTGACCAGGATCGTGTCGATGTCGCCTGGCTTGACGCCGATCGTTGCCAGATTGCCGACGAGGTGGCCGAGCGTCGGTCCCATGTTGGCGCCGCAGCCGGCATCGACCAGCACCAGTCTATCGGACAGATGCAGCAGGAATGCGTTCACTGCCAGGCGCGGTGGCAGGGCACGAAATGTTGCACGATGCAATGCCTCGGCTTCGCTCTTGGGAAGGTTGGTGACGACGTCGAAGAAGTTGAACGTGTCGTCGCCAAGCATTCCATCGTTCACGGCGGTCACAACGGTGTCGCCGAGTCCGAAGTGATAGACGCCGGGCGGCTGCTTTGCGGGGCGGGTTGGCTTTGGCATGGCGAAACTTTCCTTTGCTTATCCAAGTGCAACGGATGCTCTATCCGAGCGCGCCCGATTGGCGCAGCGCGGCGATTTCGTCGGCCGATAGTTCGAGCACTTCGGCCAGCACTGTGTCGGTGTCGGCGCCAAGGCCTGGCGCGGCGCCCGATGTGCGACCGAAGCTGGCGCGCCAGGGCAGCCCGGGCAGAACGCCGGTGTCATGCGCTTCCCAGAACCCGCGTTCGCGCAGATGGTTGCTGCCGACGAGGTCCAGGGCGTTGGCCAACGCTGCCGCCGGCACGCCGCCTCGCAGCAATGTGGCCTCCGCAGCGTCGGCTGTCTGCGGGCGCAGCCAAGTGCCAAGCAACCCGTCGATCGCGTCCCGCCGCGCGATGCGCTGTTGCGAATTCAGCGCCATCATCGGCGATAATGCGGCGACAATGGCGCACAGGTTCCGCCATTCATTGTCGCTGCCGACCGCGACGCTGATCCAATCGTCATCCCCGGCACAGCGCCACGCGCCGTGCGGGAAGTGACGGTCGGAATGGTTGCCTTGCGGCTTCGGCGGGGCACCGCATTGGGTTGCCAGCAACGGGTCCGCCATGGTCCACAGCATCGCCTCGATCATCGAGAAATCGATCCGCGCCACGCTGCCGGTCCTTCGGCGTTGCCAGATGCCGGCGGCCACGATGAAGGCCAGCATCATGCCGCACATCGGATCGAGCCAGGCGAACCCGACGCGCGGCGGAATATCGGGATGCCGGTTCAGCCCGGCGAAGCCGGCGTAGCATTGCAGCAGCGTGCCGTACGCGACGGCGTGCGACTCCGGTCCGGTGCGGCCCATGCCCGACGCCGAGACGTACAGCAGGTTGGGGTTGCGCTGTTGCAGCGTGGCCGCGCCGAGCCCCAGACGGTCCATCACCCCGGTGGCAAAGTTTTCCACCAGCACATCGGACCGTTCAGCGAGTGCGCGCGCAACGTCCACCGCCGCGGGCTGCTTCAGATCGAGCACGATGCCGCGCTTTGCCTGGCCTAGAACAGTGTGCAGTTCGGACGCGCGGCCTGGATCGCCGCGGCCTGGCGCCTCGACCTTGATCACATCGGCGCCCATCGCCGCGAGATAGCGCGTCGTTGTCGGACCCGCGATCACCCAACTGAAATCGAGCACGCGTATGCCGGATAGCGGCATCGGCCCGCGCGCGTCAGGCGTGGTTCGGGCAGACTGCACAGCGGACTGCGCAATTGTCAGCCCGAACGGCGGACCGGGCGCTTTGACCGTGCGGCCTTCGAGCTCGATCGCGTGATAGAAATCGCGATGCCGGAGCTGAGGTGATGCAAGCTGCTCCGCCGGCTCGCGCAGCGGGAAACTCGGCACATGCGCGGTTTGCGCGGTATCGGCGATCCACTGCTTGTCGTGCTGGCGGCTCCATTCCGACATCAGCGCGTGCAGCGCATCCCAGTTGGCGACGCGGCCGGGCTTGGTGGAGAAGCGTGGATCGTTGCCCCAGTCCGGCGAACCCATTGCCTCCAGCCACGCCGTCCACTGCCGTTCCTCGCGTGGCGAAATCGCGACGAAGCCATCGCGTGCCGGCAGAATGCAGACCGTCGCGCCGTTGCCGTCGGTGATGCGCTTGCGCGACCGGGCGCGACCGTGCAGCCCGGCGCCGGTCAATTCGGCCATGGCCAGCGTCGCCAGCGCTTCCTCGATCGACACATCGACGATGGCGCCAGATGGTTTCAGCAGTGCTGCATGCATGCCGGCACAGGCTGCGGCAATGCCGCCGATGAAGGCAGATTGTTCGCCCACCGGGCGGATCGGCGCCTCCGCCAGGTCGTCCACCTGCCCGGTCAACAGTCTGGCGATGCCGCTGGCATAAAGCAGCGTGAGATCGGTCGCTGGATGGTTCGCCTTTGGCCCGGTCTGACCGAATGGGCTGATGAGCACGATCGCAGCAGTCGCGTTCAGGCGACGCAGTGCATCGGCGTCATGGCCGTGTGCACGGAGATCGGCTGGCCGGCCTTCACAGACGATCAGGTCAGCGGCCGGCAGCGCATTGTCGGCGGACGCAATCGACTTGCCGTGATTGAGATATGCCGCGAACATTGTCGAATTGTCTGGTTCGACACAGGTGACGGCGGCGCCGACATCGGCAAGCAGCCGCCCGCAGACGGCCGCAGCCAGGCCATGGCCGATCTGAACAACGCGGAAACCTGCCAGCAGCGCCATCTCATCTCCTGGTCCATGCTGTCATTGCAAGAAGCGACGCGACCCGGCTTGCAGTCACCGTGGGTTTACGGCAGCAGCTTCCCAGGGTTCATGATCCCCAACGGATCGAGCGCGGCCTTGATCCGACGCATTGTTTCCAGTTCCGCCCCGCCTCGCCAATCCGGCATCATGTACGGCTTCAATCTGCCGATGCCATGTTCCGCCGAGAAGCTGCCGTCCAGCGCGCGCACCACCTGGTTCACCGTGTCCATGATCGCGTGATCCTGCGCCAGGAACCATGCAGGATCGGCGCCCGCCGGCTGGACCAGATTGAAGTGGATGTTGCCGTCGCCCATGTGGCCGAATGGCACCGCGCGAATGCCGGGGACCAACGCTTCGCATGCGACAGTGGCCCGGCGGATGAATTCCGGCACTTTCGATACCGGCACCGACACGTCGTTCTTCACGCTGGCGCCTGCGCGCTTCTGCGCTTCTGAGTGTTCCTCGCGCAGTCGCCAGATCGCGGTGCGCTGCGCTTCCGTGTCGGCCAGCGCGGCGTCCTGCACCAGCCATCGTCAAGCGCATGCTCGAGCACCGTTTCCAGCGCGGCGCGCAGGCCGGCATCGGGACGCGGTGTGGCGAGTTCCACCAGAACGTAATGCTGCGCGTTCCGAGCCAGTGGCAGCACAGCGCCCGGGATATGCCGCAGCACGAATTCGATTCCCAGACCGGACATGTATTCGAACGCCTGCACCGCAGCCGGGTCGTGCGACTGGAAGCGACCGAACAGTTGCAATGCCGCATCCGGCGAGGCGACGGCGCACAGCGCCACGCATGTTTCGCGTGGTCGCGGCACGAGTTTCAGCACCGCCGCAGTGATGACGCCGAGTGTTCCTTCCGAGCCGACGAATAACTGACGCAGGCAATAGCCGGTGTTGTCCTTGCGCAGACGGCGCAATCCATTCCACACCGTGCCGTCCGGCAGCACGACTTCCAGCCCGAGTACCAGGTCGCGCGCATTACCGTAGCGTACGGTGTTGTTGCCACCGGCATTGGTGGCGAGTACGCCGCCGATCTGCGCGCTGCCTTCCGACGAGATCGACAGCGGCAACAGGCACCCCGCATCGACAGCGGCATTCTGCGCCGCCTTCAGCGTGACACCCGCCTCGATCGTCATCGTCAGATCGAGCGGATCGATGTCGCGAATGCGCGCCATGCGCGCCAGGCTCAGCACGAATTCGCTGCCGTCCTCCGCCGGCGTCGCGCCGCCGACCATCGACGTGTTGCCGCCCTGCGGCACGATCGGCGCGCGCGCACCGGCGCACAGGCGCACCACGTGGGAGAGTTCGTCGGTGTTGGCGGGGCGGATCACCGCCGGCGTGCGGCCGCGATACAGACGGCGCCAATCCTCGGTATAGGCGGCGGTGTCCGCGTCGCCGACCAGCAGACCGCGCTCGCCGACCACACCGCGGATGGCGTCGAGCAAGGCGGCTCCGGCGGGCGGCATGATGTCGGGCATCGGCAGATCCTCCACGCGGCAGCGTAGTCCCGCCCCGCGAGCGCGGCTATGCTGGCCGCATGGATTCGCTCTACCTGGACGATCTGACGGTCGGCCAACGCTTCGCCAGTGCCACGTACACCGTGGACGCTGCCGAAATCCAACGGTTCGCGTCGGAGTATGATCCGCAGCCGTTTCATATGGACGACACGGCCGCGCGCAAGACGCTGTTCGGCGGGCTGGTGGCCAGCGGCTGGCATACCGCCGGCATGATGATGCGGTTGATCGTTGGCGGTGGGCTGCCGATCGCCGGCGGCATCATCGGCAGTGGCGGCGAGTTGCTGTGGACCAAGCCGGTGCGGCCCGGCGACACGCTGCACGTGGAATGCGAGGTGCTGGAAATTACCCCGTCGCGCTCCAAGCCGGACCGGGGCACGGTGGTGGTGCGCTGCGTGACGTTGAACCAACACGGCGAGATGGTGCAGAGCTTCACACCGAAACTCGTCGTGCCGCGCCGGCCGACCTGATGGCAGGGGAGAGCAGAATGGCACGCGATGTCCCGGCGACAATGGCCGAACGGCTGATCGTGGCGCTGGATGTGCCGACCATCGATGGCGCGGTGCGTCTGGCCGGGCAACTCGACGGCATCGTGTCGTTTTACAAAGTCGGGCTGTGGCTTTTGTTCGCGCCGGGAGCGGAGCGCTTCATCGACGGGCTTATCGGGCAGGGCAAGCGGGTGTTTCTCGATGCGAAGATGTACGACATCGGCGAGACCGTGCGTCAGGGCGTCGCGCGCGCGACCGAGCGGGGCGTGAGTATCGTTACGGTGCATGGCGATCCGGAGATCATGCGTGCAGCGGTTGCCGGTAAAGCCGGGTCGCAGCGCACCAAGGTGTTCGCGATCAGTGTGCTGACCAGTCTCAACGATGCGGCGGTGCGCGAGATGGGATATGCGCTGTCGGTGGCGGAGCTGATCCGGCTGCGCGTGCGCCAGGCGGTGGAATGCGGCTGCGACGGCATGATCGCATCGGCGCACGATGATCCTGATGCAATACGGCGGATGGCGGGCGCGGAGCAGCTGCTGATCGCCACGCCGGGAATTCGCGAGCCGGGTGGATCGGTGGACGATCACAAACGGCACGCGACGCCGGCGCAGGCGATCGCGCGTGGTGCGGATTATCTGGTGGTGGGACGGCCGATCACGCAGGCCGACGATCCGGCGGCGGCAGCGCGGCGGATCGTCGCGGACATGGAACGGGGTATTTTCCCTCTGCCGCGTTAACGCGGCAGGGGGTCGGGGAGGGGGCCGCCCCGGCACGTGCCCAACACGCATCGCGGATCACAGCATCGGTATTGCTGAGGGTCTCGTTGTTCCAGCGGCGCAGTACCAGCCGCCCATTTCGTGCCAAAACATGCCCCGCCGTGCATACCCGCGTGCCGATCCCGTTGCGTCGGTCTTGATCGCAGCCAGCATTGACAGCCCGGCAACCCAAAGCTACCGCACCGCCCACGCCCCTATCGGGAGCCTCCCTTATGCCGGTTCATGCCTTCATCTTCCCGGGCCAGGGCAGTCAGGCCGTGGGCATGGGACGCGACCTCGCCGCCGCCTTCACTGCCGCGCGCGAGGTGTTCCAGGAAGTCGACGATACGCTCGGTCAGAAGCTTTCCAGGCTGATGTTCGAAGGGCCCGGCTGAGGACCTGATCCTGACCGAGAACACGCAGCCCGCCCTGATGGCGCACTCGCTCGCGGTGCTGCGTGTGCTGGAGAAGGAAGGCGGCTTTACGCTGCGGCAGAAGGCGGTGGTCGTCGCGGGTCATTCACTGGGCGAATATTCCGCGCTTGCCGCCGCCGGCAGCTTCTCCATCGCCGATGCGGCTCGCCTGTTGAAGCTGCGCGGCCAGACCATGCAGCAGGCGGTGCCGGCCGGTGAAGGCGCCATGGCGGCGCTGCTCGGCGCGGACATGGCGCAGGCGGAAGAAATCTGCGCCGAGGCGGCGGTGGTGCCAAAGGCGATGGAGAGGGCGATGGCCGGGTCGAGCCCGGCCATGACGCGGCGCGCCAGGTGGTCGAAGTGGCCAACGACAACGGCGCCGGCCAGATCGTCATCTCCGGGCATCGCGAGGCGATCGAGCGGGCGGTGGCGATCGCCGCAACCAAAGGCGTGCGGCGGGCGATGTTGCTGCCGGTGTCCGCGCCGTTCCATTGCTCGCTGCTGGCGCCCGCCGCTGACGCCATGGCGGAGGCGCTGGCAAACACCCCGCCTGGTCCGCCAAGCGTGCCGCTGATCGCCAACGTGTCCGCCGCCAAGGCCACCGATCCTGTGGAAATCCGCGACCTGTTGGTAAGGCAGGTCACCGCCACGGTGCGCTGGCGCGAATGCGTCAACGCGATGGTGGAGCTTGGTGTGGACAGCTTCGTCGAACTTGGCGCCGGCAAGGTGCTGTCCGGATTGATCCGCCGCATCGCGCCCGACGCCGCCACCGCCAACGCGGCGACGCCGGCCGAGATCGACGCGGGGCCTGAAGAAATTCTGACGGAGCGGAAAATGTTCCGGCTCGATGGCAAGGCGGCGCTGATCACCGGAGCCTCGGGTGGCATCGGTGCGGCGATCGCGCGGACGCTGCACGCGCAGGGCGCCATCGTGGCGCTGTCCGGCACGCGGCGCGACGCACTCGACGCACTGGCCGCGGCAATGGGCGAACGGGCGTTCGTCTGCCCGGCCGATCTGCGTGATGCCAGCGAGCCCGATTCGCTGATTGCCGCGGCGGAAGCGGCGGCGGGGCCGCTGGCCATCCTGGTCAACAATGCCGGCATGACCCGCGACATGCTGGCATTGCGCATGCGCGATGAGGACTGGCAGGCGGTGCTGGACATCGACCTGAGCGCACCGTTCCGCCTGACGCGATCGGCGCTGCGCGGCATGCTGCGGCGGCGCGCAGGGCGCATCATCAATATTTCGTCCATTGTCGGGGCGACGGGCAACGCCGGCCAGGCGAATTATGCTGCCGCGAAGGCCGGACTGGTTGGCATGACCAAGGCGCTGGCGCAGGAAGTCGCGTCGCGCGGCATTACGGTGAATGCCGTGGCGCCCGGCTTCATCGCCACGCCAATGACCGACAAGCTGTCCGAACAGCAGCGCACCAAGCTGACCGACTCGATCCCTCTCGGCCGGCTCGGCCAGCCGGACGACGTGGCCGCTGCGGTGGCCTATCTGGCGTCGGATGAGGCAGCCTGGGTTACCGGCGCGACGCTGCATGTGAACGGCGGGATGGCGATGCTTTGAGGCTGCTGGCGGCGATTGAGGGCCTCGGCGGAAGGCAGTGCCAGCGGTTCAATTGCCAGACCGGATATTTCTGGCCGCGGAAGCTGTTTTCAGTGCGGCGATTGTCGCGATCAGGGCGGAAGCGGCGGGAAACCCTCGCGGCAGGGCTGCCGAATCCGGGGCAATGGGCTGAGCCACGCGGCCTCGGGCCAACCGCCACATGGCGAATTGTTTAGGCTGTCGTCCATACGCGCACTCCGACCGCGTCCCATATGCGGTTACGGAGGTCATCAGAAATGGCGAACATTCTACAAGACCGGAAGCCGGCCACCGGCCGACAACTGGCGCTGCCATATCTCATTGCCGGCCTGCTCGGCCTGGCGAGTGTCGGCCTGTTTGGACGCGTGTGGCACACGGCGACGCCGGTGCCGCCGATGAATTTGAAGCAGGCGGTTGCCGACTTCGACACAGGCCAACTTGCGCCCGCCACGGCAGCGTTCCGGACTTTGGCCAATGCGGGCGATCCTCATGCAGCTTACTGGTACGGGCACGCGCTGGACCGCGGCTTGGGCACCGCCATCGATGTCAAGGCCGCGATGGCGCAATATTCCAAAGCCTTGGCGGGCGGCGTCATGCAGGCCGGCACGCGGTTGGGCGAGCTTTACCTCGACGGCAACGCAGTACCGCCAGACTTCGCCAAGGCGCGCACTTACCTGACCGCCGCTGCCAAGGGCGGCGATGCGCGTGCGGCGCTCGACCTGGGGCGCATGCTGCACGAGGGCATCGGAAGCCCAGCCGATCCGGTTGCGGCGTATGCCTGGCTGGAAGTCGCCGCGCTGCGCGGTAATGCGCAGGCGCAGCATGAACGTGACGCGCTGTTGCCCACCTTGTTGCCGGCGCAACAGGCGGAAGCAAACCAACAGGTCAGCAAGATCATGCCTGTCGTGGTGGCCGACACAGCCGTACCGCCTGCGAAGTCATAGCCAAGCCTTGTGTCTGGCGCCTTGTTACGGCATCAGGCGGCGGTCCGCGCGATGGCTACGGGCGATCGTCAGTTGGGCGGCAGCTCGTTTGGTGCGTGATCGCGCGCACGCTGTCGTTCGCGGACCTGCTGGTCGCTCAGGCGCGCGTCGTAGACGGATCGTGGCTCGATGGTGCGCGCGACCAGCGTCGCGGTCGCCACCGCCAGCAGCAGCGGAACGATCGCCATGCGGGCGTATCCGGTCAGCTCCATGATCAGCACAATGGCCGAAATCGGCCCCTGCGTTGTGGCCGCGAGCATCGCGCCGGCGCCCACCAGCGCGAACAGCCCCGGTGGCACGCCGGGCCAGAGCCACGACCAGGGCAACCCCAGCACGCCGCCCAACATCGCTCCCATCGCCAGCGATGGCGTGAACAGTCCCCCGGGTGCGCCGGAGCCGAGACATAGCAATGTCGCGGCTGGCCGCAGCAGGAACAGCGCCACGAGCAGCAGCGGGCTGATCTGCCCGGTGAATGCCAGTTCCGCCACGTCGCGGCCGTTGCCGAGCAATTGCGGCAGCGGGATCGATACCATGCCCAACACGCCGAGAGCCGCAACCGGTGCCCACAGCCGGTGCCGGCCTTTTGGCCTGTGACCATCGGCCCATGCCACCGACCGGACATAGAGCACCGATACCAGGCCCATGATCGGCCCGGCCACGAGCGCCCATCCGGTGCTGGAGAGCGAACCCGGATAGGCAGGGATCACGTAGGTCGGCGCGTTGGGCAGAAAAATCCACGACACGCCCGTCGCGACCAGCGTGGTGACCAGGGCGGGCAGCACGAAGCGCAGCGCGAGCGCGCCGCGCAGCACTTCCAGTGCGAACAGCGCACCGCCAAGCGGCACGCCATAGGCGGCCGCCATCCCGGCCCCTGCGCCGCAGGCGACCAGCAGCCGGCGTTGCTCGTCGGACAGGCGAACCCGGTCGGACATCGTGTTGGCGATCACGGCGCCGGCCTGTTTGGGCGCGCCCTCGCGACCCAAGGCGGCGCCCATGCCGACGATCACCACGGACAGCACGGCACTGCCCAGCGTGCGCAGCGTGGGCAGCCGGCCCGCGTAGAACCAGATCGCGGCAGTGATGTCGATGCCGTTGGCGCTCGACAGGCGCGTGAGCAACAGTTGCCCGGCCCCGGTCAGCAGTCCCGCACCGACAAGCGCCAGGAGATGCCACCACGGCGTTGCGCGAGAGGCTGCCTGAAGCAGATCGAGGCCGGCACCGCCCCATATCAGATGCTGCACAAGCTCGAGCAGGCCGGTCAGCGCCGCCGCGGCCAAACCGGTGCCGACACCGGTCAGCACAACGGCGAACCAGAACATGATGGCGCTGCGTCGTGCCGGAATTGGCTGGGTCATGGGTGGGACGTGTTGGTCAAGTGACTATCGCCGCACCTTGATGCCGAACCCGAACAGACTGCCCTGAAATTTCCAATGAGTAGTTTCCGAACCTTTCGGAACACCCCACGCAGACCCATGGTCCCGAGCGCTAACGTAGGCAAGCATTTCTCGCGGGTCGGACGATACAGGGAGATGAAAATGGCAGATAACACAAGTCTTGGGCGGCGCTGGGAGGGGTACCGGCCGTCCAAGGGGATTTGGTTGTGGTCGTGCGTGGCTTGCATCGCTGCCACCATGCTGATCGGCTTCACTTGGGGTGGTTGGGTGACCGGGGGCACCGCGACGACCATGGCCGCCGACGCCGCCGCCGGGGCCAGTGCGCAACTGGCAGCGGCGGACTGCGTCAGCCGGTTCGACAGCGGGCCAGATGCGACCGCGCAGCTTGCCGCGCTGAAGAAGGCCGACAGCTACGAACGGGGTGATCTTGTCAGGAAGGCTGGCTGGACGACGATGCCCGGTAGCAAGGACCCTGTGGCAGGAGCCGCGGATATCTGCGCTCAGCAGCTTGTCAGCGCGACGCCGGCAGCGGCCACGACCGCGACGCGTTCGAACTGACGGCTGGTTGCGTAGGGCTTCGTTTCGAGGCCATCAGGCGTCCCTGCCGGTGCTGTCCCGGCGTGCGGCCTGGTCCCAACCCTCAAGCCAGGGTTCCCGTTCGTCAGAGTCGGGCGGGTAGGGGCAGTTCTCACGCGGGAGTTCATGCAGATAGGACGCCATGCCTTCCGCACGAATGGACTTTGGCAGCGGCAAGTCTTCGCTCATGGCTGTATCCGTCATGCTGGCAGTTCGCATCAGTGGGATCGGTGGCATCAGGCTATGATGGTGTCCCGAGATCGAACGAGGTTCCGAGTTCATCCAAGCACCGGATGGATCAACGCGATAGGCGCCGCATTCGTTATAGCCAGTTCTCTGCTCGAGGTGGAAGCGAACGTCGCTTCTTCTCCTTTCCCCGGATGGCGATATGATTGCCCTGACGTCATTTCTCGTTGAACTTGAACCCGACGTAGGTAACTCCGGAGATTCCCATCAGGATCAGCAGATTGGAATTGAACGTCGGCAACCGGAACGAGTTGTAGATCTCGGCGAGGAAAACCGCGCCGAGGATTGCGGTCCAGACGACGATTTGCAGACGATGCAAGGCGATGCCGCCGCCGTCACTGAGAATGTCCGTCCAGAACCCCTGGGACGCGGTGGGGACGGTCGACGGATTAACGGCGATTGCCATCAGCCCGGTGGTTCCGGAAATCCCGAGCAGCGTCAGTGCCTGGCTCGTCAAGACGCCGTTGTAGTCGCCGGTGACAAGCCAGACATACAAGAAAGCCGCGGTGATGAGATACAGCCAGAACGCCATCTGGACACGCGCCAGGCTGAAAGTGGATTCGGCGTCGCCATCGCGCAGAATGGCGCTGGTGCGTGCCGCCAGGCACAAGGCGACCACGGCAGCGACGAGCGCTGCAATGCCGAGGGCGAACGTCAGCGGATCGATGATGGTCAGTTCGATTGGCGGCAGGGTCGCGCCATCGAATTCGCCGCTGTCGGTGCCGGCGCCGATACGGGCACGGACACTGCCGAGTGCGGCGCCGCCGCTGCCGCGTCCCAGGTGACCGATGATCGTGGCCCAGGCTTCCGAGTTCATCCGCCGTTCGCGTGACGTTGAACAGCACCAGGGTTTTTCCGGGATCGGCAAACCTGCCCACGGAGCCCTTGAGTTCAAGGTCGTCGATGAAGAGATGCAGCGCGGGCTTGCCAGCCTTATCGGTGGCGACGCTTTGCGCCCCTGTGACCGCGATGCAGACCTGCGAGCCCAGCTCGATTTTCTTCGGAGCGAAATTGACCACGAACGGAGCCGGGGCGCCGACCTTACTCGCATTGTCCTTCGCCGCATCGCCGGCGATGGCCGGATCGCTGCAGGGCAGCCGCGCGACCTGCTGGTCGAGATAGCAGGAGCGGGCGAGCGTGCCTGCCAGGAGCAGGATTCCAAGGGCGGCAAATGCGCGCATCCAGCGGGCGGCCTGCATGCTTCTCCCCCACCCCGGTCGCTTGGCAGGTCCGCCGGGTCGATCTTATCAAAAATGAACGGCGTCGGTCCCCCGCTGCCGCGTGAACGTAAGCTCATTGCAGAGTGGCACAAAAGTTCTGGATCGCACACGAGGCACGTCGTGCTGGCCGCCGGTTGGCGCGCCCGCGGAAACCATGCTAATCGCCCGAAAGCTTCGTCCGGCCGAGGAATGGCGGCATCAACAGGCCCGGACGATACCCGGAGCGGGACCCTTCAGGAGGAGTTGCACAGCCGATGAGCGAGATCGCGGACAAGGTAAAAAAGATCGTGGTTGAGCACCTGGGGGTCGAGGAAGCGAAAGTGACGCCCGAGGCCTCGTTCATCGACGATCTTGGCGCCGACAGCCTGGACACCGTCGAGTTGGTCATGGCGTTCGAGGAAGCCTTCAGCGTGGAAATCCCTGAAGATGCCGCCGAGAAGATCAGCACCGTGAAGGACGCAATCGACTACATCGAGAAGCAGAAGGCCGCCTGATCGGCCCGCCTGGGAGGTCCAAGCGATGCGGCGTGTGGTGGTGACGGGCATGGGGATTGCCTGTCCCCTCGGGCTCGGAGTCGAGCGGGTGTGGCAGCGCCTGATCAGCAGCGAATCGGGTATCAGCGCCATTCAGGCCTTCGATGCGAAAGACCTGCCATGCAAGGTCGCCGGACAGGTTCCCCCGGGCGTGCGGGCTACCGGCGGGCTGGACATCAGCGAGTGGATCCCGGTGAAGGACCAGAAGAAGATGGATCGGTTCATCCATCTCGGCATGGTCGCGGCCAGCGAAGCGGTGGAAGATTCCGGCTGGATGCCGGAAGCCGAGGACGATCGCTGCGCCACGGGCGTGATGATCGGCTCCGGCATCGGCGGACTACAGACGATCTTCGAGGCATCGATCCAGGTGCACGAAGGTCGCGCGCGCCGGCTGTCGCCGTTCTTCATCCCATCCGCGCTGATCAACCTCGCGTCGGGCCACGTCTCGATCAAATACGGCTTCAAGGGACCGAATCATTCGGCGGTGACGGCCTGCGCCACCGGCGTGCATGCGATCGGCGATGCGTCGCGGCTGATCATGCTGGGCGATGCCGATGTCATGGTGGCAGGCGGCACCGAGGCCGCGGTGTGCGAACTCGGGATCGCCGGGTTCTGCGCCTCTCGCGCGCTGTCCACCGGTTTCAACGACCGTCCCCCGGCGGCATCGCGCCCATGGGACAAGGATCGTGACGGCTTTGTGATGGGCGAAGGCGCCGGCGTGGTGGTGCTGGAGGAGTACCAGCACGCGAAGCGGCGTGGGGCGAAGATCTACGCCGAGATCGCCGGCTACGGCATGTCGGGCGATGCCTATCACATCACCGCACCTGCCGAAGGGCATGACGGCGCGGTGCGTTCCATGCGGGCGGCGATGCGGAACGGCCACGTGACGCCCGAGCAGATCCAGTACGTCAACGCCCACGGAACCTCTACGCCACTGGGCGACGACCTGGAGCTGGAGGCGGTCGAGCTGGTATTCGGCGACGCGGCGAAGGGTTTGGCGATGTCGTCCACCAAGTCGGCGACCGGCCATCTGCTGGGCGCGGCTGGAGCGGTCGAGGCGGTGTTTTCCATCCTGGCGATCCGTGACGGGGTGGTGCCCCCGACGCTGAACCTCGACGCGCCTAGCCGACAAAGCGTGATTAATCGAATTCCCTGGGCCGCGCAGGATCGCAAGGTAAACCTGGCGCTGTCCAACAGCTTCGGCTTCGGCGGGACCAACGCATCAGTGATCTTCCGCGGCCCGAACTGACCCCGCCCGCAACGGGTTTTGACTAGCGCAGCAGGATTACGCCATTGTAATCCCTTCCCTGTTGCGACGGTGGGGGTCAAAGCGATGCGAAAAACCCTTGACGCCATCCTGCGCCGGTTTGTTGTCGTTGGCCGGCTGACGGTACGCTGGCCCGACGGGCAGCGCACCAGCTATGCCGGACCAGCCGGTTCCGGGCCGGAAGCAGCTATCGCGCTGCGTGATAGCCGGACGATCCGTGGCCTGGTGCTGAACCCGACACTGGCGGTTGGTGAAGCCTACATGGATGGTGGCCTGCGGCCGGACAGCTGCGGCATTTACGACGTGATCGAGGTGCTGGCGCTGAATGTGATGGCGAACGCCGAGGGCCATCCGATTGCCCGCCTGCGCTCGACTCTCGGCGTGATCAAACGCCGCATCGACCAGTACAACTCCGCGTCCCGGGCGCGACGCAACGTGGCGCACCACTATGACCTGAACGGGCGGCTTTACAGCCTGTTCCTGGATCGCGACCGGCAGTACTCCTGCGGCTATTTCCCACGCGGCGAAGAGACGCTGGAGGAGGCGCAGATCGCCAAGAAGCGCCACATCGCGGCAAAGCTCTGCCTCGACCGTCCGGGCCTTTCGGTGCTCGACATCGGTTGCGGCTGGGGCGGACTGGCGTTGACCTTGGCGCGTGATCATGGTGCGTCGGTCACCGGGATCACGCTGTCGACCGAGCAGTTGAACGAAGCACGCGCCCGCGCCGCGGCCGAAGGGTTGCAGGACCGCGTATCGTTCGAGCTATTGGATTATCGCGCGTTGGATCGAAAGTTCGACCGCATTGTCTCGGTAGGCATGTTCGAGCATGTCGGCGTCGTGCACTACCGCACGTTCTGCGATACCGTGGCGCGCTGCCTGAACCCTGAAGGCGTGGCGCTGCTGCACGCGATTGGCCGCAGCGACGGGCCTGGTTTCACCAATCCGTGGATCGCCAAATACATCTTCCCGGGCGGCTACTGCCCCGCGCTGTCCGAGGTGATACCGCATGTGGAAAAAAGCGGCCTGATCGCCACCGACGTCGAGATACTGCGGCTGCATTACGCCGAGACGCTACGCCACTGGCGCCGTCGCTTCATCGCCAACCGCGATACGATCGCATCGCTGTATGACGAACGCTTCTGTCGGATGTTCGAATTCTATCTGTGCGGCTCGGAGATTGCGTTCCGCCGCGAGGGGCACATGGTGTTCCAGATACAGCTGGCTCATAGCCAGTCCGCGGTGCCGTTGACGCGCGACTATATCACGGCGTTCGACACGGCGGCTGTCGCCAGTCAGAAATCAAGCGTGCTGAGCCAGGGGAACTAAGCACCACAGGCATTGCGAGGAGAGCAGCGATGAAGCAATCTCGCGGAGCGACGCCGCCGGGTTTGTTCTGTCGCTGCGGTCGCGCAGCCGCGCGCGTTGGTCGCCTCCCTGGCAATCATCCGTCCGTGGTAATCATCCCCATGTACCACACACATCCACAGGCCGAATAACTCCCCGAGCGACTCCAGCGGGCGTATGCTTCCGGTACCGTGAATACCATCGATTCGCCCCTGCTTGGTTTGTCCCAGCGCCTGCCGCCGTCGAACGCGCAGGCGGAACAGGCGCTTCTCGGCGCCCTGCTGGCCAACAATCGCGCCTATGAGCGGGTTTCCGAGTTCCTCGCGCCCGAGCATTTCGCCGATCCGATTCACGGCCGCATCTTCCAGGCGATCACCCGGCGCGTCGAAGCCGGTCAGCTCGCCGATGCGGTGACGCTGAAAGCCGAGTTCGAGCATTCCGGCGTGCTGGGGGAAGTCGGCGGCACCACGTATCTCGCGCACCTGCTCACCGCGATGGTGGGCATCATCAATGCCGGCGAGTATGGCCGTGCGATCCACGATGCATGGCTGCGCCGGCAGTTGATCGACATCGGCGAGACGGTGGTCAACAACGCGTTCGGCGCCGATGCCGAACTCGATGGCGCGCAGCAGATCGAGGCGGCCGAGCATTCGCTGTTCCAGCTTACCACCGACGGCGCCATTGCCGGTGGGTTCGTGAGCTTCGAGCGCGCGCTGACCGAGGCTATCCACGGCGCCGAGAGAGCCTTCAAGCGGGTGGGCCATGTCTCGGGATTGACCACCGGCCTGCGCGATCTGGATGCCAAGTTGGGCGGCCTGCATCCTTCGGATCTGATGATCCTGGCGGGGCGGCCTGGCATGGGAAAGACGGCGCTTGCCACCAAGGTCGCGTTTGGCGCCGCGAAGGCGCTGCTGGCCGAGGCCCGCACGGCCGATCCGAATGCCGCCGCGAAGCGCTGTGTCGGGATATTCTCGCTGGAGATGAGCGCGGAGCAGTTGGCGACCCGCCTGCTAAGCGAGGAGTCGCGCGTTTCGTCCGACAGCATTCGCCGCGGCGACATCAGCCAGCGCGACTTCGACAAATTCGTTCAGGTCTCACGTGATATCGCCGCGCTGCCGATCGAGATCGACGACACGCCGGCGATCACCCTGTCGGCCTTGCGCACGCGCGCGCGGCGGCTGAAACGCACCAAGGGATTGTCGCTGATCGTGGTCGACTATCTACAGCTCATGCGTCCCGCCGCGGGGACAAGGCCGGAGAACCGTGTGCTGGAGATTGGCCAGATCACCCAGGGGCTAAAGGCGATCGCCAAGGAACTCGCGGTGCCGGTTCTCGCGCTGTCGCAGCTGTCGCGTGCCGTCGAGACGCGTGAGGACAAGCGACCGCAACTCGCCGACCTGCGCGAGTCCGGCACTATCGAACAGGACGCCGATGTGGTGATGTTCATCTATCGTGACGAGTACTACCTTGAGCAACGCATGCCGAAGATCGCGGCGTTCGAAAACGAGGACAAGTACCAGTCTGCGATGGATGAGTGGAAGCGGCAGATGGATCGCGTGCACAATCAGACGGACCTGATCATTGCCAAACAGCGCCACGGGCCGACCGGCACTGTTCAGCTATTCTTCGAGGCGCAGTTCACTCGCTTCGCCGATCTCGATGTGGTGCACAGCGAGCATGCGAGCTGAGGGACTGGGCGTACGCAAGCAAGCAAAGCAAGCAAGTCGGACACAGAGTTACACCAGGTGCACACAGAGTTTCACAGAGATGGCGACCGGCGCTGCGCGCAATGCGCCTTCGTCGGCGGACTGCCCATCCGCGCGAGGCGCCGATGAATCGGTTTTGTGAAACTCCGTGTGCACCTGGTGTAGCTCTGTGTCCGACTAGCCTGCTGATCCACCAGCGGCCTGACCTCCGCCTGTGACCGCCCCTGTCGATGAACCAAGAGTCACACGCAGCGGCGATCCTCGACATCGATCTCGGCGCCATCGTCGCCAATTGGCGTCTGTTGTGCAGCCTGCACGTGACCGGCCCGGTCGCCGGCGTGGTGAAGGCAGATGGCTACGGTCTGGGTGCGCGTCGTGTTGCTGCTGCCCTGCACGCGGCCGGATGCCGGCACTTCTTCGTCGCCCTGCTGGACGAGGCGCTGGCGATCCGCGAACTCGTGCCGGACGCACTGCTCGGCGTGCTGGGCGGCCTTATTCCCGGCAGCGAACCGGATTATCTGGCGTATGACATCGTCCCGGTACTCGGCTCGCTGACCGAGGTCGATGCCTGGACCAAGGCGGCGCGTGCGGCAGGGCATCGGTTGCCGGCCATCCTGCACGTCGATACCGGCATGTCGCGTCTGGGCCTCGACGCGCGGGAACTCGCAACGCTGCAACAGGACCACGCGCGCCTGGCGGGGATTGAGCTGCGCTACGTGATGACGCATCTGGTGTCGTCCGAAGTTGCCAGCGACAAATTGAACGAACGGCAGCGCGACCGCTTCACCGCCGCCTGCGCCGGATTGCCGCCGGCGCCACGCAGCTTTGCCAATTCATCCGGCATCTTTCTCGGCCACGACTGGGCCTCCGATCTCGCCCGCGCCGGTGCCGCGCTCTATGGCGTCAACCCCACCCCGGATCGGCCCAATCCGATGCGGTTGCCGGTGCGCCTGCGCGCGCGGGTGTTGACGGTGCGCGACGTGCCGGCCGGCGACAGTGTTGGCTACAATGCGACGTGGCGCGCGCCACGTCCCAGCCGGATTGCAACCGCCGGTATCGGTTACGCCGACGGCCTCCACCGGAGCCTGTCCGGGTGCGGGCGGGCGTTCTTTGACGACACCCCGGTACCGCTGGTAGGGCGTGTCTCCATGGACCTGACCACGTTCGACGTGACCGAAATCCCCGGTGTCGTACCCGGTGCCTGGCTGGAGCTGATCGGCCCACAGCAGACGCCCGACGATCTTGCCGCGGCGGCGGGTACCAACGGCTACGAGGTGCTGACGTCACTCGGCCGTCGCTTCCACCGGGTCTATCAGCCCGCGTGAACCCGCTGCTGGACAGTCTTGCCGCCGTTGGCCGCGGTGTCATCGGTGCGTGCCGTGCCACCGGTTCGCTGGCGGTGTTCGCCGCGATCGGCCTGTCGCATTTGTTCCGTCCACCGTTCTATGGCCGGCTGTTCGCCCGCGCGCTGCTGGAGATCGGCTATTTCAGCCTGCCGGTGGTGGCGTTGACCGCGGTGTTCACCGGCATGGTGCTGGCATTGCAGTCCTACACCGGATTTGCCCGATTTTCGGCCGAGAGCGCGGTTGCCAACGTCGTGGTGCTGTCGATCACACGAGAGCTCGGGCCGGTGCTGGCGGGCCTTATGGTGGCGGGACGCATCGGTGCCGCGATGGCGGCCGAGATCGGCACCATGCGCGTCACTGACCAGATCGACGCGTTGTCCACGCTGTCGACCAATCCGATGAAGTATCTCGTTACGCCACGGCTGCTCGCGGGCGTCGTGGCGCTGCCGATGCTGGTGGTGGTGGCGGACATTCTGGGCGTGCTTGGCGGCTTCATCGTTTCTACGATGAAGCTGGGCTTCAATGACGACACCTACCTGCGCAACACGATGGATTTTGTGCAGGCGATGGACGTGACGTCGGGGCTGGTGAAGGCCGCGGTGTTTGGCTTCCTGATCACGCTGATGGGTTGCTACCAGGGGTATAACAGCCGAGGCGGTGCCGAGGGCGTGGGATCGGCGACGACTGCGGCGGTGGTCAGTGCCTCGATCCTGATCCTTGCGTTCGACTACGTGCTGACAGAGATGTTCTTCGCGCGATGAGCGGCGAACCAGTAGTAACACATTTTGAAACAGAAGAATGATGATGGCGCCTAGCGGCCGGATCCGTATGCCCGCCGAGAACGATGCTGGGCGCGCGGCAGAACCCCAAATGGGTCGTTAGGTTGTCGGTGATGGCAGAGGACCTTGCAACAGCATTGCGGGCGGTGGTATCGGAGCAATTGAGTTCCGTCACTTTCGTCATGGATTATTGGCAACTCGCCTTTGACGGCTACGGCCTGACGATTTTGACCCGCATCATGGTCCGAGGGCCAAATTTGCGAACGTCCGATGGTGAGCCGGAATTTCGCAACCGTCTTTGTGATCGCATTGGCCATGTGGTGACGGATGTAGCATTACGGCCTGGTGATTGCCTCGTGCTGACATTCGATGACGGAAGCATCATCGAAGCGTCTCTACGCGATCAGGACTATCGAGGACCGGAGGCCATCCTGTTCCGCGTTTGTTGCTCTGAGAAGCAGTGCTTGGATTATATCCTCTGACCGGGCAGAACAGACGCCAACCATCCACTAAATCATTCAACCAGGCCGCCATATCGCCATGCGCCACCACCGGCTGACTGACCATCTCGCTGAAACCGCCAGGATTGGCTAAAGTATGGTGATGCAAGCGGATACGCTCACACGCAATGAAATCATCGCATTGCTGCGTGGCCACCAGGCTGAGCTGCAGGCGCATGGTATCGAGGGCCTGACCCTGTTCGGTTCCATCGCACGGAACGATGCAGGCCCAGAATCGGATATCGATCTGGCCGTGCGGCTGTCTGACGCGTTCTCGTCTGGCGGCTTCGATTACTTCGGAAAACTGGAGCAGGCCCGAATCACACTGGCCAGCTTGCTGGGTCGCGACGTCGATCTGGTCGAGATGCCAGCGAGGCGGCCCGCCCTGCAACACGCCATCGAGCGGGATGGCGTTCGTGCCTTCTGAGCGGCCGGCATTGCGATTCGCCGACATCCTGGAAAACATCGATCTCATCCAAGTTTATGCAGGCGGCATGGACTGGCCAGCTTTCCAGGCCGACAGGATGCGGCGCGATGCAATCGAACGCTGCCTGCAGCGGATAAGCGAAGCCGCAGTGAAACTCGGGACACGCGCCGAACAGCTAGCACCCGGACCACCTTGGCAAGCAATCCGTGCGCTTGGGGAATGTGCTGCGTCATGCCTACGACCAGGTCGAACCCCAACGGATGTGGGAGATCATCACGCGGGACCTTCCAACGCTCCGCGCTGCTGTCGTAGTTGCGAAGACCAGTCTGGTCGACGAAAACAACACTGCGTCTGGCGGAACGTGACCACCACCACCGGCACGCCGAGAATCCGCCTCCGCAACCTGCGCAAACGCTTCGGCCAGAAGATCGTGCTGGACGGCATCGATCTCGACATCATGCCCGGCACCTCCATGGTGGTGATCGGCGGTTCGGGTTCCGGCAAATCCGTCCTGCTGAAATGCATCCTGGGGCTGCTTGAACCGGATTCGGGAAGCATCGAGATCGACGGCGCCGACATCCTCAGGCTCTCCCGCCGCGAGCAAGAGGCAAGCCGTTCGCGCATCGGCATGCTGTTCCAGAACGGCGCGCTGTTCGACAGCCTGCCGGTCTGGGAAAACGTGGTGTTCGGCCTGCTCGCCCAGCGCCGGCTGCGCCGCCCCGAAGGACCGAACCGCGCAGCCGAGTTTCTCTCCCAGGTCGGGTTGGCCGCTACCGTGGGTGAGCTTTACCCGGCGGAACTTTCCGGTGGCATGCAGAAACGTGTCGCGCTTGCCCGCGCGATCGCCGCGCAACCCGACATCATGTTCTTCGACGAACCAACCACCGGGCTCGACCCGATCATGGGCGCGGTGATCGACGGCCTGGTGGTCGAGTGCGTCAAGCAACTCGGCAGCACCGCTGTGGCGATCACCCACGACATGGCAAGCGCACGCCGCATCGGCGACGCGGCCGCGATGATTTATCAGGGCAGGATCATCTGGAGCGGCCCGGCATCCGGCCTGATGGACAGCGGCAACCCGATCGTTGACCAGTTCACCCATGGCCGCCGAGAGGGGCCGATCCAGATGGAACTCCGCCGCTAGAGGGCTATTCAATATGACTGACAAGCGGCAGGCTACAGCGTAACGTGCCGCAACAAGATGGCTGGCGATACCGGGGGCGATCGAGGACCAAGGCATGATGCGAACTGGCTTGCTCATGATGGCAATTGCCTGGACGGGGACGCTGGCGGTACCCGGCACGCGCGGACGAAGCACCCGTCGCCAACGCCAAGCAGGTGGCGGGGCTGTTCATGCAGAGCTGCCTGCAGTTTGCCGGCGACAAGGATGGATTGCGCGACTGGGCCAAGAAGACCGGTCTGAAGGAGCTGCCTGCCGAGGCACAGGACCAGTTTCTCTATGGCTTGCCAGGGGTGGTGTTCGATGCCTCGAACAAGGACGGCAAATTCGTCCTGGTGTCGGAAGATGGCGGCTCGTGCTCGGTGCTCGCCGAAATTGCCAGTGGGCCGGCCGTGATCACCGATCTGGAACAGGACATGAAGGACGCGCAGATCGCCTTCAAGGTCACCGGCGACAAGCCGGATTCGGAAGAGAAAGCCCTGAACCATCGTGAATACCAGGCGTCGCAGGGCCAACGCGGGTGGCTGCTGCTGGTCAGCGTCGTGAAGGATCCAGCAGGGTGGCCAGGCGATGCTGACTGCCAATCAATACTAGGGGCGACTCCCACCAGGAGGGAAACCCACCAGGGGCCTACCCCCACCAGGGGCCGCCCCCTCCGTTCGCCAAGGAAGCAATTTGGCCAAACCGACCTCTCGCTTCGTCTGCCAGAGCTGCGGTGCGGTCAGCCCGAAATGGGCGGGACGCTGCGAAAGCTGCGGGGAATGGAACTGCATCGTCGAGGAGGCCATCGCCGCGCGCCCCGGACCGGCGGGCAAGGCGGCCGTCGGAAGGCGTGTGGAATTCGTCGGCCTGGCCGGCACTGCCGAACCGCCGCCGCGCTGCCCCACCGGCATCATCGAACTGGACCGGGTGCTGGGCGGCGGCCTGGTACCGGCATCGGCGGTCCTGGTCGGCGGCGACCCCGGGATCGGCAAATCCACCCTGCTGATGCAGGCGGCCGCCAGCCTGGCGCGGGCCGGTCGTCGCGTGTTCTACATCTCGGGCGAGGAATCCATCGAGCAGATGCGGATGCGCGCCCGCCGCCTTGGCGTCCATGACACACCCCTGGAACTCGCCGCCGCGATCAACCTCCGTGACATCGCAGCCAGCCTGCAATCGGCCGGCGACGCCGCGCTGGTGGTGATCGAACTCGATCCAGACCATGTGGCTGGACGCGATCGACAGCGCGCCCGGCACCGTAGCGCAGGTGCGTGCATCCAGCTTCGAGCTGATCCAGCTCGCCAAGGCCGGAAAATTCGCCCTCGCGCTGGTCGGCCACGTCACCAAGGACGGCGCCATCGCCGGCCCCCGCGTGCTGGAGCACATGGTCGACGCGGTGCTGTATTTCGAAGGCGATCGCGGCCACCAGTTCCGCATCCTGCGCGCGGTGAAGAACCGCTTCGGCGCCACCGACGAAATCGGCGTGTTCGAAATGACCGAACGCGGACTGGCCGAGGTGGCCAATCCCTCCGCACTGTTCCTTGCCGAGCGGCGTGGGAATGTCGCCGGAAGTGCGGTGTTTGCCGGCCTGGAGGGCAGCCGGCCCGTTCTGGTCGAGGTGCAGGCACTGCTGTCGCCCAATCCCGGCGGCAGTCCGCGCCGGTCGGTCATCGGTTGGGACGGCGGACGGCTCGCGATGCTGCTCGCGGTCCTGGAAGTGCGCGGTGGCGTCCGGATGAATGCCACCGATGTCTACCTGAACATAGCCGGCGGCTTGCGCGTGACAGAGCCAGCGGCCGATTTGGCCGTGGCGGCCGCGCTGGTCTCTGCCGCGTTCGACCAACCCACCAGCCCCGGCATGGTGTATTTCGGCGAGATCGGCCTGTCCGGCGAAATCCGTCAGGTCGCCCAAGCCGAGTCGCGATTGAAGGAGGCCGCCAAACTAGGCTTCCAGGAGGCGACGCTGCCGCGCCGGGTCGCCCGCGGCAACCGACCAATGACGCCACCCGAGGGGATCGAACTGGCGGAAATCGGCCACATCTCCGACCTCGTCGTCCGATTCGCTCCGAATTCGCCGGGCATCACGTGATTTCCTGGCTTGGCGTCGCGGCCATTGCAGTGGATAACCGCGCCGTCCCCCTTGCGTGACGGTTTGATGATGCGATCGCGATGCGCCGGAGCTGCGAAGCGTGAACCGCACCATACGGGATCACACGAATGACCTGGGTCGACGCCGTCGTGCTGGCCGTGCTGGCGATCTCCGCATTGCTCGCCTTCATGCGCGGGCTGGTGCGTGAGGTGCTGGGTCTGGGCGCCTGGGTCGGCGCCATCTTCATCGCTGTCTGGGCTCTGCCTCGGGTACGACCCCAGGCACAGCAATGGCTCGGCACGTCGCCCTGGGTGGACCCCGTCTCCTTCGGCGTGGTGTTCGTGATCGCGCTGATCGTACTGATGCTGATTTCGCGCTGGATCAGCGCCATCGTGCGCGCGTCGCCGATCGGCGGCCTTGACCGGTCACTGGGTCTGGTATTCGGCCTGGTGCGGGGTGCGGCAGTGCTGGTCCTTGCCTATATCATCGCTGGCATGGTGATCCAGGTGGATCGCTGGCCGGATGTCGTGTTGCAGGCCCGTTCGCTGCCGCTGGTCTACCAGGGCGCCAGTTGGGCGGTGCAAAGATTGCCGGCCGACCACAGGCCGCAGCTTTACGCGCCACCGCCTGGCCGTGAGACCACGGCCGATGCCTTGCTGCACGCGACCCCAGAAGGCCGTGCTGTTGGCAAATAGACGTTCGGATCAGGAGAGTTCTTGCATGGCCCTCGCTTCGCCGCACGAAGACGCCTCCCACGTCCTGCCGGACGAGACCTCCCACGTCCTGCCGGACGATAAGCTCCACGAGGAATGCGGCGTATTCGGCGTCTGGAATGTACCCGACGCCGCGGCGGTCACCGCGCTCGGCCTGCACGCGCTGCAACACCGTGGCCAGGAAGCCACCGGCATCGTCTCCTACGACGGCAAGCACTTCCATTCACACCGCGGCCTGGGCCTGGTCGGTGACAATTTCAGCGACGTGAGGGTGATGGCCTCGCTACGGGGCACGAATTCGATCGGGCACAATCGCTACGCCACGACGGGTGATACGATCCTGCGCAACGTGCAGCCGCTGTACGCCGATTTCGAGTTCGGCGGCTTCGCGGTGGCGCACAACGGCAACCTGACCAATGCGCACGTTCTGCGGCGGACGCTGGTACGGCGCGGCTGCCTGTTCCAATCCACCACCGATTCCGAAGTGTTCGTCCACCTGATTGCCATTAGCCTGTATTCCACCGTGGTCGACCGCCTGATCGACGCGCTGAAGCAGGTGATCGGTGCGTATTCGTTGGTCGCGCTGTCCCGCGAAGCACTGATGGGTGTGCGCGATCCGCTGGGCGTGCGGCCGCTGATTCTGGGCCGCATCGGTTCGGATGGCACCGGCGGCTGGGTGCTTGCCTCGGAAACCTGCGCACTGGACATCGTCGGCGCCGAGTTCGTGCGCGATGTGGAGCCTGGCGAGATCGTCGTGATCAACGACCAGGGCGTGCACAGCGTCAAGCCGTTCGGCCGCACGCGCGAACGGTTCTGCGTATTCGAATACATCTATTTCGCACGGCCGGATTCGGTGATGGAAGGCACGCCGGTCTACGACGCGCGCAAAGCGATCGGCGCCGAGTTGGCGCGCGAGTCGGGCGTGGCAGCCGATGTGGTGGTGCCGGTGCCTGATTCCGGCGTTCCGGCGGCGATGGGCTACGCGGTGGAAAGCGGCATTCCTTTCGAGCTTGGTATCATCCGCAACCATTACGTCGGCCGCACTTTCATCGAACCGACCGATCACATCCGCCACCTTGGGGTGAAGCTGAAGCACTCCGCCAACAAGCCGGTGCTGCATGGCAAGCGCGTGATCCTGGTCGATGATTCGATCGTGCGCGGCACGACAAGTCGGAAGATCGTCGAGATGGTGCGCGCCGCGGGGGCCAAGGAAGTGCACATGCGCATTTCCTCGCCGCCGACGACGCATTCCTGCTTCTACGGCATCGACACGCCGGAGCGCGGTGAATTGCTGGCGGCGGGGCATTCGGTTGAGGAAATGGCCGAGCAGATCGGCGTCGACAGCCTGGCGTTCATTTCAATCGACGGCCTGTATCGTGCACTCGGCAAGCCGGACCGCGATCCGGCGCGGCCGTATTACTGCGACGCATGCTTTACCGGCGATTATCCGATCGCGCTGCCCGATCAGGCGGATAATTCCGAACGGCAGTTGAGCCTGCTCGAGGAAAGCCATTGAGCAATCCCGGTCATTTTGGCACGACGGGCTGTTAGCGACACCGCCTTGTTCCCCACCGGCACCATAGCGCTGGTAACCGGCGCCAGCCGCGGCATCGGCGCGGCGGCGGCGATCGAGCTGGCACGGCTGGGTGCGCATGTGGTCATCACCGCGCGCACGCAAGGCGGCCTGGAAGAAACCGACGATGCGATCCGCACCGCCGGCGGCACGGCCACGCTGCTACCGCTCGATCTGACGGAAGGCGAGCAGATCGACGCGATCGGCCCCAGCCTGTTCCAACGTTTCGGCCGCCTCGATGTGCTGGTACACGCTGCCGCGGCGCTCGGGCGCCTCACTCCGGTCGCGCACATCCTGCCGCACGACTGGGCCGAGGTGATCGCGGTGAACCTGAGCGCGACATGGCGGTTGATCCGCACCTGCGATCCGCTGCTGCGCAATGCCGAAGCCGGACGCGCGGTGTTCGTCACGCCCGGCCGCGCGCGCGCACCGAAAGCCTATTGGGGCGCTTACGGTGCGACCAAGGCAGGAATGGAACACCTCGTGCTGACCTGGGCCGATGAGGTGAAGACGACAAAGCTGCGGGTCAACCTGTTCAATCCTGGCCCCACCGCGACCCGCATGCGCAGTCAGGCGATGCCCGGCGAGGATCCCTCGACGTTGCCGAAGCCGGGTGATGTTGCGCCGTTGCTGGCAGCACTGTGCCTGCCGACGGAGCAGCGGAGCGCGACGCTGATCGGTATGGGGATCTGCTGAATTCCAACCCGGTCACAGAGACGCAGTGGGGAGTGTCCAGAACGAGGGCAGTACCGCTCGCGTCGTGTCCCGGCCACCCGTCTCGGCACCACGCCGGGAACGGATGGCGGCTGGCGATTTCGCAGCGTCAGATGGTAACCCGCCACGTCGATTGCGCAGCCGATCCCGTAGGGTTGTAATCACCGCATGGCCATCCTGATCACCGGCGCCGCCGGCTTCGTCGCGCTCAACATCGTCGAGCGTCTGCTGACCGCGGGCCGCGAAGTGGTCGGACTCGACCGTATTGCATTGCCCGAACGCGCACGCAGTGCATTCGCGCGCTGCCGGGGCGCTTCACCCTGATCGGCGGCTCGGTGCTGTCATCGGCGGATGTGCGGCGCGCGATGACCATCGCTGCGGTGGATGCCGTGATTCACTGCGCGGTGATCACCGCGGGTACCGCGCGCGAGAAGGCCGATCCGGAAACCATCGTCTCGGTCAACGTGCAGGGTGCGGTGGCCGTGCTGATGGCGGCTGCACGGTTGGGCGCGAAGACGTTCGTTTATCCGAGTTCGGGCGCGATCTATGGTTCGGCCGCGCGCGACGTGGCGCTGATCGATGAGGACGCGCTGCATCCAGCGCCGGTCACGCTGTACGGCCTGACCAAGCGCGCCGCCGAGACGATCCTGCCGCGCGTGGCGGAGACGCAGGGTGTGCGGTTCGCCGCCGCTCGTCTCGGCAGCGTGTATGGGCCGTGGGAATATGCCACGGGCGTGCGCGATACGCTGTCGCCGATGCTGCAAGCGTTGCAGTGCGCGTTGCGTGGCGAGGAGGCTGTGATGGGGCCCGCCTGGCGCGGCGATTTCGTGTTCTCCCGCGACGTCGCGGATGGCTTGGTGCGGCTGGCGGACGCGCCGGCACTGCCACGCACGGTATACAATCTCGGCAGCGGGCAAGTGGGTTCGGCGCAGACGTGGTGCGAGCAAGTGGCGCGCGTTGTGCCGGGGTTCCGCTGGCGATGTGCATCGGCGGATGAAGCGGTGAATGTAGACAGCCACACCGGGTTTCATCGCGGGCCGATGGATATCGGGAAGATCACGCGCGATACGCATTACCGCCCGAGATTTGACTTCGCCGCGGCGGCAGACGAGTGGGTGGAATGGCTGGGTCATGCTGCGGGTTGACCGCATTGCCGGATACAGGCGGCACCGCCCGATTTGCCTAATCCGCAGGTTTGACCCAACGGCACCACCGATGCGACGCTCTTTGCATGGGTTACGACCTGATCGTCGTTGGCGGCGGACTGGTGGGCGGAGCGATCGCGTGGGGCGCAGCCGCGCAGGGGGCTTCGGTCGCGCTGCTCGATCAGGGCGATATCGCCTATCGCGCGGCGCGCGGCAATTTCGGTCTGGTGTGGGTGCAGAGCAAAGGCGCCGGGATGCCGGCCTACGCGCACTGGACGCGTACTTCCGCTGAACTGTGGCCGCAGCTTGCCGCGGCACTCGTCGGCGCCACCGGCGTCGATGTGGCATTGCGTCAGCCGGGCGGCCTCGCTTTCTGCCTCAGCGACGAGGAGATGGAGAGCCGCACTGCACTATTGCATCGCATGCACAACGAGAGCGGCGACATCGGCACGCGCATACTGGACCGCGCCGAGGTACGTGCGATGGTGCCGGGGCTGGGCGATCGCGTGGTGGGAGCATCATTCTGTCCGATCGACGGTCATGCGAATCCACTGTACCTGTTGCGCACCCTGCATGATGCGCTGCTGAAGCTTGGCGGCGCTTATTTTCCCGGTCGAACGGTCGATGCGATCGATGCCGCGCCGCACAGCTTCACCGTGCGCTGCGGTGCGGAGAGTTTCACCGCGGCGAAACTGGTTGTTGCCGCGGGTCTTGGCAGCAGGGACCTGGCGCCAATGGTTGCGCTCGATATGCCGGTCACGCCGTTGCGCGGGCAGATACTGGTCACCGAGCGGCTGCGGCCGTTTCTGGATTACGCCACGCACGTCATCCGCCAGACCGCGGAAGGCTCCGTGATGCTGGGTGATTCACAGGAGGACGTCGGGTTCGATACCTCGACTACGACGTCGGTGATGCGTGACATCGCGGCGCGCAACGTGGAGGTGTTTCCCGCGTTGAAGGATGCCTCGATCGTGCGCGTCTGGGCTGCGTTGCGTGTGATGTCGCCGGACGGGTTTCCGATCTACCAGCAGTCGGAAAAATATCCCGGCGCCTTTGCCGCCACATGCCACAGCGGCGTCACGCTTGCCGGCGCCCACGCATTGGCACTGGCACCAGCGATACTGGCGGGTGAACTGCCGGAGCGTTTCGCGGCATTCTCCCCAAGTCGGTTTCATGTTCCGGCGGCTTGATACTGCGCCAGGAGAAATCCGCTTCAGCTTCGACGGTCGCGAAATCGTCGCGCGGCTGGGTGATCCGGTCGCCGTGGCATTGCTCGTCGCCGGCGAGGTCAGCCTGCGCGATACACCGATCTCGGGTGCCCCGCGTGCGCCGTACTGCATGATGGGCATCTGCTTCGATTGTCTGGTGGAGATCGACGGCATAGGCAACCGCCAGGCCTGCCTGACGCAGGCGACACAGGGCATGAATGTGCGGCACCAGCGCGGCGCACGGAGCGTGCTTTGAACGAGGACTGGGACGTTGTGGTCATCGGCGCCGGTCCAGCCGAACTCGCGGCGGCGGCGCTGCTCGCCGAACAGCAGGCGCGCGTGCTGCTGCTGGACGAACAACCCGCACCCGGTGGGCAAATTTACCGCGCTATCGAGTCTATGTCGGACAGGCCGGCGCTGCTGACTGCGCTTGGTCCCGACTACGCGTACGGGGCCACGCTGGCGGCACGCTTCCGTGCGAGCGGTGCGGCGTATCGCCCGGGATCGCTGGTCTGGCAGGTGACGCCGGAGCGCGAGGTGTGGTTCAGCGAAGGCGGCCGGTCGCATTTGCTTCGCACCGACACGGTGATCCTGGCCACGGGTGCGATGGAGCGGCCGGTTCCCGTACCGGGCTGGACGCTGCCCGGCACGATGACGGTCGGTGCGGTGCAGATCATGCTGAAGTCGGCCAGCGTGGTGCCGGGTGAACCGTTCGTGGTCGCCGGGTCAGGGCCACTGGTGTATCTTCTGGTGCAGCAATGCCTCGCTCTCGGTGTGCGTCCTGCCGCGGTGCTGGACACCACGTCGCGTGCGAACGAATTGCGCGCGGTGCCGCATCTACTTGCAGCGGCGGCCAGTCGCGATGCCAGGCACATGCTCGCGAAGGGCCTGGCGATGATCGCCGCGCTGCGCCGCAGCGGCGTGCCACGCTACCGCCATGTCACTGATATCCGCATCGAGGGAACCGACGCCGTCAGCGGCATCGCGTTCCGCAGTGGCTGCGCCCGCCATCGCCTTGGCACGCGTCTGGTGGCGTTGCACGAGGGAGTGATCCCGGCGCAGCAGATGCCGCGTTCGATCGGCTGTGCGTTCACCTGGAATGCGGCGCAGCGCTGCTTTGCGCCGGTGCTGGATGCATGGGGCAACAGCTCGATCGAGGGCGTGATGATCGCCGGCGATGCCGGCGGCATTGGTGGCGCACGCGCGGCGGAACATGCCGGCCGCCTTGCGGCGCTCGATGCGCTGCGCCGCCTTGGCCGGATCGATGGGGCGCGGCGCGATGCGCTGGCGTCGGATGAGCGTCGCTCGCGCCAGGCGCATCTCGCGGTGCGGCGGTTCCTCGATGTGCTCCATGCACCGCGCGATGAAGTGGTGCGACCGGCTGACGATGTGACGGTGTGCCGCTGCGAGGAGATCACCGCCGGCGCGGTGCGCGGCGTGGTGCGGCAGGGTTGCCTCGGCCCCAATCAGGCGAAGGCGTTCCTGCGCGCCGGTATGGGGCCGTGCCAGGGCAGGCTATGCGGGCCAGTGGTGACCGAACTGATCGCCGATGCGCGCCATGTCAGCCAGGAATCGGTGGGTTATTACCGGATACGCGCGCCGCTGAAGCCGCTAACGGTCGGCGAGCTTGCGGCGCTGTATGCCGGATGAACCTCGATCGTGATACGCCCGGGCGGCCGGATACCGATCAGACCACGAGGCCTTGTGCCTGCACCGCGAGTGTTGTGAGGTCCGGGCCGCTGTTGGAGCTGGACTGGCTGGTCTCCTGCATGGTGGCCAGATACTGGTCGGTCAGGTTGGTGACGTAGCTGCGGTCCTGGAGTTTGGAGATATCGAGGCGGGAGGTGACCGCGCTCTCCTGCGCCGACTGCTCCTGGAAGGCGACATCCTGGGGAATACCGAGCGCGGTCGTGATCACCTGGAAGTTGGTCAAGTTGTCGAATATATCGCTGACGGACGTGATCGCGCTGGCCTGGCCGAGAAAGGTGAGCGCGTTCGAAAGGCCTGGCGTTGCCTGGTTGAGCCCCTGCCGCCACTGCACCTCCGCATAGGAGTTGGCCAGGGCGGAGATGGTCGCCGGGTTCTGTAACTCGGCCAGACCGTTCTTCGCGAAATTGTAAGTCGAGACGGTGTTGAGCCATGTGGGATTGGCCAACTGGTTGACCAGCGAATTTGAATCGCTTGGGTCGGACAACAGGATCTTCTGCGCCAACGCGGTCTCTCCGATATAGTTGGTGAGGCCGTTCGCGGTTAGCAGCACCTTTTGGACATCGGGGTTGGCCAGTGCGCTTTGGATGCTGGTGGCATTGGCGACCGCCGTCTTGAATGACGCGATGGCATTTGAGATCTGCGGTTGCAGGGCTTCCTGTGCTACGCCGGCGGTCTGCTCCTGCTGGGCGAGCTTGAGGTCGGTAATTGCGTTGCCGGAGGAGACGAACGTGGTGGTTGGCAACGACGAGGATTCACCGCTGAACAGGGCGTTCAGGATCGCGGTGCTGGCATCGGCGGCACTGTTCGGCGAGAACAGCAGACTGTAGTTCATCCCGTTGACAATGCCGCTCATGTCCGCCGCACCCCCGTGCTGTCATCGATCGCTTGGCGATCATATGGCTGCAAAGGTAAGCGATTCCTTAGCGCGCGTCCGTACACCAGATACCGGTCGCAACGCCACGCTAGCCCGTCTTCGCGGATTGGGGGAGTTTTTGATCCCACGTCCGTTGTTGATCAACGGGTTATTCGGAAAGGTACTCGTGCGTCTTGCCGTCTTTCTTCGGCTGGGTCTTTCGCCGAAACATGACAGCGAATCCAGCCGCGCGAATTTGATGCTGGGAATAGGCTAGGTCTTTACTACAGCCGATTTCAGCCATGGCAGCACAATACTTGCGGTAAATATCAGATACTTACCGCCCTCCGTCCGCACGAAAATGGCGCCGGAGCCAGGCGAATCCGCGAAGACGGGTTAGCTGGATCTCCAGCGCGCAATTGGCGCGCGAGATGAGCTCGTCCAGCATCAGCGGCGTCAGTGACACGCTCATACGGGAGAGGCAATTACCGGCAGGTGCTGCGCGATGTAGGGCGGCAGGTTGAATGCGCCAACATGGATCTCCGGCGTCCAGTAGCGCGTGCCGCCGAGAATGCCGGATGCGCCCGCGCGGCGGCGAATTTCGTCCACTCCGACACGCGTCAGCGATGCATTTTTCGCCGCCCAGCCCAGTGTCATGAACCCGCCCACATAGGTCGGCACTGCTGCAACATACGCGGTGACATGCGGGAAGAATTTCGCCCGCCGCTCGCTGGTCTCGCGCAGTTCATCGGCCTGCATGAACGGCACGCCGCACTGGTTCACCACCAAGCCGCGCGCCGTCAGGATACGTGCGCAGTGGGCGTAGAACTCGTCGGTGAACAGCACCTCGCCGACGCCGATCGGATCGGTGGAATCCACGATGATTGCGTCGAACGCAGCATCCGGCGCGTGCTTCACATAGTCGATCCCGTCGCCTACAATCACCTCGGCGCGCGGATCGGTCCACGCGTCGCCACCGATCGCCGGCAGGAATTCCTTCGATAGCCGGATCACTTCGCCGTCGATCTCCGCCATCACCGCGCGCCGCACAGTCCGATGCTGCAGCACGCGTCGCAACACGCCGCCATCGCCCGCGCCGATGATCAGGACGTTCGCAGCAGCGCCATGCGCCAGCAGCGGCACATGCGTCAGCATTTCCTGGTAGACGAATTCGTCTGCCTCAGTGATCTGGATCACGCCGTCCAGCACCATCACGCGCCCGTGCGACGAACTCTCGAAGATCACGATATCCTGAAATGCGCTCTGCGCCCGCGCCAACTCGCGCTGCACCAGGAAGCGCTGGCCCCAGTCCGGATACAGAGTCTCGTTGATCCAGCTATCGGTCGCCATTGTTGGCTCTCCAAACAGAACGGCCCAAACAGAACGGCCCGGACGAACTGGCCCGGGCCGCGCCTTACGCAATGCATGTCGGATTATGCGATCAGCCCGCGCCGCTGTTCGGCCAGAAGAATGGACTTCGGACGGAAAACCTCCTTCAGGACGGGCAGCGAACGATACGGGTCGCACGCACCGCACATGAAGATATCCACCGCGGCGAAGTCCCGCTCCGGCCACGTGTGGATGGAGATGTGGCTCTCGGCCAGCACCACCACGCCACTGACGCCGCCATCCGGCCCGAAATGGTGGAAATGGCTGTGCAGGATTGTCGCGTTGGCCGCTTCGGCGGCATCGCGCAGCGCTCGGTCGATCAGCTCCGGATCGGTGAGGTTGCTGGCGCCCCACAAATCCAGCAGCAGATGCGTGCCGGCAAACGTCACACCATCCTTCTGAACAAAATAGTCCTTCTGCGCCTCGGCGCCGGACTCCGTGTGGAAATCGCTCGGATTGTCCGAGACCATCCCCAGTGGGCTGAGTGCGTCCATTACGTACCCTCTTCCAACCAGTAGACGGCCTGTTGAGCGGGCGCGAGCTGCGTCCGTTCCCTGGGGCCAAGGTCGCGGAACATGGGCAAAGGGGGGGCAGCATGCAAGAGGGTTTTTTCCACCATCGCATCGCCAGGCTCCCACCGCTCCTACGGCGATGGTCGTGCCGGTGGTTGCAAGGTGTTCAACTCGCCGGAAAGCCCGCGCGCCAGAGCGGCCTCCTGGCCGGACCGTTTCAAGTCCGCGACGCTGCGCACCTGGGCCGCCGTGAGCAGCCGGAACATGTCGGCCAACGGCCCTGATGCCATCCGAGCGGTCTCGCGCTGCCGAAGCTCGGTCAGCGTTGCATCGTCGCCCGCCCGCGCTGCCGCTGTCGCCAGTCGCAGCAGCGTCCGCCGCTGCAAGTCGTCCAGCTTGCCTTCGTGCGGAACCGACTTCGCGGCATAGTCCGTCAGCGCCTTCTCCGCCGCCGGCCACTCGTTGGCACGTTCCAGGATTGTCGCCCGTGCTTCATCGGCGGCCGGCGTATTCAGCGACGCCGAGCGCAGCCAATGCGGCGTCGCGATCGCCGCGGCGGGCATCCGCATCGGCAAGCAGCAGAGTGCGGCGCTCCACCAGTTCCGCCGGCAGGTCCGCCCCGACGGACGCTGACAATGCCGCCACGGCACCCGCCGCATCGTCCTCGCGCAGGCGAAGCGACGCAAGTCGCGCACCAAAACCAGCCCGACCGATCGCGGTCGGCGCCGCTTGCATCAAGCTTTTCCAGCACCGGTCCGGCGCGCTTAGGCAAGTCGAGGGCCAGGAGCCGGTCGGCCAGCTTCGCCTGAAGCGCCTCACCATCCGCCCCGCCTGGCAGCAGGTCGGCGTTCTCCTCGACCAGAGCCACCAGTTCCAGCGGTGCCAACGCGTCTTCCGCATCGCCGCGCAACAGGGCGGTGAACATGTCTGTCAGTTCGGCGTGGATCGCAGCCTTGTCGTCGGGGAATATCGCCTCGGTCTCGCGCAGCAGCGCGAGTGCTGATCGCCACTCACCGGTGCGCGCGCGGAGCCCAGCCAAATGCTCGCGCAGCGACCGTTCCTGCGCATCGCCACGCCAGGCATACAGCAACGCGTCCAGTCGGTCGGCCGCCTGTTTCGCATCGATTTCACCGCTTGCAAGTCGCAGATCCACCGCACGAACCGCAGCGCGTGCGTGCACGGACTGGTCCTTGGATTGCGTCAACCTGTCGTAAGTGACCAGCGCTCCGGCACTGTCGCCCCGTGCCTCCTGCAACATGCCACGTGCCAGATCGAGCGTTGCGTCATCCTTGCGCGTGCCGAGCAATGCGGTCGCCGTTGCAATTTCGCCACCCGCCACCAGCGTCTCGGCAACCAGCGGCAACAAACGGTCACGCATTGCTGCCGGATAGGCGAGGAGAATCGGCAGAGTCGCGGTGAAGATCGCCGCCGCCGGCGCGGGGTCGGCCTGCATCTCCGCCTGGCGCACGGCACGCCACAATGACACATCGTCTGCACCGGACAGCTGCGGGTCATTCAACCCGGTTGCATCCTCGGGCCGCTGCGCAAGCAGAGCGGCTATCGATGCCAGCGCCGCGCTGTTCGGCGACGTGGCCTCATTCGGATCGTCGGCGACTGCCAATTGCAACACGCCCTGCGCCTCGGCACCAAGGCCGAGTGAGATCATCGTCTTCGCTACCGCCAGTCGTTTCGGGCCACGCGCAAGCGGTGGCGTCGTCGCGGCGTCGGCCACTTGTCGGCGGAGGCGCTGCATCAAAGCCTGGTTCGGCAAGCTCGGAAAGTCGAACTGCCGTGTCAGGCCGGCCGCATGTGCCAGCAGTTCTCGCGACATCCGAAGGCGGCGACAGGGCGAGACCGTCGGGGCCGCCGGTCAGCACGAAGCCGTCGCGTACCGGGAGCAATGCCAATGTGTCGGCGATCGCCTCCACGGCTACGCCTTGCCATGTTGGCAACAGGACGAATTCCGCGGAACGGCGGAGTGCCGAAATCCCCTGACCTTCCTGAAGCTGTGTTCCCACCAGCAAAGTGGTGCCCGTTTCTGGATCGGCGATGGTCACGACAGTGCCTGGTGCGGAGGCCGACAGAACCAGACGATTGTCCGTCATCGTCGCCGCGATCGGTCGTAGCTTCGGCGCAGCCGGCACGGCAGTGATGCGCCAGGCATGAGCGGTCTTCGACACTGACAATGCCATGCCCGCCTCCAGTTTGATGCGGACCACGGTGGCCGCCGGTAAAGTCTGCACGCTGGCGGTGCCGAACACTGGGTCGTCGTGCAATGGGGCGGTGTCGATCTGGCGACGCTGATCGATGACGATGATCGCCGCGTTGCCTCGGCGGAACGCTGCAATGCCGACCGGCGCGTCGAATGGTACCACCAGCGCGGAATCTGGCTGCGGCGCCTCTTGATCCTTTGTAACAGCAGGTACGGCGTCTTCCGCAACGGGAGCAGGCTGCGCGGCCGGCGTTCGCGCCGACTGATCCGGACTTGGCACGGCAGGTGTGGCAGATCCAACCATCGACGGTGGGGGCTGCACGGGCACAGTAAGCGGTGGGATCGGGGTCGCTGCCGGTTGAGCGCTTGCTGGACCTTGGACTGGGACCGGCGCGGCAGGTGTGGCAGATTCGTTCATCGACGGTGCGGGTCGCGCGGACAAAGTAGTCGTTGGGACTTGTGTCGCTGGCGGTTGAGCGTTTGCAGGACCATGGGCTAAGACCGGCGCGGCAACCGGCTGCTGCTTTAAGGGCGGCGAAACAGCGTTGATGGCGCCCTCTGCAGGCAAAGCTCCGTTCACCGGCCGCGTGGCTTCCGGTGGTCGGCTGGTCGTGCCTTGTCGTGGCAGCTGTGGTGCGGCCGGTTGTGTGGTTGGGCCGGCGCCGTGATCCCAGATGTCGATCACGATATGGTCGCCGAGCCGCCAGTCACGCAGCGATGTGCCCGGCGCCACAGTGAGTTCGGCCTGGCTGGGGCCACCACTGATACCAAGTACATTATGCGGAACGCCGGCTGCCGAACCGATCGTCATGTCGCCAGTGAACCGAACCACGACTTGCTGGCCCTGTTGCGTAATCTGATAGTCGGTCCGTGTCGGCAGATCGAACACCACACGTCCGTAGCCGTCATGGCTGCCGACCCGCATCGGCACAGCCGGCCCAGAATCTGCGAGAACACTCGCAAATGGCAGCCACGATAGTACCGTCGCCACCAACCAAAACCTGGTGCGGCGGCGCCGGTCACCGCTCAAGCGGGACCGCCGGTCGCTTGGAGGTGATGTGAAAATGGCGACGGCCGCGCGGTCATTCGAAACTGGCCAGTAGCCGGTCGATATCGGACTGATCCATTGCAACGGCCGGACGCTGCGGACCATTCAGCAGTACGACCTCCGCCGGGCAGTCCAACTGCGCCACTTCCATCACGTCTTCGCCGTTGCCGAACGTGGCGACGATCTGGGCGACCTTGAGCTCGATCGTCTTCAAGGTCGCGATCACCTTGGTGATCCGTTGGCCGGTGATGTCCTGAAAGCCGCACGCTTCGTAAATCTGCGCGGTGGCAACTCGCAGCTTCGCTGCCAACTCGTCGTTCAGTCTGGCCGCCACGGCATCCAAGGTTTCGCAACTCGTCAGAATCGCGTTTGTGGCTTTCGCGGTATGCTCGACGATGGCGTCCAACTCGTCGGTAGCGAAGGGAATGTGATTGTCGGTGATGTCGTCGACCCGCAACGCCGCCATTTCGGCCTTGGCGCATGAAATGGTACGGCCCAGCGCTGCCACCTCGGCCAACAGCGAGGTTTCCTGAACCGAAAGATCGCCGTTCATGGTCATCGGCATGGTCTTCACTACATCGGCGATCATTCTCCGGCTCGCTCCGGACTGGCACGAATCGCTGCCGGCCACTCCGTCAGCGCGTCTCCGGGATGCTCAGTCATGCCCCAGCACCTTCTCGATCTTGTCGCGCAGCGTCTCGGCGTTGAACGGTTTGACGATGTAGTTGGAAACGCCGGCCTGCTTCGCGGCCACCACATTTTCCGCCTTGCTCTCGGCTGTAATCATGATGAACGGTGTCGCTTTCAGCCTGGCGTCCGCCCGCACTTCCTGCAGCAATTGCAGGCCGGTCATCGGCACCATGTTCCAGTCGCTGATCACCAGGCCGAAGCTGCCGCCACGCAGCTTGACCAGCGCCTCCGTGCCGTCAGAGGCTTCCTCGACGTTGTCGAACTCGATCTGCTTCAGCAGGTTGCGGATGATCCGCAGCATCGTCTTGTAATCGTCGACAATCAGGACGTTCATGGATTTGTCGATAGGCATCGTCGTTCAGTCCCTTATATCTGTGACGGCTAGCCAATCGGTCAGCCTCCGGCCGTGCCACCTGGGTTGTCGCGCTGCGTGCGCATCTGGGCGAGCTTCGCGGTGAGGTCCCGCGCCTTGTCGGGCTGCATGGCGGCAAGCACCGGCGCAGCCTTCGCCTCCTTCATGCGATCAACCACTTGCAACAACACCGGCATCTCAAGATCATTGAAGATCGTCGCCGCGTCGCGGGGTTTCATTGCTTCGTAAAGTTTGACAAGGCCCTGCCAGCTTGCGTCTTCGTGGTCCTTCCGGGTCGCTTCCAGCGCTTCCAGCTTGTTCTGCAAAACCTGCAGTTCCGTCACCCGGGCAGTGACCTTCTGTTCCGCTGCCACCAGCATTGACTCGCGCGCGCCCAGCGTCGCTTCGCGTGTATCCAGTTCCTGCCGACGCTGGCGCAGTTCCAGCAGCACGGTGCGTTCGGCGTCCGCGACAGGCGCCGGGCCGGTGTCCTCGGACGGTTTGGCCACGGCAGGTTGCGATGGACCGGCGGAGGGTGAAGGCTGATGTATTGCCGGTGCAGCCTGAACAGTGCTGGCCGTCTGCGTGGCCGCATCGGCTGACCCAGTGGCGGCGCGCACGAGTTCCGACGACTTGACCGCAAGCAGTCCGGCGAGCGCGACTATCGTAATCGGCAGCAGCCGTGGTGGGCGAAGGCGTGGCATCATCGCGCCATCCTCAGCGCCTTCAGCAGATCGCGTTCAGCCTGGCTGCGCACACGCGGTTCGGCCGCGATCGCATCATTGACGACGGCTAGCCGGGGCGTATCCACGGCGAGCGGTCTGCCGGCGCGCACCAGCACATCGATACGATCGGCCAACCGATCGCCGCGTTCGATCAGCAGCGACAGGTCATCCTTCAGCGACAATGCCGCGTCGACCTGGCGGGCGATCTGTTGCCCGGCGCCATCGGCGGCACTGCGCAGCCGTTCGATGCCAAGCTCCGCCTGGCGCGTGCTGGCGTTGAAGCCGGCGACCAGCTCCTGCAATGCCACACGATCGCGCTTCAAGACGCCAAGCGCGCGTTCCAGCCGCACGGCATGGAACAAGGTTGCGGCGAGCAGAAAGACCAGGACGACTTCGAGAATCCATTCCATGGAGCGCATTCTCGCGGGTGAGTATTAGCAATCTGCCAACGTTGGACAGGTTGGGTCCGATTTCGGAATTATCGCTAGGTTTGTTGCAGCCGCAGCACTTCGCGTTCGATACGCACGGCGATGCGGCTCTTGCGGCGCCCAACGCGGCCTTCGAACAGCGCAACCGTGCCACACCGCACCAGCACCGGCGCACCAAGCGCGGTATTCAGCACGATGCGGCTGCCGGGTTGCAGCGCCATCACGTCGGACAGCCGCATCATCTGTTCGTCCAACACCACGTCCAACTCCACCTCGGTGTTCCACAGCTCTTCAGCGAGATGGGATTCCCAGATTGAATCGCGGCCAAACTTCTCGCCCATGAATTGCTGCAGCAGCAATTCGCGCACCGGCTCGAGCGTTGCATACGGCAGCAGGAGCTCCATCCGCCCACCGCGGTCCTCCATGTCAATCCGCAGCCGTGCCAGCACCGCGGCGTTCGACAGCCGACTGATAGTGGCGAAGCGCGGATTCACCTCCAGCCGTTCGAATCGGAACGTGACCGGACAAAGAGGATCGAAACTCGCGGAAAGATCTGTCAGCACCACCTGGATGAGCCGCTCGACCAGGGTGCGCTCGATCGTGGTGTAAGGGCGTCCTTCGATGCGCATTGCCGCGGTGCCGCGCCGGCCGCCAAGCAGCACATCCACAATCGAATAGATCATGGCGGAATCCACCACCATCAGTCCGTAATTGTCCCACTCGTCTGCCTTGAACACGGCGAGCATCGCCGGCAGTGGGATCGAATTCAGGTAGTCGCCGAAGCGCAACGACAAAATGTTGTCGATGCCGACCTCCACGTTGTCGGAGGTGAAGTTGCGCAAAGAGGTGGACATGATGCGCACCAGCCGATCGAAGACGATCTCCAGCATCGGCAGACGCTCGTATGAAACGAGGCCGGAGCTGATGATCTTCTGCATCCCGGTGCGGTTCTCGCCGCCGGTCGGCCCTTCGTCGAAGCCAAGCAGACTGTCGATCTCCGCCTGGTTGAGTACACGCGCGGGCTGATCCGCCGGTGCTTCACCACCTTCGTTCTCGGCGGCCCACCCGGCGGCCATTTCTTCTTCGGTCTGCGGCTTCGCTTCAGGTGCGTCGCTCATTGGATCAGCAGCTGGGTGAACAGCACGTCGGAAATACGCGCGGGTGCTACCGCCAGGTTGGCACGGGCGATCAGTTCCTCGCGCAGGCGATAAGTACCGGCGGAGCCGCGCAACTCCTCGGGACGCATCTCGCGCAGATAGGTCTGGAACAGGTCCAGCAGCCGCGGCATCGCAGCCTTCACCCTCTCCACGTCGTCCTGCTTCGTCAATTCGAGACGAGCTTGCAGCTTCACATAGCTCGGGTGGTGTGGATTGCTGTTGAGATTGGCGACCATCTCGGGCAGATCGACATACACCGCTGCCTGCGGTTTGCCGGAATCGGCTGTCGGCTCGGCATGGTGCATTCCAAGCAGACGTGGCACGACGCCGGTGAACCAAAGAGCCGCGATGATTCCCACCAGGGCAACCGGTATGGCGAGCATGATCAGCTTGCGCTTACCGCCGGACCTCGCGGTTTCCGACGGCTCCGGCGCGACATCTATCGTCTCCGGTTCCGCTACTGCCGCGGCCTTTGCCACTCACTGCTCCTATGCATGCGCCTGTCTGAAGGTACGCAGCGTGACAGCGAGGCATTAAGGAAGCCTTGCGGCTGGAATTCCCCGGCAGAAGTGGCCGTGTGCGGCAATCGGTGCCGGGCCGGTCCGTCATGGCTGGCCAAAATGACCGATGTCCTTCCCGCTCACTATGCTGGACGCGGCCCCCCTCCTTATGCCGGAGTCGCCAGGGGAAGGGCCGCACATCAGTCATGGTCGTGCATTGGACCCCACCCCCGCCCCCTTCCGCGTGGCGAGTGGGACGAGATTGTACCGGTGGCACGGCTCTTGCGACCGTAACGGCAAACCCTCCACGGATCGCATCGAATGGACATCGTCAGCAGCATCGCCAACTCCCGCCTGGTCGCACAGCAGCGCGCGCTGGACGTCATCGCGGACAACATCGCCAACGCCAACACGCCTGGCTTCAAAGCCGAGAGGGTGCTGTTCAACGACTGGCTCAGCCGACAGAACGGCACCGCGGCGGGGCAGGGGGGCAACACGATCGCCTATACGCAGGACCGCGCGACATGGCGCGACCAGCATCCTGGCACGTTGACCCACACCGGCAATCCGTTCGATCTCGCCATCACCGGCAACGGATACTTCACTGTCAACACGCCACGTGGCCCTCGCCTGACGCGCGACGGTCGCTTTGGCCTGATGCCCGACGGCACGGTGGCGGACAGCAGCGGGGACGCGTTGCTCGATACCGCAGGCAAGCCGGTCCTGCTGTCGCCCACCGACACGCAGATCAGCATCGCCGGTGACGGCACGCTTTCCAGCGAGAACGGCCAGCTTGCCAAGGTCGGCGTGGTCAGCGTGGCCGACCCGATGCAGATGGCCGCGGAAGGCAACACGCTGTTCCGCGCCACTGCACCGACCGCAGCGGTCGCCTCGCCTGCCCTGGTGCAGGGGGCGGTCGAGGATTCCAACGTGCAGCCGGTGCTCGAGACGACGCGCATGATGGATAACCTGCGGCAATTCCAGTTCATGACCCAGTTCATCCAGGCCGAGTCCGACCGGCAGCAGTCGGCGATCGACAAGCTGCTGCCGCAGGGCAGCTAGCCAGCGCCTGACATCCATCGCCTGATATAAGGAAAACAGACAAATGCGTTCGCTCGATATCGCCGGCACCGGGATGCAGGCCCAGCAGACCAACGTGGAGGTGATCTCCAACAATATCGCCAACATGTCCACGACGGGCTTCAAACGAGCCCGGGCGGAGTTCCAGGATCTGATCTACCAGAACCTCCGCCGTGTCGGTTCCAACAGCTCGGATAACGGCACCATCGTCCCGTCGGGTGCGCAGGTCGGGCTGGGCGTGCGGACCGCTGCGATCTATCGCATCAACGAGCAGGGCAACCTGCAGCAGACGTCCAACACACTCGATATGGCAGTCCAGGGCAATGGCTACTTTCAGGTCACGTTGCCGTCGGGTGAAACCGCCTATACCCGCGACGGCACATTCGGCCTGGGACCCGATGGCACGATCGTCACCGCCGACGGCTATACCGTGCAGCCCGGTATCGTGATCCCGACCAACGCAACGGGCATAACGGTGAATGCATCGGGCCAGGTGCAGGCCACGGTGAGCGGGCAGACCGCGCCGCAGACCGTGGGCCAGCTCACGCTTGCGACATTCCCCAACGAGGCCGGACTGGAAGCGCAAGGCCAGAATCTGTTGATACAGACTGCTGCCTCCGGTCAGCCGGTGACCGGTAATCCGGGAACACCAGGGTTTGGTCAGGTGATGGAGGGCTTCATCGAGACCTCCAACGTGAACGTCGTCACCGAGATCACCAACCTGATCACCGCCCAGCGCGCCTACGAGATGAACAGCAAGGTGATCACGACCAGCGATGACATGCTTTCAACTCTGACCAACCTCCGGTGATCGTAATGTCGTCCCTTCGTTCCGAGCTCAGTCTCGTCATTCTGGCGCTCTGCATCGGCAGCGCGCACGCCGAGACAGCGGCGCTGCGCAATATGACCACGCTGCATGCATCTGTCGTGCGGCTGTCCGATCTGTTCGAAAATGCCGGCGCGAATTCCGATCGCGTGCTGGGTCCTGGCCCGGGAGCCGGTGGCCGTATCGTAGTCGAGGCCCCGCAATTGAAAGCGATCGCGCAGCAGTTCGGCGTCGACTGGCGCCCCGCCTCGTCGTCTGATCGCGCAGTGCTGGATCGGCCTGGACGCACCATGCGCCGCGAAGACGTGCTGGACGCGGTGAAAAGCGCGCTCCTTGCGGCCGGCGCCTCCGCCGACTGCGATATCGAGTTGTCCGACTTCACCCCACCGCTTGTGCCGATCGAGGCAGAAACACGAGCGGTGGTGTCCGACATGAATTATGACGCCAATGCCGGCCATTTCGCTGCCGTTTTGTCAATCACCGGCGAGGCAATGGACCCGATCAATCTGCGTCTGGTCGGTCGGGTGGACGACACGATCGAGTTGCCGGTCGCCACCACGCGGTTGCTCGCCGGCAGCGTGGTGCACGCCGAAGATGTCCATATCGCCCGAGTGCGCACCACTTCGGTCCGCGGCGAGACTGCGCATCGGCTCGGCGATGCAATCGGCATGCAGTTGAAGCAACCGCTTGCCGCCGGCCAACCGTTCGCGCTCAGCGAACTGATGAAGCCCGCGCTAGTGCAGAAGGGCGCCGATGTCCTGATTGAACTCAACAGCCCCGGCATTACGCTGACTGCGCAGGGTCAGGCGTTGGAATCCGGCGCTATCGGCGAGCACATACGGGTGCTCAATCCAACCTCACGCGCGGTGATCGAGGCCGACGTGATAGGACCCAGCCGTGTGCGCGCCGCGCCAAATGCACTGCCGATGTCTCGCGAAGTGAGCGCGCGATGAACGCCGTTCTACGACTGCTGGCGCCCGGACTGGCCTGTCTGCTGCTGGGTGGATGCGGTTCGCTGACCCGACTATCGGAAGTTGGCCGCGCACCGGCGATGACGCCGACCTCCGATCCGACCAAGGACCCGACCTGGCGACCGGTCACCATGCCGATGCCGGCGCGGGAGGTGACGCCAAACGAGGTGAATTCGCTATGGCGCAGCGGTTCGCGTGCTTTCTTCAAGGATCAGCGTGCCGCGCAGGTCGGCGACATCATCACCATCCTGGTCAGCATGAACGACACCGCCAACCTGCAGAACGCCACTACTACCGCGCACACCGGCAGTGAGAGCGGAGGCATGGCGAACTTCTTCGGCATGCAGACGCTGCTGCCGAAGACAATCGCCGATCCATCGAAGCTGCTGTCTGTGAACAGTGCAAGTACCAATGCCGGTACCGGCGCAGATCCAGCGCAGCGAGGCGGCGACGGTGCGCGTTGCCGGCATCGTCACCCAGGTGCTGCCGAACGGCAATCTGGTGATCTCGGCGCGGCAGGAATTCCGCGTGAACAACGAGCTGCGCGAGCTTCAGGTGACCGGCGTTATTCGTCCGCAGGATATCGCCAGCGACAACACCGTGCTGCACGATCGCATGGCCGAGGCACGCATCACATACGGTGGGCGCGGCGAGATGACCGAAGTGCAGCATACGCGTTGGGGCCAGCAGCTTATGGACATCCTGTTGCCGTGGTAGGGTGGTCCGAAGTCATCGCGAGCAGCGCGGCGACACGGCCATGTCGTGCCATGCTGGCATGGGGGCGGACATTGCCGGCTTCTAAACGTTGCTCCCGGCCGCTGACCATGCTCAGCCAACGATTGCGGTATTCGTGCCGCGTCAATCGTCGAGGCGGAACCGCACCGGCACGTCTGCTTCCGCGGGAACCGGTCGGCCCGCCTGCATTGCCGGGACGAAGCGCCACTCGCGTATGGCGGTCAGCGCGGCCGAATCGAGGCTTGGATGGCCGCTCGTCTGCACGACTGCCACCTCGATCGGGCTGCCGTCCGCGGATACGTTGACGCGCAGCAGCACACGCCCCTGTTCGCCGCGCTCACGCGCCAGTCGCGGATAGGCCGGGGCTCTGTTTGTGTCCATTCCGGCAACCGGTCTTGGCGGAACGATCGGCGCGGCTGCGCCGACACCAATTGCGCCGGTGGTCGTCGATCGTGTCTCGGCCTGTGCCGGTGCGGTGGGCTGCGGCGATGTGGCGGGTTGCGCCGCGGGCGGATTGAACGGCCGCGCCGCGACGACCCGCACGGGCGGCGGTGCGTGCACCACAGGCGTGGGCCGTGGGGCGCCACCGGAGGCTTGCTGACCGTTTCAGGTGCTGCCGGAGGGGGCGGCGGCGGAAGTGGCAGGGCGGCGGCGCAGACGGTTCGGCGACCGCCACGGGTGGCGGCGGCGGTTGCGGTGAAACAGGTTCTTCCGCTGGCATCGGCGGCGGGCTTGCAGCCGTTTCAGCGGGGGCCACCGCATCGCGATCCGGCGGCGTTGCAACCATCACATTCGCCGCAGCCGGCGCGGCGGCAGGTGCGGGCACAAACACCAACTGGACGCCCGTGCTCTCGGTCGCGGCGTCATTCATGCGGCTGTGTACCAGCAGCGTCACGAGGACCAATACCGCGGCATGCATCAGGACAGACAGCGTGATCGTCGGTATTGGTACGGCCCGAGGCGGCTGATGAGTGCCCACGAGCCGTTCAGCCACCATTTGGCCCGTGACCGGACGCCCGACCGGATGCACGGTAGCCACGCACGGTCGCCGCCAATCGCATATCGCCACCCGCGGGTCCGGTCAGCCGCGTGGTCCAAAATATGTGTGAGAGCATGCCCATCAGTCGGCGCGCCGAGGTCCCGTCGTCCTGCCGGCGCTCACGTCACGCGGGTCGGCTGGCGGTCGGTTCGCGGCGGTCCGTCGCCTCCGCGGCGGTCCGTCGCCTCGGCGCGGCGGTCCACCGTCTGGTCGCGGCGATGCGTCAAGCGGTGCGAACTTGTCATGGCCTCTACTCCCTGTGCGGTTGCAGCAAAGCCGCGACCGTCGTTGATCTGTTGGGACAGCGCGCGGCGTCCGCTTCGATTTCACCTCATGGCAGTTCGTCCCGTGCGCGCGGGGAACCGCCAAAGGGGTGAAGGAGCATTATGGGTAAACCGCTTTGCGACGAGAGTAAATTTCCGGGCGGCCCGTGGCGTCGGTGAGCGGTTGGCCAGTTCCGGTCGTCGCGCGACGCTGGCGGTTCCGGCTCAGCCTTCCGCCGCACGGGTAATCGTACCCCGCCGGCGTCGATTCCGGCAGCGCCAGACGGCTGCCAACCGCAATTGCTCACCCGGGGGAGGCCGGTAGCCGCGCGGGAGTTTTTGCCGCGAGCGCGAAGTGCGGAACCGCCAGGACCGCCGCGTGGTTGGCCTTTGCGGTGCTGACTATGGAGCGGAATGTGGCATAGATTTCGGCGCCCCATTCGCAGCGGAATCTGTTCGTTACCTTGCGGAAAATCACGCTGGGACGGGGATGTCGCTCGGAAACGTTGTTGGTATAGGGCACATCGCGATTGGTGATGAACACGAACGGATGCTGCCGGTTGGCGGCGCTGTGTTCACTCAGCGACAATTCGCGCGCGCCGGCCGCTTGATCCGGTTATACCTGTGTAAACCAGGAGCAAGTCTGGGCGCGATGGATGGACAAGCACTATCGTCGATCACAATGTTGATGGCACACCAACGACGCGGCAGGAACTCCCTATGCCCGACCCTTCCACCGAGATCACTCCGGAGTTCCAGCGCGGTTGGGATGCCGCGATCCTTGCCGCGAGCCAGTGGCACGAGTCGCAGGCAAAGAAGACGTTGATCCAGGCGAGACGAAGCAGGTTTCCAAAGGCTCTGGAGCGGGAGGCACAGGTCCACCAAAGCTCAGCCGAGATGATCGCCAGGCTCAGCCCGGACGACGTCTGACCACATTGGGCAAACGGGCCTGGTCGATGTCGACAAATGGCGTGACACCAGAGCTCTGTCGGTTGAATGCGGAATCCAATTCAGAGATCGACGGCAAGCCCGATCATGGGCGAGCCGGGCAATGCAGACGTTTGCAGCGCAGAGAGTTGCTTGATCAGCGCGGGAAGTTCTCCCGCAGGCACCAGTTTGCTGAATAGGTAGCCCTGTAGCTCCGTGCATCCCGCAGTCTCCAGGAATTCGAGCTGCTCCTCGGTTTCGATGCCTTCCGCGGCGATATTCATCTGCAAGCTGCTGCCAAGACTGATGATGGCGCGCGCAATGGCAGGACGCTCGTCACGCGCTTGCAAATCACTGACGAACGGTCAATTTTTATGGTGTCGAATGGAAAACTGCGCAGACACGACAGCGACGAATAGCCGGTGCCGAAATCGTCCATCGCGACGCGCATGCCAAGCGCGCGGAACGAATGCAGGGCCGCCATCGTTTCGCGGTCGTTCTGCAACAACGCCAACTCGGTAATCTCCAACTCCAGCCGCTCCGGCTCGACACCTGATGCGCGGTTCCCCGCAATCGTCTTCCAGTTCTGCGGCGTCGGAGCGTTCGCGGGCGCCCATCCTAACTGCTGCGCTGGGCGACAGCGGTGTGCTTGTTGTCCCAGTCGTCCGAATCCCAACACCGCATTCAGACCCACAGGCGACCGCAAAATACCTCGCCTGTCTCGCTGCTTCGCTGTTCAATTGCGTAATTGTATGGCCACGCCGTCACCATCCGCCAAACCACATGCCGGTGCAGTGGACCACGCCGACTGGGAAGAAAGCGGCGTCAGGGGGCAAGACCTATCAGGCATGTCTCCGTACAGCTATTGTCGGGCACTGAACCCAAAGGAGGGGAGAATGCGATACATCATTTTAACAGCAGCGTTTGTTGTCCTGGCGCCCGTCACATACGCGCAGACGAGTACAGGAAACACCGGCGGCCTGAACAATCCTAATCGCACCAACATGCCGTCCAATGCTGCAACGACTGGCCAGCCCGGACCCGAGAATTGCGGTACGCCAGACGAACCCAAGTCGTGCCCACCGATGCCGCGCCACCCGTTACCGTACTATCCCGCGAACAAACAGTAACCCAGCGCCGCTTGAACACTGATGGTCCGTTCTTGAACACTCCCGCCTGGCGGGGGGAAGTCGGATAGAGCTTCGCCTTCAGTTGCGACCTCGACGACAAACAATAGGCCGCGTGGTGGCCGAGATGCGGCCCGACATGGTTGCCCACGTTCAGGCCGCGCACGGGCGAGGCTTCAACAGGACTGCAAGACGATGGTCCCCGGTTCTTTTGTTATGCAGATGAGGCAGGTCCCCTGGCCAAGGGCGAAATTGCCGTGCCATCCCTCACAGAAGGCACGATGACAGATGGTACAGTAACGCTTAGTTTGTGTCCGACGCCGGAATACGCCTTCGCATATCCAGCAATTCGCCCACTCATCTTGCTCGATGAGGTTTTGACCAACGTCGGTCGAATCAGACTCGGTGGCAGGCTTCGGTTCATCGCTCATTTGATTTGCTCCGGAGCACCATGGATAAACGCGCAACTTCCGCGCACAGTTCTTTGGCCGATGTGCGCGGTGCGCTCGTAGCTCCGACCATTTCGAGAGGTTGGCATCCCGATGGTCTGCTGGGCAATCCGTCAGTCAACCGACGGATGACGTGGGGCGCGACTGATCAGGGCCCAATGTTGGCGCCAAGTTGGCGATCGAGCCTTACCATCCCCCGAACCATACTCCGACGCCGTGGACTACGCCGACCGGGAAGAATGTGGCGTCAGCGATCAGCAATGGTCGCAGGCCGTTGGTGGCACAGAACACGATTGATGTCAGCCATGCCGAATAACTGAGCAGACCGCTGACCGCGATCACCGCCGCCGTGCTCATGTCCATTGGTGCGGTTCTGCGCCACATCGTTAGCTGTCCTCCTTGATCAGGGAGCAAACATAGCCGATCAGTGGACAAGAACGCCAAATAGCCCCGGCAGCACCGCCGCGACAATCAGCCAGAACACAGTGGACAGAACCCAGCCCGCGAGCCGAGCGAGCACGGGGAATGCCCAAGCAGAGCAGAAGGATGATGAGCAGAAGGTGCATGTCATCATGCCGATGATGTCATAGGCGCTTCACGGAGGGCCGTGGAGTCCGTTCAATGGGTGTGTCAGCGGAGCGATCTCCAAACGGAGGAAGGCATCGCCCGACGGGAACAATGGAGGCTGATGCCAAACGATTCCGATCTCGACACCTGCCGTGTCAAAGCACCGGTCTACCGTCTCAATTACCCCCCAGATGGTGAAAGACATCACGGATCGCCTTAATCGTTCAGCATCTACAGAGGCAAGAAAGCACACCACATCGGTCAGCATGTTGCTATGCGTCGTACGAAGCGGTCGTATGGATCGATCGCCCGCTCTCCAGCCGGGCGTTGCAGTGGCGGGCGTTGGATGGCAGACAGCTGGGTATGCGAATTCGTTGGCGACGATTGCTTGCAAAATCCTGGCTTGTGTCGCGTTGGCACTATCGGCGGCACGGTCTCGTGCTGGGTGGGCGGCCATCGGACGAAATCTGGTACTTCGCATATGGCTCCAACATGGATGAAGGAACTTTTGTCGTGCGACGTCGCATCACGCCGCTCGACCGCCGAGTTGGTCGTATCATCGGCTATCGGTTGCGCTTCAATCTTGAAGGCCGACCGAAGGGCAGGGCCGCGCCAGCCAACATATGTCCCGACGCGGATCAGGAAGTGTGGGGTGTCCTGTACAAGATCACGCGCCGAGACCTCCTTCGCCTGGACTCGACTGAAGGGGTGCCGGGTCGCAATTATCGACCGACATGGCTAAACGCGAACGACAAGGACGGCAATCCAGTGCTGGCGATCACTTACGTTGCAACAGGCAAGGAGATAGATGGCAATCCGTCGCACCGGTATATCTCTCTTTTACGCGAAGGTGCGAGATTCCATGGGCTACCCGATCACTGGTTACGACTGCTGGACAGCGTGAAACACGCTGACTGAACGCGTCTGGGTGACGGCCATGGGTCGAGACAAGCGCTGCCGCATCGATGCGGTGATCCGCCGCGTGCGTTGCTGCCAACGCAACCCAACCCGATTGGCGCATGTTTACAAAATGCGCATTCAAGCGCCAAATCCGCCGCCTCCAGACACAGCAACGAGGCAAATGTCATGGTCAAAATCCATTACAGAATCGTCGCGCACGACGGGGGCTGGGCATATAAGCTCAACGAAGTCTTCTCGGAGCCATTTCCCAGCAAGGCCGCAGCCCTGGCCGCTGCAAAGCAAGTCGCATCCGAACAACACGTCCCCGGCGACACTACCCACATCGAATATGAAGATGAATTCGGCAGGTGGCATACTGAATTGTCTGAAGGGACTGACCGACCGGATGCCGATGTGGTAGCCTGACGAGGATTGGGGCAACCAACAAGCAACAGATGGGACACGGTGATCGATGTCAGCGGCGATCAACATTGACCCCTGAGCAGCGTGGCCGGCGAGTGGGCCGAGAGATGTACCTCTCAACCAATGCGGACACCACACGGAAATACGAAGGCGAGAAGGGGTGCAGGTGCCGGAACGCGTACAAAAGAAAGCCGGGCGCGAAAGCTGCGAGAACTTCGGGGGCGTTGAAGCCGAAGCGAGGTGGGATGTGGAAAGCCGTGCTCGGAGCATGTCTGTTCGGTGCCGTCATCGGTGCATTTCAGACGGAACCCCCTTGGCGCGGCGCGAACATCTTTGCGAATGCAAGACTGGTGCTCGGATACGGCCTCGGCGCAGCTATCCTCATGGCCATCGTCTGGTCACTGACCGCCATTCGCAAGAGGGCGGCGGCGCTGATTTGGCGGAGGCATTTCTAGAAGATCGGCAATGGAGACGATGCGAAGAGGACATCGGATGCACTGTCTAGGAGGGCTTACAAACTCTCCACCAGGTGGCCGTCGCGCAGGAACTCGATCCAGAGATTGCGCCTGGTCGACCCGGCCGTCGAAGCGCACGACATATTCCGCATGGTCGCCGCGCTTGAGGGTCTCGGCCGCCGGGGTGGAGGCCAGCACGTGCAGTGGGCGCGCAGGAGCAGCACAGTGGACATCAGGAGCTGCGCAAGTACAGCACAAACCACCGTCAGACGTATCCGCAACGTTCTTCTCCTAATGCGAAGAACGAAGCCCCACGCCGCAGGCTGCCACAACCGCAACGACAGTTTTGGCGGTCCGACCAGCAGCACGCGGATCGGTCTTTGCCTCGCCTTCCATTTCACCTGTGGGAGCGCGGTGCATCTGTCTACTAGGGCCTGTCATCAATTAGCTGATCCCGGTCGGTGGAGGCCACCCCGCACCCCCTATTGGTCCGGTGAGTCCCGATCGCCACACTCAGCCTTCATTCGGCGCCGCGCGATGCGTAACGGATTCCGGCACGGCGATTTCTTCGATTGATAGGCGGTCAGCTTGTAGAAGGCTGACCAATGCGGCGGTTCGGACTGCGCGACGACCAATGGGAGCGGATCAAGGGCCTGTTGCCCGGGCGCGAAGGCTCGGTCGGAGTGACCCCGGCGGACCATCGTTTGTTCGTCGAGGCCGTGCTCTATCGGTACCGTACAGGGAATGCCGTGGCGCGATATACCGGAGCGATTTGGCGATGGGACAAAGGTACACCTGCGGTTCAGCCGTTGGGCCAAAAGCGGTGTATGGGAGCGAGTGTTTCAGTATCTCGCCGCAGACGCCGACAACGAATACGCGATGATCGACAGCACAATTGTGCGCGCCCATCAGCATAGCGCCGGCGCCAAAAAAAGTCGGCGAGGACCAGGCGATCGGGCGCTCGCGCGGCGGACTGAGCACCAAGATCCATGCCCTGGTCGATGCGCTGGGCAACGCAATCGGCTTCTTCCTGACCGGCGGCGAGGCTCACGACCTGGTGGGCGCTGACCATCTGCTGCCCATCATGGCAGCTGATACGCTGATCGCCGACAAGGCTTTCGACGCCGATGAACGGGTGCTCGAGCCACTGGTCGCGGCCGGCAAGATCGCCGTGATCCCGCCGCGAGCCAACCGGTCCGTGCCGCGCGACTATGACCGCGAGCTTTATGCGGCGCGCCATCTGATCGAGAACTTCTTCGCCAGGATCAAGCCGTTTCGTGCGATCGCCACCCGCTACGAGAAGACTGCGCGGAACTTTCTGGCTGGCGTCCAACTCGTCGCAAGTGTCGTTTGGCTCAATTGATGACAGGCCCTAGCCTCTAGCGCTGATACTTCAACGAAATGGCGGCGATACCGACCGCCAGGTTGATGCCCTTGTCCCCCTCGATACTGACGGGCTGCAAAGAGATCGACTTGGTTGAGCCGCCGACCAGCACATTGGCATTCCCGCCGACGCCGGCGGCCGCGCCTGCCGTGACGCCGCCGTAAGCCCCGGTCAGCGCGCCAGCCTTCAGGTCGGTGCTCGGAGCGAATACGGCCCAGAGAAGGACACCACTTTGCTGGTAGCCGATATCCACGCCGAATTTCGAAATCTTACCGGTGTAGTTTTCAGTCCGTCCGCCGCCTGTGAAGACGCAACGCAGGTCGCGGGTGGATCCGAAGACGAAGCCCCATCCGCTGGACACATGGCAGGTCATAACACCGATCTTTGCCGTGGTGTCCGCCGCGCGCGCTGGCGCTAGCAGGGCGAGCCCACCGAGGGCCAGACCGGCTACGGCTGACTTTCTAAACATTCGACATGCTCCTGTTGGTGCGCGCTTCTGGAGTCAAGAAGTCGACGACGACGTGATTGTCTTCGCTGCTGTTGATGGTTTCACGAACGACTTCTTATGGTCAAGGCTGTTCCCTGTGGCGCTTGAGCTCCGTCTTGTCAATCTCCTGCCATGCTCATGACGGCCGCGCCGTTGGGCCGGCATCGAGCCTATGTCCATTGCGATGTTTATGCAGCGGTCTCGATTTCATAGGTCCAATTGGTCGGGCGAGAGTCGCAAGATATGTCCAACGGGCTGACACGCCTACGTTTTCTGCTCGATAGCTACACCGACAACGTGCTGCTCGCTCGCCGCTGACCGAAACGGCAAGAATAAGTACCCGGAATGGTTATACATGCGGAGTGGCGGCGTTGCATGGGGACATCCGGAGGTATACATCCTTATGCTGCCCGCCTTCGGGATATTTTCAGAAGTGATCTCGACCTTCTCCGGCAAACCGCTGTACGGCTACCGATCGACTCTGCGAGTTTTGGCCGACCATGATTAGTGGCATGAGTAGAATCTGAATCACATTGGAAATAAACAGCCAGAATACGAACGCCATCGGCGGATCGAATTGCCACTACGGAGCGGCCAGAACATTCCAGCCCAACCAGCAGACCGTCCATCCGAAAATGACTAAAAGAACTCCATCGATCCGACTTGGACGGTGATCCAGAGTGCCAACCGGTCCAACGGGCTAAACGTCTGGATGACATTCTCGTGCACATTGCGCAAGGGACGTCGCGTTTAATGACCTCTTCCAACGATGGTGGTTGCGTCGGCGTCGTGAGTGACGTGGCACTCACGGCAGGAACTCCCACTTGGAGGCACGAAGATTACGCGCGGCAACGTAGCGACCGCAACGATCGGGAATGAAAGTTCCATGCTCAATTGCAAGATAACCCAGTGATGGCCAGGCGACGCCGTTTATAAGCCAGCTGATGCTGCTAGCACCGATCCGCAAGCGAACGGACGTCGACGCGCTTGAGTATCTCCGTCTTGCCGAACAGCGGGATACCCTTGAATATTCTGGCGTGAAGCGTGCCGTCCCGCTCATACGTGGCCGATAAGTGGTAGGTGGTCTCGTTATCAGGATCGAGGATTGATCCTCCGGTCCAAACGGACGGGCTGTTCGGCGCCAACCCCCAAATGATCGTCCTGCCGCATTGCGACGGACGCCGGGCCGGGTCCTTGATCCATGCGATCCGGCCGCAGACCAGATTCTGGCAATCGAAGATATCGAGAACGAGATCCCGGATGATCCATGCGCCATCGACGGGCAACGTTTCCGCTCTTCCGGGCAATGCAAAGCCCGTCAGCAGGCAGGCGGCGATCAAAGTCTTCCAAATGCCAGTCTTCATTGGCACCCCCAATTCCACATCAGCTGCACGGGGTCCTGCTACGGCACCAGAACCCGTGAAGTCCGCATCTTGTCGCCTTCGCCAGCAATGACCATTGTCGGTATCGTGGCGCCAGTCTTCATGTAGGCGCCGAGATCGCCGCAGAAATAGCTGTTGCAGACATCGGCGCGCAACGAACGGTCCAGCGTGCAACCTCGTTTTCCGTGAAAGATGCATGAATTGTGGTAGGCGACCGGCGGTACGCGCTCCAGATACAACCGCAGCACGGCAGGTTCAGACAAGTCCGGCCTGGCGACGCGCACACGCGCCAGGGTCTGGTCATCCAGAAACGCATCGTCGTCGCCGTTCCTGCAGCACCAGCCCTTACACAGAGAACATGCGATCAGCGCCACACGCGCCGCGAATCCGGAGGGTTCGGGTCGCAGGGGCGAAGCTGAGCGCTCTAAATGCTTAGCCGTTCGCAATTCACGTAATGCCTTGATCAGATGCTCGCGCAGCCGTCGTATCCTTTCGGGCGCGATCGCGACCAAAGCTTTATCGTTGCGCGGCACCATAACCGGGTGGCTATCATCGTCTGTTTCGAAATCTCGTCGAACCTTCATCTTGTCCCGGCCCTATCAGAGAGCGTCCCTATCGTCTAGGTCGTGGCTTGGCTCATCGTTTCTTCGTCTTCGAGGATCATTAGCAGCAAATTGGGCTACTGGGGAGATGCCTTGGCTTCGTCGCTGCGAATGACAGAGTTCCAAGATGTAGTGGTATGTATGGATGGATATATATCCACCGTGCCACTCTGGATGCTGAGGCGCCATTTCGTGCATGCGATCAAGCGCGAACATGGCCTGTGTGTAGAACGGATGCTCCGCCCACAGTGTGCCGTCCTGATCGAAGGTGGCGATGCGATCCTCGGGCGGCACGTAGTTCAGGCTGGCACGATCGCTTGTGGCGCGCATTAAGTCGAGGATTGCCTGCAGCGGGGTACCGTCATCCCATGACGCCAGCGCTTCGACCGAGGGTTATACCGACGCCCCGACCGGACCGAGTGCCGCCGCCATAACACAAGTTGCAGGCAAGACGGACAGGTACAGTGCGGCGATCCAGTTTCGTGGCGGGAACGGTGGGCTTCAAGCAACGCGTCCCGAGTCCTGGGAGGATGATCAAGGTGCAACAGAGATCGCGGCCACGGCGGCCGGCAACATAGCCAGCGTCGCGCCGATGGTAAGCCCTGCACCGAAATTGGCGCCCGAGTAGTAACCCCCCGAACTGCTGTTGTAGTTGTTGAAGATGCTGTCCCGGTTGTCCCATTTGCCTCATTCGAGCGGTTTTGCCGGAGTTGCGTGGCGGTGGCTGTGTTACCGGGATGGGCCTGCCGGTAACCCGCTGGCGCATCCCACGTTTTGCGCCAGCGGTCCGCGTACCAATCAAACGTCTCAGGACCCTGAAGATGCCAGCGTCAGCTCGACCCGCCGGTTCTTCGCCCGACCTTGTGCGGTGTCGTTCGACGCGACCGGGTTCGCGTCGCCGAAGCCATGTGCCGAGACAAGGTCCGGCTTCAGGCCTTGCGAGATCAGATACTGCATGACGGCTTCGGCTCGCTTCTGCGACAGCACCTGGTTCGAGGTGATGCCCTCTCGCTGCAGTTGCGGACCGATGGGCGCATTGTCGGTATAGCCGTTCACAACGAGCTTGTTTTGCTGCGTCGGCGCCAGCTGCGACGCCATCTTGGCGAGGATCTGCTTTCCCTGAGCGCTCATCTGCCAGCTGCCGGGCGCGAACAGCTGGTCGCTGTTGACGGTGTACTTGATCGCCCCCTGCAACCGGCCGATCTGCGCCTTGTCGGTGGCAATCTCCGTCGACTGCGTGGTCACCTGCTGCTGGAGCTGCTGGTTTTGCGATTGGAGTGCGTCGTATTGGCTCGACCAGAGCCAGGTGCAACCAGAGAGGACGAATGGCGCCATCAGCGGGAACGCCAGGGCACCGCGTTTCAGTGGATTGAGCATTTGTGTTGCCTCCTTTGATTTGGGACTAGGGCGTGGTGTTTCGAGGTCATTCCGGTTCAGCCAGTTTAGTGTCACCGTGTCCGAACTCTGCGTGGTCCTGGGGCGGAGCCAACGCCAGCGTTGCAGACAAATGTGAAGCAAGGGTTCTCTTTGCTTTTTACCAAACCGAGCGCGAGTTTCACAAGTCCCGGCAGGATGAAAGGTAGGCTCGAATAGAGTGACGGACGTGCGGGTTTATCGCTTTCCTTCACGGACAACAACCGCCGCCCGCGAACTGGATGTAACCCGGGAAATAGCGGACCCCTCATGGCGAAATGGCCCGCGTATTTCACAATCGGGCTGATCGACTAGTCGTTGCCGCCGATGATCCTGACGATTTTATGGATATCCATCAAAGGCACGGGGTTTGCCAGATCCTGAAGATTTGGGTTTATGTCGTTCGATGCTCCCCCGGGGAAGCGCTTGATGTTCGGAAAGTCCACGACTGACTTGTCAAACTCGATGACCGGCACCGAAATCAACGAAAGACCCCAGCCGCTGTCATAGCCGGCATAGCGTCCGGGTGAGGTGGTCGGCAGGCGTATGCTCACCGCACCGTTGGTTCGGGAATCTTTTTAGTCGGTTTGTTCAACAGAATTGCTCAGGAATGGAGGCAGGCTAATCCCACCGCTCGCAACGATCGGCGGGCGCGCGAACTCATGGAAATTCTCCGTGGGAGCCTTTCGGCGTGGATACCAATCCGACCGCCTGCCGGATTACCGCCTTTAGCCCGAAGTTACTCCCTGTTGGAGACGCAGAGCCTTGACGCCGCTGAATAATGCGGATTTGTCAGGGTGCTTTACTGCCTACAGCCTGGGCTGCACGGCGAGGAGTTCGAAGGCTCGAAGCTGCGTTGGCGTTTGTTGCGGGTAGATTAGAAATGTGTCCTGTGGCGCTGCTGCCATCGCCATGGTGTTGCGTGTGAAGGTGGCGAGTTCGGCAAGCAGGGACTGGAAGCTGTGGACCGGCAGGCCGTCATCGGTGCGCTTGGTGGCGGCCTTGCGACGCGCGGCCTTGGAGCGCTGCGCGGGTGCGACGATTGAGGCTCGTGCGGCGGTAGCCTCGGCGCGCTGGTGATCATCGAACAAGATCGGAGCGAGCGCCTGACGCATGTGCCACTCGAGATAATAGGCGAGCATGCACAGCAGCACGTGGGCGCGCACCCGATCGGACAGGCGATGGTGGATCGGTCGGATCTCGAGATCGACGGTCTTGATCGAGCGGAAGGCGCGTTCGGCCTGGCTCAGGCTCTTGTAGACGCGTACGACATCGCTGGCAGCCAGCTTTGTTTTGCCGAGATTGGTGCGGATGACATAGAAGCCGTCGAGTTTGCCCTCGGCCTCGATGGCGTCGGTGTTGCGGGCGAAGGTGAAGGTGTCGTCGGTGATGGTCAGGATGAAGTGCTTGGCCACCTTGTGGCGATTGAGCACCGCACCGGCGGCCAGTCCGATCTGATCGGCCCCGCGCAGCGGCTTGGTCTTGCGACTGACCGCCTTGGCCACCTTGCGCAGGTCGGCTTCAGTGGCAGCCAGCAGGTCCAGTCGTTTGCGGGTGCGTTCAGCGGCGAGCAAGGGATTGCGGCAGACTACCAGACGTTCGCCGGGAAACTCCGGCGAGGTGACCTCGGCGAGGTCGCGCTCATCGAACAGCGAAAGTTGGAACGCACCCTGATCGAGCAGCGTTCTGATGGACGGCGCACGCAGCGCGGTGATCCAGTCGAGACCGGCGGGCTGCAGCAGTGTCTCGATGCGTGCCTCGGTGATCATGCCACGATCGCCGACCAGAACAACATGGTCGAGGTGGAAACGTTGCCTGAGCTTGGCGACCTGGGCGGCCAGCGTGCTGGGGTCGCCGGTGTTGCCTTCAAACACCTCGACCGCCACCGGGCAGCCGTCACTGGCGCACAGCAGACCGAACACGATCTGCAGCTTGTCGCGCTTGCCATCGCGGCTGTAGCCGCGCCGTGCCAGGGGACAGGTGCGGCCTTCGAAATACGTCGAACTCACATCGTAGAGCACCAGCGTGCCCTGGCTCAGGTGCCGTTGTGCGAGGCGGCGCTCGATGCGTGATTGCTGGCTGAGCAGCCAGTCGAGCGCGGCGTAAAGGTCCTGCTCGCTGACCATGTCCAGGTCCAGCAGCGGCCCCAGTGAGGTGGTTGCCGTCGCGGTGTCGAGTTGCCGCGCGGTCGCCAGCTTCGAGGCGGGATCGATGACGCGCGCGACAATCATCGCCAGCACCAAGGCGGCCATGCGGGCCGGCGCCCGGTCCGCGGCCAGCATACGATCGAGGCCGATCTTGCGAGCGCTGCCGAGGACCGCGCCGACATGCCCGTGCGGCAGACTGCGCAGCATCGTCAGTCCCGCGCTTGGCTCGCTCAGCACCTCATCGCGCAGCACCCGGCGCAGTCGGTCGATCTTGGCGAGTGGCCAGTGCGACAGATTGGCCAGGGTCCGGCTCTTGACCTTCTCGCCCTCGCGGTAGCCCTCCCGCAGCAGGTAGGCTGGCGGCGAATTCCGGTTCGGAACCTTGGCGACATACATGCGGCTGTGGAATCAGACCGATTCGCGACCTGTCAAGGATTTTCTGAAAGTTACATGCCAACAATTCAGAGAGCATCCCGTGGAAACCCCAAGATACCCGCCGCTTTGCGCGTTACGAGGGGAGGTAACTTCGGTTTAGCCTGTATCTTGCATATCTCGACCAGCTCTCTCCCCGCGATATTCAAACCCTGCAGCAGCGGGGAAGGGCGCTGCCGAAGCTGGTCGTTGACGGAACGCGGCCACCCCAGCGGCCCCATAGCGGCAATATCTGGTGCGGCAATTTTTTTTCGACCGATGGGGCATACCCGGACGATGTAGATTTGGTCATCGGGAATCCTCCGTGGGGCAGCAATGCCGAGAGGGGCACCCCTGCGGCGACATGGTGCGCGGCACATGATCTGCCTATTGCCGATAAGCAGATTGCGACCGCGTTTGCTTGGAAAGCTGCTAAGCACGTGGCAGCCGACGGCGAGGTTTGTCTCGTTTTGCCGGTCGGGACCCTTTTTAATCTGACCAGAACGGCCCTTGATGTTCAGCGCGCTTTCCTGAAGCGCCACGCCGTTAACACTGTGCTCAATCTGGCGGATTATCAGCGGTTCCTCTTCGAGGAAGCCGGGCACCCGGCTCTGGTTGTCAGCTATCGGCGAGCGCCGCCTGTCAATGACCTGCATGAGATTGCCTATTGGGTTCCGAAGTCAGATTGGTTGGTGACGCGTGCAGAGGTCATTACGGTAGTGCCGGAGGATCAGTCTCGGCTCCGGTTGCGTGACGTATTGTCAGACCTGGACACAGAGGACGCTCCTCAAATCTGGAAGCGCCGGTATTGGGCGACAGGCCGGGACTGGCGCTTGCTCGACCGGCTTTGCTCCTACCCGCGCCTTCGGGATCATGTCCGCAAACCCCGGGAGGACGCACCGAACAAACCATGGCTGATGGCGGTCGGGTTTCAGCCGGTGACCGAAGCCGACGATCCTGCGAAGGCAAAAACGATTTCGCTGCCATCGGATGCCTTCATCCGCGCCAGGTCGCCCGAGCTGGATCTCTTCCTGATTCCGAGTGACTGCTCTCGGCTGGAGGCCGCAGCAGTGAGAGTCCGCGGCGGCTCCAACACGAACACGGACGTGTTTCGTGCGCCCCATGTGCTCGTCTCCAAAGGCTTCACCAGTACCGCCTTTGCCGACTTTCCCTGCTCATTCCAGGACGCGGTTCGCGGCATCAACGGTCCGCCAGATGACGCGGAGCTTTTGGCCTTCTTGGCAGCCTATCTAAGGACGTCATTGGCCAAGTATTTTCTCTTCCACACGTCCTCGAACTGGGGTGTGAGCAGGCAGCAAGCCCTTGTCGAGGAGATGCTGCGTCTGCCGCTTCCGTTGCCGGACGCCCTGCTCGACCCGCAGCGTGCCTGGGCGATTGTCAAAGAGGTAGCCGCATTGATCTCATCGGCTGCTACCACTGTTGCCAACAAGGCACTCTTCGCCAACCGCTCGGAAATAGTCCGTTCCGCCAGTAGCTCCATCGAGCCGCTGATCGAGGAGTACTTCGATATCCTCCCCGGCGAGAAGATCCTGATCGAGGATACGGTACGGGTTATCGTGCCGAGCGTGCGGCCCACGCCTAGCAGACTCCACGTGCCAACAATCATGCCGAGCACGGACAAACAACGATCGGAATACGTTGATCGGCTTTGCGGTTCTCTCAATCAATGGGTGAGGGCGGGGACCTCCGTGGTCAAAGGCCAAGTCATCGCGTCGGCCGACCTTGGGGTTGGGTTGACGGTTCTTCAGAAGACGAAGCGAGACGCGGCAGCACAGCCGTTGGACGGCGGTGACGATCTTCTGAAGGTGCTCAACAAGATAAGGCAGAGCGCCAGTCGGCAATTGAACACTCTCGATATTGCGCGCGGCGTGAAGCTATTCGAGGGCAATCGGCTGTTCATCGTCAAGCCCATTGCCCTGCGTCATTGGACTTAAACGGCCGCATTGAATGATGCCGACGAAATCGCCGGAACAATTCTTATGCACGCACCTGCGGAATCAGCATGAGTATTGTTGGCGAACCGACTAATTGGGCCGACCTGATTGACCCGCTTGTCCCCGATATTCTTGGGCTGGTCATCGCCACCTGGGAGGGCATGGCCGCTCCCCCCACGGATGCGCGGGAGGATCAGATATCCGTGAATTTGTGCAAGTTGCTTCAGCAGAATTGCACGGCTCGTGAATTGTTTTTTCAGATCGATACCCAGCAGGTGGAGCTGAATCCCGCAGCGGGCGAGGACATCGGACGGATGGATATTTCATTCCGGCCGCTTGTTGCTCGAGAGGACATCTACTTCTGCCTGGAGTGCAAGCGTCTCAATGTGATTTTCGATGGACGCACCCGGTCGTATGCCTCGGAGTATGTGGTCTTCGGTGTGGCGCGTTTTGTGTCCGGGCAGTACGCCAGCAGGGTGCGGCATGGCGGCATGCTGGCATATGTCCTCAACGGAGATGCAGCACGCGCGATCGTGAGCGTGGAAAGCAATCTCCGTGAGAGGCATGCCGTTCTGGGCATGGAACCGCCAGGAGCCTTCGCGCCATCGTCGATTATCGTTGGTGACGCGAAAGTGAAGGAGACGCATCACCGGCGAGGCCATGATGCGGTCCTGTTTTGTCTTCATCATATGTTCATGGCACGAGTGCATGCGCCGATGGACAGCGTCGCGTCCCTGAAATCGACGGTGAACCCGTGAGCGGAGACCTGAACCACACCGCTCGAACAGCTTTGCGCTGAGATTTCTCCGGCCTTTCCAAGATGGATTGGAACAGCTTCGACCTGTACAGCAAGTTTCCAGCGACCCTTCAGGCATCCGGCGAGATCGTCCGAATCGGATCGCTTCTCCAGCGCTTCGGTGCGTCGTCCTACGATTGTCGACTCTTCATCTAGCCCGAGCTTCCTGCCGCTTTTGTGGTGAAGTTGTTGAAAGGATTTGCGATGTTGGCTGATCCCATTCAGGTTGTAGCCATGTAATTCCATATTTGAGACTTGTACGCTTTGGCTGGATGTGCGCATGGTGCGGCATGTACATCGAAGCTGTTCGGAATCGGAACTCGCCGCCCGCGATCCTGCTGCGCGAGAGCTACCGCGAAGGCGGCAAGGTGCGTAAGCGCACACTGTGCAATCTTTCCGACTGGCCCACAGCCCACATCGAGGGTCTGCGTGGTGTGTTGAAAGGTGGCACGGTCATTGCCGCCGAGCGTGATGCCTTCACCGTCATCCGCAGCCTGCCACACGGTCATGTCGCCGCCGCGCTCGGCATCGCCCGCAACATCGGGCTCGAGCCTATTCTCGGCTCCAGCAGCGATCGCCGCCGAGACCTTGTCCTCGCCCTCATCGTCAGTCGCATCCTCGAGCCTGCGTCCAAACTCGCTGCCGCACGTGCGCTGTCGCCTGCCACCGCCGCATCGAGCCTCGGCGAAGTGCTCGGGCTCGGTGAGGTCGATGAAGATGAACTTTACGCTGCGCTGGACTGGCTCCTGGAGCGCCAGCCCGCGATCGAGGCCACGCTGGCCAGGCGCCACCTCACCCACGGCACGCTGGTGTTGTATGACGTCTCATCGAGCTACATGGAGGGACGCTGCTGCCCGCTCGCCAAGCGGGGCTACAGCCGTGACGGCAAGAAGGGCACGCTGCAGATCGTCTACGGCCTGCTCTGTGCTCCCGACGGCTGCCCGGTTGCCATCGAGGTGTTTGATGGCAACACCGCCGATCCGATGACGCTGGCAACCCAGATCGAGAAGCTCAAGCGGCGCTGCCAACTCAACCATGTCGTGCTGGTCGGCGACCGCGGCATGATCACCCAGGCGCGCATCACCGAGGACATCAAATCGGCAGGCCTGGACTGGATCTCCTCGCTGCGCGCACCAGCGATCAAGACGCTGGTGGAAAGCGGTACCTTGCAGCTCTCGCTGTTCGACCAGCGCGATATGGCCTCTATCACCGTGCCCGAATTCCCCGATGAGCGCCTCGTGGTCTGCCGCAACCCCGATCTCGCCGCCGAGCGTACCCGCAAGCGCGAGGAGCTCCTCGCTGCCACAGAGCGCGACCTCGTCCGCATCCGGACTGCCGTGGCTCGCAAGCGCGATCCGCTGCGTGGCACCGCAGAGATCGCGCTCGCAGTCGGTAAGGTGATCAACAAACATAAGATGGCCAAGCATTTCGATCTCGACATCACCGATGCCACCTTCAGCTTCGCACGCAAGGCCGCCGAGATCGCCGCCGAGGCGGCGACCGACGGCGTCTATGTCATCCGCACCAGCCTGCCGGCAGAGACCTGCGACGATGCGACGACGGTGCGCAGCTATAAGTCCCTCGCCCTGGTGGAACGGGCCTTTCGCTGCATCAAGACCGTCGATCTGCACGTCCGCCCGGTGTATCACCGATTGGCCGATCGGGTCCGCGCGCATGTCTTCCTCTGCATGCTGGCCTATTACCTGGAATGGCACATGCGCCAGCGCCTTGCACCGATGCTGTTCGACGACACCGACAAGGCGGCCGCCGAAGCAATGCGTTCGAGCGTGGTGGCGACCGCGCAGCGCTCACCGGCCGCTGTCGCCAAGCAGACCACCCGCCTGACCGCAGACGGATTGCCGGTGCACAGCTTCCACTCGCTGCTCGCCGATCTCGCGACCTTGGCGCGCAACACTGTCATCACCGCCATCACACCAAACCATCCGCTCACCATACTGACCAGGCCAACTCCGATCCAGCACAAGGCGTTCACCCTCCTTGGCGTCCCAGTGTAGCCAGTAATACAACCCGGCAATGACGCATCTCGTCGGTAATTCAAGCCCTTGCGCGGTTCGCCTCCAGGAAGCTCGGGTTAGCAAGCGGGCGCCTGGTGAAGCCGTGCGCACCGCATCAAGCAGCGGGGCGCGATTGCGGACGACGAAATCGCGTACCGCGCCATCGATCCGCGCAGCGAGACCTGTGATCTACAGCTCGCCACCGGCGACAAGGTCCGGCTGTTCCGTCAGACCACGGCGCGGATCGATGGCATGCGCCGCATCACGTATGGAGACACCGCACGAGGCCACGATTGCCGCAGGGCGCAGATGCGGGAGACACCCGTCGCCTCGCGCCGTGGCTGCGTCGCTCAGCTCGTCAGGCCGTTCCGAGCAGAGTTGCGATCCGGCTGCCATCGAGGCTGCCGAGGCCCGTGCAGGCGTCCCATCCGGGCCCTGCCGCGAAGTCTCCGTTGTTACCCTGCGTAATGTCGCGCAGCGCAGCGGGCGTTGCGTAGAGCGTCGGGCTGATGAAGCCAACCGGGCTGCCCTTCGTCGCGTTGATGCGGGCGATCAGGCCGGCCCAGAGCGGTGCGACCGCGCTGGTCCCTCCGATCACGGTGTCGGTGCCGTCGATGCGCACGTCGTAACCCGTCTCCGGGTCCGCATCGCCGCAGACATCCGGCACGCCGCGCATGGTCAGCGGCGCGGTGGCGCCCGATGTCATCGTCGTTTGCAGGCCGTCCTGCCAAGTCGGCAGCGCGAAGACGCTGCTCACGCCGCCGCCGCTCGCGCCGCCCTGCGCGCCGCCATTCCAGACGGTCTCGCTGGTGACCGCATTTCCCGCGACCTGGATGCTGGTACCTCCGCAAGCCAGCGCGTGTGGACTCGATGCGGGGAAGTCAACGTGATCGACGCCGTCGGTCAGGCCGTCGCTCGAGCCGTTGTCGCCGGACGCGACGCAGACCGTGATGCCCATCGTCGCCGCCGCCTGGAACGCCGAGTCGAACGCGGTCAGCGCTTGCTGTGTCCAGGACGATTCCGGGCCACCCCAGCTGATGGAGATGACCGACGGCTTGTTCGTCGCGTCATGGATCGCGGTGGTGATCGCGTCGAGAAAGCCGGCATCCGTATTGGGCGCGAAATAGACCGCGATATTCGCTTGAGGCGCAATCACGCCGACCACCTCAATATCGAGCATCACCTCGCCGTCGGGTCCGTTCGGATCGCCGGTTGGGTCGTTCGTGCCGTGGTCCACCGAGACCACGGTGACTGTCGGCGGCAAACTGATCCCAAGCGCCGAGAAGTATGTGCTCAGATCCGCCGGGCGCTCGCCGCCGCCGAGTTCGATGATTCCAACGCATTCGCCTTGCCCCGTTCCCGGCGGGAAATCGTAGAGTGCAGCTATCTGTAACGGCGTGAATGACGTAGCGCCCCCGGCATCGGCATGCCAACGTACATTGCCAGGCGACCGGCGCGCACGGAAATGCGGCTTTGCCACCGGCCGATTGTCGAGGCCGAGTACCGGCTTCGACGCAGCCATGCAGTTCGTCCGGCAATTGGACGCTCCCGATCCGTCCGCGATATGAGCCGCCAGGGTGCTCGAACCGCTGCAGTTCCACGTCGAACGCGGAACTGAACTGGGCGACAGTTCCTGACAGCACCACGGTGCGTCGCCCGGCGTGTTCCTGGACGACTGAGAGGCCATGTGCGACGGCGAATTTCCTGACCGCGGCGATGTCCGCACTGTCGGCGCCAAACTGCCGGTCGAATTCCTCACGGGAGAGATGGCCGCCTACCGCCTCGCGATTGGCGAGCTTCTTTACCCTCTCCTTCAACCCATCAACGTTGCCGCGGCGCAGAAGCACGCTGACTTCCAGCCGTTCCGCGGGATCGGCCTTGCCGACGGCCTTCGCTCCCGGCAATGGTTGACGTTCGCTCCCCTTGAGTGGATTCCTGGCCATTCTCCTACTCCCCTCCTGGTCTACCGACGTGGAGTTTCGCCCCTACAGCAGATTTTCACCTGCGATAGAGGCGGCCCGTCTCACAGTATGCAGGGTTTCGAGGGTGGCGCTGGGTGGTCCGGCACTGAACCTCATGCAGAGGAGGCGGGCTACCGACAAGTCTACCACGTACGTCGGCCTTGGGCACGATTGTCACCTCGCAGGCTGCCTGGCGATCCAGTCGCGGGAACGGTAGGTTGAAGGACGCGGGGTCGGCCAAAGAAATTAACCAGCACTTCTGAGCCAGAATTCGATAGCAGTGTTTAGACGCGCGATCGTCGCGGCATAGCGCTTACGGAATGTCCGGTATCAGGGGCCGCGAGGACCACAGCGGATCGAGCAATTTCCGGCACAGGACGGATGCACGATTTGCCGCGTCCGGCCGTTGCCGCGGTCGGGAGCGAGCGCGGCCATTGACGGAGACAGGCAGCGTTGCGCCGTCGCGTTGCGCGCGATCGCGTGCTACGCGCCCGCCGCAGTCGCGCCAGCTTACCCTGGCGTGCCTGCGGTGAAGGGGGCGCGTCTCGGACATTCGGTAAGCTGGGACGCTGCGGGATATGAATCGGACGCTTCGTTGGCCGGCTCACGAAGCGACTCGGCTGTTCGCCGATGTAATCGCGACGAGTTGCGTTAGCCCGTCGTCGACAGTACTCAGCGAGCAACCGTATCGGTATCCTTCGCCCCCTATTGGCCCAGCGGCAATGCGGCGCCCACCGTTGTATCCTGCTGCGTCTGCCGCTCGGCTTCCCCGTTGATCTCGGCTCCGAACAGCACGACGAACACCGAAAGCCACATCCAGGTCAGCAGAACCAGCAGCGCGCCCAACGAGCCGTAAGTCTTGTTGTAGCTGCCGAAGTAATAGATATAGACGGTGAACAGGATCGATCCGACAATCCATAGAATTGTGGACACGATCACGCCGGGGAAGCCCATTTCCATTTCGGCTTGCTCTGGTCAGGCCCGTAGCGGTAGATCAGCGCCACCATTCCCATGGCGAACACGATCAGAAGCGGCCATTCGACGAGCAAACCGATCCAGCGCCCCGGACCGTGCGCGCCCGCTCCGTTCAGCACCGCGGGCAGGCCGGCGACGAGCGCCAGGGCGATCAACCCGCCAACGATTACCACGACGGTCAGCACCAGGGCAGTCGCGTTGAATCTGATGTAATCCCCGCCGCTCCGGCTGATCGTAGGCGATGTTGAGCGCCGTCATCATGCCGGTCATCCCGCGCACGCCGCTCCAGAGCGCGATCACGATGCCGATGACAGCACCGAGGCCAAGGCTCTTGCTCGACCCGGAGACGAGTTGGGCAAGTTCGTCGCCGATCAGCTTCCACGGTCGATGGCGGAAGCATACCCGACAGCGACTGGACGCTTTTCGCCACGCCCGCTGGGTTCGCGACCAGACCGTAGACGCGAAACCAGCGCGGCTAAAGCGGGGAACAGCGCCAGCAGCAGATAATAGGTTACCCCGCCCGCGACTAGCGACAGATTTCTCTTGCTGGTATCCTTCCACGCCCGGCGCAGGATATCCGCCCAACCGCGCGCCGATATCTGCCACGGCGCTTCTGCTTCACGCCCTCGGTCTTGCGGCACCTCGGCCCAGCTCCCTTCGATGAGAACCTGACTATAGTCCGGCGCGGCCTCGTGTCGCACGCAGTCAGCTCAGAACGCAATCCCCGTCGATTTTTACCTTAGCCACGTCCATCGCCTGGATCGCGTCGCGACGCGCACTAAACCAATCTCGAGGCAAACCAGAGGCGGAGCTGGTTGACACGCATGCTCGCTGTGGCGGTGCAATTGGCGGGTCTTTACGCCGAGATGACGACGGCCTTCGGCGATGGCGACCACCCCATCAGGGGTCAGGAGTAGCGGCAGCCAACCCCAAACCATGAACCGCCTCGATCGTCTTCTACCAGCACGGCCTGGGCATCGCCCCACATCTCGTTGCAATTATCGCCGTAGAACGGGGCGTTGACGATGCCGACGCAGCCGTTGCCCTCGCCGCGCTTGACGACATAGACCTCCGTGGCCTTGTCGGCGTTGAGGATCGGCATGCCGAAGATCGGCGAGGATTTGTCGATGCGCGCCGCAGTGTTCACCTCGTCGTTGGCCCGATCACCAGCGCGACATCGGTGTTCAGGCCTCGATCATCACCTTCAGAGCATGTGTATCGGCGGCGTGCGCGAACGTCTCGTAGGCATCGATGATGCGATCTAGCTTGAAGCGGTGGGTAATCAGCAATTTCGGGTCGATCTTGTGCGATCGCAGGCTGTTCAGCAGCATCGGTGTACTGACGGTATCGACCAGCCGCGTGGTGATCGTGATGTTGCGATCCCAAAGGTTCTCCAGATGGAGATCAACCTTCGTTCCATGCACACCGATGTTGGCGATGATGCCGCCCGGTGCGATGACCTTTTCGCAAAGCTCGAAGGTGGTCGGGATGCCCACCGCCTCGATCGCAGTGTCGACGCCGCGATCGCCGGTCATCTTCATGACCGTCGCCACCGCCTTGCCGTCAGCGCTGTTGATGACTGCCGTGGCGCCGAATCGTCTGGCAATTTCCAGGCGATTGTCGTCAAGATCGATCATGATGATCTCTGCTGGCGAATAGAACTGCGCCGTGAGCAGGGCTGCAAGGCCAATTGGTCCGGAGCCCACGATCGCCACTGTGCTGCCAGGCTGAACCTTGCCGTTGAGCACGCCGCACTCGAACCCGGTCGGCAGGATGTCGCTGAGCATAACCAGCGCTTCTTCGTCGGCGCCGTCGGGGATGGGATAAAGGCTGGTATCCGCGTATGGAACGCGGACGAACTCGGCCTGTGTGCCGTCGATCTTGTTACCGAGGATCCAGCCGCCGGTGGTGCAGTGCGAGTACATCAACTTCCGGCAATACTCGCATTTGCCGCAGGCGCTGATGCAGGAGATCAGCACGCGGTCTCCTGGCTTGAACGCGGTGACGGCCGATCCGACCTTGTCGATGATACCGACGCCTTCGTGGCCGAGAATGCGGCCCGGCTGACACGTAGGAACGTCACCCTTGAGGATGTGCAGGTCAGTTCCGCAGATTGTTGTTCTGGTTATCTTTGCGATTGCGTCTGTCGGTGCCGCGATGTCGGGTTTTGCGCGCTGTTCCAGGGCTTTCTTCGCCGGACCCAGATAAATCAGAGCTTTCATCGCTGATATTCCTATTGTTGCGGATCGGGTGCGGGCACCAGTTGCGGCATCGCCGTACGAGCCGTGGTCAGCCAGCATGAACGGCAGCTGGTCGATTGTGTGCACGATAGCCATTGGACGAGCGAACTCGGTAGAGTCGGAAACTACTCAGGCCCATTAATAGACACGGCGGCGGAGCCGCACGGTCACCCCGCCCGCATAAGCATCCATCAGCAGCGCCTCAAACCCATAGCCAGCGAAACAATCGCTTCTCTCTACCGCACGCCGGCGCCGTAAAACCGGCGACAGTAGTCGAAAGACGGCACCGGCTTTCGGTATCGTCGAGGCGATGCCCTGGTGGCCTGTAGATCGGACCGTCTCGCCAGGAGCACCACGAGCCTCGGATCGTGGATGATCTCTCAGGTGCTGCAGGCCGATGCAGCACCCAACGATCTGGCTGAGTTCGTCCTCCTGGCCGTGTGGTCAATTCGGCCACCACACAACTAGAATGTTGCCAAAGATGGGAGGAATAGCATGTCCGAGTCGGCAGCCACGGATCGCGGCGGCCTGCCCGCGCTGGACCAGCGGCCGATGTCACCGCGGCAGCGATATGCGGCGTTGCTGGTGGCGTTTGGCGAGTTCATTGACGGCTACGACCTCCTGGTGATCGGCGGTGCGTTAATTTTCCTGAAGCCACAGTTCGGTCTTTCGCCACAGGAGACCGGAATGCTGGGTGCGGCCGGGTTCCTTGGCGCCATGGTCGGGTTGGTGATTTTCGGAGACTTGTCGGACCGGTTGGGGCGACGCGCGATCTTCGTCGCCAATCTGGTGTTCTTCGTGGTCTTCTCGATCGTCTCGGCGTTCATCACTTCAGTGCCGCAGCTCTTCGTCGTGCGATTCCTGGTAGGCTTGGGGGTTGGGATGGATATCCCAACCAGCACCGCCTACCTCGCCGAGATCGCGCCGGCTCGGCATCGCGGCAAGGTGCTGGGGGCGCTGACGCAGATCACCTGGATACTCGGCGCACTCACCTCCACGCTGGTGGCCATCCCGCTGCAATGGATGTTCGGCGACGCGGCATGGCGCTGGATGTTTGGCTTGGCGGCCCTGCCGGCGGCGCTCGTGCTACTGGGCCGGCAGGGTCTACCTGAATCGCCGCGCTGGCTGATCGCGCATGGCCGAACCGTGGAGGCACGGCAGGCATTGGCGAGCTTCGGTATAGAAGCGACCGACGTGCAACTGACATCGACTGGTGGACGAGGTTCTTGGGGCGAGTTGTTCCGTCCGCCAATGCGGCGTCGTGTCTGGTGGGTCACAGCCGTATTCTTCCTCAGCTGCCTCTCCGGGCCGGTCGCCACCGTCGCCACCCCGTACGTCATCCGTACTGTTGGTGCCTTCTCGGTGCAGACGACATTACTGTTCAGCACGCTGGTCTGGGGGACCAGCTTGCTTGGTTCCATCGGCAGTTTCCTGCTGATCGACCGAATCGGCCGCAAGCCACTGTGCTATCTGTCGCTGATCCCCGCGGGATTATTTGCGCTCCTCATGGGCGTCACCGCAGGGAGCAGCCCGACAATGCTGCTGGTCGGCTATTTCGCGTTCAGCTTCTTCCTCTGGTTGGGCGGACCGTCGCTGCAATGGGGCTGGTCGAGTGAGCTATTTCCCACGCGGCTTCGTGGGCGCAGTCAAGGATTCTGCAACGGAATGTGCCGGTTGGCGATATCGATCAACATCTTCCTGGTTCCGGTGGCACTGGCCAGCATCGGTTTCGGCCCGTTCGTCGCCCTGTTGTCGCTGCCTCTGTTCGCCTATGCGCTGATCGTCAACCGCATCGACATATTCAAGAGCGAGGGGGTAAGCCTGGAGACCCTTGAGACAGGCTGACGGCCGCCGTGGCGCTCGCGGTAATCTGACAGGTATCACCGGCGACGGCATTCATCCCAGCCATTGCCGCGCGGATCATAGCTGTACTGCGTTTTAGATTGTAGAAATCGGCCCGGCGGTTGTCCGGTCAGCCCTGGCGGAAATCGTATAGATGACGATGGCTTCAATACACTGGCCTACTGCAAGGCACCAGTAAGACTGAAACACTCCCCCTCAGCCCACTACCTGCTGGTCATGTGGATGGCACCGCCAAACCGGTGACGGCAGTTGCTGAAGATTGTTCCCGGCCTTAGCGCTGGAACCGTCTCAGCTTGCGTAGGTCAGGCTCCCGTCGGTGAAAGCTTTAAAGCCTGTCAGCGTGTTCGTTCCGAAAGGTGTCGCAATGGGCACATCCGCCGCTGCCGTCCAGTCGCGCAGCAACTGCTCCGCCTGCGCACGCTGCTTGGCTCTCAGGGCGAACGCGGCAATTTCGGTGCAGCGCTGCTGCGGCGTGGCGAACCCGCCCTGGTGTTCGCCCCAGAACGGCACGAGATCGGATGCCGGGTTGGTGGGCGTCTTGGCCGCGCGTGCCGGCGCCGGCCGCCAGCCCACACGAGAGGAAACCGCGGTGCGAGTGACCCGCGGCGTCGTCGGTCATCGCGCCAGCACGAGCGTGTTCATCTCGTCCTTCACGTAATAGAACCCGTCGCCTGTGGGGGTCATGGCAATACCGAACAGGTCACCACTGCCCGGCGGCGACTGCGCGCGGTTGGCATCGATCCACAGCGCATGCAGCTGCTTGCCGCTGACCGGGTCGATCTCCACCACCTGGCCATTCAGCCCGTTGGTCACCAGCAGGTTGCCGTTCGGCGCGATCGTCATCGCCAGCGGCCGGCTGCATCATCCCGTCGGCGTGACGGTCTGGCCGGTGCCGGCGCTGTCCTTGCGCGTCGCGGCGTTCGGGATCGCGGCGATGCGGTTGTGGATGGCATCCGAAACATAAAGCGTCGCCGTTGGCCCCCAGCGCCAGGCCGGTCGGCCCGATGATGAACACATCCTTGTCCGCCTGCTGGCCGAAGCCGCTGCCGATCACCGTCTCGTCGACGACAGTCGGCGGCTTGCCCGGCGGGATCGACAGGCTCAGGCGCACGACATTCGCCTTGTTCACGACATCCTGGCCCGGGCGCGCCGACGTCGAAGCCGGTGTTGCTGACGAACAGCGTCGCGGTGCGTGCCGTTGTCGATCACCGCCATGTTGCCCCAGGGGCCGTTGATATTCGGCCCGGCAATCGTCGCGGCACGTTGCCCGTGCGAATCCAGCACGATGCAGGCAGCCCGGCCCCTTGGTCGCGCGTCGTGCCGTCCTGGCTCGGCAGGCTGCCAACGATCACCCAGCCGGATTTCAGCATCGTCATCGCCGTGGTCAGGCCGACCCCGCCCGGGCATTGCGGCAGATGGCGCGGGATGCTGGCGAACGTCGCCAGCGCCTTCGTCGCTGGTGTGTAGCGCATGATCGTGCTGCCGAGGCCCTGCAGATTGTTGTGGTCGTTGAAGTTGGTGATCAGCACGTCGTCTTTCTTGATCGTGCCAGCCGAGACCGGCGCGACGACGATGGCGTAGGGATTCTGGTCGCCGTTGTCCGGTACCGTGGACGTCAGCGTGGTGAAGTGGTGGATGCCGTTGAGATAACCGTCGGACGCCGCGCCAGCGACCGCGGGTGCTCCGGCAACCGCCAGCATGGCGGCCAACCCGGCCCAGGCTTCTGCGCAGAACGGCTCATCGACGAGGCTCCTGCCGGCGAGACGTCGCTGCGGCCGGCGATGACATTGCGAATGACTTGCATCTACTGCGTCCTGTCAGCGTGGTTCAAGTGTGCCGTCGCTCAGAACGTCACGACGCTGCGCAGGCCGAAGACGGCTTCGTTGCCGACGCTCTGGCTGGGATTGTTCGGGTTCACGATGCCGCCGCCCGGCGTGAAGACGTACTGGAAATCGGGCTGCAGCTGCCACCAGCGGCGTCGCCTGGATCTGGTAGGTGACTTCGATGAAGGTCTCGGACGAGCGCACCGGGCCGAAGCTGCCGCTGAAGAATTCGGTTGCGTGGTCGAGCGCGCCGCACCGCTGCTGACCTTGGCGAACCCGAAGCCGACGCCGAAGGTGTCGTCGTCGCGGGTCGGCAGCGGCGCCTTTAGGGTGACGCCGGCATTGACGCTGAAGTTGATCAGGTTGCGGTCGCCGGGCGCGCCCATCACGCGGGCGAAAACGCCGACGGCGCGCGGCGCTTCGGGATCGGGCTGCCAGATCATCTGGTCCACCACGCCGTAGATGCTGAAATTGTGCCGCTGCGTCGCGCGGAACGCCGGTGCTGTTGGGATTGGCGAGCGACAGGCCGGTGTTGTCGAATTGCTGGCTGTGGAACGGCGCGGTGTCGAACCAGACGCCGAGCTTGTAGAGTGCCCGGCAGGCCGCTCGGCTTCTGGTCCCCGGTCACGAGCTGGCCGTTGGAGGGCTGGTTGATGCGCGTACTGCACCTCGGCGATGAACAGCGCGCCGGTGCGCAGGTTGAAGTTGCCGCCCCAGCGCGTGCGAGCCGAGCAACTGGCCGTCGGCATTGAACGGGCCGCCCGGCGGGTTGTCCTGGAACACGCCGCCCAGCACCGTCAAGTCCTCGGTCGGCCGCGCCCGCAGCCGCACGCCGAGCGAGGACAGCGGATAGGCCGGGCCGCCGGCATACAGATCGGCCGAAGGCACCATCGGCCAGCCCATCATGGTGTTGAGGAACAGCGCCGAGCCCTGGCTGGTGATGAATTCCTGATCGAGGCTCTGCTGGCCGATCTTCACGTCCATTCGGCCATCCAGGAACGCCTGCTGGTACCAGACCTCCCACAGCCGCGTGGTCGGTGCCGCCTCGATCCCGCTCACCGTCTGCAGTCCAGCAGGTTGTCGGCGCTGAGGCTGCGGCCGCGGATGTTCCAGGCGCTGACGTTGAAGGTGCCGCCTTCCCAGCCGAACGCCTGCTGGGTGTCGAGACCGACGCTCATCAGCGTCACGCCGTCATAGGCCGCCCCCGCTTGATGCCACCGGTGACGTTGCCCAACACCTCGTTGGTGTCCTGAATGCCGAAGCGACAGCCCGACATTCTGCAGCTTCGTGCGAAAGCCGCCGGCATCGCCGAGCAGCGTGCTGCGAGTCCACAGGCCGGTCAGAAAGCCAGGATCCGAAACAGGCTGTGTCGGCGTGGCGGCCGGAGCAGCCGGCGGCACTTGCGCTTTCCCGGTCGGGGCGAAAAGCAGCAGGATCAGGCAAGCTGTGGCAAACGCAGTCAGTCCGGTCGGCGGGTTCCTTGTCGAAGGCATAATCTTTCCTTTTCAAATCTCCTCGGGTCCGCGCCGCGGCGTTGGGCGGGAACCGGGCATTCCCGGTGATCGCGCGTTGGGTCGCCTAATACCTCAGTTGATAATGCGTCGCAATAGCATCAAGTGATGTTCATCGCATCTGAGGTCGCATGGCTGCAACAGCCGCGCGGTTTGATCATTGGCAACCATGGTGAGGACGGCCGAACCGCTCACGGAGAAGACGGATGAGAGCGAGACCAAACTTTCAGTGGGCGGGACGCCCTCGTACCGGATTGATCAACCCACGCCCGCCAATCGGGTCCTGTCAGCCTGTGTGCCGACACCTCGCGATCCGCCGACGATTGACCCGTCTTTGAAGTCGCGCTAACTACTGCAATTGCGAGGCGTTCGCAAAAAACCTCGCGTCTCGTGTCCCGTCAGGAAGCTCATTGATGCCGCATCGTCCGATCCATCGCCTTGTGCATTGCCTGGCAGCTCTCGGCAGTGCCGTCCTGTTGTTGACGGGTCTTTCCGGCGTTGCCGCGACCACCAGGCCGCGGATGCGCCGGTACTGACGCTGTATTCGGCACAGCATGAGCAGGTCATCGATATGCTGACCGACGCCTTCACCAAGGAGACCGGGATCAAAGTCCAGGCCCACCAAGGCGAGGGGCCGGACATCGCGAACCAGCTCATCCAGGAAGGCGCTTCCTCACCGGCGGATGTGTTCCTGACGGAGAACTCGCCCGAACTGGTGCTGCTGGACGAGAAAGAGGCTCCTGGCGCCCGTGGATGCCGCCACGCTGGCGGCCGTGCCGCGCCACGATAGCGCGCCCAGCGGCAACTGGGTCGGCGTGCTCGCGCGGGAGAATGTGCTGGCGTTCAATCCCGCGCTGATCAAGGAAGATGCCACTGCCGGCATCGCTGCTCGACCTCGCCAAGCCGGAGTGGAAGGGCAAGATCGCCATCGCACCCAGCGATAGCGACTTTCTGCCGCTGGTCAGCGCGGTGCTGGCCGAGAAGGGCCATGCCGCGACGCTCGCCTGGCTGAAAGGGCTGAAGGCCAATGCGCAGATCTTCGATGACGACGAGGGCGTCGTGGCCGCCGTCGATCGCGGCGCCGTCGCGACCGGGATCATCAACAGCTACTACTGGGCACGGCTCTATGACCGAGCAGGGCGCGGCCAAGACGCCATGCGCAGATCTATCATTTCGGCCAATGGCGATGTCGGCGCGCTGGTGAACATCTCGGGCGCGGCGATCCTCGCCTCGTCGAAGAACAAGGATGCGGCACAGAGATTCCTGGCCTTCCTCGTCTCCAAGCCGACGCAGACGATGCTGGCCCAGTCCGACGTCGATTTCGAATATCCGCTAGCCGCGGGCGTGCCCGTCGAACCCGCTGATGAAGCCCTTCGCCGACCTGCAGCCACCCGCAGATCCCGCTGACGAAGCTGGGAGACGACCAGCCAGCGGCGAAGCTGCTGCGCGAGGCAGGCCTGATCTGAGGTTGCCACCATTGCGGACCCGCGGATGAAGCTGGACTTCGCACCCGCAGGCCACCGGCGGCCCTGCTCGCCGCGAGCGACTGTCGCCTCTATCCTGGTCCTGGTCCCGATCGCTTGGACGGCAGGCCTCGCAACCGGGGCCGGCGTGAATGATGCCGCGCCCTGCTGTTCCGCCCGCTGGTGGGCGAATTGCTCGCTCAACACGCTCGGACTGATCGCGGCGACCGCCGTCGTCACCGCGATCGTCGCGACTGCCGTCGCGTGGTGCGTCGAGCGCACGGATCTTGCCCGGGCGCCGGCTCTGGGCGGTGCTGGCCGCGGTCCCGCTCGCCATCCCATCCTTCATCACCAGCTTCGCCTGGGTATCGATGAGTCCCGGCGCTGCAGGATTTCGGCGGCGCCCTGCTTGTCGTGAGCTGCTCGTATTTCCCGCTGATCTATCTGCCGGTCGCCGCCGCCCTTCGCGTCATGGACCCGGCGCTGGAGGAAACGGCGCGTGGGCTGGGCCTGGGGCACTGGCGCTGTTTCCTCCGGGTCGTGCTGCCGCAGCTACGCCCCGCCTTGCTAGGCGGCATTCTGCTGGTGGCGCTGAACACCCTGACCGAGTTCGGCGCCTTCGCCCTCCTGCGCTTTCGCACCTTCACCACCGAGATCTTCGCCATCTACCGCACCAGCTATGACGGGTCGGAGGCCGCCCTGTTCGGCATGGTGCTCATCCTTCTGTGCCTGCTGTGTCTGGCCGGCGAATCTTGGGCGCGTGGCAGTGCCCACTACGCGCGCGTCGCCCGGGGCGCCCCGCGTGGCGCCGTGCCGGTTGCTCTCGGCTGGCTCCGGCTTCCGGTGCTGGCCGGGTTTGCAGCCCTGGCGCTGGTCACTCTCGGCATACCGCTCGGCATGATCCTATATTGGTTGATGCAGCACAGCTCGGCTGCGACCTCACCTGTCGGAGCCGGCCTGCCGGCCTTAGCGAGTGCCACCTGGTCGTCGCTGCGGCTCGCCTTCGGCGGCACGGCGCTCACGATGGCTTCTGGCGCTGCCGCTTGGTTTCCTCGCGACGCGCTACGACGGGCGGCTGATCGCCATGCTGGAGCGCACGGCCTATCTGGCACAGGGACTGCCGGGCATCGTGGTCGCCCTGTCGATGGTCTCGCTGACGATCACCATTCTGCGCCCGCTCTACCAGACCGCCGCACTCCTGACGGTGGCCTATGCCATCCTCTTCCTGCCGCTGGCCCTGGTCAGCGTGCGCGCCGCGCTGGGGCAGGTGCAGCGCGGGCTGGAGGAGGCCAGCCGCGTCGCCGGCCTCGGCTGGTTCGCGACCTTCCGGCGCGTGCTGCTGCCGCTGGCGGGGCCGGGCCTGGGCAGCGCCGCGGCGATGGTCTTCATCTCGGTGGTGACGGAGCTGACCGCGACCCTGCTGATGGCGCCGATCGGCACCCGCACGCTAGCGGTTCAGGTCTGGGCCAACACCTCGACGCTGGCTTTCGCCGCGGCGGCGCCTTATGCCGCGCTGATGATGGCGCTCTCTCTCCTGTCCGCCTGGCTTCTCGCGCGGCGGTTCGGCGTGACGCGCATGCGCTGAAGGGTGACGGACCGGCGATGGCGGAGTTGCGGATCGTGGAGCTTAGCAAGGCGTTCGGCGCCGCGCCGATCCTGCGCGCGCTGTCGCTGTCGGTGGAACCGCGGCAATTGGTCGCCATCCTGGGCGCTTCCGGCAGCGGCAAGACCACACTGCTGCGCCTGATCTGCGGCTTCGATCGCGCCGATGCGGGCACCATCACAATCGACGGGACGCAGGTGTGCGGCCCCGGCCTGCACCTGCGTCCGGAGCAGAGGCATGTCGGCTACGTCGCCCAGGAAGGTGCGCTGTTCCCGCATCTCACCGTGGCGGACAACATCGCCTTCGGCCTGTCGTGGCGGCAGCGGCGGTCGCGGCTATCGCGTGGCGGAATTGCTGTCCATGGTCGGTCTGCCGCATCCTATGCCAGTCGCCTGCCGCATCAGCTTTCGGGCGGCGAGCAGCAGCGCGTCGCGCTCGCCCGCGCGCTGGCGCCCTCGCCGCCGCTGGTGCTGCTGGATGAGCCGTTCTCTGCACTCGACGCCGCGCTACGAGCCGAGACGCGGCAAGCGGTAGCGCAGGCGCTGGCGGCATCAGGCTCCACGGCGCTGCTGGTCACGCATGATCAGGCCGAGGCGCTGTCGATGGGCCACGAAGTGGCCGTGTTGCGGGATGGCGCCCTGGTGCAGATTGCCGACCCGGAGACGCTCTATCGTCAGCCTGTGGACTTGGCACTCGCGCGGTTCCTGGGGGATGCCGCCGTGTTGCCCGGTAGTGCCGTCGGGTGCCACGTCTCTTGTGCGCTCGGGGTTCTGCCGCTTGTCGCACCCTGTCCCCAGGGTCGGACCAAAGTCATGATTCGCCCCGAGCAGATCCGGCTGTCGGGTCCGGACATCGGTCTCCCGGCCAAAGTGGAGGCGGTGGAATATTATGGGCATGATTGCAGGGTAACGCTGGCTGTGGCTGGTACGGCTAGCCGCTTGATGGCCCTCGTGCCGGGCTACGCGAGCCCGCGGCCTGGGGTCCTTGTGGGACTACGAGTCGAGGGGCCGGTGATGGCGTTTCTTTGCGAGAACATGCCCGATTAACCCGAGCTTCCCGCCGCTTTTGTGGTGAAGTTGTTGAAAGGATTCGCGATGCCGGCTGATCCCATCCAGGTTGTAGCCATGTAATTCCATATTTGAGACTTGTACGCTTTGGCTGGATGTGCGCATGGTGCGGCATGTACATCGAAGCTGTTCGGAATCGGAACTCGCCGCCCGCGATCCTGCTGCGCGAGAGCTACCGCGAAGGCGGCAAGGTGCGTAAGCGCACACTGTGCAATCTTTCCGACTGGCCCACAGCCCACATCGAGGGTCTGCGTGGTGTGTTGAAAGGTGGCACGGTCATTGCCGCCGAGCGTGATGCCTTCACCGTCATCCGCAGCCTGCCACACGGTCATGTCGCCGCCGCGCTCGGCATCGCCCGCAACATCGGGCTCGAGCCTATTCTCGGCTCCAGCAGCGATCGCCGCCGAGACCTTGTCCTCGCCCTCATCGTCAGTCGCATCCTCGAGCCTGCGTCCAAACTCGCTGCCGCACGTGCGCTGTCGCCTGCCACCGCCGCATCGAGCCTCGGCGAAGTGCTCGGGCTCGGTGAGGTCGATGAAGATGAACTTTACGCTGCGCTGGACTGGCTCCTGGAGCGCCAGCCCGCGATCGAGGCCACGCTGGCCAGGCGCCACCTCACCCACGGCACGCTGGTGTTGTATGACGTCTCATCGAGCTACATGGAGGGACGCTGCTGCCCGCTCGCCAAGCGGGGCTACAGCCGTGACGGCAAGAAGGGCACGCTGCAGATCGTCTACGGCCTGCTCTGTGCTCCCGACGGCTGCCCGGTTGCCATCGAGGTGTTTGATGGCAACACCGCCGATCCGATGACGCTGGCAACCCAGATCGAGAAGCTCAAGCGGCGCTGCCAACTCAACCATGTCGTGCTGGTCGGCGACCGCGGCATGATCACCCAGGCGCGCATCACCGAGGACATCAAATCGGCAGGCCTGGACTGGATCTCCTCGCTGCGCGCACCAGCGATCAAGACGCTGGTGGAAAGCGGTACCTTGCAGCTCTCGCTGTTCGACCAGCGCGATATGGCCTCTATCACCGTGCCCGAATTCCCCGATGAGCGCCTCGTGGTCTGCCGCAACCCCGATCTCGCCGCCGAGCGTACCCGCAAGCGCGAGGAGCTCCTCGCTGCCACAGAGCGCGACCTCGTCCGCATCCGGACTGCCGTGGCTCGCAAGCGCGATCCGCTGCGTGGCACCGCAGAGATCGCGCTCGCAGTCGGTAAGGTGATCAACAAACATAAGATGGCCAAGCATTTCGATCTCGACATCACCGATGCCACCTTCAGCTTCGCACGCAAGGCCGCCGAGATCGCCGCCGAGGCGGCGACCGACGGCGTCTATGTCATCCGCACCAGCCTGCCGGCAGAGACCTGCGACGATGCGACGACGGTGCGCAGCTATAAGTCCCTCGCCCTGGTGGAACGGGCCTTTCGCTGCATCAAGACCGTCGATCTGCACGTCCGCCCGGTGTATCACCGATTGGCCGATCGGGTCCGCGCGCATGTCTTCCTCTGCATGCTGGCCTATTACCTGGAATGGCACATGCGCCAGCGCCTTGCACCGATGCTGTTCGACGACACCGACAAGGCGGCCGCCGAAGCAATGCGTTCGAGCGTGGTGGCGACCGCGCAGCGCTCACCGGCCGCTGTCGCCAAGCAGACCACCCGCCTGACCGCAGACCGATTGCCGGTGCACAGCTTCCACTCGCTGCTCGCCGATCTCGCGACCTTGGCGCGCAACACTGTCATCACCGCCATCACACCAAACCATCCGCTCACCATACTGACCAGGCCAACTCCGATCCAGCACAAGGCGTTCACCCTCCTTGGCGTCCCAGTGTAGCCAGTAATACAACCCGGCAATGACGCATCTCGTCGGTAATTCAAGCCCTTGCGCGGTTCGCCTCCAGGAAGCTCGGGTTAATGGTAATCGACCAAATCGACACTGTTCACGTACGTTCCATCGAATTCCAACACCAGCAGCCTGTTGCCCGACACGCAGACTGACCACGCTCCCGTCCAGTCACCTTGCAGCCGATGCGGGCGGTGATTCGGCTGGTTCAGGTTTTCCTCACCTCGGGCGGTGTGCGGCGTGGTCAAAAGACGCCGCAGCCTCGCCAGGTACTGGGCATTGTGATCAGTGCAAGGTGACAGGTGACGAAAGTCAACCGCTTCGGGCATCCTGCGTCGCCACCAACTCATCAAGCCGGCGCGAACGTTGGCCGCATGTCCTGTGTCGCAGGGTGCAGCGGGCCGTGACGCCCTCACGTGTTCACCCGATCGCCTGTTTCGCAACCGGCACCAGCTTGTCGGCGGCCAGCGTCGCCAGCACCGAACTTCCGGTCGTGTGTTGCGCACCGCCGATTGGCGCGTACGCCTTCAGTCGCAACCCGCTCGCGTGTTCGACCACATACTCCACGTGATCGCCCATGAATGCCATGTCTACAACACGACAAGCCACCTGGTTCGGGCCCGGCTCGCCATCAGCGTCAAGCCGGACGTCGCCGGCATGCAGGAACAGTGTTGCTGGCCCGGACATGTGACGCAGCGATTCGGCCGCAATAATACTGACGCCGGCAATCGTCGCGATGCCGCCCACGATATCGACCGGCAGCGCGTTGGCGTAGCCCACAAAATGCGCGACGAACTCACTGACAGGGTGCCGATAGATCTCCTCGGGACTGCCGAACTGCACAATGCGCCCGCGGTTCATCACCGCGATTGCGTCGGAGAGCGCCAGCGCCTCACGCTGATCGTGGGTGACATAGATCGAGGTGATGCCGAGGCGCCGCGTCACCTGGCTGATTTCCATGCGCATTTCCTCGCGCAGTCCAGCGTCCAGGTTCGACAGCGGCTCGTCCAGCAGCAGAATGGTGGGGCGATAGACGATGGCCCGCGTCAGACCGACACGCTGTTGCTGGCCGCCCGAAAGCTGACGTGGATACGTATCGCGAAACGGCTCCAGGTGCACCATTGCCAATGCGTCCGCCACCTGCGCGCGAAGCTGCGCCTCCGGCAGACCGCGCACCACGAGGGGAAAAGCGATGTTGTCGCCAACCGTCAGATGTGGAAACAGGGCAAAGCTCTGGAACACCATGCCCATGTTGCGCCGGTGTGTCGGCACACGTGTGACGTCCTTGCCATCCACCAGGATCTGGCCGGAATCGGGCGACAGATGACCGGTGATCAGGCGTAGCAAGGTGGTCTTGCCGCAGCCGCTGGGGCCTAGCAGCGATACGAACATGCCCTGTTCAACCGACAGGTTTACGTCGCTGAGTGCAGCCACCCGGCCCCAGTTCTTGGACACGCCGCAGACCTCGAGACGAGGTGGAGTCATGCGCCCTTCAGTCCTCCCAGCAGGTTCTCGGGCTTCACCATTCGCATCAGGGCGAGCAGGAACAGGAACGACGGAATCAGCAGGATCACGCTGATTGCGCCGGCCACGGAAAGATAGCCGTTGCCGATGGAAAGGTAGGTTTGCACTGGCAGTGTAACCGTGTCGGCGCCATACACCATCAACGTCAGAACGAAATCGTTGTATGAACTGAGAAACGAGAACAGCGCGGCGGCGACGATACCCGGCAGCGCCAGCGGCACGATCACGCGCCGGAACAATTGCACCGAATTGCAGCCCAGCACTGTGCCCGCTTCCAGTAGCCGGTCGTCCATGCCTTCGAATGTGCTGGTGAGTACCAGCACGGCGAACGGCGCAGCCAGGATCACGTGCGCCAGGGCAACGCCGATATAGCTGTTGTTCAGGCCGAGATTATAGGAGATGCGCGCGACACCCAGGGCGAAGGTGATCTCTGGGATCATGCGGGGGAACAGGATGGCGCCCATCAACAACGATTGCAGCGGCAGTCGGTAACGCGCGATCGCCCATGCCGCGGGAATCGCGAGCAGCAACGAGATGATGGTGGCGAGAATGGCGATGACTGCGGTGTTGATCAGCACGTGGCCGGTATCGACCGTTTCGGCCGCCCAACCGAACCATTTCAGCGTCCATACCTTCGGCAGCAGCCGCATGCCGAACCACTCGGAGCCGAATGCCTCAAGCAGCACCATGACGAACGGCAGCGTGATGAACAACACGAACGCCACCAGCAATGCGACGGCACCGATTCGCCGGGCGAGTGTCGCAGGGAGGTACAGTCCGCTCAAGCGGTTCGCCGCCCGGGCTGTCGGTCCAGACGGCGATACAATACGACAAGCGCCGCCTGAATCAGGCCCATGATCACCGCCATCGCGCTGGCCTGGTGCCAGTCGAGGAACACGGTGGCAACGGTGTAGATCTTCACCGCGAGCGGCTGGTAATTGCCGCCGGCGATCAATGGCACGCTGAACGCGCCGAAGCATTGCAGGAACACCATCACCGACCCGGCCCATAGGCTGGGCTTCAACAGCGGCAACACCACGAGGCGGAACGTGCGCCACGGGCTGGCACCGAGTACGCGGCCGGCTTCCTCCAGCGCCGGATCAAGCGCGCCGAGGCCCGACATGATCACCAGACCGCCGTAGGGAAAGAACATCCAGACGTAGAACAGAACGATGCCAGGGATCGTGTAATCGATCGGCAGCGGTCGTGGCAAAATGTGCAGCGTCTGCACCAGGAAGTAATTGAGCCAACCCGTGCGGTCGTACAGGATCAGCAGCCCAAGAGCGCCGACCAGGGACGGGATGGTGATCGGCACCATCATCAGGAACTGCACCATTCCTTTGCCGGGGAAGCCGCGCCGCAGCGCGAGCGCAAGCGGCACACTGAGCAGCACTGAAAACAGCGTGGCGGCGAACGACAGGAACAGGGTGAGCGCAAGCACGCTCTCGCCCTGCCGGCTGGCGAGGAAAGTCGTGTACTGCGTCAGCGTGAAGCCGTCGTGCTTGGCGCTGGTGACGCTCTGGATCAGCGTGTAGCCGAGAGGCAGGTAGAATGCGGCTGCAAGAAACACCAGCAGCGGTAGCACCAATCCCGCCGCAGCGACGCGGCGGCGGGTGGCGTCGGTCAATCGCGCCGATGCCGGATGAAGCACGATGCCGCTATTGCGAAACGTGGTCCATGCCGTGCTGCTGGATGTAGGTAATCGCGTCCAGGTTGGTCATGCGGATACCGTGCGACTCCGCCTTGTCGACGGGTGGGATCTTGTCCCACGCGGATGCCGGTGCCTGCTGCCACGCCGAGGTGCCGGGATACTGGTACATCGTCTCCAACATCTTCACCTGCACCGCGGGCGAGAGCAGCACGTTGATCACCTTGTAGTCCGCCTGCTTCTGAGCAGCCGATGCCACGCCCGGTACCGCCAGCCACGCATTCGATGCGCCGACGATGTTCACGTCGAGCGGCGCCGCCTTGGTGGTATCCGGCAACTGGCCCTGCGCAGCGCTCCACAGCGAATAATCCTGTGCATAGACGGTGAGCCAGACCTGCTCGGTCTGGAATTGGTGGAACATCACCGGCGCGCTGGAGGCCACCGGCTGCGCGAGTGATTTGCTGAACTCACCGAATTTGTCCCACGCGTCCTTCCAAGCCGGAGTGTTCTGCAGTTCAGCAAGCGGCTTCTTGAAGTCCACGCCGAACGCCGTAAGAAAACTGTAGATGAAGGCGCGGCCGCCGCCGGACCCCGCATCGGGGCGGATCATGCCGATATGGCCCTCGAATTCCTTGCGCCGGTCATAGAACTCCTGCCAAGTCTTCGGCGGGTTCTTCACAAATGCCGAGTTGTAGACAAGATCGAACTGGGCCCGCCAGAAAATCAGCCCTTTGCCATCGAGCGGCACACCGTTGTTGCTGGCCAGGAACTCGGGGGGCTCCATGCTCTGGTTTGGGATCGCCTTGGCTTGCGCTGGATACAGTGGCTCCAACGGTAGCTTCGCCTGCACGAAGTTTGATAGATCGAGACCCTTGACGAACAGCAGCGAGAACTCCGGATGGTCCTGCCTCCAACTCGCCATCTGCAATTGCAGTGCGGGGCCCTGGCCGACGGTATACGTAACGTCGATGCCGGTTTCCTGCTTGATTTGCGGAATCAGATAGGTCTTCCAGAACGCCTGGAAATTCGGTCCGGACACGGTGTCGACGATGCTGACAGTCTCCGCGGCACGTGCCGCCGGAAACGTGGCGCCGGCTGCCAGCGTGACACCGGCAACGAACGCAAGTACCACCCGGGTCGATGGAATTATCCCCATGGCCGTTCTCCCTTTCGTTTCTTATCGCTTTACGCCATGCCGATCTTGCCACACTCCGCAGCATGATCCAGTGACCGGCGCATAGCAGGTCAAATCAACTTCTACCCGCCCAACCCTAGCCCCGCCAGCGCTGCCGAGAGATCGTTCAGACTGTAAGGCTTGCGCAGCCGCGGCCATTCCACGACGGCCACGCCGTCGATCTCGGCAAAGCCGCTGGCAAGTAGGATCGGCAAGGATGGATGCATTGTCCGCGCCTGGGCGGCCAGCTTCATGCCGGACATGCCGGGCATCATATGATCGGTCAGCAGCAGATCGAAATTGCCATCGCGGCGCAGCACTGCCAGCGCCTCCTCGCCCGATGCCACCGCATGAATTGCATCGTGCCCGAGTTCCTCCAGCATGCCGGTCGTGCCGGCAATAACCAACGGATCATCGTCGACCAGCAGAACGCGCAGGCTCCGCCCGACGGGTGCGGTCGCGCGCGTCGATTGCTCGGCGATTTCCGCATCGCGGACAGGTTCGGTGGTACGGGGCAGCCACAGCTCAACGGTGGTGCCCTGACCAGGACGGCTTGACAGCAGCAAGGCACCGCCGGACTGAACCGCGAAGCCGTGCACCATGGACAAGCCGAGGCCGGTGCCCTTGCCGGGACCCTTCGTGGTGAAGAACGGATCGGCCGCACGGGCCAGCGCTGCCTCGTTCATGCCGATGCCAGTGTCGGCAACTGTGAGCACGACATAATCCCCGGCTTGTGCCGCTGGCTGGGTGCGAAGGCCGATGAAGGTGCCTGAGGTCGCCCGGACCGTGGCATTGCGGGCGGACAGTCGCAGCCGGCCCCCCTCTTGCATCGCATCGCGCGCATTTGCCGCCAGATTGAGCATGGCAAGTTCGAGTTGATTCGGGTCGGCGCGGAGAATCCAAAGATCCGACGGAAGGTTACTCTCGATGATGATCGTGGCCCCGAGCAATTGGGCCAACATTGGGCGCAAGGAGGCGAGGAGCCTGCCTGGATCGACTGGTATTGGGGTCAGTTCCTGCTGGCGGGCGAAGGCCAGCAACCTGGTGGTGAGGGCCGCACCGCGCGACGCGCCCTGTAGCGCGGCGTCAACCAGCCGGGCGGCGCGCGCATCATCGGCGGGCAGACGCCTGGCAAGCAATTCCAGGCTGCCGAGAATGATCATCAGCAGATTGTTGAAGTCATGGGCGACGCCACTGGTCAGGTTGCCCAGCGCCTCCAGCTTCTGCGCCTGGCGCAATGCTGCCTCAGCGCGGTTACGCGCGGTAATGTCGTTGATCACCGTAAGACTGTGCAGAAAGAGTCCGGTCGCCGGATCGCGTTCAGGACGTGCGGTGAGGACAATATCGGCAATCTCACCGGAGGCCTTGATCAGGCGGTACTCGACCGACCGGCTCTCCAGGACGGGTACGGATCCGACCAGTTCGGGTACGGCGCGCTGTCGATAGAGCGATGCGGAGGGCGGTTCAAGGAAATCGGCAAAGGACCTGCCGACCGCCTGGGATTTGCTGTAACCGGTGTATTCGACCCACGCCTCGTTCACCTCCAGCAACAGGCCATCCGGACCCATGGAGTGGACGGGGATCGGAATGCGCTGGAACGCGGCAAAGTACTCCGTCGCCACGCGCGCGGCCGACCGCGGGTGTAACGAAGATCGAGCTGGTTCCAATCAGTCCCCCCCGCGTCTGCAATCGAGCGTCATAGATGCGTTCGGTTCGCTAAATGCCAGAGCCGATGCTGGCGGAGTGCGCGAATTATGTTGATCTGCTCTGTGTATCACCGAAACTTGATTCGCCGTATCGTACAGCATGACACGCGAAGTTGCTCAGGCACTGAAGTTGGCCGTCCCGGACAGTTGACCGGCGTGGCGCAGATTTGGCGGAATGAGCTGCACTGTTCCACCCTAAGCTCAATCCCACATGCGATCCCACACGCAAGCCAGCGAATTTCGGAAGCAGGACCCTAGCGCTCAAGATTGCCGCCCGGCAGCCACAGCACATCGTCCGCGCCGTTGCTATTTAGCACGCGAGCCAGGACGAACAAATGATCGGACAGCCGATTGAGATAGCGGATCAGCGCCGGCGTGACCGCTTCCGTGGTCGACAGCCGCACCACCGCACGCTCCGCGCGGCGGGCAACTGTGCGCGCCAGATGGGCATGTGCCGCCCCCGCCGTTCCACCCGGCAGTATGAAACTGGTCAGCGTTGGCAGCGCTGCATTCATTGACTGAATCTCGGCTTCCAGGCGTACGACCGGCACGTCGGTCAGGCGCAGCCGGTCGCCGCCCTCGCCCGGCACCGATAGATCGGCGCCTACGTCGAACAAATCATTCTGGATGCGCGCGAGCATTGCGTCCACCTCGGCCACCTCGCAGGTTGCCAAGCGCAGCACGCCGATCACGGCATTGGCTTCGTCCACCGCGCCAATTGCCGCAATGCGCGGTGCATCCTTGCGCAGCCGAGCGCCATCGCCAAGAGAAGTCTCCCCCGCGTCGCCGCCGCGCGTTACCACTATGTCGATGCGAACCATCGGCGCCTTCCTTCAGTCGAGATGAAACATCACGCGCAGTTGCATGTCGAACGGCATCGGTTGGCCGTCCTTCACCGCGGGAAGAAAATGCCAGCCTTCCACCGCATCGCGCGCCGCCTGATCCAACGTTTCAAAACCGGAACTCTGCTCCACGTCGACACCGTTGGCGAGCCCGTTCGGGGCCACGTGGATCAGCAGAATGACCGTGCCCTGCTCGGCGCGGCGCGCCGCCTCCAGGGGATAAATCGGTTCCTTGTTGTGAAATTTGGCATCCACGCTGGCGGGAACGACGTGGTCGCCGCTGGCGATGGCGTTCGTTTCGCTGTCGGTGCCGCCCAGGTTGATTATGGGCACCTCCGCAGCATGCTGCACCGGCGGCGCACTGGCAGGCTGTCTCGGTGCACTTGGCTGCACCGGGGGCTTCGATGGTGCCGCAGGCGGCGCGGGCTGAGGTAGCGGCAAAGCCTCGTCCGCGTCGGGCGCTGACGCCGACACGGGTGGCGATGGCGCGGGTGCTTCGGGTGGTGCAGGCGCTGCCGGAGGAGGCTGGCGCGACGCGGTTGTCGCGCCTGTGCCTTTCTGTTCCAGCATGACCAATTCCACCGTGCCTTGAGTGTCTGGCGCGTCCTGCACCGGCGGGCGATGGCGGAACCACGCCACCAACCCAACAAGTAGTGCGGCGTGCAGACCCAGCGAAATCAGGGCGAACCGGCGCATCAGTCGGGCGGCAGCAGTCGCGGTTCTGGATCGGTGCCGAATTTCAGGCCAAACGCCGCAGCGGCGGCCGGCAGCGCCTGCGCGGCGGGCAGGTCGGCAACGACGCGCCCGCCCGCCAATACGACCATCCGGTGTGCATAGCGCACCGCCATATCCACCGCGTGCAGCACGACGACCACCGAGCGGCCCGCATCGGCTGTCGCGCGCAGCAGGCGCATGATGGCATGCGACGCGGCGGGATCCAGATCAGCGGTCGGTTCGTCCAGCAGGAACACGTCCGGCTCCGTGGCAAAGGTGCGGGCGAGCATCGCTCGGCGTACCTCACCGCCGGAGATGCGGTCCACCCGCGTGTTGCGCAATCCCACGATACCGCAGAGTAACAATGCATTGGTTACCGGGCCGGGCGCCTGGTCGCGATGCGGGATGCGACCGAGGCCCGCCACTTGCTCGACGGTCAGGCCCCAGGCACAGCGCGCGCCTTGCGCCAGGTAGGCGACGCGACGCGGGTCCGGCACGACGGCTTCTGGCAGCAGTCCCGCAAGAGCACGAAGCAGCGTGGATTTTCCGGCGCCATTCGGGCCGCATAAGGCCACCAGTTCGCCGGCGTGCGCGGCAAGGCTGACGTCGTGCAACACTGTCCGGCCACCGAGCATCGTGGACAGATGGGACACGGCGATCATGGCCCTAGTGTCCTGACTCTCAATTGCCGACAAGTAACTCATGCGGCTTCGGCATGTTCGAGGGCTGCGCGAGCGCGCTGGATTCTGGCGAGGATCTCGGCGCCCTGTGCTCGCCACACGTAAGGCTTTGGATCGGCGTTGCGCTCGGCGAGATAGCGCTTGATGTCGCGCACCAGTTCATTGACCGAAGCAAAACTGCCGGCGCGGATCACATCGCCTGTCAGATCGGCGAAGAAGCGCTCGACCAAATTGAGCCAGGACGACGAGGTCGGCGTGAAGTGCATGTGGAAGCGCGGATGCTTCGCCAGCCACGCCTGCACCTTCGGATGCTTGTGGGTGGCGTAGTTGTCGGCGATCAGATGCAGGTCAAGCTCACGCGGCGTCTCACGATCGATCTGCTTGAGAAAGCGGAGCCATTCAACATGGGTGTGGCTCGCTTCGGTGCGGGCGATCAGCTTGCCGGTCAACTGGATGAGGGCGGCAAACAATGTGATCGTGCCATGCCGTGTGTAATCATGTGTCATCGTACGTGGACGCTTCGGCGCGAGAGGCAGGCCCAACTGTGTGCGTTCGAGCGCCTGGCACTGGCTTTTCTCGTCGCAGCACAGCACCAGAGCCTTCGCGGGTGGATCGAGATAGAGCCCTATCACATCCCAGAACTTCGCCTCGAACTTCGGATCGTTCGACAGTTTGAAGGTCTTCAAACGATGTGGCTTCAGGTCATTCTTCGACCAGATGCGCTGAACCGAACGCGCCGAGATGCCGGCATGACGGCTCATCGATCGGATACTCCAGCGGACCTTGCCCTTCGGCGGGCGGGTTGCTTCGGTGACAACGCGCGTTACCTTGTCAGCCGGGATCGAAGACTTGCGGCCACGTCCCTGCCTCTCGTCAAGGCCCGCGAGGCCCAACCTCTCGAACCGTCTCGACCACGTCGACACCCGTTTAGGTGTCGTGTTCAATCCCTCGGCGACCGCTTCAACACCCACACCGTCCAGCCGGAGCAGAATAATCGCGGCACGTTCGCGATCACGCACCCCGATGGTTGTCGAACGTGACCGACGGCGAAGCTCCTTCACGATATCCGCTTCCGCCTCAAGTCGCTTGATCGGCCGTGCCATCCGAGTGATCCTCCCAACTCATCGACCACGACGCAGATATTAGTCAATATTTGCAGGGCAGGACACTAGCTAAGGACGCTACGCCTCTTCCCCGTCTGCTTCCCGATGGGCCGGGTAGACCGGGGTGCGTTGCGAATCCCCATATCCAGCAATAATGTCCCCGCCGCCCAACTGAGGGTGCGACAGGGCGAAGGCCAAGCCCGAATCAGGCCGTGACTTGCATAGGCCTGTCTGCGGGGAGGTGATGGCCACATCCGAGCTAGCCCGCATTTCTCAAACTATGTCGGTGCATTGGGGCTCTAAATCGGCGAAAGTTTCTTCTGCGACAAAGCCTTTTGTCGAAGCAGAGGAGTTCCCCAATGCCGACAGAGTGTAACCCGGAATTGTTTGAATTTGTACCTGTTGAAGGACGCCGGGTTGTGGCGGCGTTCGATGGCGGGGCAATCACCTCGGACGCCGGAGCGCTGCTGCTGGGTCAGGCAGATCGAGCGATCCGTCTGACCGAGCGATTTTCGAGGTGCTTCACCGACACGCGTGCGGCGGAACTGGTGGAACACAGCGTCGGCACGATGCTGATGCAGCGGGTGATCGGTATTGCACTCGGCTACGAAGACCTGATCGACCACGACGAACTGCGGCACGATCCGATACTGGCGGTGCTGGCCGGCAAACTGGCGGCGCACCGGTCGGACTGCGCACCGCTGGCGGGGAAGTCGACGCTGAACCGGCTGGAGCTGAGCCGCCCCGAGCCGACGCGCTATCACAAGGTGAGCCACAACGCAGCGGCGATCGAGACGCTGTTCGTCGATCTGTTCCTGGCGGCACATCGGCGTGCGCCGGAGCAGATCATCCTGGACCTGGATGCCACGGACGACCCACTGCACGGCCAGCAGGAAGGGCGGTTCTTCCATGGCTATTATGACTGTTACTGCTACCTGCCGCTTCTGTAACGGGCCCTCCTGTGTCAATCCCTTTCGAGTGTGATCCTGTCGCCGGTGTCTTGCTTCTGTCCGGGGTCGGCGCGCGGCCGCCACCTGATGGGGTCTGATGAGGATCGGTCGACCAAGCTCTAAAACGCGCAGTCCTCTTGCGAGCTGCTCCGGCAGGTGCGGCCTGACCTGATCCATCGTCCCGGCGACGGGACCTGCTCCGGGCGTTTGGTGCGTGTCCGCCCGAACTCGTGATCTTTCTCCTTGTCTATGCTCTGGCGGCCGCCCTGGCAGCGACGAACTCGGTTCCGTCGACCAGCATCCGGTGCAAGACCACGGCGAGCTTCCGGGCGAGCGCCACCTTTGCCTTGCGCATGCCGGCACGCTTGGCCACCCGCATCGCCCAGCTCTTCAGCGATGAACCTTTGACCGGCCTGGTCAGAATGACGTTGGCTGCCTCGTAAAGCACAGTGCGCACGCTTGCATCTCCGATCTTGGAGATCCGGCCGGTGACGTCCGTCTCTCCTGACTGATATTTCCTTGGCGTCAGTCCGAAATGTGCGCCCGCGGCTTTCGAGCTTTTGAACCGTGCGGGGTCGTCGATCGCGGCGACATAGGTCAGCGCAACAAGCACGCCCACCCCCGGCGTCGACATCAGCAGCCGTGCCCGAGTGTCCTGGCGAGCAAGCGACACCAGGCGCTTCTGCAACCTGCCCAGTTGCTCGGCGAGTACCGCACGAGCCGACAGCAGGGCGTCGGCCACCGCGAGCAGCGTGACATGCCCATCGGTCAGCTCACGGACACGGGCTTCGAAGCTGCGCGGTGTGGTCTGCCCCACCTTCAACCCGAAGCCCCGCAGGATGCCCCGAAGGCTCATCTCCAGATCATGGCGCTTGCTCTGCACCAGCTTGCGGGCCGTCAGTATCGCACGGAGTTCCTGGGCCGGCAGCGATTTGCAATGCACAGACCGGAACCAACCCAGCCGCATCAGTTGCGCAATACCCCGCGCATCAGTGCGATCCGTCTTCACCGGCATCGCCTTGAACGCATCACGTACGTGCCGTGTTTCCAGCAGCTCAACCGGAAGCCCCGCCTCCCGCATGCCCGCATACAACCATTGCGACAGAGGGCCTGCCTCCAGGCCGATCCGTGTCGGGGTGACCTGCAACATACGGAACCAAGCAATCAAGGCCTCAGGCTCACTCGCGACCTTCACCTCGCGCACAATCCGTCCATTTCGCATCTACGACACAAATGCTCGCGCTTTCCAGCGACACATCGATCCCCGCATACTGCTCCATGGTCGTCCCTCGATGATGTTCGGAGCAGGGACATCCTGAACTCCGCCAGTGACACCATCACTCTGAGGGACGGCCACTCAAACCAGCTAACCTGGCGCCGGCCCGTTACCCCATCTCTACATCTTCTGCGGCCGTCACCTGCTGGCGGCGAAGCTGCGCCGGTCGAACATCGACGGTGCTGCCGGAGCGGTCGAGGAAGTGGCCCGCATTGTCGCGCAGATCCGCCGGCGCTGGCCACGGGTGCGCATTCTGCTGCGCGGTGATTCCGGCTTTGCCCGCGAGGCGCTGATGGCATGGTGCGAGGCGAACCGTGTCGACTTCCTGTTCGGCCTGGCGCGCAACGAGCGCCTGGAGGAGGCGATCAAGTCCGAACTGATGACCGCGGCGCTGGAGAGCCTCCGGACCGGCAGGCCGGCGCGGTGCTTCAAGGACTTCACCTGGTCGACGCTGGACAGTTGGAGCTGCCGCCGTCGTGTCGTCGGCAAGGCCGAGGTGACCCGAGGCGAGGCCAATCCGCGGTTTGTCGTCACCTCGCTGAAGCCAGCCGAGGTCGGTGCCCGGTCTCTCTACGAGACGGTCTACTGCGCCCGCGGCGAGATGGAGAACCGCATCAAGGAATGCCAGCTCGACCTGTTCGCCGATCGCACCTCGACCGCGACGATGCGCGCCAACCAACTCCGGCTGTGGCTCGCCTCGATGGCCTATGTGCTGCTCTGTGCTGTGCGCCGCATCGGGCTGGCACATACGCAGTTCGCCCAGGCCACCTGCGGCACCATCCGGCTCAAGCTGCTGAAACTCGGCGCCCTGGTGCGGGTCAGCGTGCGACGGATCACGGTGGCACTGGCCTCAGCCGGTCCGTATCAGAACGAATTTGCCCTGGCCCATGCCCGGCTCAGAGACGCGGCCGCAGCCTGACACGAACCAGACAGCGCACAGCAGACCAATATCCCGACAACGCGATCAACACGCTCGCGAGGCTCGATCTCGGCCGAAACTGCCTGCTATGCCACACCGTCTGCCCCAGGCCGTATATACACCGGCTTGCCGCCGGTGTTCACATCGCTGGCGCTACGTGGTTTGAGAAATGCGGGCTAATCGTCAACGAATACCTGTGTACTGCACTGCGCAAGCGGTACAAAAGCTGGCAGGTTGATGGCATCATCAGTTGCGAGAATACCGGTATCTCTGGTCGGTTTCACAGGCCAAAGGCCTGACTTGATCGTCCGCGACAATCCCATGGCGCCGGTCAGCATCGAGACGGAGTTCCTGCCCGCCGCGACCGTTGAGGGTGACGCAACCGCCCGCCTTGGCAAGATCTACAAGCCAACCGGCGGCACCATCCATTCGGCCATTGCGGTGCGCTATCCGGCGAAATACCGAAGCCTCGCTGGTGATAACATCACTAAGGCGCTGGAAGCCGAACAAGCCATCGAATACTGCCTGCTGTCCGGAGAAACGCCCGACGACGCCAAGCGCTGGCCGTCAGCCGGATACCTGAAGGGGACCGTGACGGACCTTGCCTATGTGGTGGCGACCGCGCGGGTCTCGCCGATTGCGGTGGAACAGGGCGCGACCATCCTTGAAAACGGGGCCAAGATTCTCGCCGCGATGCTGGAGTCGGCCGCCGAGAAGAATGCTCGGCTCGGCCTTTCGGTGGCGAATGCGCTGAAGCAGGAAGCCACCAGCCAAACCTACACGATGGCGGCGACGATATTGGTGAATGCTTTTGTCTTTCAGGAGACGATCGCGGGAACGTCCATCGATCTGACGTCGGTCCCAAGCCTCGGCGACTTGGGTACTGACGGCGAACTGCCTACGAAGAGAGAGATAACTGCTGCCTGGAATGCCATTCTGAAAATTAACTACTGGCCGATTTTTGGTATCGCGAAAGCCCTGATTGCGGCTGTGCCGGCGACAATCTGGAAGGAATTTGTTGAGGCGTGTCTTGATATTGCAGACAAGCTCCTGTCGCTGAACCTCGGAAAGAATCCCGATCTGATCGGCACCATCTTCCAACGCCTGATTTCCGATCGGCGCTTTCTGGCGACGTTCTACACGGCGCCAAGTTCGGCTGCATTAATGGTTCGGTTGATGCTCGATCCGCATACGAAAGGCGGGCTGGATTGGTCTGACGTGGACGCCATAAAGAAACTGAAAATTGCGGATTTCGCGTGTGGCACAGGGACGCTTCTCTGCACCCTGTATTCCGATGTCCGGACCAGCATGGAAAATGCTGGCGGCGATAGCAGCAGCATTCATCGGTGGATGGTTGAACACGCGCTCTTTGGCTGCGACGTGATTCCATCGGCCACCCACATCACCGCGTCCCAGCTTTCGTCAGCTTTTCCGACGATCCAGTACAAGGATACCAAGATTTTGACAATGCCATTCGGTCGGGTTGGGGATGGTGGTGTTGCGTTGGGTTCGCTGGAATTGCTGGATACGCAAGGCGTCATGTCCGTTATCTCGACCCACGCCGGCGGCGTCAGCGCCCATGCCGAAATGGAAGTTGATGCGTGGGCGGCGCTCGGCGGGACAGCGGTCAACGACCAAAGCTTTGATCTGATCGCGATGAACCCGCCATTTACCCGATTGACTGGCGGCGGCGGAAAATCCGACGAGGTTTCGCGCCCGCTGTTCGCGGCGTTCGGCACGACGGACGCCGATCAAGAGGCGATGGGTAAGAAAGCCACCAAGCTTTTCCACGGAAGCGCGTATCATGGGAATGCGGGTGCAGCTTCTGCCTTTGCCGAAATCGGTCACCGGAAGCTTCGGGAAGGCGGCCGCATCGGGCTCATCTTACCCCTGGCTACAATGTCAGGAATTTCCTGGGAAGCGTGTCGGGCGCTGTGGCGGAAGTACTACCGCGAGATTATCACCCTCTCGATTGCTTCCGCTGAACCGGGGGCGTCAGCTTTCTCAGCCGATACTGGCGTAGCTGAATGCATGATAATCGCGACGCGCTCGACAAAGCCCGACAAGAATATGGTGAGCGTCTCCCTTTACTGTAGACCGGTCTCGACCCTTGAAGGGGTGGAAATCGCGCGGCGAGTGGAGACCATGATCGCATCGGGGAAGATCCGCGGCATTGCCGATGGCCCGCTCGGTGGAACACCGATCTTTATGGGAGATGAGAAGGTCGGCGAGGCAGTTGTTACTCCTATCGGCGTTGGCCCTTGGCCGGTTTCTCGCATTCATGACCACGCGCTGGCTCAGGTGGCTTATCAGCTCATCGAAAAAGAAGGAAGTCATGCTACCAGGCGCTGCGGCTGCCATTGCCGGGGCAGGCCCATTCTGTCGGTTGAGCGAATTGGGAGAGGCTGGCCCCTACCATCTGGATGTAGGGGCTTCTGGGCTCTCCGGAGGCGCGCCTCGTGGGCCGTTTGGGGTTGTGGAAACCACCACGCCAGCATCCGTCACCTTCCCAATTCAAAGCGCCCATCACGAAGAACTCGAACGATTCCTTGAGATCGCGGCAAATGCTGAAGGCCGCCCGCGTCAGGTCTCGGGCGCAGCCGCGAAGGCGACGCTGGCCAAACGTCATGCAGCGATCTGGGGCACTCGAACAAGGTTGCATTTCGCAACCGACGTGCGTTTCAATGCGAATGCCTTGATCGCGTGCCTGACGACACGGGAGGCCGTCGGCGGCAGGGCATGGCCGTCCTTCGTCCTCGCAGACAAAAAGTATGAGAAGGCTCTCACGCTATGGTTCAACAGTTCGCTGGGGATTTTAGCGTTCTGGTGGTTGTCGAGTAAATCGCAGGATGGACGTGGATCAGTTACGACGACCCGGCTCGGTGAACTGGTGTGCTTTGATCCCCGGTCGCTGCCTGATGCGAAACTTCTCGATGTTGACACTTTCTTTGACGACTTCAAAGCGAAGCCACTACTCGACATTCATGAATGCGCTTCCGATCTGCATCGTGAGGAGCTGGACAGATTTGTTGCGCTTCATTTTCTGAAAGCGAAAGCTAACATCAGTCAGGTGGAAAACGGCTTGCAGCTTTGTCCGTGCGAAGCTGGCAGTGGAACCTTCAATACATGGCGGGCGCACTGGCTGACGATTCCGAGAACCGCTGAAATTGCCGAAGCTGCGCAGCTCTGTCTCAAGGGCCTGAGCGCGAGAACATTAAGCAGCGGCCTAAACGCCACGTGGTCGACTGCGGGGCAAGGCAACGCTCGTTGTCAAATATGCTCTCGACGCAAATTGGAACGCATCACCCCACGTCCAATTTGTCTTACCCGTTCATAATCTCGCTTAAGAAGCCCGAGTAAGGAGGTCATCGGAATTGCCAGCCCTCAGCCAGCATCATCCCCTGAAAGGTGGTGCACTGAACCTGCTCATGCTAGCAGACGAATGGAATTTTGCGGTTCTCAAGACTGCCGGCATTCTCATCGCACACCACAACCCAACACATCGGAAACCTGGCAATGCACCAGGCGCGAGCCGCCACACCCGGTGACGTGATGTTCTGCGCCATGCGCGCCACTGCTGGACAGATAGGCGGGGATGCCCGTTTGTCCGGCCACGGACCGCCTGTTAACAATCTCTCGGTCGGGCCGGCACGATCGGCAAGCCATGGCAGGGCGGGGCGCTCAGAAGTTGTCCATAACGGTACAGCACACCCAGGAGAGTTTGTGCCTCGCCCACATTTATGCGGTTGCAGGCATGGCTGGCGTCGACCATGCCCTAAGGAACATCCACGACTATGGCGTCGACGGGCAGTTCGATCCGGTGATCATCCGCGGCAACCGTCGTATTGTGTCCGGGCATCCGTTGGCGTTTCAGGCGAAAGCGACGATCAACTGGGATCTGGTGGAAGGCAATATCGTCTACGATCTCGAAGCGAAGACGTACGACGACATGGTGAGCCGGACGGAGTCCGAAATCACTATGTTGCTGGTGCTGCTGTGCCTGCCGAAGGACCAAGCAGAATGGCACACAGCGACGCCGTCCGCGACCATGATCCGGAACTGCTGCTATTGGGATATCCTTCGAGGCGATCCGTGCGGAAATGCCTCCTCGAAGCGGATCTTCATCCCTGCGACAAATCTTCTGACACCTGATGGCCTGAAGGAACTGCTGGCCGCAGAGAAACTGAGGCGCGAAACCCAATGGCAGTAACGCCTGACCCGTCGAGCGACCCGGAGGCCGTGCCGCTAGGGCTGCTGCGCCGCTACCTTGTTGCGCATGGCTGGCGGCGCGCTGAAGAGAGGCGGCCGTCCATCGTCGCGCCATCTCAGTCGCCGATTACCCGGGCCATTCTTGACGGCCGTTCGGGCGGGCGTCGGAATTTCGATCTCTATGTCCTATCGGAAGACGAACTCGATGATATCGAGGTCGTGCTGCCGCGTGAACAGGTATCGGCGGACTATCTGCGCCAAATCGACGGTGCGATCCGCACTCTGTCGGATATTGAGGGACGCAATCCAGGCCAAGTCATCACGGACGTCCGCCTGATCGGATTTGATGTGGTGCGATCCCGCATCCCCACCATGATGGTCTATGATGATGCGATCCACCTTGAGGTTGCGGCTGAATACATAACGGGGGTGAAGAGCCTCCTAGCTGCGACTGCCACTACGGAAATCCAACCCGATCCCTACTTCCTTCGCGTGAAGAAAGAAGCGTCGGAGTACGCCGACCGCTGTCGCTTCGCGCACACATTTAGGGGCAGCTTCGGCTTCACAATCGAATCGCCGATCCTGCCGAACGACGAACCGACACTACCGCAGATCAGTCAACCACGCCCGTTCGAACGACGCGTGATCGAGCGCCTCGCGCGCGGCGTTAGCGCGATTTGCGAGGCAGTGGACACCGATGACACTGCGGCTTTGATCGCAAACGTGAAGACCGGTTTCAGCGCAAATGCGTGTGAGCAATTTGCGAAACTGGTCGAGGAAACAGCGCCGGGAGGGTTAGCGTTTTCCTTTGCGTTCAGTCCTGAGTGGCGTGCGCCTGCCGAGCTGTCGCAGATGAAGGAATTCGTGGTCGGTCCTCGCCATATCGAAATCACGAAGGCAGCAGCCAAAGTGCTGCGCAGTCAGACGATGCCACGAGCAGAGAAGGTTTTTGGCCGCGTGGTACGCCTCGCAAACGATTCGGATCCGTCGGACTTACTCAACGTGATGGGCGAACGCGAAATTGCAATCCATTGGTCAAGCGAAGAGCTTGGCGATGTCCAGGTGCGCGTTTCATTGGGTGCACCCGAATACCTTCTGGCCGTTGAAGCACACGGCGAAGGCCGGCCAGTGAGGGTCGGCGGCACTCTTGAGCGAAGAGGGCGTCGCTGGGTGCTGTCGAATCCGACAGATTTCACGGTTCCGTAAAATCACCGTATCAGTAGGCTACCTTGAAAGTTGGGCTGTCTCCGGGCGCGGTTAGCATGCGGCGTGGACCGCAGCGAGGTCACTTGGGGTCAGAGGACCGCTTGAGCAGATCAGGATCGGCCTTGTAGATCTCGATAAGACCGGTGAGGGTTTCGATGCCAAAGTCGGTGAACGCCATAACGCCATCGTCGCCCGGGCCATAGACCCAGATCAATCCGTCCTCCTGATCCATTTCGTTGGCGACGTCCCACAGCCAGTCCTGGTCCTCGCCGAGCAGTTCGGCGACGAGGGCAATGGTGCGGACATGATGAACCTTGTTGACCGGGGCCAAGGTCAGGCCGCCGCGGCAACCATGGCGGATGCCTTGGGCGTCCAGTTCCACGGCAGCAACTCGTTCAGCCGATGGGCCGGATACATGGCAATGCGGGACAGCACATCTGCCAGCCAAGCCTGCGGATCGACATCGTTCATCTTGGCGGTGACGATCAGACTGTACATGGCAGCCGCACGTTCGCCGCCGCGATCGGATCCGCAGAACAGCCATGATTTTCTACCCAGAGCGATGCCGCGCAGAGCACGTTCCGCGGCATTGTTCGATAGACACACGCGCCCGTCGTCAAGGAACAGGGTGAAGGCCGTCCAACGCTTGAGGATATAATCGATGGCCTTGGCGAGGTCGTGACCTCGGGAGAGTTTGGCGCGTTGCTCGCGCATATAGATCTGCAACGCCTCGACCAGCGGCTTGCTCAGCTCCTGGCGAACGGCTCTGCGTTCCACCGCAGGTTTGCCATTGATGGTCCGCTCGATGTCGAACAGCGCATCGATGCGTCGCACCACCTCGATCGCAATGGGAGAGAGCGCGACAGCCTTCTTGCCCCCCGCCTGCCGTCGCGCGTTCTCCTCGAGGTCGGCCATGGCAAAGAACGGCCGGCGGGCGTGGACCCAGCATCCTGCCTCGACGATCGGACCTGGACTTCGGTTGGGCAGATAAAGTTGGCGATATCCGTCAAACGCGTCGGCCTGGAACAGTCCTGCGTAGTTGGCCAGATGGCGCTGTGGATGCTCGCCTTTGCGGTCGCGGGAGTAATAGAACATCGCCGCCGGCGGCGCTGTTCCACCGAATGGCGTGTCATCGCGGACATAAACCCAGCATCGGCCAGTATCGGTCTTGCCTTTGGCCAGGACCGGCACCGTGGTGTCATCGCCGTGCAGCCGCTCGGCCGCCAGAACATGGGCCTCGACGAGCCGTAGCAGCGGATCCAGCGCCACGCAGCTTGCTCCTACGGCGTCCGCCATCGTCGACAAGCTGATCGGCACACCTTCCCGAGCATAGCGCTCGGCCTGCCGGTTCAAGGGCTGATGCTGGCCGAACTTCTCGAACAGGATCATGGCCAGCAGATTGGCGCCTGCCCATCCCCTGGGGATCACATGGAAGGGGGCCGGTGCCTGGCTGATCTTCTCGCAGTCTTGGCAGGTGAACTTCTCCCGTACCGTTTCGATCACCTTCCACTGGCGCGGGATCGATTCCAGGGTGCGAGTCACGTCCTCGCCCAGTTTGCGCAGTCGTGCGCCGCCACAACAGTCACACGCCGTCGGAGGATCAATCACCACCCGCTCGCGGGGAAGGTGCTCGGGGAAGGTGTTTCGTTCGGGGCGCTTGCGCGTGAATGCCGCCACTGTCGTGGTCTTGGCCACTGCGCTTTCCGCGACCAGCTCATCTTCGGTGGCGCTGGCTTCCAGCTCCTCGAACTGCAGCGCCAGCTGATCGATGAGCCGCGCCGATCGCTCCGAGTGGGGACCGTAGAGCTGGCGCTCCAGCTTGGCGATCCGCAATTGCTGATGCGCGATCAAGGCCAGGTCTTCAGACGCCTTGGCCCGTGCCACCGCCAATTCTGCTGCGCCGGCATCGCGTTCCGCGACGACCTCTTGCATCTTCGCGCGTTCGACTGTCAGCGCAGCCTTCAGCGCATCAACGTCGTTCGGCAGGTCTGCAATGTCGCCGTCCACGACCGCAGGGAATCACACAGCGCTCGTGTGCGACAACTATATCTTGTGATCCAACTCAGATATTTCTCGGCTCATCCCGCTGCGAGCGGACGCCAGGTTCGTTGCGGATGTCGCCAGTCGATCCCCTCAAGCATGTAGCCGAGCTGTGCAGCTGAGATCGGAACGACACCGTCGGCCGGTGATGGCCAGATGAACCGGCCGCGCTCCAGTCTTTTGGCATACAGCGACATCCCGAGACCGTCATGCCAAAGAATTTTCAACAGGTCACCGCGTTTCCCGCGAAAGACGTAAAGGTCGCCGGCATGTGGATCGCGATGCAGCGCTTCCTGAACCTGCAAGGCAAGACTGTTCATTCCGCGACGCATGTCCGTCGCACCGGTCGCCAGCCAAACGCGAAAACCAGACGGCGGAACAATCATCGACGCAGCACAGTCATTACCCGCCGCAGCGTCACCAAGCCGACATCGTGCCCAACCTTGATTGATGTTCCGTCAGGCAGCGTGATCTCGATCTTGCCGTCGGTCGCTTGCTCCGTTCCCCTCGCCGACGGCAGCTCGACATGCCCCGCGCCATCGCCGTTTGCAGATTCCCTGATCGTCTGTACCGGCAAGAAGACCGGCGGCGCTTCCGGCCTGAGCACGCCGCGCCGCACTTGGCTGCGCCAGTTCCATAACAGCCCTCGGCTGATCTCATACCTCCGGGCAATCTCAGCAATGCCGAAGCCAGGCTGCTCGGTCTCCGCTACGATCCGAAGCTTCTCCTCAAGGCTCCATCGTCGCCGACGCTCAACCCCGGTGATGATCTCCATCCGGCCGACTGTCCTTGATCTAAACGGCGCTCATACAAGCGCCGTTTAGATCAAACGCCTCCTCGCGTCGGCAAGGCGGTGCTCGGCGGGTGGATACCGAGAACCTCACGCTTCGAGTGGTGATGTTTTCGACGGCATACCCGGGCGCGGAGCCATGCCCCCGCGCAACGAGCAAATAGGTGACCCATGACACCCTCCGGAACGAGTATTCCGCTAACAACTCCAGCTGCAAGCGGCCGCCACCATGGTGTCAGCCAAAATTATCCGGTCTCGCTTGGTCCGCCTGATGCGCCTGCCGCGTCTGCCCCCTTCATTACCGACGAAGCCCTATTGCCCAAGATGGCGCACAAACCGGTCCGCGGTGATTTGCGCCATCAACTCGTCCGCTCTGTGTATGCGCCGCCGGCCGTTGAACCGGAGGGGCAAGGACAGAGATTGAGTAATCTCGTCCCGCGTCGCCGGGCGAAATGGCAGCTGGTGGGTCCGCATCGGGTCCGCAGGTAAATCGCATGCTCCGCTGCGTGCTTGGTTTACCTACCTCGGAGTGCCACTTTCTTCATTTAAATCAATATAGTGCCCGCCGGGGGACTCGAACCCCCACGCCAACTGGCTGCGGATTTTAAGTCCGCTGCGTCTACCGTTCCGCCAGGCGGGCCTTGTCATGACCGGGCGCAGGCCCGGCCATCAGCCTGTAGCAAGCTGCTTGCGCGATGTCCAGCGCGCGGCGGATCAGGTTCTCCGACGCCTCCGGCGTGCGAAACGCGCTGTGCGCCGACAGGGTCACATTGGGCAACGCCGCCAATTCATGCCCCGGCGCCATTGGCTCGGACGCGAACACATCCAGCGCCGCATGATGCAGCCGGCCCGAGCGCAATGCCGCGATCATCGCCGCTTCCTCTACGATTGCCCCGCGCGCAGTGTTCACCAGCACCGCTCCTCGCCGCAGCTTCGCCAGCCGATCCGCCCCCAGGAACCCGCGCGTCTCGTCGGTCAGCAGCAGATGCACCGACAGGACGTCGCTCTCCGCCAGCAGCGTGTCGAGGTCGACGAATGTCACGCCGGGCGCCGATTTCGGCGAGCGGTTCCAGGCGATCACCCGCATGCCCGAACCGATCGCGATGCGTGCCACCTCGGCCGCGATGCCACCGAACCCCAGCAGACCGAGCGTCTTGCCGGTAAGCTGCATGCCTTCGGTGCGCACCCAGCGGCCTTCGCGCATGCCGCGGTCCATCACTGCCAGGCCCCGTGCGGCAGCCCACATCAAAGCGATCGTGTGCTCGGCCACCGCGGTATCACCGTAGCCCTTGATGATATGGACCGTGATGCCGTGGTCCGCCAATTCCTCCGGGTGCATGTAGCTGCGCGCGCCGGTGCCGAGAAAGATGATGTGCTTCAGGCCGGCGCAGGTCTGCATCACGTCGGTCGGCATCTGGCTATGGTCGTCCAGCACGAAGTCGTAACCGGCCAGCAGTGCTGGGAGAGTGTGCGGCGGCACTTCGAGCTGCTCGTTCACCGTCACCGGCGGATCGTCAGGGCGGACCACGCGCCGGAACACGTCGGCCAGATCGTCCACCGCATCGAGAAACAGCCCCTTCATTGCATCCCCCGTCACTTGCAGTACGCCAATCTGCGCAAGCCGGGCCGGGGCGGCAACAGCGCTGTTGTCAGTACGCGAGTCCCACAGCGATGAACCGTTGTACTGCGCTGTCCGATAATGCCAGGCCCTCTCCCGCTACCCCCTCCCGCAACGGGACGGGAAGCGTCTGTTACCCGACCGTACCGCGTGGTGCGAAATCCGGAATGACAAGGCGAAACGGTGCGCTACGGGTTCTGTTCGCGTTGATCGAGCTTCCCCGGCACCCGGCCGATCCCGTATCAACGATACGCCAAATGCCCCGTGCCCCTCGCATCGTTCCGGAGGACCGCCGAGCCCCGCGTCGCCAGCCGCCGGGCAGGCGACCGCCTGTGCCGCCACCGCGCATCACCGCCCGTGTTGTCCCGCCGGCTCGCAGCGATGCGCCTCGCCGCTCCCGCTTCCGCCTGCTGCGCTACGCCATCATCGCCGCGATCTGGGGCGCACTCGCTGCCAGCGTGATGCTGCTGTGGTTCGCGCGCGACCTGCCGCGGCCGGAAGCCGCCCTGGATGCCTCGCGCCGACCAAGCCTGACGTTGGAGGACCGCTTCGGCCATGTGTTTGCCAGCTTCGGCGATGTCGTCGGCGATCCGCTGCGCCTGTCCGACATGCCCGCCTATCTGCCGGCCGCGGCGGTGGCGATCGAGGATCGACGATTCTGGCATCACCCCGGCGTCGACCTGATCGGCCTCGCCCGCGCGGCATGGACAGACCTGATTGCTGGGCATGTGGTGCAGGGCGGTTCCACCATCACGCAGCAGGTTGCCAAGAACCTCTTCCTAACCAACGCCCGGACGTTCCGCCGCAAGGTGCAAGAGCTGCTTCTGACCCTGTGGCTGGAGCACACGTTCACCAAGCGCGAGATCCTCGAGATCTGGCTCAACCGCGTGTACCTGGGTTCCGGTACGTGGGGCGTCGATGCCGCGGCGCGGATGTATTTCGGTATCTCTGCGCGGCATGTGACGCTGTGGCAGGCCGCCGTACTGGCGGGGCTGCCGCGTGCCCCGTCGCGCTTCAACCCGCGAACCGATCCGGTGGCTGCCACGGCTCGCGCGCGCGAAGTGCTGGCGGCGATGGCGGCCACCGGTGCCATCACCCCAGCAGAAGCGCAGACTGCCGCCGCGCAGATTGCCTTCCCGCCTGCGCCGCCGCTTGCTGCCGGATGGTTTGCCGATTGGGCGGCCGATCAGGCACAGGCGCTCGCGCCGGTCAACGCGGATGCCACAGTGCGCACCACGCTCGATGAGCGTTTGCAGACCACCGCGGAGCAGCGCCTGATGGCGTTGCTGGATGGGCCTGGTGCCGCCGCAGGCGTTTCACAGGGCGCAGTGGTTGCGCTGGATGCCGCGACCGGGGCGGTACGAGCGATGGTTGGCGGCCGGGATTACCACCAAAGCTCGTACAACCGCGCGGTGCTGGCGCGCCGTCAGCCTGGCTCGGCGTTCAAGCCGTTCACCTGGTTGGCGGCATTGGAGAAAGGCGTGCGGCCCGACGACACCGTGCTGGATGGACCGATCCGCGTCGGCAACTGGAGCCCGGCCGATTTCGAGCGGCGCTATCTGGGCGACATCACCGTCGAGGAGGCGCTGGCGCAGTCGATCAATACCTCCGCGGTGCGTCTGCTACTGCAGGCGGGCGGTCCGAGAGCGGTGGCTGCGGTGGCCGCGCGCCTCGGCATTGCCGACAAGCTGCCCAACGACGCATCGCTCGCTCTCGGCACGGGCGAGGTGGGACTGCTGGAGCTGTCTTCCGCCTACGCCGCGTTCTTCAACGGCGGTACGCGCGTTGCGCCATTCGGCATCGAAACGCTGCAGGCCGATGGACGTGCCGTTGACGCGGCCCGCTCGCCGCCACGATCCGTCATCGACCCTGACCTCGCCGGCATGATGGTGCGCATGATGACAGCGGTGGTGACGCGCGGCACTGGCCGGGCGGCGGCGGTTTCCGGCCATGTGGTTGCCGGTAAGACCGGCACTACGCAGGACTATCGCGATGCATGGTTCATCGGTTGCATCGATGGCGAGATCATCGGTGTCTGGCTTGGCAACGACGACAACCGGCCGATGAAATCCGTCCAGGGCGGCGGACTGCCGGCGCGGCTGTTCCATGATATTGCGACGACGGTGAAATAGGGCGCGCCTGATACTGATACCGACATCATGACAAATGGAGCCGCAGATGATTGTTCGAATCTGGTGCGGATTTGCCGAAGGCGACAACGCGCATGCCTATCATCAGCATGTCACGGGCAGCGTGTTTCCAGGCCTGAAGGCAATTCCGGGACATCTCGGAGCGTATCTGCTGCGGCGGGACAATGCCGGACGAGTTGAGTTCCTCGCTGTCACGCATTGGGAGTCGATCGATGCGATCAAGCGGTTCGCCGGCGATAATCCGAGCGTTGCCGTCGTTGAGCCGGAGGCGAGAACAGTGCTGGTGGAATTCGAGGACTTTGTCAGCATCTACGAGGTGGCGTATGGGCCCGAAGCCGCTGCGGCAATCGGATCGGACTGACGGGGGTCAATCCATCGCGGCGTGTGATTCCGTTGGAATCGACGACTGGCGCGGCCGACGCATCAGGAACAGCAGCAGCAGTGCCGGCAGCGTGGTGAAGATCATCATTTTGTAGTCGTCGACATACGCAATGATCTGTGCCTGCTGGTTGATGATGTGGTCCAGCATCGCGGCGCCGTGGTGCGTCGCCGGATTCAGGTACCGGTGCACCGCACCGCCATCCTGTAGCGCGCGATTGAACGGGCTCACGTGTGCGCCGATTTCTGCGTGCAGCGCCTGGGTGTTCCGCGCCAGTTCTGAGGACGTGACGGAAACGCCGATGGCCGCGCCGATGTTGCGCGCCAGGCTGAACAGCGATGCGCCGTCGGTCCGCAGCATCACGGGCAGCGTGGCAAACGCCACCATTTGCAGCGGAATGAACAGGAACCCCAGTCCGAACCCTTGGATGCAGATGGTCATGATCAATCGCCACTCGGAGATGTCGGGCGTCCAGGTGGTCATCTCCCAGATCGACCACACGATGCACAGGATGCCGAAGCCCATCAGAAAGCGCGCATCCGTACGCGAGGCGATGCGGCCCGCCAACACCATGGCGGCCATCGTGCCGATGCCGCGCGGCGCCATGATCAGACCCGCGGTGTCGACCGGATAATTCGCGAGGTTCTGCAACCACGGCGCCATCAGCGAGGAGCTGGACACCAGGATCGTCCCGGTGGCGAACATCATCGCCACGCCAGCGGCGTAGTTCCGGTCCTTGAACAATGCGGGCGGTATGAACGGCCGTCGCGCGGTCAGCATATGAACGACAAACAGGTAGATGCCGAGTCCGCCGACCACCGCCTCGATCAGTATTTCGCGCGCACTGAACCAGTCCTGATCCTGCCCGCGGTCGAGCACCAACTGGATGCCGCCGATACCGAGGCTGAGCACGGTGAAGCCGACCCAGTCGAACCGCATGCCGGAACGGGGTTCGGCGCGTGGCATGAAGAAGATCAGTCCCAGCGTCGCCAGAACGCCGAACGGCAGGTTGATGTAGAATACGAAACGCCAGTTGTACATCTCGGTAAGGTAGCCGCCGAGGGTCGGGCCGAGAATCGGGCCGATCATTACGCCGACGCCCCAGATCGCCATGGCAGTGCCGCGCTGTTCCACCGAGTAGATATCGAGCATCGTCGACTGCGACAGCGGCACCAATGCGGCGCCGAAACAGCCCTGGAGCAGGCGAAACACTACCATCTGGTCCAGCGTCTGCGCCGCCCCGCACATCATAGAGGTGATGGTGAAGCCGGTCAGGCAGGTGATGAACAGATACTTGCGGCCGAACCGCGCCGCCATCCAGCCCACGGGGGCGGTCATGATCGCCGCCGCCGTAATGTACGACGTCGGTACCCAGGTGATCTCGTCGAAGCTGGCCGACAGGCTGCCCTGCATGTAAGGCAGCGCCACGTTGGCAATCGTCTGGTCGAGCGCCTGCATCAGCGTGGCGCCGACCGTGCACAACGTGATGATCAGGCGGTGCGGCACCTGATCATGTGCGCCCTCGGCCATGATGGATCTGTCTAGAAGAGGTCGCCGAGAGTACGGCTGTGCCCGGTGTCAATCTCGGCTTCGACGCTCATGCCGGCGCGCAACTCGGGGTCACCCGGCTTGCGATCGACCCGAATGCGAACCGGAATGCGCTGCACCACCTTCACCCAATTGCCAGACGTGTTCTGTGCCGGCAGCACGGAGAACTCCGAGCCCGAATTGGGTGCGATGCTTGCCACCTCTGCCTTCCACTCACGACCAGGGTAGGTATCGACCGTTACGCTGACGGGATCGCCGACCTTCACCCAGGTGAGTTCGGTCTCTTTCGGGTTGGCCTCGACCCAGACGTCCGTGGTGGAAACGATGCCAAACGCCGCGGTGGAGGCAGCGAGATACATGCCCGGCTGCACGGTATCGACTTCCGTGACGATGCCATCGAATGGCGCGTAGATCACGGTGTCGGCAAGCTCACGCTGTGCCTCTTCCAGCTTGGCCTGCGCCTGCCGGTAGTCCGGCAACAAATGGATATCGACGTCCGGATTACCGCCAAGCTTGGCAAGCTGCACGTCGGCTGTCGTCTTCAGTGCCAGTACGGACTGCTGATCGGCGGCAAGCTTGAAGCGTGCGTTGTCGTAATCGGACCGTGTTATGCCGCCGGACTTCACCAGGTTGGCGAAGCGATCGAATTCCGCTTGATCCGCCTGCACCTGGGCCTGCTTCACATCGACCTCGCGCAACATCCTCCGATAGTCGACCTTCATCGCATCCAGATCGGAGGCGATGCCGCCGAGGTTCGCCTTGGCGCCATCGACCGCGATCTGGAACTGGCGCGGGTCGAGCCGCAGCAGCACGTCGCCCTTCTTGACCCGCTGTCCCTCGTGCACGGGCACGGAAGCGACAATGCCGGAGACATCGGTGGCGATGGTTTCCTTCGCGGCGCGCACATAGCTGTCGTCGATCGAGACATAGCGCCCACCGGTGAGCCAGTATGCGCCAGAGGCGACCGCGACAACCAGGATGCCGCCGACCATGAGCAGCGGGCGCAACAGGGCGCGGTTGATACGGCGGCTGCGCACCGGAGCATCGGTGACGCGGGGAGCCGAGCCGGCGGTGGCGGCTTGCGACATCACGCAATCTCCCGCGCTTCGGCTTCGACTGGCGAGAATCGACGGGTCGGATGCACTTCGTGGGTCAGAGTTGTCTTCATCGTCAGCAGCGCTTCCGTCATCGTTTCGATTGTTGCATCCGCGAGACCGTCGGTCAGCAGGTCGCGCATAAGCGCCCGTTGGCGATCGATTTCCAGCATCACCGGGTAGGCCGGGGGGCACAGATGCAGGCGCCAGATTCGCCGATCCTTAGGATCCGGCCGCCGCTCCACCATGCCCCTGGCTTCCAGCCGATCGATCAGCCGGGCGACGGTGATCGGCTCGACTTCGAGGATCTCGGAAAGCTCCTTTTGCGACAGCCCGGGTTGTCGCTCGAGCCATATCAGGATACCCCACTGCGCCCGGGTCATGTCGTGGGCGCGGGCTCGTTTGTCGGCATCCACGCGAAGCAGCCGCGCCACATCATGCAGCAAGAACATCAGGTCGCGTTGGAAATCGTGCACCGGGAAAGTCCTATTGGGGCGAGTGCTGATAATAAGCTGCGTTATGATAAGGCGCTAGCCATCATTCCATGCGCACAACGCAAGGCCGATACGCTTGGCTTACCCGGCGTGACCGAGGCGGGCTTGCTTCGGCACCCGCCTTTACCGCTAAGCTTAGCGACATGGGCGGACCGACGACATGGCTGGCGGTGGCAGTTGGCGGGGCACTGGGCAGCCTCGCGCGCTTCTGGCTCGCGACCGCGATGGTGGCACTGACCGGACCGCGGTTTCCCTGGGGCACGCTGCTGATCAATATTCTCGGCTCATTCGTCATCGGCCTGGTTGCCGCTCTGACGCTCGTTCCCGAGCGGATCGGGATGCATCCCGACGTGCGGATCTTCCTCATGGTCGGCGTCTGCGGCGGCTTCACCACTTTTTCCGCCTTCAGCCTGCAAACCCTGGAGTTGCTGCAAGCGGGCGCCTTCTGGCCGGCCGCCGGCTACATTGCGGGATCGGTGGCTTTCTGCATCGCCGCGGTTTGGGGTGGATGGCTGCTTGGGCGGGCATGATCCGTCGGACAGCAAGGCCGCGTTCAGACATGGAGCCACGACGCAAGGCGCACAGGGAAACGCTGAGCACAACAGATATCCAGGCAAGACAGACAGCGCTTGCCGCGCGGCGCGCATTTACACTTTCTTCGTCTCGGTGTCTTTGTATGGACCCTGGCGTTGCCGCTTTCCAAGGGCCCCGGGACACGGCATAAGGCGTAGGATCAATCCCAGGTCACGGGACCGTGAAGCTTTTTTGTACGTAACTTTGCTTTGTAGTTGGCACTACGCGCGTCGAAGCAGGATGTGACGCGAAGGAACCTGATCGTCATGTACGACGGATTGGCCGACCGATGAAACTGTTGCTGACCGGTGGCTGCGGTTTTATCGGCTCCGCTGTCATCCGCCACCTGCTTCGTCAAACCGATCACGTGGTGATCAACGTCGACAAGCTGACTTACGCGGCGTCCGAGGACGCGCTGGAGGAAGGCAGGCACCACAATCGCCACGTGCTGATCCGCGCCGACATCACGCATGCCTCGACGATCCGGCAAATCTTTGTCGCCCATCAGCCCGATGCGGTGATGCACCTTGCGGCCGAAAGCCATGTCGATCGCTCGATCGACGGGCCGGCGGCATTCATCGAAACCAATGTCGTCGGAACGTTCACCCTGCTGGACGAAGCGCGGGTGTATCTGTCCACGCTCACCACCGAGCGGCGCGCGGCGTTCCGCTTCCACCACATCTCCACCGACGAGGTATTCGGTGCACTCGGCCCGGACGATGCGCCATTCGACGAAACCACGCCGTACGATCCGCGCAGCCCGTATTCGGCCAGCAAGGCTGCGTCCGATCATCTGGTGCGCGCCTGGTTCCACACCTACAAACTGCCGACCATCGTCAGCAACACGGCCAACAACTACGGTCCCTGGCAATTTCCCGAAAAGCTGATACCGCTGGTCACGCTGAACGCCCTGGAGGGCAAGCCGCTGCCGGTCTATGGCGATGGTACCAATCGGCGCGACTGGATCTTCGTTGAGGATCACGCCGCTGCACTGGTGCGAGTCCTGGAACAAGGGCAACCCGGCGCCACCTACGCCATCGGTGCGCGCCAGCCGCGCAGCAATCTGGATGTGGTGCGCGCGATCTGCGCCCATCTCGATCGCCGCGTGCCGGATCCGCTGGGACCGCGGGAACGGCTGATCCAGTTCGTCACCGACCGTCCGGGTCACGACTTCCGCTACGAGATCGACCCCTCGCGAGCCGAGACGGCGCTCGACTGGATCGCGCCGCATGACTTCGAAACCGGGTTGGCGCGCACGATCGATTGGTACCTGGCGCATCGCGAATGGTGGCAGCCATTGCGCGCCGGACGCTATGCCGGACAGCGGCTGGGCACTGCCGCATGAAGGGCATCCTGCTCGCCGGCGGCTCCGGCACACGGCTGCATCCGATGACTCTGGCGGCGTCCAAACAGTTGTTGCCAGTCTATGACAAGCCGATGGTCTATTACCCGCTGTCAACACTGATGTTGGCAGGCATTCGGGACGTCATGGTGATCTCGACGCCGGAAGACCTGCCGCAGTTCCGCCGCCTGCTTGGCGACGGGGCACGGCTCGGCGTACGCTTTGCCTATGCGGAGCAGGAGCGACCCGAGGGCATCGCCCAGGCGTTCCTGATCGGGCGCGACTGGATCGCCGGCGAAGCCTGCGCCCTGGCGCTGGGTGACAACCTGATACACGGCGATCACCTCTCTGCAATGCTGCGGGCGGCGGCGACGCGGCCACAAGGTGCAACTGTGTACGCCTACCAGGTGCGCGATCCTGAGCGCTACGGCGTGGTGTCGTTCGACGCCAACGGTCGCGCTGTGGAAATTGTGGAGAAGCCTGCGGCATCGCTGTCCAACTGGGCGGTGACAGGCCTGTATTTCTACGATCGGGCGGTCAGCGACCTGGCGCGGATGGTGCGCCCGTCCGGTCGCGGCGAACTGGAGATCACCGATCTCAATCGGCTGTATCTCGATGCCGGGACGCTGACAGTCGAGCGCCTGTCGCGTGGCTGCGCCTGGCTTGATGCCGGCACGCCGGATTCACTGCTGCAGGCGGCGACCTTCGTGCAGACCATCCAGTCCCGCACCGGCATGCTGGTTGGCTGCCCGGAAGAAGTTGCCTTCCGCATGGGCTACATCGACGCCGACATGTTACGCTCCCACGCGCACCAACTCGGCAAGACGGAGTTGGGTCGCGTGTTGCTGGAGCTGGCCGACGGGGAACACGCATGATCGTCGAGCCTACCGCGATCCCCGATGTCCTTCTGGTCACGCCACCGCGCTTTGCCGATGAGCGCGGCTTCTTCTCCGAGACCTGGCATGAGAGCCGCTTTGTCGCGGTTGGGATCGCGGGACCATTTGTGCAGGACAATCACGCAAAATCGGCTGATCGTGGCGTAGTGCGTGGCTTGCATCTGCAAATTGCGCCGTACGCGCAGGGCAAGCTGGTTCGCGTGGTGCGCGGTGCGATCTGGGACGTCGCGGTGGACATCCGACATGGTTCGCCAACCTATGGGCGGCATTTCGGCGCCGTGTTGTCGGCCGAGAACTGGCAGCAGTTGTGGGTACCCGCCGGCTTGCTGCACGGCTACTGCACAATGGAGCCGCATACCGAGGTGATCTACAAGGTGACGGCACAGTGGGAACGCCAGGCCGAGCGCGGCGTGATCTGGAACGACCCGGCGCTTGCCATCCCGTGGCCGATTTCGCCAGCAGAAGCGATCCTGTCCGACAAGGACCGTGCATTGCCGCGCCTTGCGGAGTGTTCCGAGTGGCACGTGACCTGAAATGGCCGCACCGATTCTGATAACCGGTGGCTCGGGTCAGCTTGCAGTCTCGCTGGAGGCAGCGGCGCTGCGACGTGGTTTGTTGGTACGTCGCGTCGGGCGTCCGCTGCTGGATTTCGACCGACCAACCAGTGTCGCCGAGGTTTTCGCGGAAACTGCACCATGGCTGGTGGTGAACGCCGCGGCCTACACCGCGGTCGATCGGGCCGAGGACGAAGCCGATGCCGCTTTCCGCGCAAACCGCGATGGGCCGGCTGCGCTGGCGCATGTGTGCCAAGCGGCCGGTGTGCCGCTGATCCACGTCTCCACCGACTACGTGTTCGACGGCCGCAAGGGCGCACCGTATGTCGAGAGGGATCCGACCGCACCGCAAGGCGTTTACGGGATGAGCAAGCTGGCCGGTGAACGCGCCGTTGCGGACGGGTGTGGGCGCTCGATCGTGTTGCGGACCTCATGGGTTTATTCGGCGATCGGCAAGAATTTCGTACGGACCATGTTGGGGGCCGCACAGCGCACCGGCCAATTGCGCGTTGTGGCGGACCAGATCGGCTGTCCGACGAGTGCGTCCGACCTGGCGCAGGCGATCCTGGGCATCGCCGACCGACTTGCAGCCGATGGCTGGCGGGATCGCTATGCCGGGGTCTACCACGTCGCGGGCACCGGCTGGACAAGCTGGCATGGCCTGGCGACGGCGACATTCGCGGCAGCCGCGCGCTATGGCATCGCGATCCCGATGGTGGATGCCATAACGACGGACCAGTGGCCGACGAGAGCGGCACGGCCACCCGATTCGCGATTGGACTGCGGCAAACTTGCAGCGGTGTTCGGGCTGCGCCTGCCGCCGTGGCAGGAAGGGCTGGCGCGGACGATCGACACGATCTACGCCACCGCTGCGACCACATCGCTCCAGACTGCCGGCTAGGCACAGTGGTCAGGCCAGATGCGACGCCGGTGTCAGGCGGCGTGGCGATCCTGCTTTCCACCTACAACGGCGAGCCATTCCTCGTGGAACAGCTTGCCAGCCTGCAGGCGCAGACAATCGGCGACTGGGTGCTGTATTGGCGGGATGACGGTTCTACCGACGCCACGCCGCACATGATGACGGAGTTTCTCGCGACACTGGGATCCGGCCGTTTCGTCGTGGTGCCGAGTGACGGCCGTGTCGGAGCGGGCGAAAGCTTCTTGCGGTTGCTGCGCATCGCCGCGGCCGATGACTGCGAAACCGTGGCGTTCGCCGACCAGGATGATGTGTGGCTGCCGGAGAAACTTGCCCGCGGCATGGCTGCGTTGAGTGAGGTACCGGCCGCGACGCCTGCGTTGTATTGCGCGCGCCAGGTGCTGGTGGATGCTGGGTTACGGCGTATCACAGAGTTGGCAACGGTCCGGCATCCACCGGCATTCCCCGCGGCATTAACGCAGAACATCGCCACCGGCTGCACGGTGATGATGAACCGTGCAGCAGCAGGTCTGGTTGCGGTAAGCCGGGCGCCAGGCGCCACGCTGCATGACTGGTGGAGCTATTTGATGGTGGCCGCCGCGGGCGGGCGGGTGTTGTTCGATGCGACGCCCGTGGTGCTGTATCGCCAGCACGAAGGCAACGCGATGGGGGCCCCTGCAACGTTGCTGCAAAGGGCGCTTGCCGCACTGCGCCGCGGGCCGGCGAGCTTCATGAACGTGTTTCTGCAGAACATCGCGGCGTTGGCCGATCAGCCCGGGTTGATCTCGCCGGCCGCCAATGCTGAGGTTGCGGCGATCACCCATGCACTGGACGGCGGCGCACTGCGGCGCTGCGCAGTGTTGCGCATGCGCGGACTGAGACGCCAGACATGGACAGAGACCATGCTGTTCCGTCTGTGGTTCATGCTGCATCAGCAGCGGTGTCGGCCCGAGTGAGGCACGTACGGAGACGGGTTTCCAACGCTCCGGTTATCCCGATCGTACTGCCGAGGAAGTTCGCCCTGTTATGGCCAGGCTGTGGCAAACGTCTCCGGTCCGGCGTCCTTGATGACCAGCGACTTGCCAGGCGTCAGCGTGTGGCCATCCCAGCGAAACACGTTGATCTCGCGATCAGCCATGCTCTGCACCAGGACGGTTTGGCCGTCACGCGAGAAGGCGATTGCCTCGCTCCATGGGCCGACCGGCGTCGAAGTCACGCGCTTTAGCGTCTTGCCCTCCACGGCGAACATGGTCAGCAAAGCCTTGTCGTGATGGAACCAATGGCTGGCGGGCTTGGTCGAGCCGTATTCCGCGCCGACCGCCAGATACTTGCCGTCAGGCGAGAATTTCAGCGGTTCCGGACCGCTCGGTACACCGATCGTCTCGACCACACGGAATGGCTTGGACGTCAGATCAATCAGGCTCACCGAATCCTCGTCGCCGTCGCCTCGGCCCATGTTGGAAACGGCGGCCAGCGTTCCGGAGGCATTGATGTCCATCGTGTAAGGCGCCATGCCAGTCGTGATCGGTCGCGGATCAACGGTGACGTTCGTGCCGTCGATGTGCAAAACGCTGACCATGTTGTCGCCACCGCGCGTCAGCAATGCACCCTTGCCGTCATGCGTGAACACGATGCCGCTCGGCAGCGATGCCTTGTTGCCGAGATCCAGCTTGCCTGCCGGTGTCAGTTGCTTGTTGTCCACGGTGAACACCGAGACAGTTCCCTCTGTGCGGTTGGCGATCAGCGCCAGCTTGCCATCGGTCGAAATTCGTACCGTTGTCGCGCCCGCCCCGGCGGTCAGGCTTTGGGTGATCTTCGGTGGGTTGCTGGTGAGATCGATGACGCTGACCCGATCATCCGGCCCGGTCCCGCCTTTGCCCTGGGGGTCAGACTTGGTTGCGGATGTAACGATAGCCCAGCTTTCATCCTTGGCGACCCATGCGGCGGTCGGCGGCCCGACCACGCTGCCAGGCACCTCGATCGTGGACTTGATCGTGGGCGGATAGTGGCTGACGTCGATGAGACTGACGGTGTCCGGATGCACGTCCTTTGGCGCTACCAGCTCCTTATGTTCATCTTGCACCGTGTGCCCGTCATTCGACGACAGCACGATATCGGCGCGTGCCGCACCGGATAGCGTCGCGGTCAGAAGCAGAGCGATGACCACGCATGCTGACTGGTCCATCGGTCTTTGTTGCATCGTTGTTTCCCCCTTGTGGTTGTCGCCGTCATGCCGGCCTTCGTCGGCCTGACAGAATGGAAATGCGCTGTCCGCCATGACGATCGCCTGCTGTTTTCACCCTGGGCCGGCAGGGAACTCGCAGGGACAGTAGCAGCGCCATCATCATAGCTCGAGCGTGAGCAGGATCAGTTCATGGTCGCTCAACACGCTGGCACCGTCGGCAAGTGCCGGCACGACCGTCGGGTCGCGGACTGTGCAGTGGCGCGTGCAGAACCAGTCAAGCTGGCGCGTACCTTCGCTTTGGCTCCATGTGCTGGTGCGCGTCGTTGGTTGCGCGAGGTTGCAGGCGGTCCAGTCGTAGCCCCGTGCCGCCGCCATGGCGAACAGCGGCTCGCTGGGATCGTCGTGGCCGCCCGGGCCGACATGGGTGTTCAGATCACCGCCGATCACCACGGGCAACGACCCGGCATAGCCATCGAGTGCATCCAGCAACGTACGCATTTGCGTCGCGCGCCCGGCGCCGTCGGTGCGGTTTTCCAGGTGAACCGAGCAGGCGACGAAACGGATGTCCCCCGTGCTGAAGGTGGCAGCGACGGCCATGCGATTGCCGATGCGTCGCTGCCCGCTGTCCGATGCGACATACCAGTCCGCCATCTCGTCCATCCGGATGACCACCGGTGCTTCGATGGGCTGCACCGAGACGATGCCGTTGCCGTGGAAGCCTTCGGCGTTGTGGCTGCCGTTTGCCGGAAATCCTGCCGGCGGCGGCATCGGCAGCAGTTCCAGGAACTCCAGCGCATAGCAGTAGCCATGCCCGCGTTGCGTGGCGACGCGGCCGATGGTGTGCAGCTGTCCGGTGCGCAGCACGCCTATGTCCATCTCTGTCAGCAGCGCGATATCCACGTGGTTGCGCTGCAGGGTCTGCGCGGCTTCCTCCGGGTAAAGGCAGCGTTCCAGATTCCACGCGCAGCGAATTGCGGACAGTTGGCTTTGATGGCGGAGCGCTTGCAGGTTGCTGCAATTCGATCTGGTAAAATGCCGCGACTTGCGCATGCGCATCGGCATGTGCCTCCCGCGTCGGCGGAAGATCAAGAAAGCGCTCTCGTTCCGCCAACGGCACTGGGGTCAGCCTATCCACGACTTCGCGCCAGACACCGACGACCGGTTTCATGTCAGGCACGCACCGACTTCTGAAAATCGCGCAGCACCTTGTTGCCGCGTTCCACCGCGCTGTCCAACGCCTGCTTCGCGGCCTGCTGGCCGCCGAGTGCTTTCTCGCATTCCTCCTCGATGATCGTGCGGATTTCCGGCATGCGGCCGAGGTGAAAGCCGCGGGAATTATCGGTGACCTGGCCGCGGGTGAGCTGCTTCACCGGCAGTTCGGTACCGGGGTTCTGCGTAAACCAGCCTTGCTGTTTTGCCAGATCATAACCGGCATGGGTGACCGGCACGTAGCCGGTGACCCGGCTCCATTCGAAGTCCTGCGGCGGCTGCGCGAGAAAGCGCATGAACTCGGCGACCCCGCGGTACTCGGCTGTGCTGCGGTTTGGCGCAGTCAGCACCCAGAAACTTGCGCCGCCGATCGCCGAGTTGATCGGCTGATGGATCACTTCGGGATCGTACGGCAGGAATGCCGGCGCCCAGCGGAACTTTGCGCCGCGGACCAGGTCGCCGCGCAGCGCGGAAGAGCTGAACGTCATGCCCGACTGGCCGCTGAGGAATGCGCCGTCACCGCTGCCGTCGCGCCCGGTGTAGTGGAAAATGCCCTCCTTCCCCATGTCGAGCAGCCGCTGCAGGTTTTTCACGTGTGCCGGGCTGTCGATCTTCAGCACTGCGTCGAGGCCCTTGAAGCCATTCGCCTCGGTCGCATAGGGAAGGTTGTGAATTGCGCTGAACTGCTCGAAATGCGCCCACACGACTGACGCGCTGATCACCGGGTACTGCGTCGCCCCTTTGTCGCGCAGTGTTCGCGCAAGCGTCACGACTTCCGGCCAGGTGGCGGGGAACTTTTCGGGATCGAGACCGGCTTTCTCGAACGCATCCTTGTTGTACCAAACGATGCAGGTGGACGAATTGAACGGCATCGACATCAGCTTGCCATCCGGCAGGCTGTAATAGCCGCGCACCGCCGGGATGTACGCGTTCGGATCGAGCTTCACGCCGGTGTCCTGCGCAAGCTGCCAGACCGGCTTGATCACTGGTCCCGAGCTCAACATTGTCTGCGTTCCGACTTCGAACACCTGGGCGATATGCGGCGCCTGACCGGCACGCCACGCGGCGGCCACCGAGGTCATCAGGTCCTTGTAAACGCCCTTGAACAGACCGGTGACTTCGACCTGGTCCTGGCTGGCGTTGAACGCGGCCATGAGTTTGTTGATTTCGTCTCCTGGCGTGGCCGCCATGGCGTGCCAGAGTGTGATGCGGATTTTTTCGGCGGCGCGCGCGGGTGCGGCAGCGGCGAGCGCAACGGCACCAGTGGCGTGCAGCAACGTGCGGCGGCGGATCGTCATGGTGACCCTCACGTTGGAAAGATGCGGCGGAATACGGCAGGCGAGCCCTCATCCAATCGGACGTGGGGTCGCATGCGCGCGTTCCACGGACTGCCGGAGCGCGCGCTGGCCCATTCCGGCGAATCGGGCACGCCCGCGTTTTCGAACTCGTAGACCGTCAGGTATTTCGGTTGGCCTTCGACAGCGAGATAGCGGCGCGCGCGCATGCAGCCGGGCACGGTGAGATAGCCCGGGATATAGTTGGTATTGTACCAGTCGTTGAATTCCTCCTCCATGGCGGCGGCGATATCGATGCGCCCCATTTGCAGGAACGGCGCCGGACCCATGGTGTTTTCGATCGGGTTGGTTTTCGCCGGGAAGATCTGCCGGTAGCCGTTCAGCAGGTAATTGCGGCCGACATACCCTCCTGAGGCTGCGCTGCGCCCTGGCGAAGGCTGGTAGCGCACGGTGTCGAGGAAGGCCGCGCTGCGCAGCACGTTGTGGTCCTCGAGTTCGTACATCGCCAGGTATTTCGGACCGCCGCGCAACGCGACGTAGCGGGCGGCGCTGAGGAAGCCTGGTATCGCCAGCAGTCGCCCGATGTGCTCCTCGTTATACCAGCGATTGAATGCGTCCTCGTGGGCCGGATCGACATCCATCCACGCCATCAGCAGGCCGGTGCCGCGGGTCTTGGACATACGTGTTCCTCCTGGTTCTTGAATCGCATGTTAGGGCATGTCCGGCCTGACCGGAATCCCGGCGCGCGATGGGTATCGCCGTGGTCCACCCATCGCCACAGGCTCCGCCCATCATTGACGGCGCAACCCCCGCCACACCAGGATGCCCGCAGGAGGGACATGCCATGGCCCAGCTTCACGCCGCTTTCGGTTCGTCGCACAGCCCGATGCTCGCGTCACGCATAGAGGATTGGCAGAGCGGCTTTCTGGCGCGCGATCAGGCGCGACAGTTTGTCGATCTCGATGGCAATGCGTGCAACTACGCCGATCTGCTAGCGCGCGCGCCGGCGGATGCGTTGCAGCGCATCACACCGGAACACCTGACGCGGCGTCATGGCGAGGCAATGGCTGCGATGGCGCGGCTGCGCGACGACGTGGCGACGGCGAAGCTCGATGCGCTGATCGTGGTGGGCGACGACCAGGAGGAGCTGTTCCACCAGGACAACATGCCGGCGATCGGCATTTACTACGGCGAGACGATCCGCGGACGCCTGCCGTACCAGAAGGAGATCGAGGAAGCCGACTACCCCTGTCACGCCGCTCTTGCACGGCACCTTATCGCGGCGCTGCAACAGGATGGCTTCGACCTGTCCGTTATGCGCTCGCTCACCGAAGGCCGCCGCGAGGGCCATGCGTATTCCTTCGTGCATCGGTTCTACCTCCAGCGCGATGCCGTGCCGATCGTGCCGGTTTTCCTCAACGCGTACTATCCACCCAACCAGCCATCGCCCGCGCGCTGCCTTGCACTCGGCCACGCGCTGCGACGCGCCATCGAAGCCTTCCCCCAGGCCGCGCGCATCGGTGTCATGGCGTCCGGCGGGTTGAGCCATTTCGTGGTGGACGAAGCGTTCGATCGTGCGCTGATCGATGCGTTGCGTCGGAAGGATGCCGGGTTCTTTCGTGATGCACCGCTGAGCAAGCTGATGTCGGGCAGTTCGGAAATCCGCAACTGGATCTGCCTGGCCGGCGCAGTTGGGCCGCTGGATTTGACGTGGGCGAGCTATGTACCGGGCTACCGGACGCCGGCGCTGAGCGGTACCGGCTTATCGTTCGCCAGCTTCCGATGAGTGGGATATCCAGACGGTTCAGGAATCAATCTTGTCGATGTTCCGGTATGACGGACGATACGATCAGATGCCGTCCAATGGAACTTCGCCGTCCAGCACCACGAGGCGGTGCTTGAACAGCCATTCGCCAGCGACTTTCGCCAACAGGCAATCGTAGCGCCCGGGCGCCATCAACTCGGTCTTGCCATCCCGCGTGATGATATTCAGCAGGTAGCACGTCGCGCGCGCCTCATTGCCTTGCACCCGTACCGCCAGGTTCGAGATGAAGTGGCGCAGTTGCGATCCACGCTCGCGGAACCGCGCAAAGCGTTCGGCGAACTCGCGGATGCCCTGGCGCCCCGCGTATACCCCCACGGCAGGGCTTTCCAGCGCACCATCCTCGGTGAAGCACGCGACGATCGTCTCTACGTCGCCGGCGTCGAGCGCCGTCGTGTAGCGCACGAACAGATCGTTGATCATCAATCGGTCGTCCATCGGTGCCCCTGGTGCTGCCGCCCGGCCGGTCAGCATCTTCAACGCGTTCACTTAACCATGAACGGATTGATCCATGTCAATGCATTTGCTGCAACGGGCGGCGTAAATTGGCCACATTGCGGGCCAACAGTTCAGCGTCATGAATGTTTCAGCGAGCGACAGGCTGGGCGAATCCATTGGTCGTGAGATGGACACGGCGGCGGCGGATGTGCGCCACATGACCACGGCGCAGTTGCGCCGCCTCGGAGTTCACTCGGTGGTGTATCTGCGATCCGGCATGATGAATGGCCAGATCGCGTACGCCATCCACGGCGCCGATGGCTCGCGGATGGCTGTGGCGGAGGACATCGATCTCGCGGTCGAATTGGTGACCGGGCTCGGCATGGCTTTCGTGGCCGTGCACTGATGTCGGTCATCGCTACCGCGATCGAACCCAACGGGGTCGCCCGCATCTTCTTCAATTGCCGCGCAGCGGAGCCTGATCCCAGAGACGAAGCGCGTATTGCCCGGGCGATTGAGCGCGCCGTAGCGACGACGCCCGATGGGAATGTCAGGCAACTACCCAAGGCAGCCTGAAGCATCCCCACAGAGCGATCCGGCTGCCAGAACATTCGCCGAGGCACCAGCCCGAGCCACACCCGAATCACAATAGACCGACCGCCGGCAAGCCAGGCGTCCGCGGCCCGCGCAGAGCCGCCCCCAATGCCAGCATCGCCAGGCCGGACAGGCGATGGACAGCTGGTCGAAAGCGCAGACAAATCCGCGAAGTAACCGCCGGCCCCTCAGCCGAGAGCCGCCAGCACGCGATCGCACACGTGCGCCATGTCCGCCTCGCTCAGATCTGGATGGATCGGCAAGGCCAGAATGCGCTGCGCCAGATCCTCCGACACCGGCAAGCCACGCCGTCGTGATGCTCGCGATAGGCCGGCTGGAGATGCAGTGGGCGCGGATAGTAGATCGCGGTGGGAACACCGTCCGCGCGCAGCGATGCCTGCACATGATCGCGCGTCCGCCGCATCCCGCAACAGGATCGCATAGATCGCCCATGAGCTGGTGCTGTGCGCCACGCGTGCCGGCGTCACCACCGCATTGCCGAGCCTTAAGTCGTAATAGCGTGCTACCTTTTCCCGTAGGGCGAGTTCGTCGGCAAACACGGTCAGCTTGGCCAGCAGCACCGCCGCCTGGATCGAATCCAGCCGCCCGTTCATTCCGGTGCGCAGCACCTCGTAGCGCGTCGTGCCCTCGCCGTGGGTCCGCAGGCTGCGGTACAGCGCCGCGCGCTCGTCGCTCTCGGTCAGCAGCGCGCCGCCGTCGCCATAGGCACCCAGCGGCTTGGATGGAAAGAAGCTGGTTGCGGTGGCATCCGCCGCCGCACCCAGCGGCCTACCTTGCAGAGTGCAGCCAAAGCTTTGCGCGAGGTCATCCAGGGTGAACAGGCCTTCCCGTTCGGCGATGGCGTTCAGCGCCGGCCAATCCGCGGGCTGCCCGAACAGGTCCACGCCGATCAGGGCGCGCGGTCGCAGCCGACCATCGCGCCGAACCGCGGCAATCCGCCGTTCCAGGTGCGCCGGGTCGATCTGGAAGGTGCGCGGATCGACGTCCACGAACACCGGAGTGGCGCCCAGCACCAGCGGAACCTCGGCCGTCGCCGTGTAGGTGAAGGCAGGCAGGAACACGGCGTCGCCGCGACCGATGCCTTCCGCCATGAACGCGATCTGGATCGCATCGGTGCCGGAACTGACAGCAACGCAGTGCTTCGCGCCGCCCAGCTTCGCCAACTCGGCTTCCAGTTCAGCCACCTCCGGCCCCAGGATGAACTGGCAGTGCGCCAGCACACCATCCAGTCGTCGGCGCAGCTCCGCCGCGATGCGCGCCTGCTGTGCCTTCAGGTCAAGAAACGGAATGGCTGCGCGGGCGGTCATGGGTGGTTCACCACAGGCATCAGTCCCTCGGCGTTGTGCTCGAACTCGGTCACCAGCCGTCCCAGCAAAGTCAGTGCCAGGCGTGCCTGACCACCACGACAGGCGGCGGCGATTTCATCGATGGCGCGGCCAACGATGGCAGGATCGGCAGTGCGCGGATTTGCCATCAGAAGCCCGGGATAGTCCGTTGCCACCGGCGGCTCCTTGCCATGGAATAGCTCCTCATGCAGCTTTTCGCCGGGGCGCAGGCCGGTGAAGCGGATTTCGACGTCGCGGTCCGGAGTCAGCCCGGCCAGGCGAATCATCTGCCGGGCCAGATCGACGATCTTCACCGGCTTGCCCATGTCGAGCACGAAGATGCCGCCCTCCTCGCCCGATTGCAAGAGCGGCGTCGCCGGAGCCGACCACGCTGGCCTGCAGCACCAGCCCCACGGCCTCGCGCACCGTCATGAAGTAGCGCTGCATGTCGGGGTGGGTGACGGTGAGCGGACCGCCACGTTCAAGCTGGCGCTGGAACAGCGGCACCACCGAACCGGTGCTGCCCAGCACGTTTCCGAAGCGCACGGTGATGCAGCGCATGCCATGTCCAGCGGCGCGCGCTGAGATATCCAGCGCCTGGCAATACATCTCGGCCAGCCGCTTCGAAGCGCCCATCACCGAGGTCGGGTTGACCGCCTTGTCGGTGGAGATCAACACCATCGCCCGCGCGCCGACACTGCGCGCTGCGTCCGCGACATGGCGCGTGCCGGCGACATTGGTCAGCAGCCCCTCCAGCGGATTGGCTTCGACCATCGGCACGTGCTTCAGCGCAGCGGCGTGGAACACCAGCTCTGGGCGCCACTGCTCGAACACCGAGCGGATGCGTGCCTCGTTGCGGATGTCAGCCAGCAGCGATTCGCGCGGAACGTGCGGGTGGCGTTCGGCGAGTTCGAGATCGATCAGCCAGAGCGCGTATTCGCCATTGTCCACCAGGATCAGCCGCTCGGGTCCGAGCGCCGCCACCTGGCGCGCCAGTTCGCTGCCGATGGTGCCGCCGGCACCGGTGACGATGACCCGACGGCCCTGGATCAGCCGCGCCATGCCCTCGCGATCGAGCGGCACCTGCGGACGGTTCAGCAGGTCCTCGATGGCCATCGGCCGCAGGTCGAGCTGGCGCGGATTGGCGACCAGCGCCGCGGGATCGAGCGAGGTCGGGCGTGGCGCGCGGCGGATCCGCATGCCGTAGCGCTCGGCTTGCTCGACCAGTACGGACAGTGACTGGCCGGACAGGTCAGGCGTGGCCACTACCAGCGTGTCGGGCAGCCGCCCCTCGCCAGTCCAGCCGTTCCAGCACGGCCGCGGCCTCTTCGATCGAGCCGAGTATGGGATAGCCGTGGATGCGCCGCCCGGTCTGGCGCGCACCGACCGCCAGCAGCCCCTCCACCCGCAGCAACTGCCGGCGTTCCCCGATCAGCGCGCGCAGAAAGAGATCGACATCCTCCGCCGCGCCGACGAGTAGGGCCGTGGGCACGTCGGCGGCGTAGGCGGCGGGCAGTTTGGCGCCGGGGCGTTGGCGCAACCGCCGATAGGCGACGCGCGGGGCACCGAGCAGCACCAGCAATGTCAGCGCATGGACGGCGGGAAACGCCGGATTGGCGGATGCCGTGCCGGCGAGCGCGACAAGCCCGGCAAACAGCGCGGCGCCGAGGGCGCTGGAACCTGCCACGGCCAGCAGATCGGCGATGCCGGCGAAGCGCCAGTACTGCCACGGCAGCTTGAATGGCATTCCGGCGAGCAGCAGCGTTGCCGTGCCGATTGGCAGCAGCCACAGCGGATGCAGCCAATCGCCAGACGGATCGGCGATTGCGCGAGCGAGCGGTACCGCCAGCGCCGCCAGCAGCCCATCCAGGACAACGTTCAGAGCGACTCGGACGGGCGGGCGCGCTGCCATGGCGGCCCCTATAGCCCAGCGGGCGGGGCAGTCATATCCCGGTGTCCTAGACGCTGCGTTCCGCTATAGGGCCCGAACTCCAGCTTCGAGACACCAGCCGTTTGTTTTCAGTGGCCTGCTCGTCTCCTGCGTCCCCCCGCTGGAGCGGCGAACGGCGGGGCAGGACACTGGCGACCGATCGCCGTAAATTCCCTATCGCCAGCGCCACGAATTCGCCCGATACTCGCGGCTGCGTGGGGCGTCGCGATCGCGGCGGCTGACGCGCCACCGTCTGGGACCATAACGACGGGCAGGGCAGCCTGTGCCGCGGAGGAAATATACGTCATGCGATCGAAGAGCCATATCACCCGTCGTAGCGCGCTCAAGTTGGGCGCGGCGGCAACCGCGTTGCCGTTGGTGCACATCCGCACCGCCGGCGCGGCCGGCAAACTGAACTTTGCGCTGTGGGACCACTGGGTTCCCGCCGGCGACGATGCCATGCGCAAAATCGTCGCAGCCTGGGCGGACAAGAACAAAGTCGATGTCGAGCTCGATTTCCTGACCGCCGTCGGCAACAAGATCGACATCACCATGGCCGCCGAGGCGCAGGCCCGCACCGGGCACGACATCTATGCGTTCGACATGTGGACGGTGCAACAGTACGCCGACAAGCTTGATCCGATGGACGACCTGATGAAGTCGCTCATCGCGAAATACGGCAAGTTGGGCCACGCGTACGAGTATCTGGCGTGTCGTGGACGGGAAATGGATGGCCGTACCGGTGGCCTGGGGTTCCGCGCCGCTGACCCCCTGCGCGCGCATCAGCATGTTCAAGAAGTTCGCCAATGTCGACGTGCAGGAGTGGTTCCCGGCGCATGAATCGACGCCCGATGCCGCCAAGGACTGGACCTATGATACCCAGCTCAAATTAGCCGAGGCATGCTTCAAGGCGGGCTACGGCTTCGGTTTGGGGTGCGGTCCCACGACGGATTCGTGCCAGACCTGGGGCGCCACGTTCGGAGCATTCGGCGCCGATCTGGTGGATGCCAAGGGCAACATCACGGCCGACTCGGACAACGTGAAGATGGCGCTGGAATACGCCAAGCGAATGGTGCCGTTCCTGCCGACCGACACCGTCAGCTACGACGATGCCTCCAACAACCGCGCGTTGATCTCGGGCAAGTCGGCGATGATCTGGAACCCGCCGTCGGCGTGGGCGGTGGCCAAGCGCGACGCGCCGCAGGTGGCGGAGGATTGCTGGACCTTCCCCAATCCGAAGGGGATCGAAGGGCCGCCTGGTGCCGCACCGGCCGTATTTCTGGGGCATCTGGCAGTTCGCGCAGAACAAGAGCGCGGCGAAGGACCTGATCGACTATCTGTGCAGCGCGAGCAGATGGAGACGTTGACCACCGCAGTCGTCGGGCTATGACATCCCGCCCTACCTGTCGATGTCGGACTTCAAGGTCTGGGCGGAGGTCGAGCCGCCGAAGGGCACGGTCTACAACTATCCGATCAGGCCCTGGCACGATGCCGAATACTACGTCACCGGTTCCTCTGGCCCGCCGGAGATCGGCGTGCAGATGTGGAATCGCGGACTGATCCCGACCATGGTGGCCAAGCTGGTCTCCGGCCAGTCGATCCAGCAGTCGATCGACTGGGCGAAAAACGAACTGGAAGGCTTCCGCTGATATGGCGCGGCCGGCGCAAGCTGGCCATCGACCACGGTTCGCTGTTATCGGGCTCCTCCACGTGAGGAGCCCGAATGACTCTTACCGCCTTGCTGCGCCATCTGGTGTTCGCTGCAGCGCTCGCGCTGCTATCCGCCGCCGTGGTTCGGCTGATGATCGCCGTGCGCGTATTGGATCGCCGGATCCGCGTAAGGCTCACACCCAGGAGACGCCCAAGGGCGGCGGCGTCGGCATCGTGGTGACGTTCCTTGTCGGCATCGCGGTGCTCTACCGGTTTGCCGAGTTTGCCCGCCTGGCAGACCCTTACTTCATCGGCGTGATCGAGGCATCGGTCGCGATCGCCGTGGTGGCGTTCCTGGACGACCTGTTCGACTGGAAATTCACCGTCAAACTGGCCGCACAGATGCTGGCCACTCTGGTGGCGATCGGCAGCGGCCTCTACGTGCAGGATTATCGGCTGCCCTATGTCGGACCGCTCCATGTCGGCTGGCTGGGAGCGCCGGCGACCCTGGTATGGCTGCTGTTCACCACCAACGCGATGAACTTCATCGACGGGCTGAATGGTCTGGCGGGTGGCGTGGCGCTGATCGCCGCCGGCTTTCTCGCCGGTATCGCGGCCGCGCACGGCGGCTGGTTCGCCTATTTCGCCGCGCTGCTGCTGGCGGCGGGGCTTGCCGGGTTCCTGCCGTTCAATTTCCCACGCGCGCGCATCTTCATGGGCGACGTCGGGAGCCAGTTCTGCGGCTTCATGCTCGCCATGCTGGCAGTGGTGGCCAGCCGGTTCGACGGCGTGGAATTGTCGTTCCTGATCGTGCCGATGCTGCTGTCCGGCGTGCTGTTCGATGTCGCTTTCACCCTGGTTCGCCGCGGCCTTGCCGGCGAACCGCTGACCGCACCGCATCGCGGTCATCTGTATCAGGTGGCTCAGCGCTCGGGCTTGCCGGCGACGGCTGTGACCTTGGTGCATTGGGGTTTTGCGACGTTCGGCGGTGTGTGTGCGTTGGTTTTTCTGGCCGCGCCATCGTCGGCAAAGCCAGTCGTTCCGCTGCTGACCTTGGTGCCGCAACTGGCCTGGCTTGGCTTTGTCGTGGGCCGCGCGCGACGCGCGGGTATTGTGCGATGGGGATGATGCCGACCATCAGAAGCGCTGACATGGATGGCGCCGCTATTCGCCTGTGATGTCGCGTGGCCGCCTCAAGGTCGTTCCACATCCGTCTTATCCCTCGCTCGAAATTCGGGATGGTGAGGGAGACTGATAGTGACGGCACGCGCAGCGAGGTCGCCGAGCCGCCCCAGGAAACGACTTTATCGCCGCCAGTGATGTTGACGACGGTGCAATTGACAGCATCGTCTGCGCCGCCTACCCCCGCGCCCTCCCAGGGACCCCTCACCCATGCCCCGCCGCAAGCCACGCGGCCGCCCGCTCGACGGGTGGCTGATCATCGACAAGCCGCCGGGCCTCACCAGCACCGACGTGGTCAACCGCGTGCGCCGCGCGTTCGACGCACAGAAGGCCGGCCACGGCGGAACGCTCGATCCACTGGCCACCGGTGTGCTGCCGATCGCCTTCGGTGCGGCCACCAAGACCGTGCCCTACGTGATGGACGGCACCAAGTTGTATCGCTTCACCCTGCGCTTCGGCGAACAACGCGACACCGACGATGCCGATGGCAAGATCACCGCCGCCTCGTCAAACCGTCCCACCGACGCGCGAAATCAACGCCTCACTCCCCCGCTTTCGCGGCGACATCATGCAGACCCCCCCGGCCTTCTCCGCGGTGAAGATCGCCGGCGAGCGTGCCTACGACATGGCCCGCGAAGGCCGCGCGCCCGTCCTGGAACCCCGCCCCGCCCGCGTCGACAGGTTCGAGCTGATCAGAACGCCCCGACCCCGACACCGCCATCTTCGAGGTCGCTTCGGGCAAGGGCGTTTACATGCGCAGCCTGGCGCGCGACCTCGCCGCGGCCCTCGGAACACTGCGGCCACATCGCCGCCCTGCGCCGCAACCGCGTCGGCCCGTTTACCGAGGCCCAGGCAATTCCCCTGGACAAACTCCGCGCTTCGGACGATACCGCGCCGGCTTCCCCGGACCTCCTGCTTCCGGTCGTGACCGCGCTGGCCGACATCCCGGCGCTGGCCTTGACCGAAACAGAGGCCGCCGGCTTCAGGCATGGCCAGGCGATCAGCCTGGTCACGCTGATGGGCCGAATTCCAGGGTCGGCCGATCCCGATGGTGGATTGGTCCGTGCCATGGCGGGGGGCCGCGTGATCGGGTTGGCCCGGCTGGACGACGGCTGGATGAAACCCGAACGGATGCTCTAACAGCCTCCGCGGCGCGTCACCCAGAACGCAAGGAGTACATCCGATGTCGATTACCGCGGAGCGTCGGACGACGCTGATTGGCGAATACGCGACCGGACAGACGGATACCGGCAGCCCGGAGGTTCAGGTGGCGCTGCTGTCCGAACGGATCGGCAACCTGACCGAACACCTGAAGACCCACGCCAAGGATTTCCACTCGCCGCCGCGGCCTGCTGATGCTGGTCGGGCGTCGCCGGCGGCTGCTCGATTACCTGAAGGCGAAGGATCAACGCCGCTACGAAACACTGATCGGCCGGCTCAGCCTGCGCCGCTAACTGGTTTCGCCGCTGATCACGCCTATATGAGCACCAGCGGCGCCTACCCCCGGACCATGGTGGTGCGGGGCAACGCCGAGAGGGCCGGTTAGCCCTCGAACGCCGCGATACGCGGCGGACCGACAGACCGCCGTTCCGGCGACCCGAGGTGCGGGAATCGCGACGGCGTTTCCGGTTACATGGCCCGCGGCTGCGCCCGCGCTACTCCACAAACGCAGCCCGCGCCATCCATGCAACCCGAGACGCCGCCTCCCGCCCCGTTGGGCCCCAGGAGCGTCCGGCATGCCGTCCGCCGATGTCGCGCATCAGTAAGGACGAATGAATGTTCAACTACTTCCGCAAGGAACTCGACTGGGGCGGGCGCAAGCTCATTCTGGAGACCGGCAAGATCGCCCGCCAGGCCGATGGCGCCGTGCTGGCGCGCTACGGCGACACCATCGTGCTGTGCACCGCCGTGGGCGTGAAAAGCTCGCCGCCCCGGCCAGGATTTCTTCCCGCTGACCGTGAACTACCAGGAAAAGGCCTTCGCAGCCGGCAAGATCCCCGGCGGATTCTTCAAGCGCGAGGGCCGGCCCAGCGAGAAGGAGGTGCTGGTCTCCCGCCTGATCGACCGGCCGATCCGCCCGCTGTTCCCGGATGGCTTCCGCAACGAAGTGCAGATTGTCGCCACCGTGCTCAGCCATGACATGGAGAACGACCCCGACATCGTCGCCCTGGTCGGCTGCTCGGCTGCGCTGACGCTGTCCGGCATTCCGTTCTTTGGCCCGGTCGGCGCCGCCCGCGTCGGCCACAAGAATGGCCAGTACATCCTCAACCCCACCGCCGACCAGATCGCGGACACCGAGCTCGAACTCGTCGTCGCTGGCACCGCCGAGGGCGTGCTGATGGTGGAATCCGAGGCCAAGGAACTGTCCGAGGACGTCATGCTCGGCGCCGTCAATTTCGGCCATCAGAGCTTCCAGCCGGTGATCCAGGCGATCATCGAACTGGCGGAACATGCGGCCAAGGAGCCGTGGACGTTGCCGGAGCCGTCCGCCGAGGAGCAGACGTTGAAGGCGCGTGTCGATGCGCTGGCACGGGCCGGTGTGGCCGATGCCTATCGCGAGCCCGACAAGGGGCTGCGCCACGACAAGATCGGCGCAGCGAAGAAGCACGCCATGGACGCGCTGGCAGCCGAAGGGCTGGACGTCGATAAGGCCAAGGGCCTGTTCAAGGACCTGGAAGCCGACATCGTGCGCAACGCCATCCTGGACACCGGCATGCGAATCGACGGCCGCGACACCAAGACGGTGCGGCCGATCGTCGCCGAGGTCGGCGTGCTGCCGCGTGCGCATGGTTCCGCGCTGTTCACCCGTGGCGAGACGCAGGCGCTATGCGTCGCCACGCTGGGCACCGGCCAGGACGAGCAGATCATCGACGCGCTGGCGGGCGAATACCGCGAGCACTTCATGCTGCACTACAATTTCCCGCCGTATTCGGTGGGCGAGGCCGGCCGTATGGGCTCGCCGGGCCGCCGCGAGGTCGGGCACGGCAAGCTGGCCTGGCGGGCAATGCATCCGCTGCTGCCGACCAAGGAGCAATTTCCCTACACGCTGCGTATCGTGTCGGAGATCACCGAGTCCAACGGCAGTTCCTCGATGGCGACCGTGTGCGGCAGCTCGCTGGCGCTGATGGATGCCGGCGTGCCGCTGAAGCGGCCGGTGGCGGGCATCGCCATGGGCCTGATCAAGGAGGACCGCGGATTCGCCGTGCTGTCCGACATCCTCGGCGATGAGGACCACCTGGGCGACATGGACTTCAAGGTGGCTGGCACCGACAGCGGCATCACCGCGCTGCAGATGGACATCAAGATCACCTCGATCACGCCGGAGATCATGCGGATCGCGCTGGGTCAGGCGCGTGACGGGCGGATGCACATCCTGGGCGAGATGTCGAAGGCGATCACCGGCGCGCGCGACGATGTCGCCGCGACCGCACCGCGCATCACCATCATCAACGTGCCGAAGGACAAGATCCGTGAGGTAATCGGCACCGGCGGCAAGGTAATCCGCGAAATCGTCGAGCAGACCGGCTGCAAGATCGACATCGAGGACGACGGCACGATCAAGGTCGCCGCGTCCGATACCGCGCAGGCGCAGAAGGCGATCGACTGGATCAGGGGCATCGTCGCCGAGCCGGAGATCGGTGTGATCTACAACGGCAAGGTGGTGAAGACCGCCGATTTCGGTGCGTTTGTCAACTTCCTGGGTTCACGCGACGGACTTGTGCACATCAGCGAATTGCAGCAAGGCCGCGTGGGGAAGACCACCGACGTGGTCAACGTCGGCGATCCGGTGAAGGTGAAGGTCATCGGCTTCGACGAACGCGGCAAGGTGAAGCTGTCGATGCGCGTGGTCGATCAGGCCACGGGCGACGACATCACCGAGCAGGTTGGCGTCAAGGCCGGTCGCGGCGACCGCGAACGTGGTGATCGTGACCGTGGGGATCGCGGCGAGCGGCGAGAGCGGCAGGAATATGTCGCGCCGGTCGAAGGCTCCGAACAACCCGTGGTCGGCGAGTAGCGATGTTGCCTTCTCCCCCTCCCCTCGTGGGAAGGGGTTTGGGGGAGGGGGCCCATCGCAACCGATCACTCAACGACGCGGATGGTCGGTACACTGCCGGCCATGACATTAGGTTTGCAACCAGCGGCGGACGACATACGGTTGTGTCAAACGGCCTGGGGAGGCGTGGGCCATGAAGCCAATCAATGCGATTCGCATGGGCGGCATCGACGTGCTGCCACTGGTGGAGGGCGGCAAAGGCATCTCCATTTCCAACGGCATCTCGTCCGGCAACTGGGCGTTCGCCGGCGGCGTCGGCACGTTCAGTGCAGTCAACGCCGACAGCTTTGACGCGCAGGGCCAGCGGATTCCGCAGGACTACCACGGCCGCACGCGGCGGGAACGTCACGAAGAACTGGTCAACTACGCCGTGCAGGGCGCGCTGACGCAGGCCCGCCGCGCATACGAACTGGCCAGTGGCATGGGCCGCATCCACGCCAACATCCTTTGGGAAATGGGTGCCGCCGAACGCATCATCACCGAGGTGCTGGAGCAGGCGAAGGGCATAATCAACGGTATCACCTGCGGCGCCGGCATGCCGTACCGGCTGTCCGACATCGCCGCCCGGTTCAACGTGTACTACTACCCGATCGTATCGTCGGCCCGCGCGTTCAACGCGCTGTGGAAGCGTGCGTATTCCAAGGCAGCGTCCCTGCTGGGTGGTGTGGTGTACGAAGACCCGTGGCTCGCCGGCGGTCACAATGGTCTGTCCAACAGCGAGGACCCGACTAAGCCCGAAGACCCCTTCCCGCGCGTGCTGGCGCTGCGCAAGTTGATGCGCGAGTTCGGGCTGGACGACACTCCGATCATCATGGCGGGGGGCGTGTGGTGGCTGGATGAATGGCAGGACTGGATCGACAATCCAGAGTTGGGTCCTGTGGCATTCCAGTTCGGCACGCGTCCGCTGCTGACCAAGGAGAGCCCGATCGGATCCGCATGGAAGGAACGGCTGCGCACGCTGAAGGAAGGCGACGTGTTCCTCAACCACTTCAGCCCCACCGGCTTCTATTCCAGCGCGGTGAACAACGGCTTCATCCAGGAACTGCGCGAGCGGAACGAACGCCAGGTCGCCTTTACGACGGAGATTATCGGCGCGCACGTTGCGGAATTCGGTGTCGGGCCGCGCAAGCGCGTCGTCTACCTGACGCCGGCTGACCTGGAGCGCGCGCGTGGTTGGGAAGCGCAGGGATGCATCGAAGCGTTGCGCACGCCCGATAGCACGCTGATCTTCGTCACGCCGCAAAAGGCACGCGAGATCCTGGCGGACCAGACCGCCTGCATGGGCTGCCTCAGCCAGTGCCGTTTTTCCAACTGGAGCCAGATGGAGCCAGACTACTCCACCGGCAAGAAGGCTGACCCGCGAAGCTTCTGCATTCAGAAGACGCTCCAGCACATTGTGCACGATAGCGACGATTCGGCGGCGATGGAGCGAAATCTGATGTTCAGCGGCCACAACGCGTTCCGCTTCGCTATGGATCCGTTCTATTCGAACGGCTTCATCCCGACGGTGAAGCAGCTTGTCGAGCGCATTCTGACGGGACGGTGACTAAACGCTTATTGTGCCTGGCGCTTTTATTGTGGTGACCGGGCGTATCCAACCTTGAAGCGACCTGCGCGAAGCGCTGTTTGCAATCTCTGTGAAACTCCGTCTGCACTCGGCGAAACTCTGTGTCCGACTTGCTTGCTTACTGCCGCGTGCCGACCCATCGCGGTTGCGCGCACGATGCCGGGTTCCCTCCGTTGAATTCTATCCAGGCTCAACCGAATGTCGGCACCAGAATTCACCATCTTCGATACGGCAGTAGGACCATGCGGCATCGCGTGGACCGCGGATGGCGTTGTCGGAGTCCAGTTGCCAGAGCGGCACGAGCGCGCGACGCGGGCGCGTGTCCTGCGGCGCTATCCGGATGCCCGCGAATTGCCACCGCCGGATTGGATCCAGCAGGTGATCGATCAGGTCGTTGGTCTGCTGCGCGGTGAGAAATCCGATCTGTCCGCGGTTGCGCTCAACATGGAGGGCGTGTTGCCATTCAATCAAAGCGTCTACGCGTTGGCGCGAACGATTCCGGCCGGTGCCACACTGTCCTATGGCGAGATCGCCGCACGGCTTGGCAACCCGGCCGCGGCGCGCGAGGTGGGAGAAGCGTTGGGACAGAATCCGTTCCCGCTCATCGTGCCGTGCCACCGCGTGCTGGCAGCCGGTGGCAAGGTCGGCGGCTTCTCGGCGGCTGGTGGCGTCACGACCAAGCTGCGTCTGCTCGACATCGAAGGCGCACAGGTGGGGGATATCCCTACGCTGTTTGAAAGCCTGCCGTTGGCCACGCGGCCGCGACGCCGGTAGCGCCTACCGCCCTAGCGTCGGCATCATATATTCCGCGCCTCGGCGCGCCCCTGTCGGCCAGCGTTGCGTGATCGCCTTGTAGCGCGTGTAGAATCGCACGCCTTCCGGCCCGTAAATGTGGTGGTCGCCGAACAGCGAATGCTTCCAACCGCCAAACGAGTGAAACGCCATCGGCACAGGGATGGGCACGTTAACACCGACCATGCCGATGTTGATCCCTGAGGCAAAGTCACGCGCCGCGCCGCCGTCCGAGGTGAAGATCGCGACACCGTTGCCGTACTCGTGTGCATTCACCATCTGCACCGCGCCAGCCAGGTCGGGCGTGCGCACCACCCCCAGCACTGGCCCGAATATCTCTTCCTTGTAGATACGCATGTCGGTGCTGACGTTGTCGAACAGCGAACCGCCGAGGAAGTAGCCGTTCTCATAGCCTTGCAGCGACAGCCCGCGGCCGTCCACCACCAGCCTGGCGCCTTCCTTCACGCCGAGTTCGATGTAGCCCTGCACCTTCTCACGGTGCTCGCGCGTCACCAGCGGGCCCATTTCGGCGTCGGGGTCGGTGCCGGAGCCGATCTTCAAAGCACGCACACGCGGCTCCAGTTTCTGCATCAGCCGGTCGCCGGCAGACCCCACCGCCACCGCGATGGACACCGCCATGCAACGTTCGCCGGCCGCGCCATAGGCGGAACCCATCAGCGCATCCACAGCGTCGTCGATGTCGGCGTCCGGCATCACCACCAAATGGTTTTTCGCCCCACCCAGCGCTTGTACGCGCTTGCCGAACGAGGTGCCGCCCCGATAGATCGTTTCGGCGATTGCGGTCGATCCGACAAAGCTGATCGCGGCGATGTCGGGATGGGCCAGGATCGCCTCGACTGCCTCGCGCGCGCCCTGCACCACTTGGAACACGCCGTCGGGTATGCCCGCCTCGGCCAGTAGCGCCGCGAGCTTCAGGCTGACGGACGGATCCTTCTCCGACGGCTTCAGGATAAAGCAGTTGCCGCAGGCCAGAGCCACTGGGATCATCCACAGCGGCACCATCAGTGGAAAATTGAACGGCGTGATTCCTGCGACCACGCCAAGAGGCTGACGGATCGACCAGGCGTCGATGCCGGTGCCGACGGCCTCGGTGAACTCGCCCTTCAGCAAGTGCGGGATGCCGCAGGCGAATTCTACGACCTCCAGACCACGCTGCACTTCGCCATCAGCGTCGGACAGGACCTTGCCGTGTTCGGCGGTGATCAGGGCCGAGAGTTCGCGGCGGTCGCGCTCAAGCAACTCCTTCAGCTTGAACATGACACGTGCGCGACGAAGCGGCGGTGTAGCGGCCCAGGCCGGCCATGCGGCCGCCGCGGTGGCGGCAGCCTCGTCCACTTCAGCGGCGCTGGCCAGGGCGACACGGGCGGTGATCTCCCCAGCGGCCGGATTGAACACGTCGCCGAACTTTCCGCTGGTGCCGGCGACCATCTTTCCACCGATGAAATGGCCGATTTCCCGCATGGTCTGTCCCTCCGCACTGCTTTGGAACAGCGACTTAGGACGATTTAGGGCGGTCGGCCAGTTTGGGGCTGCGGACCGGCAAAAAGCTTGACTCAAGCGTATTTCGATATATCTTTTATTTCGCTATATCGAAACCCGTACGGAGATTATCGAATGCATGTCCACCACTCTCATCGTCACGGCCAACGCCGCTTCGCCCGTACCGCCGACGACTGGAACGATCTCGGCGTGGCTCGCCGCCACAGTGGCCGGCACGGCCGCCACGGCGCCGGCCGCGGCGATCGACTGTTCGATCACGGCGAGCTGCGCTTCGTCCTGTTGCAGCTGATCGCGGACAAGCCACGCCACGGCTATGAGATTATCAAGGCGATCGAGGAGCTCGCCGGGGGCACCTACAGCCCCAGCCCCGGCGTCATCTATCCAACCCTCACCATGCTGGAGGAACTGGATTACGCCGCTCTGACCGAACAGGCTGGCAAGAAGCTCTACGCGCTGACCGAAGATGGGGCGGCGTTCCTACGGGAGAACCAGCGAACTGTCGACGCCGTGGTCGCGCGCATGGCGGAAGCCGCTGAGGCTCGCGGTGACGGGCCGGCGCCGCAGGTCGTTCGCGCTGTCGAGAACCTGAGGCTGGCACTTCGCATGCGCCTGTCGCGTGGTCCGCTGACCGAGGAGCAGATTCGCGCCGTCGCTGCCGCGCTGGATGGTGCCGCCACTGCGGTCGAGCAGGCTTGACCAGGGTGGCTCGACAGCTTGTGCCCTGGGCGGCGGCTCTCGGCTACGCCATAAGCGGGCAAGCACCCGACTGATGGAGGCCCGCGATGCGCGCTCGCAACCTGGGACTGGCATGCGGCTCGCTGCCGCCTGGCACGCGCAACAGCATCGCCGATGTGGCGGGCGTGACGGTAGGGCACGCCACGCTGATTGAAGGCGATGTGTGCACTGGCGTCACTGCTGTCCTGCCGCACGATGGCGACCTGTTCCACGACAAGCTAGTGGCGGCAGCGATTGTGCTAAACGGCTTCGGCAAGAGTGTCGGCCTGGTGCAGGTCAACGAACTGGGCACGCTGGAGACGCCGATCCTGCTGACCAACACATTCGCGGTTGGCGTGTGCGCGACCTCGGTGATCCGGCGAGCGATCGCTGCCAATCCGGAGATCGGCCGGCAGACCTCGACAATCAATCCCGTCGTGCTGGAGTGCAACGACGGCTACCTGAACGACATCCAGGCGATGGCGGTGACCGAGGCGCATGCCGATGCAGCGATCGCGGCGTCAGCGGAGGTATTCGCGGTCGGCGCAGTGGGTGCCGGTACCGGCATGAGCTGCTTCGGGCTGAAGGGCGGCATCGGCAGCGCGTCACGTCGGCTGCATCTGGATGGCGAAGCCTTTCACCTGGGTGTGCTGGTGCTGGCGAATTTCGGCCGCGCCGGCGATTTGCGGCTACCGGATGGGCGGCGAGTGGATCGCGGCGGCACCGCCAATGTCTGAAACCGGCTCATGCATCATTGTGCTTGGAACCGACGTTCCGCTGGACCATCGCCAGTTGGGACGGGTGGCTCGACGCGCTGGTGTCGGGCTGGCGTGGTGTGGCTCGTTCTGGGGCAACGGCAGCGGCGATATCGCGCTGGCGTTCACCACGGCGAACCGTGTGCCACATGTAGCGGATCGGGACCTGCTGGCGCATCGCGTGCTGGCGGAGTGGCGCATCGACCGGCTGTTTCAGGCCGCTGCCGAGACAACGCAGGAGGCGGTGCTGGATGCGCTCGCCGGTGCCAACACGACCGTGGGTCGTCAAGGGCACCGGCGGGTAGGATTGGCGGAGTTGCTGCTGCAAACTCCGCCATGGTGCTAAGCGCATCCTTACCGCGCCATTGCATCCGCGGGGTGGCGATGATCGAACAGGTGCAGGCGGTCAATCAGGCCGTCCAGTCCGAATACGGTCCCAGCGCGGACGGATATCAGGTAGACCAGCACACCTGCATAGATCAGGTGGAACTCCATGATGAAGTTTACCGGGCTGTCGACGTATGGGAAGTCCATGTGTGCGCAGTAGTAGGTGAGCATCAGCAGAACGCCGAACACGCCGCTGACCCTGATCAGCAACCCGGACACCAGTGACAGACCGATCAGCAGGTGGCCCCACTTCACCGCGAATGTCGTGTACGGCTCGATGCCCGGCGCTGCGAACGCCGCCAGCACATCGTGGAACGTCTTGGTATGCGCCAGGAAAACGGCGACCGTGACAGTGCGGATCGATCACCTGCGTCACGCCAGCGTACAGGAACGTCCATCCCATCGCCAACCTGAAGTAGACGATAAGACTGCGTTGCAGCGTCGTGTTGTTCATCGCTTTGTCCCATCAGTGCCAGTCGCCGATCATTGACGGCCGGGCAGCATTCAGCTTGCGGGACACTTCTGCTCTGTGGCGAGCCGGTATGCATTGACCCAGATCAAGCACGCCGGCCTGGGATGGCGATGAGGTTAGCTCTTGCCTGCGTAGCTCTTAGCCATTCCCTCGGCCGGTTCGGCCTGCGGACCGAACGGCATGATGGGATAGCGCAGGCCGGCCTTCGACAGACCCTGCAAACCGGTCACTGCGCGCTGTAGATCTTCCGGCGGGCAGGCCATCAGCATCTCGTCGTCGGCTACTGCGCCATAGCGGCGTTCGGCGTAGCAGGGAATCGACAGCGACACCTCGCGCGTCTTCAGCGCGTGGCCCCAACTGTCGGCGCAGGCACTCTCGCCGGTGATGGAAAAATCGTAGCGCCTGTAGTTGCGCCATTGCAGGCCATTGATGAACAGGATCATCTGCGCGGGATTGCCGTAGAATAGGCAGATGTCCGGCGGATCGAGCCGAACGGACCGCAACGGCGCCGCGACCATGCCATGATAGCGGCCTGGAGGCACGCGCGGCATCTGCGCCTGGTGTGCCGCCGCAGCCTCGCGGTTCTCGAACCACACGCCATCCATCTTGCGCCCCGACGTGTAAATCTCGCCTGGCGCATCGAGACCGATCACGCTGGAGCAGGATGAGAACTCGGGAATGTTCTCGGTGGTGATGCCGAGTGTGAAGCCTGCCATGCGCGCCTGTGTTACGAGCTGACAGGTGGAGAACGTCTTGCCCTTCGGCGGTCGACGCAGACCCGGCACGTTCGCCATCGCTTCAAGGTCCTCGAACAGCTTCATACCGATCGGGAAAGTGCGCAGGCGCAGAAGTTGCGTGAGATGCTCTGCCAGTTCGGCAATCGACTTGGCGTCCAGTTGCGGGGCTTCGGCGACGGCAGGGGCGTCGTTCATGGACGTGTCTCCGTTTGATAGTGGTAGACCAGGTCTTTTAACACCTGTCATCGCAAGTTCCACACCGGCCGCTGGCAGCCCAGCGCTGGATGACATCCCAACGCTGGATGCATCATCGTGCGAGCAGGTTGATTTCTCGTCCGGCCCGTAGCCGGTCCGGTTGCCGGCTTCCTTTGACAGCAGCCCATATGCCGCGACGCGCGCTCGACCGTGTCCAACAAACGGCGCGGATCTGGCTTGCATCCGATCCGTTGACCGACACGGGACATGCGTCGTGTGGCCGGGCTTCGCGCGGCCGTCGCGCTGTGCTCAGGCGGCCGCTTTCCGGTTTATCTCCAGCCGTGCATCGACCATCCCGACCGTGTCGTCGAGCACCGCATTCCGCAGGCCCTTCTGTGCCGCGATGCTCTGCACCAGCCGGTCCACCCGTTCGATGTTCGGCGCGCCCGCGAACAGCGCGCGGGCGGCCGAGGACGGCCGGATCAGGCCATTCGCCGCGGCGGCGTATTTCTCGAACGGCACCAGATCGTCCGGCGACGCGCCAAGTTGTACGCAAAGATCACGTACCCAGTTGTAGATGGAGCGCGACGCCTCGATGTCGGTGTGCACGGCTTCCTTGATCGACACCGCGGCGTCCTTCCGAACGCAGCGGTAATTGCCGGTGCACAGCATCGCCCACTTGGCCAGCGGCACAAAGATCGAGTCGTGCACCTTCAGCTTTACCGGCAGATCGATGACGGCATCGCCGGCGTCAAAGCGAATTGCTTCGATCTCGGCCTGCATCTGGCGCATGATCGCGGTGGATTTTTCGAAATCGAAGCGAGCTGCCTTGAAGTTGGTCGGCAGCGTCACCGTCAGCACGTTGATCTTGTCGTCGGGCATGCGGATCGCCTGCGGATCCGGACTGCATAGCGTGAGGCACCCTGGATCGAAGTTTGCCCAGACACTGGCGTCGGTGAAGCAGTTGTGCAGGCTGTCGGTGTTCAGGCCGGGAATCCGCTTCAGATAGGGCAGCGGCGGCATGTTCATGATCGACATGCATGGCTTGCGCGATTTCGCCACCGCGTCCAGTAGCTCACGCACGCCCGGCGAGCGGTATTGCGGTTCCTGCATGGCCAGTGCGACCAGGTCGTAGTCGGCTGGATTGATCCCGGCCGGACCGGCGGCCGACAGTTTGCCCGGCAACTTGCGCGAGTTGATCTCGACAGGTGCGGCGCGTCCTTTGATCGGCATGCGCACGCGAATGCCGTCGCTATTGATTGCCTCCACTTCGGCGGGTAGGCAGATCAGCGTCAGATCATGTCCCGCGAAAAGCAGCTTGCTTGCCAGCAGCGACCCGTAGGACGCGCCCATGATCAGCACTTTGTATGTGGCCACTGAACATCAACTCCCTAATGCTTGGTGAAACGGCGTGAGCCACCGCTTCCCATCGAGACGGAGCTTCTGCCCGCCCTGGCGGCAGTCTGGCACAGACTTGCCCGCAAGTTAACCGGCGAGGCGCCGACCCCGCGGTTGACCGCGGCGCACCGCCGCTACGGTCCTGTCATCCCAGTGTAACTGGCCTACGCAAGGAAAGTTGATGGACCCGCGCGGGCATATCGTTTACAATCCGTATTGGCGCGCCAGAGCCGGCGACGCGCTCGAGTGGTTGGGGCTGCCGGTGTACTCAGAATGTGCGGAGCGTCGCCATGCAACCCAGCTCCTATGTCAAAAGCCCCTACATCAAACTGTTCGGTAAAGCGTCATTCGTGCCGAAGCACCCTGGCACTCCCGACACCTTCGAACAGGAACATGTGGAATTCACGTTCCAGAAGATCGAGACGACGAGCACCAATGGCGGCACGAGCTGCCAGGACTCCTGGGCGGATAACGGTGACGGTACGGGCGGCAGTACCAGTAGTGGTGGCAGTGCTTCCAAACGGAAGAACAAGTTCGGCACGCTCGCCTTCAACTACCAGGTCCACGCGCCGTTCGACAATACAACGGGCAAACCGAGCGGCAAACGCCCCTGGGCGCCGATGCAACGCAAAATGCTGCTGGTAGTGCCCGCACACAGCGTTCTGGTACCGCAACTGAAACAGATGTCCGTCAGCAAGGCGACCATCTCATCCCTCGTTGTGAGCTGGGGATTATGTCACCGCGAGAGACTCAAACTGGCGGACGTGCAGGTGATAAATTTCGTACCGCATGGCGGTCACTCTGGCCGGATCGGCGACTACGTCGCGTTCGATCTCGTCGCCGCCGACACCGCCCTGCCGGGCACCGGGGTCGACTGAGTCAGGGCACCTCCACCAATTCAATCGCTTCCCGGCTCGGACCTTCGATCATCGCCGCGCGCGTGTCGCCAAGTCGGTATGGTTCGGCGAGGAACGTCACGCCCTCTGCACGTAGTTTGGCGATCCACGCGCCGAGGTCGGCGACGCTCAGCGCGATGTGATCCTGTAACTGGCCGCGCGGATCGACCAGCGGCGTGTCACCCTGGTTGGCGTACCAGGTCAACACCACGTCGCCGAATTCGACGCCGGCTCGCGGCGTGCGCAACATGCCTTCACGGTTCAGTGCCGGCCATGTGCGATCGGTGCCGCGAGGCACCTTGCAGTCGGCCTCGGTTGGCGGGACCTCGGCGAAGCCCGCGCGTGTCGGTGCATTCAGATGTTTCTTATACCAGAGCAGCGCGCACAAAGGCTCCTCCTGCCAGAGGTGCACGTGGTTGAACCGTTCGGCGGGGTAGTTCCCGGCGTACTCGACCAGTGCATTGTCGGGACCGGCCATGTAAGCGAACCCGCCGCCTCCGGGTGGCCGCAAGCCCTTGCCGCGCGCCTCGGCGATCTGTGCCCTGGTCAGGCCTAGTACGCCGCCGACATTGGGCCAGGTGTCGCTGCTGACCAGCACCGAGCCGCCTTCGTCGGTCGTGTAGAGCGGCAGGGGTTCGACATCCGCGCGCGCCTCGAAAGTCGCCAGGCTGCTGCGCACATCGGTGACGTGCCAGCCGAAATGCCAGATCGCGCTCTGCGGCTGGGTCGGTGGCGGCGCGGCAACCTTGGTGAATAGCAGCATCACATCGTTGGGCGACAGCAGGGCCGGGAAACCAGCCCAGTCGACCTTGGCGCAGCTTGGAAACTGCCTCGTGTACCAGTCGATCGCCGCATCGGGATCGACCGAGTTCAAATGCAGATGGTGGAAACTCGGCGTGGGCAGCATATCGTCACCTCCTTTGACCGTGGCCGAGATTAGCCGACGTCTCCGTCTTCCCAAACCTTGCGCCCCGCCAGCGGATCGGCCATCAGTCCGACCTCTGAACACCGAGCACTGATCCCGCCATGCAACGCATCTTCTCCGGCATCCAGCCCTCGGGCATCGCCCATCTCGGCAATTACCTCGGCGCACTGCGCAACTGGGTGGCGCTGCAGAATGGCCACGACTGCATCTATTGCGTGGTCGATCTGCACGCGATCACCGAGTGGCAGGATCCGAAGCAACTGGCGCAGCAGACGCGCGAGATGGCGGCGATGCTGCTGGCCTGCGGCATCAATCCGCGGGAAAACATTCTGTTCGCGCAATCCTCGGTGCGGGCGCACGCGCAGCTTGCGTGGATCTTCAACTGCGTGGCGCGCATCGGCTGGCTCAACCGCATGACGCAGTTCAAGGACAAGGCCGGCAAGAACCGAGAGAACGCATCGGCCGGTCTCTACGTCTATCCCAACCTGATGGCCGCCGACATTCTCGCGTATCACGCGACCGGCGTGCCGGTGGGCGAGGATCAGCGGCAACACCTGGAACTCGCTAATGACATCGCGCAGAAATTCAACCATGACTATGGCGTGGAGTTCTTCCCGCACATCGACTCACTGATCATGGGTCCTGCGCCGCGCGTCATGAGCCTGCGCGACGGCACCAAGAAGATGTCGAAGTCCGATCCGTCGGACCAGAGCCGCATCAACCTGAACGACGATCCGGACACCATCGCGATGAAGATCCGCCGTGCGAAGACGGACCCGGAGCCATTGCCCTCTGAACCGCAGGGCCTGGAGAAGCGGCCCGAGGCGCGCAATCTGGTCGGAATTTATGCGGCGCTGATGGACACCGATCATGCCGACGTGTTGCGCGAACATGGCGGCAAGGGCTTTGGCGCGTTCAAGGAAGCGCTGTCGGCATTGCTGGTCGACAAGCTGCGTCCGATTGCAGCCGAAGCGCAACGCCTGCTGGCCGACCCGAGCGGGGTGGACGCGGTGCTGCGCGATGGTGCCGAGAGGGCCGCGGCCATTGCCGATCCGATCGTGGCACAGGCGGAGCGGTTGGTGGGGTTTCTACCGGTTTGAGTGTGGCCTATAGCGGTCTTTGGACAGGGGCAGGCAGGTCGTAATAACGACGAGCAGGCCAGCACACGCGGGGCTCCTACCTTGGACGGAAGCAGTTATCATTGTCCCCGCTATTGAGAAAGCCCAAAGGTAGGGTGCGTGGCAACTGCATCCGACACTGATGTGCGGCATGAATGCCGGACATCCACAAAGGAATGGGCACGCTGTTGGCAGGTCAGATGTGGACTGAGTCGTGGGTCCGATGCGCGGGTGGGGATGCCACCCGCGCAGGACGGTGTTCTCGTTGGTGCGATGACGGCTGGCGTCGGAATCTACCTATGCGGTTTTATCCAATTACCAGGTGTGAATGACCTTCCGGCTGCTGCGTTCAACGACAACGGGCTGCTCGTTGATGATGCTATAGCTATAGCGGTCAGGCGACTGAACCTGAACGGTGCTCGGCAGCGGATACATTGTCGCGGTAGAAGGCAATTCCATGCCGACGGCTGGCCTGAACGTTGGGTCGCTGAAGGATTTGTAATGCTGGCTGGTCGAGTACCTGGGTTATCGAAGACCGTTGGTCCGGCGTCCATTGCGTCGTCGTGGTCGTTGTCGTCTGGGCTGAAGCAAGCCCAGCGCCTGACAGCAGCACTGAAGCGGTGACAAGCGAAAACAGTGACTTCCTCATGGGAGTCTCCTCATGCCGATACGTGAATTAAAATAGTTGCCATGACCCGGAAGAACGGCAGTGCCGAGCCCTGACTGACGGGGTCATTCTCCGGTAGGAGTTGACCATTGGATACCTTCGTCGCATTTGAGATGACCGCACAGCCTCGGAAACTACCCATATCATCGTTTCGGAGTTCCAATCCGCGTTATGAACAGATGAGTAGATTCCGAACGCCGACACGGTCGATTTTTTGCCGTAATCCTCTTGCGCGAAATCATCTACCATACCATTGTGATCACATCGTCGGCACTGTTCTGAAGTGAGACACCGGCGAAAGAGAGAGTTTTGCGCTCCCCGCTGAACTGGAAGGGGAACAGCCATGCATTACCGAATTGTATCTGCTGGCATCGGATGAGCACATCCGACACGGATACGATGTTGACTGCCGCACTGATGCGGACGCGTTTGCTGAGGTAGCGGGCGTCATAGGTGGTTTTCCCGCCGCGGAACTGTGGTGCGGAACCCGCCGTGTCGGCCGGTGGATCCCCGAGGAAACCGCTGATCACACGGATGATTGGGCTCAAAATAGATCAGCGCTTGTGTGAATGAACTGCTCGCCGTGCGACCGCGCGGTACTGCTTGGCCTCGCACGCTTAGCCCAAGGTTCATTAGAGAACACAGGCTGACACGGACTACGCGGGTCAACTTCGGAAGTCACACGGAGACTCAGCGAGCAATTGAGTTCCACCCGACAGCCTGGTTGGTTGTCCGGGAGCTATAATGCGATGCCGTGCAGCCGCGGCACCGGCGCGACAAGCCTCGAGCCGAAACCAGAGCCATGCGCGGTCCACGCATGACTGCACTCCAGTGGCCGGTTTTAGTCGCCAATGCCGGCGGCAAGACACTGGTCACCAGCGCCGGCTCGAACGGCAATTTCCCTGCCGTCGTCGATCTTGATGTCGTCGATCTTGATGTCGACGCGGGCCAGGTGACGGGCGTACGTTACTAACTGTTGCCGATTTTCTCGGCGCTGCTGCCAGAAGACGCATCCGTGGCGTCTGAAATCGCCACGAGGCGTGACCACGACCGAGCGATGCTCGACGAGAAGCTGCCGATACCGGCGAGGTATTGTTCCCGAGTAGCAACTTCCGCGGCGCCATGGATCAGGTGATCTGCGTCGCGCTTCGCCAGGAACTCGACGCGAAACCGCCCTATCACCGGGCTTTCGCTGGGGTCCTAGCCCGCTGACCGGTGAGGCGGTGGCGATGGAGTTCCTGCTGTCTCATACCGCGACCACCTACCCCGACCCCTATGTGCAAACGATGACTGGAGCGGATCTTACGACGGTCATGGAAGATGTCTGTGACAATCTGTTCAATCCCGATACCTATATGCAGCAGGGCGGCGTTATGGTGCGGGTCGGCGGTCTCGACTATGCGTGAGATCCGACGCAGCCAATCGGCCATCGCATCTCCGATCTCACGCTGACCAACGACAAGACACTGGAAGCCGACAAGAGCTGCTGCGTGGCGGGATGGGCATCGGTCAATATGCCGCAGGATGGCAAGCCGGTTTGGGAGGTCGTTGCAGCGGCGCTGCGCGGCAAGAAGCACATCGCGCCGGCGCGGCGCGACCGCGTGTTGCTGAAGGGGGTGTCCGGCAATCCCGGCTACCAGCCAGCATGATCGCGGGACGCCGCTGCAGTCTGATTGTCGCGTTCATCCTGCTGACCCGGAGCGTGACGGTCGCGCAGGTTCCAGAGAGCCGACCGTTCGTTATGCACCACGTGGCATTGCAGCTTTCGGACGGCGAACCGGCGCGGCAGAGCCTTGCGCTCAGCGTTGCTTTCAACATCCTCAAGTCAATCGGGCCGGACAAAGTCGCCATCGAGGTGGTGGCGTTCGGACCCGGCATAAAACTGCTAAGCGAAGATAACCCGAATGCCCCGTTGATCCGTAGCCTGGTGACGCAAGGCGTCCAATTCGACGCGTGCATGAATACGGTAGAGACGATCGAACGCAAATGCGGCTAGCCGTTTCCGCTCAATCCGGTAGCGCGCCGGGTCGAAGGGGACGTGCCGCAATTGATTCTGCTTGCCGAACATGGCTACACGGTGATCCGGCCGTGAAGGCAGACTGCACCACACACGAAAGGAGACCATTGCGATGACCTTGCGACCTGGACGGCGTGGCACACTGCGCGGAATTGGAGTGGGACTGGCAGCGCTCGCGTCGGCACGCGCAGCCGATGCTGTGGACACTTCGATGGAGCCGCGGGGCGCACATAATCTTCAGACGCTCACAGCGGCTCTGGCAAAGGCACCGCGCCGTCGCGATTTCAAGACAGTGCCAATGATCCTCGACCGGCGCGATCAGTGGGATGCCGAGGCGCTCGACGCGGTGCTGGCCTATCGCGGCGGGCCGCGGCAGGCATGGGACAACACGGATATCCAGGGGCCATGGCTCAACGTGATGCGCAACTCGATGAACGCCCAGATCTGGTCGTTCCGCCACGTCGAGTTTCTGTGCGTGTCGGCGACCCACGGCACCGCGCAACTCGCGCTTTACGATCAGGCGATGTGGGACAAGTACGGCCTGGCAAAACTTGCCGGCGGCAAGATTCAGAACAATAGCCTCATCGAGGCTCCCGCGGCGGCGCAGGATCTCGCGAACTTCCAGGCGCCGAAGGGTGCATATTCCTCGAACGACAACAGCATCACCGTCCTGCAGCGGCGAGGTGCGGTTTTCCTTGCATGCCACAATGCCATTTGGGAAGTGGCCGACCATCTGATCGCGACAGGCGCCAATCCCGATCACGCGACAACCGAGGAGGTCGCCGCCGAACTCACCAATCACCTGGTTCCAGGCGTGGTACTGACGCCCGGCGCGGTCGGCACTATCGTGGAGTTGCACAACGCCGGCTTCGCATACACGCGATGAATTGGCACCACACGGCTCAAGTGCTGAAAATTGGTGCGCTGGTGGGTCGATCGCCCTAGAGCCAAGTCATGATGGATCATGATCCTTGTGTCATGTTATGAGACGGTAGCCGCTTAACCTTCGTCTAAAAACCCGTTGCTTCTTTTGTCTTGTCTGCTAAAACATGCTGCAGAGCACAGTGTTTAGGTTAGGCGCCGGCTGGCTGGTTCAGCCTAACGGGTCTGGCCATTGCAGTGTTTTGGAGGTGCAGTTGCTTTGACGTACGGCAGCCCCTCGTTCCGATTGGCAGTATCGCCTCGTCGTCCGAGGAACCAGCGCCGGCGAAGCCGATCGATCTCGCCTGGATGGCGGGGGTGCCTCGGCGTCGGTGGAAGCTGGTCGTCGCGGCGCCCATCCTGACGTTGCTGGCTGTGGCCGAACTCCTGAAACTGCTGCCGCCGGTGTATCAGGCCAGCGTCCAAATCCTGATGTTCGATCCTCGCCAGGAGGATCTTAACCCGGGCACGCAGCAGGTGGCCTCTGCCCGAGCGTACGACATCATCGGCACGAACACCGAAATCGAAATCATCAAATCGCAATCGATGATGGAGGACGTGGTCAAGGACCTCAAGCTCGAGGAAAACCCGGAATTCCAGCGAGCGCACGGCGCGGAGGGACATCCGGGGTGGCTGAATTCGTCGGCGCTTTCGGGGCTGATGACGCGGGTTCTCGGGTTTTTTGGCGAGAAAGCCGATCCCGCCGAGGTGGATGCGCATGTTCCGGACGCGGAGGACGCCGCGCAGGCGCAGGCAGGCCGGATCGCGATCGCGGCCGGCATACTGCGCGAACACTACGTCATAGAACGTGTGCCGCTCTCCTACATTTTGACGATCTCCGCGCGCTCACACGATCCCAGGCTCGCGAAGCAACTGGCAGAGACGCTCGTCAGGGACTACTTCGCCGACCAGAAGAAGGACCGGCAGAAAGGTCTCGTTCAGATGGAGGCGTGGCTCTCCGCGAAGCTCGCCGAACTCAAGGCGCGGTCGACCGAGACTGGCGTCGCGATCGAAAAACTGAAGGCGAAAAGCGGCGTTGACGGCTCCGCGAAAGACAGCCTCGGCGACCGCCAGATATCGGAGCTCAGCACGCAACTGACGATCGCGCACTCCGATGCGGCGGATAAGAAGGCGCGGCTCGAGCAGATCGACCAGCCAGGTGACGGAGCGGGCATCGGTCTGAACGTTCCGGAGACCGCGTCGCCGGTGATCGCGCAGTTGCGGGTGCAGCAATCGGTGCTGCGGCAACAGGAAGCCGAGTTGCGGGCGAAATTCGGCGACGCGCACGCCTCGGTCATCGCCGTCGCGGCGCAACTGGCGAACATCAAGCGCGCAATGCACGACGAAGCCGAGCGCGTGCGCTCAGATCTGCAGTACAGTTACGATCTCGCGATACGGCGCGAGCAGACTCTGCGGGAGGAAATCCAGAAGTTGACCGCGGGGAAGGACAGTTCCGGCGATTACGAGAAGCTGCAGGAACTGAAGCAGCTGCGTCAGGCGGCTGACGCGAATGGCAAGGTGTACGATGCGTATCTGGCGCGATACAGTGAAATCGAGTCCAGCAAATCGGTTATCGACACGAACGAGCGCATCATAACGGCGGCTTCCGTGCCGACGGAGCCTGTCTCCCCGCGCAGCAAGGTGTTCGTCATCGTGGGCGGCGGCATGGGCGTAGCACTCGGACTTTTGCTCGCCTTCGTGGTCGACATTGCCACGGCTGGAATCAAGATGGGCGCGGAAGCCGAGCAGGCGTTCGGCTTCCCGGTCGTCGGCAATGTTCCACTGTATCGCTTCGGCAACAGGATGCTGCAATCGCGGGCCCGGACGCTGGCGCAGGCGATTGTGAACGAGCCGCTTTCGCCACTTAGCGAGGCGATCCGGACAATTCGTGTGAGTCTGCTGCTGTCCAACCAGCTGGAAAGCCCCAAGGTCATTGTGGTGACTTCCTCCGTGGCGGGGGAGGGGAAATCCACGCTTTCGCTGCTGCTCGCCGCCTCGAGCGCGGCGGCCGGCCACCGCACCATCCTGGTCGACTGCGATATTCGGGGCCGTTCCATCTCGCGGGATTTTGGTGAGCAGCAGAGCGGGCTCACCGATGTGCTTGCGGGGAACGCCGACCTTGACTCGGTCATTGTCCGCCATCCAGAGACAGGCTGTTTCGTGTTGCCGGCGGGCTCCATTATCCGCAGCCCAGGAGATTTGCTTGCCTCGCCGAGGATGGCCGCGACCATCGAGCGGCTGCGCGATGGATATGACTATATCGTAATCGACACCCCGCCGCTTCTGTCGGTCGTGGACGGGCTCGCGCTCGCCGGCATTGCCGACAAGATCATTGTCGCCATCGATGGCCGTACAACTCGTCCGGTCAGCGTGGCCGAGGCGTTCCGGCTGCTCAGGCCGGAGGCGCGTCGCATAGCCGGGATCGTCTTCAGCAAGGCCGAACCGGAGCAGTTACGGCGCTACGGAACGCAGGCTTATGCAGGCGACTACCCCGAGGGCTCGACGCTACGCCGACGTTATGCCTGGGCAATCGGGTCAGTGTTGCTGTTGGCCGTTGCAGGCGCGGTAGCGTATCGGCCGGTATCGGTTTTTGCCCACCGTAACAGCGCGTCGCCGTTGGATGCCATGGGCGCAACTGTTGCTGATGCCGTCCCGCTGGCGACGAATATCGCGGTCACTGCCCGCGTCGGTCGGGACCACTCCATCTTGGAGGTAGCCGAGCGCAACACGGCGATCGCGGATCAAGCTCCGTCGCCACCGATCGAGAGCGCTTCAGAAACGACTTCGCCAACGGCACACCCCGAGGCGAATTCCCAGGGCGATCAGGCCATTTCGGTTCAGGCCGACAAGCCGGCTGCGGTTGCAACTGTCGAAGGCGTCACAGGTGCCGATGCGGTACCCAGCCAGCCATCGCAAATCGAACCAGCGTCCGATCCCACCGTGGGCGCGGCGGATCAAGAATCTCTGCAACCGAAGAACAACGCTTCGGCAACGACTTCCACGGTGGCACTGCTTGAGGCGGATTCCCAGGGTGATCAGGCCGTCGCGGTCCAGGCCGACAAACCGGCTGCGGTTGCACCTGTCGAAGGCGTCACAGTTGCCGATGCGGCACCCAGCCAGCCATCGCAAATCGGACCAGCTCCCGATCTCGCTTTGGGCGCGGCGGGGCAAGAATCTTTGCAACCGAAGAACAACGCTTCGGCAACGACTTCCCCGGTGGCGCTGCTTGAGGCGAACTCCCAAGGTGACCATCCGACCGAGGCTCAATCTGACCAGTCGGTTGCCGCTGCAGTTCTCTCGGGCGCCGTGGGTGCTAATGCAGCACCACCGCAACTGTCGCCACCCCGGTCAACTCCGATTCCCGCGTCGGCGGCAGCGGTCAGCGCGCCAGACGCGCACATGCCACAAGCGGTTTCACCAAACGGGAGTCTGTCATCGCCGGCCGTGCAGACAGAAGCACAGGTCGATGCGTTATCGACAGACCCATACGTCTCATCCGCTCAGTCGGACGACGGTGTCGCGTCGCTCTCCGGGGTGGCTGCAACCAATGTTAGCGACCTTCATCCTCCCGCTTCATCCCGACCGGCGTCCGCGACGTTCTCTGTTCAGACGCCGGTTTCTGTAAGTTCCACCGCAGCCACGCCGCGCGGCGACACAATTCCTGCGCCGCAGGTTCCCCGGCCGCCGCCGTCCGTTGCGAGCGAGCTCCCGGTTCTGTTGGCTCGTGCCGACGCCATGCTGGCGCTCGGAGACATCGCGTCGGCGCGCCTGTTTTACGAACGTGCGGTTTCACTCGGCAGCGCCCGCGCGGCCATGGCAGTCGGCAAGACCTATGATTCAGCCTTTCTGACATCCATCCACGCAACCGGTGTCATACCAGATCCCGCGGCGGCGGAGTTCTGGTACCGCAAGGGCGCGGCGCAAGGTTACCCGGCGGCGGCCAATCCTGCTGACGCGGCGGGCGCTCCAGGTGACCACTGATAACGCTGCCGTTCCGCTATCGGCACAGACGATCTGGGCTTTTGCGGGCACACTGAACGGAAGATTGGCGATTTTAGAGGAAACGTGCTCCGGCCGACGGCAGTCCGTTACGTTACCCGATGGGTTGTCATAATAATCAATCGTGCGAATACCGTCGTGAGGGTTCAATGAATAGACTACTGACAGCGGCGATTGTGATCATAGGGATCGGGGCCAGCCTTGGGTGGCGAGCACCGGTAAACGCGCAGCCGGCTCCCACGCAGTCCACCATTCACGCACCGCGGCCGCCGAGCGGCGCCCTCTCAGAGAATCTGGTGCGTGAAAAGCTCAATACCTGGACCGTGGGGCTGGCTGGAGGACAATTGGAGGGCGCTCCAATACGCCTCGCAGCAGAAATCGGCCGCGTGGTAGACGATGGCGACAATTTGCATGTTCTATCGATTGTCACCCGAGGCCCAACCGAAAATGTGGAAGATCTGCTGTACCTGAAGGGCGTGGATGTCGCGATCATCAATACCGATGCATTGGACCAGTTCCGACAGCTTGTTCCCGACATACAACAGCGCATCACTTACATTTTGAGCCTGTTCCCATCCGAGGTGCACATTTTCGTACGTCCCGAGATCACGTCTCTGGCGGACCTGAAAGATGGGCTGAGCCTGGCCTGCAGGCCGCGCAAATATCGACGGCGTTACTGCCGCCGCGAAAGCGAAAACCATCGCGATCTTCGGGCCGATCAAGGAAAGCCATGTAACCAGTTTGACAGGTTTCTTGGGTTGTGGCAAGGATAGCGCCATGAAACTAGTTAAACAGGTTACATGAGCCCGCCGGCCTCCCAGCGAATGCTGAGCTTCCTCTGCCTCGCTGCTGCTGTTGCCAGTGGCGTCGGGTCGGCCCGATCCGAGAACCTTGCCACGCTGGCCGGCACTTGGAGCTTGGTTTCGGCCTACGAGATCCAGCCTGATGGCACCCGCACTACCAACTATGGCGAACATGCCACAGGTCTGCTCATGGTAGACGGTTCCGGTGGCTACAGCCTCCAGATCTTCAAGCCTGGCCGGCCGCTGTTCGCCAGTGGCGACAAGAAGGTCGGAACGCCGGATGAATACCGCTCTGCCTTAGTCGGTATCAGCACACATATCGGCAAGGTAACTATCGACCCCTCACGGCATCAGCTTGTGTTTGACGTACAAGCTGCCTCATTCCCTAACTGGGAGGGCAAGCGACAGGTACGCGATTTCACTTATCAGGACGGCGTGCTGAGTTACGCGGTCCCGCCCACGGCGTCAGGTAATGGGTCCACGGCTTACTCGGTCTGGCGTCGGGTTGATAGTACACACCCCGCAGTCTCAATGGAGTCGGCTGCGGATTCTCTGTCACTTCGCTCGAACCGGGCACCTTCGGGCCAGTTGAACTAAAAAGTCTGTTGGAAAAGAGCATGAATGACTTGTTGCTGGGACAAAACGTTGTGGTTCTCGGTGGGAGCTCTGGGATCGGTTTCGCCGTGGCAGCTCTGGCGGCTGAGCAAGGTGCGAATGTGTTTGCGGCTAGCAGATCGGGCGCTGGGCCCGAATCGACAAAGGGAATTAAGGTCGACGTGTCCGACCGGGATGCCCTAGATCGCATATTTGGTATGCTCGGCCGAATCGACCATCTGGTGCACACCGTTGGTGCCCGGCTCGGTTCAACGCCGGTTGCCTTTCTCGAAGAGAAGATTTTGCCCGACGCCTTCGAGGCGAAACTACTCAGTGCTGTCCATGCGGTTCGCCTTGCATTGCCGCATCTGGCTCCAGCTTCTTCGATAACCTTGACGTCGGGTCAAGTCTCACGCAAGTACAGTTCGGGCAGCGTAGTAAAGGGCGCATTGAATGCCGCTGTTGACGCCGCCGGAAGGCACCTTGCCAAAGAGCTGGCCCCTCGGCGCGTAAACGTGATCAGCCCTGGTGTGGTCGATACTAACCTGTGGGGCGAGCCTGGCTCCGCGGCTCGCGACAGCATGATTGCGCGTGTGGCCGACACCCTGCCAGTCGGACGGATCGGTCGGCCGGAAGAGCTCGCGCGTGTTTACCTCATGTTAATGACGAACGGCTTTATCACCGGCTCGGTGCTCGATATAGATGGCGGCGGTCTGCTGTGAGCTTCGAAGCCACCGCAGAAGAGAATTATCCGCAGATTACACAGGTTTCGTTCGGATCCTGAATAACGCCGGGCAAGAAAATTTAAATATCTCGCCTTACCGCGCGGTTCCTTTACTCCACCGGACCCGCCCGACCCCAAGCCGAAATCTGCGTAATCGGTGTAATCTGCGGATAATCCCTTCTGCGGTTGCTGATCAGCCGAGATGCATCTGCCAGCTCTTGGCACAGTCGATGCTCCGGGTTTAGGCGGAGTACGCATGGTGTTCGATCCTTTTCTCCAATATGTTTCTCCGGATTTTACTTTCCGGATCGCACGGGCCGGTCACGAACTGGACGGTTATTGGAGATTACGCAGACAGATTTTTTGTGAGGAACAGGCGATCTTCTCTGAAAGTGACCGGGATGAATTTGATGAGCAGGCTTTCCCGATTGTCTGTGAGGCGTTGATCGCTGGTATGGAAGATGGCGTGGTGGGAGTGGTGAGGATCGATGAACGAGCTCCTGGGGTTTGGTATGGGAGCCGGCTCGGAGTTGCTCAGGAGTATCGTAGCATTCGGCAATTTAGCCCTAGTGTTTCTGTCCGGAACAGTTTACCGGTTTACCGCGGCTTAGGAGCGCTGGGAGCTGGGCTTATATATAAAGCGGTTTCAACCGCCCATGCTCTGGGTTGCACCGAGTTTCTGGCGACAGTTCAACACCAGAACGCACGTTTCTTTCAACGGTTACACTGGGAGTCACTCGGTACGCTGGATCTGTTCGGTCTCCCTCACGTGAAGATGCGTGCCGACTTAAATTATTATCGGCCGGCTATACGTATTTTCTGATGGCCGGTGTGGAGCGTGCCTCGCTTGCGAGGCCGATGGTGAACAAGGCTGAATCGTGACTGCAGGCCCATCATCGGGCTGCGCACGTGTCTGTAAGAAGGTCAGACGCGCGACATTGAGCGTTGACCGAAACAAGGAGTGCCTCACGATTTCCCCTGCTTGCCACGGCCTCGCAAGCGAGGCACGCTCCACGAAACCGTGAACGGTGAACCGGAACCGTGAACTCCCCAACGGACTCCGACCATGCCACGCTGTCGCGCCTCAGCGCGTTTCTCAGAACCCATACCGGCGTTGCCGATAAGCTGGCCATCGCTCATGCTTATGCCCCGGCTCAGGCGTTAGCAGGTGCTATTCGTCTCGGAGACGATTGTGCTGCTATTCCCGATAACGACGGCTTTTTGCTCTTTGCCGGGGAAGGCATGTTAGAATCTTTTGTGGCAGACGATCCCTGGTTTGCCGGTTACTCGGCGGTGATGGTAAATCTGAGCGATATCGCCGCGATGGGAGGCCGGCCGCTGGCAATTATTGATATTCTTTGGACATCTGGATTGGAGCAAGGAGGCGCGATTTGGGAAGGAATCACCGCAGCATCCCAATCCTACGGAGTGCCTGTAGTCGGTGGTCACACCACCATCACGCGCACCGGGCATTCGTTCCTGGCCGCGGCCGTGCTGGGGAGGGCTAACCGGTTAATTACGAGTTTCGATGCTCGGCCGGGGGATGCTCTGTTGATGGCTGTCGATTTAAGAGGCGAATATCGCCGCGATAAACCTTTCTGGAACGCCAGCGTTAGTGCGCCGGCTGAACGTTTGCGCGGCGATCTCGAGCTTTTAGCGACTCTGGCGGAAAAGGGTTGGGTCCGAGCGGGCAAAGACATCAGCAACGGCGGAGTTGTGGGCACTCTCGCGATGTTGCTGCAATGTTCACAGCGAGGAGCAGAGCTCTGGTTGGATCAGATCCCGCGCCCGGATCAGGCCGATTTAACTCGTTGGCTGGTTTCCTTTCCCAGTTTTGGGTTTCTGTTAAGCGTCGACCCGTCTCAAATAGATAACGTCAAAAAGTTGTTTGAGGATCGGGAAATTGCTGCCGCCCAGGTCGGGACTATCACCGAGCCAGGGGTTTTTGTCCTCGTTTACGGAACGGCGCGCGAGACATTTCCGGTGACGGTTTAACTCGCGGCGGTAGCGTAGCCCCGCCGTGCCATGTCCCTTTGATGAGCACTTCCTTGGGATGATTGCTGGATCCAGTGAAATTGGCATTTAACTTTTCTACCACCAGATCTAGAGCCGCCGCGCCGACCGCAGACAGATTTCCGTCGATCCCGGCGGCTCTCCCCATTTCATCCGACGTGCGATAGAGATAGGCTAACCCGATATCTTCCGGAACCGACAAACGATGCCGGCTCAGAAACCGGCGCACCGGCGCTTTGTAGACCAGCAACGAGTCAGGTTTATTGACCGCAAGCCAAGTATCAAACTCAGCCTGGCTATCAGCGTCAACTGGTATAAACGGTTCGCAGCGATCGGGCTTCGGTAAGCTGCGCTGCCAGTCAAGAAAGGCGCCGGACCATAGGTTGTTGGAGATACGGTTATTGAGGTCCGGGACTATCAAAGCTGGCCGGCGATAACCGAGCTGCCACATGTGATCGAGGGCAAGTTGGACGTTGTAAAAGCCGTGAAAATTCGCGCGATCGACGACTACCGTGGGAAAGTAAGCACTCAATCCGGCAACGGCGAATCCTTCGGTCCGGAATAGAACTTCGCTATCCTCTCGGGAGAAGCCCAGAAGCACACCCCTGATCCCACGCGCGCGCAGAGTGGCTTGGAGGCGTTCATAGCTGCCGCGATATTCGCTCAAAGGAAACACTTCGATTTTGAACCCGAGAGCCGCGGCTCGTCCTTGGATCCCTTCGAACTCCCAACGACAGACGTCTTTTGAGCGCCAGCTTTCGCGCCCGCCATAGTTTGTCACTAGCGCAATCACGTCCACTTCTCCGTTGCCGCCGCGCCGGCGACGGCTAGCCATGAGCGCACTGACCAGCGGGTTGGGCCGATAGCCGAGTTTTTCGGCAGCTTCTTCTACCCGTTGCCGAGTTAGTGCGCTGATTCGCGGATCGCTGCGTAATGCTCGGGAAACGGTAGAAGCAGCCACGCCCAGGGAGTGTGCGATTTCAGCCATCCGCGCTGTCTGAATTTGTCTTCCTGGCATAATTTTTGGCAGAGATCCAGCTGACCGACTCGAACTTATGCAATGATTTGCGCGCTAGTTCACCAGCTGATGCGCAACAATATGCGCAAGAAAACCACTTCGGCAAACCAAGGGCGGTTCGTCAGTTGCTTTGCTCAGTCGGCAACCGGCGGAGCCCTCCCGCTATAAAAGGCCTTCGCTCTAACCCATTCAACAAACAGACCAACCGATATGCCAGCCGTTGAAAAAGAGATGAATAAGAAGGGAGACTTCCTTGTCGACTACGAGGAAAAAGTTTTCCCTGACGTTAAAGCGGAGCCGGGCGAAAAAGCGCTCGTTACTTTTCATACTGTCGCCTTCGAAGGTTCGATCTCCATTGTTAACACCTTGGTCGCGACTCGCCTTTTACGTAAGGGCTACGAAACATCTATCCTGCTCTATGGCCCGGGTGTGACCATGGGCTTTCAACGCGGTTTCCCCACGCTCGGAGATGAAGCGTTTCCCGGGCACCTCTTTGTTAATCAACGTCTGGAAAAGTTTATGCAGGAGGGTGGCAAAGTTTATGGCTGCAGGTTCTCCACTCAAGCTTTGTACGGTCAAACCGAGAAAGCCTTTATCCCGGGGATCCGTCCCATCAATCCGTTAGATGTGCTGGACATTATCTTGCTACACCAAAAAGCCAATGCGGTGAGAATTGACTCCTGGACGGTGTAACCGATGAAAAAAATTAAAGCGGCTGCGATCCAAATTGCGCCCGATCTCTCGGGTGGCGCTGGAACCGTCGAGCGCGTCTGCGACGCGGTCGGCCGCGCTGCCGCCCAGGGAGTCAAGCTGGCGGTGTTTCCGGAGACGTTCATTCCTTATTATCCGTATTTCTCCTTTGTTTCGCCGCCGGTCGCCACTGGGAAAGAACACCTGAGGTTGTATGAAAACGCCGTGACAGGTACCAGGGCCGATCACGCAACGACTAGCGGACATGGCGGCGCGACATCAGATGGTATTGGTAGTAGGGGTAAATGAGCGCGACGGTGGCAGTCTTTACAACACCCAACTGGTTTTTGATGCAGATGGTTCGCTGTTATTGAAGCGCCGCAAGATTACGCCGACCTATCATGAAAGGATGATTTGGGGTCAGGGTGACGGGAGCGGCTTCCGCGTCGCCCATACCGCGGTTGGCCGGGTTGGCGCGTTAGCTTGTTGGGAGCATTATAACCCATTGGCGCGTTTCGCGTTGATGGAGGAGCGGGAAGAATTACACTGTGCGCAGTTCCCCGGCTCAATGGTCGGGCAAATCTTTGCCGATCAAATTGAGGTCACCATCCGGCATCACGCTTTAGAGGCTGGCTGTTTCGTCATCAACGCGACGGGTTGGTTAACCGAAGAGCAGATCGCGACGATTACTCCCGATGAGAAAATGCGCCGGGTGCTGCGGGGAGGTTGTTACACAGCGATTATATCACCGGAAGGTGTGCCGCTTTGTGAACCGATCAGGGAGGGTGAAGGCATGGCCATTGCCGAGCTTGATCCTGATCTGATCACCAAGCGGAAACGGATGCTGGACTCAGTTGGTCACTATTCCCGGCCTGATATTTTCGCACTGACTATAGACCGGGAAGCAAAGGCTCAAGTCCAGCCGAAGTTAGCAGGGGTCACTCTGGCTCCCGGGGTTGGAAGATGAGCCAGGAAAAGAATCGGGAACAGCATATGAGGGCAACTATGGATTTTCAGAGCGCGCTCCTCACCAGGAAACAGCGGCTGCTGTCTGATCTGCAAACCCGCGGGCTGCGGTTGGTCGATCCGAAAGCGGGTGCTGCCAGCCGGATTGGCGGCGCCGGACCGACCGATCACAAGGCGGTTACCATTCTAGGTACCACCATCATGGTGCCCGTGCATACGCACGGAGCCAATCGGTCACCCTACATGGCGATGTCCCCTGATCACCGGGGCGTTTCGTGGTTACGCGAGAATGATGAGACGATCTGCGAGATTTCATTTCCGCCGCAGCCGAAATTTTACGGACTGAATACTCAGGATGGGATTCCCTATTGGAAAATCGCGCAGCTTCATTCCCGGGATACGTTAGCGACGACCGTCCTGCAGACATGTGTCCGCTACGGGAACAGCCAAAGCAAATGTCAGTTCTGTGCGATCGGCGAGTCCTTGAAGGCAGGCCGGACTATCGCCAGGAAAACGCCGGAACAGTTAGCTGAAGTTGCTGGCGCTGCCCAGCGTTTGGATGGAGTACGCAATGTGGTGTTGACGACGGGGACGCCGCCAACGGACGACCGCGGCGCAGCGGTGCTGGCTGATTCGGCCGCGGCCATCAGGGCTGAGACCGGACTACCTATCCAAGGTCAGTGTGAACCACCGGCGGATTTTAGCTGGTTCAATCGAATGCATAAGGCGGGTGTTGATGCTTTAGGAATGCATTTGGAAGCTTGGGACGAAGAAGTCCGCCGCCGGATAATGCCGGGCAAAGCGGAGGTCCCAGTTTCATTTTACCTGGAAGCCTTTAGGGCTGCGGTAGCTGAATTTGGTCGTGGCCAGGTTAGTACGTACTTGTTAGCTGGCCTTGGAGATACGGTGCCCGGATTGTTAGAAGCGGCCCGGGTACTCATCGAAATTGGGGTTTATCCTTTCGTAGTTCCGTTTGTGCCGGTTAGTGGTACGCCGTTAGCCGATCATCATCCCCCTCAGGCTGATTTTATGCGAGCGGTACTTCAGCCAATTGGTGATTGGCTAACGGAAGCCGGTATAACTTCAGATACAGTGAAAGCCGGATGCACGAAGTGTGCCGCTTGTTCCACGCTTTCGACGTTTGAAAAACCGGCAGTCGGCCTCGCCTAAGCCGATCATGCCGATACGCCCATAGTATGCCAGAAGTCTTGTTCACGGTTGAGCTACCTGATGGTGTGACCAGGGAATGTTATTCACCATCGACGGTGGTATGTCGTTACTTCGCCAAGGATGAAGAAATGCCGTTGGCGGAGTTCCTGCGGCGCAGCCGCAAAGCGCTGGCCGAGGCCTCGGAACGGGTGCGCGCAAAGTTCGGATTCGGTTGTGGGAGTGCCGCCGCGCAGCTCAGCGAGATCGAGCATTGGAGCCGGAGTTATGCGCACGATGCGGTGGTGCGCATTGTTAGCATTTGAGGCCGGAAAGATTACGCAAGACGCAAAGGTGAGAAGACAAAAAACAGATTTTGAACCGCGAATGGACCGCCTTCGTCAGGCTAGGCCACAAGCTACGAATGGACACGAATTCAGAAAGGTTGGTAGGGCGAGGCTCCCGAACGGCCGGAACCCATTCGCAGAGTGGCCTGAATCTGACCACAAACGAGATGCGCAAGGTCGAGACGCGCGCCGAGCCGTGGCCCACGATATACCACGGCTCGGCGGGCTCTCGGACGTAACGCAACAATGATTCATGGAACGCCGATTTGCTCCGATTGGGCTTTCGGCCTTTCACGAGCCTCGCCCTACCAGGTTTCGATGTTCGACAATGACGGCGGTGATGGTGTTGCCGGGAGAAAGCATGAATACGAATCAGAAAGATAACGGAACGGAACAGACGCAAGTTAGTGGCCACTATCCGGTGATCATTATTGGGGGTGGGCAGGCAGGGCTTTCGATGAGTTACTGTCTCAAGGAACGCGGGGTTGATCATCTTATTTTCGAGAAGAATCGGTTAGGAGAATCGTGGCGTTCGAAGCGTTGGGATTCATTTTGTCTAGTTACACCCAATTGGCAATGCCAGTTGCCGGGGTTTCCTTATTCCGGGAATGATCCTGACGGTTTTATGAAGAAGGACGAGATTGTTGCGCTACATCGAAGCCTACGCACAATCTTTCCAGCCGCCGATTCAGGAAGGGGTCAGCTGTTACGCGGTTATCCCAGGACGAGGTTGGCCGATTTATTGTGGCGACTAGCATCGGCGATTATTTGGCAGATCAAGTGGTGGTAGCGACGGGCGGATACCAGGTGCCATCCGTGCCGCGGATGGCGGAACGACTTCCCTTCAACTATCACGCAGTTGCTTTCCAGCGATTATAAAAGTCCGGAGTTAATCGCGGATGGAGAAGTCCTGGTTGTCGGGTCTGGACAGTCCGGTTGTCAGATCGCTGAGGACCTGCATATCGCCGGGCGTCGAGTCCATCTATGTGTGGGTGGCGCGCCGCGCACCGCCCGCCGCTACCGCGGTAAAGACGTGGTCGCCTGGCTCCATGAGATGGGTTACTACGATAAGCCGATCCACGAACATCCGTTGAAAGAACGGGTTCGGGCGAAAGCTAATCATTATGTAACCGGGCGTGACCGCGGGCGAGATATCGATCTGCGTAAGCTGGCTACCGAAGGAATGCAGCTTTATGGCCGGTTAAAGGATATCAGCGGGAGCCGGTTAAGTTTTGGTGATGATTTGAAACAGAATCTCGATCAGGCGGACACGGTCGCTGAGAGCATTAAAACCACGATCGATAAGTTTATTGAGTCGCGGCGGATTGAAGCCCCGCCGGAAGAACGTTATCGGCCGGTTTGGGAACCGTCCAACCCGATGCTTGAGTTGGATTTTATCGCGGCGAATATCAGAACGATCATCTGGTCGGTTGGGTATGGAACCGATTACCGTTGGATCGAGGTCCCGATCTTCGACGGGAAAGGGTATCCGTCTCATCAACGTGGTGTAACCACGGTTCCCGGCCTTTATTTCCTAGGTTTACCCTGGCAATATACTTGGGGGTCAGGACGTTTCTCCGGCGTGGCCCGGGATGCCATCTTTATTGCGGACTATATGGAAGCCCGCCGCGGTGTCCCGATCGCCTGAACCCGCGCGAGTGTTGAATGAGTTAGCGCTGGGATCGTGAGCTTGGCTCGAGTCCGAGCCGTGGGTAAGGCCGGGAAACTCAGTCGTACGTTTTCGCCTCGACAAGCAAGGACCAGATCAATGTAGGATACACGAACATGCGGAAATGATTCGTTACCGGATATTCTTATCCTCGCCGGGAGATGTCGGCCGGGAACGAGAGGTGGCTATCCAGGTAGTGAAAAGACTCAGGAACCGTTACCTGGGCCAGATCGAGACAGAGCTCTATCTCTGGGAACATGAACCGATGCTGGCTAGCCGGGGTGATTTCCAAGAGAATATTCCAGAACCCACCGAGTTCGATTTAGTAGTTTGTGTGCTCTGGTCGCGATTAGGTACCCGGCTTCATCCGGGCAGACATCGGCGCCCGGATGGTACCGCGTATAGCTCGGGCACTGAGTACGAATTCGAAGTGGCTCTAGAAGGATTTCGAACGAACCGCCGGCCTGACCTCTTGGTGTATCGACGGGATGAAATTCCGTTGTTTCCGGCCAGCCCAAAGGAGCGGCGTGCCGCCTTGGAACAACAATGGGAGGGATTAGAACAGTTTTGCCGGAAATGGTTTGCTGATGAGGACCAGGGCAGCTTTAAGCTGGCGTTCAACAGTTACCGAAACCTCGCTCAATTCGAAGAGAACTTGGAGCGGCATCTTCACGAGCTGCTGCAGGCAAATAAAGCCAAGAACGGCCTGATCAGCCAGCCCCAGGAAGGGCAGCTTCAGGAGCGCCTGATCGGAGAATCGCCCTATCGTGGTTTGCAAGTGTTTGAATCTGAACACGAGGCGATTTTTTTCGGGCGAACTAAACAACGAGACGAGATTCTAGGGACGTTGCAAGCGCGTTTGGTCGAAGAGGTGTAGGCCTTTTGTTCTCATCTTCGGCGCCAGCGGCAGCGGAAAGAGCTCGCTCCTGAGAGCGGGAGTAATGCCCTGGCTTTGCCGGCCTGGGGTCATTGATGGAGTTGGCCTTTGGCGATCAATGCTGGTTCGTCCATCGGATTCCACGGGCGATCTGCTCCAAGGATTAGCAGAAGCGCTGCTAAGTCCTGGGGCACTCCCTGAGATCGGAGCGGATGGAACCGATGCGCCCAAATTGGCGGCCTTGCTGGAAAAGAATCCTGAGGGACTTGGCTTATTAGTGAAGGAAGCGTTGTCGCGAGCGGCTGGAGAGGAGCAACGCCGGCGGGATCTGTTGCAGCAACCGGTCGCACGTCTGGCCATCGGCCTGGACCAATTGGAGGAAATTTTCACGTTGGCCGAACGGTTCAGCATCGAGCAAAGAATAAGATTCTTCAAAGCAGTCCGAGCCCTGGCGGAGAGCGGTTTTGGTTGGGTAGTCGCTACGTTGCGCAGCGATTTCTTTAGCCGATGTGAAGAGATCGACGATCTGGTAGAACTCAAACAGGGTAAAGGGCAATATCATCTTTTGGCTCCGAATGCTGCGCAGTTGAGCCAGATCATTCGGTATCCGGCCGAGGCGGCCGGTGCGGTGTTCGAAGAAGATCCAGAAAAAGGCCGGTTGGATGAACGGATCCGGGATGACGCGTTGAGAGAACCGGGTGGACTGCCGCTGCTTGAATATGCCCTGGATGAATTATTCCGGACCGGTGGTGCGGACGGGCTATTGAGCCATGCCGAGTACGAGACATTAGGCGGAGTCGAAGGCGCGCTGCGAAAAAGGGCAGAAGACACGTTTGCCGGGCAGCCGCTATTGGAACGAGAAGGTTTGGGGCCAGTGTTACGCCAGATAGTGAGGCTAGGGTCTGGTGATGATGAAACGTTGACCCGGAGAGTAGCAGGTTATGAAGCAGCCACCGCGCAGCCCGGAGCGCGAGGATTGGTGGAGGCGTTCATCAGCGCCCGCTTGCTGGTCGCCGATCGGGATAGCACGGGCGCTCGGACCTTGATGGTTGCGCATGAGGCATTGTTCCGGGTCTGGCCGGAAGTAGGCCGCTGGGAAAAAGAGAACCGCGACTTCTTGCGGGTCCGGGCGCGGTTAGGAGAAGCGATGGCCAGATGGATCGAATGTAACCGGGAAAGTGACTATCTATTGGCTCCCGGGCGCCCACTGGCAGAAGCCGAGGAGTTGCTGCGAGACTATGAGGCGAGCCTAGACCCAGAAGAAGAAAATTACATCCAGGCCTCCCGAGCAAAGGTAGCCCGGGCGGCTGGACGCAGGCGGCTAGTCATCACCGGGGTGATCACGGTGCTAGCGGCGGTTGCCGGGGCAGCCATCTGGCAATGGCGTGAAGCGGTTGTGCAGAAGGGATTAGCCGTTCAAAACCAGAACCGGGCCGCCTCGGCACGGAACAGCGCGGAAAGCATCCTTAACTATCTACTTAATCAGCTCAGCGATAAGCTTCAGCCGATCGGGCATCTCGATATTATTGAAGATGTGCAAAAACAGGTAGAAACCTATTATAAGAATCTAGGGTTCAGCGAGCAAGACCCCAAAGGGCTGAGCAACTGGGCTATACTGCTGAAACTAGAGGGTGAACGACTCCAGGCGCAAGGCGATCTGGTTGGAGCCAAGGCGAAATTCGAAGAGCGACTCCACATTATTCAGAAGCTAGTTAAAAGTGAGCCGAGCAACCCTGGGTGGGGGAGCGATTTGTCGATCAGCTATTACCGGCTTGGCGACGTATTGCAAGCCCAAGGCGATTTGAACGCCGCCAAAGCGCAATACCAGAGTGCGCTGGAGCTTCTGCACGCCCTGGTCAAACAAGACCCCGGCAACAACGCCTGGCAGCGCGATCTGTCTGTCAGTTGTAATAAGCTCGGCGACGTGCTGCAGGCCGAAGGCGATTTGAACGGCGCCAAGACGCAATACCAGAGTGCGCTCGAGATCTCGCAGACCCTGGCTAGGCAGGACTCGAGCAACACCGTTTGGCAACGCGATCTGTCGTTCACCCACAATCGGCTCGGCGACGTGTTGGAAGTGCAGGGGGACTTGGACGGCGCAAAAGCCCAATTCCAAAACGGGCTCGTGATCGTCCAGAAACTGGCTGATCGCGACCAAGGCAACAGCGACTGGCGACTCGATTTGTCGGTCAGCTATGAGCGACTCGGCGACGTACTAAGAGAGCAAGGCGATTGGAACGGTGCCCAGACCCAATATCAGAGTGCACTCGACATCAGACTGAAACTAGCTAACCAGGACCCGGGCAATAGTGTTTGGCAACACGCTTTGTCCATCAGTTATAATTTACTCGGCGACGTAATGAAAGCGCAGGGGGATTTGGACGGCGCCAAGGTCCAATACCAAAAATACCTAGAGATAGCTGAGAAGTTAACCAAACAGGATCCGGGCAACAGCGTCTGGCAACACAATTTAGCAGAGGCTTATAAAGCTTTTGGCATCTTGCTAAAAAAGCAGGGGGATCTCAGTGGTGCCCGCAAGAATTTCCAAGCGAGCCTCGCCATTTTAACCGATTTAATCCGGCTCCACGGCGAGAATCCGACGTGGGAAGCGGATCTCGATTCGGTTAAGAAGGAGTTGGATGAGTAGTCTATCGACCAGCGCCACTATCCCTGTCACTGACTTGGTGCACGAGGTAGGCTAACGTGGCTGGCCCGACGGCGCATGGCTTCAGCCTTCGCCAACGCTATGGCGGACAAGACGTCGCGCCAAGGCTTTTGCAGAGACTTTTTTTACAAAACGGATCGACTTTAGGCTGGCTCCTTAGTCAATAATCCTTTTTTTATGGTTCGATAATATATCGGGACAGGCTCTATGACCAACAACCCGGCTCAACCGTCTGGCGACCAATACGCGTTGCGAATGGTCAACATCGAAAAGTATTTCGGTCAGGTCCGCGCGCTCACCGACATTAACCTGGACGTCGGCCACAACGAGATAGTGGGGTTAATCGGCGATAATGGCGCCGGTAAATCGACCATCGTTAAAATCCTGACTGGCGTGTTTCCCCCTACCAGGGGCGAGTTATACATTGCCGGCCGCAAAGTCGATTTTCGTCGTTATAACGTCCAGAGTGCGCACGTTCACGGAATCGAAACCGTTTATCAGGATAAATCGCTCGGTGAAAAACAGGTTCTCTGGCGCAATTTTTTTATCGGACGCCAGATCGTGAATCGGTTTGGCTTCATCGACGTGAAAAAGGAGAAAGCGGTCGCTAGCGAGATCATGCTCAACACTATCGGCTTTCGCGGCAAGGGCATCACCGTGGAGTCGAAGGTGAGCCAACTTTCCGGGGGTGAACGTCAGGGGATCGCCATCGGGCGAGCGATGCATTTTGAGGCGGATCTTATCATCCTCGATGAACCGACCGTCGCGTTATCGCTCAAGGAAGTGGCGAAGGTTATTAACTTCGTTCACAAGATCAAAGAGGCCGGCAAGGCGAGCATCTACATCTCTCATAGTCTACCGGATGTGTATGAGGTCTGCGACCGGTTCGTTGTCCTGGATCGCGGCGAGATCGGGGCCAGCATTTCGAAGCAGGAAATCACTTTAAAAGAACTGGATGAGTTTCTCCTGGAGTACGCGCACGGACGGAAAGACAAGCCAGCATCCATGAACTTCTTCAGACTCTCTACCAGTTTCTGGGGCGGTTGGAAGGGTTCGCCATAGCGATTGTGCTATTGGTGCTTTACGTCGTGTTGATCATGGCGGCTCCTGCTGTTTTCACCCGGCCGATGATTTACATGTCGTTTCTCGAGACCGTGCCGCCCACACTGATCGCCGCGTTAGGCTTGACTCTGGTGATTACGGCCGGCGAGATCGATCTCAGTTTTCCAGCGGTAGTGTCTTTGTCCGGGTTCGCCCTTTCCTGGGGCTGGAAAACTTTCGATCCGGCTTACGGTGCTGTGATTGGGATCGTGCTCGCCCTCGCCGCCGGCGCCCTCGTAGGCTATCTCAACGGACTGATGGTCGCGCGTATCGGAGTTCCCTCGATAATGGCGACCCTGGCCGCCAATTTTTTCTGGTACGGTATCTCAATTCTGCTCGCCGGAGGCCTGCAGCAGACATTGAAGGGCAGCGGAGAGAATTTCATTCACGAGCTTCTCGTCGGCCGCCCGTTTTTCAATATCCCGGTGCAAGCATTCTGGTCGTTAGCGTTGGCGGTGTTCCTCTGGTTTATTCTGAACCGGCATAAGTTCGGTGAAAGCGTTATGTTTATCGGCGACAATGCCAATGTCGCCCGGGTGATGGGTGTTAACGTCGAAGCTACCCGTATCCGATTATTCACCGTCCAGGGCATGATCGCCGCGTTTGCCGGGATTATCGTAACGCTGGATATCGGTGTGTTCTATCCTGATCAAGGGAATTTTCTGCTGCCCGCTATGGCGTCAGTGTTTGTCGGAGGGACGTCAATTGCCGGCGGCGCCGGGTCTATCTTCGGGACGTTTTTCGGCTCATATGTCATCGGTTCGCTCGCGGCCGGTGTGGTTGCCACCACGATTAGCGGCTACTGGGTTCAGGTCGTCGAAGGTGGTGTCATGGCAGCGGTTGTCGTTCTTAACGCTGCCACGGGCAAAGGGGATTTGGCGTCCTTGTTCAATCGATTCCGGCAGGTAGGGCGAGGCTCCGGAGACACCTAAGGGCATTCGCGGAGGAAATTGGCGTTCCGTTAGTCGATCGTTTAGCTACGTCTTGGAGCTGCCGAGCCGCGGGTCCTATCACGCGCCACGCCTCGGCAACCTTCTCGGCATTGTGTGCTTAGTAGGTCGCAAAAATCTTGCCCTTCGGGAACACGTTTAGGCCTTTCCGGAGCCTCGCCCTACCAGTCTTCCGTCAACGTTCACGGAGGAACGGCCTTTTTTCGAGGATTCTGAACTCCTGTACTCCTCGAACTCCTTGTCTCTTTAGGCTTTACCAAAGCCCGGAACCTTTATTTAATCAGCCTACCCCCAATCAGCGAATTCTCGCTGAACCTACCCACTCATTCATTTATTATGAGACCTAAAATTAAACCTATCTATAGCGCTATGGCGTTCGGATTAGCATCCGCTTGCGCCCTAGTCATGGCTCCGGTGAAGTCGAGCGGAGCTGACGGCAAGATTGTCATCTATATGCAAATGGGTGGCGATCCGGGTATCGCCTCCGTCTTGGCCCGAACCACCGGCGCAGAGGCGGCAGCCAAAGCCCTTGGCATCGAACTGCATGAGCAGTATGCCAGCTGGGACAGCAAGAAGATGATCGACCAGTTCAAGGAAGCAATCGCCGCTAAACCGGACGGGATCGAGATCATGGGTCACCCGGGCGAAGATGCGATGGGACCATTGGTCGACCAAGCCGAAGCTGAGGGCATCATTGTGACGAGCGGCAACAATCCGCTGCCTAACCTGGAAAAAAAGTATAAGGACAAAGGGTTCGGCTACGCTGGAGCTGACTTGTATGCGGGCGGTTATCTAACCGGGCAGGCCATGGTCGAGAGTGGCAAACTCAAAGCTGGCGATAAGGCATTGGTTTGGGACATCTTCCATCAGGAGGGTCGCAGCCGGAGTTCACAGGGTGTGTTTGATGCGCTCGAGAAAACTCTCGGCAAAGGCAACGTTGAGAAACTCGACGTCACTCAGGATATCGACTCTGATCCGACTAAAGGTATCCCGGTCATGACGGCTTATCTGGCCGCCCATCCTGACCTAAAGGCGATCGGTACCCAGCACGGCCAACTCACCTCTATTTTGCCGAAGATCCTGAAAGACGCGGGCAAGAAACCGGGTGATGTCGTGGTGGGCGGTATTGACCTTGGCCCGGACGTCATCGCCGGCATCAAGTCCGGCTACATTGTAGCTAGCTTTGACCAAGTTCTTTACCTGCAGGGCTTTGACCCAGTGATGCAAATCTGGCTAACCAAGAAATACCTTGTCCCCGGATTACACCAGGATACCGGTGTCGGGTTGGTCACTCCGGCAAACGTGGATAAAATCACTCCTCTGATCCAACAGGGCTACCGTTAATTCGGTGACCGGTCACGGAATCCGATTGGTTTGCAGACGCCTCGCCAAAAAGCGGGGCGTCAGCTGCGGAGCAGAATGACAAATAACAGATGACAAATGAAGGCGGTTCCTGGAGCCAGCCCGCCCTCCTAGCTCCTTCTCAGCGCTCCAACCATCACCCGGAACGCCACCATCCCGGGGTCATCGAGCCCGACGCTACGCTCCGAGAAAATCCGGGCGCGGCCAATCTTGCACTCCCGATCCCGGTAGAGAGAAAGGGTCTCGTCCACGGCGGTTATCACAGCGCCGACTGAATCCTCAGGATGAGAATCAAGGGCGCGTGCGGCTGCGTCGACCGTATCCAATACCGTCTTGTCGCCAAGCGATGCGGAGCCGCGCTCACTCATTTTCTGGCAGGCGGTTCGCAGCAGGTCGGGAACGGCCGTCGAAGAAAGCTCGGTCTTGCCGATGGTCTGCTTAGCTGCTGCCAGCAATCCGGTGGCTAAAAGAGTACCAAAGCTCGAACTGGAAACTTTGGAGATTGCCGCTGCCGCCGCAGCGAAGGCTTTCCCTAAATCATCCGGTAAAGTTGGCGCTATTTCGGCGAGACGATTGAATGCTTTTTCGAGAGTAATACCGAGGTCCCCATCCCCCAACTGACCATCTCTAGCGCAGAGGTCCTCTGCAGTTTGTTGCACCTGCTGTTGGATTCTCGAGATCGCGTCTCGAACCTCGACGATCGTGATCATGGCTTAGCCGACTTTCCAAAACGCGCATTCAGCCGGCGCCTTCAACAATTCTTCCAAGCTCTGTATCGAGCATGAGAATGGTGAGGGAAGCGCCTGTCATTTCCATGGAGGTTGCGTAACGGCCCACCAGAGGCATGATGATCTGAACGCCGAGCTTGTCGAGCCGGTCCGCCACGCGGGCAAACAGGATGTAGAGTTCTTCTAAGGGCGTGGCCCCGAGGCTGTTCACTAGTAACGAGACCCGGTTGCCAGCTTGAAGCGCGACGTCGGCCAAGATTGCATCTAACATCTCATCGGCGACCACGTTCGCAGGCTTCAGTTCGCCACGCCGGACTCCGGGCTCGCCGTGGATCCCCATGCCAATTTCCATTTCGTTTTCTTGAAGCGTGAACGTTGGTTTGCCCGCCTTGGGCACGATACATGGGGATAACGCGACCCCGATACTACGAGCGTTATCTGCCGCTTTCTGAGCCACCCGGGTAACGTTCTCAAGATCCAACCCTTTTTCTGCGGCTGCACCTGCGATCTTAAATGCGTAGACCATCCCGGCGACTCCTCGTCGCTTCCCTCGTTCGGCTGTGGAAGCACTCGCCACATCGTCAGCTACCTTCACGGTTGAGCTCGTAATACCTTCGAGCTCTACCATTTCACCGGCCATATCGAAGTTCATGATGTCGCCGCCATAATTCCCGTAGAGCCGGAGGACGCCGGCTCCGCCATTGGCCGCGCGCATGGCGATCGCCATCTCGTCAGCTGAAGGCGAGGCGAAGACATCGCCAATCGCGCAAGCGTTTAACAATCCTCGCCCCACATAGCCGGTAAAAACGGGCAGGTGGCCGGAACCGCCACCGGTAACAATCCCGACTCGTCCTTGAACCGGTGAGTCCGGACATACTACGACGCGGGAGCTTTCAGGGCTTAGTCGATAGAATTCGGGATGCGCGCGGCACAGCCCGGCAAGTGTCTCATCTGCGTACGCAGCAGGGTCATTGAGCAGCTTCTTCATTCGAGTAGAGCCTACGGTGCAAGGCAGCCACTTTCAACGCATCGTCGCCCTCCTGGATCCTGGATTCTCACTCCTGACTCCTGCCCCCGCATGGCCCCCACCTCGAGGCTCCCTAAGTGCCCTTCATGAGCTCCGCTACCGCGCGTTCAAGTTGTAAATCGCGTCCTTCGGTGGTGCTCTTCGGATCGTTCATCACCTGGATGTCGGGTTTTACTTCAGCCTTTTCGAGGAATTCGCCCTGTTCGTCCTGGAGTCCGACCTCTGGAATTCCGAGCACCAACGTTGGGTCTTCCAGGGATTCCCACCAGACAAAGCTGCCACTGTCGGCGACCGGCATTCCAATGAGAGTCCCAAGCTGCAAATGTTTGTAGAGCCAAGGGAACACTAGACAGTCGGAATAGTTTCCTTCATTGGCCAGTAACACAGTTGGTTCGGACCATTTCCTGCCTGGTTCCCAGCCCAGCAGCTGCCCTCTGGGGACCCATTTGAAATACTTTTTGCCGGCGAGGAAAGTTGCTAGCGCGTCGTGTAAGTTGCCGCCCGGATTCCATCTAGTGTCGACAATCAGCGCCTTCTTATCTACCTGGCGGCCAAGCGCCTCGGAAAACATATCGCGATACGCTTTATCCTCCATCCGTGCAACGTGCACATACCCAATCGTTCCTTTGCTTAGCTGGTCCACCAATTCGCGACGCTGTTTCACCCATCGCGCATAAAGCAGAGTCTCAAGATCTTGGAGGGCAATCGGCTTCGTCGCCACGACGAAACGGCCGTTGTGGGCTGGATCAAAAACGGTAATAGCGGTTGGTTTACCGGCTTTGAAGTTCAGCAACGGACTAATATCCATTCCAGGATTGATCAGGTGGTCGTCGATCCTCTCGATGACCATGCCTGCGGCGAGCACCGGATCGGTCTGAGCGAGAGGACCGTCTTCGATGACCTCTTCTATCTTGATCCCAATACCCCGGTAAGCTGGATCGAAAAACGCTCCTAAAGATGCAGTTTGATCTCCGGCCGTCGGTGGCGTTGGATGGCACCCGGTGTGGCTGGCGTTGAGTTCTCCCAGCATCTCACTGGCCATTTCTGCGAAATCACGATTATCGACAATATATGGCAGAAACCGAGCATAGACTGTCTTGTAGTAATCCCAGGAAACACCGTGTAGGTCAGACACGTAGAACTTCTCTTTTATCAGCCTCCAAATGTGATCAAACAGGTAGGCCCGCTCACCGGAGCCATCGATCTCTTTCTCGGCATCGAATTTGAGCTGGTCAATCTTCCCGGTTGCCAGATCGACTTTGTTCGGGCGTCCGTCGACGAGCACAAAGGCAGTCTTGTCGTCCTTATCCAACAAGAGTTGCTGAGGTAACTCTCCAAAAGGTCTTTCTTCGACTTCAATTTCACCGAGCAGTTTCAGTTCTTTGAGCCGCGGTTTGAGGAGCCAAACCTCAAAACCCTTGCCGCTTTTTGCCAGATAAACCAGTTGTTCGCTATCTTGACTGAGAGCAGCATAGACGATGCGATTTGAGGCCAAAGTTAACCGGGCCGTGCGGTCTTCGATTCGATTCAGGTCTATTACCACCGACTCCGGTGGCTGGTTTGGGACTTCCTCACCAGCTTCTTTTCCTTTCGTCTCTGCGCTCTTTTCTTGGTCCTTTTTCTTCTTGGCGCTATCCTCGTTGGATTTCACCACCTCATACTCCGCCTGCGTCAATCGAGACCGTTTTAGCGCTTCTTTGGTGAAGAAGGTTTCGTAAACATCATATTCGGGGTCGCCCTCGTTTCCGTCGTCGCCATGCAACCCGTATCGATCAGAGAGCCAGACCATGGCTTTGCCATCCGGCGTCCATTGGGGTTTAAGGCTTTCATAGCCACTCTTCGTCAGGTTAGTAACCGGTTGGGTCCCTGCCGCATCCACCAAAGCAATTTCGTGTGACCACCGGAGATTCTGCAGAAACGGAGCGACGATCCACTTGCTGTCTGGTGACCAGTCAAACCACAGATCATCATCCGAATAAGAGTAATTGCGACTAGCCGGAAGGATCATTCTGGTTTGCCTCGATTGTAAGTCGAGCACTTTGATAGCCGCGCGGTTTTCAACGTAGGCGACTTCCTTGCCGTCCGGTGAATACTTGGGCAGCAAGTTTTCCTCTCCATTGTCGAGGATCGGATGAACATCGATGAGGGTTGAATTAAAGAAGTAGGGTTCTTTCTCTTTCGGCTGAACAATACTCGCTTCATAGAGACCCCACGGTTTCCCATATTCCGCCGCAAAGACCAGTTTCCGGCCATCGGAGCTGAAGCTTACATTCCGTTCCTGGCCTGATGTGTTGGTAATCCGCTTGGTGTCACCATGCTCGATCGATGCGACATACACGTCGCCCCGGACGACCAGAGCTATTTCTTTTCCGTTCGGACTGAGGGCAACTTCGGTGACTTGATCGTTCGGGTGAGACTGCTGCGTGACGGACCCATTCTCGGCGGCGGCTATACGAATGTAGATCTTGGCCGGATTCGGAGCGGAGTGCGGCAAAAGGTAGATCTCACCGTCATATCCAAAGCAAAGATCGCCATTCTGGGCGATCGATAAGAACCGGACCGGGTTCTTGTCAAAGTGCGTGATCTGTTGGGGATCAGCTTGCCCTCCGCCAATCGCCAGTTTCCACACGTTGGAAGAGCCGCTTTGCTCCGATAGATAAAAGATAGAGCTTTCATCCGGCGCCCACACCGGGTCTCGGCTTTCAGTGCCGGACCCGGTTAGTTTGAGATGATTGCCCGAACGAATGTCAAAAAGCCAAATATCGTGTGCTAAAGAAGAAGTGTTATGTTTGCGCCAGAGACTCTCGTAGCTCTTGTTGTCTTCATAGATGAGACGCTGCCCGTTGCGATCGAAATGAGCGTGCAGCGCCGGGGTAGTTAAAATCATCTCTGGTTCATAACCTTCTTCGATCGATGTCTTAAAGAGCTGGGGCAAACCCAGGCCTCGAACCAACGCGCCCATCGGAAGCTGCGAAGATTTTGCGGATGGCATTCGATGAGCGCTAAAGACCACCTGCTTGCCATCCGGGGTAAATCCGGTCGGTACTTCGTCGGTGGAGTAAGTAGTCAGGCGTCGAGTTGGGCCGCCTTCTAAACTGACCAGGAAAACGTTGTAATGTCCGTAGCGGTCAGAAGCGAAGGCTATCGATTTGCCATCAGGTGACCAAACCGGAGCGGTATCATGTGCAGGACCTGTTGTCAGCGCCTGTGCGGTGCCGCCCGCGGCGGGAACGACAAAAATATGGCCTTCAAAGCTAAAAGCGATTGTTTTTGCGTCGGGGGAGATAGCTGGGTAGCGCAGCCAGAGTGGTGGCGATCCAGACGGTTCGCTTTGAAGATCTCCCAAGAAAAACATCCAGGCTGCTAACCCTGCGATGAGTTGAATCGGACCCAGTCTACGGCCGCGTCCTTGAAGGATAAACGCGAGCGTGGATGGAGCCATTTTTCTTTTTACGGCTCGCATCGTATTCTTCGCAATACGCATAATCGCGTATTCACGGCCGGTTCTTTCGGCAGCGCAAGACGCTTCTCAAGTGTGAGCAAGCTAGGAAACGCTTGCTGACGAACAGGCCGGGCGCAAAATCAGTACCATGGTAAGAACGCCGCGATTTTGTCGTGGCTGACTATTTCCCCGCTCGACCAGGATTTGCGCTTTGACGCAGTCCGGCGGCATATGAAGCGCAAAATTGAAGGCGTCGATACTGTCCCGGAATTCAAACGTCCGGCTGATCAATGGTTTTACATCGATCTTACCGGAACCCATCAAAGCTAACGCTCTTGGGTAAACGTGAGCGTAACGAAACACGGTTTCGATGGACGCTTCTTTTGCGCTCAACCCGACTACGTCGACCGGCACCGGCTGGATCGGGAGACCGATGAGCACGATACGGCCTCCGGGACAGAGTGGTTCGTGGACGGCCTTGATTGCCGCCGGCGCACCGCTGGCTTCGAAAACGATGTCCGCTCCCCAGCCACTCGTGAGGTCATCGATTACTTCACGTAGATTCTCTTTGGTCAGGTTTACCGGCCGGATCGGGCCGAGCTTAGCGGCAACATCCAGTTTGGGTTGCTGCACGTCCGTCATCACGATCTGACTGCAACCGCCGGCCAGAGCCGCTAGCGCAGTGACGTTCCCGATAGGGCCCGCTCCCATGACTACGGCGACATCGCCGGGCTTAATTTTTGCCTTTACCGATGCCTGCATGCCAACGGCCAGGGGTTCAACCATTGCTCCTTCGGCGAAACTGATATTGTCCGGCAGCCGAAAGGTATACGCCGCCGGATGAACGACGAAAGGCGTCAAACACCCATGCACCGGCGGAGTGGCCCAGAACCGAACCGCAGGATCCAAGTTATAAATTCCTAGCTGAGATGCCCGGCTATTGGGGTCCGGGATACCGGGCTCCATGCATACCCGGTCACCGACCTTCAAATTCTTGACCTCGCCGCCTACTTCGATCACGGTGCCGGCCGCTTCATGTCCCAGCACCATCGGCGATTTTACTACGAATGGCCCGATCTGGCCGTATTCGAAATAATGGACGTCACTGCCGCAGATACCGACCGTGTGAATCGCAATCTTCACATCATGCGGTCCAGTGGTAACCGGCAAATCAATTTCTCGAAGGGATAGTTCTCCTTTTCGTTCCAGGACTAAAGCTTCCATAAGGCCAGAGGTTCTAAGGGATAATGTCTCAATCTAAGGCTGACGCTGACCGCAATCAACGCGCGGCGGCGAACGCTGGCTCCAACTCTATGCCAAGTCGGGTCGTGCTTCTACCCTTTCGCCAACCGCTCAAAATCCTACTCCTGCTCGTGCTCGAAATGTGGGGACGACGTGGGTCCCGAATTCGTAGACAGGTGCTAAGTGTCTTTGGCCCTAGCGGACCTGTCGGACTTCGTCCCGGAGGGACCGTACAGATAGTAGCCAGGCAATTTATTGCCTGGAACCCGTCAATCGAGAATCCGTCCCGTAGGCACGGTACGATCCTTACCCATGGTTGATTGGTTGTCCTGATCGTGGCATGCCGATCGTACCAATTCATACCGTGCCCTACGGGACGGTTCCCTTTTTCACGCGGATACCAGGCAGTGAATTGCCTGGCTACCTTCATTCATCCCTGCAGGACAAAGTCCGACAGTCCCCGTAGGGAACGGTATGATGGGTTGTCCTGGCGGTGGATTCCCCTCTTGAGCGCGGATCGGGACAAATACTCTCAAGACTTATCCACGAATTCGAAGCCACGTCGCGGAGAGCTTTTGGGCGATCTTTGAATTGGCCTTTTTCGTTTGCGAAAGATTGTTTTGGAGGGCCGTTCCCTGGACCGGTGGACCGCGAACTTCAGCGCTCGTTAGTGACGATCCCCGACGAATTATCGCTTTCGGGAATATCCGACTGGATCTTCGCCTCTCGGTTAATACCTCACCGATCGCAATGAGTTTGGCTCATACCACGCCCGAGCTTCTGATTTGGTGAGCGAATGAAGTGACCCGCTACAAATGGCAGCTAAGAGAACGCGCAGCTCTATGAAAAAGAACCATGTCCTAATTCTAGGTGGCGGCTTTGGGGGTCTCTATGCGGCACTCGAATTCGAAAAGCGACGCGATCCAGATTTCGAAGTCACGCTCCTAAGCCACGATAATTTCTTCTTGTTTACTCCACTGTTACATGAAGTAGCGGCCAGCGACCTCGATCTGACCCATATCGTCAATCCGATTCGCAAGATGTTGCGACATGTTCAATTCTTTGAGGGAGAAGTCCTCGCGGTCGATACCGTTAAGCGCCAGGTGACCGTAACCCATGGATTCGATCAGCACACGCATGCATTGAACTACGACCATGTGGTGTTCGCTTTAGGCTGCGTCACAAATTTTTACGACATTCCCAATCTGGCCGAAACGGCAACGCAAATGAAAACCCTGGGAGACGCCATCGGGCTGCGCAACCGTTTGATTGAACACTTGGAGGAAGCGGCTACCGAGTGTGCGGCCGGAGACCGGGAGCCCTTGCTCACTTTTGTGGTCGCCGGCGGCGGATTCGCCGGGGTTGAAACCATTGGGAGTATCAATGATTTCTTCAAAGAGGCACTCCCGTATTACCCTAGCATCCGCAGTGAGATGATTCGGGTCATCTTGGTGCACCCAGGTGAATTTATTTTGCCGGAGCTGGGCGAGGAACTAGGGCGTTACGCGGGTCGCAAGCTCGCTGAGCGTGGCGTCGAAATCAAAACAAACACCAAAATAAAAGCTGTTACCTCGACGACGGTCGAGCTGAGCGACGGAACCCAGATTGCTGCCCGTACTCTAGTTTGGACGGCGGGGACTTGTCCTCACCCCTTATTGGAAGAGCTGAATCTTCCAAAGGAACGCCGGCGATTGCGAGTGAACGACACCATGGAGGTCGAAGGTCATCCGAACATCTGGGCATTGGGTGACTGCGCGATGATTCCGGATCAACACGGCGGATACCAGCCGCCAACCGCGCAGCATGCTTCAAGGGAAGGTAAGGTCTTGGCCCACAACATCGTCGCCCGCAGCCGTGGTGAAAAGCTAACTTCCTTCAGATTCAATACGCTCGGTTTACTCGCTTCAATCGGTCGGCGCACCGGGGTTGCTCGGATTTTCGGCGTCAATTTCTCCGGATTCCTGGCCTGGTGGCTCTGGCGGACGATCTACTTGCTGAAGCTCCCACGAATAGAGAAAAAGGTCAGAGTCGCTCTAGACTGGACCTTGGATCTCTTTTTCTCGCGGGACTTTGTACAATATCTCCACAACCGCTCCTCTGTGGCAGTGAGCACTCCCAGTGAGCGTGTTGAGGCCATGCCTTCGCGACGATGTCCCCTGGTCGAGTCTTCACTGGCAGAAAGACCGGCCGCCGACCCACAAAAAATCTCTTTCGACGGCAATCGACTACCTGCTGCCTAACTGCCCTTTTCCAAGGCAAGGGAATCAACTCTCGAGAGTCAAAACCAAGCCAACCGAATTGGCGCTTCTCTCGGTAAATAAAATAAAAAGCGAAATGAATGAGACGAAAGAAAGTGGAGCTAATCTGCCGGTCATGCACGCATCTGGCAATGTAACTTGCGGCCCTAATTACGAACAAATCGCCAATCTTGCCTACTTCACCTGGCTGTCTGAGGGATGTCCGGAAGGCCGAAATGAGAGCAATTGGCACGCAGCCGAAGAAGAACTGGAATACCAGAGTAGCATCGGCGCCCCGCATGACCCGAGTGGCGAGGCGAATCCAGAGCCAACTAACTAACGCTAGAAAAAGCTATTTCCGCCATGAACGCGCTAGTCGATCGATTTCGTCGTCTCTACCGGTTGCTCTTTTCTGGTTCCGTTGTTCTGCAGTCCGCCTTTCTTCTGCTGCTGCGCCTGTATTTCTTCTGGCAACTTTTTGTGATCGGTAAAGACAAACTTCTCAACATTGCAAAGGTGTCGGAATACTTTACGAGTTTAGGAATTCCACTGCCGACGCTAAATGCGTATTTCATTGGTTCTCTTGAAGCCTTCGGCAGCCTGCTATTGATAGTAGGCTACGCTTCGCGACCTCTGTCTTTACTGATTGCGGCTTCGATGACCGTTGCTTACCTCACCGGGGACTTTCAGGCCCTGTCGAGCATCTTTAGCGATTCGGACAAATTTGTAAAAGCAGACCCATTCCCTTTTCTGCTCGTCGCTCTGGTCGTTTATGTCTTCGGACCGGGGTTGTTTTCGCTCGAAGGTCTACAAAAACGGCGGAGGCTCGGCAATCTCGATAAATCGTGAAGCCACGGGTGTGTTCGTTGTTCCAATTCAAGAGCCTAAACGCACAAGAGTAGTTCGAGTAGAAAAGGCAGTGACGATCACGTTAGAGATCCCTAATTGAATAGATCGGCTAGGGGTCTACTGGCTATAAATTAGATAATAACAATAATAGCCTACCCATCGTAACACCCACACCGGTTCCGTAGCCAAGATAACCAGGCTTTCTTTGATCAATCGTTTTAACGCATTGCTCCGCAATGCCTGATCAGGTATTCTACCGTCCAGCTCATGAAGTCTGTCCGCATGAACGTTCGGCTGCCGGGCGTTTCGTTACGGACGCAGATCACCAGCCCGCCTCCAGCGTTTCAGACTTATCATGGTGTCACGGGCGACGAACATCAGGCGCAATTCGATGAATGGTCCGTGCAGGGTTACCGGATGATCTCACTCAGCGTATATGGCGATCCTGATAACCCTCTCTATGCCGCCGTTTGGCTACAACGTTTCGGGCCGGCATGGGAGGCGGTCCATGGTGTGGATGCGGCTGGCTACCAGGCATTCTTGGATTCATGGCTTGGGAAGGGATACGTTCCCGTATTGATCTCCGCCATTGGGTCGTTCGGCCATACGATTTTCGCTGCCGTACTTGAGCGGGGGATTAACGGACCTTGGCTCGCGCGGTACGGAATGCCAAGTGGACCGGTAGAAAACGCCGGAACCTTTCAGAACGAGAACGCGAACGCTATGTCTCGCAATATGATCCTGCGCTCGGTCGCCATTTACGGAACTGCCGCTGACCGGAGATACGCGGCGATTTGGCATCCGAACCCTCACTATGTGAAGTGCCATGTTCATCCGTCGGATTCGGCATCGAAATACCAAATGACGCTTAACGCGGAGACCCAATTACCGGGTTACGATCTCGCAGCCTATCGTCCGGCATATGTCGCGCTTTCTCGTGACTTATTGTATTGCTCGGTCTTCAAAGACGATGTCGTGGGACCATGGGTAACGCGACACGGGATGACAGGCCCCGAGTACCAAGCGGAACTCGATCATCAGGTTGCCCGATGGGTTTTATCCGATTTGCACACAGGGCGGTGGCTCTACCTCGAATCCGACTTATGCGGCCATATTTGCGACCCAGGATATCCCATTCAATCGGGAATGGAGCATAACCGGCGCCGAGGTTCCCGACCTAGCTGAACTCGACCAAATAATGCAGGCATTCATGCAAGCGAACGGAGTTCGCGCCGCACAACTAGCCATGGGCAAGAACGGGTTAGTCGTGTTCTCGCGTGCTTACACTTGGGCTGAATCGGGATATCAGGTTACCGAACCTAACACCAGATTCTTGCTGGCGAGCTGTGGCAAAATCTTTTTGGAAGCAGCCGTCCAATCTCTTTACGATGATGGCAAACTAAAGCCAGGGACGCGGGTCTATCCGCTTCTGGGGTTTTCGGATCCATTGGATCCGCGCAGCGACACGATTACGATCCAACAGCTTTTAGACCACACCGGTGGTTATGATGATAGCTCTACCGATGGGACCTTCGATCCAACGTTCAACATGCGGACGATTGCATTGGAGCTAGGTCTCACGCACCCGGTCGCTAAGCTGGATGTCGCCCGATACATGTACGGCCGGTTGCTAGATTTCACGCCGGGCACGGAAGCTAAATACTCGAACTACGGTTATCTCTTGGCCGGAGCTGTGGTGGAGCATATCACCGGACAAAGCTACTTTGAATATCTGAAAGCGAGATTGTTGATACCGGCAGGAATTAGCGAGGTAAAGGTTATGTCGACGTTGCCGTCAGGTCGAACCTTTGAAGAAGCGATCGCCGAAGATCAGGGCTTAGGACTCAGCCCGATTGATCTGCGTTCACACTTGCGCGTGCCCTATGTCTATGGCGGCCATGGTCAGATCAACGAAGTAGGGGATGCCAATCATGGTATCGCAGCTTCCGCTCAAGCATTAACCCAGTTTATCCATCGTCACGCCGTCTGGGGCAACGGCCCGAGAGCGGTCGGTTATACTCGCACCGGCAGTAGCCCAGGCGCTTCTTCTTTAGCCGCTTCTCGCCCCGATGGAATCGATTTGGCCTATGTTATTAACACGCGCGACTGGCCGCCGGCGACTTCGCCGACCTTAAACGATCTAGGTAATGCGATTCACGCGGTGTTAGATCGCATGACGATATAGCACCGACGGAGAGCATGCTTGTCCATAGTGATTGGGCGCGAAGCACTGACCAGAGCAGCCTTTGTGCTGGAAAAGGGGGGCGCCGAGAGGCGGCAGGATTTTATGAAACCTGCTCTCGCTCTTGAACACGAGGGCACAGGGCTTAAAGAGGTGACTATGCCTTATCTACTGATCCAAACTAACCAACCCCTAGGAGACGCTGAACAAAACCGCCTGTTAGCGGACGCCTCAAGAATTGTAGCGGCATCGCTAAATAAACCGGAGAAGTACGTGATGGTCGCTTGGGCGCCCGCGCCTAAGATGATCTTCGACAGTGACCCAGCCGGCGCCGCTTTTCTTGAACTGCGGAGTATCGGGATTCCGGAATCAGGTCGAGAGAAAATTCCCGGTGCGCTGGCCAAATGTATGGCGGAACATCTGGGGATAGGCGTGGACAGGGTGTACCTGGTGATGTCAGATGTGCCGGGCAAATATTGGGCACAGGGCGAACAGACGTTTGGGTAGCATCGCGGGAGGAGTTTAGACTTATCCGGGTTGGGGCGTACGGAGCGCCCAAAGCGGCTTAGATTTTCGTGCTCGTGCTCGGGTTCGCTGTGTCGACCGGGTACGAGAGCGCTCGAACCAGGGGCAGGTCATAAGCGCTGGGCGAAACGATTCTCGAGGCCGAGCACGAAACTAAGGCGCTTTCAGCGCCCCAGAGCGTTAAGATTTTCCGATACTTTTTTGAAGCGGGACCTTTTGAGTCCGATTGCTACACCAACGCCAAATCGTCGCAAGGAACGCTAAGTTACAGCGTTCCCAGCGGCTTTGATCCGGGTGACACACCCGGATTTCGGCGCTACGTACTCACTAGTTCCCGTTCAGGTCCTGCCTCAGGTCCTTTTTGTCCGCCGCGATGTCCGCCTGGGTCTGTAAGACCCTGTTCAGGTCCGCCAGGAGCACCCGGGGCGGTTTATGCGCGTTGAGATCATCCTGGTACTGTTCTATGTCAGCCTTAAGCTGTTTGCGATCCTGGCTGAGATCCCTCCGGTCGTGCCGAATATCCGGCCGATTGGGTGATATTAACACGCCGGTCTCGCTCAGCACATTGGATGGATTGTAGTCCGGTGATGTGAGTCTGTCCGACACCGAGACATTTGCATCAGCGGAAGTTAGCAACTTCGGAACTGATGCCGATACCGCGCCGAAGTTTTCTGGTTCCCGACTGATGGCGAAACTTACTCGGCTTAAGATCGCGAGCTGTTCGGTCTCGCTAGCACTGGCGATGGCGGAAAGGATAGCGTTTCCTAACGCTGGGTTCCCTTCAATCGCCGCAACCACCACTTGGCCGGACAGTTCCGTTGGTACGGTCGCCAGGATAGACTCAATGAGAGTCTTTGCCTCGGCTGACTGGCCAGGATGCAGTTTAGCAAAAGCTTGGCGCACAATAGCCAAGCCTTCACTGGAGTTTCCCACACTAAACGCCGCTGAAATCTCGGCTCGATTATCATTCTCTTCGGCCCCAAGCGGAGCAGCGAAGGCAAACGTCATGACCAAAAACACCCACCAACCATGGTTTTTCATTGATTCCCCTGGAAACAATTGCCGGTGCAATAGAATGGTGGATCATGCCATGGTCAATATGAAAAATATGATAAATAGTGTTAAACTGGTTTTTACAACGAGCCAGCCAGGTAGTGTCAGTGAGCGGTTACCCTCGGCCTGGAACTGCCATCGAATCAGGACACGTCCGATTGCAGGCCGGCGGTGACCCATCGGACATTTCTGCCCGCAATCGCTTAGCTAAGGCTGTTCTAAGCTGAATGCGCGAGTTCTGACGATTTCAGAGGTGATTCAATCGGTCCACCAAACTCCTGGTCGTAGCACGCAACTACTTCGTTAGTAGGGCCGAACATTTCGACTTGGCCGTGTCGAAGCCAAAGACAGTGCTGGCTGATCCGCCGGATCTGCGCAATTTCGTGGTTCACGAGAATAGCGGTGTGGCCCTGGTTGATGATTCCTTCGACCCGCTCGAAGCATTTCTTCTGAAAGGCGGCGTCTCCTACCGCCAGGACTTCATCCAGAATAACGATTTCCGGGTTAAGATTGGCTGCGATCGAAAATGCCAACCGGATGTACATCCCATTCGAATAATTCTTAACCGGCACGTCGATGAATTCTTCTAACCCGGAGAAATCCACGATCTCATCAAATCTTCTGGCGGATTTCCTTTTTGGAAAAACCTAACATCGTGCCGTTCAGATAGATGTTGTCGCGTCCCGAGAACTCGGGATGAAACCCGGCGCCGACTTCGAGCAAACTCGCCAATCGGCCATAAACCATGGCTTTCCCGATCGTGGGCTGGGTGATACGCGATAAGATTTTGAGTAAGGTCGATTTCCCGGCCCCGTTCTCACCGATAATGGCTAAAGTCTCGCCTTGGTGCAGCTGGAAGGAGACGTCGCGTAGCGCCCAGAAATCGCGGCGGGAAGCTCTACTGGCGACTAGCTCTGTTGGTCGGAACAGTCGTTGTATTCCGGTGACAGTGTTGGTCCAGACATCTTCAAAGAAAGTTCGCTGATTCCGCTCGCCCAGGAAGAATCGCTTTGAGATATGGTGGGCTTCTATAGCAATTGACATTAGATGGTGTCAGTGAACGTGCGTTCGGCTCTTTTGAAGCAGGCGATCCCGAGCGTTGCCACTACCAGGGTGATGATGATTGCGGTAATCGTCGGTTCGGCTTGTGCGTGTTCAGTACCGAACAAGCTCGATCGGTAGCATTCTACAAAACTCGCCATCGGATTTAGTGCTACGACCCAGCTCAGACTCGGCGGAATCGCGCTGCGTGGACAAATAACGAGGCTCCCATACATCCACAGGTTTAACATGTAACCGACGACGATAGTGAGATCTCGATACTTTACGGTCGCCGCGGCGATCAAGCATCCCAGGCCCAAAGCTAACAGGGCCATTAGCCCGAGGATGAACGGCAGAGCAAGCAACCGCGGGCTAAGCTCGATGCCTCGCCCAGTGAGTTCGTAGAATGCAACCACTACGAATAGCACCGCCAGTTGCGGAAGAAAATTGAGCGTATTGGTGCCGACCTGGCTGAGAGGCATAATCAGCCGAGGAAAATAGATCTTACGAAAAATCTGGCCGTTCAGCAGAAAAGTATAAGCAACCTGGCTCACGCAATTTGAAAAGAAATTCCAGACGATGATTCCCGACATGTAGAAAACCAAAGGCGGTAGATCTGTCGTGGAAAGGCGGGCGATCTGGCTAAAGACCACAATGAAGGTAAGGGATGCGACGAAGGGCTGAACAAAAAACCAGAAAGGCCCCAGAGCCGTCTGCTTGTAGGCCGCCACGAAATCTCTTTTGACGAGGAGTGAAAACAGCTCTCGATAAGCCCAAAGGTCGCGAGGACTGCTATCGAGCAACTTACCAGGCTCAACCACATACACCGGTTTTAAGTAATTCGTTTGGGGCGCTGACATTGCATATAGAATTAGTTTAGCCGACCAAAAACCGCTGGCAAACGGATCGATTTGCCGGTCGAATGGTTGCGCCTTCTCGGTCGTAAAGTATTACCGTGGTAGATCTTAGCAAGAGTGGACGAAGATCCATTTAAAGAGTTTTTCGCTCTTTAGACAGAAACAGCGATCGGGCGTTTGAGAGCATTTATCCGAGTTTATGCTAGGTGAGAGAGGGCAAGGCGAGGCTAAAGAAACGACCCTAACGGGATTCGAACCCGTGTTACTCCCGTGAAAGGGGAGTGTCCTAGGCCACTGGACGATAGGGTCTCCTCAAAAAAAAGAGAGCGGTTACGGTGGCATTAAGCGGCGACTGTGCAAGCGAAAAACAGCGGAGTATGACAAATGACAGGATGACAGATGACAAATTGCCGTGGAACGCTGCGCAGCAATCAATAGCCGATCGGTGAGCAGTGGCTTCCTTCCGTGTCTTGAACTGATTACTGATTTACTGATCACTGATTACTCGGGCGGCTGGGCTAGAGCGAGAACAAGGCCGATTGCTACCCCCGCCTAGACATGTACCCAAGAATAAACGCCGCCGCCCTGGCAGCCGCTCCCCGATGCTGAGCCAAGACGCGGTCGGCATTAGCCACCATCTCGGAGGCGTTTTTCTGATTGACTAGCAGGTGTTCAATAGCCGGTTCCAAGGCAGATCCGTGAGCCAATTGGAGAATGCCCTTTTCTCTAACGAGTTCTTCCACTAAGAACTTAAAATTCTCCATATGCGCCCCGCAGATAACAGGCTTACGCGCTAGTAACGGCTCTACGGGGTTCTGGCCGCCGAACCCCAGGAAGCTTTTTCCTATGACCACCACGGATGCGGCCTGGTACCAGTCATTCAGTTCACCGGTCGAATCCACTATCAGCACAGCCGGCGCTGCACTGAAATCCGGTTGCGAGCGTAGCGAATACGAGATGGCAAGTGCACGCAGGATTTTCTCAACTTCCGGAGTTCGTTCGAAATGGCGGGGAACTAAAATCAGAAACAAGTCGGCAAATTTTGCCCGGAGGGCCCGGAAAACCGTGATCAAAAGTTCTTCTTCTCCAGCATGAAGGCTACCGCCGAGCAGACAAGGCCGGTCGGGCTCGATGCCCCGGTCTTTCAGCCACTCAACGAATCGAGGATTCGCCGGGACGTCCGCGGTATCATATTTGATGCTGCCGGTGAGAACAATTTGGTCACGACCTAGGCCGAGCCGTGTCCACCGCTCGCGCGTCATGAGGGTCCTGGCTTAAAACAGCAGTTAAGCGGTCCCAGAAGAGCGGTTTAGCTAACCGTTGAAATCGAAGGTAGCGCGCTTCTGATCTGGGCGAAAGCCGGGCATTGGCGAGAAAAACCGGGGTATTCCGCTGGTGAGCGATGGCTAAGAAACTCGGCCAGAGGTCAGAATCGATTAGAACAACGGCGCTGGGGCGCATCAATCGCCAGATTCGGAGTAAGCAGGGATAAAAGTCGATTGGACTATAGATGATCCGGCTCCATTCTGGGGCCCGATCTAACGCCAGCTGATACCCGGTAGAAGTGGTCGTGGAGATCACCGCCCGAAAGGTTGGGTCTTGTCGCCGGATTTCTTCAATCAGGCGCATGGCCACCAAGACTTCGCCAACGCTAACCGCGCGGACCCAGGTCCAATCGCCCTGGCCAAGTTCGGAACGCAGTCGCTGTGAAAAAAATCCGAATCGCTGAAAAAAATTCCGAGCATAACCGCCCCTTCGGATCATTCGCCGGAGATAAACCGGAAACGAGGCCAGCTAAGAAGAGAGGCAGCAACAGATTATAAAGAAATAAAAGCATCCAAGGACGAACCGGGAAAATAACCGCGAATAGACAGGAATTGAACCGCGAATGCACGCAAATGAAAACCTAACCACGAATGGACGCGAATGGACAGAATACAGACTCAAGCCGCAGATTAACGCAGACTAGGTCGGAGCAGGGTCCGCTGGTTCGACTCTTCTATTCGTGTTAATTCGTGTCCATTCGCGGTTCGGCTTGGTGCCGGTTCGCGGTTAAGAAAAGCACTTGGGTTGAGCCGTAAGTCTTATCGCGCAGGACGGACCAACCGTAGTTTTCGAGAGGGAGGTCTCCCGACGATTTTTCTAGGACTAGCAAACCGTCAGCGGAGAGGCGGCTTTTAAGTGCGGCGGAGGCGATGAGCTCAGCGGCAAAGTCGGGGTCTTTTGGGCGTTTAGAATACGGCGGGTCTGCGAAGATGAGATCAAAGGCTTGATCGGAGCGGTTCAGAAAACGGAACACATCGGAGCGAACCACAACGGCCTGGAGCCGAGTTTTCTCTAAGTTCGCTTTAATGGCAGCAATCGCTTTCGGATGATCGTCCACGAACGTCGCTATGGCCGCGCCGCGGCTAAGAGCCTCAATTCCGAACGCACCACTTCCGGAAAACAGGTCGAGCACTTTGGCGCCCGCAACGCGTTCGCCCAGCGCGGAAAAAATCGCTCCCCGGACCATCTCCATGGTCGGCCGAACATCGTGGCTCGGAATACGGAGAGGAATACCGCCAGCTGTGCCGGAGATGATACGCATGGTTAACGCCCGACTTCGCCTCGTCGTTTAGACTCCGAGAGGCTACGTCGGGCAGGCCGGGAACGAGCGGGAACGAGCGTGAACGCCGGGAACGGAAGAGCAGCCAGCCGTTCTCGCTCGCTTTCGCTCGTTCTCGCTCGTTCCTGCTCACTGTCACGGGATCTCATAGTCAGCTGAATTGATTGCTTTCCGATATTGTCAGTTTTCTCCTTAGCGCGCACTCCGCTCCCTGCGTTCCCGGCCTGCCCGACGTAGCCTCTCGGAGTCTAAACGACGAGGCGAAGTCGGGCGTTCTCGCTCGTTACTCATTCCGAAGCAGCCGCTTCGGACGGAGTGGGCCGGCTTCCGTGCAAGAGCCGTTGCCAAAGTTTGCGCCGGTCGCCGATGATCTTTTCGAAAAGATTGCTCTCGGGTCGCGCTAAAGAGCCGGAAACCTTAAAATCGAGATATCGGCTGTGTCCGTCGTTACCAGGTTGAAAATTGTCTTCCAACTCGTTGGGTATCTTTTGGCTTAAGTACTGGCTGACCGTTAACCGGCCATCCAACGCCAGCCGATGAGCGTCGTCGACACGGCCGTTCAAGTTGATCTGACAGTTCTTAGATACCAATCGGATGGAATCGACCTGGATATTGGGTCCAACGACTCGGAAGTTCGACACCGCCCGGTCCAGATCCAGTCGTTGTAGTTCGTCGATCTGGGTCCAACGACCGATCTCCTGCATTAACGGGTATTGGTCCAGGTAAGCGGATTTAATTTCCAGAGTGCCCAGTCCGGAAAGCTTTGATGGATCGCGCACGCTACCCGTCAGCTCGAACGATCCTTCCAAGCTGCCGTGCGCCCGATCCAAGAAGTTGCTACTGCGGCTGGCGACCTCATTCAGGTCAACCCCGAGTGCGTGTAGACGCACGCGATAATCGACGCCTGGCTTGTTGAAGTCGATGCACACTGCGCCAGTCAATTCGCCTCCGGCAACGCTAGCGTTGATTTCGTCTATCGTGAGGACGCCTCCCTGAAATTTTACCGGTGTACCGATATCTTCAATCTCGACGTTATCGCCCACCGTGGCGCTTTCGGCGTGGGCGCGGCCAAGATAATCGCCGTGCCGGAAATTTAAGATACAGTCAAGCCCGCGAACCACCGCGACCGTGGAACCGTCCGGGTGAGCGATGGTGATGGTGGCATCTTTAAGCTTGAATTTCTGGATTTCGACCCAGAATCGCCGGCTGAGAGTATCTCCTAAAGTGGGCGTTTGCTTTGACGCTGACGGAAGCGCTGACGCTAAGGGAAGCGCGGACGCGTCGGGTGAAGCGGCGGCGATCTCAGCAGGCGAATGGCTGGGCGCCGTCTGCATAGCATGCGAAAAGAAATGTGAGGCTTTCTTTTCTTGAGTAACCAGGGGGCCGTGGTCGTTGGCGGCCATTGGGATGGTGATATCGACGCGTCTCAGCAGAATCTCTCGAATGATGATTTTGCGCCGGAAAAACGCGTCATAATCGCAGCGTACGCGGAGGTTTTGGGCTTGCAGCACCGGAGATGAGGTTCCGGGTTTGCCGACGGTTACACGGTCAAGATTGAGACCGCCCCATGGAGTAAAGGTGATGCGAAAAACATCGATCGGTAAATCCAGGCTTTCACTGACCGATTCGCGGAGCTCTCGCTGGATCCCTGGCGATTGAATGTACAGGTTGATAGCGAGTAATGCGACGCCAAAGCAGCCGATTACTCCCAATACGAGGAATAACGCTATCCGGATAACACGTTTCAAACGACTCACAGCCGCCAAGCCGCTATAATTAAATGGAACGGTATCAATGGACAAGCGGAAGGTGTGTATAATTTTCAACCCGGCAGCTAGAGGGGGAAAAGCGGTTTCTCTCTATGCGGAGCTCAAAGAACTGGCGGTGGATATCCCAATTTTTACCGCGTCGGAGGCAGAAACCATCACCGAGCGGGCTGCTTCGCTGGTGGAGCACGGATACGATCATATCATCGTTGCCGGCGGGGACGGCACCGTCAATGGCGTGATCAATGGCATCGGCTCGAAGGACGTGATGCTGAGCGTTTTGCCGGTCGGGACTATGAATGTTTTTGCTTACGAACTGGGAATACGGTCGTCGCAACTCAAGAAATGTTGGGAACTGATCCAACATGGGAAGCCTAAGACCGTTGACCTGGTCCTGGCGAACCAGAACTACTTCGTACAATTGGCGGGAGTCGGTTTGGACGCACTGGCCCTTCAAGCCACCGATTTGCAAATGCGCAAAACCATCGGTCCGGTGAGCTACCTGTTAGCTGCGGCCAAAGTCATTGGCGGTCCTGCGCCAGAACTTAAACTCGAGTTCGACGATGGGTCCGAAACCGCTGGCTGTTTTGTGCTGATCGGCAACGGGCGTTTCTATGGAGGCCCTTTCTCGTTGTTTCGGGAAGCCAGAAACGACGATGGTTTACTTGATCTCCTGATTTTCAAACACCAAAGCTATCTCGATATTTTCCGATATTTGCAGGGTGTACTCATGGGAAATCACATCGACTTTCCTGATATCGAATACCGGCGAGTTGTATCGGCTCAGGTGATGAGTGATCAACCGGTGCCGTTAGAGCTCGATGGGGACATAGCCGGCTCTACCCCGGTACATTTTGCGATCGCGCCAAGCAAATTGCAGGTCATTAGCGGTTAGCGGTTTGCGGTTTGCAGTTGGCGGTTGATGGTTGGAGAGTCGTGGGTATGGCACGGTTTGTGCCTCCGCGATAGAATGGGACCAATGTGACAAATGGGATCCAGATGAGAAACCTCCCGAACCGCTGACGGCAAACCGCCAACCGCCAACCGCAAACTGCCAACCCGATGCGACAGTTGCACGAACTTCCAAGCCTGTTTCAGCGAGGCAACCGCTCACCTGTAAGTACCGCCCTCGCTTTCGTCATTGTGTGCGGCTACGCCTTGCAATGGATGTGTTCGTTCTGGGGTCCTGGACAAATCGAACCTTGGTTGGGACTGAGCCAGGCCGGGCTTCGCGGCGGTTGTCTCTGGCAGCTATTCACTTATTCCTTTCTGGGAGAACTCGAGAATCCTCTGGTGAGTCTCCTTATCCTCATCGGGCTGATGGTGATCGGCCGCGAACTAGAGAATATCGTTGGACCGAAACAGGTCTTGCTGTTGTTCCTTAGTGCCACTGTCTTACCAGGCGCAGCCGGCGCGCTGCATTCTGCGAGATTGGAAATGCTGGGTGCCTGGCCGGCTGTTTTCGCGCTATCGATCGCCTGCACGGAATCGTTGTCGGAGTACCGGCTGTCATTGCCGTATTATCTCGTTGGCGTTCGTTACCGGTTTCTTGGGGCAGCCCTCATGGCAATGTTGTTCACGAGCTGGTTGCTGAATTGGTTCCCGTTTGCGCATGCGTCCCCGTACGCCAACCTGTGTCGGCGCAGGTATCGGCTGGCTTTATGTCCGTTTTCTTGGATTTGGCAAGCAACTCCCTGGCGAGGCGATGTTTCGGAGTTGGCTGATGAAAAGAAGATACCTCGCGCGCATGCCAGCTCGGCGGTACATCCGCGAATTTGTTGATCCGATCCTTGATAAGATTCGTACCGAGGGAATTCATCGTCTTTCCAGCTCCGAACGCCGAATTCTGCGGAAAGCACGACAAAAAGCGCGTCGCAAGCTATTGTAGGTCCGGATGAGCGGAACCAGTCGCGCCGGAGCTAGCGAAGGCGGAACCGGTCGCGCCGTAGCTGGCGGAAGTTTGTCGTGGAGTCAGAAAATCTCCGCACAATGTTGGGACCCGCAGTTGGCCGAACAAGTCTTGGTTCGGCTTGCCGAGTTTTATCCTGAGCTGGAAAAGTTGTGCCGGGAATTGCAGCACGACTGTGTGAGTCTTCTCAATTTTCTTTCTTTCTCTCCCGTTTCCCTTGAGAAGATCCGCCGGTCTCCGGATCTGTTGCTCTGGCTGGCTGCGCCTGATGTTCTCGATTTTAAGAAAGGGGAAGCCCAAGGCAAACCTCAGGAGGCGCCGGATCCCGATTTCAAACTACTGCGCGCCTGGAAATCGCAAGAGTTGCTACGGGTGGCCTACCGGGAAATCAGCGGCTTGGCCGGGTTTGTCGAGACTACCCGCGACATTACGGGTATTGCGGAACGATGTGTCCGGCAGGTTTACCGCGCCAGTCTCGCTGCCTTAAGCGGCCGATGGGGCAGTCCGCAGACTGGTTTCGGTGTGCTGGGTATGGGAAAGCTAGGAGGCCGAGAGCTAAACTATAGTTCCGATATCGACGTTATTTTTCTCTACGGCGAGGAAGGGTTCGTCAATCCGCGCTTCAGCTATCACGAATTTTTCACGCGCCTCGCGGAAAAAATTGTCGGAGAATTCGCAGAGAGAGGAAACGCCCTCTTCCGCATCGATCTGCGCTTGAGGCCCGAGGGTAGCTCAGGGCCGTTGGTGCGCGGTCTGGCCAGCACGGAAAACTATTATGCAGGTTACGGCGAAACCTGGGAACGAATGGCGTTGATTAAGGCGCGAGGGATCGCGGGTGACCAAGAACTGTTGTACGAATTCGAGCATCGTCTGCAGCCGTTTATCTTTCCCAAAGCCGTATCGGATGAATTGCTGACTGAGATCGCCGATTTGAAAGAGCGGATCGAACGCGACTTGTTGGGCAGCGAGGACTTGCATCGAAATGTAAAGCTCGGGTTCGGTGGTATTCGCGAAGTCGAGTTTACCGTCCAAACGCTGCAAGTATTGCACGGCGCGCGTCACGCTTTCTTACAAGAACGCAACACCCTGGAAGCGTTAAGCGCATTGGCTGAGCTCGAGATTATGCCGCGAAAAGAGGTCGATGCGCTCCGCTCGGCTTATATTTTTCTACGAGGCGTTGAACATCGTTTGCAAATCGTACGGGAACAACAGACGCACACGTTACCGGCCAAGAGCGAGGACCGCTATCTCTTGGCGAAGAGCCTGGGACTGGATTCGGTCGAAGCGTTTGACCAACAGTACGGCGAGCAAACCTTTACCGTGCGAGTGATCTTTGACCGGTTGCTACAACGTCGCTCGGGCGAAGTAGCCGAAAAACGGAGCCGGGATTTTTTCGCTCAGCCGGCCGAGGCCAACAAGACGCTGGAACGACTGCAAACGGGGCCCAAGGATATGCATGTGTCGGCGCGGACCCGGCGTTTGTACGCAAAACTGGAACCGGAACTATTGAACTGGCTGGAGCGGATGGCGGACCCAGATGCAGCGCTGAGCCGTTTCGTTCGATTTGTGGATGGCTACGGTATTCGCGGATTGCTTTTCGAGACCTTGCTCGCTAATCCGCGACTGCTGGAGTTGTTAGTGCGTCTATTTGATGCCAGCGCCGCGTTCAGCGAATCGGTGATTCGGCGACCGGAATTGATCGAAGAAATTGCCCGGGGAAGAACACTGAGCACCACGGCCGGCGCTGCCGACTATATTGCCGCTCTGCGAGAAAATCCGGAGAACCTGGCTCCTTTGGAATGGGTAAGAACCTTCCGCGAATCCGAGGTGCTGCGAATCTTGCTTCGCGACATTTTGGGGGTGGCGTCGTTACTGGAGCTTCAGACCGAAATGACAAACTTAGCGGATGCTTGCGTCCAGTTTTGTCAGGACAATATTCCGGGTGCGGATAAGCTCACGATTCTGGCTCTGGGAAAATTTGGTGGGCATGAACTTCTCTACGGCGCCGACCTGGATGTGGTGTTCATTGGGGAGGAGCCGGGACCGGCGGAACGCTTAATTGCGGCCTTGAGCGCCAGCACCAATGCCGGCCGGGTTTTTCCCATTGATACGCGCTTACGACCGGAAGGTGAGCATGGGATGTTAGTGGTGACTCTCGCTGGATACGAATCTTATTTCCGCGGGCGGGCGCAGACTTGGGAGCAGCAAGCCCTAACTAAGGCCCGCGTTGTTTCCGGGCCTGAAACCAGCGCCGTAGATGAACTCGTTGCCAAGATCTGGGAACGACTGCGCGTCCGACCAAATACCAGGGCCGAAATCGCGGCCATGTATGAGCGGATCACGAAAGAGAGGGCCAAGAGTGGCGCTGGGAGCGAGTTTAAGACAGGGCGAGGTGGATTGATCAGCATCGAATTCCTGGTACAAACGCTCGAGATAAGCTTGGGAATTCGCGAACCGAATACATTGAAAGCCCTTCAGCAGGTCGGCTATCGGTTAAAGGAAGGTGAATCCGATACGTTAGCGGGCGATTACCTTTTCTATCGGCGAATCGAATCGATCTTGCGACGTGCAAACAATCAATCCGTTTCCAGCCTGCCTGCGCACGAATCGGAGCAAGCTAAGCTCGCTTTAAGGATGGGGTTTCAGGATCGCGAGATGTTCCTCCAGGATTATCATCTGCGCCGAACCCGTGACGAAGAAATCGTTCGGAAATATTTTTATGGAGCTTAACACCGCCCAGGCCTCTTTGGTGGGGCGAGGCTCCGGAATAACCCACCATTTTGAACGCAGCCGCTTGCTATTCTTGACTGTTGCCTTACGGGGCCTAAGGACTGCCGAGCCGCCGTGTGTTCTGCCGAGCCCTCGAACCGGCTCGGCAGCGCAACTTGGCCGTTTGAGGAAGATTCGCGCTAGATCAATGGCCCTGCGACGGTTTTGCGGCCGTTCCGGAGCCTCGCCCACCAAAAAAGCAATCCTGACACGCCGCAACACTCCGATACTCCAGTACTCCAACACTCCGCTTGCCAGGATTCGAAGACGAGGACGAGAACGAAGCGCCTGACACTGAAAACCTAACCCCGTGCCCACCCGCGTTTCTATTCAGCTTTTCAACCACGTCGATGACGCTTGGGCGGATGGCCTGCGTGCCTGGCTCGAAGCAGGTTCTGAAGCAGCCTTGTCCGGACAAAAGGTCTGGATGGTCTGTCGCTCATTTGTGCAAGCAAATTGGCTACGCCGCCAGTTTTTGGAAAGCGGCCAGACCTTGATGGGCGTTCGATTTCTCGATCTACGCCGGCTCCGGCGTGAACTCTGTCTGCGGGCCGAACTACCGACGCCTTCTTTTGGGCGAGAAACGCTGAGCCTCATTTTGCGGGCGAGTATGACCGAGGCGGAAGCGGCCTCTGCTTTGGCCGGACAACTGCTGGACGCTTTAGATAACCTGGCTGCCTGTGGCTGGCTAGACCGGTTAGGCGCCGATGCGGCCATGAACGTTCTCCATGTCTCCGCGAATCTGCGTCCCGCCGTGCGCGGTATCATAGAATCATTGCTTTGGCGTCCGCGGGTCGATCAAGCCTTGCTCGAAAGACGGATCCGGATCCCAGAACTGCGTCTCGGATTGTTTGGACTGGATGCTCAGTCGCTAGATCAACAAGCATTGATCGCGGCCGCAGTGTCTGCGTCTGAGCAAGCTCATTTCTGGGTCGCGCAACCAATGGTAGCTCAGGATATTTTCATGCGTTGGATTGAGCGCCTGGAAACGTCTTTGCCCGCGACGGTCACGGTGGCCGCGAGCGAAGGTAACCCTCGACCTTACGAGGATGTGGTTAGCCAGTTTGTTTATCCTACTCAACCGCCGGCGACTCTTCCTCGCGTCGTTCGCGGAGCTCGTTGGTCAGACCAGATCCGCGCCGTGGTAGCTGTCGTGCAAGACGAATTCAGTCGTGGCTGCGGGGATGTGGCCATCGCCATTCCGCAAAGCTCACCCTCGGGTGCCCCGATCGTCGAGGCCTTGATCGCGGCCGGGATTCCGGTCAGCGACGAGTTTCGTTCGAATGCGATTCTGGCTTTCTCGGAAAGAGTTCATCGTTGGTTGGCCGATTGGGTTGCCGGTCCGCGCACCCCGGAGAAGTTGCTGCACTTGTTTGGGTTGCTAGCGCACGGACCGGAGAGCTACGGACGTTTTCGCGACTATCTGTTACGACAGTTTGATAACCGGCAGACGCGCTTAGTGGCAGAGCTGTTACCGGCTCTGGCCGACGTAGCTAAAGGGGGAGATGGGGCGAAGTCTGCCCAAGGCGGCTATCTTTGGATCCAGGAATTAGTGGAATTCGGGCCGGACTGGCCGCAAAACGGCACCTGGAAGCAGCTGGATACTAAATGGTCGGAGACGCTCACCCGGTTCCAAGAATTTCTAGATCGGAATCGATCTTTTCTGCGCGGGGTGCGGATCTCTCTCGAACCGTTACAACCAAATTGGGACGAAATTCAAAACGCGTTGGGAGACTTGGTGATTTCATCGAGCCTCTTTCTACGGTTCGTATCCGATTCTCTTTCAGCGCCGAGCCGGATTGGGCACCGAGATGCTTCACACCGTTATGCCCCCGTCGTGGTTAGTACACCGGAACAACTTCACGCGACCAGCTGGGACGCCGTGGTTTTAGTCGACGGAATCGGCGACATTTGGACGCGTCCGGTTGAACAGGATTCATTGCTCAGCCAGGAATTCAGAGCTCAAGCCCGGGATGAGGGATTCTTGCTGCCAACCATTCAGGATCACGCATCGCTCCGTGAAGATGCCATTCTCCAATTAATCCAACATGGCCGCTCTTCCGTAACGGTTTGCGGGTACGCCAAAGAGGAGAACGGCGAAGAAGTAGACGCGAATCGGTTTGTCACTTTTCTCGAACACAGCCTGGGCGCTGTCCCGATCATGTTCGAACCGGCAGCAATCGAGCCTAAGATTCTGTTTCCATTTCTGGGGAAGATCCGCCAGGACCGCTGCGATCCGGAACATCTTTTTGATGAATATCTGCTTAACTTCAGCAACCTGGATCTGAAGCCGGATGCATGGCCGGCATCTGCCCTGCAAAAAGCGATCGCGGCGCCCGGCACATTCGCGTTTAGACAATTGTTCGGTCTCAGCCGGACTTGGGATCGCCGCTTTGAACGAGACGGCCGGAAGACTTTAGGAAACACCCTTCATAATCTGATGAAGGTGATCCTGAGCCATCCACTCGGAGATTTGTTTAAAGAAGGTCTCGGAGATTTGCGCCAGAGCGCCGGACTGAAGGAAAGCGGCGGACCGAATGCTTACCGTTACATCACCAAGATCGCGTTAGGCTGGAATCTGCCGCCCGACGACGCCTGGTGGCAATCGATCATCGCGAAAGCGGCTCACTTGGTTGAAGGCATGTCGCAGAAAGTGACGGAACGGTTAGAGCAATTCCCTTACGGGATCTCCGAATATTCTTCCGGCGATAAAACCGTGCCCGAACCGCAGCTGTTTTTAAAAGGCCGATTTGATCTGCTTTTGGCCAATGTTGACCAGATCGATGGGGCCGAGATTGTCATTATCGATTTCAAAACCACAAACTCGATCCGGGGAGTTAACCCGGACACTGGGGAAGGTTTTCAGATCGTCGCGTATACATTGTTAGCCACAGTCATGGGCGCCGCAAAGTGCGCCCAGTTTGTGTTCACGCCGATTGGGGTAAAACCGTTAACTCTGGATAACGGTGCCGATGAGATTTTCGCGAAACTGCACGAATTATCTTGGATCCAAGAGACACATTGTTTTGGTCATGCTCCGTTGTTAAAGCAGGACTTTGCAGTCAACGAGGCATTGCCATTGGCGACGCTGACTATCCCTATTTGGGTCCTACGAAAAAAACGCGCTTTGATGGTGGAAGGAATCCCGAATCGAACCCAAGACACAGAATAACCCATGACCTCTTAATCGTCCTCGTCCTCGTCGTCGTCCTCGATCGTGACTCAGCGTTTTCCACCTCCATTAACCTCACTTACTCCCACGATGTTCGACCACGCTGGTTGCTATAGTGCCGCCCCGAAGGGGCATGACATATTAGCCCAGGGTTTTAACCCTGGGTTTGGTACGTTAAAAGGATGTGCCCTGAAGGGGCACCAGACTCGGTTCGTGACATCGAATTCGGAGATCCAAAACCGAGCGCAGCCACGATCTGGCGCCACTTTCAGGGCGCATCCGACCGGGCATCGATGCCCAGGGCTAAAGCCCTGGGCTAACATGTTATGCCCCTGCGGGGCGAAAGACGACGAGGACGGCCTGCCGCGCCATAGCTTGCGAAGGCGGGAGGACGAGATCGGAGGCGCTGGGAATCCATGAGTCTCATCTCCGATCAGAGCCCCAGAGACCGTTTCCACTCTGAACTCGACCAAAACTTCTGCGTGGTCGCAGGAGCAGGATCAGGCAAGACCACCGCCATCGTCGAACGAATCTGCCAGTTGGCTCTTCGCGACCGAAATGCGTTGCGCCGTCTAGTGGTGGTCACCTACACGAAAAGTGCCGCCATCGAGTTCAAGAGCCGGTCCCGGCAAAAGCTGTTGCGCACCGCATCAGAAACGGAGGCGCTTGGATTATTTGCGGGCGCTGGAACAAGCCTATTTCGGCACTATCCACGGGTTCTGCTTCAATTTAATTCGTGAGTTTCGTAGCCGGCTTTTGATTCCGGAACAACCGCGGGTTCCGACCGAGGACGAACAGAACGTACTCTGGGAAACCTTTGTGACCGATTCCCGCGAATTGAATGAATTGCTGCCGCACCCAGTCACGCGCTCTTTGCTGAGAGTCTGCACGTTGTCCGATCTGTTATTTATCGCCAAGAAGTTTCGCCCGAGCATGCCACGAAACGAGCCGGCCAAGCGAATGCCAATTCCGGACGGCGCCCGGACCAGAGCGGCTATCGTTAAAGGAAAATCGGAGAACGTTAGAAAGAGAACTATTGCGTCGTTGGACGCGTTTGCGGCCAGCATGTCGGCTGATGCCGGATTCAGTTTATTGCCGGTTTGTGATAGTACGCGGGGAGCGCTGATCGAGGCATTTAAACACGACATGACGCCACTCATAAAGTGGCTGCAGGAAGGCGCTGAGTGGTTCGCCGATCGGTTAGCCCGGAGCTTTCGTAACCGCTGCCTGCAAGAAGGTATCTTAAGCTTTAACAACCAGATCGATGTTTGCCTCGAGCTGTTACAACAGTCGGACATCCTTGATCAATTACGGCGTCGCGAATTTATCGTGATTGTCGATGAAGCCCAGGATACCGACTCGCGCATGTTCCAGATTTTTGTGGAACTAACCAGGCCGCCTAACGAACGTTTTGGCAACTGGCCCGACGCCGGGAAACCTCCACTACCGGGCAGATTCTGTTTAGTGGGCGATCCGAGACAAACCATTTTCGAAAGGGGTTTGACCAGCCGGTTCGCTAAGCTCTGTAAATATTTCGGAGACGGCGATGGCGGGGAATTGCTCCGTTTCAATGTTACCTATCGATGCGCCGAAACGGTAGCCCGTCGCATCAACGAATTATTCGCTTCCCATGAAGTTGAAGAAGTACCGTTGGACGATCTGGCTGCTCAGGCCGGCGCCCGGCCAGGATCCGTTGGGCGGTTGTTGTTCAATCCAGGACAACCAATCGACAGTGAAGACGAGATCGAGCCGTTGTTAGTTGAATGTGATGCTGTTGCCCAGTGGTTAGCCCGAGTAGGGCCTTCGAGTCTGGGGGCAAATTCCTGGAGTGATCTCGCTATCATCGCTCCGCGCCACGATTGGTTGATCATCGCCGGTGACGCCCTAAAGAAGCATCGAGTCCCGTTTAGCTTTTTCCGGCCGAAAGTTTCCCGGTCAGGTATCGCTGCTTTCGCTTGGCCGGTATCACTCATTTATACGCTGATAAATCCGTGGGATAGGTTCGAGCGCTATGGGGTCCTGAGAGAAATCTTCGGGGTTGCGGATGCCGACTTGTTACGAGCCGCCAAAGGAATCGCCGATCCCGGCCCGGTCTATCACGAAGCGGAAAAGCTCCTTAATGAGTCGCGCAAACTTTGCGCCGAATCGGGTTCATTATTGTACTTTGTGGATCGTTTGTTGGAGCGGACTCAACTGACGGACCGGCTCATTGCCGTTGGTGAAACCACGGTTGGACTGGATCAACTGCGTTGGGAAGCTGCCAGGGCCGATGAACGCGGATTGACCCTGGAACAGTTCCTGGAAGAATTGCTGGGTTGGTTGCAAGACTCGGCTGAACCTAGCAAAGCTCCGGCCAAAGGTGTCGAGCTCATTACCATCTTTTCCGCTAAGGGCCTGGAATGGGACTGGGTAATCCCGATCGGCCTCAGAAAGAAATTCTTCAGCCCCAGCGGGGCTTATCCCCGGATTCAAAATCTGGAGATTAACCGGGTTGTTTGGTCCAAGGTCAGCGAACGGGCGGCGCGTGACGAAGAAGCGGAGAAGGCGAATATTAAACGATTGCTGTATGTCATGTTGACTCGGGCCAAACAGGGAATCGTTCTGCCGACTCCGGACGGTGAGTATCGGCCTGGTAAGCAAGGGATCGCGTTTAGCGAGGTGGTGCCGGACCACGCCGTCGAGCTTCCCGCTGCTGACGAAATGCTGATCGCGACTGAGCGTGAAGCCGACGAGTTAACCGCCAACGTTCCCGGCCTGCCCGGCGATCTCGGCGTTCCCGACGATCTCGGCGTTCCACAGCCACCAACATTAGTGCGCCCTTTTCAGCTAGCCGACGATTCGCCGGTGCTCCATCTGCAGTTTGCTGAAGCTGCCGGCGCTTATGACTACGGGAGATGGTGGCATACCTGGATCGAAATGTTTCCCTGGGATAACGCCTTCGCCCAATGGGAGGAGTACGCCCGCCGGGCCCAACCACCCGCGATTTACGATGATCGAGCGAGGAAGGAGATTACCGCTTTACTCACTAACCGAAAGCTCCGTGAGTTCTGTGCCGATGCTGCCTGGTTTCAAGCTGAGTTTCCGTTCTCTTGGCCGAAGACTTCGGACGAATGGTACGAAGGGGTGGTGGACTTGATGATCGCGCGCTCCGACAAAAGTCTCGTGGTGATCGATTGGAAAACGAACCAGGCGGCTGAGTCCGAAAATCCCGACGCTTTAGCAGCAAGATTGCGCCAGACCTATTTGCCCCAATTGGAAAGCTACCGAGCCGCTTTGGAAGCGACCGGCAAGACCGGCCCAGTCGAGGTAGCGATCTATTCGACGGTCTTGGGACGTTTCGTGTGAGCACTCGCGAATCGTCCTCGTTCTCGTCGTCGTCCTCGTCCTCGAATTTGGTAGGGCGAGGCTCCCGTATAGCCCGGCGCTTTCGCGGCGTCCATGGCTTGTATCGCTGAATCGTGGACAACGTCGATTCGTGTGCCGAGCCGGGCCCAGCGCGTACCATTTTGCAGCCGTAGTTTGAGAGAGCAAGACGCTGTAAACGTTTGCATCATTTGCTCGCCGCGTGTTACTTTTGCACGTTTCCTCTTCCCTCCATGAAACATGTTGCTCATTTGCTGGCTGCTAGTGTTGGAGCCGTTATTTGGACCTCTGCTGCTTCGGCGGCCGATCTACCCTCGTTCAACCATGTCACCGTGACTGTCATTGGTGATGCGGGTCAGAACATGGAGTCGTTGAATAAGTATGCCGACGATTTCACGAAAGCCGGTATTACCATCAAACAGGTTGGCGCCACCTTTACCGGTCTTTACGACAAGCTCAAGACCAGTTTTGTCGCCGGCTCGAGCGATTATGACATGGTGATTTTTTACCCGTCGTATATCGGCGATTTCGCTGGAAACGGTTATCTGGCGCCCCTCGACGAATATATGAAGAAGACACCGGCTTCCATCTGGGACCCGAAGATGGATGAGGTGGAACCGCCCTACCGCGAGGTCTACTGCAAATGGGCAGGAAAAACCTATGCTCTCCCGTACGACGGCGACGTTCTGGTTCTCTATTATCGCAAGGATCTGTTCAACAACGCCGACGAGAAAGCGGCTTTTCAGAAGAAGTACGGCCGTGAATTAGCTCCACCGGCAACCTGGAAAGAATGGTTGCAGGTGGCGGAATTCTTTACGCGAAAAGCCGGTGACACCTTGGCGGGACGAGAAGCTGACGCGACCGTTCTATGGGGCCGCTGAATACGGCGCTCGCGGTTTCAGTTATGGCTGGTTTTTGACCCGATTCGCGAGTTCCGGCGGTATTTATTTCGATGAAAATATGAATCCGCAGATCAACACGGAGGCTGCGGTGGCTGGTCTGCAAAACATGGTGGACACCCTTAAGTTCAGTCCTCCGGATGTGCTCAGTTACGGATACGAAGAGCTCAAGAATGCTTTCTTGAATGGAGATCTGGCCATGGTGGTTCAATGGTCTGATGTCGGCAAAAAGACAGCCGATCCGCAACTGAGTAAGATCGTCGGAAAAGCAGGATTCGCGGTCGTCCCGGGCACGGAGATGAACGGCAAGGTTGTACATAAAGCGCCGATGCCGGTTGGCCGAGTCCTAGCCGTGCCTGAGAAATCGAAGAATAAAGAGGCGGCTTATTGGGTCGCGAAATACCTTTCGTTGGATAAAAGCCCGATCACAGTGGCAGCCAACTGGAGCGGCCAGGATCCTTATCGGCTCAGCCATTTCACGGATACCTCCCATTACAAGTTCCCGGATGAAGCCTCGGTCAAAGAATACGTGGCGGCAGTGGAAGAAAACCTGAAGAACGGTTTTCCCGATCTGAATATTCCGGGCGCCGCCCAATACATCGATGCCTTAGATGTTGCGGTGAGCAAAGCATTGTCTGGTGAAGCCGATCCGAAGACCGCGTTGGACGGTGTAGCCGAAGATTGGAAAGGAATTACGCAGCGTCTCGGAGCGGACACCCAGAAAAAGTTCTGGAACGCGGCACTGGAAAGCTACCGCGCCGCCGGGCTGCTGAAATAAAAGGAGTCAGGATCCAGGATCCAGGAGCCAGGAGAGGCGTGTGGACGTATCGGCGTATCACTGCCCATTACGTCCACTGCGTCCACTAGGTCCACTCCGTCCACTCGGTCCACTTATTTAGCCAGAGCCCCTGAAACTGTAGACTCCCTTTCCCTGACCAGTACCCCGGCTGCCAACTGCGAACCGTGAACTGCGAACCGTGAAACCTAAGCAAGCACGATCGAACATTTGCCCGGGTAATGGTGGGGCCGGCGGTAACGGTTCTTTTCCTGATGACCATCGGGCCGTTGCTGTTCTCGTTTTTGGTTTCGTTCACAAATCTGCAATTCAGCACCCCGCAACCGATACGTTGGGTGGGACTGGATAATTATCTCGACCTGATTTCCAAGGATTCTCGATTCCTGACCGCCTTGGCGCGAACACTGGTTTTCGTTTTAGCCGGTGTAGTTACCCAGACTCTGCTTGGCTATTTCATCGCCTGGTTGCTTCTGCACGTGAACCGTTTCCGAGCGCTGGTGCTCGGTCCGATCTTGATTCCATCGGTCATTTCGTCGGTCGTCGCCGGCTGGCAAGGCCGGATGATCTTCAACGCTTCTTATGGTCCGTTGAATGATGTATTGGCGCACCTTGGGATAAAGGGCCCCGCCTGGCTGGCGCTCCCACAGACGGCGTTGCTCTCGGTATTCATAACCGATACTTGGCAGTGGACGCCCTTTCTTGCGCTGGTGATCCTGGCTGCCTTGCAAAGCCAACCGCAGGAACTGCTAGAGGCTGCTCGACTCGACGGCGCCCATGGCTGGTCCATGTTCCGACGGATTACGCTTCCACTGGTTCTCCCAGTCGCCGGGGTTGGCATTTTGCTCCGGGGAGTCGATTTATTCAAAACCTTTGATTTGGTGTATATCCTGACCCAGGGAGGACCCGGCAACAGTAGTGAGACGCTTACATTTTTGACCTATCTACAGGGATTCAAGTTTTTCAATCCCAGCTACGCCTCGGCGATGTCATTCATCCAACTGATTCTCATTACCATTATGGCAAAAAGCTATTTGGGATTGGTTGATCGAAAGGGGGCTCACTAATGTCGAAACGGTTCGTGATCGATCTCCTGAAATGGCTCGCTATTTTGGTGGTTCTGATCGTGCTGCTCTTTCCCCTATTTTGGATCATTGCCAGCAGCCTCAAAGCTCGAGGCGAGTTCTTTACCCGGCCGCCAGTTTGGGTTCCAGCTAACCTGGAATGGCTGAACTATCCAGATTCACTTCAACGCGGTGGAATGAAAGGATTGATAGATAGCTTCACCATCGCGTTCTCTTCCATGGCCGTCTCGGTGCTTCTGGGTGCTCCGGCTGCCTATGCCATCGCTCGGTTCCAGGTCGGCAAAAAGAATCTGGCTTTCTGGATTCTCTCTATCCGCATGTTTCCGCCGATCGCAACGATCCTACCTCTGTTTGTGATCTTCCGGTTCGTCGGATTAGTCGATTCCTACGCTGGGTTAGTTCTGTGCTATACCGTTTTCAATCTTCCGTTCGCGATCTGGATCCTGAAAGGATTTATCGAGGAGTTACCACGCGAGATCGAGGAAGCAGCTAAAGTCGACGGGGCCACCCGCTTCCAGATTTTTCGAAATATCGCGCTTCCGCTTACCGCCCCCGGTTTGGTCGTAGTGGCGCTGTTCACCTTCATCTTCGCCTGGAACGACTTCGCCTATGCCGTCATTTTCAGCGGATCGAATGTTACCCCGCTACCGGTGGTGATCGCCCAGTTTGCCGGTGGCCACGAGATTCTGTGGGGCCAAATCTCCGCCATTGCTATCATGGCCATTCTCCCCGCGTTGATCCTGGCGACCTTTTTACAGAAGTATCTGACCCGAGGCCTAACCATGGGCGCGGTGAAATGAGTAAGGATCTAGGATCTAGGATCTAGGATCTAAGGATCTAGGATGTAGAATCCAGGAGCCAGGAGATGGTCCACTCGGCCGCTGAAGTCCATCCGTCCACTTATTCACCACGAAAAACCAAACACCTTAAAACCTAAAACCAGTAATCGTGATATAGAAACCCAGCCTTATGCTTAAGAACCTTACCTCCCTGCATACTCCCGAGTTGTTGCATACCTTAGCTTCGATGGGGCACGGCGATGACATCGTGGTCGTCGATGCCCATTTCCCGGCCGTTTCCATGGCGCAAAGACTTGTCCGGCTCGATGGCGTGAGCGGTCCTGCCGCGCTGGATGCCATTCTGCAACTGATTCCCCTGGATTCATTCGTCGATGATCCCGCCTTGCGCATGGAGGTGGTAGGCAAACCGGATGAAGTGCCGGATGTACAAAAAGAATTTCAATCCGTGATCGATAAACGAGAAGGAAAATCCTCGCCTCTCGCCAAAATCGAACGATTCGCGTTTTATGAACGAGCGAAGAAAGCCTTCGCTATCGTCGCTACCGGTGAATTACGTCCCTACGGTTGTGTGATCATCAAGAAGGGCGTGATTTTTTAGGCCATGCCCAAAGCAAAAGTCAGCATCCTGGGAGCATTCGTCACGGATCTTGCCTGTCGAACCGATCGGATGGCGAAGTGGGGAGAAACTATCCTGGGAAATTCTTTCAAGCTGGGACCTGGCGGGAAAGGATCGAACCAAGCGGTAGCTGCAGCGCGTTTAGATGCCGATGTGGGCTTGATCACGAAGATCGGGCGAGATGCATTTGGGGAAATGGCGAAGCGATTCTATACGGAGCAGGGGATGAGTCTCGCTCATATCTACGAGGACCCCGAAGAGACCAGTGCCACCGCGACGATCATCATCGACGAAAAGACCCATGAGAACTCCATCATCGTTGTGCAAGGCGCTTGCGCCAATCTCACGATCGAAGAGGTGGAAGCCGCCAAAGCGGATATCGGTAGCGCCGATATTTTTCTTACCCAGCTGGAGCTGCCGCTTGCTCCCACGGTTCGCGGGATCGAGCTCGCTCATGCCGCCGGGGTACCGATCATCCTGAATCCGGCCCCCGCTTTGCCGGTTCCGCCTGAGGTCTTGGCCAAGATCGATTATTTGACCCCGAACGAGACGGAGGCGGTGACGTTGGTTGGAAAAGAGTCGCTGGATGAATTCCCAGACATCGAGCAACTGGCCGACGAACTGCTTGGGTTCGGAGTAAGGAATGTGGTGATCACACTGGGTGAGAAAGGAGTTTTTGTGAAAGGGCCAGGGGTGCGAGAGCATGTCCCTGGCTTCCACATGGACAACGTCGTCGAAACAACCGGTGCCGGGGATGCTTTTGCCGGCGGGTTCGCCGTGGCGTTAGCGGAGAAAAAATCGCTGGTCGAAGCCGTGCGGTTCGGGTGCGCCGTTGCTGCGATTTCCGTGACTCGGCGCGGTACCGCGCCATCTATGCCGTATAGGAAAGAGGTGGATGCGTTGTTGGGGGTGGGGAGGGGTATTTAGCAGCGAAGCTGCGACCCAAGACAGCCTAGGGCGAAGCCCTAGGTAAGCTACCACAAATGTGCTAGCGCTGAAGGCGCGGTAGAAAGCTCGGCGGCGACGATTTGCCAAGTCCAGCGTAGAAACGAACGTCCATATTGAGTCGCGCTTTCAGCGCTGGGCTCCTTCTATTCTCAGTACCTAGGGCTTCGCCCTAGGCTATCTTGAGTCGCAGCTTCGCTGCTACCTTCATTGACAACCCGCCCCACCATTCCCATTTTTCCTCATGAAATCTCCCGTCAAGGTTGCCGTGACTGGCGCCGCAGGTCAGATCGGCTATTCGCTTCTCTTCCGTATCGCTTCTGGATCAATGCTCGGACCGGACCAACCCGTAGAGCTTTACCTCATTGAGATCCCACCCGTGTTACCCGCGTTGGAAGGGGTCGTGATGGAGCTGGAAGATTGCGCTTTCCCGCTCCTGAAGCGCATTGTCGCGACTGCCGACCTGGATGAAGGATTTAGCGGGGTGAACTGGGCGCTCTTGGTGGGTAGTGTTCCGCGTAAACAAGGGATGGAACGAAAAGATCTCTTGGGCATTAATGGCAAGATTTTCACGGGCCAAGGACAAGCCATTGCTAAAAACGCCGCCTCAGACGTCCGGGTCCTAGTTGTGGGGAACCCGTGCAACACGAATTGTCTGATCGCGATGAACAATGCCAAAGGCGTTCCTAGCGACCGTTGGTTTGCCATGACCCGACTCGACGAAAACCGGGCCAAGGCCCAACTTGCCGCCAAAGCCGGAAGCCATAATTCCCAAGTCACGAATGTCACGATCTGGGGTAACCATTCATCAACTCAATACCCGGATTTCTACAACGCCAAGATCGAGGGCAAACCGGCGACCGAAGTGATCAAAGACGAGGCTTGGTTTAAAGAAACATTCATCCCCACCGTTCAACAACGTGGAGCCGCCATCATCAAGGCAAGGGGCGCTTCCTCTGCGGCGTCGGCCGCTAACGCAGCCGTCGATACGGTGCGCACGCTAGTGACGCCAACCACACCCGGCGATTGGTACAGCGTAGCCGTTTGTACCGATGGCAGCTACGGCGTAGAAAAAGGGCTGATCTCCTCTTTCCCCATTCGTACCAGCGGCAGCGGCTGGGAGATCGTCCCCGGCGTCCCCATCAACGATTTCAGCCGGGAAAAGATCGATGTGTCGATCAAAGAACTCTCCGAAGAACGGTCTTTGGTCAGCGACCTACTTCCTAAGTAGATCAGAGTTCCAGGCCGGACCGGTCCCGCAGGCCCGACATAGCCTCCTGGAGTTTAGAACGACAGGGCGAAGTCGGGCACTTAAAACGCCCTAACGCCGACACGCCCTCTACTAGCGTATCGGCGTTTCCCCGACGTCCGTGTACTGCCCCCAAAACGCAACCAAGATCAGCGATACGCTACCGAGATTGAAATATTTCTTTCGGATGCAGACGATAGGCTACACCTATAGAAGCCGCGGTCTTTGCCTTACCTGATGGAACCTACCAAGCTCCCCCGAACAGTCTCGCATTCGCTGCGTATCCGACGCGCGGAGACTGGCCTGCACGCGCCCCTGGTCATGGCCTTTGCGGAGGATACCGGCTGGTTGAATGAACTAGCCGCTCAGTTCCTTGGGCCAATCGAAGCCGCCTACTTCTCCACTCTCCATTCTGAGCGCAGGCGGAAGAGTTACTTACTCGGGCGATATGCTGCCAAGCTCGCGTTGCGAGATCCTCTCGCGGAACCGGATCCTAAATGTATCGAGATTGCGCGAGGAGTCTTTGAGCAGCCGATCGTGCACTCCGGGCGAACGGGTGGGTGGGGTGTGACCATTAGCCACTCCGATTCGTTAGCCGTCTGTCTGGCATTTCCGGTTGGGCATCCGATGGGGGTCGATGTCGAGCGAATTGAAGAAGCCCGGCAGAAAACCATTCTCTCCCAGCTATCTCCTCAGGAGATTAGCTGGGTTGAAAGTGCTGCCACGGACAGACAAAGGGTTGCTACCGCCCTTTGGGCAGCCAAAGAAGCTCTCTCCAAGGTTTTAACCACTGGCCTGATGACCCCGTTTCAAATCTATAATCTATCTGAGTTCTCGCGGATCGATTCTGGGATCTGGGAGGGTCTGTTTCAGAATTTTGCTCAGTACAAAGTACGGGTTTGGGCAGGGTCGACCTTTGTCTTGTCGATCGCTATGCCCAAACGGTCGGTACTTGAGCAGACTGCCGATCTGAGCGCTTTCCTGTGACCTCCCTTGCCCCCGAAAGCGCCGGCGGAGAGAATGATCCGCAGATTACACAGAACCTGTCGCGCCGTAGGCTTTGCGAAGACGGATTACGCAGATTTTTAAGAGGAGCCGGAAATGGATCCGCGATCGCCTTTAGAAATCTGTGTAATCTGAGTAATCTGCGGATCTTAAATCAGGATTGGGCTCAAAGTGTTTTTCGTCTTGCGGCTGGTTGCTTTCCCTGTCCAAACTTATGTGTCCGGAGTGACTCGTTCGGCGCCAGACTAAGCCCGGTCGCCATCAGCGGATGCCACGGGCGTGATTTTTGCTTGCAACCAACGCTTCTCCCTCTACTTTTCTGTCCCGCTAATACTTAGCACCGTTAGCTCAATTGGCAGAGCAAGTGACTCTTAATCACTGGGTTGTTGGTTCGATTCCAACACGGTGCAGTTCTCAGGCTGAGGGACTTACGATGGAAATGGGAAATTAGAAAAGGGGGTGCTTCGACACTTTGGTGGGCCAAAGTCTTCTCAAGTATGATCTGTTTTGGCTTCATCAACCGGAATGACGCTGATCCTCGCTGCGTATATGACCGCCAGAGCGGGCTTTGATGCTCTCGCCGTAGCCTTCCCTCCAGGGGGAGAAAGTGCCTCTGGGCCGAAATAAAATATTTCGAATATTTCGATTGTTTCGAATATTCCCCAAGTTATACTCACGCCATGACCAGGCTAGAAACACTTGTTCCGACTGCCCAGGAACAACAGGCTGCCCGCTCCTCTTCCAGGCTTCTCGGCCGGACGAACGCCGAACTGCATGTGCGCGGCCCAAAACAGGAGGACGAACTCGTTCTAGTACCCGCTCGGGTCGTACAGATGTTCACACATATTCTCGCTCAATTTGCGCAAGGAAAAGCGGTAACAATCGTTCCCAACGAAGCAATGTTGACCACTCAGGATGCCGCAGACTTCCTGAACGTTTCCCGCCCATTTCTGATCAAGCTTCTAAGTGAACAGAATGTGTTGATCCAAAAGGTTGGCAACCGGCGCAAGATCCCATTCACTGAAGTTCAAAGGCTCAAAGAACAATTACAGAGCACCTCACGGACCGCGTTAAAGCAACTGGCCGAATTAGATGCAGAGTTGGGGCTTGAATGAGCTCCAATTTCACGGTCGTCTACGACGCTAATATCTTCTTTGGGGCTTTCCGTCGCACTGTACTGGTTCATTTAGCGCAAGCCGGGATTTACCGCGCGAAATGGACCGAGGACATTCACCAAGAATGGATGCGTAATCTCAAGGAGAAGTATCCGGACATTGGAAATGAAAAGATTCAAAGGATTCGCGGATTGATCGATGCAGCGGTGCCTGATTGCTTAGTGCTCGGATATCGCCGCCTGATCAACGGCCTAGAATTGCCGGATGCTAACGATCGACACGTACTAGCTGCCGCAATAAAGGCGGGCGCACAGGTAATCGTCAGCTGCAACACTGACCACTTCCCCACTGCGACCCTCGCGGAATACGATATCGAAGCACAACACCCCGACGATTTCCTCATGTACCAGAAAGAGGAGAACTTAAGTGTCGTGCTCTCGCATTTGCAGCTGTGCCGCCGAGAACAGAGAAATCCACCCTGCTCGCCAGAGCAATTTATCGAGAAGCTTAGAGCGAGTGACCTGTCATTGAGCGCCAACTGGCTTTCTGAGGTTAAGCATCTACTCTAGGCCCCGTTCGCCGGGTTCGGGTGCGGGTTAAGTAAGCATTTTAAGGCGCACTGCGCGGAGCACTCCGGGAGTGGAACGATCGCTGCAATGTCGCTAGATAGGTTTTCTGGCGCGTTTCAGGCTGTGGGTAAGGTCCTTATAACCCTCCGTCCGCTTGCGTGCTCTCGCCTCTTCCATAGCCTGCTTCCGCATCGCGCGCTCTCGCCCTAGCTTCGCCTCACTCTCCACCACGTCTTCCCAGTCTGGTCGATCATCCCACAGCCACGGATCTTCCCGATCTTCCGGGTTCCTGTGAAGCTCGCTGATTTTACCGGGCCGGTAAACCGCCCCTAGCCATACTTGCTCCCATTTGGGCCGCTCTACGCAATCTTTCAAAATCGTGATGCCTTATAGCTCGTTTTTATGTGACGACTGGTATGGGAACACCGACTGCCTTGTTGCGCTGGATTTGGCCTTGCCGACCAAGGTTCGCACGCTCATCCACGAGGAGATTTCGCTCTTTGTCGTGCCTTATTTTCGGTTTCGTGGCGGACCCATGATGAGCGTATTGGCTCAGCTGGAAATGCTTTTGGCCGTGCATCTTGCTGGGATTTCCTATATTCGTTGGCTGTTTGGGGATGCGGGCATTTGACACGCTAACGATATCAGCCGTGCTCGAACCTGCCCGCCCCCTCCGGCCATGACTTGCAGCGATATCTTTAGAGTCGAGTCCCTGATGGACGAGCTCGAAAGGATTTATTTTGCCCCGGACTTTGAACTTCTCCCTGAAGCCCCTTTTTTTGCTTTAGGACTGACTCGGTCAGAGAGGGAGGCCCTTCGCTGGATGATCCAAGAGAAGCGCCACAAAGAGGTCGCCGAGGTTCGCTCAGCGAGCCCTCAGACGATCCACAATCAACTTCGAAGCATCCTCCAGACGCTCAACGCAGAGACTCGGACTGCGGCCGCGCCAGAACCACCTGAACGTCTCAAACGATCGCACGTGTTGGATAGGACTGAGATCAATACGCGTATCCGCGGACCGACCGAATTCTCGAAGACGCTCGGAATTCGCACTAGATGAATGCGCCGGGTTCGAAACGCTTTTCAGCAGCAGTGCTTGCTTTGCCGGACTGCAATTTCGCTCCAGACCTTGGTCCCGCGCTACTGCGCTCGATGCAGACACTGCTCGACGTTGAGGCGACCAGGGCCGACGGTGTAACGAGATCTAATCGGTGGTCGGACGTCACTACTCTCCGCGAGTTCCGGCAGACCCAAGGATCGGATTTCCATACGCGACAAGGACGGGGCCAAGAAAGGGGTGTTCGATGCAGGACGTAAATCCAGATTCACCGCCCAACCCCGCAGTTTTTCGCTGTGCAGATCGGCTGGTTACTGTCAGTGAAATCATCGCTGCGGCGTATTTTCGTGACGAGTTGGAGCCGATGTGGCAGCGGTTGCTGCGCGCTGTGGCAGCGGAGAAGAAGGCTGCGGAAACGGATCTGGAACCGGATGAGTTGACGTTGCAATCGGTGTCGGAGGTATTTCGCTATGAGCGCGATTTGATTACCGCGGAGGAGACCGAACAATGGCTGACAGAGCGAGGTCTGACGTGTGACGCTTTCACCGACTATTTCGAAAGGCGGTATTGGGCGGAGGCGCTGGGTGGAGAAGTCGAGCCGGCGAGGATCGAAATATTTTCCGCAGAATCGGAATTGTGCGATGCCCTGACGGTCGATCTTTTCTTTTCCGGCGAATTCGACCGGCTGGCGAGGGGCCTGAGCTGGCGTCTCGCTATTCAGACGGCAAGCGGCGCGGAATCCGATCCCGCGTTGATCGCCGCGGAGCGGAAGCGTTTTGCGGAACGATGGAAACTCGACGGCGCGGCGCGGCGAGAATGGCTCGCCACACTCGGTTGTGATCGGCCCTGGCTGGAGAGCATGCTGAAGCTCGAGGCATCCTATCGCCAGCGGTGTGAGGCGCTCCTGGCGGACGACGCGGTAAAACATGAGTTGGGCAACCATCGGATCGACTTTACCCGAGTGGACGCGGAGACGATCGAACTGGAATCCAGCGACGCGGCGCACGAGGCGTTTTTGTGCGCGCGCGAGGATGCCCAGCCGTTCGAGGAACTCGCGCGCGAAGGTGGGTATCCGTATCGCCTCACTTGCACCATGATCGCGGACCTGCCCGATGAATTGCGGCAGCGATTTCTCTGCGCGGTCCCGGGCACGGTGTTCGAGCCGATGCCGCGCGGAGACGGCTTCCAGCTTTGCAGGATCGTCCGGAAAGTGGAGCCGAGTTTTGTCGATGACGAAATTCGAAGCCGGGTCGAACGGCACATCCTGCAACGCCATTTCTCGGAACTCGCCGCCAAACACATTCACTGGCTGATCGCCCCAGGGCCGAGTGTATGAACAACCGCGCCGATGAGATTCTGAGGCGTTCGTCGTTGTTTCGTTTTCTGTCAGAGCGTGAGTTTGACAAGCTGCGCCCACTCTTGCACGAGGAGCATTACGAGTTTGGCGACGTAATTGTGAGGCAGGGCGCGGAAGCGCACGCCTTTTACGTGCTGCTTTCCGGGCGAGTCCGCGTGGTCAAGGTGCGCGAGCAAGGCGACGAAATTGCGCTGAATACACTGCGTCCTGGCAACGAGTTCGGTGAGGCGGCGCTGCTCGAGGGCGGCGCGCGTACGGCCACGGTGCGATGCAGCACCGCAGTGGATGTGGCGCGTCTGAACCGGACGGATTTTTTGGCGCTGCTTGACGAGCATCCCGATCTCAAGCGCTCGCTCGAGCTGACGGGACGGCTCCGGGCGCTGCACGGTTTTCTTTATGAGTTCAGCAACTTTGGGCGGCTGCCCCAGCGGGCGCTGCACGCGCTCATTGAGAAGCTTGAGCCGGTCGAATTTGCCAAAGGCGCCCTCATTATTCGCGAAGGCGATCCGGCCGGGCCGATGTATGTCATCGAACGCGGCCGGGTTCGCGCTTTTGCTCAAAAGAATGGACACGTCCGGAATCTTGCTTTTTACCGCGAAAGCGATTTTTTTGGTGAATTGGCGATCTTGAAAGGCGAGCCGCGCGCGGCTTCAGCGGAAGCGGCGACGGATTGCCGCCTCCTCGCGCTGGCGCCGGAAGCGGTGCGCGAGTTGAAAAATGCCTACCCCGAGTTTCAAAGGTTGCTCGAAGAGCGCCTGGCGCAATACTCCGCCGATACGGAGGTGCGTGTGCCGCTCGATTTCCAAGCCGAACTGCTGCCCGCCGAGACGCGCGTCCACGACAAAACTGCGATAACCGAAGAGGCGGAGCCGCCCGCGGAAGAGGAGCCGTTTGCCGATGAGCGCGGGCTTTTCCGCAAACGAAAAAGACGCATCAGCCGCATCCCGCACGTCCAGCAGATTGACGCGATGGATTGTGGCGCGGCGAGCCTGGCGATGATCTGCCGTCATTTTGGCCGCACGGTAAGTCTTTCGCGCATCCGGCAACTCTGCCACACCGCGCTGGACGGCACGAGCTTGAAAGCGATGTGCCAGGCGGCGACGGAACTCGGCCTCGCGGCGCGCGCGCTCAAAGTCTCAATACGGAACCTCTCGAACATGCCGCTGCCGGCGATCGTCCATTGGGAAGGCAATCACTGGATGGTGCTCTACGACGTCGCCAAATCGCACGTGCGCGTGGACGATCCAGGGCTCGGCCCGCGCAAAATCCCGCGCGCGGAATTCGAGTCGAAATGGTCAGGCTACGCGGCGCTGTTCGATTACACGACGGCGTTTGAACAGGCTCCGCTCGCGGTCTCGCCGCTGGCCAAGCTCGTGCCGTTTTTGAAAGGCCACCGCACCATCCTGCTCCAGGTCCTCCTGCTCGCGCTGGCCGTCACGTTCCTCCAAATGCTCTTTCCCATCTTCACGCAGATGGTCGTGGACAAGGTGATCGTCGAAAACGACCTCGGTCTACTCAAAGTCCTCCTGCTCGCGATGGCTGTGGCGCTCGTCTTCATGCAGATCGCCAATCTTGTGCAGCAGTATCTGCTGAGTTTCGCTGCCGTCCGAATCGACGGGGCGCTGCTCGATTTTCTCACCCGGCAGTTGCTCTCACTCCCGATGACCTATTTCAACAGCCGCCGGACCGGGGACATCCAGCGCCGTCTCGACGGCGCGCGGCAGGTGCGGCAGTTTGCCGTCCAATTCGGCATCGGTGGGTTGCTGGCGGTGGTGACGCTGGGCGGCGCGCTGTCCGTGATGGCCGCTTACAGCCCCAAACTGGCCGGCGTATTCCTGGCGACGACGCCGCTTTACGCGGCCTTGATGTACTTCTCTGTCAAGGTGGTGCGTCCGCTCCTTGCGGACATCGAGGAGAGCCAGGGCAAATACAGCTCGCATCAGATCGACGCCATCAAAGGCATGGAGGCGGTCAAGGCGGCCTCGGCGGAACTCACCTTTCGCGACGCCATGCTCAACGAGTATCTCGGCATCACCAAAAAGATCTTCCGCAGCAGTTTCATCGTCCTGTCCTACGATAGCGTGCTCCAATCGATCGGCCTGCTTGCGACCACGCTCTTTCTGTGGGTCGGCGCCACCATGGTGATCAAGAACGAGATCAGCGTCGGCGCCTTTGTCGCTTTCAGCGCCCTGACGGCGATGGCCTACGGCGCGATTTTGCGGACGCTCGGCATTTGGGACCAGGCGCAGTTCGTCATCGTGCTGTTGAACCGGTTGAATGACATTTTTGAGCCCGAACCCGAGCAGGGCCGAGACCGCTCGCACCTGGCGCCGGTGCACACGCTCGCCGGCCACATCGAGCTGCGCAACGTCGGTTTCAAATACGGCGGTTCGGAGGCGCCCGACATTTTGAAGCAGATCAGCCTTCAGTTCGCTCCGGGGCGGACATTCGCGATTGTCGGCCGCAGCGGCAGCGGCAAGACGACGCTGATCAAGCTGCTCGCCGGCCTGCTCGATCCGACCGAGGGCACGATTCTATTTGATCGGGTCGATTTGAAAACGCTCAATTACCGGGACGTGCGCCGCCAAATCGGCATGGTGCTCCAGGAGAATCATCTCTTTAACGAGACCATCACCCGCAACATTTCCTTTGGCGATCCGGAGCCGGATTTTGATCGCGTGCTCTGGTGCGCGCAGACGGCCAACGCGCACGATTTCATCATGCGCCTGCCGCTCGGCTACGAGACGCGCGTCGGCGAGTCGGGCCTCGGCCTGTCCGGCGGACAAAACCAGCGCATTGCGATCGCGCGGGCGCTCTACCTCGACCCACCGGTGCTCATTTTCGACGAAGCCACGAGCGCGCTTGACGCCGAGTCCGAGCGGGCGATTCAGCAGAGCCTGGGCCAGCTCATGGCGGGACGCACGAGCATCATCGTCGCGCATCGCCTGAGTACGATTCGCGATGCGAACACGATTGTCGTGCTGGACAACGGCGCCGTGGTCGAGACGGGAACTCACGACGAATTGATGGCCAGGCGCGGACTCTACTTTTACCTTTCAAGCCAGCAACTGGGCATTTGAGATGATTCGAACAAGGCAGCCAATCAGTTCGTTGGAGCAAACCTCGGAGATGCTTCCGCAAGATCCGCCATTGTGGATCGCACGCGCCATCGCGTGGCTGCTGATTGCGGCATTTTTAACCGCGCTGGCGGCGGCGATCGTGGTGCGCATACCCGAGACGGTGCGGTGCCGGTTTGTGCTCGTTCCGAAAGACGGCGCTGATCCGGTGCAATCGCCCTACCTCGCGGTCGTGAGTCAGATTCGCGTGGCCGAAGGCGACGAAGCCGCGGCCGGCAAAGAGCTGTTCGTCCTGCGCTCCGACGATATTCTGAATTTCCGCACGCAGCTTGGGACGTTGAGCGAGGACCTGAGCACGAAACACGAAGACAGCGCGAAACTCGAGGCGTCATATCATGCGCAGCTCGACATCAAAGATTCCGAGGTCGCACAGGTGCAACGCGAAGTGCAGTTCCGGGAAAAGCACGCCTCGACCAATCGCGACCTCGTCGCGCGCCTGCAGAAACTGGTCGCGAGCGGCAGCATTTCACAGGTCGAGTTTATCAATCATCAGCTCGAACTCGCCGCCTCCGAGAAAGACCTAAACCTCGCGCAAAAATCGCTCGACCAGGTCCTGCTCGAACGCAAACGGATGGAGACCGAACGGGAGCGCCAGCGTGCCGAGGAGCACGCGGACATTGAAAAGCTCAACGTCCGCATCGCGGCGCTGCAATCGCAATTGCAGAACTCCGAAGGCAACCTGCTCTCGATCCGCGCGCCGTACGACGCGGTGGTCCTCTCGCTGGCGCAACACAACCCGGGCTCTCTGGTACAGGCCGGCGCGGAACTCTGCCAGCTCGCGCGCGTCGACGCGGTCCCGCGAGTGCGGCTGTTGCTCCAGGAGCGCGGCCTTTCCCGTCTCACGAACGCCCAGCGGGTGCGGCTTTGCTTCGATGCGTTTCCTTATCAGCGTTACGGCACGATCTCCGGGAAACTGGACTGGATCAGCCCGGCGGCGATCACGACCCCGGAGGGACCGCATTTTGTGGCGCTCGGGTCGCTCGACCAGACTTTCATCCAGGTGAATGCCCAGCCTCGTCCACTCCGCGTGGGAATGACCGGGGAGGCGCGCATCTGCGTGGGCAGCCGCGCGCTCATCGAATACGCCTTCGAACCAATTCGCCAGCTTCGCGAAAACATGCGTTGACTATTTTGCCACCACCATGAACTCACAAGCCTGCTTGAGACTGGAGGACCTGACCTCGCAGAACGAGAAAATGGCGCGGTGCCTGAAGCTGGCGGCACTTGCCGCAACCTCGGACGTTCCGGTGCTCATGCTGGGCGAAACTGGCACGGGTAAGACGCTGCTCGCTCGCGCCATTCACAATTCGTCCGCAAGGAGGGGCGGGCCGTTCATTTCCTTCAATACCTCGGCGATGAGCGATACGCTGCTGGAAAGCGAACTCTTCGGCCACGAGCGCGGCGCGTTTACCGGGGCGCACAAGATGGTGAAAGGAAAGTTCGAACTCGCCCACTCGGGCACGTTGTTTCTCGACGAGATCGCCGACATGAGCCCGCTCGCCCAAGCCAAGATTTTGCGGGCCGTCGAATACGGCGATTTCGAGCGGATCGGCTCGGAGCGCATGCTGCAAGCCAATGTCCGGGTCATCTCGGCCACCAACCGACCCTTGGGAGAGCAAATCCGCGACGGGAAATTTCGCGAGGATCTATTTCACCGCCTGAATGGGGTGACGCTTTTCATCCCGCCCTTGCGGGAGCGGATCGACGAGCTGCCCATGCTGATCGCGGCGGAACTAAAGTCCGCCGCGCGCCTCGCCGGCAAAAAGGTCACGTCGGTTCACCCGAACGCGATGGACAAATTGCTGGCGCATCACTGGCGGGGCAACCTCCGCGAACTCAACCACACCATGCGGACAGTGATGCTTTTCTGTGAAGGAAAGACGGTGTGTCCCGAGCACATTGTCTTGGAAGACTGCCTGGAGGAGCCCTGTCATGGCGCAGCGCCCGCTCCGGCGCCTCGGAGCGAAACGCGGGACTCCGACGACTTGTTGCTGAGGACGGCGATCCGCGCGCATATCCGCGCCGTCTATAAACAGGCTGGGCACAATCAGCGGCAAACGGCACGAGTGCTGGGCATCTCCCGCGCGAGGCTGGCGCGCCATTTGAAAGAAATGGACTCAGAATAGAACCAGTGGCCCCATGTTGAGGCAATATTGCTCCATTTCGAGGCCGTCAGCTTGAAGCGGTTCCACGGCCACAACCAGATACAAGATTTTCGTAGCAAGCGACTTGCGACGCCTGCCCGCCGGTTGGCACGGAGAATGATAAGCAAGAAGCGGTGGAAGCAAGCCGTCAACCGGCCATCCCTGGATCGGCGAATCCGCCCAGCGGCAAAGAACGCCGTGAGAAGCCGATCCGGCTCAACGACCTCATCCCGAAGCGGGATGTGAAAGGCGGGTGCCGCGCCGTGTTCGGGGCGGTCCGAGCCAAACCGGAAAACAATAAACCAAAGAAAGAACCACAGACATGAAAACGAAAGCGAAAGCCAAAGCGAAGAAACCAAAGGTCAAACTGCAAGACCTGAGACCAAAGAAAGACCCAAAAGGCGGCTGCACCCGCAATTTGTGTGGTGGCAACTGAAATGAATGCTGTCGTATCAAATGATTTGATTCAAAGATAGAAAGTAACCCAATTGACTGGCACCCGCTTCTTAATAACACGCTGCGAGAGCAGGCCCTGGAGGTAGTCTATTCCATCGCCAAAGAACTGCGTGACCGGCCACTTGAGGAAGCATCACTGGGAGGGGGACTAGCCGGGCTGGCGCTTCATTATGCCTGCCTGGCTGAAGCTCGATCCGGCGGCGGCGACGAGGAAACTGCCCTGCGATTCCTTGATGACGCGGCGAACGCCGTGTCCGCGACGAGAATGTCACCTTCCCTATACGGTGGCTTCACAGGCATCGCCTGGGCAGTAGCGCACCTGGAGGGGCGACTGCTGGATTCCGACGGTGATGATCCCAACGAGGCCATTGATGAAGCATTGAAAGTTCATCTTAGCGTGTCGCCCTGGCGGGATGACTACGATCTCATCAGCGGTCTGGTCGGTTTCGGTGTTTATACGATGGAGCGCCTGCCGCGACGGCCGGCATTAGAGTGTCTGAAATTGGTGATTGATCGTCTTGATGAAACGGCTCAGCGCAACGTTCAAGGCGTCACCTGGTTAACCGTTCCGGAATTACTTCCCGCACATCAACGCGAGGAATATCCTCAAAGGCTATTATGACCTCGGATTGGCGCACGGCGTGCCGGGCGTTATCGCGCTACTCGCTCAGGTCTGCGCAACTGCTGATCGAAGGCTCAACGGAGCACGCGCCAAGGCGAGACCGTTGCTGGATGGTGCCGTGGCCTGGCTCCTGGCCCAGCGGCCTGGAGATCGTTCAGCAAGTTTCCCCTACTGGGTTGGACCCGGCATTTCGGCAACTCCGGCCCGCGTTGCCTGGTGTTATGGCGACTTGGGAATTGCGGCAGCCCTTCTTCAGGCGGCTCGTTGCGCGCAGGAGCCGGCTTGGGAGCGCGAAGCGTTGATGATCGCCCGCCGTGCCGTCGAGCGCCCCGTGGGCCAATCCGGTGTCAAAGATTGCGGCCTCTGCCATGGGGCGGCCGGCGTGGGGCACCTTTTCAATCGCTTGTTCCAAGCCACGGGCGACGCGTCGTTTGCCGCAGCCGCACGCTTTTGGTTTGAGCGCACGCTGGAGATGAGGCGCATGGATCAGGGCATCGCCGGCTTTGCCGCATTGACGCGGGATCCTGAGCATCCTGATGAGGAGCGATGGGTCGTTGCGCCGGGGATTCTCGAAGGTGCTGCGGGAATCGCGCTCGCGCTGCTCGCGGCCACGACGAACATCGAGCCTTGCTGGGATCGCATGATGCTCGTGTCCGTTCCCGCCGGAAAGCGAAGGGAACGTGTCTAGTCGACTTCAGGGCTGCCTTGTGCTGCTCGGCTCCCAGAAGCCACCGTTCCCACCCACCGGCAGGAATGCCGGTGCCCCTGTTGCGGGCGACGGCAGACCGCGCGGCTGCTGGCATCTCCCGCGCCAGGCTGGCGCGCCTTTTGAAGGAAATGGACTCAGAATAGGACCAGTAGCTCCATGTTGAGGCAATATTGCTCTGTTTCGAGGCCATCGGCGTCCAGCGTTTTCACCGCCAGAATCAGACACAAGATTTTCGTGGCAAGCGACTTGCGACGCCTGCCCGCCGGTTGGCACGGAGAATGATAACGATAGGAGCCGTGGAAGCAAAGAACCAACCGGCGATCCATGGATCGGCGAATCCGCCCAGCGGCAAAGAACGCCGTGAGAAACCTATCCGGCTCAACGATCTCATTCCGAAGCAGGATGTGAAAGGCGGTTGCCGCACGGTGTTCGGGGCGGCCCCAGCCGAGGTCGGAACATAGCAAACCAAAGAAAGAACCACAGAAATGAAAACGAAAGCCACAACCAAAACGAAGAAACCGCAGGTCAAATTGAAAGACCTGAAGCCGAAGAAAGATGCCAAAGGAGGCGAGGTGCAGGATTGCGGATTTAGCCTCGTACTACCAAGCCCCACTTCTCGTCGCTGAAAGCCGGTGGAGAACAGGCACAGAATATTCTGACCAGGTGTGGCATAACAACACCTTCTCCCGCGGTGGCTGGCAAGGGGTGGGGAAGGTTGGCGCCTGCGAGATGCCATCGGGCAGGTCTCAGAGCCAGTACACTAAGGAAAGAGCCAAACCATGAAAACGACGAAGAGCACGGGGCCACGGGCGGTGGAAGGAATGCTGTCGTATCAAATGATTTGATTTCAAAGATAGAAAGTGAACCCAATGACAACTAGAAAATCCACGAAAGCAAACAAAGGGAATACCCCGAAAGCGGCGAAGGTGAAGCTCAGCGAGCTGAAGCCAAAAAAAGACCCAAAAGGGGGGGGGTTGACTACAACGCATGTAAGCTGTGATGGTAATTAATGTACAGTAGTCTGGGAGTGTAGTGGTAGTCTTTGCCCGTCTCCGACGTAACGCGATAAATTTTTCGGTTCGCCTCATTGTCACTCAGCCATAGCTTCCTGAATAAATCTGCCCGCGAGTCGGAATCCGAGTGGCAGGGTCTTTGCGACGCCTACCTGCCAATCCGACCTGACGGCTCGATCTGGCGGTTTAGTCGGAAGAAAACTCGCGGCGACCTGGCGCAAGGGTGGAAGCTGCACGTCTCCGCCACGATCCTGTCCGCGTGCTATATTTTTCGGTTGATTGCTCCTTGCCTGAAGCGGCGCAAGGTATTATTCAAAGCGCCCACCTCCCTTTTGGAACTGCAAAAGCTGAATGCCGGGATCTTTTACGGCTTCAGTCAGGTTGGCAAGTTCGTCACCGTGTATCCGCCGTCCACAGACGCCGCGGTGGCCCTCGCGGACGAGCTTGACCGTCTCACGGCAAACCAGCCGGCGCCAGTCATCCCGTATGATGCGGCGTTGCGATACAAATCCTGCGTCCACTACCGTTTCGGAGCTTTTTCTTCCGATCTAAATCTAAAGATTCGAAACGAGTCCGTTTCCGCGATTGCGCGCCCGGATGGCAAGCTGGTTCCGGACCGCCGGGAACCCGGCGCCGGGGTGCCCCGGTGGCTGGCCGACCCCTTCCGCCGGAGAGGGTCGCCCCGTGCGCGAGAATCCATGACCCCCCTGGAAACGACCTATGGGGAGTATGAGGCGCTGGTGCAGAGAGGGCGGGGAGGTGTTTACCGGGCGCTCGATCTATCGTCCGCACCCGCGAAACCTTGCATCATCAAGGAAGGCAGAAGGCACGGAGAAACAGACTGGCAGGGCAACGATGGGTTCTATCGAATCAAACGCGAAGCGCACTTCTTAAGATCAATTTCCCCTGTTGCCGGGCCCCTGCCGCGAATCATCACGACGTTTCGTGCCAACAATTGCTATTATCTGGTGATGGAACACGTCGCGGGAAGGCCCTTGCTGGAAGTCATCGCCAGCCGCGAGCGCATCTCGGCCAGCCGGACATTGGCGTATTGCCTGGGGATCGCGCGAATTGTTGCTGATATTCATTCGGCCGGATGGGCGTGGCGCGATTGCAAGCCGGCGAACTTTTTGTGCCGCAAAAATCGAGAACTGCGGGCGCTTGATTTCGAGGGAGCGTGCCGGCTTGATGATCCGGACCCACTGCCGTGGCAAACACCCGGTTACATCCCGCCGGAGCAGGGAAAGGATGCGGGCAACCTGGAGGCCGCCGATTTGTACGCTTTGGGAGTCTCCTTTGTGCAACTGGTTACAAGGAAGGTGTCTCCGCCCGCGCCTCCGATTTCATTCGATACGGAAACAAGTGGGCAAAAGCTGCCACAGCCGTTCGTCGAACTGACAAAAAATCTGCTCAGTTCCGACCCCCAAGCGAGACCCGCGGCGCGTGCGGCCCGACGAGTCTTGGAGGAGGTGGTGCGCAACTCACATTACCGAGTCTTTCGCTAACATAACCCGCGAAAGCTGACCGCCACAGTCTGTCTGCTCGGGCGGCCGTGCGCGCGCATATACGCCGCGTTTTCGAGATGACCGGGCGCAATCCGCGGCGAACCACCCCCTCGGCCAGCATCGGGCGCGGGAAGCTCGCTCGCGGTCTCGAACGGATGGACTCAGAATAAGACCACTGAACGCGTTTCGATACCACGAAAGGCTCGAATTGGAACACTCTTCGGATTGGGTAACGGGCGCAAATCTCTTCCTCCAGTCCGATTAAACTCAGCCAGTGCCAACGAGCAACATCCTCCCGTTGAAATGGATGCGTTCGAGGTCGGGGACCTGGCACGCGGACTGTGCTCGCATGTCGGGCGGGTTGGCACGCGTCTTGATGTAGTGAATGGCGATGAGTGCCAGGAAAAAAAAGCCCATTGCGAAGGAAACGGGCCTGCCAAAGCGGGAGAACAAGAAGACGCGCCTGATCCGTCTGGATGATCTCGTTCCGCAACGGGACGTCTCAGGTGGAGGCCGGACAATTTTCGGGACAACCGGTGGGAATGTGGGCAACGAATCGAACGACGCAACACCACGAACAAACCACACGCCAAAATCAGCAAAAGCAAAATGCCGCCGGTGAAAATGCGAGGGTCATTATCTGGGGAATTTCACCGATCGAATCTTGAGACTTCGGCTGAAAGAACTGGGTTGGCTCAACTCGTATTACGTTGTCTTTGAATCGAAATGATGAGCACTCAAGAAGGTCGATCTCTTTTCTTCGCAGGCCTGCCGTTATGGCGAGAAGAAAGACCACGTACGCAGCGGGGTCGGAGGTTTCCAGCTCGCTCTTGGCCTGACTAATCAGACCGATGACATCGAATTCGCTGCGATACCTCATGCTTTGGCGAAGGTCCGAACTCGACGCCGTCAAAGGGCAGGGGAGATGGCAATTTGAGCTGGAGTTGACGGAGCACCTTTCGCGAAAACAAACTACGCGAGCGCCGCAGGAACGTATTGCCGCAAATGATAGAGTGGCTTAAAAGCCTGTCCAGGAGCCACTCAACGGCTCACAGCAGCTCATATCGGATCACAGAAATCGGGGGAAGCCATACACTCTTAATCACTGGGTTGTTGGTTCGATTCCAACACGGTGCAAAACTCATTGATTATCAAGCACTTACAAAAGAGTGCAGACAACTGCCTGATTTTCGGCGTTAAGCAGATTGCAGACAAATGGCCGATTTTCATCGCGAAACGTCAAACCGCGATTCGGAACCGGCGGGGATTTTAAGCATGCTCCCTTCCGATCCGCTGATCTGTTTTCCGCCAAGGTTTGATTCCATCCCTAGCATTGCAACCCCCTGCGACTCACGTAGATTCCCGGCTAGAAAGAGGCGAGCCAAATGGGTATCTATTTTTTGTCTTCCGACCCTAAGCGCTTGTTGGCATCCTTCATTGAAAGTCACAGCATCAAGACTTGGCGCTTCACTTTAATTCACCAGCAACCCCATTATACGCATACGTCCGAAGCCTGGAAGGATAAGGCGTACCTTAAGCCTGACGACACTGAGCCCGATCGATTGGCGTTCCACGTTCAGACATTTCATGGCACCCCGCTGACCAAGGACGTTTTTGCATATTACCTCGGTCATCTCGCAGAGACTTTTATCCGAGATTTTCCTGAGCAATTCAGTGAAGTGCATTTGACCTCAAGCCCTGACCCCGAAGATGACGATTTCTAGCGCCGCGAAACCGAATTTCTGACCGGCTCTAGATCGGTTGCGGCCGACCCCGGCCCGATAGTAGGCTTTCTAAACCCTATGGCGTAGGACTCGCCGCCACGGAACCCGCTTGGAACTTCAGCCTTTTTAGTCCGCACTCCTGAATCCATCGGAGTACCTCGGAATTATATTCGGAGGTGGGAAGCGGTTTGCAATCCACACAGTCAATAATGCCGCTATCGCAGTTAACGCGGTAAAGGTCGCGATTGCGACATTAGCCCAAGTACCAGCATAGGCCATAGGGGTCGCGTCTTACATGGCTTGAAGCACGCTCGCTGGCGGGGCCTTTGGCGCCAAGCCATCCAGGATCTGCTCATTGCCACCGTACAGAACTTGCGAAAACTCATCAGACACCTCTCTAAGAGCCATCCCGAGCTTACTCCTCTCTGAGCTCCTCAGCAGCCTCTTCGGCCTCTTTTTACACCGTCCCTTGCTGCTTTTCGCCAACTAACTGCCAGATTGGTTAACGAAAAAACACTCAAGAAAATCCGCCTAACCTTCGACCTATTGGGAACAGCCCCTTAAGATGTGACCCTACAGATTTCCGCAAAAACATGAACTTCCTGAACATTTTGATGCAAGACAGAACATTCTACCACTTCATTATCATCAGGATTATAGTACCATTGGAGCACGATTCTGTTATTCTTCGGGAAAACGCCTTAGGAGACCCCCATGCTCGAAGATTTACGCGCCCTCGTAGAGTTCGCCCATGCCGGGTCCATCGCCGGTGCAGCCGATCGTCTATTCCGGACGCCCTCTGCGATTACCCGGCAAGTGCAAAGGCTGGAGGCTGCATTGGGTGCCGAGTTGCTCGACCGCTCGGTAAAGCCGCCGCGTCTGAACTCGCTTGGCTCCAGGGTACTCGAACAAGCGCGAGATCTGCTGCAGCGGACCGAGGCGCTGAAATCTCTTACCTCAAGCGACGCCGAACCTCACGGCCTTTTGCGCATCGGGCTCTCGCATGCCCTGGTCGAGGGGACGCTTATCGAACCTATTCAGGCGCTGACTGAGAAATACCCCAAGGTCCGACTGCGGCTGTCGAGCGAACTTACCGGTGAATTAATTCACCGGCTGCTCGCGGGTGAACTCGACGTTGCTGCCGTGCTGTTGCCAGAAGGTAGAACCGCGCCTCCACCTCTTCTTACGAATATCATCGCTAGAGACCGCATGGAGATCGTTCAAGGCGCCGAAGGCAGCGTTGACGGTGATTGGAAAAGTTTGGGTCGAGCACCCTGGGTGCTCAATCCGCCCGGGTGCTTTCTTCGGGCGAGCCTCATCGATCGGATGGAGCGTGCCGGCTTCACCCCAATAATTGCGGCTGAAATCCACAACATGCATATGCAGCTGGCGTTCGTTCAGTCCGGTTATGGTGTCGGGCTGCTACCCGCTCGCTTTATTGCCAGGAATCATTCTATCGATCCCGTGAAAGTATTGCATCCCCCGTCGTTTGACCTGCACCGATCCGTCGCGATAGTCCGAGTTGGGCAACTCGGCGCCTTGGGGAAGGCCGTCGAACTGTTGGCACACGGGTTTCGGCAATTGTTTGAGGCAGCCGACACCACGAAGTCCGTGACGAGGCACCGAAGAGGTGTGCCCGCGAATCGGCGGGCGGCGCAACCGCCCAAATAGTCCCCGGACATCCTCGTTCTGAACTTCCCATCGCTGGACCGGCCGTAAACCGGTGAGTTCATGCCTCACGAAGGGCAATCATCGGGTTCACTTTCGTCGCGCGGCGGGCTGGGAGATAGCTGGCCAGAACGGCCACTGGCAAACAAAAGCAGAGGTACGATCAGAAACACAGCCGGATCATGGGGGCGCACCCCATAGAGCAAACTTGCCATCATGGACGCAGTGGATGCAGAAAAGACCAATCCGGCAACGATGCCCACGCCAGCAAGCGCGACCCCCTTGCGTAAGAACATTCTCAGAATGTCGTCCCGCCGCGCGCCCAGGGCCATGCGGATACCGATCTCGCGCGATCTTTGGCCGACCACATAATCCAACAAGCCGTAAATTCCGATGGAGGCCAGAAGCACCGCCAGTCCAGCAAATCCGCCCACCAGATCGGCAGAAAAACGGCGTGAAGCCAGTGACCGATCAAGGATGTCGTTCATAGAAGAAACATTAAATACCGGCAAGCCGGGATCAATGCTCTGGATTTCATGCCGAATCTGTGGTTCGAGCAGGGTCGTGGGCAGAGACGTCCGCAACACCACGCTCACTTGCTTGCTGGGGTCTTGATAGGTCGAAACGTAGATGTGGGGAACGCCATCGATGTCGAGACCGTCACTCTTGATATCCTTAATAATACCCACGACGGTCGTCCATGGCTTGGTAAGGTCTCGTCCGAACCGCACTCGGCGGCCCAGCGGATCGCGATCCGGCCAATACTTACGAGCGGTGCTTTCATCAATGATGGCCACCAGCTGTTTGCCGTCTTCATCGCCCTCGGTGAATGAGCGGCCGCGTAGGAGCGTCGCCTGGAACACCTTAAAATAATCGGGGCTTATCCGAATTCTCTCGGCGCGCAGATCCTGCGAGGACTCGACCGGTCTATCTTCAACCGCTAGACCTTCATTCGCTAAGCCACCGACCGCGTTGGGGTTGCTATTGGTGGTCGGTAGAGATGAGGTGATTGCGGCGAGTTCTACTCCCGGAATTGCCTTCATGCGCCGCAGCAACTCACGATCAAAGGTGGCCTTACCAGGAATACCGATATACGGATCCGTCTTCGGATCGTTGGGAACTCCTAGCCACGTGTTTGCCGTGACAACTTGAGTTGGATTAAAGCCTGGATTTTCCTGCAACAGATCCCCCAGCGTACGCAGCAGCAAGCCGGCTCCGACCATCAGTATGACGGCAAATGCCAGTTCAGAGACGATTAGAACATCCCGCAATCGGCCGGTCTTAGTGCTGTAGCTGGACCCTCGACCGCCTTCACGAATGGCCGAGGAGAGAGCGCCTTTTGCCGAATGAAGCGCTGGAGCTAGTCCAAACACTAAGCCGGTGAGAATGGAAATCAGCAGAGCGAACGCCAGCACCACCCAGTCGATTCGTACTTCGTTGAGCCGGGGAACGTTCGATGGCACAAAGCGCAGGATGAAACCCAAAGTACCCACTGCGGTTGCGACTCCCGTGGCCCCGCCGATGAGCGACAACAGCATGGACTCGGTCAGCATCTGGCGCACCAAGCGGCCGCGGCTCGCCCCCAGCGCTAACCGCACCGCCATCTCTTGTTGTCGCCCCGAAGCGCGCGCCAAGAGGAGATTGGCAATGTTCAACGATACGATGAAAACGATCAGGATTACCGCACCCAGTAACACCAGCAGCATGGGCCGAACATTGCCTACCAAAGTTTCTTGCAATGGTTGAATCTCAATTGTCCATTGCGCCTGCGGCGGGTAATCGGTGGGAAAGTCGTGGCGTAATTGGGCAGCCATGGCAGTGAGCCGCGCCTGAGCTTGCGCCAGTGTCAGGTCAGGCTTAAGTCGTCCGATTCCAGATACTAAAATCCGGGTACCACGCATTGGCGGGGGAAAGGGATCTGCGCTGAATCCGCCGGCGCCAAACACTTCCACGTCGCCGGAAGTCGTCGGTCCAGGATGGCGAAATCCGCGTGGCAGAACCCCAATAATGGTAGCGGGATCATTGTCGAGCCGGAGGGTACGGCCGACAACATTCGGATCGGCGCCATAGGCGCGCTGCCACAGTCCATCGCTGATCACGGCCAGTGGAGCGAACCCAGGCGCGAAGTCCTGCGGACCAAACAACCGTCCAATTTGCGGGGTCACACCCAGCATAGAAAAGTAGCTGAAACTGCCATTGACCGCCTCGACACGCTCGGGCTGTTTGGCGCCGGTCAAATTCTCGCTACCCTCGAAGATCGGGGTCACATCTTCAAATACACCCGCTCGCGTCTGCAGGTCATCCAGTTCGGGCTTGGAAAACGCAACGTCCCGCAATCCTACGCCGGGCTCGTTAAAGAAGATTCGTACCAAACGATCGGGATCGCGGTAGGGCAGAGAACGCAGCAACACGGCATTCACGATGCTGAAAATGGCCGTGTTGGCTCCCACGCCCAGAGCCAGCGTCACGACGGCCACGATCGTGAATGCGGGCTTCTTGACCAGCATGCGCAAACCATAGCGAACATCCTGAAGTAAAGTCCCCATAAAGACGCTCCTCTCGGTCAATATCACAGAATCTTATTTAGTGTTAACACGCCCTAATAACCTGAATCCAAAACGAATCCTGAAGAAGTTCGCGGCCCTAGGCGGCGTACTGGGCTTCGCCATTGCCGAAAGACCAGTTCTCTTTCTTGACCTCGATAAGATTGATAAAAACGTCTTCGCGACGGAGCCCGACAGCCGTGTGCAGGCCGTCGGCAATGGCTTGGTAGAGCGCCTTTTTCTGTTCCGGGCTCCGTCCGTCGTTCCAGGTGATTTGTATAATAACGAGGTCATCGCTGCGGTGGACGCCGATATAATCGGGATCGAATAAGAACTTGTCGTCCTCGTGTTCACTAATCACCTGGAATCGGTCGTTCTTGGGCACCCCAACACCGATGAGTGCTTCATAGACAACGCGGCCGATTTCACGCCGGTAGGTAGAGTCCTTGCCTTTACGAATATCAATACGAACAAGTGGCATAAACTTTATCTGGTAATCGCTGTGTCAGTTCCTCTGTCAAAAACATGAATTTCCCAATATTCTGATGTACGACATAAATTACACAAATTCATTATCATCACGATGATAGTACCAGCTGCGCACGATTCTGTTACTCGTCGGGAGAACGCTTTAGGTGCTCCTATCCGATCCCCATCATCATCGTCGAACTGAAAACATCGAAGGTGTGAAATGTGTACTTCATAAGATCACCCTCCGTGCGTCGCCTCAAGCTTTGACGACGAGGTCGATCTCAACGCAGGCCCCTAGCGGCAGCGCGGCCACCGCGATCGTCGTGCGGGCGGGAAAGGGCTGGGTGAAATGCTTGGCGTAGATGCCATTCATCGCGCCGAAGTCACTCATGTTCGTGAGATACACGCCGGCGCGCGCAACGTGATCGAAACTCTTACCGGCCGCCTTGAGAACCGCCGAGAGATTTCGGAAGATGCGCTCTGTCTCGGCCACAATACCCCCCTCGACCACCTTGCCAGTGGCCGGGTCTTGGCCAACCTGACCGCTGAAGTAGAGGAAACCACCGACTTCGATCGCCTGGGAAAACGGGCCGACCGGCGGCGCAAGTTCGGGCGAGGTAATTGCTGTCTTGTTCATGGCAAACTCCTGTGGATACTGGGTTAGATGGTCAAGATGGTGGAGCCCGAGGTTGCGCGCGCTGCCAATGTTTTGTGGGCGTCTGCAGCATCCTTGAGCGCGAAGACATTCTGATGCACGACAGAAAATTACACAAATTCATTATTATCACGATTATAGTGCCCGTTGCGCACGATTCTGCTATTCGTCAGTACCTGGTAATGGGGACAGGTCATTCGTCTCCTCTGGCGCTGCCGACCACGGGTTCCTTTCTCCGCCAAGTTCGCTTTATGCATTAGACGACGCCCCTTTGCACAACGTCCTCAAAACAGTTGACCTATCCCTATCCGAGGCACTGGCGCCGGGCGCGACGAAGGGCGAGGCTATCCGCATCGGCATGCCTTCCGGCATCTTGACGGTCGGTGCGGCGGTGGAACAGGCAGATCCCAACGTGTGGATCGCGCAGCGCGGCTCGTTCTTCCGGACTACACGCCGGCTGTTTGCTGGACGGCTTTATGTCCAACTGTCATGAAAAACGGAGTTAATACTATGCCTACCGACCACATCAGAACGCTTCGCAAGATGCTTGAGACCCAGCGAGGAGTCCTCTTACCAGGTGCGCCCAACGCCTTAGCCGCCCGCATCATTGCGGATCTCGGGTTCGAGGCTGTCTATCTCACCGGCGCCGGCCTCACCAACATGCATCTCGGCTTGCCCGACCTCGGTTTTATGGATCTGACCCAGGTCGTCGATCATACGATGGCAATCCGAGGTGTTGTTGACTTGCCGCTGATCGTCGACGCTGATACCGGCTTCGGCAATGCTTTAAACGTCGGCCACACGGTCAAGACGTTAGAACAGGCCGGCGCCAGCGCCATTCAACTCGAGGACCAGAGCACGCCGAAGCGCTGCGGCCACTTTGCTGGCAAGGAGTTGATTACCGCCGAGGAGATGGTGAATAAGGTTAAGGCAGCCGTGGATTCGCGGCGGAACGGTCTAGTCGTCATCGCACGGACCGACGCCTGTGCCGTCGAAGGGTTCGAAGCTGCCATCGATCGTGCGAGCCGCTATATCGAAGCGGGCGCCGATATGACGTTCGTCGAGGCGCCCGAGACCCTGGCTGATCTCAAGCAAGTCCCGAAGCGCCTCTCCGCGCCGCAGCTGTTGAACATGGTCTTGGGCGGCAAGACGCCAATCGTGGATGAGGCGGCGGCGGCCGAGATGGGATTTAGCCTCGTTTTATACGCCAACGCAGCTCTTCAGGGCGCGGTGCACGGCATGCAGACGGCGTTGCGCGCACTGCGCGATAAGGGCGTGTTAGAGGAGGGCGGAGGGTTGATTGCGTCCTTCGCCGAGCGCCAGCGCCTGGTTGACAAACCAGGCTTCGATGAAATGGAGCGGCGCTATGCGCACCCTGGGTAACTAAAGTTCTTCGACAAGGGTTGGGTCCTTGGGGTCGCGTCTTTAACAAGCAACATATCGACCTTGACCTTAGCGCTACTAATGGAGAAAGCTGTGACTGATGGTGCGGTCAACTAGACGGCGAAATGCGAAGTCTTGTGAAGAAGTCATCTTCGTCCGCAAAGAGCCAGGTGACGAACATGAGGTTATTCTTGAAAGGCTTGCGGAACAATGCGAATGCGACTTAAGATGTCTTTTTTCGCCAAAGTCATCCGGTGAATCCGGGCTAGGATGTATTTGCTAGCATTTCACACGGCGAATGTGAAACATGTCGGCAAATGACGCCGTAGGTACAGCATGGTCCAGATACAATCCAGGCCGGAGCTTCCGCTTTATCGCCTCTACCTGCTCAGGGCTTCGTATCTCCTGATTGGTTTGGCGCAGGGCGCACGAACGTGGCCGGCGATCCTGCATCCCACGCAGCCGTGGGATTTCTGGCATGGGGTCGGGATCAGCTTCTTTGGCGCGCTTACGCTGCTCTGTCTCCTCGGCGTACGGTATCCGGTCAGGATGATGCCGCTGCTGATCTTCGAATTCACGTGGAAGCTCATCTGGGTGCTCGCAGCGTGGCTTCCCCCGTACCTGGGCCACACGCTGGATCCCGACATCGCCGATTCGTTCTCAGGCATCTTCCCGGGCGTCGTGATCGTGCCGCTCGTGCTTCCGTGGGGATACCTCTGGAAGACGTACGTGACCACGCCGGGCGACCGGTGGCGGTAGCTATTTATCCGGATGTATTTTCTCCAGTTTTCAGACTGGCGAATACGGGCTCAAAGCAACACGATCGGGTTACGGTCGACGCCAAAAGAGAGGGTTATGAAAAACTTGAGGCAAGCTGTCGTCAGAGGTGGCATCGTCGTGCAATCACTGTGACACAGATCGGAGCTGCGCCGCAAAAAGAGCCGTACGTCACGAGCTGGTATTTGCATGCTCAACGTCTCGTCAATATCGGTGGACGCCGCTTGAACATCCTGGGTGTTGGGGAGCAACGGGCCAGAAAACCGGTTTAAGCAAATTTCAAGCAACCTCTCCGATGGCTTCGGCTGGGTTTCTTAACGGCCGCAATTCACCACGAGTAATCGCCTCCCGGGGGGTACTGCTAATAAGGGAACTAGTTGGTATCTAAGTAACGAAAAAGTGCTGTCTTGTAGACCAGCCGTCGCCATCTAGAATGGAGAGGCTTAAAAAGAAAAGCCCGATAGTTCTGCAGTTAACCAGTTAGAAACACCGACTCTCAGCGCTATTATGTCGATCGAGGACAACAAGATATTTGTACGCCGGCATTTCGAGGAATTCGTAAATCGCAAAAACCTTGATGCCGCCGATCGCAACTTCGCTTCCGATTACATTGAGCACGGAACGGACGCCCCGAGCGAGACCGAGCCGGGCCCGAATGGTCCGAAGAGGTATCTGGCGGCAGCGTTCAACCGATACCCGGATCTTCATGTCGTAATTGAAGATATCATTGCCGAGGGCGACAAGGTGGTTGTGCGAAACCGTTGGCAGGCAACCGATAGGCAAAGCGGGAAAGCGATTGAATTCACCGGCATCGTTATTTGGCGAATCTCCGGTGGAAAACTGGCTGAACGGTGGGCTTATTTGCAGGCCCCTCACCCCATCCATTAGTGGAGACATCAAAAAAAGGAGCGATCATGCCAAAGGTAATTTTTGGAAATCATTCGTCGGTCATAGTTCCACGGCAAGACCGGGACAACATTCGTAAATTCTATTGCGATGTTCTCGGTGGCAAAATTACCAAAGAGGAAAGCGATAGGGACTTCCTTCGTCTGGGAGAAAACTTCTATATCGCGTTTCTCTATGGGGATGTCCCTGATGAGAGCGAGTTCTTACGGACTGCGAGATCGGTCTGGCTGGAAATCAAATCCGACAACATGGAGGAAATGAGCCGGAAAATCATCGAATCTGGTCTCGTCAGGAAACTTGAGTTACCGGACCCTCACCTGTACTTCCAGGCTCCAGGAGGGCAATGCCTCCGGTTAGTCGGAATCGACGAGGACCTCTCCTTTTATGAGGGAGCTGGAGCAGGCACGGACGTGGCGAAGGTGAAAGAAGCACTCAAGAAAGAGGCGATGAACAAATGAGCTACGGAATTAATCATCAAGTGGGCGTTAAGGCATCAGTGATTAGGTGATGGCGAGGGATACAGCCATTGTTTTTGTTTAGAGCGATCAGCAAAGGAAGTAGCGTTACAACGGAGCTAAAGCTGACATGGTCAGGAGACCGATCGTCGATTTGCCCCTTCAATTAACTTGTGAACACGCCTAACCGGACGACTGCGGCGGCATTTCCTCGCTATTTGAATGGAGAGATTCTGGCGGACAGCAGGTCGCTCCAGTGGTCCGACCTCTATGTCCGACATTGCCGCTTTCCGCGCGTCGTTGATCGCTTTCTTGTGCCAGCGACAGCCGAGCCGCACATTAGCTGCACCATCGTTGGTTCAGCCGAATTTCTTGAGCGCGATCCGGGCGGGAGATGGCTCACGCATCATATCCGGCGGGGCGACATCTTTGTCACGCGCTCACGCACTCCCTACGAGGTCCGCTTCCGTTCGCCGGCAGGCGAAGAGCTGGAAACAATCGCCATCCATGTGGGAATTGATTCGTTCCGAGCCGCGTTGGAAGCAATCTATCCCGGCAACGCTAGTGAAGTGGAAGTGATTGATTTCTTCGGACGCGATGTCGCGCTCAGTCACCTGTGCGCCGCCTGCGCCGACCTCCTTTCTGCGCGCGTCCCGGGCAGCTCAAGGATCGTCGCTGATCTCACGCAGCTTTTCGCAACCTACCTCGCTGAGAAATACACCAGCGCCACTTCGGGCAAACCAGAGGTCCGTGGGGGACTGCCGATCCGCCAACTTCAAAAGGTGGGGGATTTCGTTACGGAACACCTCGCCGAGGAGATTTCCGTCGAGATCCTGGCCCAGCTAGTTCAACTCAGTCCCTTCCACTTCTCGCGTATCTTCAAGCAGTCGACCGGCATGTCGCCGCTGCGTTTCGTTACGCGCGAACGCGTTACCCGTGCGCAGCAACTCATCCGCGAAACGTCGCGCAGCCTGATCGAGATCGCGCTCGACGTGGGCTACACGAGCCCGAGTCATTTCGCTCAAGTGTTCCGGCGTGTGGTAGGGATGACCCCTACGGAGTTCCGCAGTAAGCTCTAAGAAGCAGATCTTCAGATTTTGTTCACGCGTTTCATCAACTTTTGCGCTCAGCGGACGGTATACCCGCCATCGGCCGCGATGGCTTGGCCGACGACCAAGCTTGAGGCGGAGCTGCAAAGCCAAAGTACCACGTCCGCGATCTCCTCGGCACGACCAATGCGCCCGATAGGCACCCCTTTTAGCATCGCGTCGAGGGCCTCCGCTTGACCGGCGGCCTTCATTTGGTCCGACATCGCCGTCTCGATGAGACCCGGACAGACGGCATTGATGCGAATGCCCCTGGCGGCATATTCCAGAGCCGCACTCTTCGTGAGACCGATAACTCCATGTTTGGCGGCGTGATAGCTGGCCCGCTCGGGGCCGCCCACGAGCCCTCCAAGCGAGGAGCAGTTGACGATCGCGCCGCTGCCTTGCGTGCGCATCTGGCGCAGCTCGAACTTCATGCAACTCCAGACACCACGGAGATTGATGGCCATCACGCGGTCATAATCTTCTCGCGGATAATCCGCCGTTTCGGCCAAAACGTTTTGCACGCCCGCATTGTTGTAAGCTGCATCCAAGCGGCCGAAAGTGGCGACAGTCTGCTCGACCATAGCTTCCACCTGAGCGTCGTCAGCTACGTCGCAATGGATGGCGAGTGTATTATGACCTTGGGCAGTCAGTTCCGCCGTTGCGGAACGCACTGCCTTCTCATTCCAATCTGCCAACGCCACTGAAGCACCTGATTCGGCAAAAGCCTTTGCTGTCGCGAGGTCTAGTCCAGATCCGGCACCTGTAACTAGCGCCACTTTGTTTTCATACGATATGTTCATAACTAAGATCTTCTCTGAATAGGTTAAGGTTGCGCTAGGGCTTGAAAGTTTCTTTGGCGACCGCGATAGCGGACATGGCCTTGGGCCAACCGCCAGTAAAAAGCCAGATGAGTGATGGTCTCGATGAGCTCGGCCCCTGTGACGCCGTTCTCTCGGGCGCGTTTCAGGTGAAAGGACAGTTGCTCGGTGTTTCCACCGGCGATCAGCGCGGTGACGGTGACAAGACTGCGGTCACGCTTAGAGAGTTCCGGCCGCTCCCAGATGTCGCCAAATAGCACGTCGTCGGTGATCTGCACGAGCTTGGGCGCGAAGTCGCCGTATAGCGACAGGAGAGCTGAGGTGAATAACTTCATGATTACGTTTTTAGTTTTTGTTCGAGTGCGAAATTTCCGCAGCTTCCGCAGTGTTCTTTCTTTTAAGATTTGTCAGGACTACCGCTGCGCCGTCTTCGCTGTCACAAGCCGCATGCCCAAAATGGCCTCAGTGGTTTACGCTGAACACAGCCGTTCATATCCATTTTCCTGGTTAGTGTGCTCGTCGCCTTCCTAGATCACTTCGGGCACGCATTGAGAGTAGGGCAGGAGCTGCGACCCTTCTCGCGGAATCGTGCTCAGCCTGTCGCGGTCTTGCTGTAAACGATTTTGGCTGCTCATTGGGCGGCGCAGAACTCTGTTGGCGTCACGTCCACTCTGCGTCGAAAGACTCCAGCAAAATGCTGAGGTCGGCTACTCGAGTCCAAGGCATTTCGCTCAGGTATTTCGGCGGACGAAGTGTCTGGCTCTCACGCAATGTCCGCTATGCCCTCCAGGCCCAAAGCGCACACGCTGGGTGAGAGAACGCCGTGATTTCGGTCTAGAGCGCACCGCTTTCCAGCAAGAATACGACAGGTGCCGCACGATCCCGAGAGCAGCCACCGGGTCGCTGGCTGATGGTCTCGTCGAGACAGGAGTTCAAAAATGCAGAAGCGCAAACTTGGAAACAGCAACCTGGAAGTTTCAGCTATCGGGCTCGGCTGCATGGGCATGAGTTACCATCGCGGGCCCGCCCCCGACAGGAATGCAATGATAGCGCTCATCCGCAAAGCAGTGGAGCTTGGCGTTACCTTTTTCGATACCGCAGAAGTCTACGGCCCGTTTATCAATGAAGAGCTTGTGGGCGAAGCGCTCTTCCCTTTCCGCAAAGAGGTGGTCATTGCCACGAAGTTCGGGTCCAACATTGAGAACGGGAAAATCGACGGGACTGAACAGTCGACCGGAGCATATCCTCCAAGTTGCCGAAGGATCGCTCAAACGACTCAAATCCGAAAGCATCGACCTCTTTTACCAGCACCGCTTTGACCCCGAAGTGCCAATTGAGGAAGTTGCTGGGACCGTGAAGGATTTAATTCAGCAAGGCAAGGTGAAGCATTTCGGTCTTTGCGAAGTGAGCGCTGAAACGATCCGCCGCGCCCATGCCGTCCAGCCTGTTGCCGCGGTTCAAAGCGAATATTCCCTGATGTGGAGGCAACCGGAAGAGGAGGTCCTGCCGACACTGGAAAAACTCGACATCGGTTTCGTTCCTTACAGTCCGCTCGGCAGAGGTTACCTCGCCGGTGTTTTGAACGAAAAGACGAAGTTCGACAGCCGTAACGACAACCGCGCCACCTTGCCTCGCTTCACCGCAGAGGCGATGAAAGCGAATCGGGTTATGGTGGATCTGCTCAATGAAATTGGTCAACGGAAAGGTGTGACCTCGTCTCAGGTCGCGCTAGCGTGGGTGATTGCTCAAAAACCTTGGATCGTTCCCATTCCGGGTACAACCAAGCTGGAGCGTCTAGAAGAGAATCTGAGATCGGTGGACCTGGAATTCACTCTCGAAGAATGGTGCGACCTTAGTCACGCTCTCTCGAAGATTAAGTTACAAGGGGATCGATATCCCGCAGATCTGGAAAAACTAGTCGGACACTGAAAGCGTTACCTCAATGTCATCGAGAAAGAGCGGCGGCTAATCTGCCGGTGGAGGCGTTGTCGTGCGGGCTCTGGACAGCATTAACGGTGTGACTGCATTGATTACAACCGCCCATACACACGCCAGCGAGGCTGGATATAAACATCAGTTCAGGCGGTCGAACCCCACCGAGCCCTGAATTTGATAACCGCCGTGCCGGTTGAGTCATCGTCGGCTTCGTGTTGCTCGATTAGTTGCATGACAGCATCGATGAAAGCCGCCTGATCGAGCGCAAGCGTGGTGAGGTCGTTACATTCCCAGCCTGCCAGGGCAACTCCGTCCTGACCGACGATCGCCAGGTCGCCTGGCACTTGCCGGCCGAGTAGACGCACAGCGGCATCGCGAGCACCAATCGCCATCACGCCGTTGCCGCACACGAGTGCATCAATCTTCTTTCGGCGCAGGAGAAGGGATGATTCCTTAAACCCCGAATCGTATGAATAATCGCCATGACCTTTCTGCTTCAAAAGCTAGGGAGTCTCCCTGTGGGGGGCGCGTCTTAACAAGCAACATATCAGACTTGACGTTAGCCCTACTAATGGAGAGAGCCGTGACTGATGGTGCGGTCAACTAGACTGGCGATTGACGGACGATGGCAGTGGGTTATCGGCGAGAAAGATAAAACGCTAGGAGAGAATGTTGCTTAATAAGGGGATGGCCCCTCCGAGCCCCCCTTTGGCAATATGAGCCGATGGACCAGATCGAATATGACGATGCTGTTAGCCGTCACGATTCAGGCCCGGCTCACAATCCATTTCCACCGCCGATTCCCAGCCAAGAACAGCAGGATCAAACGATGGTGTTAGTTTTCTGCACAGACTGTCGATCGTGTAGCTGCCCTGTGCGTTTGTTCACCGAAACAAAAGATTCGAAGAGCCGCGCCCAAATTCCGAAAGAAGAGCGTGCCGGATAATTGGCATCTATTCATAGCCTTTTTCCCCGCCGAGGGGTGGAGACTTGATCGCATTGCGAATCGCAGGCAGCAGCACGTCTTTGTTGACAGGCTTCTGCAGGAACTGAACCGCACCCGCTTGCAGCGCCTGGCGCTCCTCATCGGGCAAAGAATAGGCGCTAAAGAAAATAATCGGAATTGGCTTTGACCTCTCGGCAAGGCGACGCTGCAACTGCAAACCGTTCATGCCCGGCATCCGCAGATCGAGGATGAGACAGGCGGTCTCCTCGGTTCGTCCGGAAGTTAGAAACTCTTCGGCCGATGCAAAGGCTTCCACCCGGAATCCGGCCGAGCGAAGGAGTCTTCTGGTGGATCGTCTCACCGAAAGATCATCGTCAACAATCGATACCAGCGGGACGTCTAGACTATTAGTCTTAGTACCCATTGCCTCTGCGAAGCTGGAATTTGCTCATGCCAACGGTAACAGCGCCGAGGCAGAAGTATCCACCTGAACCTTAGTACAGGCTGGCTTACTTAAGCGGACTGGCAATTCCGAGCTTCTCAACCATGCGGACCAGATCGGCAACCGATTCAGCGTGTGTCTTTTGCATAATGTGGGCGCGATGAAATTTGATCGTTCGCTCGGTGGTAGCCAACTTGCCGGCAACCTGTTTATTGAGAAGTCCCGCGGCGACAAGCAGCAGCACTTCGCGCTCGCGAGGCGTAAGCTGTTCGTAACGGTGGCGCAAAGATTCGATTTCAGAACGTTCGTTGCTTGCTGCTCGATCCCGATCAATAGCAGCACGTATGGCATCCAGGAGAATGCGACTGCGAAAAGGCTTGGTCAGGAACTCCACAGCGCCTGCTTTCATCGCCCGCACCGACATCGGGATGTCGCCATGTGCGGTTATGAAAATGATGGGAATATGGATTTCAGATCGAGCTAGTTCGCGTTGCAGATCCATTCCGCTCAATCCCGGCATGCGCACATCGAGCAGGAGACATGCCGGTCCTTTAGGACGTGAGCTCTTAAGAAATTCCCGGGCGGAAGTAAAGGTTTGGACTTCCAGGCCGATCGATCGAATCAGGCGCTCGGTTGAACGACGAACTGACAGATCGTCATCAACAATGAATACGATGGGCTTCGTCTCTGTCATGATGGAGCGCTCCCTGCAAGAGGCAGGCTGAACAGAAAGGTTGCACCGGCCCCTTGGTTTGGCTCAGCCCATAACCGGCCGCCGTGGGCCTCGATAATTGAGCGGCTAATCGCCAGCCCCATACCCATCCCTTGCGGTTTGGTCGTGTAGAAAGCCTCAAAGAGTCTGTCCATCTCCTCGAGCTTTACACCGATGCCGGAATCCCGCACGGCAATCACGGCCACCGGTTGTCCATCCCCTATTTCGGTACGGCCGCCAATGGTCACAGCACGCTTCGACTCTTCGATGGTGCCCATTGCATCCATTCCGTTCACGACCAGATTCAACAAAACCTGCTGGATTTGGACACGATCTCCCAAAACCAGAGGCAGATCCTCCGCCAGTTCAGTCAGTATGGCGACATGACGTGCAGCGAACTCGTTCCGAGCGAGGACCAACACTTCCGCGACAACGTCCCTTAAGTTTAGGAGGGTTCTCGTGTATGGAGCTTTTCTCACCAGCTGCCGAACCCGCGCAAGCACGGCACTCGCCCGGTCAGCATCGTCGACTATTTCCGCAAGCGCGTTCTGGACCTCTTGGAGTTGAGGACTCGAGTGTGGCAGGAGTTCCAGGCAAGCATTTGCGTTATTGACAATCGCGGTAAGCGGTTGGTTGACTTCGTGCGCGATCGACGCCGTCAATGTTCCGAGACTGACAACCCTGCTAACGTGGGCGAGCTCCGAACGGGTCTTAGTGAGTGCCTCTTCGGAAACCCGGCGTTCGGAAACATCTTGGATCGCACCGATATACTCCAATTGTCCGTTCTGATCTCGAATGGCGTGCGCAACCAAGTGCAGTCGTTTGACCGAATTGTTAGGCAATAACAGCCGAAACTCATAGTCCATGTCCCCGCCCTCAGCGCGGGCACGGTCCAGGAATTGCCGAAAGGGAGGATCGTCTTCGGGATGTACCCGGGACATGGCCAGTTCAAAAGTCACTGGGACGGACTGGTCAATGTCGAAGATGTGATGAGTCTCCTTTGACCATGTGATGCTGTCGTTCGAAACCCGCCACAAAAAACTACCGGTCGAACTTAGGTGTTGCGCTTCCGCCAAGAGCGCCTCACTGCGACCCAGGTCCGAATAGAGACGAGCGTTCTCCAGCGAGATGGCGGCTTGAGAAGCGAGAACCTCAAGCAGTGCCACCCGCCCTGAGGTGAAAGCGCCCGCCGTTAAGTTGTTCTCAAGATAGAGCGCGCCGATGACTTTGGCTTGTTTGAGGATTGGGATGCACAGCACCGATTTGGGACACTTGCTCCGCATATACTCATCCTGAGACTGGCTCTGACGGGAAGAAGCATCATCTAGTAAAACTGGTTCGCGAGTTCTCAATACGTACTGGAGTGCCGATTGAGGTAGATCGACTGATGTGACCTGCTCGTGTCGAGTCACTATCTCCACGCTTCCATGCCCGGATTTCGCCTCCGCTTCAATATATGGTCCATCACTGTTCAACAGGATCAGCAGCCCCCGCTGCGCACCCGCATGTTCGACGGCCAAGCGCAGAAGCTTCTCGATGAGGCTCGGCAGATTCATCTCGCTCGAGAGCGTCTGTGAGGCTTTTATGACGGTTTCCGCGTCCAGCTGCTTGACCGGTGTCTCGATGGTTGCGCCGAGCGCAGAAGCAGCTGATGTCACTTTTATATGCGGGAAGCTGGCATCGATCTGGGTTACCTTTCCCAGTGCACCCCACTGCTCGTAGCAGGCACGCGCATTTCTC